>JAVWTB010000001.1:0-534778 GCA_036667955.1 Comamonas sp.
CGCAGTACACCATGCAAGCACCGTCGAGCACGCGCATGGAACGTTCCACTTCAATCGTGAAGTCCACGTGGCCGGGGGTGTCGATGATGTTGAAGCGGTGCTCGGGGTAGGACAGGTCCATGCCCTTCCAGAAGCAGGTCACTGCAGCGGAAGTGATGGTGATACCGCGCTCTTGCTCTTGCTCCATCCAGTCGGTGGTAGCAGCGCCGTCGTGCACTTCACCCAGCTTGTGGGTCACGCCGGTGTAAAACAGGATACGTTCGGTCGTGGTGGTTTTACCTGCGTCGATGTGCGCAGAAATACCGATATTGCGGTAGCGCTCGATGGGGGTCTTGCGAGCCATGGATGATCCTTTATTGATCAGTAAGTGTGGAGGCGATGCGGACTGGCGGATAGCGCAGGCATCAGCCTACGATGTGTGGGCAGTCTCAATCCGAGCAAGGCCGCAGGCAAAAATTGTTGCATGCGGCCTTTGCAGTATCGAGACAGATCGCGCTGATTAGAAGCGGAAGTGGCTGAATGCCTTGTTTGCTTCGGCCATGCGGTGCACTTCGTCACGGCGCTTCATCGCACCGCCACGGCCTTCGGTCGCTTCCAGCAGTTCGTTGGCCAGGCGCTGGGCCATGGACTTCTCACCGCGCTTGCGAGCCGCTTCCTTGAGCCAACGCATGGACAGAGCCAGACGACGGACAGGACGCACTTCCACTGGCACCTGGTAGTTGGCACCGCCAACACGGCGGGACTTCACTTCAACCATAGGCTTGACGTTGTTGATGGCAACAACGAAAGCTTCCAGAGGATCTTTGCCAGGGTGCTTCTTCTCGATCAGATCCAGAGCGCCGTAAATGATGCGCTCTGCAACTGCCTTCTTGCCGCCTTCCATGATCACGTTCATGAATTTGGACAGCTCTACATTGCCGAACTTTGGATCCGGCAGAATTTCACGTTTGGGGACTTCGCGACGACGTGGCATTTTTTACCTCTATCTTTGCTTCAGTTGGCATCTTTTCAGACACCGCGAGAGCCAATCAAGGACTCCCACTTACTCGACCCACACAAAACACTTGCGCTTGGGGTCACTACGCTGAATCTCGCGCCACGCGGGACACAGCACCTATATCTCTGTTCAAAAAACCAGGGCTTACTTAGCCTTTGGCTTCTTGGCACCGTACTTCGAACGGGACTGCTTACGGTCCTTGACGCCTTGCAGGTCAAGCGAACCGCGCACGATGTGGTAACGCACACCTGGCAAGTCCTTCACACGGCCACCGCGCACCAGCACAACGCTGTGCTCTTGCAGGTTGTGGCCTTCACCGCCGATGTACGAAATAACTTCGAAACCGTTGGTCAGACGAACCTTAGCCACCTTACGCAGAGCCGAGTTAGGCTTCTTAGGTGTGGTGGTGTACACGCGAGTGCACACGCCACGGCGTTGGGGGCAGTTTTCCATAGCAGGGCTCTTGGATTTAACAACTTCTACCGTGCGGCCCTGACGCACGAGTTGGTTAATGGTTGGCATTAATAAACGTCCCTAAACGTGAAATTACCGTGAACTTACCGTGAATTGCTGCCAAGCCCTTGCCTGAAAGACAAAGACGGCAGCCCCTTCGGAAATTCCGAAAAGCCCTCTAATGTATCACCTAGTCCCGGTTTGGGCAAATGCTGGTCTTTGCATGCCCGTGTCTGCCGACTCAGCCTGCGCTTTTATTCCCCAGGTTTTCTCGTGCACTGCGCGCCCAACCTACCTAGGCTGCTCTTGTTTTTAATGATGCAGAAACCACAAAGCGTGCACCAGGCACGCTTTGCAAAGAGGGGCAAGATTCCGATGGCCAGCGCTCAGGCGCCTGCAATCAGCAGCTTTTTACTTGATCCACAGGCGGATAGCGTCCCAGGCGCGGCCAAAGATGCCCGCTTCTGCCACATCATCCAAAGCCACCAGCGGCACCTCGGCCACTTGCTGGCCGCCCGCCATCACCTTCAAGGTGCCCAGCTTCTGGCCCTTGGTGAATGGCGCAATCAGCGGCTCCTGGCTTACCACCTGGGTTTCGAGCTTGCCGCCGGTGCCGGCGGGCACATTCACCACGATGGGCGCTACGCTACCGATCTTGACCGTGTCCTGCGCACCCTTCCAGGCCTTGGGGGTGGCAACCGCCTGGCCGCCATCAAACAGCTTGACGGTATCGAAGGCGGTGTAGCCCCAATTCAGCAGCTTCTGGCTTTCGTTGGCGCGGTCCTTGTCGCTGGCGGCTCCCAGCAGGATGGAGATCAGGCGGCGCTCGCCCGCATTGGGCACCTGGCGCTTGGCCGTGGAGACCAGGCAGTAGCCGGCGGCATTGGTGTGGCCGGTCTTGAGGCCATCCACCGTCGGGTCGCGGAACAACAAAGTATTACGATTGGTGCCGTTCGACTTGGGCGTGCCAGGGTAGAACCACTGCTTGGTCGAGTAATAGTGCATGTACTCGGGGAAGTCCTTGATCAGGCGGTTGGCCAGAATGCTCAGGTCTTTGGCCGTCGTCGTGTGGCCGGGCTCGGTCAGGCCTTCGGGGTTCTTGTAGGCCGTGTTGGTCATGCCCAGCGCCTTGGCCTGCTCGTTCATCAGGCGCACAAAGTTCTCGGCCGTGCCGCCCACCGCTTCGGCCAGCGCCATCGTGGCATCGTTGCCCGATTGCACGATCATGCCGTGCAGCAGGTCGTCCACCTTGACCTGCATCTTGGGGTCAATGAACATGCGCGAGCCCGGCATCTTCCAGGCGCGCTCGCTCACCGGCATGGTCTGCTCCAGGCTGATCTTCTTGTTGCGCAGCGCATCAAACACCACATAGCCGGTCATCAGCTTGGTGAGCGACGCCTGCTCGACCGGTGCATCCACATCCTTGGCCGCCAGAACCTGGCCAGTGGTCACGTCAAACAACAGGTAGTTGCGCGCCGCAATCTCCGGCGGCTGGGGCGCAGCCAATTGCGCAAAGGCCAGGGTGGGCACCAGCAGCGCTGCTGCAGCCCAGGTACGCAGGGTGGGCATCAAGCTCGATTTCATGTCGTCCAACTCTTAGAACAAAGTGCCTGCAACCGCATTTTGGCGGGCTGCAGGCTATCAAAAACAATAGCAATACTACACCACCGTCAAATGGTGGGGGAAAGCAGGTGGCGTGTGACCAAGCCTTTGAGAAGGGGCAATTGTCCGTGGAAAAAATGCCCGCCTCCCGGCACAACCGTAACCGGTAGTATCTGTGGCCGCGCCCAATCCATCACCGCCGCCAGCGGCACCGTGTCATCGGCTTCGCCATGCACCACCAGGGTGCGCTCATGGGCTTCAGGCGGCAAAGTCGCTACCGTAAAGCGCGACGCCGCCGTGCCCACGAACACCGCCTTGTCGATCTGGCGCTGGGGCCAAAGTTCCGCCAAGGCATGGCTCATCACAAAGGAGCCGAACGAGAAACCGGCCAGCGCCAGAGGGCCTTGCGGCGCCAGCTGCGCGACCACGGCCAGAAAATCCTCGCGCTCGCCCCGGCCTTCGTCATAGCTGCCCGCCGACTGGCCGACACCGCGAAAGTTAAAGCGCAGCGCCGTCCAGCCGCTGCCGACAAAGGCGCGTGCCAGGGTCTGCACCACCTTGTTGTCCATGGTGCCGGCAAACAGCGGATGGGGATGGGCAATGATGGCCGTGCCCCGCAGCAGACCATCGGGGCTGGCCGCCAGGTCGCGGGCCACTTCCAGAATGCCTGCTGGCCCATTGATGGTGAAACGTTCGGTTTGCGCATTCATGACGCGGTCAACTCCAAGGCGGGCCCGGCACGGCCTGCGGCGGCAATGCGGCCCGGTGTCTGTCGGGGAAAAGCGGAAGGCTCAGCGGCCCACATCGGGCGGGGTCAGCAAGCGCTCGACCACCTGGCCATTTTTCAGGTGCGACTCGACGATTTCATCGATGTCGTCCTTGTCGATATAGGTGTACCAGACGCCTTCGGGGTAGACCGCCAAGATGGGGCCGCCCGCGCAGCGGTCCAGGCAGCCTGCCTTGTTGACCCGCACCTTGCCCGGGCCGTTCAGGCCCTCGGCTTTGACGCGTGCCTTGCAGTGGTCAAACATGTCCTGGGCGCCGTGGTGGGCACAGCTTTCTTCGCCATTGACACGGTCATTGAGACAGAAGAACACATGGTGCTCGTAGTACTGGCCGTTGCTGCCAGGTTTTTGCTCACTCATGCCAAGCTCTCTTCGAATGCGATCCCCCATTGTGGCAGCTTGGCGCCCGCCTGTGGCCCAAGGGGCGCAATACTGCCACGGGCTACTGCGTTTAGGCTTTATCGGCGGGAGATGCTGCGGAGCGCAGCCGCCGGCGCGCCACCACCTCCGCCGGCACCCGGCCCAGCCGCAGCAGCACATAGGCCATCACGGCAAACGGCCACAGCCAGCTCAGCCACTGGCCCAGACCGAAAAAGCGGATGAACCGCCCCTGCTCCCACGATTGCAGCGCATCGGCGTAGTACGGGCTGGGGGGGGACTGGTTGAGCAGGTTGAGATCGATCATCAGCCCCATCAGCAGCAGCAACACGCAATAGCGGCGCGGCATGCCCACCTGCAGCAGCGCCAGGGCTACGGCCAGCGCAATGCCCAGGCGGGTGGGCTGGTCCAGCCAGTCCCAGGCATACAGGGGGCCATAGCTCAGTGATGACGACAGGGCCGAGAATCCAATCCCTCCCAGCACTAGCAGCCCCACCATGGCCATGCGCCGGCTCACGCTACCCATGACACTGAACGCCAGCCAGCAGGGAATCAGCAGGCCCAGCAGCACAGCGGTCAATTGCCCGATGGGCGACAGCGGCTCGGTGGCCTGCATGAAGTTGGGCATCCAGTGCTCGAAAGCCGAGTTCTCCAGCATATCCACCAGCCACATCTCCAGCCGGTCAAACACCTGGCCCAGGCCAAAGGGCTGCGCTGCCGGAAACAGCAGCGCCAGCGGCCACAGCATCAGCAGCACAATGGCGCCGCGCGCATCGGTATCAAACCAGCGTGCGCGCACATCGCGCCAGCGCCGCAAGATCCCCAGCCAGGCCAGCAGGGGCACCATCAGTGCCCCCAGCAGGGTGCCGATGCTGTTGAGCAGCCAGTCCATATTGCTGGAGACGCGCAAAGGCAGAAATATCTGCAAGAACTCCATGGTCAGTGACAGCAGGCTGCCCATGCACAGGGCCCAGATCCATCCGGTCTTGAGCCAACCCTGGCGCCACCAGCCCAGGCTGAGCAACAAGCCCAGTGGGGCATAGCCGGCCACATTGATCCAGACATCGAACCAGGTCCAATAAGGCGGCGGAATGCGGGCGAGCAAAAACTCCGCCGGCGAGATGCCCTGGGTGCGCCAGCCGGCAAACGGGAACAGGCTGGCAAAGATGATCAGCGCCACATACACCGGCACCAGCGGCCAGGCAATCGTGCGGTGCTCGCCCGGCGAGGCAGGCACTTGCGGGGCGTTCGGCGCGGGGCTGCTGTCAGGCATGGTCATCGGTGGCCCTGGTTCGCAAATAGGGATGCGGATGGGTGTGCGTACGGAGGGGCGCGCGGGTTAAAAAGGCTTGACCACCGCCAGCACCACGATGATGACCATGGCCACCACCGGCACCTCATTGAACCAGCGGTACCAGACATGCGAATGCCGGTCCGTGCCGTTGGCGATCTTGCGCAGCAGCACGGCGCAGGCGTGGTGATAGCCGATGACCAGCAGCACAAAGAACAGCTTGGCATGCAGCCAGCCACCTGCTCCGCGCCACCAGCCCAGCCACAGCCACAGGCCCAGGCCCAGCGCCAGCACCGCGATCATCGTCATGAAGCGCAAGAGCTTGCGCGCCATCAGCAACAGGCGCGCCCGCTCGGCCTCGGAATCGGCCGGCACCATGGCCAGGTTCACGAAGATCCGGGGCAGGTAAAACAGGCCCGCAAACCAGCTGGCCACAAATACGATATGAAAGGCTTTGATCCACAGCATGAGCATGGGCCACAGTGTAGTGGCTAGGGTGATGGCCCAGCGCATGACCCCGGTTTCAAAGCCCCCGGAGTCCAGCGCTGAACATGGCCTTGATCTAGCGCAAGCAAGCGCCTGGCCCGCCGCCAATCCTCCATGCCCAGCGCAGTCTCTCGGGGCGGCCCTCTGCAGCCTGCGCTGGATCTGGCGCACAATCGCTGCATGCATCTGTCCAGCCCCACCCCCTTTCCCCACAACCGCCCGCGCCGTCTGCGCCGCGATGCCTTCACCCGCAACCTGGTGCGCGAGAACGTGCTCACCCCGCACGACTTCATCTACCCGGTGTTTGTGCATGAGGGGCAAGGCAAGCGTGAACCCGTGCTGTCCATGCCCGGCGTCGACCGCCTGAGCCTGGACCTGCTGCTGCCCGTGGCCGAGCAGTGCGTGACGCTGGGCATTCCGGTGATGGCGCTGTTCCCGCAGATTGACTCGGCACTGAAGACGCCCGACGGCAAAGAGGCGCTCAACCCCGACGGCCTGATTCCGCGTGTGGTGCGGGCACTGAAAAATGAATTTCCCCAACTGGGCGTGATGACCGATGTGGCGCTGGACCCCTACACCAGCCACGGCCAGGACGGCCTGCTCGACGAGACCGGCTACATCCTCAATGACGAGACGGTAGAGATCCTCGTGGGCCAGGCACTCAACCATGCCGAAGCCGGCGTGGACATCGTCGCCCCCAGCGACATGATGGACGGCCGCATTGGTGCCATCCGCGAGGCCTTTGAATCCCATGGCCACATCTATACCCGCATCATGGCCTACAGCGCCAAGTACGCCAGTGCCTTCTACGGCCCCTTCCGCGATGCGGTGGGCACGCGCGGCGCGCTGGGCAAGGCCGACAAGAACGTCTACCAGATGGACCCGGCCAACACCGACGAAGCCCTGCGCGAAGTGGCACAAGACCTGGCCGAAGGCGCCGACATGGTGATGGTCAAGCCCGGCATGCCCTACCTGGATGTGGTGCGCCGCGTCAAGGACGAGTTCAAGGTGCCCACCTTTGCCTACCAGGTCAGCGGCGAATACGCCATGCTCAAGGCCGCCGCGCAAAACGGCTGGCTGGACCATGACCAGGTGATGATGGAGTCGTTGCTGGCCTTCAAGCGCGCTGGCGCGGATGGCATCCTCACCTATTTCTCGCTGGATGCTGCGCGCTGGCTCAAAGAGAAAAACTGATAGCAAAAATACCAGGACGGGCTTGCACAAGCCCGTTTTTTTTGCCATGCTGCGCCTGAATCGATCGAGGAATTCCGGTGAGTACACCCAGCAGCATCCGTATCTTTCACATCATCGGCAACGAGGCCAGCGAGCTGGCCGCCGTGCCCTATGAACTTCCGGACAAAGGCTTTTTGTGGCTGGCCTGCACGCGCAGCTATTTCAGCGAGCAGCTAGGCAGCCTGCAGCTGGCGCTGCAAAAGCTCAGCGGCGCGCCGCTGGTGGATCTGCATGTCTCCGACCTGCTCAATGCCCAACTCCCCTCCCACTATGACTACACCTCGCAGTACGACCTGCTGGTGATACGCCGCCTGGCCAGCACGCCCTCGCGAGCGGGCACCGCCGCCTTGGCGGCAGCCCGGCGCACTGCCGCCGCCAAACCCCTCAATGACGGGCCCCACATCAGCACCATTCCGGTGGGCTTTGCTGCCTGGGAGCGGGTGCTGCTGTCGGTGCACCCCGAAGATTGCACGGTGCGCGATGCCTATGCCCAGCGCCTGCTGCAGTTTGCCAAAACCGGCTCCCCGCCCCAGGGCACGGAGGCACCCGACCTGGGCCAGATATCGGATGCCACACAAGAGCGCCTGGCCCGCGAGGACAAGGCCTTCCGCAACCCCGGCAGCACCCCCAGCCCTGGCGGCATGCAGCCCATCCGTCTGCCCGCTTCGCCTTTCGATCTGATGATGCGCGTGGTCAACATCATCGTGGACAACTACCTGGATCTGCGCCGCGAGCTCTCTCGCCATCTGGACCAGTGGCAAAGCGCGCTGCTGTCACCGCGCAAGCGCATTGCCAACTGGCAGGCGCTGCTGGAAGCACGGCTGACCTTGCACCAACTCGACGAGATCTGCGAAGACCAGCGCGCTGCCGTGCAGGATTGGGTGGACGCACTGGAGACCTGGCCACTACCCGAGGCCGCCAGCGCCCAGCGTGAGCTTGAAGCGCTGAAGGTGCGCAGCCGCGATGTGCTCGAACACATCGAGCGCGTGGTGCACCATGTGCGCCGGCTGGAGCAAAGCACCGAGACCGCCGTGCAGATGCATTTCTCGGTACAGAGCAACCGCGCCAACGACATCATGCGCACGCTCACCACCATCACCGCCATCTTCTTGCCCCTGAACCTGATTGCCGCCATCTTTGGCATGAACTTCGAGTTCATCCCCCTCATCCACAAGGAAGACGGCTTTTGGTGGGCCATGGGCGTGATGGCCTTCATCACCGTGGCGCTGATCAGCTTTTTCTCCTACAAGCGCTACCTCACCCGCACGGGCAGATAGCGCTGTAGAGCCACCAGCCAGCCGGCGCATGTCACGCGCGGCTGTTGAGGGCCGCGATCAAAGACGGCTTATTGGCCCAGGTCCACGCGGTAGACCGCGCGCTGTGTCCCCGTGCCGTCGTCCGCCTTTTCCAGCGTGATATTGGCCAGGCCCGCAGCTTGCGCCACTGGCAACGCGTTGGCCGCCGAGGTGAACAGCACCTTGCCGGCGGTCGGCGTCTTGGCAAAGCGCCAGCTCTGGGCCGCACCATTGGCCGCGCGGGTGATCTGCGGGTGGTCTTTGATGTACGAGATCACCACATCGCGGTTGGCATCGGGCGAGGCATAGATCGTGGCGCGGCCATCGAGCTCAGGCAGAAAGCTCTTGCCGCTGGTGGCACGGTAGTTGTTGGTGGCAATCACAAAGTCCTGCGCCGGGTCAATTGGTGCGCCCTTGTACTGCAGGCCCACGATGCGGCTGCCCACGGCCTGGGTCACATCGATCTGGTACTGCATGTCGGCCGTGGTGAACATGTCAAAGTTGTAGCCCGGGAAGCTACTGATCAGCCACTGGTCGGCCGCCACGGCCGGGTCGATGCGGTTAAAGCGCTGGGCTGCGGCCTCCAGCCAGCCCTTGATCTGCGCGCCGTTCACCTTCACTGCGTAGACCGTGTTGGGGTACAGGTACAGATCGGCTGCGTTGTAGATCGCCAGCGGACCGGCGGCTACATCGGTGTAATCGCCACCGCCCTGAAAGCCCGACTTGAAAGGCGCGCTCACCGACAGCACCGGCAGCTGTGCATACTGCGGCAGGTTGGCCTGCACATAGCGCTGCACATAGTCCTGCTGCGCCTGGTTCACCAGCTGGATGGCACCGGCATCGCCCACATCGGCAAACTGCGTGCCCATGCGAAAGTCGGTCTGGCCCACGGGCGTTTTCACATAGCTGATCGCCGCCTGGTGCTGGCGCTCCACCACCGGTGCAATGCTGCTGTCGACCGCCACATACGTGGTCTTGCCAGCGGCATCCTTGCCGGTCGTGGTGCTGCGCAGCTCCGACTTGCTTTGGCTCTTGTCCACGCTCCAGGCCTTGCCATCCCACTTCAAGGCCAGCGCCACCACGCCCAGCGCCTTGCCCCAGCTGCTGGCCATCACCGCCGGCACGCCGTTGATCGTGCCGGCCTGGTTGTCCACACCGGCCATGCGGAAGGCAGGCTGCGCCGCCGTATCGGGGAACACGCTGTGCTGGTGGCCCATCACCATCGCATCGATGCCCGCTACCTTGCTCAGATAGAGGCCCGGGTTCTCCATATCGGCGCGGTATTCCGAGGCGTCCAGCCCGCCGTGCAGCAGCGCCACAACAATGTCGGCGCCCTTGCTGCGCAGCTCGGGCACATACTTCTGCGCCGCCTCCACCGCGCCGGTCACCTGCACCTTGCCTTCCAGGTGGCGCTTGTCCCAGCCGAGGATGCCGGGCGTGGTAAAGCCGATCACGCCGATCTTGATCGGCAGCTTGACGGCCTTGCCCTCGCTGTCGGTGCCGCTGACCTCGCGCTCCAGCAGCACATAGGGCGCCACCAGCGGTGCCTTGGTCTTGCTGCTGATCACATTGGCCAGCGCCATCGGGTAGCCATTGCCCGCGCACTTCTTGCTCGCATCCACGCCATCGACCTGCAGGCCGCCGCCCAGTACCTGGTTGAGGAAGGGCAGGCCGTAGTTGAACTCGTGGTTGCCCAAGGTGCCGGCGTCATACTTGAACACCGCCATGGCCTTGTACATCGACAGCTGCTGGTCGCAGGCAATCGGTGCCACCTGCGCTTCGTAATCAGCCAGCGCCGTGCCCTGGATGGTGTCGCCGTTGTCCACCAGCAAGGTATTGGCAAAGTCACTGCGCGCCTTGCGGATCAGGGTCGCGGTGCGCTCAAAACCGTAGGAAGGGTCATCGGCCAGCTTGAAATAGTCGTAGCTGCGGACGTTGAAGTGCAGGTCCGTGGTCTCGAGCACGGCCAAGGTGGCCGTGGCTGGTTTGGCGCTGCTGGAGCTGCCACCACCGCAGGCACTGAGCAGGGCCACAGCGGCCAACACGGCCAGCGGGAGCGGTGCCATCCGCAAGTGGGAGGCATGAGAAAAAGGGCTGCGCATCATGGTTGTCGTTGAAAGTGAGCGATGCGCGCATCATCAGCAGCCGGTATGACGAGGGTGTTACGACGCTCCCCCGAAAATGCAACAAAGCCTTGCAGGCACTGCGCCCGCAAGGCTTTGGGTGGGAGAAAGCGAAGTGCCCGCTCAGCCGAGATGCTTGGCAAAGAACGCCAGGCTGCGTGCCCGCGCTGCCGCCGATGCGGCTGCATCGTAGGAGCCGCGCTGGTCGCAGTTAAAGCCGTGGTCGGCCGCGTACACATACACTTCCACCTCCGGATGTGCGCTGCGGAAGGCTTCCACCGATTCCAGCGAGATCCAGTGGTCCTTGTCGCCAAAGTGGGCCATCACCGGGCATTGGGGGCTGCGCGCTATCTCCTGCGCCGTGGTCATGCCGCCGCCGTAGTAAGGCACCGAGGCCGACAGGCCTTTGAGCTCGCAGGCCGCACGCCAGGCCAGCAGGCCGCCCCAGCAAAAGCCGGTGATGCCCACCTTGCCGCCGCTGCGGCGCGCGCCTTCGTCAATGGCAGTCTGCAGATCCTGCAGCACACCGGGTGCCACGGCGGGCGCTTCAGCAGCGGCCTTCAAGGCCGAGCCGGCTTGCATGTCGGCATCGCTGTAGCCCAGGTCCACACCGGCTTTGACGCGGGCGAAGGTGGCCGGCGCAATTGCCACATAGCCGCTTTGGGCAATGCGGTCCGCCACCGAGCGGATGTGCGAATTGACGCCAAAGATCTCCTGCACCACCACGATGGCGCCGCGCGCCTTGCCCTCGGGCTCGGCGATATAGGCCGGAAACACCTGGCCATCGGCCGACTTCAGATCTACAAAATTTCCCATAGCGATCACTCCTTGCTCAACAGATCAGGTTCCCGATTCGGGGCTCCGTCGATTATGGCGCTGCACAGGGCAGCGCCCGTGTCGGACGCGCCAGCATCGTCAGCCAGGCAGCAACCAGCAGCAGGCACAGGCCGCCATACACCGCCGCCAAGCCCAACGCCGTCTGTGGGTTCACCAGGTGGATGCCCAGTGATGCGAGCAGGGAGGTCAGCAAAAAGGCCAGTCCGCCGGCAATGCCGCCCGACAGCGCTGCATGTTGCGGGAACATCGACAGCACATTGGCAAAGTGGATGTTGAACACCAGGCCCGCTGCCACATGGATGCAGAAGGCGACGGCGGCCATCACCTCCAGCATCGGCCAGGATGCCGGCAGCCAGGCCGTCAGCGCCATCAGCCCAATAAAGCCGGCCATGGCCAGCAAGGCAGCCTGGTGTTTGGCTGCCAGTGAGCGTGCCATGGCGGCACGCGCAATCAGGCCGCCGCCCATCCAGGCCAGGCCCATCAGCAGCGCCAGCGCGCCCGTGGTGGTGGGCGGGCGGTGGTACACGGTCTCCACGATAAAGGGCGAGGCCATGCTCCAGCCCATCACCATCGCGTAAGCCACACTCACGCACAGCACGCCGCGCGCAAAGGCCCGGTTGCGCATGATGTCCCAAGCCCGGCTGGCCACCTCACGCGGCCGGATGGGCTGGGGCTTGGCCAGGGTTTCGCCGCCGCCCAGCAGCTCCAGCACCAGGGCGATCACCGAGAATGCTGCCAGCACCACAAAATTGGCGCGCCAGCCCCAGTGGGTCTGCACAAAGCCGCCGATAAAAGGCGCGCAGATGGGCCCCAGCGACCAGACCACGGTCATCCAGGTCAGGTAGCGCTGCAGCGCCGGGCCCCGGAACACATCCACAAAAAAGGTGCGCTTGCCCACCACCGCGACGGCGCCCAACAGGCCTTGCAGCAGCCGCAGCGCACAGATGACCACGATGTCGTCGCTGACGGCAATGGCCGCGCTCGACAGCGCAAACAGCGCCAAGGCCACCATGGTCGGGCGCCAGCGGCCAAAGCGGTCCAGCAGCACGCCGACCACCAACTGCCCCAGGCCGTAACCGGCGATGAACAGGGTCAAGGTCAGCTGGATCTGGGAGGCGCTCGCGCCCAGGCTCTGGGCCATGGCCGGCATCGAGGGCAGGTAGATATCGGTACCGATGCCCGAGAGGGGGATCAGCAAAAAGGCCAGAAAAACGCCGAAAGTGGCGTTGTCAGCAGTGATTCTTCGCATGGGAGGTCGAGCGCCTGAAAATAGACAGGGCGCCAGTGTGTTGTGTTTTTTAGGCTGGTACAAGATCCTGCGTAGCCTAGGCTTGGAAGGCCTATACTGCATTGCAACATCGACCGCGAGACTAGCGCCCCATGACTTTGTTTGCTGCCACCCCGCCCCATGCCCCGCCTGCCGTTGCGGCCTCTGCCCCCTCGCAGGAGCTGGGCCACTTTCTGCGCGCCAGGCGCGAGAGCCTGTCTGCCTCTGCCATGGGCCTGGCACGCCATGGCCGCGTGCGCACCCCGGGCCTGCGGCGCGAAGAGGTCGCCCAGCTCGCCGGCATTGGCGTGACCTGGTACACCAAGCTTGAACAAGGCCGCGAGGTGCAGCCCTCGCGCCAGGCGGTAGAGGCCATCGCCCGGGCGCTGCAATGCAATGACGACGAGCTGCGCCACCTGCTGGTGCTGGCCGGCATCAAGCTCGACCAGCCCGTCCCCAGCTTGCTGGAAGCGCCGGGCTGCCTGCATGGCCAGCTGCTCGACAAGATGCTGCCCTACCCCGCCCAGATGCAAAGCGCCGCCTTTGACCTGCTTGCCGCCAATGCCGCCTATGAGCGGCTGATGGGCGTATCGCTGCAGAAGCTGCCCGCGCTGGAGCGCAACTGCCTGCACATGAACCTGTTCAACCCGCAGTGGCAGCGCGTGGTGCGCCATGAGCCGCAAACCATCGAGCGCATGGTGGCCATGTTCCGCGCGGCCTACACCCAGCAAAGTGGCGACCCAGCGATTGCCCAGCGGCTGGACTATTTTCTGGCGCACTCCGAGGTCTTCCGCATCGCCTGGGAGCGCTACCAGGTGCGCAGCCCCGAGAACAACGAAAAGACCTTTGACCACCCTGTCGTCGGCATTCTCCGTCTGCGCCAGACCTACTGGTGGTCGGCCCCGCGCAGCGGCATGCGCATGGTGGTCTATCTGCCCGTCAGCGACCAGGACGCCGAGGCGCTTGACCAGCTGGCCGCGCTGCCCGCGCCTTGAGGGAATGTGGGCATATGGACCAACCTCCCCTAAGATAGGGCACCTTTTTGAGCCCCTCAGCCATGACCTCTATCGTCCTTATCACCGGTGCCAGCCGTGGCATCGGGGCCGCCACCGCCCTCTTGGCTGCCCGCCACGGCTGGGACGTGGCAGTGAACTACAGCAGCAACGCAGCCGCCGCCCAAGAGGTGGTGCAGGCCGTGCAAGCGCTGGGTCGTCGGGCCATCGCCGTGCAGGCGGATGTGGCCGATGAGGCGCAGGTGCTGGCCATGTTTGCCCGCGTCGACAACGAACTGGGACGCCTCACGGCGCTGGTCAACAACGCTGGCGTGGTAGACCGCGCCCAACGCCTGCAAGACATGGACATGGCCCGCTGGCGCCGCATGTTCGATATCAATGTGCTGGGCAGCTTTCTGTGTGCTCGCGAAGCGGTGCGCCGCATGAGCACCGCCGAAGGCGGCGCGGGCGGCAGCATCGTCAATGTCTCCAGCCGGGCAGCCTGCCTGGGCTCGGCCAACCAGTATGTGGACTACGCCGCATCCAAGGCCGCCATCGATACGATGACCCTGGGCCTGGCCCAGGAGGTGGCCTCGCAGGGCATCCGGGTCAACGGCGTGCGCCCAGGCCTGATCGAAACTGATATCCACGCCAGCGGCGGCCAGCCCGACCGGGTGGCGCGGCTGTCGGCCGGCGTGCCGCTGGGCAGGGGCGGCACCGCTGAGGAAATCGCCCAGGCCATCTACTGGCTGATGTCCGACCTCAGCAGCTACAGCACCGGCTCCTTCATCGATGCCGGAGGTGGCCGCTAGGCCGCCGCTTCAGACCACAGCCACCATGCTCGCTGCCCCCCATGTTCTGCTGCTGGAAGACGACCCAGCCATTGCCCGCACCGTTTGCTACGCGCTGGAGCGCGATGGCATCCGCTGCACCCACAGCCTGTTGATGGCCGATGCCCGCGCGCAGTGGGCCAGTGGTCGCTTTGATGCCTTGCTGCTCGATGTGGGCCTGCCCGATGGCAATGGCCTGGACTGGTGCCGCCAGCTGCGCGCTGCGGGCTCGCCCGCGCCCATCCTGGTGCTCAGCGCCCGGGGCGAGGAGGTGGACCGGGTGCTGGGCCTGGAGCTGGGCGCCGACGACTACCTGAGCAAGCCCTTCAGCCCACGCGAATTGGTAGCCCGCACCCGCGCGCTGCTGCGCCGTGCCCAGCAGTTCTCGCCAGCGCCAGCTGCAGCGGGCAATGCCCCGGCCGTGCAGACCAGCGCCGCCTTCCAGGTCGATGAGGCGGGCCAGTGCGTGCGGCTGCAAGGCGTGCTGCTGGATCTGACGCGGCGCGAGTTCCAGCTGCTCAGCAGCCTGCTGGCCGCGCAGGGCCGCATCCTCAGCCGCAACCATTTGCTGGACGCCGTTTGGGGTCTGCACAGCGACAGCACCGACCGCACGGTGGACACCCACATCAAGACCCTGCGCGCCAAGCTGCGCGCCGTGGATGCCGACCGGGATTTCATCAGCACCCACCGCGGCATGGGCTACAGCCTGCGCGACAGCGACTGAAGGCCCCCCATGCGCCTGGGTATACGCCTGCTGTTTGCCTTCTTCCTGATCAACGGGCTGGCCGCCTTTTTTGTGCTGCGCGTGTTCATGGCCGAGATCAAGCCCAGCGTGCGCAAGGTGACCGAAGACACCTTGGTGGAGACCGCCTACCTGTTGGCTGCGCAGGCCAGCGATGACCTGGCCGATGGCAAGCTGGGCAGCGGTAACGGCAGCAGCAACAGCCGCTTTGCCCAACAGGTGCAGGCCGCCTTCCAGCAACCGCTGCGGGTGTGGATCTGGGACACGCGCAAGGCCGCACTCGACCTGCGCGTGACAGTCACCAACGCCCAGGGCCGCGTGCTGTTCGATTCCGCCGGGCTGGATGTGGGCGCCGACTATTCGCGCTGGCGCAATGTGGCGCTCACCCTGCGCGGCGAGTACGGCGCCCGCACCTCGCGCGAAGTGGCCACCGACGAGGCCACCAGCGTCATGTATGTCTCTGCACCCATCGAGCACCAGGGCACCATCCTGGGCGTGCTCACGGTCTCCAAGCCGGCCAATGCCGTGCAAAGCATCATCGACAGCAGCGAGCGCAAAATGCTGCGCGGTGGCGTGCTTTTTTTGCTGCTCTCGGCTGCCGTTGGATTTGCCATCACCTGGTGGCTGGTGGTGCAGGTGCGCAAGCTGCGCAGCTATGCACAGCAGGTACAGGGCCCGACCTTGCAAGAGGTGCAAGGCAGCCTCATCGCCCGCGCTCCCAAAACGCCTGAAGTGCCCGATGTCCCCGGCGAGCTGGGCGACCTTGCCCAGGCCATGGATTCCATGCGCCGGCGTCTGGAGGGGCGCGACTATATCGAAGGCTATGTGCGCGCGCTCACCCATGAACTCAAAAGCCCGGTCGCTGCCATCCGGGGCGCGGGCGAGCTGCTGCAGGACGAGCTGCCCGCCGCCGACCGCGCCATGTTTGCCCAGCAGGTGGTGGACCAGAGCCTGCGCCTGCAAAACCTGATCGACCAGCTGATGCAGCTGAGCCAGTTGGAACAGCGCAGTGAACTGGCCGCAGCCAAGGCCCATACCAGCCTGCGCGCATGCGCCGAGCAGGCCATCGCACAACTGCAGGCCACCGCCACGCAAAAAGGCATACGGCTGGTGCTGCAAGGCGACGACAGCCAGGGGCCCTGGGATACGCCATTGCTCAGCCTGGCCATCAGCAACCTGCTGGCCAATGCGCTGGATTTTTCGCCCACACACAGCCAGATCGTGTTGACTTTGGCACCCCAGCGCCTGAGCGTGCAGGACAGCGGCCCGGGCGTACCAGCCAGCCTGCTGCACCGCCTGGGCGAGCGCTTTTTTACCACCCCGCGCCCCAATGGCGAGCGCAGCGGCACGGGGCTGGGCCTGTCCATCGTGCAGCGCATCATGCTGCTGCATGGCGGCCGGCTGCAGTTTGCCAACACCCACCCAGGCCTGCGCGCCAGCCTGGATTTCTCGGTCCAGGACTGAGCACTTCATCCCCCATCTCCGCCACTTCACGCTGCCTTCACAGACTTCATGCTCGGCTCACCGGGGCCGCAGACACTCGCCGCACCGATACAAAGCAACGAGGTGTGCATGAAAAACAGACTGGTACAAAAGGCCGTCACCCTGGCCATCACCATGGCGATCTTGATGATTGCGCTGATGATGGTCAGCGATGTGGTCCGGGACCGCATCTACAACCGCGACCGCGCGATGCAAAGCGTGGTCAACAGCACGGCCGGGGCTCAGACCCTGTTCGGCCCCGTGCTGGCGCAGCGCTGCAGCCGCGAGGTGAGCGGCAAGGATGGCGAAGGGCGCAGTGAGACGCGGCTGGTCAGCTTCCAGCGCTATGCCCTGCCCGATGAGATCAGCCACCAGGTGCGCACCGATATGCAGCCCCGTGCGCGCGGCCTCTACCAGGTCAACACCTTCTTGATGGCCGACAAGCTGGTGGCCCGGTTTGCGCCCGGCAACCAGCTCCAGGGCAAGCCCGAAGGGGCCTCGGTGCGCCACTGCGATGCACCGCGCCTGATCCTGCCGCTGAGCGACCCGCGCGGCATCCGCAGCGCTGCGCTCCAGGTGGATGGCAAGGCATTGCCGCTGGAGCCGGGCACCGGCCACGCGGTCTACAGCCGGGGCCTGCAGTCCAAACCGCTGCCCGCAGCGATGGCGGACAGCAGCGCGGCGATGGAAGTGGTGGTGCAGCTGCAGCTGATGGGCACGGAGCGCCTGGCCTTTGTGCCGCTGGGCGGCACCAACCAGGTCAGCATGCAGGCCGACTGGCCCCATCCCTCGTTTGGCGGCAACTTTCTGCCATTGAGCCGCGAGATCAGCGACCAGGGCTTCAGCGCCAGCTGGAGCATCCCCGCACTCGCCTCATCGGCACGCCAGGCTTTTGTGCAAGAGCGCGCGCTGTGCAGCCTGGCCGCAGCCAATACCGACGATTCGCCCGAAGGCAGCCAGTGCCTGGAGCAGTTTGGCACCAGCTTTATCGACCCGGTCAACCCCTATAGCCTGAGCGACCGCGCCACCAAGTACGGCCTGCTCTTCATCGTGCTGACCTTTGTGGCCGTGGCCATGTTCGAGGTGCTCAAAAAGCTGCGCGTCCACCCGGTGCAATACCTGCTGGTGGGCTCGGCGCTGTGTATTTTCTTTTTGCTGCTGATCAGCCTGTCCGAGCACCTGGGCTTCAACCAGGCCTATGCCATCGCCGCCAGCGCCTGCGTGCTGCTGCTGGGCTACTACGCCAGCCACATCCTGGGCAGCCTGCGCCGTGGCTTGCCGTTTGCCGCGCTGATTGCGGTGATGTATGGCCTGCTGTTTGTGCTGCTGCAGCTCGAACAAACCGCGCTGGCAGTCGGATCGATCGCGCTGTTTGCCGTGCTGGCCGTCGTGATGGTGGCCACCCGCAAGGTCGACTGGTATGCCTTTGGAAAAGGCGACAGCACCCCGGAGGCCGCATGAACCCGGACCACACCATGGAGCAACAGCGCCAGCAATGGCGCCAGGCCCAGCAGCGCCTGACCCGCAGCCAGCTGCGTGCGCTGCGCGACCAGTGGCTGGAGCGCGGCAGCCGGCTTCCTCTGCAAACCAATGCCAGGCGCCTGATGTGGCTCCAGTTGCGCTGCTCCCTGCTGCTGGCACAGCGCAGGTTTTGAACACCTGCTAACGCATCCAAGCACAAGGCAGCCCTGGGGCTGCCTTGTGCTTTCAAGCCTGAGAGGTTTATTTGACCGCCGGGGTCCCGCTGCCACGGCTGGCCGCGCGCATCCGGGCTTCAGGCGAGAGGCCCCGCATGCACTGCACATTGGCGTCCCCCAGCAGGCTGTCGCACTTGCGGATCGCGGTGTCCAGATCGGCTTCGCGCTGACGCTCGGCCTGGCTCTTGGGGGGCGTGGCAATCGAGACGTCGCTGGCCGCTTGCTCGTGCGCGTCCTGAATGCCGGCAGCGCGTTTTTGGCGGGCCTGCGTCAGGCAGGTCTGCTGGGCGGCCTTGCTGTCCTTGTCAATGCCGGCATGGCGGGCTTTGCAGGCTTCAACCGCTAGCACATAGGCGCGGTCCACCTGGGCGGCCATGGCCTTGAAACGGTTGTTGCCGCTAGGATGGCGCTGGGCCTGCAGCGCCGACTTGTCAACGGTCTGCAGGCTCTCGGCCTCCAGCCTGCAGCGGCGCTGCGCGGCAGAGCCGGCGCTCAGGGTCTTGCAATGCGCCAAAGCCTGGTCGGTGCGCGCATCAATCTGCTCAGTGGCTTGTTGGTAGGCCTCGTCGCCCATCTCTGCAGCGCACAGCGGCAGTACGGCCGCAGCACCCAGCACCCAGACGGCCGCTATGCGCCAGGGCCCGTGCTTGCGCCCTTTGTGCATCAGCGGCCCTGTTGGCGCAGCCAGGTATCGAGCTGCTGGGCCACCTGGTCCGTGGCCGTCGCCAGCGCAGCGGCTGCACCGGCCGCATCAGCGCTGGCAGCGGGCTGCTGGGCGTTGAACACCTGCTGGGCCAGCCAGCGCTCACCCTTGGGGGTGATCTCGCTGAGCGTGGCGCGCATGCGCAGCACCCCTTGGCTGGACTGGGCCGAATCAAAAACCTGGCTGAAATCCACCACTTCCAGGCGCAGCATCGCCGGGTAGCCGGTCTTGCGCAGCAGCTGGTTGGCGCCATCGTCATCGAGCACCACGGCACGCTGGCCGCTGAGCACATCGCGCATGCGCTGCTGAATCAGCTGCATGGCCGGCAGCACCCAGCTGGCCTGGGTGTAGGGGCGCAGTTCGCGCACGTCGGCATAGGCCAAACGGTAGTAAATGGCGGCGCTGGCATCGGGCACCCCGGCGGCGCGCACATTGGCCAGCACCAGCGGTTCGGCATGAGGCGATGGCGTGCTAGGCGCCGTCAGCGCCTGCGTGGGGCCAAAGTCATAGCGGGCCACTGGTTGCGGCTTTTGCGGCAAGGCTGAGCAAGCGGCCAGTACAGCAACAGTGGCTGCTGCCAAGGCGATGCGCCCAGCTGCTTGCAGGCGCTGGGCACGCTGTGCCACCCGTTGAGAAGTAGAGAACATGGCATCCATCCTATCGTCCGCTGCCCGCCGGCTGGGGCGCGACAAAACCTGGCTCGCCAGGGCCGGGCAGCGCGTTGGAGCTGCCATAAATCAGAGACTGCGGGTTGTTCTTGAAAGCCTCGGCCGTATCGCCCATGCGGCGCGCTGCAGCGCCCACATCGTGCATGGTGCGGCCCATGGCCGGCAAGGTGCCACGGTTGAAGTTGTCAGCCGCGTCGCTGACCTTCTCCACCGCCTGGCCCATCTGGTCCACCACCCCGCCCTTGGCGGCCAGCGTACCCATGGCCGTGCTGACATCGTTGGAGGTCTTCTGAATGCCGGCCAGGGTCTTGCGTGCATCCTGGGCCACGGCGGGCAAGCTGTTGAGCGCAGGGTCCAACTTGGTATCGACCGTGACCATCAAGCGTTTGCTCAGCTGGTCCAAGCTTTGGGCGGCTTGGCCCAGGTTCTTCATGCTGTCCACCAGCACCTGCTGGTTCTCGGGGTTGAGCAGCTCGTTGACCTTGCGGGTGGCATCTTCCACCTGCTGCATGATGATGGGCCCCTGCTCGGCAAACTGGCCAAACGGCGAGGGCCGCACACGCAGGCGCGGAATGCCGTCGGGGCCGGGCGGCAGTGGCGTGGTTTCGGCATTGTCGTCATCGAGCTGGATATGCGCCAGCCCTGTCACGCCCTGGTAGCCCAGCATGGCATAGGTGGTTTGCGAGATCGGCGCTTCCGCGTTCACCGCAATGATGATCAGCACCGTGCCGTCGCGAGCAGGATCAAACTCGATCTTGGTGACCCGGCCGACGGCCACGCCTTTGTAGCGCACCGCCGCCTGGGGCTGCAGACCGCTGACGGTCTCCCGGGTGGACAGTTCATAGCGGGTGTAGTTGGTGTTGTCGCGCCCCATCCACAGGCTCAAAAAGATGACCAGTGCCGTGAGCAAGACCACAAACAACCCAGCCGCGAGGGCATGCGATTTGTTTTCCATAGCTATTCCTTCGCCCCACCAAGCGCTACCGGAGCCATTGCTCGGCGTCCACGCTCACCCAGGAAGAAATGTTCAATAAAGGGGTGCTTGAACTGCACCACGTCCAGCGGAGCGCCCGAGACAATCACCTGTTTCTCCGCCAGCACCGCCACACGCGTGGACAGCGCAAACAAGGTATCGAGGTCATGGGTGACCATGACTACGGTCAGACCCAGCTCGGCATGCAAGTCCTTGAGCAGATCGCAAAATTCATCCGAGCTGTTGGGATCGAGCCCGGCCGTGGGTTCATCGAGCAGCAAGAGCGGCGGATCCATGATGAGCGACCGGGCCAGGGCCACGCGCTTGATCATGCCGCCCGACAAATCGGAGGGCATGCGGGTGGCGTGCTCGGGCTTGAGGCCCACCATCTGCAGCTTGACCATGGCCGCATCGTGCACCACCGCCTTGGGCAAGGTGCCCTGTTCGCTGAGCGGAAAAGCAATGTTCTCCAGCACATTGAAGGCCGAGAAAAGCGCGCCCTGCTGGAACAGCATGCCCATGCGCGAGGCCGCGCCCCGCAGGCTCAGCTCCTTGACGGGCTGGCCCATGATCAGCACCTCGCCCTTGGCCGGTTGCAGCAGCCCCAGCATCTGGCGCAGCAGCACCGATTTGCCGGTGCCCGAGCCGCCTACCAGGGTCAAGATTTCGCCCCGGTAGACCGTGAGGTCCAGATCCTGGTGGATCGCAAAGGCCCGCTCACCCTGGCCGAACACGGTCCAGAGCTTGCGGATATCGACCACCTTTTCATCGCTGCCAGGCGGGCTTGGCGGTTGGGCGACTGCGTTGTCCATCGCTAGAACCCCACCTTGCGAAACGCGATCGCAAAGATCGCATCGAGCACAATCACGGCCGTGATCGAGATCACCACCGACGAGGTCGTGCCCCGGCCCAGACTCTGGGTATTGGGCTCCACCTCCAGCCCCCAATGGCAGGCAATCAGCGCAATGGCCACGCCGAACGTGACCGACTTGGCCAAGGCCAGGTAGAGGTTGGCAATGTCCACCGCGCCGGGCATCGCCTGGATGAAATAAGCCGGCGAGACGCCCATGGCGGCATCGGCGGCCATCATGCCGCCCACCAGCGCGCAGACCGTGGTCCACATCGACACCAGCGGCATGGCAATGGCCAGCGCCAGCGCGCGTGGCATCACCAGGCGGTAGCCCTGGGCAATGCCCATGACCTGCATGGCATCGAGCTCTTCGTTGACGCGCATCACCCCGATCTGCGCGGTGATGGCCGAGCCGGTGCGGCCGGCCACCAAGATGGCGCCCAGCAAAGGCCCCAGCTCACGCACCAGTGAGATACCCAGAATATTGACGATGAAGGCATCGGCGCCAAACTGGCGCAGCTGCAGCGACATCAGATACGCCAGCACCACGCCAATCAAAAAGCCCACCAGGGCGGTGATCGGCAGCGCTGTTGCGCCCATCGCATACAAGTGGCCCGACACATCGCGCCAGGGGCCGCGCAGCGGATTCTTCAAAAGCCGCAACACATCGAGCAGCAACTGGCCCACCATCTCGACCATGCTGCGCACATGGGCCAAAAAGCCCAGCAGCACCATGCCCAGCTGTATCAGCCAGCCCCACCAGTTGACCTTGGATTCCGGAGGGCAACCCATCGTCAAGGAGGCCACCCGGTCGAGCATCTGGCGCTGCAGCTCAGTGGTGCGCAGTTGCGCGGGCCATTGCTGGCCCCAGTGGTCCCACAGCAGCTGGGCTCCCACATGGTCAAGCCACTGGACCTCGCTCAGGTCCCAGCCCTGTGCCGGCTGGGGCGGTGTGCTGTCCAGTTGGCGGCGCAACTCGCGCCACAGCGGACGCTGGCCGAGCTCAGCCGCACCCCAGCGCCCGCGCAGCTGCGCCCAGCGTTGCGTGCCGTCCTGAAGTTGCTCAATAAGAGGGGCCGTATCGTCCATGGATTCAAAAAATAAAGCGTGTCGCTCTGCTGCGCACGCCCTACGCACTATAGCCGGTCTGTCACCCAGGCGCACCCAGGCAGCCCGTGATTGCGGCGCTCTGCGCTGTAGGAAGGGGTCGCCGATCCGCGCCACTGCAGCATCCACGCCACGCTTGCCAGGCACAGGCTCGGCAATGGGCCGGACGCCGGGCAGGGCATTGGTTTTCCCGCTTGGCAAGCCCGGCATACTGCTTACAAACTAGCCGATTCGTTGGACCCTGGGCGCCTGGCGCGCCCCATCAGAAAAAGACAGCACATGCAATCTGGAGACAACACTTCTTTCGACTACATCGTCATCGGGGGCGGCACAGCGGGCGCACTGCTGTGCAACCGCCTCAGCGCCAGAACCCACAACCGGGTGCTGCTGATCGAGGCGGGCCGGCGCGATGACTACCACTGGATCCACATCCCCGTCGGCTACCTGTACTGCATCGGCAACCCCCGCACCGACTGGCTGTACAAGACCGAGCCCGATGCCGGCCTCAACGGCCGCAGCCTGCTCTACCCACGTGGCAAGACACTGGGCGGCTGCTCCAGCATCAACGGCATGATCTACATGCGCGGCCAGTCGCGCGACTACGACCACTGGGCCGAGCTGACCGGCGATGCCCGCTGGCGCTGGAACGATACCGTGAACTATTTCAAGCGCCATGAAGACCATTGGCGCCTGGACCAGGAGGGCGAGACCAGCCCCAGTTTTGCGCAGTGGCATGGCAACCGCCGCACCGGCAGCACCGGCGAATGGCGGGTCGAGAAACAGCGCCTGCGCTGGGACATCCTGGACGCCTTTGCGCAGGCGGCACAGCAAGCCGGCATCCCCGCCACCGACGACTTCAACCGGGGCAGCAACGAGGGCGTCGGCTACTTCGAGGTCAACCAGAAAAACGGCTGGCGCTGGAACACCGCCAAGGCCTTTTTGCGCCCCACCTGCTACGGCCGCTCCAACTTCGAGATGTGGACCAGCGCCCAGGTCAGCCGCCTGGTGCTGGAGCGCCAGGCTGACGGCCAGCTCGCCTGCACCGGGGTGGAGGTCTGGACCGGCACGGAGATGACCATCGTCACCGCCGACAAGGAAGTGATCCTGAGCGCCGGGGCCATCAACTCGCCCCAGATTCTGCAGCTCTCGGGCATCGGGCCCGGTGCATTGCTCCAACAACATGGCATTGCCGTGCAGCACGACCTGCCCGGCGTTGGTGCCAATCTGCAAGACCACCTGCAGATCCGCTCGGTCTTCAAGATCGATGGCGCGCCCACCCTGAACGTGATGGCCAGCAGCCTCTGGGGCAAGGCCCAGATCGGGCTGGAATACCTGCTCAAGCGCAGTGGCCCGATGAGCATGGCGCCTTCGCAGCTGGGCGCCTTCACCCGCAGCAGCCCCAGCCAGCCCTACCCCAACATCCAGTACCACGTACAGCCGCTGTCGCTCGACGCCTTTGGCCAGCCGTTGCACAGCTTCCCCGCCTTCACCGCCAGCGTCTGCAACCTCAACCCCACCAGCCGGGGCACCGTGCAGATCAAGAATGGCGACTTCCGCTCGGCACCCGCCATTGCACCCAACTACCTGTCCACCGCAGAAGACCGCCAGGTCGCCGCCGACAGCCTGCGCGTGACGCGCAGCATTGCCGCGCAGCCGGCGCTGGCCAAGTACCAGCCGGTCGAGTGGAAGCCCGGCGCGCAGTACCAAAGTGATGAAGATCTGGCGCGCCTGGCCGGCGATATCGCCACCACCATCTTCCACCCCGTGGGCACCACCAAGATGGGCGCTGACAACGACCCCATGGCCGTGCTGGACAGCGAGCTGCGCGTGCGCGGCATCCGGGGCCTGCGCGTGGTGGATGCGGGGGCCATGCCCACCATCACCAGCGGCAACACCAACTCTCCGACCTTGATGCTGGCCGAGCGGGCCTCGGAGTGGATACGCGCCAGCCATGGGCCATGATGGTGCGGCGCAGAGTTTCAGAGCGGTTACCACCGCTCTGGGCCTGCCCCCCGCAACAACAGGGTTAAGAAAGCCGATTGCAGCCCCTCAAATGGCTGCTTTGTCTCATTTTTCGCCTTTATGGGGCAGCTCTGCGCAGGATGAGGGCAAAAAACCGGGCGTTGCGCAGTAGCACAGGCAATCTGCACCAATTCAGTTACCTTTCGGGTAAATCCCAATGCACCATGCCGGTGCGATGACCTATAGTAGAGGCACTCGAGGCACTGAAACAGTGCTCTGCGAGAGGACCGAGGAGACATCTCAACAATTCGAACATTTATAAAAAGCATCAATAAAAATGAGATGCTCCTTCAAAGCGCCTTCGGGCGCTTTTTTATTTTCCGCCTCGATCTCGTCGCTTCGCACCGCAGGCAGCCAGCGCCTGTTCCGCAGCCAGCCCCCTATTTAGCGGCCCTGGTACGGTGCCGCACCCCTTGCGGCGGTGCGACAATCTCGCCCCATGGAATGGATCTTCGTTACCCTCGCGTCCATGTTCGCGGGCTTTGTGGATGCCGTCGTCGGTGGCGGCGGCCTTATTTTGGTGCCTGCGCTGTTTGGCGCTTTCCCGTCTGCGCCACCGGCCACCTTGCTAGGCACCAACAAAAGCGCAGGCGTCTGGGGCACCCTGATCTCCGCCCGCCAGTACGCCAAGCGGGTAGACATGCGCTGGGCCGCCATTGCACCCGCTGCAGGCGCGGGCTTTGCGGCCTCGCTGCTGGGAGCCTGGGCGGTCACCGTGGTCGACCCCAGCATGCTGCGCAAGGCCTTGCCGCTGATCCTGATCGCCGTGCTGGCCTACACCTTGTACAAAAAGCAGCTGGGCCAGACCCATGCCCCGCGCTACAGCGGCCGCACGGAGGCCTGGGTGGCCTCGGCCATCGGTGCCAGCATCGGCTTCTACGATGGTTTCTTCGGCCCCGGCACGGGCAGCTTCTTTGTGTTCCTGATGGTGCGCTGGTTGGGCTACGACTTTTTGAACGCGTCGGCCAGCGCCAAGGTCCTGAACATCGCCACCAACGTGGCGGCGCTGATTCTGTTCACCGCCAAGGGCCATGTCTGGTGGCACTTTGCCATTCCGCTGGCTGTTGCCAACGTCCTGGGCAGCATGCTGGGCACCTGGATGGCCTTGAAGAAGGGTTCGGGCTTTGTGCGCGGCATGTTCATCGTCGTGGTGGCGGCGCTGATCCTCAAGACCGGCTACGACGCGTTCTTGCGCTAAGGGCCAAGGCCCCCCCCTTACTGCCCCGGCTCGGTGGCCGGTTTGAGCTGGATATCTTCCACCCTGCGGGGCGTGCCCATCGGCGCACGACCGTCGCCGCGCTGCATGGCGGCCATGTCGGCCTCGCTCGGGTACTCGCCCAGCAGCCAGTAGTCCATGATGCGGCGGGCAATAGGCGCGGCCGAGCCGGCCCCAAAACCGGCATTCTCAACGATCACGCCCACGGCAATCTTGGGGTCCTCGGCAGGTGCAAATGCGATGTACAGCGCATGGTCGCGCTGGCGCTCGGCCAGGCGGGCAGCGTTGTACTTTTCCTTTTGGCCGATGCTGATGGCCTGGGCCGTGCCAGTCTTGCCGCCTGCGGTATAGCGCGCGGTGCCAAAGGAGCCACGCCCGGTACCACCGGTCACCACCGACACCATGCCGCGCTTGACCGCATCGACATTGCTTTGCTTGTAGCCCAGATTGACGGGCGGCGGCTGCTCAATGGGGCGGCGCTCGCCGGTCACCGGGTCAATCAAGGTGCGGCCCACATGCGGCACCCGGCTGTTGCCGTTGTCCAAAATCGTGGCCAGCGCATGGGTCAGCTGCAGGATGGTGAAGTTGTTGTAGCCCTGGCCAATGCCCAGCGAGATGGTCTCGCCTGCATACCAGCGCTTTTGCTCGGGGCGCTTGTAGGTATCGCGCTTCCAGGCCGTGCTGGGCAGCACGCCGCGCACTTCACCGGGCAGGTCGATGCCGGTGAGCTGGCCAAAGCCCAGCGGCTTCATGAAGTCATGGATGGCATCCACACCCATCTCATTGGCCAGGGTGTAGAAATACACATTGCTCGAATGCTGGATCGCACGGTTCAGGTCCACCGGGCCCAGCGCATGGCCGGAGCGGAAGGTGTGGCCACCAAAGGTCCAGCTGCCACCATCTTGGATGACGGTAGAGGGTGTGCGCTTGCCCGTCTCCAGCCCCGCCAGGCCCATGAAGGGCTTGTAGGTGGAGCCGGTGGGGTAGGTGCCGCGCATCGCGCGGTTGAGCAGTGGCCGGTCGATGGATTCGTTGAGCGCCTTCCAGCTTTCCTGGTCAATGCCTTCGACAAAGATATTGGGGTCGTAGGTGGGCTTGCTGACCATGGCCAGCAGCTCACCGCTGCGCGGGTCGATGGCCACGGCCACGCCCCGGCGGTCGCCATACAGGTCTTCGACCATTTTCTGCAGCTTGATGTCCACCGACAGCACCACACTCTCGCCGGGCGTGGCCGGGGAGCTGCCCAGCTTGCGCACCGCATGGCCGCCGGCCGAGGTCTCCATGCGTTCCACGCCGGTGTGGCCATGCAGCTCCTTTTCGTAGCTGGCCTCCACACCGGTCTTGCCGATGTACTCGGTGCCCCGGTAGTTGGCTGCTTCGTCCGAGTCGTCGATCCGCTCTTTCTCGCGCTGGTTGATGCGGCCGATATAGCCAATCAGGTGGGCACCCGCCTCGCCCATCGGGTAGGAGCGAAAGAGGCGCGCCTTCACATCCACACCCGGAAAACGGTAGCGCTGGGCGGCAAACTTGGCCACTTCCTGGTCGGTCAGGCGCGAGCGGATGGGCAGCGAGTCGAAATTGCGCGAGTCCTCGCGCAGGCGTTTGAAGCGGCGGCGGTCGCGCGGCGTGATCTCGATCAGCTCGGACAGCGCATCGATGGTCTCCTCCAGATCACCTACTTTGTAAGGCGTGATCTCCAAGGTATAGGCCGAGTAGTTGGTGGCCAGCAGCACGCCATTGCGGTCATAGATCTGGCCCCGGTTGGGCACGATGGGCACCACCGCCGTGCGGTTGCTCTCGGCCTGGGCCAACAGGTCATCATGGCGCTCGACCTGCAGCACATACAGACGCGAGAGCAAGACACCAAAGCACAGCACCACCACCAGGCCGATGACAATCACCCGCAGCCGAAAGCGGCTGAGGGCGCGGTCTGAATTCTGGATCTCGGTCATGGTCTGCGCAGCCGCCTCAGCTTACAGAGGGCGGTTTTCGTCGTCGTCAGGCGGCTGGCGCTGGGGCAGCTGCAGCAGCCCGCTGATCAACGGCCACAGCAGCACGCACCACAGACCGGGCGTGAGAAAGCCCCAGCCCGGAAAACCGCCGCGCATCAACATGCGCAGCAACAGCTGCACCACGTCGGACGCAAGGAACAGCGGCAGCACCTGCACGGCCTGGGCCAGCACGCTCAGCCAGGTGATGCGCTGGCGCAGCAGCATCACGCCATACATCACCGCCGAATAGACCAGCGCATGCTGGCCCAGCAAGGACGACTGGTGCACATCCATGCACAGGCCCAGCACAAAGGCCCAGCCCATGCCGATCTTGGCGGGTTCGTGCACGCCCCAGTACACGAGCACCAGCAGCAGCACATCGGGCAGCCACAGGGCTCTGCCCAGAGGCAGCATGTTGAGCATCAGCGCCAGCACCAAGGTCAGCGCAATAAAGCCCGGAGGGACGGGCAGCAGCAACGGCTGCCCACGCGGCATGATCATGGCTGCACCCCTTTGTATCGGTTCATGCGGGCCCGCATCATCCGCGCTTGCCCTTGCGCGGCGTGGACGCCGGGCCTTCTTGTTGCTTGGTCTCCACGGCGGGGCGCGGCGGCAAGGCATCCTCGGGCAGCGGGTTGATCACCATCACAAACTGGGTGCCATACATCTGCGCCAGCGGCTCGCAGTACACCCGCGAGAACGGCGAATCAGCGCGGCGTTCGATCTTGATGATGCGCGCCACCGGCAGACCGGGGGCGTAGACGCCGTCCACGCCGCTGGTGGTCAGCAGATCGCCTTCCTGGATATCGGCATTGCTGGGCATGAAGCGCAGCTCAATCCCGCCGCCATAGGCGTTGGTGGGATCGCCATAGGCCACCGCACGGGCGCCGGTGCGGGGGTTGAGCACGGGGATGGCCTGCTCGCGGTCGGTCAGCAAGGTCACTTCGGACGACATCGGAAACACCCGCGTGACCTGGCCCAGCACCCCCATCTCGTCCATCACCGGCGAGCCGCGTGCAATGCCGGCCAGCTCGCCCTTGTCGATCACCACCCGGCGGCTAAAGGCATCCGCCGTCTCGTACACCACCTGCGCGGCGCGCCCTTCGGTCTTGAGGCGCGGCACCAGGTTGAGCAACTGGCGCAAGCGCTGGTTCTCATGGTCCAAGGTCTCGACCAGGTTGGCCCGCTGGGTCAATGCAATCGCACTTTTCTCGGCCGTGACGGCTGCAGCCTGCGCGGTGTGCAGGTCTTCGAAATACTTGGAGCCGCCCTGGGCCAGCAGCACCGGCTGGAGCATCACCCACTGCAGTGGGTAGAGCACGGTGGCGACGGCCTTGCGCAGCGGCTCGGTGAGCTTGAAGCGCACATCCGCCACCATCAGGAACACCGCCAGCGCCACGCACAGAGCCAGGCGCACATTGGCGCTGGGCCCTTGGGGTCGGAAGGTCGGTATACCGCCAGAAAAGACGTTGCGTGGCATGCGGTTGTCTCAGCAGGCCCTGCCCGGCCGCAGCCAGCTTGGCCAAGGCGCGCGCAGGCTCGCCGGTCGGCGATCTGCACGGTAGACAAGGGGCAAGGGCAGGGACATCAGAGACATGCGAAAAAGCAGAAACGGGCGCAGCACCGCAGCGGGCCCTCCAGCCGGGCATCTTGCACACCGCCAGTGGCAAGCCGGCCGGAAAGCGCAATGGCGGGCCTGCAGCGGGCTATGGAATGCATAGTCGCTGGCGCTCGCCATTATTGCGTATCCCCGCGTATGGCGCTCGCCTTATTCGCTGGTGAAAATCGTCATACCCTTGCGATCGAGGGTATCGAGGGCGATACCGCAGCCGCGCACCACGCAGGTCAGTGGCTCCTCGGCCACCAGCACCGGCAAACCGGTCTCTTCGGCCAGCAAGCGGTCCAGGTCGCGCAGCAAGGCGCCGCCGCCGGTCAGCATCATGCCTCGGTCAGCAATGTCGGCACCCAGCTCGGGGGGGGTTTGTTCCAGCGCGTTCTTCACGGCAGAAACGATTTGGTTCAGCGGCTCGGTCAGCGCTTCGAGCACCTCGTTGGAGCTGATGGTGAAGCTGCGCGGCACGCCTTCGGACAGGTTGCGGCCCTTGACCTCGATTTCCTTGACTTCGGAGCCCGGGAAGGCAGAACCAATGCTCTTTTTGATCAGCTCGGCCGTCGGCTCGCCGATCATCATGCCGTAGTTGCGGCGGATGTAGTTGATGATGGATTCGTCGAACTTGTCACCGCCCACACGCACGCTGCCCTTGTAGACCATGCCGCCCAGCGAGATCACGCCCACTTCAGTGGTACCACCACCGATATCAACCACCATCGAGCCCGATGCCTCGGACACCGGCAGACCGGCACCAATACCGGCAGCCATCGGCTCTTCGATCAGCTCCACCTGCGTGGCGCCTGCCTTCAGGGCCGCATCCTTGATCGCGCGGCGCTCCACCTGGGTCGATCCGCAAGGCACGCAGATGATGATGCGCGGGCTGGGCGACAACAGGGTGCGCGGGTGCACCATCTTGATGAACTGCTTGATCATCTGCTCGGTGATCAAGAAGTCGGCAATCACACCGTCCTTCATCGGGCGGATGGCTTCGATATTGCCGGGCACCTTGCCCAGCATGGCCTTGGCTTCGCGGCCCACGGCCTGGATGACCTTGCGGCCATGGGTGCCACCTTCGTGGCGAATCGCAACGACGGATGGCTCATCAAGCACAATCCCCTTGTCGCGCGCAAAAATCAAGGTGTTGGCCGTGCCCAGGTCGATAGCCAGGTCGGTGGAAAAGTAGCGACGAAACGCTCCGAACATGCAGGTTTCCTTTAGGGCATGGGCCGCGCTTCGGCGCTCCATCGCCCCTCATTGGTGTGTGGTGAGATGACAGAAGGGTTTTTGATGCGCAATGACCGACGTTGCCGCGTTATTGCGTCAAAGACGGGATAATACCCCATCCCCTGTGAATAACTTACAGGGCAACGCTTTCCGGCCCCGTTTTTTTACGACTGGTTTACATACGACTATCTATGGCCCTGACAAAAGATGACATTGCCCGCATCGCCAACCTGGCGCGGCTTGAATTATCCGACGTTGAGAGTGAGCGCATGCTCTCGCAGATGAATAACTTTTTCGGCATTGTGGAGAAGATGCAGGCTGTGGATACCTCCGGTGTCATGCCCCTGTCGCACCCCGTGGCGGCGATCCAGGAAATCACCCTGCGTTTGCGTGATGACGTCATCAGTGAGCCCGATAACCGGGAGGCCAACCAGCGCAGTGCCCCTGCCGTGGAAAAAGGCTATTTCCTGGTGCCCAAGGTGATTGAGTAATTCACAGCATCTTCAGGCCTTGTCGGCCCTGGCAACAACCGGCCCCTGGCCGGGGTGGCAGCACCCATCTGCATCCCTCACCTGAGACCGGCGCCCAGCGCCCTTTCCCATTCACTGAGATCGCCAAGATCGCGAGATTTGCATGAGCATTCCTACCGAATTGCATGACTTGAGCGTGGCCCAGCTGGCCGCCAAGCTCAAAAGCCGCGAAGTGTCCTCCGTCGAGGCCACCCAGCACTTTCTGACCCGCGCCAAGACCCACCAGGATCTGGGTGCCTACCTCCACATCAATGAAGAAGTGACACTGGCCCAGGCCCGTGCCGCTGATGCCGCCATTGCGGCGGGCAGCGCCGGCCGCCTGGCCGGTGTGCCCATTGGCCACAAGGACCTGTTCGTCACCCAGGACTTCCCTACCACCGCAGGCAGCAAGATGCTGGCCGGCTACCAGTCGCCGTTTGACGCCACCATGGTCAGCAAGCTGGCGGGCGCCGGCGCGGTGACCCTGGGCAAGCTGAACATGGACGAATTCGCGATGGGTTCGGCCAACGAGAACAGCGCCATCCGCCCAGTGCGCAACCCCTGGGACACCAGCCGGGTGCCCGGCGGTTCGTCCGGCGGCTCGGCAGCGGCCGTGGCCGCACGCCTGGCGCCTGCGGCTACCGGCAGCGATACCGGCGGCTCCATCCGCCAGCCCGCGTCGTTCTGCGGCATCACCGGCATCAAGCCCACCTATGGCCGTGCCAGCCGCTACGGCATGATCGCCTTCGCCTCCAGCCTGGACCAGGCCGGCCCGATGGCCCGCACTGCCGAAGACTGCGCGCTGCTGCTCAGCGAGATGTGCGGCCCCGACCTGGACCGCGACTCCACCAGCCTGGACCACCCAGCCGAAGACTTCACGGCCCACCTGAACGATTCGCTGGCCGGCCTGCGCATTGGCGTGCCCGCCGAGTTCTTTGGCGACGGCCTGAGCAGCGATGTGCGCGCCGCCGTCGATGCGGCGCTGAAGGAATACGAAAAGCTGGGCGCCAAGCTGGTGCCCATCAGCCTGCCGCGCACCGAGCTGTCCATCCCCGTCTACTACATCATCGCGCCAGCCGAAGCATCGTCCAACCTGTCGCGCTTTGACGGCGTGAAGTTTGGCCACCGCGCCAAGGACTACAGCGACTTGGTGGACATGTACAAAAAGACCCGCGCCGAAGGCTTTGGCGACGAGGTCAAGCGCCGCATCATGACCGGCGCCTATGTGCTCTCGCACGGCTACTACGACGCCTACTACCTGCAGGCGCAAAAGATCCGCCGCATGATTGCCGACGACTTCCAGGCCGCCTTCAAGGACTGCGACCTGATCGCCGGCCCCGCTGCGCCCACCGTGGCCTGGGCGCTGGGTGGCAAGAGCGACCCGCTCGCCAACTACCTGGCCGACATCTACACCCTGCCCGCATCGCTGGCCGGCCTGCCCGGCCTGAGCGTGCCCGCCGGCTTTGGCGAAGGCGGCATGCCCGTGGGCCTGCAGCTGATCGGCAACTACTTTGGCGAAGCCAAGCTCCTGAACGCCGCCCACCAGCTGCAGCAAGCCACCGACCACCACCTGCGCCAGCCCACCGGCATCGCGAAGTAACGCAGGGAGGAACACAGAACATGACCGAAACAAGCATCAAGCTCATCAACGGCTACGAAGTGGTGATTGGCTTTGAAACCCACACCCAGCTGGCCGCCAACAGCAAGATCTTCAGCCGCGCCAGCACCGCCTTTGGCGCCGAGCCCAACACCCAGGCTTGCGCCGTGGACCTGGCCCTGCCCGGCACCCTGCCGGTGATGAACAAGAAGGCCGTCGAATGCGCCATCAAGCTCGGCCTGGCGCTGGGCAGCACGATCGCGCCCGTCAGCATCTTTGCACGCAAAAACTACTTCTACCCCGACCTGCCCAAGGGCTACCAAATCTCGCAATTCGAGATCCCGGTGGTGCAAGGCGGCGAGGTGAGCTTCTTTGTCGGCGACACGAAAAAGACCGTGCGCCTGGTGCGCGCCCACCTCGAAGAAGACGCCGGCAAATCCGTGCACGACGAGTTCATCGGCCAATCGGGCATTGACCTGAACCGCGCCGGCACGCCGCTGTTGGAGATCGTCACCGAGCCCGACATGGGCAGCCCCGAAGAGGCCGTGGCCTACGCCAAGGAACTGCACAAGATCGTCACCTGGATTGGCATCTGCGACGGCAACATGCAAGAGGGCTCGTTCCGCTGCGATGCCAACGTGTCCGTGCGCAAGCCGGGCCAGCCGCTGGGCACCCGCCGCGAGATCAAGAACCTGAACTCGTTCAAGAACATGCAGATCGCCATCGATTACGAAATCCGCTGGCAAATCGAAGAGATCGAAGACGGCCGCGCGATCCAGCAGGCCACCGTGCTGTTCAACCCCGACACCGGCGAGACCCGCGCAATGCGCACCAAGGAAGACGCAGCCGATTACCGCTACTTCCCCGATCCAGACCTGCCACCGCTGGTGGTTGCCGACAGCTGGGTGCAGGCCGTCAAGGCCGACATGCCCGAGCTGCCGCGCCAGCGCGCTGACCGTTTTGTCTCCGACTACGGCCTGCCCGAGTACGACGCCACCACCCTGACCCAAAGCCAGGCGATGGCCGACTACTTCGAAGCCGCCGCCCAAGCCAGCGGCCAGCCCAAGCTGGCCAGCAACTGGGTGATGGGCGAGATCTCGCGCCGCCTGAACCTGGAGGAGATCGGCATGGACCAGGTCAAGGTCAGCGCCGCGCAGCTGGGCACCTTGATCGCCCGCATCCACGGCAATGTCATCAGCAACAACAGCGCCAAGCAGGTGTTCGAGGCGCTGTGGAACGGCGAAGGCAGCGACGTCGACGCCGTCATCGACGCCAAGGACCTGAAGCAATCCAACGACACCGGCGCGCTCGAAGCCATCATCGACGAGGTGATCGCTGCCAACCCCGGCAACGTCGAGCAGTACAAAGCCGGCAAGGACAAGGCCTTCAACGCACTGGTCGGCCAGGTGATGAAGGCCTCCAAGGGCAAGGCCAACCCGGGCCAGGTCAATGAGCTGCTGAAGGCCAAGCTGGCTTAGCAATATTTGTTACTTCTGGTAAATTAAGCCTCTTCAAGGAGGCTTTTTTTATGGCAAAACCACGTATTTTTATAAGCTCTACCTATTATGACCTTAAGCATGTACGAGCCGAGTTAGAGAGATTTATTAGAGATCAGGGTTTTGAGCCCATTCTAAATGAATATGGACATATAGCATACGGCAGCACTGAAAAATTAGAGGAGTATTGCTACAAAGAGATATCCAATTGCGATATTTTAGTTTCTATTATTGGCGGAAGATATGGCAGTGATGCTCGCCAAGGCGAACACTCAATTTCAAACCACGAACTCAAAACTGCTCTCGAAAGTGGAAAGCAAGTATACATTTTTATAGAATCAGCAGTTCAAACCGAGTATAGAACATATATACTCAACAAGGGCCTGGAAATCAAATATGGAGCAGTTGATAATATAAAAGTTTATAAATTTCTTGAAGATATATACAAACTTACAACAAACAATCAAATCAAAGGTTTTGAATCTACCACCGAAATAACATCTTGGCTGAAAGAGCAATGGGCAGGATTATTTCAAAGGCTGCTAGCAGAAAATTCCCGCCGAAAGGAATTCGATATGCTTGAGCAAATAAATTCAACATCAAGAACTCTGGCCAATCTAGTCAGTTATCTCACCAGCCAAAAAGAACAAGGTGATAAAACCATATTAAATATTCTCCTTTCTGATCATCCAATTTTCGACAAAATTCAAAAGGCATTAGAAATAAAATTTAGAGTAATTTTCGATAATATTGAAGAAATGGAAAAACTTCTTTCAGCTGTCGGATATCATAGAGCTCCAGTGCAATATGAAGATGTTTTATTTGACAACAATGAACCACCTGACGGCGATGCATTCAATTTGAACTACGAAAACTCCAAAAAGAACAAAATCATAGTGATCAATGAGAATATATTTGACCAAGAAGGGAAATTAAAAATCCCAAACAATATAACTCAGAGCGATATGAAAGTTTACTCTGGAGAAAACATACCATTTTGAATATCTGCAGACCCGTGAGATTCCTTTAAATTGCAACCGAGACAGTCTCATATAACTTCGCGCACCCTATCAACCCGGCGTCTCTCCGCAAAATTTCCATAAGCAAAAAGCATCCATCGCTGGAGGCTTTTTTACAGGCTAGCCAGGCATGCACGCTGGCCGCCCCTGCTGGTTATCGCGCGGTGGCGACTACCAGCTGCTCAGGCCAACGTGGGCATCAGCGCTGCGGCTGTGACCGGTCTTGCTGACCTGGCTGCTTTTGCTGCGGCGATTGCTGCTGGTGTTGCTGCTCTTTTTGCGGGCCGGGTTTTTGACCCGATTGCTGCTGGCTCACCTGGTTGGGATTGCGTTGGCTGTTTGGCTGAGTCATAGCGGTAGCTCCTTCAAGATGATGACAAGGCAACATGCCCTGCCATGGCTCCATAGTCGCGCCGCCGCCCAGCGGCCCGTGTAGGAATTGACGCGCCGCCTGCATCGAGACGTTTCTCGGTGGACATTTTGCAAAGCCGCTTCGTACTCTCCAAGGGACAAGGGGCAGAAGGCTGCCAACATCTCTTTTCCGTCCTTCACAGAAGTACAAGCTCAGGGCTCATTCCCAGCGGTCAGCCATGTCTTCGGTATAGCCCAATACCAAGATACGCTGCGATTGCAGCAGCGCCGGCAAGGCTTGCCAGCCAGGGTGGGCCAGCAATTCCTCATCGCCGGTGGCATACAGCGCCTGCAAGTCAGCCACTATGGCCTGGGCCTGCGCGGCATCGGGTGGCTCAGCGCGGGCCAGCGCCATCCAACTGGCGCCCATCGCAAAGAGCGCGTATCCATGCTGCTCTGCCAAATGCTGGTGGATGGCATGGTTCTGAAAGCTGTCCCAATCGGCGCTGAAATAGCCATTGGGCTGGCCGGCGATTAGGGGGTCGTCGCTGGCCAGCGGCAGGCGCTGGATATAGACGACATCGTCGAGCAGCAGATCCGGCGTGCGGTTGGCAGCGACAAGGGCTGCGATGTCGTCGGGGCTGGTGCTGAGGCTGCCAAAGACCTCTGTCCAACTCTCCGCCTTGCGCAACTGCAGCGCACGGTGCTGCAGCGCTTTCAGATCCCAGGCTGCCTCCTGCGCCGGGTCGTCCCAGTCCATGTCTGCTGGGCTGGCAAGGTAGAGCCGGTCATCCTGGCTGGCATGGCCGCTGGTATAGCTGCCCTGCTGCACATCGTCCAAGGTCGCCAGGAAGCGGTAATCCGAGTCGGCGGCGCGCAGCGATTCGACCTGCGCCAGCAAGGCGGCAAGGCTGCCAACATTCTCCAGCCACTGGTAGGCAAAACTGTAATTGGCGCGGCGATAAGCCGGGTTGGGTTGCGCGAAGAATCCGGTGTTCATGGATGTCTGCTGGCGAGGTGGTCGAGACCGCCAGTATCGCCGCTGGATGCCCAACTGCGCCCACGAAAAAGCCCGCTTCAAGCGGGCTTTGGCGCAGGGCTCAGGCGATCAGCACATCTGTGCGTTACCTGGCGTCTTGGGCTCGGTACCCAGCTGGCGGCGGTTGCACTTGCACTGCTGCTGCGAGTACTTGGCCTCACGCAAAGGCTGCCCCTGCTGCAGGGGCCAAGGCTGCTGCTTGGTCATCGGCAAGGGCATGGCTTGCATGGGCATGGGGTGCTCCCTGGGGTCGTCCTGTTCCGCGCAGGCGCAGACTACTTCTGCGATGGCTGCTTGCGGTCCTGCTGGCCCGGTTGCTGCTGCTTCGGGGATTGTTGCTGTTGCTGCTGCTCCTTTTTCTGGGCAGGCTGCTGTCCGGACTGTTGGTGGTTCTGCTGGCTCATGGCGCTTACTCCTTCAGTGTCAGGTTGGCGGCAGGGCAAATGCCTGCCGTTAAGACATGGTGCCGCCGCACGATGGCCTTGGCTGTAGGAGTTTTGGAGATTCGTCCGGCTTTACGTAAACGCAGTGCGCGATTTGCAAATTTTCTTTACAAAACATCGGTTTATACCAGTCAATATCTATCGCCTGGCGCGGCACTTTTAGCTTCCACTATCACCCGCCAGCCTCAATCATCCGCTGGCGGCGCCACGCGTTTTTGCGGCTGAAAGTCGACCAAGGTCTGGCCATCGTTGTCGATCACCAGGGCCGGCAGGTTCAGGCCCGTGGTCAGGTAAAAACCGCCCGGCCAGGCCTGTGCTGCCAGATGCTCGCCATCGAAAAGCAACTGCGGTATCTCACGCGTGGACTTGCGCCAGACCAGCTGCAGGCTATGCGTATCCACGATCTGCAGCACCACTTCGGCGGCGGTGCTGGGGGTCTCGTCGTAGCGCATCAGCACCCGGTCCGCATTGCGGGCCAGCACCTGGCCGCTGAACTGCACCGGCACGCTGGTAACGGGCGCGATCTGGGTGATGCCTGCCTCACGCACGGCTTGGCGGCTCAGCACAAAACCATCGCTCAGCGGCTGGTAGAGCTTGGGAGCCGCGCGCACCTGCTTGTCTGCGCTGGAATGCACGCTCAGCCGTGGCCAGCGCTCAAACTCGCCAGGCCGTATTTTTTGCACAAACTGCAGCAGGACCATGGGCATGCCGTACTGGGCCACGTCCGTATCAAAGTCTGCGTAGTCAATGCGGGTGACCGTCTGCGGGTACTGCGCCCAGGGGCGCTGCTGCCAGCGCTGCAGCCGCTCGGCCCAGGGGTAGAGCTCGCCACTGGCCCAGTAGAGCGCATAGCGGTCACCGGTATTGCTGGTCACATCCAGCAAACCGGGTTCGCGCAGCTCGCCAAAGTCGTATTTGGACACGCCCGTGCCGAGCTCCGCCGCAAAGCGCTGGCGCAGCGCGGCATCCATGGGCTCAAACGCCGTCTGCGAGGGCAGGCGCTGCCACCAGTGCCGGTCATTGAGCAGCAGCGATAGCTGGCCATCGGCCTCGCTGCGCAAGCGGGCCGGCCGGCGTACCTGCCCCCGGGGCAGCACAATGCGCTGGGGCTCGCCCAGCAGCTGCTTGGCCTGCAGGTCGTTGTTCAACAGCACAAACACATCGTCCTGCGCGGTGCTGTGCTTCATCACCCGGAGCATGCGCAGGCTGCCATCCTCGCCCTGGTAGATGGCTGATGCCTGCACCTCGCCCAGCTCCTCGGTCTTGTCTGCGCTGGGCTGCAGCAGCTTGAGGGTGGCAGGCACCAGCAGGGGCAGTACAAAGAAGAACAGAAAGCCCAGGCCCAGGGGCAGCAGGTAGCGGCGGGGAATGCTCATCGCCCGGTCCCACTGGCGGCCATGAAGTCTTGCAAAACCTCGCCATCATCGCCCAGCAGCAAGGCCGGCTGGCGCATGTCATTGAGCAGCAAAAATCCGCCGCTGACGGCCTGCCCGGTGACATAGGCACCGCCTTCGCGCTTGCCCAACTGGGGCAACTGGTCAACCGTGCGGCTCCACACCACTTGCTGGTTGGCCTTGTCCAGCAGCTGGATCACCCGGCCCTCTTGCCGCACGGGGGTGGGGTTGTAGGCCAGCAGCAGGCGGCGCGCGTTCTCAGCCATCACATCGGCATGGAAGCGCGGCACCGCCGGCTGCACCACGCTCACCCGCAGCAGGCCCCGGTCCTTGATGGCGTAGGGGCGGGTGGAATAGCCGTCACCAATGGCCACATAGCTGCGCGGCGATGTCTGCACCTCGCGGCTGTCGCTGGGCTGCAAATCAAAGTAGCCAAAGTAGGCGGGCTGGCCGGGCTGGTGCCGCCACCAGGATTGCACCAGCAGCGCGCGGTCTGCCTCGCCAGTGGGCCGGGGCAGGGATTCATAGCGGTAGTAGGCGATCTCCTGGTGGTAGCCGGCTTGGGCCATTTCGTACAGGCGGTGGCTTTCCGAAGCAGGCCAGATCTGGCCCAGCAGCCAATACACCAGGTATTTGCTGCCGCTGCAGCTGGTGACCTCCAGGCTGTCGGGTCGGTCACGGCGCTGGGGCACCACACCCACCACCCCTTCGCCCAACTGCGGCGCAAAGCGCTCGCTGAGCTGGGGCAGCAGGTCGACAAAACGCAGGGTCGCCAGATCCAGCCGCCACAGGCCACGCCCTTTCAAAAACAGGTACAGCTGCCCGTCCGAGAAAAACTGCAGCTCGGCGCTGCCCGAGGTGCTGGCCCAGGGCATGGCCATGCGCTGGGGCTCGCCCACGCTGCGGCCGGTGGCGGCATCACGCACCAGCACGCGGTAAACCACATCCTCGCCCTCGCGGCTCTCCATCAGCTGCAGCAGCAGGCGCTGGCCTTTGCGCTCGATGAGGGTGGTGGCCTCGCTGCGGCCCCAGGCGGCATCGTTCACGGCCCTGCCGCTCTCCGTGACTGGCCCGATGCCTTGCAGCCCCTTCTGCAGCGGCGCCAGCCACCAAGGCATTGCCAGTGCCACCGCCAGCGCAGGCAGCAGCCAGCGCAGATGGCTGCGCAGACGGCTCCAATCCGGTGCAGAGGCCGTTGGCTGCATGCGCAGCACGGTCTGGCCCTGGCGCTGCTCCAGCTGAAACTGCGCACCACACTGCAAACAGGCAAAGTGGTCGCGCGCACCGGCGCTGCGGCAGTTCGCTGCGCCGCAGCGCGGGCAATACGGGGACGACAGGGAGGACGATGGGGGCCAGACGGGCATAAGCCAGCCATGATAAACCGGGGGCGCAGAAGGGATGGCTGCCGCTTTGCAAACGAAGCTGGGCGCCGCTGGGCGGCGACTCCCAGGCGTCAGCCACACGGCACGCGCGGGCGCCTCAGCCGCTAACATGCAAGGTTTTGAACCTGCCGCGCCCTGTTCCATGACCACCACCGCCCCCTCCACCGCTGTTGCCACCGACATTCCCGCCTACACCGTGGATGAGCCAGCCAACCAGATCTTTGGGCTCAGCATGGCCATGGCCGAGGCCTTCTTGCTCAAGGGGGAGGCCATCGGGAATGACCGCGCCCGGGTGCGCATGCCCTACCAGAAGCAATACACCAACAGCCGGGGCGATATGCATGGCGGCGCCATCGCCACCTTGCTCGATGTGGGCCTGTCCTGCGCCGCACGCGCGCATGATCCGTTGCGCTACGGCGTCATCACCGTGGACCTGACCATCCACTACATAGCACCGGGCAGCGGCGATGTGGTCTGCACGGCCGTTTGTGAGAAGCGGGGCAAGAGCCTATCCTTTGTACGTGGCGAGCTGCATGACGATGCTGGCAACCTGCTGGGCCTGGCGACGGGCACCTTCAAGCTGGTCGACAAGCAGAAAATCTGAGCCTGCAAAAAACCGGTAGATATGGCATGCTGGCGGTCTTATTGCTCATCTTCTGACCATGACGCGCCAATCCACCCATGCCATCCATCCCCAGTTTCTGGACCGTTCCTCGCCCCGCGCCTTCTCCGGCAAGGCGCTGACGGCCAAGGACATCGAGACCATTGTTGAAGGCGCACGTTGGGCCCCTTCGGCCAGCAACAAGCAGCCCTGGCACTTTGCCTATTCGATCAACGGCGATGCCAACTGGCAAGCGTTCTCCACCATCCCCAATGAGTTCAACCGCCGCTGGTGCCTGAACGCCGGCGCCTTGCTGGTGGTGCTGTCGAACAAGGCCGAATCGGCCATGCACAGCTTTGACACCGGCTGCGCCTGGGGCTACCTGGCCCTGCAAGCCCATGCCATGGGCCTGGCCACGCATGCGATGGCCGGCATCGAGCTGGCTGCCGCACGCGAGGTGCTGCAACTGGGCGAGCAATGGCAGGTCGAATGCCTGGTCGCCATCGGCGAGCGCGGCGACAAGTCCAGCCTGCCGGCCGATCTGGCCGAGCGCGAGACGCCATCGCCCCGCAAGGCGCTGTCGGAAATTTTGAGCGCCGGCCCCCTGGCTTAAACGGCTGCCTCCAGCAACGCAAAGGCTCCCCACGGGGAGCCTTTGTGCTTGAGGCGCTTGGTTTTAAGCAACGTTGAGGCGCTCGCCGCTTTGCCGGTCAAACACATGCCAATGCTGCGCCGCCGTGTGCCAGTGCAGCGGCTGGCCAGGGGCCAGCGCCAGGCGCTCCTTGACGGTCGAAATCAGCGGGTGTTTGCCAAAGCGGCTGACCACCTGGGTTTCAGCGCCAGTGGGCTCCACCACCTCAACGGTGGCAGCGTTGGTGGCCAGACCCGTACGCGGCTCCACTTCCAGCTGCACATGCTCAGGCCGCACACCCAGCCACAGATCCCGCTCGCCCTGCGCCTGCAGGCCGGGCAGCAGCGGCAGGCGCTGGCCATCGTCGGTCACCAGCTGCCATTCCCCCTGCGCCTGCTGCGTGCGGGCGGCAATCAGGTTCATCGAGGGGGAGCCGATGAACTGCGCGACAAAGGCATTGCGCGGCCGGTCATACAGCTCCAGCGGCGTGCCCACCTGCTCGATCAGGCCGTCACGCATCACCACGATGCGGTCGGCCATGGTCATGGCCTCGATCTGGTCATGGGTCACGTAAACGGTGGTGGTACGCAGGCGCTGGTGCAAGGCCTTGATCTCGGTGCGCATCTGCACGCGCAGCTTGGCATCCAGGTTGGACAGCGGCTCGTCAAACAAAAAGGCCAGGGGCTCGCGCACAATGGCACGGCCCATAGCCACACGCTGGCGCTGGCCGCCCGACAGCTGGGCGGGCAGGCGGGCCAGCAGCGGCTCCAGGCCCAAGATCTCGGCCACCTGCTGCACGCGCTGCGCAATGGCCGCCGGCGCCTGGCGCTGCAGCTTGAGCGCAAAGCCCAGGTTCTCAGCCACCGTCATATGCGGGTAGAGCGCATAGTTCTGGAACACCATCGCGATATTGCGATCGCGCGGCGGCACATCGTTGATGAGCTGGCCGCCCAGCACAATCTGGCCACTGCTGACCTCCTCCAGCCCGGCGAGCATGCGCAGCAAGGTAGATTTGCCGCAGCCAGACGGGCCGACCAGCGCGACAAACTCGCCCTCGGCGATATCGAGCGAAATGCCCTTGAGCACCTCCTGCCCCTGGAAGTGCTTGCGCAGCTGTCTCAATGCAATCGAAGCCATCTCAGTCCTTTACGCCACCGGCCGTGAGGCCGTGAACGAGGTATTTGCGCACCAGCACCGTGAAGAGCAGCACCGGCAGCATCACCAGGGTGCCGGCCGCTGCAATCTTGGTCCACTCCCAGCCGTCGTACTGCAGAAAATTGACGATGGCGACGGGCGCCGTCACCGCCTGGGTGCGGGTCAGAATCAGTGCGAAGAAAAAGTCGCTCCACGAGAAGATGAAGCACAGCACAGCGGTGGCCACCAGACCAGGCCGGGTCAGCGGCAAGGTCACATGCCAGAAGGCCGACCAGATGCTGCAGCCGTCCATCCAGGCCGCCTCTTCGAGCGCCGTGGGAATCGCCTCAAAAAAGCCCTGCATCATCCAGATCACGATGGCCAGGTTGAAGGTCAGGTAGACCAGCACCAGGCCCCAGACCGAGTCGAGCAGGCCCAGCCAGCGAAAGGCCAGAAAGAAGGGAATCGTGAACGCAATGGGCGGCGCCATGCGCGTGCACAGCACCCACAGCGCCACCTGGCGCCGCTGCTTGAAGCGCCAGCGCGACAGCGCATAGGCAGCGGGCACCCCCAACAGCAGCGACAGCCCGGTGGACAGCACGCTCACCAGCAGGCTGTTGCCAAAGGAGCGTGCAAAGTTGTCTTGCCACAGGCCGGCAAAGGCCTGCAGGGTCGGGCTGAACAGCAGATCCAGCGACAGCGCATCGCCCGCCGGGCGAAAGGCCATCTGCAGCATCCACAAAAAGGGCAGCAGCACGACCACCAGCAGCACCACGGCGGCGGTGCTGCGCAGATGGCGCTGCATGCCTTGTACGGCGCGTTGCCACAGGGGCGCAGCAGCTGCTGCGTTGTGCCAGGTCTCAGCGTGCATGGGCATCTCCCTTGGCCCGACCCAGGCGGCTGACCAGCGCGCTCAGCACAAAGATGATGGCCAGCATCACCACCGCAATGGCGCTGCCATAGCCCCAGTACGAGAAGTTGAAGGCCTGGATAAAGCCGTAGAAATTGGTCACCTCAGTCACGGTGCCCGGCCCGCCATTGGTCAGCACATACAGCAGCGGAAAGGCCTTGAAGCTGTCGATCAAACGGAACAGCGCGCAGACCACCAGGGTGCGCTGCAGATAGGGCAGCACGATGTAGAAAAACACCTGCCAGCGGTTGGCGCCATCGATGCGGGCGGCATCGACCGGGTCGCGCGGCACCATCTGCAGCTGGGCCAGCACCATCAGCATCGTGAACGGAAACCACTGCCAGACATCGGCCGCGACAATGGCCCACAGCGCGGTGTCGGGGTTGGCGATCAGCGAACGTACCGGCCAGCCCCACTGCTCCAGCAACGCATGCATGGGGCTGATGTCGGGGGTGTAGATGATCTTCCAGACCAGGGCCACCACAATCGGCGGCAGCACCATGGGGATGAGGAAAAATGTGCGCAGGCCCGCCAGCAGCCGGCTGCTGCTGTGCAGTAGCAGGGCCAGGCCCAGGCCGACCAGCAGCTGCAACACAACACCCACCGTGGAAAGCTTGGCCTGCACCCAGAGCGAATCGACAAAGCGCTGGTCTTGCAGCAGCTGCGCATAGTTGCCAGCGGGCTGCTCAAAGTGGAAGGTGGCTGCCGGGTCGGTCAGGCTCAGCGGGGTCAGGCTCACCACCACCAGCGTGATCAGCGGCAGCAAGGTAATGGCAGCCAGCACCACCAGCGCGGGCGCCAGGCCCAGGCCATAGGCCCGTGCCGATTCGCGCTGCCAGTGGCGCGACGCTGCAGCCGCAGCGGGCTTGCCGCGTGCCTGGCTGGGCAGCGGGCGCGCAGGCCCGGCGTCGAGCGCCTGTGGCGCGAGAGATGCAGTGGGCGGCATGGGTGGGCTCCCTCGCCGCTCAGACCGAGACGCCAGCGCGGCGCAGCTCGGCAATCGACGCAGTCTGCGCCTGCTTCATCGCCTGCTCGGGCGTGCGCTGGCCGGTCACGATCAGCTCGATGGCCTTGTTGATCTGCTGGTCCACCTGCGGGTAGGCGGCGACGGTGCGGTATTTCATATGGCCTTGCTTGGCCGACAGCTCCACCGACGATGTCACCAGCGCGGCGATGTCATAGCCGTTGACCCGTTGGCGCTCGCGGTAAACGGGCGAGTCGATGTCCGAGCGCCGCGTGGGCGAGCCGTAACCTGCGGCCACGGCGCGTTGCAAGGTCTCCTTGGAGGTGGCCCAGCGGATGAACTGCCAAGCGGCATCCTTGTTCTTGCTGCCCACCGGAATGCCCCAGCCATGGATGGCAGTGCCCGGAAAGCGCCCCGCCACGCCCTTGGGCACCTGGCCCCAGGCGGCCGATGCTGCCACCTTGCTGCTGGATGGGTCGGCTAGCTGCGAGAGGTTGATCTGGCCTTGCACGCTCAAATGGCTGCGCCCGGCCTTGAGCGACTGCACGGCCTGGTCGGAGGTGTAGGAGACCACACCATCGGGCCCGTATTCGCGCAGCAGGCGGGCAAAGTAGTCGGCCGCTGCTATCGCCTCGGGGCTGTCCAGGGTCGGGAACAGGTCATCGGGTGCCTTGCGGAACACATCGCCGCCAAAGGCCTGCAAGAAGGGGATAAAGGTCCAGCCATAGTGGTTGTCGGTGACAAAGCCGGCCGCGCGCTCCTTGCGGTTGAGCAGCTTGGCCGCCTCCAGCCAGGCATCCGTCGTATCGGGAAAGGCCAGGCCTGACTGCTTGAGCACATCAAAGCGCGAGGCGGCGGCAATCGTGACCTCGGCCTGCCAGGGGATGCCATAGAGCTGGCCATCACGGCCCCGCTCGGGCGCCAGCGCGCCTTCCAGAAAGTCGCGGATGTCAAAGCTTGCCGGCGTCTTGTTCGGGTCCTTGATATAGCCATCCAGCGGCGTCAGCCAGCCCGAGTTGATCCAGCGGCTGGAATAGATGAAGGTGACATTGACCGCATCAAAAGCCGCGCCCTTGGTGGACAGCTCCAGGTCAGCGCGCTGGTTGTAGACCGGAAAGCCGGGCGTGTCGAAGTTCACCTTGGCGCCGGTGGCCTCTTCAAACTCCGGAATCCAGGGGCGGATCAGCTTGGAATACGGCGAGCTGTACAGCGAGGTATTGAGCGTCACGCCCTTGAGCGGCTTGCTGTCCAACGCCAGTGCCGGAAAGCCCAGCACGCTGCCGGCACCGGCCGCCAGCGCAGAAACCAGCAGCTTGCGGCGCGGCACCAAGAGGCCGCCTTCGTAGTGGTAAGTGGTTCGGGTCATGGAAACTCTTTTTTGTGCGCGCAGGCGGCCATCGCCATCTGCGATCTGTGTGTTGCTGTTGGGGAAGACGCTGCACCCAGGCGATGCGCCTGGTCCCAGTTCAGGCCGCAGCGGGCTCGCGCACGCTGATATCCACGCTGGTGCGGCCATCGACCGAGGTCGCCACATCGCCCGTGACCGTCACGCGCCGCATCACGCGGTGGGCGTCGGCATAGTCATTGATGGCGTAGTGCTGGGTGGCGCGGTTGTCCCAGATGGCGACATCGCCCGGCTGCCAGTGCCAGCGCACGGTGTTTTCCAGGCGCACGATGCGCTCATGGAAGAGCTGCAGCAAGGCGGCAGACTCGTTGCTGCGCAGGCCCTTGATGCGCTTGGCAAAGTGGCCCAGTAGCAGCGCCTTCTCACCCGTTTCGGCATGCACATGCACCAGCGGTTGCTCGGACTCGATGGTCTTGCTGGTGAACACCTTGCGGTAGCTGGCCCGGCCCTGCGTCTCAGTCTGGCTGGCGGCGCTGTTCTGGCGGAAGTTCTCCGCATAGTCGTAGTCATTGCCATGCACGGCCCAGAGCTGCTCGGCCAGCTGCTGCAGCGGCGCGGGCAGGCCCTCATAAGCCGCCACGGTATTGGCCCAGACGGTGTCGCCACCGTGGCCAGGCAAGGTCACGGCGCGCAGCACGCAGACCTTGGGGAAGACCGCCTTGAAGGTCACATCAGTGTGCCAGGAATCGGCCCGGCCGCCGTGCTGGGAGTTGAGTTCCAAGAAGGCCGTGCCATCGGGCGCGGGCACGGTGGGGTGGGCCTCGATCTCGCCAAACAAACGGCCAAAGGCCTGGTGGCCCGCGTCATCGAGGTGCTGCTGGCCCCGTAAGAAAATCACCCGGTGCTGCAGCAACGCTGCCTTGATCTGGACAAACAGCGCGGGCTCCAACGCACCCGACAGCGACACCCCATGCACCACCGCGCCAATGCGGCCCGCCAGGGGCTCGATATGCAGGGCGGTAGCTGCAGCGGCATCGGCCGCTGGGCTCAGGTGGCGAACATTGGTGATGGCATTCATGGGCGCTCCTCGTGGGCTGGCAATCGGGTTGAAGCCTTCATGCTAGGGAGGGGTTGGCGCCACCACAACGACGCATTTCATGCATCGATATGCCAACAGCAGCTAAGAAAAAAGAGGCATAAGCCTCTTTCTTTGGTGTCTAAAAACCTGTTCTAAAGCCGCCCACTGCACCGATGCCGCTGGGCACGGTGCGGCGGGCGCGGCATCAGAACAGCACGCGGCAGCGGATGGTGCCGGCGATCTGGGCCAGCTTCTCCAGCGCCAGGGCAGACGATTCCTGGTCGATATCGATCACCACATAGCCCACCTTTTCATCGGTGCGCAGGTACTGGCCGGCGATGTTGATGCCGTTGTCAGCCAGCACCTGGTTGATGGCCGACAGGATGCCCGGGCGGTTCTCATGCACGTGCAGGATACGGTTCTTGCCAGGGTGCTCGGGGAGGGCCACTTCAGGGAAGTTGACCGCCGAGGTCGTGGTGCCGTTGTCGCTGTACTTGACCAGCTTTTCCGCCACTTCCAGGCCGATATTGGCCTGGGCTTCCATGGTCGAGCCGCCGATGTGCGGGGTCAGGATCACGTTGTCCATGCCGCGCAGCGGCGACTGGAACTCGTCCTTGTTGCTCTTGGGCTCGACCGGGAACACGTCGATGGCCGCGCCCAGCAGCTTCTTGGCCTGCAGCGCCTGGGCCAGCGCGTCGAGGTCCACCACGGTGCCGCGCGAGGCATTGATCAGGATGCTGCCGGGCTTCATCGCTGCAATCTGGGTCGCGCCGATCATGTTGTGCGTCGAAGCCAGCTCGGGCACATGCAGGGTCACGATGTCGGACTGCTCCAGCAGCGCATTGAGGTTGGCCGCCTGGTGCGCATTGCCCAGCGGCAGCTTGGTGACCACATCATGGAACACAACCTTCATGCCCAGGCCTTCGGCCAGCACCGACAGCTGGGTGCCGATCGAGCCGTAGCCGACGATGCCCAGGGTCTTGCCACGAATCTCGAAGGAGTTGTCGGCGCTTTTCTTCCAGCCGCCACGGTGCGATACCGCGTTCTTCTCGGGGATGCCGCGCAGCAGCAAGATGGCTTCGGCCAGCACCAACTCAGCGACGGAGCGGGTGTTGGAGAAGGGCGCATTGAAGACCGCAATACCGCGCTCGCGCGCTGCATTCAGATCGACCTGGTTGGTACCGATGCAAAAACAGCCCACTGCCACCAGCTTGTTGGCTGCGGCAAACACGTCGGCCGTCAGCTGCGTGCGCGAGCGGATGCCGACAAAGTGCACGTCGGCGATCTTGCGCTTGAGCTCTTCACCTTCCAGGGCGCCGGTCAGCGCCTCGACCTGGGTATAGCCTGCCGCCTGCAACACCTTGAGCGCAGAGGGATGGATGCCCTCGAGCAGCAAGAACTTGATTTTCGATTTATCCAGCGATGTTTTGGTCATGAATGCGCGCTTTCTCTTTCACAAACGACAGCGGTCTGCCAACACGGCTGCGATCGGCAGCTGGCAGACCCGGGTCGATCATGGCGCAGAACCTTTGCCATTACGTGTTGTCGGGTTGACCCTAGTGCCCGGGCGGCCAACGCCATCCACATGCGAATGCTGCTTTGCAGCATTGAACCCCTTGATTTGCTTGATTTTTAAGCGGCCGAGCGCTTCACCGACAGGGGCCGGGCTACAACCCTGGCCTGCAAAGGGCTGTGCTGCGTGGTACAAAAAGCGGGTGATTTTGTGACACAACCGCAAGGAGTTTTGCATGACAACTGCCCCCACCCACAGCCTGTTCGACCCGGTACAGGTCGGTGATCTGGCCCTGGCCAACCGCATTGCGATGGCCCCGCTGACCCGCAACCGCTCGCCCAATGCCGTGCCCAAGCCGATGACAGCCACCTACTACGCCCAGCGCGCCAGCGCCGGCTTGCTGATCACCGAGGCCACTGCCATCAGCCACCAGGGCCAGGGCTATGCCGATGTGCCGGGCCTGTACGAGCAGGACCAGCTTGACGGCTGGAGCAAGGTCACCAGCGCCGTGCATGCCAAGGGCGGCAAGATTGTCTGCCAGCTCTGGCATGTGGGCCGCGTCTCCCACCGCCTGCTGCAGCCCGGCCAGCAGGCCCCGGTGGCACCTTCGGCCATCACCGCCAAGACCAAGACTTTCTTGATCGACCCCGCCACCGGCGAAGGCCGGTTCGAGCCGACCTCGGAGCCGCGCGCGCTGGATGCCGAGGAGATTCCCGGCATCGTGCACAGCTTTGCTGCTGCCGCCCGCAATGCGGTCAAGACCGCCGGCTTTGACGGCGTCGAGATCCACGGCGCCAACGGCTATCTGCTGGACCAGTTCTTGAAGACCGGCGCCAATGCACGCCGCGACGACTACGGCGGTTCGGTCGAAAACCGCGCACGTCTGACCCTGGAAGTCACCCGCGCGGTGATCGATGCGGTCGGCCGTGGCCGCGTGGGCATCCGGCTCTCGCCCGTCACCCCCGCCAATGGCATTGACGACGCCGATCCCCAGACCCTGTTCACCTACCTGGCCCACCAGTTGGCCCCGCTAGGCCTGGCCTATATCCATGTGATCGAAGGCGCCACCGGCGGGCCACGTGAGGTCGAAGGCCGCCCCTTTGACTACGAGGCCTTCAAGGCGGAATACCGCCGCGCGGGTGGCAAAGCCGCCTGGATGGTGAACAACGGCTATGACGGCGCACTGGCCGAGCAAGCCGTGGCCAGCGGCCAGGCCGATATCGTGGCCTTTGGCCGCCCCTACATCGCCAACCCGGATTTGGTCGAGCGCCTGCGCAGCGGTGCCGCGCTGAACACTGGGGACAGCAGCACCTACTATGGCGGCGGTGAAAAGGGCTACACCGACTACCCCAGCTTGGCGGGTTAAACGGCGAGCGGCCTGGGCCTACAAAGGCCTGGGCTGCAGCGCAGCAAGATTTTGGTAGAGTGGGCGCATGCCATTGACTCCCCTCTTCCGCACCACCTTTTGCCTGCTGCTGGTCCCCGGCCTGGCCGCCTGCTCCAGCCTCTGGCCCTCCAAAAAAGAGGCCGAACCTGCACCGATGGCGCCCCAGCAGGCCCCCAAAGACAAACCGGCGCCGCAGGCACCTGCCGCTGCAGCGGCCAGCATCAGCGAGGCCGACTTGGCCGGCATCTGGGAATGCCAGTTCCAGATCAGCATGGGCAAGGACAGCGCCAGCTTTACCTACACCAACCAGTTCAACGCCGACCACACACTGCGCTCGCAGGCCTTCCTGGCCTACGACATGCCCAGCACCGAGCAGCAGTACCGCTTTGTGCTCCAGGGTACAGGCCAGTGGCGCATGGAAGGCAGCACCATCACCATGATCGTGCCCCAGGTCGTCAAGCAAGACCGTTCCGAGCACAAAAAGCCAGAATTGATGAAGGACAAAGACCTGGTGCCAGAAGACTTGAGCGACACCTGGGCCGTGCAGGCCCACAAGGGCAAGAACCTACGGGTCACCGTGGGGAGCCTGGCCGACTCCATGCTCTGCAACAAGGAATAAAGGCCGGGCCGCGCATGCATTCGCTGTCTCTGGCATTTTTGCCGCTGGCGCTGTGGTGGCCGGTGGCCCTGGGCCTGTCCTTGCTGCTGGTGCTGGGCGCCGCGCTGTGGATGTTTATGCAGAACCGACCATCGCAGCGGCGGGGCGGTTCGACGTCGCCCGCTTGGCTGCCCTGGGCTTTTGCGCTGTTCGCGCTGGTCTGGTGGGGCTTTGGCCTGGCGCTGGCCTTGTGGCCGCTGAGAGAGCTGGACGAACTGGGCCAGTGGGCCCGCGCCAGCAGCTATGTGCTGGTGCCGCTATGGATCGGCGGCGTGGCTTGGGTCTGCGCCTTCCTGGTGCAGCGGCTGCTGCGCACCACCACGGGCCTGCGCTGACCACGCGCAACCCGCAGTTGGCGGCGATTGCCGATTGACAGCTGCCCCAATTGCGCCACACTGTTGGTTACGTCTGCATTGGAGGCTTGCCATGACCGATATCGACAGCATCAACCTCGACAAGCTGCGCAATATTGTGCAGAAATTCATCCACCGTGACTTCACCGCTGCCCAGATCGCCGACGACTACTGGGATGGTGCCACCGAGCAGGTTGGTGCCAACGGCGCACAGTTCGAAGCCGTTTTGCAGCGCAACGCGGCCTTGCTGGGCATCCAGGCCGTGGGCAGCGACCAGCCCGCCCGCTGGCATGTAGCGGCTTAAGCTACCCGCCCCTCGTTTTCTATCGCACACCACCACCCAGCGGTGCTAGGCTTGCGCCATGTTGCAGCCCGCCCGCCTCCACTTCCGCGATTTTTCCCCCGCCGATCTATTCGTCGTTGCCCATGCAATGGGCGATGCACGGCTGACCGCTTTCTACGGACTGGAAACGGCGCACAGCGATGCCAGGGCTATCGCCCAGGAGCAACTTGATTGGTATGACAGCTTGGCGCGCGAAGGCAGCGGCTGGTGGCAGGCGGTGCTGCTGGACGGTGCGGTGATCGCCGCCGTGGGCATTTACGACCATGACGATGAGGCCGACAGCGCCGAGCTGGGTTACTGGCTGCTGCCCGCGCACTGGGGCCAGGGCTGGATGGACCAGGCGCTGCGCCAATGGCTGCCCAGCGCTTTCGCGCAACTGGGTTTGCACAGCGTGGTGGCTTATGTGGAGCCGCAAAACGCGGCATCTACCCTTTTGCTGGCCCGCCTGGGCTTTTGCCATGAAGGCCTGCTGCGCGACTGCAGCAAGCGCGAGGGCCAGTATGTGTCACTGCAGCGCCATTCGCTGCTGGCCAGCGAACTATCGGGGCTGTAGCTCAGACCGGGCGCCCATTCCGTACATGGCAGCCATGCAGGTGGTCATTGACCATGCCCATGGCCTGCATGAAGGCGTAGACCGTGGTGGGACCGACAAACTTCCAACCCCTTTTCTTCAGGTCCTTGGACAGGGCCACCGCCTCCGGCGGCACACCCATCTGGCGCACGGCATCCAGGGTGACCAAGGCCGGGCGACTGCTCGGCACAGGTGCAAAACGCCAGAGATAGGCATCAAAGCTACCAAACTCACGCTGCAGCTCGGCCAGGCGCTGGGCATTGTTGATCACCGCTTCGATCTTGCCCCGGTGGCGCACGATGCCGGCATCGGCCAGCAGGCGCTCTACATCGGCCGCCCCAAACTGTGCCATCTGCTGGGCATCGAACTGCGCAAAGGCGGTCCGAAAAGACTCGCGCTTGTTCAGAATCGTCAGCCAGCTCAGGCCCGCCTGAAAGCCTTCCAGACAAATCTTCTCGAACAACCGGCGGTCCTCATGCACGGGAAAGCCCCATTCATGGTCGTGGTAGTGCTGGTAGAGGGGTGAGGCCATGCACCAGCTGCAGCGCGCGCGCTGGTCATCGGCCAGGGCCAGGCCTGGTGCCAGAGGTTCGAGAGGCATGGTTTGTGCGCGCGGCTACTTGGCAGCCGGGCTCCAGTAAGGTTTGAGGCTTTGGGCCTCTTCGTCAAAGCGCAGATTGGTGGCCTTGATCTCGTCGTTGATCGTGGCGATCTGCTCGTCCACTTCCTTCAAATCATGCCGGTTGCCATCCAGGCGCGACTGCAGCAGGGCGGGCGCCTTGCTCGGGTCCTTTTTGTAGAACTCCATGTCCTGGTCGATCTTCTTGCGGTCTTCCAGCAAGAAAGTGCGCCGCTCCTGCACGATGCGGATCTGGGCGCGCAGCACATCGACGGCTTCGCCGCGTTCGGCGTCATGCGCCGCCTTGCTGGGGTAGCGCGTGGCCAGTGCCCGCTCACGGCGCTTGCCGTCATTGGCACGGTAGCGCTCTTCCGCATCACGGCGCTGCTGCGCGGCCTGCTCGGCACGCTCCCGCTCAGAATACGCAGGCCCGACCGTGCGCACTGCACCGCCGGGCATGGTGACCTGCTGCTCCCGATCCGCGCAGGCAGCAATAGGCCGATCCGCCGTCAGACGCCGGCCGCCCGCGTCCACGCAGCTGTAGACCATGCTGGTGGCGGGGGACTTTTGGGCATGGCTGACGCCCGTGAGTGCCAACATCACCATGGCCAGAGCAGCGGCACACCAGTCCTTGCGCATTGTCAGATTCCCATCATTCAAAACTATCGAATTCTAACTACTGATTGCCAACGCCATAGCGCTCACGGTAAGCGAGCACCTGGCTGTGGTGCTCACGCATCGAATTGGCTGCCGCACCTTGGGCCAAAAAGGCCAGCAGGTCCTCCAGCTTGGCGATGGTGCAGACCTGCATGCCCAGCTGATTGCGCACATATTGCACGGCACTGTGCGCCACATCCTGGCCATTCTCAGTGGCTTTCTCCTGTCTGTCCAATGCAATGGCCATGGCGTAGGGGATTGCGCCTGCGCCATGGATCAGCGCGATCGATTCGCGCGCAGCGGTGCCGGCCGACATGACATCATCAATGATCAGCACCCGGCCCTTGAGCGGCGCGCCCACCAGGCTGCCGCCTTCGCCGTGGTCCTTGGCTTCTTTGCGGTTGTAGGCAAAGGGCACGTTCTTGCCCAAGCGGGCCAGCTCCACGGCCACGGTCGCGGCCAGCGGGATGCCCTTGTAGGCGGGGCCAAACACCATGTCGAATTCCACACCGCTGGCGAGAATCGCTTTTGCATAGAATTCAGACAGGCGCGCCATCTTGGCGCCATCGTCAAACAGCCCCGCATTGAAGAAATACGGGCTGATGCGTCCGGCCTTGGTGGTGAACTGCCCAAAGCGCAGCACGCCGGATGCCACCGCGAACTCTACAAAATCCTGCGCCAGCTGCGCATCCGCGCCTGACTGTGGGAGACTATCGACCATGACCCAATCCTTGTTCAAATTAACCAGCCTCAACCTCAACGGTATCCGCTCCGCTGCCACCAAAGGGGTGATCCCCTGGATTGAGGCAACCCGGCCCGATTGTATTTGTGTGCAGGAAATCAAGGCACAGCAAGCGGATATGCTGGACAAGTTCGAAGTCATTGACGAGATGAACGGGTATTTCCAGTTTGCCGAGAAAAAAGGCTACTCAGGGGTTGGCGTCTACACCCGGCATGCGCCCAGCGATGTGGTGGTCGGCTTCTCGCCCAACGAGTTCGACGCCGAAGGCCGCTATGTGGAGCTGCGTTTTGACACCCCCACACGCAAGCTCTCCATCATCAGCTGCTACTTCCCCAGCGGCAGCTCGGGAGAGATTCGCCAGGCCGCCAAATACCGCTTTCTGGCCGAGCTGCACCCGCATTTGATGCGCCTGCGTGCCGAGCGCGAATTCATTCTCTGCGGCGATATCAACATTGCCCACACCAACGCCGACATCAAGAACTGGCGCAGCAACCAGAAGAACAGCGGTTTCCTGCCCGAAGAGCGCGGCTGGATGACCCAGCTGCTGGAAAAAGAGGCACAAGCCGGCGGCCTGGTCGACGTGTACCGCGTGCTGCAGCCCGATACCACCGACGCCTGCTACACCTGGTGGAGCAACCGGGGCCAGGCCTATGCCAACAACGTGGGATGGCGCCTGGACTACCACCTGGCCACACCGGCGATTGCCGCGCTGGCTCGCAAGGAACACATCTACAAGGATGTGAAATTCTCGGACCACGCCCCCATCACCATCGACTACGACTTCAAGCTGTAATCCATCGTCCGGTCCCTGCGGCCCCAGCCCGCGGACCCGCAACCGCTATTCGGGAGCCTTCCATGCGCATGACTGCAGTCCCTCTTCTTCTGGCCTGCCTGCTGGCCAGCACGGCCGCTTGCGCCAAGGATGCCTCCGACTACAACACGCAGGAACTGGTGGAGGCGCTGACCCAGCGCCTGTCCAAGGTATTGCTGGCGGGCCCTACGCGGGATTCACCCGACAATACCGCCGCCATCATCGTGCTGGAAGGCAAGGCCTTGGTGCTGGCCCCTCAGCTGCAGTCCACCCCCGGCATGCGGGTGCTGAGCAAGGAGCAGCTGGTGGCCGAGCAGCGCTCCAACTTTCTCATCATCTCGCAGCTGGGCCAGCAGGGCCCCGACATGCTGGTCGACTACGAGACGCCCAACAACTCCTCGTACGGCACCCTGCGCATCCAGCAGAAAGACGGCAAGCTGGTCTTCAAAGCCCAGGACACCTACCGCTCCAGCAGCGGCGCACGCGCCACCTATGCCCGGCTGTATGGCGGCCTGCCCTGCCGCAATGGCAGCGAGATGGCCTACCGCTTCAACTATGCCGACCGCTTTGCACGCAGCGGCGAGTGCCCCACACCGCGCTTTCCCACCAGTGATTCGCCCTTTGAATGGTGAGAGCGCTCAGCTTTTAAGTGCGGCCAGCACTTCATCGAGCATCTGCTTGGCATCGCCAAACAGCATGCGGTTGTTGTCTTTGTAGAAAAGCGGATTGTCTACGCCAGCGTAGCCCGTCGCCATCGAGCGCTTCATCACAATCGACTGCCTGGCCTTCCAGACCTCCAGCACCGGCATGCCGGCAATCGGGCTGGCCGGGTCATCCTGGGCCGCCGGGTTCACGATATCGTTGGCGCCAATCACCATGGCCACATCGGTGTCGGGAAAGTCGTCGTTGATCTCATCCATCTCCAGCACGATGTCATAGGGCAGCTTGGCCTCCGCCAGCAGCACATTCATATGGCCGGGCATGCGGCCGGCCACCGGGTGGATCGCAAAGCGCACCTCGACCCCGCGCTCGCGCAAGGTTCGGGTGATCTCGTTGACCGTGTGCTGGGCCTGGGCCACGGCCATGCCGTAACCCGGCACGATGACCACACGCTTGGCATCGCGCAGCATCTCGGCGGTGTCGGCTGCGCTGATGGCCACCACCTCGCCCTGGGGCGCAGCGCCTGCCGGGCCAGCGGCCGCGGGCGCGCCGCTGCCAAAGCCGCCAGCAATCACGCTGATAAAGCTGCGGTTCATCGCCTGGCACATGATGTAGCTCAGAATGGCGCCCGACGAGCCCACCAGCGCACCGGTGACGATCAGCAAATCATTGCCCAGCATGAAGCCCGTGGCAGCCGCTGCCCAGCCCGAATAGCTGTTGAGCATGGACACCACCACCGGCATATCGGCCCCGCCAATGGCCATCACCATATGGATGCCGAACAGCAGCGCGATGGCGGCCATCACCAACAGCGCCAGCATGCCCAGGCCCATTGACGCCGTCTGCACAAACCAGCAGCCCAGCGCAACCACGACCACCAGCCCCAGCAGGTTGAGCAGATGCCGTCCCGGCAGCAGCAGCGGCTTGCCGCCAATGCGGCCATTGAGCTTGCCAAAGGCCACCAGCGAACCCGAGAAGGTGACGGCGCCAATGAGAATGCCGATATAGACCTCGCCCGCGTGGATGGCCCGCTCCGCGCCTTGCAGCGGGTGGGAGGTATCGACATAGCTGGCAAACCCCACCAGGCAGGCAGCGAGGCCGACCAGGCTGTGCATCAGCGCCACCAGCTCGGGCATCTGGGTCATCTTGACCCGCTTGGCGGCATACAAGCCAATGCCGCCACCCAGCACCAACGCGACCACGATGGCCGCCATGCCACCCTGCGACACGCGCGGGCCAAACAGCGTTACCAACACCGCCAGGCCCATGCCCAGCATGCCCAGCAGATTGCCGCGCCGCGCGGTCTCCGGGTGTGACAGCCCGCCCAGGCTGAGAATGAACAAAATAGCAGCGCCCAGGTAGGCGACAGTGGCAAGGCTTTCGGTCATGCAGTTCTACCTCTCTGGCCTATTTACGGAACATGGCCAGCATGCGGCGCGTCACCGCAAAACCACCAAACATATTGATTGCAGTGAGCACCAGTGCCACAAAGGCCAGCGCGCCAATCAGCAGCGCCGGCCGGTCTGCGCCCGCAGCGCCCGGTGGCGCCATCTGCACCAGCGCGCCAATGGCGATGATGCTGGAGATGGCATTGGTCACGCTCATCAGCGGCGTGTGCAGCGCGGGCGTCACGTTCCAGACGACCATGTAGCCGATAAAGCAGGCCAGCACAAACACTGTGAGGTGGCCCAGGAAGGCCGCAGGCGCATGGGCGCCCACCAGCCAAAAGAGCAGCGCCAGCACCGCAAAAATGATCGCCAAGGTGCGCGCAGGCATGGGGCTGCCGGCGCCATGGCCATGGCCACGCTTTTTGGCCGCCGCCGGGCTGGCAGCCGCCGTGCCCGCAGCGGCTGCCGGCTTGGCCACGGGCGCGGCCGCCAGCGCAGGCGCGGGCCAGCTGATGCTGCCCTGGTACACCACCGTCAGGCCACGGATGGCATCGTCCTCCATGTTCACCACCGCATGCCCGTCCTTGGCCTTGCACAGCTCTTCGGTCAGGCGCAGCAGGTTGTTGGCATACAGGGTGGATGACTGCGCGGCCAGGCGCGAGGCCAGGTCGGTGTAGCCCACAATCGTCACGCCATGGCGCACCACGGCCTCGCCCGGCACCGTCAGCTCGCAGTTGCCGCCCTGCTCGGCGGCCATATCCACAATCACGCTGCCCGGCTTCATGGTCTGCACCATCTCGGCGGTGATCAGCCGGGGCGCAGGCTTGCCGGGAATCAAAGCCGTGGTGATGATGATGTCGGCAGCGGCCGCCTCTTGCGCATACATTTGCCGCTGCGCCGCCTGAAAGCCCTCGCTCATCACCTTGGCATAACCGCCACCACCGCCCCCCTCTTCGGCGTAATCCACCGGCACAAACGTGCCGCCCAGCGATACCACCTGGTCTGCCGCTTCGGCCCGTGTATCGTTGGCGCGCACCACGGCGCCCAGGCTGACCGCCGTGCCAATCGCCGACAAGCCGGCCACTCCGGCACCTGCGATAAACACCTGCGCCGGCGGCACCTTGCCCGCCGCCGTGATCTGCCCATTGAAAAAGCGCCCAAACGCATGGGCCGCCTCGACCACCGCCCGGTAGCCGCTGACACCTGCCATCGAGGTCAGCGCATCCATCTTCTGCGCACGGCTCAGCGTGCGTGGCAGGGCATCCATGGCCAGCACCGTCAGCCCCTTGGCTGCCAGTTGCGCCATCAGTTCAGGGTGTTGGGCAGGCCAAACAAAGCCGACCAGAATCTGGCCGGCATGCATCCATTCAATTTCTTCAGAAGTGGGCGGTCGCAGCTTGAAAAGAATATCCGCCCCCGCCCAGATCGCCGCGCTGGGCAGCACCTGGGCCCCTGCTGCGCGGTAGGCTTCATCGCCAAAACTGGCTGCCTCGCCAGCACCTGCAGCAACGCTGACGCGAAAGCCCAGCTTGACCAGCTTTTCCACCACCGCGGGCACGGTGGCCACACGCTTTTCGCCAGGAAATATCTCGCGCGGCACTCCTATGCATTGGGGCGGCGCCTGCGGCATAGGCGCTGTGGTTGTTAAGGGGGTGCTGGACATGGACGCGCTCTCCTGGTGCAGAGGATCAAGGGGCTTGCAGAGCGCCGGTATGCCCGGCCGTGCCTGCAGCGCTGAACCCCTTGTATCACGGGCAGGCGGTTTGGGCTACGCGCATTTTTGCCTAGGCCCAGCGGCCAAGCCAGGGGCAGGGCTTGGCCGCTTAAACCCAAAGATCATTCGCCACCGTGCGCGCACCCGCCTCCCCATCCCCCGTATTCGCCACCCCGCGCGGCTCGATGAGCAGCAGCTTGACCTCTGACAGCGCGCAGGGCTTGTGCTCCAGGCCTTGGGGGATGACAGCCATCTGGCCGGCCTGCAGGTGGATGGCGCGGATGTCACCGCTGGCGTCCCGCAGGTCGATGCGCAGCTGGCCATCGAGGACGATAAAGGTCTCATCGGTATCGCTGTGCTGGTGCCACAGAAATTCGCCAGCGATCTTGACGACTTTGAACTGGTAGTCGTTCATTTCTGCGACCACGCGTGGCTGCCAGTGGGCGTCCAGCAGCGCGATCTTGTCCAGCAGATTAATGGACTGGCCTTGGCCACGGCTCGTGGTGGCGGAAGTTGGGTGGATATTTTCTGACATGGTCTTGCTTCAAGCGTTGAGAACAGCGCCCAGCTTAGGCAAGCACAGCCAAAAGGTATTGATCGTTTGTGGCCGCGTGTTCAGGCGCGGGGCATGTTGCCCATGACCTGCAGCCAGCGCCCCGGCGTAAGGCCAAAGGTCTTCAGAAAATGCCGCGTCATATGGCTTTGGTCGGCAAAGCCAGCATCCTGCGCGGCAGCCGCCAGCGATAGGCCCGCCAGCAGCAGGCGCCGCACGGCATCAAGCCGGCGCATGGTCAGGTAACGGTAGGGGCTGGTGCCGTAGAACATGCGGAAGTCATGGGACAGGCTCCAGCGGTCGCGGCCGGTGGCCGCTTCCAGTTCATCGAGCGCTACCACCCCGGTGGCATGGGCCAGCAGGTAGTCACGCGCGCGGCGGGCGGCCTGGTAGTCGCCCTTGCCTTTGGCGCGCCGCCTGCCCGCCCCGCCGGTGGCAGCGGCCAAGGCATGGGCCAGCTGCGCCAGTGCATCGCTTTGCTCCAGCGGCTCGACGACATCCCCCACGCCTTGCAGCAAAGCCTTGGCGGCGGCCGATATCGCTGGATCGTTGGTGATGCCGCCTTCCAAAAAAGGCAGGGCGCTGCCGCCCAGGATGTCCTGTATCAGCGCAGGCTCCACATAGACCATGCGGTAGCGAAAGCCCTCGTCCGTACCCGCTTGTCCGTCATGCGCTTCGTCGGGGTGGAGCACCAGGGTGCTGCCTGCGGTGCTGTCCCGGCGCCCGCGCCGGTAGTTGAAGCTCTGCACGCCTGCCAAGGTGCGCCCGATGGCATAGGTATCGTGGCGGTGCATGGCGTAGGCGCTGCCTTGGAACCAGGCCTCGATGCGCTCCAGGCTTTCTGAAGGAGCACTTCGCATGACCCAATCGGTGCGCGGCAAGGCAGAGGGTCTGGGCATAAACAAGCAAAGAGAGTGGCTGAAGAAGGAGACAAATCTGGATGGGACGTAGTGATTTTACAAACCACCGCCGTCGCCCGGTGTAGGGATTTTTCAAAGTCCGGTTGCCGCACAATAGGGCTCTGTCGCTTGCGCCTGCCCCCTTACTGGGGCTGTTACGGCACATTGCTGTCCGCACCACACCCTTGCCATGCTCCACTACCACACGATTCCTGTCACCGCTTTTCAGCAAAACTGCTCCCTGGTCTGGTGCGACCAGCAGATGGAGGCCGCCGTCATCGATCCAGGTGGTGATCTGGACCGGATCGAGGCCGAGATCGAGCGCCTGGGCTTGCAGCTCAAAGCCATCTGGCTCACCCATGCGCATATCGACCATGCCGGTGGCGCGGGCGAGCTGGCCGAGCAGCGCGGGCTGCCGATCATCGGTCCCCACCCGGGCGACCAGTTCTGGATTGATGGCCTGCCCCAGCAAAGCCAGATGTTTGGCTTTGCGCCCGCCCAAAGCTTTACGCCCACGCGCTGGCTGCAGGATGGCGATAGCGTCAGCATCGGGCAGGAGACCCTGCAGGTGCGCCACTGCCCCGGCCACACCCCTGGCCATGTGGTCTTCCATGCGCCGCAAATCACGCGCTGCTTTGTGGGCGATGTGCTGTTTGCCGGCAGCATTGGCCGCACCGATTTCCCCCAGGGCAACCACCAGCAGCTGATCGACTCCATCACCCAGCGGCTGTGGCCCATGGGCGATGCCACCGTGTTCATTCCCGGCCACGGCCCCGAGAGCAGCTTTGGCCGAGAGCGCCAGAGCAATCCCTATGTGGGCGGGACCTGAGACGCTGCGCTCAGAACGTGTTGAGGATCTATTACAAGAAGAGGCTGGCGACGCGATCCCCCGTGGGGCCGCTTCGCATGCGTTGCTGCTTTGGCACACACACCCGAGGCAGCTCAGGCGCCGTAGATCTGCGTTCGTTTTATCTACGGGCGCGCTCGTAGAGGCCTTGCACCTTGGGTACATTGGCCTGCAGGCTGGAGATGCGGTCTGGCCCGGTCGGGTGGGTTGAGAGAAAACCAATGCCGCCCTTGCCGGTCGCTGCGCCCATCTTCTCCCACAGGGTCACGGCCGCTTGCGGTGCGTAGCCAGCGCGGGCGGCGATCTCCAGCCCGACCAGATCGGCATCCGATTCATCAGAGCGGCTGAACTTGAGGGTCAGCAGCTGGCCGCCCAGGTTGGCTGCGGCGGTACCCATATCGCCCAGGCCAAAAATGGCAGCCCCCAGGCGTATGCCCAGGCCCGTCGCCTGGGTCTTGGCCAGTTGCTCGCGCGAATGTTCGCGCAGCGCATGCGCCATCTCATGGCCCATGACCATCGCAATCTCATCGTCGCTGAGCTGGAGCTGGTCAATAAGGCCGGTGTAGAACACGATCTTGCCGCCGGGCATGCAAAAGGCGTTGATCTGCTTGCTGCCAATCAGGTTCACCTCCCAGCGCCAGTCCTTGGCGCGCGGGTTCCAGACCTGGGCCTGCGCAATCAGGCGCTGGGCAATCGTTTGCAGCCGCTGCAGCTGGGCATTGCCCGGCCCTGCCAGCGCGCCCTGCTGCTTGGCCTGTGCCAGCAGCTGCGCGTACTGTTCCTGGGCCGCCTGCTCCAGCGTCTCAGCGGGCACCAGCTTGCGCAGCGCCGAGGACTTGCCCACATCCACCTGGGCCCATGCGGTGCCCGCGCCAGCCACTGCAGCCCCAGCCACCAAGGTCTGCAGCCAGGCGCGGCGCCCGTGGCAGGCGCAGCTCAACAGGGGTAAAGGGTCGGGCAGCTCTGGCATTCGAACTCCAATCATGAAATCGCGATGATTGCACACCGGTTTTAGCCCCAAATATCATTTTGCTTGCCATGCCCATAAATATATTTAATAAATGAATTGCAAACAATGTTTCGCTCTGGTACAAATTGACACCTAATTACATTTTGCTTCAAAGCAAAACAGGCCCGCCCATGCCTAACCTCCGTTTTTTTGCTGCCGCGACTCTCGCGGTCGGCCTTGCCTCTGCTGCACACGCGCAGATGGACATCCCTGCTGGCTCTGAAGGCAGTCTTGGCGGAGGCAGCCAGGATATGGGCTGCGAGGCCGTCACGATCGCAGGCACTTACGCCTTGGATGGGGGCTCGCTGCAAAACGCTGGCGCTTTCTTGATCGCCGCCGGTGGCGTTCTCGATGCCCAGGGCAGCATCCAACTGGGCTCCGACTTTCGCAACCAGGGAACCTTGAACGCAGCGGCCAGCGCCATGGTGTTTGATGGATCCTGCGCCGCACCCGGGGCCAGCATCACGGTTACAGGTGTCACCACTGTCGCCAACCTCACCCTCAGCTCCAACAACGGCCAAAGCTTTGTGCTGCCCAACGGCGCCAATATCGTGGTCACTGGCAGCCTGGTGCTGCAAGGCCAGCCTGGCCAACCGTTGCAGATCGTCACCGCTGCCGGCCAGCCCGCGACCTTCACCCTGGGTCCCGGCGCCCAGGTCAGCCAGCAGAACGTCAACCTGGTCAATGTCTACGTCGGCCCACCGCCCAGCACCGCCGCCGTACCGGTGCCGGTGTCTGGCCTGGGCTGGACGGCCAGCCTGGCCCTGCTGCTCTCGATTCTGTCTTGGGGCGCCTTGCGCTCTGCCCGCATCCGCTCTTTTCTGAGAACCCAGCCATGAACCTCGTCACCTCCTTCTTCCACAGCCGTTGGCTGGCCGGCGGCATCATGGCCCTGGCTGCAAGCGCCGCCTGGTCCGCTGATACCAGCTTCAAACCGGCGGCAGGCTCGGGCTTTGTCATCAAGGGCCAGGCCAACCAGGATCTGTTCCGGGTGCAGGGCACTGGCGAGACCTATGCCCCGCCGCTGCCCAGCGCGCCGGCCACCGGCACTGAGCAGCTGTGCATGGACCCCGCCACGGGCCGTTTGCTGCGCTGTGCCGCTGGGATTGGCACAGGCGATACAGGCCCAGCCGGCCCTGTAGGCCCTCAAGGTGCTGTCGGCCCTATTGGCGCAACCGGTCCTATCGGGCCAGCCGGTCCCACCGGCGCTGTAGGTCCCACCGGTGCGGCGGGCCCCATCGGCACCACCGGCCCGGCGGGCCCTGCCGGTCCCACTGGCGCTGCTGGCCCTGTGGGCGCGACCGGCCCCATTGGTACCACCGGCCCTGTAGGCCCTGCCGGACCTGCGGGTCCCACTGGCGCTACAGGTGCGGTGGGCCCGGCCGGAGCGACCGGCGCTACCGGATCCGTGGGTCCTGCAGGACCTACTGGCAACCCAGGCGCCATTGGCGTTCAGGGCCCTGTTGGCCCCGTGGGTCCAGCAGGCCCCACAGGCGCAACCGGCGCGATTGCCGCTGTCCACACGGTCGAAGCCAGCGGCACGGGTGAGTTGTGCCAGGCAGTGGCCTGCTGCAGCGCTGGCGAGCAGGTGCTCGGAGGCGGGCATTCAGCTTCTAGCACACAACCCGGCAATGCTGCTTTCGACGTTCGCGTTTCGGTCAGTGCACCGGGCACGCCCGCCAGCTGCGGCGGCAGCGCCCGAGGCTGGTCGGTGCAGGTGCTGAACTCGTTCAAGGGCGACACCTCTTTGACTTGCAAAGCCTACGCGATTTGCGCCCCGTAAAGCCATGAGCACAGCAGCCGCTCCCTGCCTGCAAGCCCAGCCCCGCCAGGGTCTGCGCCTGCAGGGCATCACCACCATGCGCCTGCCTTGGCGCCTGGAGGTAGCAGCGGCATTGCAACAAGCCCAACAGCTGCCCGAATCCTTGTGGCGCATGCATTTCAACCAAGGCCGGCACGACGGCGGCTGGCAGGCCCTGGCCTTGCGGGCCACGGCGCAGGCCCCGTCCGACATCATGCCCATGGATGCCGACGCTGGCGCTTATGCAGACTGCGAAGCGCTGCAGGCCTGCCCGGCCATTGCAGACATGCTGCACAGCCTGGGCCTGCAGTGGAAATCGGTGCGCCTGATGCGCCTGCAGCCCGATAGCGAAATCATGGAGCATACGGATGCAGGCCTGTGCGCCGCCCAGGGCGATGCCCGGCTGCACATCCCCTTGCAGACCGAAGAGCGGGTGTTTTTCCACCTGGGTGGCCAGCGCATACCCATGCGCGTGGGCGAATGCTGGTACACCGATGTCTCCCAGCCCCACCGCGTGCGCAACCGCAGCGGCAAGGCACGCATCCACCTGGTGGCCGATGCGCTGGTCGACGAGCGCCTGGCGCAAGCCTTTGCCGCCGGTGACCAAGGCGAGCCAGCACCAGATGATGGCGACCCCTGGCTGGCCTTTGCGCAGTTTCGCCAGCGCGTGTTTGCACAAAAATCCATGGCCGATGCACTGGCAGATTGCCCGGATCTGGCCAGCCTCAGCGCCCGCAGCATGGAGCTGGGCCAGGCCCAGGGCCTGGTGTTTGATGCCTCCGATGTGGAATCGGCGATGAGGGCCGGGCGCCGCGCCTGGAATGCCCAATGGATGCTCTGACACTCCAGGGCTGGAGGCCCGTTCGGCTGTACTGGGATGGAACCCAAGTCATGGTGGACTGGGCGCGCCTGGGCGATGCCCCGTTGCGCGCGCCCTTCTACCAAGAGAGCCTCAAACCGCTGCTCAGCACCCCGTTCAACCAGGCCTTTCGCCGCCAGACGCCGCTGGATGCGCTGCTGGCCTGGCATGCGCAGTCGCCGGGAATCGCGCCCTGCCTGCTGGTCTTCCATGTCTCGCGCTGCGGCTCCACCTTGTTTCCCCAGGCCCTGGCGCAAAGTGCCCACCACCTGGCGATGTCTGAGCCACCACCGGTGGATTTTTTGCTGCGCGAAGCGCTGGTCAACGGCTGGCTCAGTCCCGCGCAAGCCATTGCCGCCTTGCGCGCCTGGATGAGCGCCTGGGCCCAGCGCAGCGATGCGGCCAGCCCCGCGCTGCAATCGGCCAGCCTCAAGATCGACGCCTGGAACACGGACCAGGCCCCGCTGCTGATGCAGGCCTGGCCCCAGGCCTTGCCGGTATTTTTGACCCGCGAGCCGCTGGCCGTGCTGGTGTCGCAAATGCAGGAGCGCGCCTTTTACCTGGTGCCCGGCGCCTTTGGCCCCAGCTTTGGCCTGCCAGGCCTGAACCTGCTGGAGCAGGCCACGATGCTGCCCGAGCAGTACTGCGCCCGCATGCTGGGCCGCATTTATGCGGACATGGCGCGCGTGGCCGATCCGGCGCAAGCGCTGGTGCTGGACCATGCCCAACTGCCCGAGGCCATCGAGCAGCTGGTGCTGCCACGGCTGGCTTGGCAGCCCGATGCCCATGCGATGCGCGCCCTGCGCGAGCGCCTGTCGCGCCACGGCAAACGGCCCCATGAGCCCTTTGCCCAGGACACCAATGACAAACATGCCAAGGCCAACGCCGCACTGCGCGCGCTGGCCGAGCAATGGATGGCCCCCCATTACCAGCAATTACGGGCCCGGTGCGAAGCCCATGACCGCGCAGAGACTCTCACCGAGGCCGCTATATGACCATGATCCCAAGACGCCATTTTCTCGCCTCCACCAGTGTGGCCGTCAGCACCGCAGGCGGCTGGGGCGCTGCGCAGGCGCTTGCCCCTGATGCACTGGCCTCCAAGGCCTGGCAACTGCTGGCCGTCGCTCCCCAGTCGCACAAAGTGGCCGATCTGGGCTCGGACTACCGCCGGGGCCTGGAGCTGGGCCTGGCCCAGCGTCCCGAGGTCGCTGTACAGCTGCACTGGGTGGAGGCCCCACCCACCCCCAACCGCGCCGCCCGCAGCATCATGGCTGCGATGGATCAGCTGCCCCAGCTGCATGGTGTTGTCGGCTGGATGCCGCCCACCGTCGAAGCCAAAGTAGCCGCCCATGCACAGCCCCTGGGCTTGCCACTGTGGGCCAGCGATACCGGCGCCGATCTGCCTGCCGCCGCCAAGCCTGGTCAGCCCCAGGCTGTCGTGCGCCATAGCCTGGACTTGTGCGGCAGCGCTGCGCAGCTGGCGCAGGCCGTTTACCAACAGCTAGGGCCTCGCGCCGTGCTGGCTGTTGGGCAGATGGAAGGCGGCTATGACTTTGTCTATAGCTTCGAGCATGCCTACCGGGCGCTGGGGGGGCGGGTGGTTGCTCGCCATGTGGGGCAGTATGGACCGCAGAGCGAGGAATTCGACGGCCTGCGCACTACGCTTTTCAACCACCAGCCCGATGCCGTCGTAGCCTTGTACTCCGGCCAACAACTGGCGCGCTTTGCCCGCTGGTGGCGGGTGCAGCCGCAAGGTGCGTGGAGCTTGGCTGGTTTTCCATGGCTGGCTGACCTGCATACCGGCAGCAACACCGTGACAGTCGGATCCTGGACTACGGCTGCCAACGCCGAGCCTGTTTGGCAACATCGCTTTGAGCAGGCTGGATTGCCGTGGACAGCTGCGGCTTTGCTGGGCGCTGAAGCGGGCTACAGCATTGCTGCGGCTCTCGAAAAGACGGGCCAGCTTCCTTCCTCTTCAGGCTTGCACCAGGCCTGGAGGATGGCGGAATTGCTGGGGCCGCGCACCGTTTCCTCAAGCACAATCGCCACTATCACCTCTCTATCCAGCCGCCACGCCACCCCTCTTTTGAGCGGATGGTTGAATGGCTATCTTCAAACTTAACAACATCAAAGGAACCGACCATGGATGCGTTTATGGGCCTGATCACTATCTTCGGAGGTAGTTTTGCCCCACGAGGATGGGCTTTTTGCAATGGTCAGCTAATAGCTATTTCCCAAAATACGGCACTATTTTCCCTCCTGGGGACCACCTATGGTGGTAATGGACAGACTACCTTTGCACTACCCGATTTACGCGGTCGGGTGCCACTGGGTACGGGACAAGGACCCGGGCTTGATCTATTCGTCTGGGGTCAAGTGGGAGGCACGCCAAATACCTCTTTGACCATCCAGAATATGCCTATGCACAACCACACCGCTACTACCACCAGCGGCCCTGCAGCTAGCACCTCTGCAGGTACATTGCAAACGCCGGCTGCGGGCTCCCTGCTGGCGCAATCCAACCAGCGAGATGCGCAGTACATTGAAGCAGCTAATGCAGGTACAACCGTCTCCTTAGGTGGTACATCAACCGTTAACGTTGGAATCGCAGGCGGATCGCAGCCTTTCCCCAACATGCAACCCTATTTGGGCTTGAATTTCATCATTGCATTGGAAGGCATCTACCCCTCGCGCAACTGAGCGTTGGGCGTTTTTCCAGCGGCGCGCTCAGCCGGGCCGCATTTGCGCCAAGCCCTGCGCATCCAGATATGCCAACACGGTGCCCAGCGCGTCCTCGGGTGCTAGGCATGCACCCTGCAAATGCAACTCTGGCTGCTTCGGCCGCTCATAAGGGCTGTCGATACCGCTAAAGTCGCGCAGCTCGCCACGCCGGGCGCGGGCATACAAGCCCTTGGGATCGCGTGCCTCACATACGGCCAAGGGCGTATCGACAAATACCTCGACAAAGGCCCCGGGCGCAAACAAGGCCCGCGCCTGTGCCCGGTCTGCCGCAAAGGGCGAGATGGCAGCCACGATGACCACCAGGCCCGCATCGACCATCAGCCGCGCCACATGGGCCATGCGGCGGATATTCTCTGCCCGCGCCTCGGCGCTAAAGCCCAGATCGGCATTGAGCCCCTGGCGCAGGTTGTCGCCATCGAGCGCATAGGTATGGCAACCGCGCTGGTGCAAGGCCCGCTCCAGCGCATGGGCCAGGCTGGTCTTGCCCGAGGCCGACAAGCCCGTGAGCCAGATGCAGCAGGGCGCATGGCCCATCAGCGCAGCGCGCTGGGCAGGTGTCAGCGCTTGGCCGGGTGGAAAGATGGAGGCAGCGGGATCGGGGCGGCCGGTCATTCGGCAGGCTCCGTCTTGGTAGGTTCACGGCGCATGGTCCAGTACAGCCCATCACTTGGCAGCTGCACAAAGCCCAGCCGCAGATATAAATGGCGCGCCCGGTTTTGGGGCTCCACACTCAGCGCCAGCGGCTGCCACTGCGCATCGGCGCGTTCACACAGCCAGTGCATCAGCAGGCTGCCCAGCCCTTGGCCGCGCTGCGCCGCCATCAGCGAGATATCGACCACCCGCAGTGCATCCGGGCTGTCATCCACGATCAGCCGCCCTACAGGCAGGCCACCCTGCTCAACCAGGTAATGCAGCGCCTCAGGGTAGTAGCTGCGGTAGTGCTGACTTTGAAAATCAAACTGCGACTGGCAAAAGGCATCCATCGCCTCGGGGGGCCAGCCGGTGAGCGCCAGCTCATCGCTGCGCACATCGCGGTAGAGCGTGCGCAAAAACGCTGTGTCTGATGCTTGCGCCTGGCGCAGCTGCAAGCTACCCAGCTGCAGGGCCGCAGGCAGCTCAGAGTGCATGGCTGAATTGGGCTTCGTAGTACACGCCTTGTGCATCGGCCCCGGTGGCGGACAACATAATGGCAAAGTCGCCCCAGTCCGCATGGCGCGCACGGTAGGTCTGGCTGGGCAAGCTGGGCGCAGGCGGGCCCTGGAAATTGAGCCGGAATGCAGCCATGCCTGGGACGGCTCGGCTTTGCAGTTCAAAAGCCGTCACCAACAGCGAAATCTGGTGCGTCTGGCCGGCGGCGTCACCACACAGAAAGACCAGCGACTGGCCCTGGAGCTGGCTAGCCAGCTCTTGCTTCAAGACCCGCGACCATACAGCGTCATCCAGTTGGTAAGTAGCTTCTGGCAAGGTCATACTAGGGCAGCAAACGCAGTCCGTGGTGGCAAGAGCACTATTCTATCGCCGGGCATGCAGGCTGCACCAGCAGATAAGTGACCTGAAGATCAGCCTCGCATCTCGGCTTTCACGACCACCCACAGCCCCAACAACACCGCCGCCAACCCCACCCAAGCCACCCAGGGCTGGTGCTCGCCCACAATCCACACGGCTAGCACAAAGGCCGCCACCGGTTCAATCAGGCTGAGCGCTACACCGGTGGGCCCGGAGATATGGCGCAGGCCCATCGAGAACAGTAAGTGCGCAATGCCCGAGACAACAGCTCCCAGATAGACGACCACCAGCACGGCAGACAGGCTCCACTGCGGCAGGCCTGCATACAGCGCGGCCACCGGCAGCGCCAGCAGCGCAGCGCCGCTGAATACATAGAAGTTCACCACCTTGGGGGGCATATGGCTGACCAGGCGCTTGTTGACCAGCGCATAGCCGGCATAGGACAGCCCCGCCAGCAGGCACAGCGCCAGCCCGGGCCAGGAGACCTGGCTGCTGGAGCCCTCGCCCATCACCATGGCCACGCCGCCAGCCACGCTGACCAAGGTGCCCAGCCACCACAAGGGCGACAGCGGCGCGCGCAGCACCACCGCCTGCAACAGACCCGCCCAGATGGGGCTGCTGCCAATGGCCACCGCCGTGCCCACGCCCACGCCCGCCATCTGCAAGCCGGCGTAGAAGAACACGCTGTAGCCACCAATGCCCAGTGATGCCCAGAAAAACGAGGACAGCGGCAGCCCCGCCTGGCGGGGGCGCAGCACCAGGCTGCCCGTGTTGCCGCGCCGGGCCCACAGCAGGCTCAGCCCCAAAAACAGTGCTGCCACCGCCAGCTGCGCCGCGCCTACCCAGAACGGCGACAGCCCTGCCGCACCCAGGTACTGCGCCGTGCCGCTGGTGCCCCACAGCACACCCGCAATAGCCACCAAGGCAATGCCCTGGGCGGAGGCGCTGAAAAAGGAAGAAGGGGCTGGGGATGCCATAACGCTGGAAGTCTGTGTCATGCCGCTATGGTGCCGCGACCGGGCCTGGGCAAATGTCGAGAAACGCTTGTGCCGGTGCTGCCCAGCGCATCAACCGCCCGCGCCCTTGCGCAGGCTGCGGCTGCCCACGCCGCGATCGCGCCGCAGCGCATAGGCCAGCGCGCTGGCGGTGCTGTAGCCGCAGCGCAAGGCCGTGGTCTCCAGCGGCTGGCCGGCTGCCAAGGCTTTGCTGGCTTCGGTCAGGCGCAGGTCGCGCAGCCACTGCTGGGGGGTGCTGCCGGTCAGCTCTTGCCAGCGCACATGAAAGCGCTGCGGGCTCAGGTGGGCCAAGGCTGCCAGCTGCGGGGTGCGCCAGTCGCCCGCCAGATCGGCCCGCACTACAGCAGTGATGGCCTGTACATCGAGTGCGCGGCGCAGCAGCAGCGCTGGCGTTTGCTGCACCCAGGCCACATGGGCCTGGGCCACCGTCAAGGCCGAGGCATGGGTGGCCAGCCATTCGCGCGGCGGGGCGGCAAAACGCCGCATCTGTGCAAAGTTCGCACCATCGGGCACATCCACCACGGCCAGCGCACTGCCCCGCTGGGCCAGGTAGGCATGGCTGGCACCGGCCGGTATCACTACGCCGCTGGCGGTATCCACATAGGCGGCCTTGCCGTCTACCTCCAGCTCCATGCGCCCGGCCAGGGCATACAGCAGCTGCACATGCGCATGGCTGTGCGCCTGCTGCTCGCCTTCGTAATGGCGAACAGAGTAATCAGGAGCCAGCAAGCGGTGGTGGGAGTGGTCGGCCATGGCAGCAGCGGTGCATCAGTGCATAGCGCACAGTGTAGCCAAGCGCTGGCACTGGCCCCTTGTTGCCCCGCTTGCCCCGCTTGCCCCGGTCAGCAGCGCGGATCAGCGTATATTGGCGCATTGCCCGGGCCTGGCCTGGCCCACCCCTTTTTACTGCACGCCCCGTCTGCATGGCCGACACCTCTTCGCCCGCTACCTCCCCTGCCGCCCGCCGCTCCTGGGCGGACACGTTTCGCGTCTACACCGAGCCCGCCAGCCTGCGCATGCTGGCGCTGGGCTTTTCCGCTGGCTTGCCCTTGCTGCTGGTGCTGGGCACCTTGTCTTTTTGGCTGCGCAAGGCCGGTATTGACCGCAGCACCATTGGCTACCTCAGCTGGGTGGGGCTGGCCTATGCCTTTAAATGGGTCTGGTCGCCGCTGGTCGACCGGCTGCCGCTGCCGGGCCTCACCCGGCTGCTGGGGCGCCGCCGCAGCTGGCTGCTGCTGGCCCAGGGCCTGGTGATTGCCGGCCTGCTGGGCATGGCCTGGGTCGATCCGCAGCAAAACCTGAACCCGGTGGTCTGGTGCGCGCTGGCCGTGGCCTTTGGCTCAGCCACACAAGATATTGCGCTGGATGCCTACCGCATCGAATCGGCCGACGCCGAGCGCCAAGCCGCGCTGGCCGCCACCTACCAAACGGGCTACCGCATCGCGATGATCTGGGCCGGCGCAGGTGTGCTGTGGCTGGTGGCGCTGGGCCTGCAAGCAGGCGCGGGCGACTACCAGCGCGAGGCCTGGAGCTTTGCGTATATGGTGATGGCCGCCTCGATGCTGGTGGGCGTGGTCACCGTGCTGCTGTCGCCCGAGCCCGCCGCCAAGGCCATGACCCCGGCCCGCAATGCCGGCCAGTGGTTGCAAGAAGCGCTGGTCGCCCCCTTTGCCGATTTTCTGGGCCGCTATGGCTGGCATGCGGCGCTGATTCTGGCCTTGATTGCGATCTACCGCATCTCGGACGTGGTGATGGGCATCATGGCCAACCCTTTTTACGTGGACATGGGCTATACCGAGGCCGAGGTCGCCTCGGTCAGCAAGATCTTTGGCGTCATCATGACCTTGGTGGGTGCCTTTATTGGTGGCGTGATCTCCATGCGCATCGGCGTGATGCGGGTGCTGATGCTGGGCGCCGTGCTGTCTGCTGGCAGCAACCTGCTGTTTGCCTGGCTGGCCACCCGTGGCCATGACCTGGTGGGCCTGATTGCCGTGGTGTCGGCTGACAACCTGGCCGGCGGCATCGCCTCGGCGGCCTTCATCGCTTATCTGTCGAGCCTCACCAATGTGAACTACTCAGCCACCCAATACGCACTGTTCAGCTCGATGATGATGCTGCTGCCCAAGTGGATTGCCGGTTTCTCGGGCGTCTATGTGGACCATTTTGGCTATGCGCAGTTCTTTGTGTCCACGGCGCTCTTGGGGCTGCCGGTGTTGGTGCTGGTGTGGCTGGCATCGCGTATCACGCCGGTGCCGGGCAAGTCCTGAAGACGTTGCCATGGCACGGGCGCGGTTTACCAAACTTTACGGCGGGGACAATCCGGCTCGACCCCAGCGTGCCACGATGGCCCTCTATAGCAAAATCTGCGGGACCACCCGCCCATAACCATGACTGCCATGCATACCCACCAACTGTTGATGATCGAAGATGACGAGCGTCTGGCCAATATGGTGAGCGAGTATCTGGCCCAGTCGGGGCTGCAGGTCAGCCACATGGCCGATGGCGCCAGCGGCCTGGCGGCCTTGCAGGACCCGGCCAACGGCCAGTCGCCCGACCTGGTGATCCTCGATTTGATGCTTCCCGATCTCGACGGCCTGGAAGTCTGCCGCCGTATCCGCACCCTGAGCGGCGCCGCCGCCCAGGTGCCCATCCTCATGCTCACCGCCAAGGGCGACCCGATGGACCGCGTCATTGGCCTGGAAGTGGGCGCCGATGACTACCTGCCCAAGCCCTTTGAGCCGCGCGAGTTGCTCGCCCGCATCCGCGCCATTTTGCGCCGCCGTGTGGATGGTGGCAGCGCCGCAGCCCCCGCCAGCCAAGTGCTGCGCTTTGGCAGCCTGGAAATCGACCGCGATGCCCGCGCCGTCACCATCAGCGGCAAGGCGGCCGACCTGACCAGCTACCAGTTTGACCTGCTGGTCACCTTGGCCGAGCGCGCCGGCCGCGTCCTCAGCCGCGACCAGATCATGGAAGCCGTGCGTGGCCGCGAGCTGGAGGCCTTTGACCGCTCCATCGATGTGCACATGGGCCGCATCCGCGCCGCCATCGAGGCCGATGCCAAAAATCCACGCCGCATTCTGACCGTGCGCGGTGTCGGCTACGTGTTCGCCAAACAGCAGGACTGAGGCCCCGGCCTAGCGCTTCTTCCTCCGCATGCATCTGTACAAATACTTCGCCGAGCGGCTTTACCTGCGCATCTGGCTCACCGTGGTGGGCGGCGTGGCCGTGCTGATCCTGGTGATTGGCTGGGCCTGGCAAGCGGCTGCGGAGAAAAATGCCACGCCCATGCAGCCGCCCGCGCGTGAGCTGCTGATCCGCAGTGCCGATGGCACGGTGCTGCTGCATGGCGAGGCGGTGCGCCAGCCCGGCGATCCCAGCGAGCTGGTGCTCTACCTGATCGAGGACGACCAGGGCCGCGCCTACGAAATGGAGCTGCAGCGCCGCTCGGGCCGGGGTGAAGGCCACCGCCCACCGCCGCCCAACCTGAGCCCCTGGTGGTTCTGGGTCAAGCCGCCTTTTGGTTTCTTCTGGATGCTGGGCCTCATTGGCGTGGTGGTGGTCGTTGGCGTGTTCCCCATCATCCGGCGCCTGATGGGCCGGCTCGAAGCGCTGCGCAAAGGCGTCAAGCAGTTTGGCGATGGCGACCTGTCGGTGCGGCTCGATGTGCGTGGCAATGACGAGGTCAGCGACCTGGCCCAGCAGTTCAATGCCGCTGCCGCCCGCATCGAGGCCCTGGTGCAATCGCACAAATCGCTTCTGGCCAACTCCTCGCATGAGCTGCGCAGCCCCCTGACCCGCATCCGCATGGGCGTGGAGCTGATGGGTGACAAGCCCTCGCCCACCTTCAAGCAAGAGATCCAGCGCAATATCGCCGAGTTGGACCAGCTGGTCGACGAAATCCTGCTGGCCAGTCGCCTGGGCGCCCGCGAGGCGGATATGGGCAGCACCGAGATGATCGACATCATCGGCCTGTGCGCCGAAGAATGCGCCCGCGTCGAGGCGGACCTGGAAGTCGCCGACATGCATGGCGATGTGATCGAGGTGCGCGGCATTGCCAAGCTGCTGCGCCGCGCCGTGCGCAACCTGCTGGAAAACGCCCGCCGCTACTCCCAGGGCCCGATCACGCTGTTTTTGGACAAGCAAGGCGCGTTTGCTGAAATCCGCGTGGCTGACCGGGGCCCTGGTGTGCCGCCTGACCAGCGTGAACGTATTTTTGAATCCTTCTACCGCATGCCCGGCGCCAGCGAGCGCCATGGCGGTGTGGGCCTGGGCCTGGCCCTGGTGCGCTCGATTGCGGAACGCCATGAAGGCACGGTGCATTGCGAGGGCCGTGAAGGCGGTGGCGCGGTATTTGTGCTGCGCCTGCCTTTGGCACCGCTGGCCCGCCCGGCCTTGGCGGAGTCGCTGCCCCCGCCCAGCGTTTGACAGCAGTTCAAGCGCTCCATACAGGGCCTCGCCGACTGGCCGAGGCCCTTTTTTATACCAACGCGCTCAGAACGCCACGCCCGAGCGCAGCGCGATATTGGCATACGGCGTGCACTCGCCGGTACGCACCACGGCCACGGCCTGGCGGCTCATGGCCTTGAATTCTTCGTGCGAGACGCATTGCGGCGCGCTGGGCAAGCCATCTGCCTGGCGCTGCTGGTACCAGGCCGGCAGTTGCCGCTGGCCGTCCAGGCACTCATGGGCCACGATGGCGGTCTCCACCTGCAGCTCGCTAAGCACGGCCTGCAGCACCTGGTCCAGGCTCGGCACGCCCCGCGCCACGGCCAGGTCCACGCGGCGCACGCCGGGGGGCACCGGCAGGCCGGCATCGCCAATTACCAACATATCGCCATGGCCCATCGCGGCGATGATTTGCGACAACTCGATATTCAACAGCGCAGCACGCTTCATACGGGGCTCCAGGGGCTGGCTTCGGTGCGGGTCGCTACCTCGGCATGAAAGGGGATGGACGGCTGCGCGCCAGCGCGGGTGACGCAGATGCCAGCGGCGCGGATGGCCCACTGCGTGGCCTCGTCCAGGCTGGCACCGGAGGCCAGCTGCACGGTGAGCGCGCCCAAAAAGGTGTCGCCCGCAGCGGTGGTATCGACCGCCTGCACCTGGGGGGCACGGTGCCAATGGGCGGGGGCTTCGGCACCCGCTGGCGAGTTCGCATCGCAGCAAACGGCGCCCTGGCTGCCCAGGGTCACCACGACCTGGCCTGCGCCCTTGGCTTGCAGCCAGCGGGCGGCACGGGCTGCGCTCTCGGGGCTGTCCACCTCGCTGCCACTCAGTTGGGCCGCCTCGGCTTCGTTGACCACCAGCACATCGATGGTCGGCCACCAGGCATCGGGCAAGGGCTGCACCGGCGAGGGGTTGAGCACGGTTTTGCAGCCCACGGCGCGCGCGCTGCGCAAGGCCTGGTCCACCTCCTGCATGGGGGTCTCGAACTGCAGCACCACATAGGCGGCATCCTGCAGCAGCGGGCGCAGCACGGGCTCGCTCACCTGCAGCCGCAGATTGGCGCCGGGCACCACCACAATCTGGTTCTGGGCACTGTCGTCCACGCTGATGACGGCCACGCCCGTGGCATCGCGCGCGCTGCGCTGCACATGCTGCACGTCGATATGGTCGGCCACCAGGCCAGCGAGCAGCTGGTCGGCATAGGCGTCCTCGCCCACGCAGGACAGCAGGCTGACGGCCGCACCCTGGCGCGCGCAGCTGACGGCCTGGTTGCCGCCCTTGCCACCCGGCACCTGGCTGAGCGACTGGCCCAGCATGGTCTCGCCGGCGCGCGGCATATGCGGCACGCGCAGCACCAGGTCCATGTTCAAACTGCCCAGCACCACGATACGGGGGGCCTGGCTCAAGATAGGCACATTCACAGGGTTTCTCCACTCACAATCGGCACGGCGGCCCGGGCCGTTGCCCTGCTGCTCTCCCGGGTCACCAGGGCTGGCACCAGCAGCTGCGTCGCGGCCTCTACCGGCTCCGTGCTGCGGCCCAGCTGGATGCGTTCTAGCAGCCAGGCCAGCGCCTGCTCGGCCATGGCCTGGGTGGGCTGGGCCACCGTGGTCAGCGCCGGCTGGGTGTAACCGGCCAGTTCGATATCGTCATAACCCACCACGGCCACATCACGGGGCACCTGCAGGCCCGCTTCATGCACGGCGCGCAGCGCGCCCATGGCCATCAGGTCGTTGCAGGCAAACACGGCCGTGGGCCGGTCGGCTGGATGGTCGCGCAGCAGGCGCCGCATCGCCACATAGCCGCCATTGGCGGTGAAATCACCATGCACCAGCAAATCTGCGGGCAGGCCCACCAGCTGCAGCGCCTGGCGCCAGCCCTGCACGCGCTGCTCGCTGGACTGCAGATCCTGCGGACCGCCCAGGCAGGCAATGCGCTTGCGACCCAGGCCCATCAGGTGCTGGGTGGCCAGCATGCCGCCTTGCACATGGTCGGTCTGCACGCAGGGGCGATCCAGGCCGACAATGGCCCGGTCGATCAGCACCATCGGCAGTGCGGTTTGCGCCAGGTGCTGGGACATCAGCGCATCATCGCTGGTCGAGGCCACGATCAGGCCATCGACCCGCTTTTGCGACAGCACATCCAGGTAGACCTGCTGGCGTCCGGCATGGTTGTCGGTATTGCACAGCAGCAGCGCGTAGCCTGCGGCAAAGCAGGCGTCTTCTACCGCGCGTACCAGCTCGGCAAAGTAGGGGTTGGAGTTGTCCGGCACCAGCATGCCGATGGTGTGCGTGGCATTGATCTTGAGGCTGCGCGCCACGGCGCTGGGCACATAGCCCAGGGTCTGCACGGCCTCCTGCACACGCTCTTGCGTGGCCGGTAGCACCGAGCGCGTCTTGTTGAGCACATGCGAGACGGTGGTGACGGACACGCCCGCCAGGCGTGCCACATCCTTGATACTGCTCATCACCACCGTCAGGCCCGGTGGGCGGCACGGCGCTGGCGCACCGTGTCGATGATCACGGCCACGACAATCACGGCGCCGGTGATGATGCGCTTGGCAGGTTCGCTGGCACCGATCTGGGCCAGGCCCGCTTCCAGCACGGCGATGATCAGCACGCCAAAGAAGGTCGCGATCACCGAGCCGCGCCCGCCCATCAGGCTGGTGCCACCAATCACCACGGCGGCAATCACCTGCAGCTCCATGCCGCTGCCAGCATTGGGGTCAGCGGCCTCCAGGCGGGCCGATTGCATCAGGCCTGCCAGGCCGGCGAGCAAGCCGGTCAGCGCAAATACCAGAATGCGGATGGGTCGCGGATCGATACCCGCCAGGCGCATGGCCTCTTCATTGGTGCCGATGCCCACCACATAGCGGCCAAACACGGTGCGGGTGAGCACAATCTGGCCCAGCACCACCACTACGATGGCGATGACAAAGGCGGCCGAGACACCCTGGGCAATGGGCGCAGCCAGACCCGAGATCGCATCGCCCACATACTGGGTGCGCGAGTCGGTAACCAGGTAGGCAGCGCCGCGCAAGGCTTCGAGCATGCCCAGCGAGACAATGAAGCTGGGCAAGCGCCAGGCCACCGAAATAGAGCCCAGCACCGCACCGCAAAGCAGACCGCACAGCAAGCCCAAGGCGCCAGCGGCCCAGGGGTTGAGGCCCCAGACCAGGATGGCCTGGGCCGCCACGGCGGCCGACAGCGCCAGCACCGAGCCCACCGACAGGTCAATGCCCGCCAAAATCAGCACAAAGGTCATGCCCACGGCCATCACCGCCAGTGCGGGGATCTCGTTGGCGATGGTGACAAAGGTTTCCTGGCTCCAGAAATACTCGCTCAAAAAACTGAACAGCGCGACCATGGCGGCCAGCACCAGCAGCAGGCCCACATAGGTGCCCCAGGCCTGCATAGGGCCAGAAGACAGCTTGGGGCTGGTGGTGGCGGATGGGGTGGGCGCGCTCGGCGGCGCGGAAAGGGGGGTGGTCATGGCTGGGTCCTCTTGCCTGCTCTTTTATTCGGGGGTGGCAGCCTGTGCTGCCGGGTGGGCAGACGGGGCCGCATCCACATTGCCAAACGCGGCGGCCAGCAGTTGCTGGTCGCTCCAGTGGCCGCGCTCAAACACGGCGACCAGCTCGCCATCGTGCATCACGCCAATGCGGTCGCACATGGCCATCAACTCGCGCAGGTCGCTGGAGACCATCAAGACGGCCTTGCCGTCATCGCACATGCGGTCGATCTCGTGGTAGATATCGGCGCGGGCGCCCACATCCACGCCGCGTGTGGGCTCGTCGAGCAGCAGCACATCGCAGGGCTGGTGCAGCCAGCGGGCAAACACCACTTTTTGCTGGTTACCGCCACTCAGGGTGGAGACGGCCTGCTCGGCGCTGCGCGATCGGATGCGCAGCCGCTCGACAAAATGGCGGGCCACTTCGCTCTCTTGGGCGCGCTGCAACCAGCCACCGCGCGCAATCTTGTGCATGCCCGCCAAGGTGGTGTTGGCGCGGATCGATTGCGACAGCAGCAGGCCTTGCGACTTGCGGTCTTCGGTCACCAGACCAATGCCGGCGCGGATCGCCTGCACAGGGCTGCTCCAGTTGGGCGCCACCGTGTGTGTGGCGGCGGTGCTGCCAGCGGCATGCAGGCTGATTTCGCCCTGCTCGGCGCGGTCTGCGCCAAACAGCAGGCGCACCAGCTCGGTACGGCCCGAGCCGACCAGGCCCGCCAGGCCCATGATTTCGCCCGCATAGAGCGACAGGCTGACGCCGCGCACTTGCTTGCCGCGTTGAAGATGTTGGGCAGACAGGCGCAGCGCACCGCGCTTGCGGCGCGGCCGGCCTTCGTTGTCCTGCACGGCATGGCCCACCATGCGCTCGACCAGCTCATGCTCTTGCACGCCCTGCATGGGCCGCACATCGACCAGGCGGCCATCGCGCAACACGGCCACCTTGTCGGCAATGCGCTGCAGCTCTTCGAGCCGGTGCGACACATAGACCAGGGCCACGCCCCGCGCCTTGAGCAGCGCAATCTGCGTGAACAGGTGCTCCGTCTCCTTGAGCGTGAGCATGGCGGTGGGCTCATCGAGCACCAGAACCCGCGTGCCGTCCTGCAGATTGCGGGCGATCTCCACCATCTGCTGCTGGCCAATGCCCAGCTGCGAGACGGGGGTGTCCGGGTCGATATGCGCCATGCCGATCTTGGCCAGCTGGGTGCGGGCCAGGGCACGCATCGCTGCATGGTCCAGCCAACCCAGCTTGTGGGGCAGGCGCCCCAGCAGCAGGTTCTCGGCCACCGTCAGGGTGGGCACCAGGCCCAGCTCCTGCATGACCATGCGCACGCCTTGGCGTTCGGCATCGCGGCGCGATGTGGGGGCAAAGGCCTTGCCATCGAGCTGCATCTGGCCCTGCGATGGATCCACCAGCCCGCAGAGCATCTTGGACAAGGTGCTCTTGCCCGCGCCGTTTTCTCCGGTCAGCGCCATCACCTCGCCGGCATGCAGATCCAGGCTCACGCCCTCCAGCACCAAGGTGCCGGAGTAGGCCTTGCCCATCTGCTGCAGACGCACGCGGGGTGTGCTGGCGCCTAGCGCCTCAGTCGTAGCCATGGTGTGCGCCGTTTTTTTACTTGCTGTCCTTGGTCACCAAGGCCACATCGGTCTTGACTTCAGCAGGCAGCTCGCTCTGCTTTTTCTTGTCGGCCAGGGCCTTGAGTGCCATCTCGATGCCGAACACGGCCTGCTTGGCGGCGTACTGGTCGGCGGTGGCCAGCACACGGCCGTCCTTCAGCATCGGCTTGATGGCGGCGATGTTGTCATAGCCCACCACCTGCACCTTGCCGGTGCGGCCAGCGGCCTTGACCGCAGCGACCACGCCCAGCGCCATGCTGTCGTTGCCCGCCATGATGGCTTTGAGATCGGGGTGCTCGCGCAGCATGCCGGCGGCCACGGTGTTGCCCTTGTCGATTTCCCACTGGCCCGACTGCAGGCTGACCACATTGATGCTGGCAGCCTTCATCGCATCCTGGAAGCCCAGGGTGCGCTGTTGGGCGTTGAAGGTGGTGGAGACGCCTTCGACGATACCCACCTTGTCACCGGCCTGCAGCTGCTTGCCCAGGTAGTCGCCCACCAGCTTGGCGCCAGCGCGGTTGTCCGGGCCGACGAAGGGCACGTTCAGGTCCTTGCTCTTGAGCGCGTCGGCATCGAGCTTGTTGTCGATATTGATGATCAGCACGCCCTTGTCTGCCGCATTTTTGAGCACCGACACCAGGGCCTTGGAATCGGCCGGAGCAATCACGATGGCCTGCACGCGCTGGGCCACCATCTGCTCAACCATCTTGATCTGCGCTGCGGTGTCCGTCTCGTCCTTGATGCCATTCGCCACCAGCGTGTACTGGGCGGCATTGGCCTTCTGGTGCGCCTTGGCCCCGTCTTCCATGGTGCGGAAGAACTCGTTGGCCAACGATTTCATCACCAGCGCCACCTTGGGCTTGTCTGCCGCAGCAGCTTGGTGGGAAAAACCAGCCACGGTGGCCAAAGCCAGCGCAGCAGTCAGGGTACGGCGGGTAAAGCGCATGAGAAATGTCTCCGAAAGTTGTTGTGCATCACGCAGCCAATCTACAGCAATAGCCGCGAGATGGCGCATATTTGCATAGGCGCAAACGTTTGCGCCCCGGAGTTTACCCCAAGGTCAAACAATGTTTCACGAGTTGGACATGTGGGTTTCGGGCCCAGATTGCAGCGCGCTTTAGCCGCTCATCCCCGGTGCGGATGGCGCCAGACCATACAGCCGAGCACCCCCATGCCCAGCACCAGCGCCCCGCCCGCTGCCGCCAGCCCGTAGGCAAAGCCCTGCTGGGTACTGGCGCTGTGGGCCAGCATCCAGGCCACCATGGGCGGGCCCACAATTTGGCCCAAGCCATAGGCGGCAGTCAGCAGGCCGGGGAAGCTGCTGAGCGCACTGGGCCAAATGCGGCGCGCCTCTTGCAGTGCAAAAAAGGTGAGCGCGGTAAATGGCAGGCCCAGCAAGAAGCTGCCCATGGCAAAGCCCAGCGGCGTAGGCCAAAGCGCGCTGATGGCGATCGACACCGCCTGGATGCCGTAGCCCGCAATCAGCAACCGGCGCCGGTCCCAGCGGGTCGGCAGAAGGGTAGAGAGGTAAGCACCCAGCGCCACGCCGCCACCAAACATGGGCCAGAAGAGGTCCGGCCAGATGGAATCGGCTGGCAGCGCGCCGCGTGCAATCACTGGCAGGTAGGTGGCGGTAACGATATAGCCCAGGCCCGCCAGGCTGTAGGCCAGGGTCAGCAGCAGCCGGTCGGCAGGGCCTTCCGGCGCGGCCGCCACGGGGGTCCCCGTCTGCGTGTGGGCAGGCGGCGGCGCCAGCGGCCCACGCACCACCGTCATCACCACCAGCCACAGCACCACGGCCAACAGCGCAAAGGCCAGCCAGGCGCTGACCGCATGCCAGCCGGCCGCCACCATGGCACTGGTGGCCAGGCCGGTCAGCGCAATGCCAATGCCCGGGCCGCAAAACAGCAGGCCCCCCATCTGCGGCCGCCCCAAATGCGCCAGCTGCGACATGCACCACAAGGTGATATTGAGAAACACCACCGCGCTGGCCACGCCCGAGACAAAGCGCAGGCTGGGCCAGGCACCGGGCCAGTTCAGCGCCATGGCCGCCGTCAGCACGGCGGTGATAAACAGCCACCAGTGCACCATGCGCGAGGGATGCAGGCGCTGCATCAGGCCCGGGGCCACCCAGGGCAAGACCATGCAGACCAGGGAGCCCACAAAATAGCCCAGGTAGTTGCTCATCGCCAGCCAGCTGCCCTGCGCCAGGTCAATGCTGCCGTCGTGCAGCATCATCGGCATCAAGGGGGTAAAGGCAAAGCGCCCCACGCCCATGGCAGAGGCCAGCGCCAGCATGCCGGCCACGGCCACCCACCAGGGGCGCTGGCGCCAAGGCACTGAAGCGGGAGGGAAGGAGGAGGGAACCGAAGAGCTGGCAGACGACGGCATGGTGCTTATGTATCTTTTCTGGAGATGCTATGTTAAATTAACATCTTCAAAAAAGATAGATACAAACGTGTTGGATCTCGCCACCCTCGCCATCTTTCAGCAGGTCATTGCCAGCGGCAGCATCACCCGGGCTGCGCAGCAACTCGGCCGTGCCCAGTCCAATATCACCACCCGAATCCAGCAGCTGGAAGAGTCGCTGGGCGTAGCGCTTTTTGTACGCGAAGCCCGGCGCATGGTGCTGACACCCGAGGGACAGCGGCTGCAGCACTATGCCGACCAGCTGCTGACCTTGGCCGAAGAGGCCACGCAAAGCCTGCGCGGCCAGCAGCCCAGCGGGCGGCTGCGCCTGGGCTCCATGGAAAGCACGGCCGCCGCACGCCTGCCGATGCCGCTGGCCGCTTTCCACCGCGCGCACCCGCAGGTGCAGCTGGAGCTGTCGACCGCCGCATCACTGCAGCTGATGGAGCAGGTGCTGGACCACCAGCTCGATGCCGCGCTGGTGGCCTGGCCGCCGCCCGATGTGGATGCCCCGCTGCCGCTGGACCTGGTGCCGCTGTACGAAGAATCGCTGCTGCTGCTGCGCCCCGCCCAAACCTTGGAGGGGGAGCAGCCCCGCACACTGGCCGGCTTCAGCGATGGCTGCACCTACCGCCGCATTGGCGAGCAGTGGATGGCCGAGGCCCATGGCCCGGCGCCCACCCGGGTGCTGCAGCTGTCGTCGTACCACGCGATCATCGCGGCGGTGGCGGCAGGCAGCGCGGTAGCGGTCATCCCCCAGACGGTGCTGGATCTGCAACGCCATCCGCTGCCGGTGCGCAGCCAGCCGCTGGGCAGCTGCACCACCATGTTTGTCACCCGCCAAGGCTATGCCACACCGGCGGTGCAGCAATTGCTTGCCGTATTGCAGGCTGCCGCACCCACCCCTTTGTCAGCCCCCATGGAGACCGTATGACCCGCGTTTTGATGCAATCACTGGGCCTGCAGCTGCCCATCGTGCAAGGCCCGATGACCGGCGCGGACAGCCCGGCGCTGGCTGCGGCTGTCAGTGCCGCTGGCGGCCTGGGCTCGCTGGGCTGCGGCATGCGCTCGCCCCAGGCGATGACCGAGGCCGCAGCAGCCGTGCGCGCACAGACCGACCGACCCTTTGCAATGAACCTGTTTGTGCAGGCCACGCCCACACCCGATGCCGCCACCGTGCAGCAGGCCTTGCAACGCCTGGCCCCGCTGTATGCGCGCTTTGGCGCCGAGCCGGCCCTGCCTGCACAGTGGTGCGAAGATTTTGGCCAGCAGCTCGATGCGCTGGTCGCCTGCCGCCCAGCGGTGGCCAGCTTTACCTTCGGTATCCTCAGCGCCGCCCAGGTCCAGCGCCTGCATAGCGCCGGCTGCCAGGTCTGGGGCACGGCCACCACGGTGGCCGAGGCGCTGGCCTGGCAGGCCGTGGGGGCCGATGCCGTCATCGCCAGTGGCAGCGAAGCTGGTGGCCACCGAGGTACTTTTTTGGCGGACTATGCCTCGTCCATGGTCTCCACCTTGCCCCTGGTGCGCGACTGTGTGCTGCAGCTGCAAGTGCCGGTGATCGCGGCTGGCAGCATCATGGATGGTGCGGGCATTGCCGCCGCCTTGGCGCTGGGCGCACAAGCGGTGCAAATGGGCACGGCCTTTTTGGTCTGCCCCGAATCGGCCATCAACACCGCCTACCGCGCAGCACTGGCTGCCGCCCAGGCCACCGACACGGTCACCACCCGCACCATCTCCGGCCGGCCCGCACGCGGCATCCGCAATGCGATGATCGATGCGCTCGAAGCCGAGGAGGCCGCCATCCCGCCCTACCCGGTGCAAAACGCGCTGACCGGCGCGCTGCGCAAGCTCGCCGGCGCGGCGGGCGATGCGCAGTACCTGTCGCTCTGGGCCGGCCAGGGGGTGGCGCAGGCCCGAGCCCTGCCGGCCGCGCAACTATTGCAAAAGCTCAAAGAGGAGTGGCTGGCAGCGGGCGCACAATAGCAGCCAACGCCCGGCAGCTGGTCCGGGCCTGCAAAGACTGCCTACCGTGAACACTGCTGCACCCTCTGCCCTCGCTTCCGCTGCTAGCCCCGCCACTGCGCAAGCCTCCCGCCCCGTCATCCTCTCCATCCAATCGCATGTGGCCTGGGGCTATGTGGGCAACTCAGCGGCGGTGTTTGCGCTGCAGCGCCTGGGCTTTGAGGTGCTGCAGGTGCATACGGTGCTGTTCAGCAACCACACCGGCTACGGGCAGTTTCGCGGCCAGATCCTGAGCGCCGAACATATCCGCGAAATCTTGGCCGGCCTGCGCGAGCGCGGCGCACTGCACAAAGTGGGCGCCGTGCTCTCGGGCTACCTGGGCAATGCCGATACCGGCGCGGCCATTCTCGATGCCGTCAATGACATCCGCCAGGCCAACCCGCAGCTGCGCTACCTCTGCGATCCGGTGATGGGCGATGTGGGCCGAGGGCTCTTCGTCAACCCGGCCATCCCCGATTTTCTGCGTGACCAGGCCATCCCGTTTGCCAACATCATCACGCCCAACCAGTTCGAGTTTGAGCTGCTCAGCGGCACCAAGCTGGCCAGCACCGAAGAAGCCGTGGCCGTCGCGCGCCAGATGCGTGGCCGTGGGCCGGACACCATCGTCATCACCAGCCTGGCCACCCCCGATATCGCCGCCGACCAACTGGGCACCCTGGCCGTCAACGGCCAAGGCGCCTGGCTGGTGACCACGCCGCGCATTGACCTGCACCCGCTGCCCAATGGCATGGGCGATGTGTTCGCCGCCACCTTGCTGGGCCGGCTGATGGATGGCCGCCCCTTGCCCGAGGCTCTGGAGTTGGCGACCGCCACGTTGTACTCGCTGGTCAAGGGCACGGTCGCGGGCTCGCGCGATCTGCCTCTGGTGGCCGCGCAGGCCCAGCTGATTGAGCCGGCTGCGCGCTTTGGCGCTATCCAGCTGGAATGACGGACATCCCCCTACCCTGCCCTACCTGGACGCTTGGTGCATCGGGTGCAATGCCAACAGTGCGCGCTCACGTCCAATCAGCGCGCCCAGCAGCAGCACCAGCATGTAGACGTAAAACATGTGGCCGCTGTTGTGGGCAAAAAACACCTGGGTCAGGCCAAAGCCCATGTAGCACAGCGGCACGGTGATGCCCAGCATGCGCAGGTAGAGGATCTGGCGGTCCATCGGCGCACCAGCGCATTGCGCCATGCGCTTGCGGGTGGGCCAGAAGATCAGCAGTGGCACGGCATAAAAGGCCAGCAGCAGGGCGACGCCCACCAAGCCACGCTTGGCAAACATGTCGAGCAGCTCGTTGTGGGCATGGTCATAGGGCAGCACCGAGGCACTGGCCTCTCCCGCCTGCACCCGGCGGGCCTTCTCTGCGATATAGCCTTGGAGACCCCAGCCCGTCAGCGGCTGGTCCAGCCCCATGTGCCAGGCCAGGTTCCAGTGGGCCAGGCGCTGGCCCACCGAGGTTTCGGCCGCATCACGGTCTTGCACTTCGTAGCTCTGCACCTCATGCACGGCCGTGTGGTAGCGCTGGGCCATCTCCCCGCCTTTGAACGACACCAGCCCGCCAATGCCCAGCACGGCGGCCAGCAGGCCCAGGCCCACCGGTTTGCGCAGGCCACAGCGCCACAGCAGCACTGCACCAATCAGCAAGACAAAAGGCAGCACGATCCAGCTGCCACGCGTGTCCGATAGGATGACGGCTAGCAGTCCGAAGAGGCTGCACACCAGGCCCAAGGCACGCTGCCAGGCCACCAGCGAGCGCCACAGCAGCAGCACCCCAAAGCAGCAGGCCAGCGCCAGCACCAGCGCAATGCCGCTGAACTGGATGGCATTGGTAAACCCATTGGCACGGTGGGCATCGGTCCAGCCCATCTGGTAGACGGCGACCAGACCCGCGCCCAGCGCGCCCGCCAGCATGCCCCAACCCAGGGGTCTGACCCGGGGCGCAAAGGCCTGCAAAAAACCCAGGCCCGTGATGGCCAGCGCGTACTTGACGAACTGGTCGCTGCGCGAGCGCAGGTGCCAGTCATCAAAGCTCATGGTCCACATGACGGCCATGGTGGCGAGCATGCAGGCCAACACCAGCGCGCGCCGGTCCCAGTTGCGGCCCCACCACTGGCGCACAAAAATCAGGCTGGACAGTGCCAGCGCAGCCGCGCCCACCGAGTAGCCCGAAGGCAGGCTGAGCGCCACGCCCGGCACCAAAAAGGCCGCCAACTGGCTGGCCCGCATCGCAGGCGAGAGCGCAGCGGACGGTGCCGCAGCAGGGTTCATCGGCGCACGTCTCCGCTCAGGTAGGGGCGGTCGTAGGCCAGGGCCACATAGCGGAAGAAGCTCTCCAGTGCGACGAACACGCAGTACAAAAAGCCCGCGCCTCCGCACAGAAAGCCGAAATGGAAGAAGTAAAGACGCACAAACATGGCGGTCGATGAGGCCATGCCGCGCAGAATGCCGCCGCGCACACCCTCTTCGGCCCGCTTGGCCGCCCCCAGCATGGCGTACTGGGTGAGCTTTTCCAGGCTGGTGTGCACGCTGCTGCGCGAATGGTGCAGCAAGGGGGTGCGCATCAGGTGGCGCGTTACGTTGGCGCGGCTCAGCTGCGCCTCCTCGTGCACCACGCCGGTGTATTCGCGCAGCAAACCGCGCCAGAACAGGCGCTCGACCTTGGCAGTGGAGCGCAGGTACTTCAGCTCCTTGCCAAAGGCAACCATGCGCCAGCGCACCATCCAGATGGCCTCTTCGCCCGACTGCACGATGGCCTGCAGCTCCTCGCGAAAAGCGTCCGAGATGGTCTCGTCGGCATCCAGGAAGAACACATAGTCGCCCTTGGCGTGGCTGAGCAGGCGGTTTCGCTGCAAGGCAAAGCCCTGCCAGTCTTCATAGCGAAACACCTGGGCACCCAGACCACAGGCAATGGCCGTGGTGCGGTCCACGCTGCCGCTGTCCACCACCACCACCTGGTCGGCAAACGAGGCACTGCGCAAGCAGGCCTCGATATTGTCTTCTTCGTTGAGTGTCAGGATGCCAATGGTCAGCGTCAGCTTGCGCGAAGCTGGAGCACCGCCCAATGGGGATTCAGCCACTCAATGGCCACCGTGGAAGGTTTCGCCCGCCTTGAGTCGGTACACCGTGCCGCAATACGGGCACTTGGCTTCACCGCTGTGGCCCACATCCAGAAAGACGCGGGGGTGGCCACTCCACAATTTGATGTCTGCCTTGGGATTGGGGCAAAACACGCCACCTTGGGCGTTCAGGTCTTTGGCCAGCAACTCAACAACTGCCTGCGTCATGGTTTTCAACTTTCCTGTGCCGGCCCCGCACCCCTGTCGCGGACCGGCTATCGATGATTCTGTGGGCAAGGGCGGGGGGTGGGTACCAGCCCCAAGGGGCTCCCATGCTGGGCAGTGATTTTACGTGGGCGGGGGCCGACTTGGCAGAAGATGCAGACCGCCCGGCTCAGAATTGCCCGCCAAACCCGCCGAAAAGGGTTCCGCAGGCTGGCGGCAGGTCGCTCTTGTTACAACTGACAAGAAGCTGACAAGGGCTCAGGGCTGAGGATTGGCGGGCGCATCTGCCGACGCATCCACTGCGGCCGGGCGCTGCAAGGCCCAGGTTTTCAAGCGGCCGTGAACAAACTCGCAGGTCACCGTCGAGTCGGTGTTGTCGCGCCATACAAACACCTCGGGCTGCTCCAGGGCATTGGATTGGCGCAGACCCAAGGAGCGCGTCATGGCCACCACATGCACCAAGGGCACGTTCGGTTTGAGCTTGGCATTGAGCATCACGGCGCTGCCCACATAGCCCAGGGGCCGCTGGGCGGCCCGCTTCATGATGGTCATCAGACGGGTGAAGTGCAGCATCAGCCACAGCACAATGCCGCCGCTGACCGCCAACACGCCCATCCATTTGTAATTTTGGTAAGCAGCCCCCAGAAGCACCAGCAAGCCAACGGGGATCAGTATGTTTCTCCAGTTCATCGCGCTATTGTCCACTGCCTGCAGGATCGGCCCGCCACCAGGGGCCAATTGGGCCGCCTCAGTGCCTGCAGCGCGCACATACGCTGTAACGATATCACCCGGTTGCCCACTGGTGCCGCATGCCTTAGAGTGGCATCATCGGGCCAAAGATTAACTATCAAAAGGCATTTTTCAATGAATTTTGACACTTATCTGAGCGCGGGCAACCAGAGTTTCTGGCTCTTGATCGCCACCGTCATTCCTGCACTGAGCCCGATCGGCATCTCAGTGTTCTTCCTGGCACTGACCGAAGGCGCCAGCAAAGAATTGCGCCGCAGCATGGCCACCCGTATCGCCATCCAGGTCAGCCTGCTGATGGTTTTTTTCATGCTGTTTGGCGCCATCATCCTCAATCTGTTTTCACTGTCCATCGATGTCGTGCGACTAGGCGGCGGCCTGCTGCTGGCGGTCATCGGCTGGAACATGATCAATGCCAAGCCCAACGAGGAGCTGACCGAGAAGCCCACGCAGGCCTTCTCGACAGAATCCGCGCGTCTGCTGACCTTCTACCCGCTGACCTTTCCGCTGTCCTTTGGCCCGGGCACCTTGGCCGCCACCATCACCGTCAGCGTGGCGCTTTTGGACAGCGAATCCAACGCTGTGATCGCCGCCAATCTGGTGGGCGCCGTCGTGGGATGTCTGGTTGCAGGCTCCACCGTACTGGTCTGCTACCGCTATGCGGACAAGGTGCTCAAGCCTCTGGGCAAGAGCGGCGTCATGATCTTCCTGAACTTCTCGGCCTTCATTCTGATGTGCCTGGGCATACAGGTTGCCTGGGGTGGGCTGCGCAACCTGCTCGGTGAAGTCATCCGCCGCGGCGTTGCCTAGCGCCTCGATCAATCCCCTCATAAAGCAAATCAGTGCGCGCAACGCCGCTGTAAGTTTGATAGCATTTCATCCAGTTCCGTCATCCGTCCTTGTGCCACCGCCCTGCCTGCGCGCTCCCCGCCCGCCTGCGGGGTGCCCAACCCAACACCATGATCCATTGCACTTCCTCTCTTTTGCGGCGCAACGGCCTGGCGCTTGCCCTGGCAGCCTTGCTGGCAGCGCCCGCCAGTGCCCAGGCCCCTGCGACCCAAGCCGGCAGCCCGCTCGTGCCTGAGCAGGCAGCCGCTGCTGCAGCTACTAACCCCCCGGCGCTAGAGGCTGCACCCCCCTCCCCCGATGCCCAGCAGGCCTATATCGCTGCGCGCGACAAGCTGGTACAGATCCGCACCCTGCGGCGCCAGACCAATACGCAAAGCAGCACCGGCTCGGGCTTTTTTGTCTCGGAAGATGGCTTGCTGATCACCAACTACCACGTGATCAGTCAACTGGCTTTAGAGCCCGAACGCCACCGTGCGGTGCTCGTTTCGGTTAGCGGCCAAGAGGCACCGGTGCAGCTGCTCGCCATCGATGTGCTGCATGACCTGGCCTTGCTGCGCATCGCGCCACCGCAAGAAAGCAAGCAGGGCAGCGAAGCCACTGCAGCGCCCCGCTACAGCGCCCTGCCCCTGCGCCCCAGCAGCCGACCGCTGAGCGGGGGCGAGCGCATCTTCTCGCTGGGCAACCCGCTGGATGTCGGCTTTGCCATCACCGAGGGCACCTACAACGGCCTGGTGCAGCGCAGCTTCTACCCGCGTATCTTCTTTGGTGGCACCCTCAACCCTGGGATGAGCGGCGGCCCGGCGATCGACACGCAGGGCCGGGTGGTCGGCGTCAACGTGGCCAAGCAGCTGGGCGCCGAGCAGCTGAGCTTTCTGGTGCCGGTGGAATTTGTCGAGCAATTGCTCGCCCAGGGCCGTGAGGCCAGCCCGGTCAAGGGCGCCATGCATGCCGAAGTCACACGCCAGCTGATGGCACACCAAAAAGACCTGGTGGAACGCGTGTTGAGCGGCAGCAGCCGCAGCGAGCGCTATGGGCCCTACCGCGTGCCCGTGCCTGCGGAAACGCTGGCCCGCTGCTGGGGTGATGGCCGTGAGCGACGCAGCGAATCGCTGTTTGATTTTGAGCGCAGCCAGTGCCGCATCGACAGCGAAGTCTTCACCGGCGACGGTGATGTCGGTGGCCTGGGCATGCGCTACGAGGCCTATGACGCGCCGCGCCTGAGCCCCTGGCAATTTGCCCACACCTACGGATCGAGCTTTGCCAACGAGCCGCTGCGCAAGCGCGGCAACCGCGTGCGCACCGGCTATGAATGCCGCGAGGATTTTGTCGCGGGCGATGCCAAGCTGCCGCTGCGCGCCGTCGTCTGCATGGCCGCCTACCGCAAGTTCAGCGGTCTCTATGACCTGACCGTGCTGGCCGTCTCGGTGGACCAGCCGCGCCAAGGTGTTCTCGGCCGGCTCAATGTGAGCGCCGTGAGTTTTGACAATGCCCAGCGCCTGGCCCGCCAGTACCTGCAAGGCTTCTCCAGCGAGGCCGCCCAATGAGCCAGCACGACTACCCCGAATTGACCGAGATCGCTCCCGAGCACGAAAACGCGGGTGTCCAGCCAGCAGCCGCTGACAGCGAGCCCGAAGGCGCCGTGCTGGAGCTGGTCGAGCGCGGCCACCGCCTGGCCATGGCCTTGCCGGTGTTTGCCTGGCCCTGCACCATCGGCCGCGCGGCCACCAATGACCTGGTACTGACCGATCCCAGCATCGGCCCCAGCCATGTGCGCCTGCACCGCCAAGACGCAGGCCACCCTGATGCGGGCCACACGAATGCGTGCCAGTACGAGGTCGAGGTGCTCGACAGCACCAATGGCGTTTGGCATGACCGGCGCCACTACGGGGCTGGCGAGCGCTTTGCCTGGCAACCCGGCCAGCGGCTCACGCTGGGCCGGGGGGTACAGCTCAACCTGCGAAGCACCGCCCAGCCGCTGCCCGCCACCCAGCACTGGCGCCCCTTCTCACGCGCCCAAGGGCTGCTGACCGGCATGGCCCTGGTCCTGCTGGTGCTGCTGTCAGCCTGGACGACCTGGCTAGGCGCCACCGAAACCGGCGCCCTGGCCCGCCAGCTGCCCGCCATCCTGCTGTGGATGCTGGGTGGCCTGCTGGTCTGGACCCTGGGCTGGTCCTTCATGGGCAAGCTGTTCACCGGGGTGACCGGGTTCTGGCGCCATGTCTGCATTGCATCGGTCGGCATGGTCATCATGGCGCTGCTCGATGTGCTGCTCTCGGTGCTGGGCTTTGCGCTGTCCTGGCCCCTGCTCACCCGCTTTGCCAGCCTGGTGTCCCTCAGCTTGCTGGCCGTGGTCGTCTGGTTCCATCTACGCGCGGCCACCCTGGTGTCAGCGCGCAACTTGGCGCTGGCGATGGCCAGCTTGCTGGTGCTGGGTGCAGGCGCCAAGCTGGGCCTGCAGTGGCAAACGCAAAAACGCCTGGGCGACAACCTCTACATGTCCACCATGCTGCCGCCTGAATGGCGCTGGGCCCCCACCACCTCGGTGGACCAGTTCATTCAGGGCACTGACAGCATGCGCGACCAGCTGCACAACCGCAGCCAGCTCGAAAAGGACGACGACGAGGAAGGCGACGACAGCGGTCTCGATTAAGCAGGGATGCGGCCCGGTGAGCCGCAGCCTGTGACAGACAAACTGCGGGCGGCCAGCTAGCATCTTGGAACCTGTTTCCCAAAGGACCAAGATGCAGTACCGCCAGCTGGGCGCCAGCCCCCTCCAAGTCTCCGCCCTCTGCCTGGGCACGATGATGTTTGCCGACCAGACCGACCTCCAGGAGGCGACGGCCATCGTCGCCAGTGCACGCGACCAGGGCGTCAACTTCATCGACACCGCCGACATCTACAGCAAGGGCGAATCCGAGCGCATGGTCGGCCAGCTGCTGCAAGGGCAGCGCGATGACTGGGTGCTGGCTACCAAGCTGGGCAATGCCATGGGCAGCGGGCCCAACGAAGGCGCCTACTCCCGCGCCTGGATGCTGCGCTCGGTCGAAGCCAGCTTGCAGCGCCTGCAAACCGACCGCATCGACATCCTCTACCTGCACCGCGACCGCGTGGGCCTGCAGCTGCAAGAGCCGCTCTACGCGCTCAAGCAGCTGATCGACAGCGGTAAGATTCTGTACTGGGGCCTGTCCAACTTCCGTGGCTGGCGCATTGTCGAAACCGTTTACACCGCCCGCGAGATCGGCCTGCCGCCGCCGGTGGTATGCCAGCCGTACTACAACCTGCTCAACCGCATGCCCGAGACCGACATCCTCCCCGCCTGCGCGCAGTTCGGCATCGGCGTCGTGCCCTTTAGCCCCATTGCCCGGGGTGTTCTGAGCGGCAAGTACCAGCCCGGCATGGAGCCGCCCAAAGACAGTCGCGCCGGCCGCCAGGATGCGCGCATCCTGCAGACCGAGTTTCGCCCGGAATCCCTCGTGATCGCCCAGCAGGTGCAGCAGCACGCCGAGCGCCAGGGCATCAGCGCCGCGCAGTTCGCCACCGCCTGGGTGCTGGCCCACAAGGCCATCAGCGCGGTCATCGCCGGCCCGCGCACCTTGAAGCAATGGCAGGACTACCAGCCCGCACTCGACTACCAGATCACAGTAGACGACGAGCGCCTGGTCAACAGCCTGGTCAGCCCAGGCCACCCGTCGACACCTGGGTACAACGACCCGGCGCATTTGTGGCCGCAGGGACGCTTGGCTTAAGCCCCGTCAGTCCAAACCTCGCACCAGCGATATCGCCTCATCCACCCTATCCACCGGGTGGATGGTGATGCCTTCGATCGGTTTTTTGGGCGCATTGGCCCGGGGCACCACGGCGACGGTAAAGCCCAGTTTGGCGGCTTCTTTCAAGCGCTCCTGCCCGCGCGGGGCAGGGCGCACCTCACCGGCCAGGCCCACCTCACCAAAGGTGATAAAGCCCTTGGGCAGCGCCTTGCCGCGCAGGCTGCTGGTGATGGCCAGCATGACGGCCAGGTCGGCCGCAGGCTCGCCAATGCGCACGCCGCCCACGGCGTTGACGAAAACATCCTGGTCGGCACAGGCTACGCCGGCATGGCGGTTGAGCACGGCCAGCAGCATGGCCAGGCGGTCGCGGTCCAGGCCCACCGACAGGCGGCGCGGGCTGGGGCCGCCGCTGTCGACCAGCGCCTGGATCTCGACCAAGAGCGGGCGCGAGCCTTCCAGGGTCACCAGCACGCAGCTGCCGGGCACCGGCTCGCTGTGCTGGCTCAGAAAAATGGCGCTGGGGTTGCTCACACCCTTGAGGCCTTTTTCCGTCATCGCGAAGACGCCGATCTCGTTGACGGCGCCAAAGCGGTTCTTGATGGCCCGCACCAAGCGGAAGCTGCTGTGCGTGTCGCCTTCGAAGTAAAGGACGGTATCGACCATGTGCTCCAGCACGCGGGGGCCGGCCAGTGCCCCTTCCTTGGTCACATGGCCCACCAGTACCACCGCAATGCCAGTGCTCTTGGCCATGCGTGTCAGGTGTGCCGCGCATTCGCGCACCTGGGCCACCGAGCCTGGGGCCGAGCTGAGCTGGTCCGAGTACATGGTCTGGATCGAGTCGATCACCACCACGGCGGGCTGCGTGCTCTCGCAGGTGGCCAGAATCTTCTCCAGCTGGATTTCGCTCAGCACATTGACCTGGCTGTTGTCCAAGCCCAGCCGGCGCGAGCGCAGTGCCACCTGCGCGCCGCTTTCCTCACCGGTCACATAGAGCGCGGGCAAGCCTTCGCGCTGCAGCGCATCTACCGCCTGTAGCAGCAAGGTCGATTTGCCGATGCCCGGGTCGCCGCCGATCAGCACTACACCGCCTTCGACAATGCCACCGCCCAGCACCCGGTCCAGCTCAGGGATGCCGCTGGGGGTGCGGGCCACTTCGGTGGCCTCGATGGCCGCCAGGGGAGTGACGGCCTGGGCCTGGCCGGCGTAGCCGGTGCGGCCGGTCTGGCTCAGGCGGTTCTTGCCACCGCTGGCAGACTCGGCGGCCGTCTCCACCAGCGTGTTCCAGGCATTGCAGGAGGGGCACTTGCCCAGCCAGCGCGGGCTGGTGCCGCCGCATTCGCTGCAGACGTAAATGGATTTCTCTTTGGCCATGGCACAGATGTTTCGGTACAGACACCCATGGTAACGGCGAGCGCAGCGCTGCGGCAGCAAATCGATTAGCATGCCCTGGCAATGCGGCAGCCGCCCTGCGCTCGCCCACGCTTTAGCCCACCCCATGCCCCCGCGGCACTTCCCCCCAAGGAGCCCCCATGCGCCAAGACCTGACCCTTTACTACGCCCCCGGAACCTGTGCCCAGGCCGTGTTGATTGCCTTGCATGAGGCGGGCGCCGCTTTTGAGGCCCAGCGCCTGAACATGGCCGAAGGCGCGCAGCGCGCACCCGCCTACCTGGCCATCAACCCCAAGGGCCGCGTGCCGGCGCTGGTCACCCCCCAAGGCGTGTTGACCGAGACGGCCGCGCTGCTGCTGTATGTGGCGCAAACCCACCCAGACAAACAACTGGCGCCGCTGGACGACCCGTTCCAGCTCGCCCGCATGCAGGAGTTCAACAGCTACCTGGCCTCGACCGTGCACATCAGCCACGCCCACCGCCCGCGCGCGGCGCGCTGGGCCGATGACGAGGCGGCACAAAAAGCCATGCAGGCCAAGGTGCCGCAGAACATGCGCGATGCCTTCGCGCTGATCGAGCAGCACTACCTGGGCGACAAGACCTGGGTGATGGGCGAGCAGTACACGGTGGCCGATGGCTATCTGTTCACCATGGCCGGCTGGCTCAAGAGCGACAGCGTCGATATCAACGCGTTTCCGCGCGTGGCCGCGCACTATGCCCGCGTCGCAGTACGGCCTGCGGTGCAAGCAGCACTGGCCCAGGCCTAAAGCTTATTGAAATCTCAGGGCTGGTATTCGTTCGGATCGAGATGATCGACCGGCGGCGGTGGCGGCTGCGATACGCCCGCCACCGGTTCCCAGCCTGAGCCGCTCCAGTCATGCATGGCCGCTTCGCGCTGGTAAAAGCGGGCCAGCAACTGGGCACCGGCGGTGCTGCAGGCCTGGCCGGCAATGCCAGCACTGTAGACCGCCTCATAGGCCAGCGGATGCGGTATCTTGCCGACGACCCGCACCTCGGCAGAACGGGGCAGTTCGCTGCGCAGCAACAGGCCCAGCGCCGCATCGCCCCGGGCCACCAGCTGCGCCACCTGGGGGCCAAACACCTTGATGCTCTTGGGCAGCACCTTGGCGTTCAGATCCAGCTCAGGAAAAAGCTTTTGCTCGATAAAGTCACCTCCATCGGCCGAGGGGTAGGCGATGCTGCGGGTGGCCTCCAGCATGTTCTTGGCGTCTTCAGTATCTTTGAGCACCGGCACAGGGCGGCCGGCCTGCACGATGGCAATCAGCGGTGAGCGCACCACATCGTAGAGACGACCCTGGCGCACCAGGCCTTGCGCCTGCAACAGCTGCAACACAGGGCGCGGCGCCAGCACCAGATCGACACAGCGCGCTTGCTGCAGGTACTGGGTCAGCTCCTGCGCCACCGTGTGCGGCGCGCCATAGCCGGGCTCGGCGCGGATCTGGGTGGGGATCATCAGCTGGCCGGCCAGTGCCCGGTGTACGGGCACAAAGCCCTCCGTCATCAGCAGTTGCACCGGCAGGCTGGCATGGGCCAAGCTGGCTTCCGGCTCGGGGGCCGGCGGCTCGGAGGCACAGCCCACCAGCACCGCAGCGGCACAGCTGAGCAAAAAGGAGCGGCGGGGAGGCATCAGGCGCATCCGGGCATTATCAGACAGCAGCGCCGATCCTCCCTACCCCGCCCCTTAATTCACCACATTCAACAGACGCCAGTCGATGTAGTTGTCCGCGCGGGTGGGGATGCTGACCTTTTTGCTGGTAGCCCAGGGCGTGATCAGGTTGAACAGCGGAATGTGCGAAATGGTTTTGTGCTCGTTGAGCAGCACCTTCTCGATCAGCTGGTTGCGCAGCTTCAGGTCGGTCTCGGTCTTGACGCGCTCGATCATTGCATCTTGCTGTGGGTCGGAATAGCGGCCCAGGTTGAAGTTGCCATCACCGCTGCCGCCGGGTGAGCGCAGCAGCGCCTGCAGGCTGTAGTAGGCATCAAAGGTGGGCACCGACCAGCCCAGCAGATAAACGCTGGCCTCGTAGCGCTGGATCATCGGGAAGTAGGTCGCAAACGGGTAGGTGCGCAGCTTGGCCTTGATGCCCACCTTGGACCACTGGGCGCTGATGGCCTGGCACAGCTGCTCATCGCTGGGGTAACGGCCGGCCGGGCAGGAGAACTCAAACTCAAAACCATCCGGGTAGCCGGCCAGGGTCAGCAGTTTTTTGGCAGCCTCGGCGTCAAAGGCCAGGCGCTTGTCAGCCTGCTTGGTCCAGCCATTCACGTGGTGGGCAATCAGGGTACCGGTGGGTTGGGCCAGGCCGCGCATCACCACGCGCTGGATGGTGGCCATGTCAATCGACTGGTACATCGCCTGGCGCACGCGCACATCCTTGAAGGGGTTCTTGCCCTTGACGCTGGATTGCGGCAGCTCGTCGCGGAACTGATCCATCCCTAGGAACAAGGTGCGGTCAGCGGCGGATTCCAGCACCTGCAGGTTGGGCGCCTGCTTGATGCGCTGCAGGTCATTCATGCTCGGGTCGATGATGAAATCGACCTCGCCCGACAGCAGCGCCGCCGTGCGCGTGGCATCTGACTTGATGGGCGTGTACACCGCCTGCGTGATGTTGCTGGGGTACTGCGTCTTGCCCCACCACTGCGGGTTGCGCTTGAGCACCAGGCGCGAATCCTGCGACCAACTGTCGAGCACATAGGGGCCGGTGCCCAGCGCATGGCGGTGGGCATAGTTCTCGTCCTTGGCCTTGATGTCCTTGGGCACCTCGGACTGGTGCTGCACTGCCCAGGGCTTGCTCATGATGCGCAGCTCGGTCAGCTGGTTGACCAGCACCGGGTTGGGCACGTCCGAGAAGATATCCAAGGTGGTGGCATTGACCACCTCGATGCGGTCGATGCCCTGGGTGTAGACCACAAAGCCGGAGCTCTTGGCCTTGGCGCGCTCGAGCGAGAACTTCACATCCTCAGCCGTCAGCGGCGAGCCATCGCTGAAGCTCACGCCCTCGCGCAAGGTGATGCGCAGCTGCTTGGGGTTGATGCGCTCCCACTTGGTGGCCAGCGAGGGCTCAGGCTTTTGCGTTTGGCTGTTGTACTCGACCAGCGCTTCGTAGACGGCGCGGTGCACCGAGTTGTTGACCCCTACATTCTGCGCATGGATATCCCAGGACGACAGATCGGCCGAGCGGGTCCAGCGGAAGTTGGATGCCTGGGCAGAAAATGCCATGCCGGCCACGGCAGCGGCGATGGCCAGTGTGCAAGCGCTGCGCGTCCAGCTGCTGCGGCGCTGCAAGAAAGTGCTGGGTTGCATCACAGATTCCTTCATTCAATGCAAAAACAAAACGCCGCACTATGGCAGCGCTGGCCTGCCCCGCCAACGATTTATTCGTTGTATCGATATGGGCCTGGCGCTTGCTGCTTTCTGGTAGCAGCAGCGGTGCAGGCCAGTGTAACGGGACGGCCAAAAACCGGGTGGGCCCTAGGTCGCCGCACGCCAAGCCAGTGCCACCGGCCCAGCCGGGCTGTTCAGATCCCACAAGGCCATACCGGCGTTCCAGCCCGCTGGCCGGGCCTGGGCTTCGGCCAGCGCCAGCCCTGCGCATTTGAGCTGGGCCTCCAGCCGCGCCCATTGCTGCGCAAAGCCGTGCTGCCAGGCCATGTCCTGCAAGCCAGCCAGCGCAGCGGCGGCATCCGGCTCCAGGTACAGCGCAGCCACGGCAGGCCAGCCAGCGGCATCGATATCCGTGTGTGCATCCCCAGGTAGGCCCTGCACATCAATACCGACGGTGCCCTCTTGCGTGCAAGCCCATACCGCCATGGCATCGGCATAGCTGATGGACAGCCGCAGCCTCGGCAGCGCCTGCCCATTGCACAGCAGCTGCGGCGCCTGTCCGGCCCTGCGCTGCACCGCCAGTTGCGCGGAGGAGGTGCAGCCCAGCTGCGGCGCCAGCGCTTGGCAGATCGACTGGTATACGGCATCACGCATCGGCTCGCGCGGCAGCGCGCCCAATGGCGACGCAGCCATCGTCACGGCCTGGGCCTGCACCCGGCCCTGCAGCGCCGGCGGCAAGGCCAGGGTCTGAGCGGTCCAGTCGGCTGCCATCTGCGCTAACCCCGCCATGGCGACGCAGGCGCGCCCTGCCAGCGGGTGCCGGCGGGCAGGCGCTCGCCCTTCATCACCAAAGTCATGGGGCCCAACTGCACGCCATCGCCCACCTCGGCGCTGTAGAGCACGGTGCAGCGCGCGCCCACCGTCACCCGCGCGCCAATCACCACGTCGTCCACCTTCATCACCCGGTCTTCAAACAAATGGGTTTGCGGGCAAGACAGCGCATTGAGCTCGCTGTGCGCGCCGATGGTGACGCAGTCATGCTCGGTGATATCGGTGGTGTCCAGGTAGGCGCTGCTGGCGATCTTGCTGCCCAGCAGGTTCATCGCCAGATTCAGCCAAGGCGTGCCGCGCAGGTAGCGCAGAAAATTGGGCACCGCGATGCCTTCGTACATGCTGGTCGTCGCCTCGGACAACCAGACAAACGGCGTCCACATGGGCGCTGCCTTTTTGCGGTAGCGCCCCACCAGCAGCCACTTGAACAGCGCCACGGCCCAGAAGGCGACCAAGCCGAACACCACGCCGGCCACGGCCAGATCGAGCACGACGGCGCCCCAACGGCCGGCAGCGGCCAGCGGCATCGCATCGAGCACGATGGCATAACCGGCCGCAATCACCAGCGCATGGGGCGCGCCAATGCGGAAGGCCTCCACCAGGCCCCGGCCCAGCACGCGGCGGCGCGACGGGGCAAAGGTCAGATGGTCGGGGTAGCCCTGCACGACTTCGCGCGCGGGCAGGTTGATGGCTGGCGAGCCAATCCAGGTCTGGCCCGCCTGCATGTCGGCATTGCGCGGCACGGCCGACATCACGCCAATCAGCACGCCTTCGGGGATGGTCGAGCCATCGGGCACATAAGCGCCATTGCCGATAAAGCTGCGGCGCGATACCACCGTGGGCTGCACCGTCATGAAGCCGCCGTCAATGCGCTCATCGCCCAGCATCACGGCATCGGCCACAAAGCATTCGTCACCCAGGGTCAGCATATCGGGCACCACGCCCAGCGCGGTCGACAGCTCCGTGCGCTTGCCCACCTTGGCGCCCAGCATGCGGTACCAGCTGGCCGAAAACACCGTCGCATAGATGCCGTGCAAGGTCGCCAGGCTGCCTTCCTGGATCTGGTTGGTGAGCCACTTGCTCAGGTAGCGGCCACTGTGCACCGACCAGGTGCCCGGCTGCAGCCGGGGCAAAAACAGGTAGCGGATCAAGGCCGCCACCAGCATGGTGCAGACCACCAGCACCAGGCTGGCCGGCAGCGCCAAAACAAAGAATTTGAGGAAACGCAGAATAAAGGCACCCAGCGCATCCACCGTGCCGTCTTCCAGCAAAGGCCGCACCGAGATCGAGTCCACATCCAGCCAGTCGATCAGCAAGAACGCGGGGAACACCGGCATGAAGAACAAGGTGGCAATGCTCAGGCCCCCGAAGGCATAGACCAGCATCTCCCAGGCGCGCCAGGCGGCGCTGGGCGCCACGCGTTCGGGCATGCAGCTGGTGTCAAAGTCCGAGACGGGCTGGGCGGGCGAGCCCGTCCAGACACTGCGCGCGGGCTGCACCTGGCCATCGCTCAGGCTCGACTGCCCTTCCAGATGGGCCCAGTCTCCCAGGCGGGTATTGCCCTCCAGCACCACATAAGAGCCAATGCAGGCATCGGCACCGATATCGACGGTGCCCAGCAGCAGCCAACCGCCCTCCACCCGGGCGTTCTCCAGACTCACCACATTGCCCACGCTGGCGCCTGCGCCAATGCGCAGCAGATCGGGGGCGCGCACCGTCATCGAGCCCAGCAGCACGTCCTTGCCAACCTTGGCACCCAAGGCCCGCAGCCACAGCGGAAACAGTGAGGAGCCAGTGATCATGCCCACCGGTACGGCTTCGACCAGCCGGTCCGCCAGCCACCAGCGGAAATAGGTCAGCCCCCACAGCGGATAGCGCCCCGCCTTGAGCCTGCCCGCAATCAGCCACTTGCCCGCCCAGGCCACGGCAAACTCCAGCACCGTGGCCAGCGCAAAGGCCAGCACTGAGATGGCAATCGCCAGCGGCACCGAGTCGTTCTCGTCCCCGGTGAAGAAGTGGTAGGTGAAGAAGGGCGCCAGCCATTGCGCCATCTTGACCAGCACCAGGAAAGGGATCGCCACCGCCTGTGCAGCGCCGCAGCGCCAGCGGCGCAGGGCCGAATGCTCGCGGAACGCGCGGGGTGCTGCGGCTGGCGCATCGTCGGCCACCATGCCCGCCTGCAAGACCTCGGCAATGGCGCCAATGCGGCGCTGCTGGTAAATGGTGCTGACGGTGGCCTGCGCAAAACGCGCATCGGCGCGCAGCATCGAGGTCAGCCGCGCCGCGAATAGCGAGTGTCCGCCCAGGTCGCTGAAGAAATCCAGCGAGCGGCGGATGGGCTGGCCCGGAAAGATCTTCGCCAGCGCGGCAAACAGCAATTCTTCGGCCGGGGTCTCGGCGGTGTCAGAGTCCCCGTTGTCGACGGCGGCACTCAGCTCGGCAGCGCGCAGCGCCTTGCGGTCGATCTTGCCCGAGGTCAGGCGCGGCATCAGCGCCAGCGCCTCAAAGCGGGCCGGCACCATATAGGGCGGCAGGCGCTCGGCCAGCGCGCTGCGCAGCGCCGCGTGGCTGGGGCTGGTGGACGCATCCAGCGGCACATAAAAGGCCACCAGCTGGTCAATGCCATCGTCCTTGCGCAGCAGCACGGCCGTGGTGCCCACACCGGGCTGCTGGGCCAGCACGGCCTCGATCTCGCCCAGCTCGACGCGGAAGCCTCGGATCTTCACCTGGTCATCGGCCCGGCCCAGGCACTGCATCTGGCCTTTTTCATCGATACGCGCCAGGTCGCCAGTGCGGTAGAGGCGCGTGTCATGCGGCCCAGCGGGCCAGGGGTTGTCCAAAAACTTCTCAGCCGTCAGCTCGGGGCGGCCTAGGTAACCAGCCGCCACACCGGGGCCGGTGATACACAGCTCGCCCACCTCACCGGCCGGCAATCCCACCAAGCGGGGCGCCGTGCCTGCGGGAAAGCTGTCCGCCTCGATCACCTGCACGACCACCATGCTGTAGTTGGGCAGCGGCGTGCCGATGGTGACGGGCTCGCCCGCCTGCAGCTCGGCCAGGCTGGCCGATACCGTGGCCTCGGTCGGCCCATAGGTGTTGAACAGCTGCCGGGGCGCGCCGGTGCTGGAGCGCGCCCAGCGGTCGACCAGGGCCTCCGGACACATCTCGCCGCCCAGGTTGATGATGCGCAGGCTGGGCACATCCTGGGCAAACAGCGCCAGCAAGGTGGGCACGGCATGCAGCACGGTCACCTGCTGGGCCAGCAAGGCCTGGGGCAGGGCCTCGGGGTCGCCCGCTATCTCGCGCGGCGCAATCCACAAGGTGGCGCCCACCAAATAGCTGATCCAGATCTCCTCGAACGACATGTCAAAGGCCACCGAGAAGCCTTGGTAGACCTTGTCACCCAAGCACACGCCCAGGCGTGCGTTCTCGCTGCGTAAAAAGTGGCAGATGCTGCCCTGGTTGATGGCAATGCCCTTGGGCTTGCCGGTCGAACCACTGGTGTAGATCACATAGGCGGGATCGCTGGGCTGCGCGTTGACGCGCCGGCGCAGTGGGGTGCCTGCGGGCAGCTCGGCAAGCAGGTCCAGGTCGGTCAACAGCGGGCACAGCACCTGGGCATCGCGCAGGCCCTGCTGGGGCGTGGCCGCCGCCATCAGCAGCGCCTTGGCGCCCGCGTCTTCGAGGCAGGTCGCTATGCGCTCGGGCGGTGTCTCGCTGTCAAAGGGCAACCAGGCGGCGCCCGTCTTGGCAATGGCCAGTTGCAGGCTGAGCAGCGCAATGCCGCGTGGCAGCCACAGGCCCACCATGGCGCCCGGGCCAATGCCCGCTTCTATCAAACGGTGTGCCGCGCGGCTGGCATCGGCGTCAAGCTGGGCGTAGGTCAGCTGCCGCTCGCCGGCCATCAGCGCGACTTGCTCGGGGTGGGCATAGGCGGTGGCCTCGAACACATCGGCCAGCACCTCATGGCGCAACAGATCGGGGCGCTCAGGCCCCCGCAAAACAACAGTCTCAGACATGGCAGCAATACCTAACAGCTGCAGAAGGCACGAGCGCGCCGCCTTCCTGCACAAAACGCCCCAGAATGGGGCATTCGCGCATTATGCGGCGGTGACATGGTCAGAAGCGCCAGGATCTCCCCTGGCAGACACCGTCTGAGGGCTGTGCGCAACGCTTTGGCCCCGGCTTAAGCCCCCTCTAATCTGCAGCAGCCACCGGCAAGACGGCATCGGCCGACCAACCGCCGCCCAGCGCGCGGTACAGCGCAATCTGGTTGTCCAGACGGCTTTGGCGCAGGTTGACCAACTCGGTCTCGGCCTGGAACAGGTTGCGCTGCGCATCGATCTGCTCCAGGTAGGAGGCATAACCCGCCTCATAGCGGTCTTTGGCATAGCCCAGGGTCTGGGCCAGCACGGCGCGGCGCCGCTCGGCCGCCTGCTCCTGCTCGGCCAGGCGCTGCACGCCCACCAGCGCGTTTTCCACATCGCCCAGCGCCGACAGCACCGCGCCCCGGTAGGCATAGGCGGCCTGGTCACGCTGTGCCGTGGCGCTGTCGTACTGGGCGTCGAGCCGCCCGCCATCCAACAGCGGCGCCAGCGCGCTGGCACCCAGGCTCCAGACATTGATGGGGTTGTACTGCAGCGCATTGACAAACAGCCGCCCCGCGCTGGCGCTGAGGTTGAGCTGGGGCAGGTAGGCGGCGCGGCTGGCACGCAGGCTGGCATCGCTGGCGGCCAGGTTCAGCTCCGCCTGCACCAGGTCGGGTCGGCGCCGCAGCAGGGCCGACGGCAGTGCGGCAGGCACTACCGGCATCTGCAGACGGGCAAAACCCTGGCCGTTGGCCGCAGCGGTATCGCGCACGGCGGGCACATCGCCGGCCAGCAATTGCAGCGCGTTGTACTGGCGCGCAATCGCCAGCTCCAAGGGCGGGATCTGGCCCTGGATGGCCTCGTACTCGGCCTGCGCCTGCGTCACCTGCAGGCGCGAGATATAGCCCACCGATTCCTGGTCCCGCGCCAGCTGCAGCGCGGTGCTGCGGGTCTGCAAGGTCTGGCGTGTCTGCGCCAGCTGCGCTTCGCGGCCCAGCAAATCCACATAGGCCTGGGCCGTGGTGGCCGCCACCGTCAGCGCCACCGCATCGCGGTCGGCCTGGCTGGCGCGGTACTGCAGATCGGCCGCCGTGCTGCGCTCGCCCAGGCGGCCCCACAAATCGGGCTCCCAGCTGTCCTGCAACTGGGGCTGGACGGAGCGGCTGGTGGTGATGCCCGAGGTGGTCAAGGTGTGGGTCGCACCCACATTGGCACCCAGCGACAGGCTGGGTTGCATGGCTGCATCGGCTGCGGCCAGTTGGGCGCGGGCAGCCGCTACCCGGGTGCCTGCCACCTGCAGATTGGCATTGCGGGCCAGCGCCGCCTGCACATAGCTGTTGAGCTGCGCATCGCCAAAGGCTTGCCACCAGGCGGTGGGCACCGACGCTTCTGGTCCGTTGGTGGCAGCGGCCTCGGTCTGCGCCCAGGCGGAGGGTACGGTCAGGGCGGCATCGGCAGGCGCCTGGCGCAGGGCTGGGGCGCAACCGGCCAGCAGCAGGGCCATGCACAGGGTCGTCAGCGTGGTCAAGGCCGAGCCGCGCAAAAGCCGCTTGCGGGTCATGGCTGTTCTCCCTGGGCTGCGGCCTTGGCGGCGCGCGTGTCCACATGCACTTCGACCGACATACCGGGGCGCAGACGGGCAGCGAGCGGTTGGTCCGGGTCAATGGCAATGCGAATAGGCAGGCGCTGCACGATCTTGATGAAGTTGCCCGAGGCGTTGTCGGCCTTGATGACGCTGAACTCCGAGCCGGTAGCAGGTGCCATCTGCTCGATATGGCCGCGCAGCTCGGCGCCTTCCAGCGCATCGACATAGAAGCTCGCGGCCTGGCCCAGCTGCATGTGGGCGATCTGGGTTTCCTTGAAGTTGGCCACCACCCAGAGCTGGTCAGGCACCAAGAACAGCAGCTGCGTTCCCGAGGCCACGTATTGGCCCTGGCGCACGGAGGCCTCGCTGATCTGGCCATCGCGCGGCGCACGCACCACCGTGTTGTCCAGGTCGATCTTGGCCAGGCCCAGCTGGGCTTCGGCGGCCTTCACCTGGGCTTCCAGACTGGCGCGTGCCACCTGGGTGGATTTGATGCTTTGCTCGCCGATGCGGATATCGGCCTGCGCCTTTTGCACATTGGCCTTGGCCAGCTGGCTGGTGGCGCGGGATTGGTCACGCTCGCGCAACGACACCGAGCCGCGTGCGGCCAGGTCCTCGACCCGCTGCAGATCAGCTGCCGCGCGGCGCGCCTCGGCATCCACCGCCGACAGACTGGCCTGGCGCGCGCCCAAGTTGGCGCGGTTTTGTGCCTGGGTCTGGTCCGAGTTGGCCAGCTGCGCGCGGGCATTGTCCAGCTGCGCCTGGGCCTGGGCCACCTTTTCTTCGTAGATGCGGGCATCAATGCGCAGCAACACATCGCCGCGTTTGACATGCGCATAGTCCTGGACATTCACCTCCGTCACATAGCCGCTGACCTGGGGCGCCAGCACGGTGATCTGGCCGCGCACATAGGCGTTGTCGGTACGCATCATGTCGGAGGCAAAGGGCGGCAGCTTCCAGGCCCAGAGCACCAGCAGCACGCCAGCCAATGCAACGACCGCCATGGTCAGCACGGCGCGGCGGCTGGGTCGGATCAGCTTGGCCGTCGGCGACGCGGCAGGCGCAGCGGCGGGCACAGGGGCCGCAGGCGCGGGTGTGGCTTGGGGCGCTGCAGGCACCGCGGTGGGAGCGGGTGCAGCATTGGGAGAGGTGTTTTCAGTATCAGACATTGTTGTTGCTTTATAGATAAGGTTCGAAACGGGGGCGCAGGGTCAGACGGGCGCTGGCAGCTCACCCCGGCGCCTCGCCAGCCAGGCCAGCATGCGCTGGCGCAGCACGCGGTAGAACGCCCAGGCCAGAAAGGCCAGCGCCATCGCGCCAATCACGCGGAACACATCGTTGAAGGCGCGCACGGCCGCCTCGCGCCGAATCACCTGCACCAGCTGGGCCTGGCTTTGGGCACCGCGCTGCACCGGGTCGGTGATGGTGCGGCCCAGCGCTTGCGATTGCTGGGCCAGCCGCTGGGCGACCAGCGGGTTGGTCACGGGCATATCGGCCGCGATGGCCTGGGTATAGAGCTGGGCGCGCTGCTGCTGGATGCTGCCCAGCAGCGCGGGGCCCAGCAAGCCGCCCAGGCTTTGGGTGACCGAGAACAGCACCACAAAGGTGACCATGTGGTCCAGCCCCTTGCCCAGCGCACGCTGGATGCCGATCATCATCACCGGCCCCATGAACAGCGCCGCCGAGAACGCGATCAAGAACTGGCTGAAGAAAAAGTCATGCGGACGGCTCAGGCTGGTGGAGTGCAGATCCAGCCAGCCGCCCACGCCAATCAGCAGGATCGAGGTCAGGATCTGCGGCAGGATAGCCTGGGGGCTGAAGGTGGCAGCCCCGACGATGACGCCCAGCAGCATGCCGACAAAGATCACGCCATACAGCGCCTGCAACTGCTCGGGCACCACACCCATCGCGCGCAGCAGGCCGACTACGCCATAGTTCTGCTCCGAGATCATGAAACGCATCATGATGGCGCCGGCCATAAAGGTCAGCGTCGTGGGATGCATCAGCCAGCGCAGCTGGATCAGGGGCGTGCGCCGGCTGTACTCCAGCAGGGCGGCCAGCGCAAACAGCACCAACGACGCGATCAGCGCATAGGCCAGCCAGGGGGCGTTGAACCACCAGGCGTTCACGCCCTGGGCCAGCACCGCGCACAGCAAGCCCACCGCAGGCGCCACCAGCAAGAAGGTCACAAAATCCAGCGGCTCAAACACATGGATCTGCAGGCCCCGTGGCAGCTTGAGCACCACCACGGCGGCAAAGGCCATCAGCGCCAGCCCTGCCTCAAAGGCATACAGATGGGGCCAGGGATTGACATTGACCAGCGAGGGCGACAGCACCCAGGCCAGCGGCACGGCGATCGCAGACATGTTCATGCCCAGGATGAAGGCCGAGGGCACCTTAGAGACCGGAAAGCCCTGCATCACATACATGACGGCCAGCGAGGTGGTGGTGGCGCCAGCAAAACCAGCCACGGCCCGCACAATGATGGACATCGTGTAGCCCTCGACAAACACGTGCAGCAGCGCCAGCAGTGCATAAATGCCCAGGCCCCATTCGGCAAACACCCGCAGACCCAGCTGCTGGCGGCTTTTGAAGACCAGCAGGTTGGCCGTCACATTGACCATCACATAGGCCGCAGGCAGCCAGGCGGCCTCCACCGGGGTGAGGCCCAGCTGGCCCTGGATCGATGTCAGATTGGCCGTCACCAAGCCATTGCCCAAACCGCCAACCAGGCCCACAAACAAGCCCACCATGATGTAGGCAATGCGCCGGGGCAGCGTGTGCTGCAGCCGTGCGGGCGAGCCCGGCAGCACAGGGCGCTCATGCGTCTCCCAGTCAGGCGGTTGTTCTACGTAGCGAAAAGCAGGCGCGTTCATACCGTCTCCCTGGCATCCGTACGCAGCCCTTCAGTGATCAGCTGCCAGGCCCGGTCGCTCAGTTGCAGGCGCTCGGCCGGTGTGCGGCCACGCCGCGCGGCGCTGAACATGCCTACGATCAGCAGCAAATCGGCGCCCTGCAAATCCTCCCGGCAGCGCCCTGCCGCCTTGGCCTGCAGCAACAAGGGCGTCACCAGCGCCAACAGGCGCGCACGCAGATCGACCACCAAAGGGTCATCCAAGGGCAGCGAGCGCCAGTAATCGGTCAGCGGCACGGTCAGCACCGAGTCATGGGCCCAGAGACGCAGAAACTCAAACAGCGCATCCGCATCGCCCGTATCACCTAAAGCATGGGCCTTGGCCGCCAGCCGCTCCAGGATATGGATCAGCAAGGCCCGCAGCAGCGCCGAGCGGTCTGCAAAATTGCGGTACAGCGTTGTGCGGCTCACCCCCGCCCGCTCAGCCACCACATCCAAGGCCACCGTCACCCCCTGCTCGGTAAACACATGCAGCGCCGCATCCAGCAATTGGCTGCGATGGGCCAGCGCATCGCTGCGGGGTTGGCGTTCTTTGGTGGTCATGGTGTGGGGCAAAGGCATTAAACGTACAAAACTGTACGCTAATTGCACGCGGCCTGCACAAACCCTGAGGACATCAGGGTAAACCCGTGAGTTGATTTTATTTATAGATTTGTTATTTCTGGCTGAAGTACTAATATCTATGAATGCCTCGCCAAAATACACCGCCCTCGGACTACCCGGAAATCGTGCTGCAGCAGATCAAACAGCTGGGCCTGAACATTGCGATTGCACGCAAGCGTCGTGGTGAATCGCAGGCGCAATGGGCAAAGAGGCTGGGCGTTTCGCAACCCACGATGGCCCGGATCGAGCGAGGGGACCCATCCGTGGCGATGGCGTCCTATGTGATGTGCATCTGGTTGATCAATCCACGCAGTTCTCTGGGGGAACTGATTGCGCCGCAGAATGACCATGGCGCATTGGAGAAAGAAATAGCACGAGTGCGGAGCAAGCGCCCACCCAGCAAGCAGGCCAACTCCCATGCAGCAAGCGCTAAGGACGTTGCACCAGAAGCGGGACCGCCTGGCCAGACATGGCCAGCCATCTCCCCATTGGAAAAGATGCTATCCAAGCAGGCAAGCCCTACTTTTACCAGCGCCCACCCTGGTATTGCAGCGCTGCTTAACAAGTCAGGCCCAAAAGAGGCATGAGCGAACTCGCGGCCAGCATCGACCGCGATGCACTCAGACTACAAAGACAGGCCTATCTTTAAGGCCTGCTGGGTCAGCCCCACCTGTTGAGCAATACCGGCCCAGCCCTCGAAAATCTGCCTAATTTTCAGGCAGCTCAATGCCCATCCACCACCACCGGCACCCGTGGTGCCACCGCGCACATCAGCTCATAGCCCACCGTGCCAGCGGCCTGGGCCACTTCGTCGATGGAGAGCACCGCGCCATTGGCGGCGCGGCCCCAAAGGGTCACCTCGCTGCCCCAGCCGGCTTGGGGGATGTCCGTGAGGTCGACGGTGAGCATGTCCATGCTGACCCGACCGATCAGGCGTGAGCGCTGGCCGTCGACCAGCACGGGGGTGCCGTTGCCGCAGTGGCGCGGGTAGCCGTCGGCATAGCCGCAGGCGACGACGCCGATGCGCATGGGCTTGTCGGCAGTGAAGTGGGAGCCATAGCCGACGGTATCGCCCGGCTGCAGCTCCTGCACGCCGATGACCTTGGCGGACAAGGTCATCGTGGGCTGCAGGCCCCAGTCCTCGGCGGTTTGCAGCGGGTAATCAGGGGCGCTGCCGTAGAGCAGAATGCCGCCGCGCACCCAGTCGCCGCGCTGGCTTGCCGACATATCGGGGTTGCGCAGCATCGCGGCGCTGTTGCAGATGCTGCGCTCGCCGGGCAGGTCCAAGGTGGTTTGGTTGAACAGCGCCAGCGCCGCGCCGATGCCCTTGGCGGTGTCGGCATCGCTGAAATGGGTGATGAAGGAGATCTCGTCCACCTGGGTCAGCGCATTGAGCCGGGCCCAGGCGGAGCGGTAGCGCTCGGCGGTGAAGCCCAGGCGGTTCATGCCAGAGTTCATCTTCAGGAACACCCGATGGGGTTGCTGGGTCTTGTGGGCGGCCAGCCAGTCGATCTGCTGGTCGCAGTGCACCGTATGCCAGAGGTTCAGGCGCGAGCACAGTTCCAGGTCCCGGGCGTCGAAAACGCCTTCGAGCAGCAGGATGGGGCCGCGCCAGCCCAGATCGCGGATGCGCTGGGCCTCAGAAGGCTCCAGCAGCGCAAAACCATCGGCGGCGCGCATGCCGTCAAACACCTGCTCGATACCATGCCCGTAAGCGTTGGCTTTCACCACACACCAGAGCTTGGCGTCTTGCGCCGCCTGTCGGGCACGGGCCAGGTTATGTTGCAAAGCAGCAGTGTGAATGGTGGCTAGAATGGGACGCGGCATGGCGAATGAATACTCACAACAAGATTATGAAAACCCCTAGTATTCTGGCACCGTGCTTTCGCCCCTGCGTGCTATAACCTCGACTCCCTACACGCAGCTTACAAATTTCTCGCGCCATTAGCATCCCTTATCAGCCTCCCAACGAATGAAGCGCGGTTTCTACACCATCATGTCGGCGCAGTTTTTCAGCTCGCTGGCCGACAACGCCCTGTTTGTGGTTGCGGTCGATCTGCTGATCAATGCAGGGGCTGCCGAGTGGCAACGTGCTGCCCTGGTGCCCATGTTCGCGTTGTTCTACGTGATCCTGGCACCGTTTGTGGGCGCCTTTGCCGATGCCTACCCCAAGGGGCAGGTGATGTTCATCAGCAATGCCATCAAGGTGATTGGCTGTCTGCTGATGCTGTTTGGCCACCACCCGCTGCTCGCTTACGCCGTCGTCGGCCTGGGCGCTGCGGCCTACTCACCGGCCAAGTACGGCATCCTCACCGAGCTGCTGCCGGCCAGCCAGCTGGTACGGGCCAATGGCTGGATCGAGGGGCTGACGATCACCTCCATCATTTTGGGCGTACTGCTTGGCGGCCAGCTGGTAGGGCCCCAGGTCTCAGGCTGGCTGCTGTCCATTGATCTGCCACTGATCACCACCGCCATCGACACCCCTTCCGAGGCAGCGATCTGCGTGATCGGCCTGCTGTACGCCGGCGCAGCCTGGTTCAACACCCGCATTCCCCGCACCAATACCAAGCTGGTGCCGCTGCGCCAGGACCTGGAGCGCAGCATGTTCTCCAACATCATGGATCTGCTGCCCGACTTCTGGCGCTGCAACCACCGCCTCTGGCGCGACAAGCTCGGCCAGATTTCACTGTCCACCACCACCTTGTTCTGGGGCGTCTCGGGCAACCTGCGCTATATCGTGCTGGCCTGGAGCGCGGTGGCGCTGGGCTACAGCACCACCAAGGCCTCGGCCCTGGTCGGCGTGGTGGCCATTGGCACAGCGGTGGGCGCCATACTGGCCTCCATGCGCATGAAGCTCGATGGCGCCACGCGCGTGATACCGCTAGGCATTGCGATGGGCCTCTTGGTGGTGTGCATGAACTTCATCCACAGCATCTGGCTGGCGGTGCCTTTTCTGATCGTGCTGGGGGGCCTGGGCGGCTTTTTGGTGGTGCCAATGAACGCGCTGCTGCAGCACCGGGGCCACAACCTGATGGGCTCGGGCCGCTCGATCGCTGTGCAGAACTTCAACGAGCAGGCCTGCATCCTGGGTCTGGGCGTCGTCTACAGCATGTTCACCCGCTTTGGCATGTCGGCCTATGGCGCCATCACCTGCTTTGGCCTGCTGGTGGCCGGCATCATGTGGTGCATCCTGCTGTGGCACCGGCATAATTGCAAGCAGCATCCGCAGGAAGTCAAACGGCTGCTGGACATTGCCCGCCACGACCACCACTGAGCCACCGCGCAGAGTGGCCTGGGCGCAGGTTCTGCCAGCCACCCTGTGGCACGCCCTCCCCTCAAAATAGAAAGCTGACAGCGCCTGTGCACCCCAGGCGCTGCTCCCCGTTGCCCCATGCTCACCGCGCTGCCCTTTTTAGCCCTGATGACCAATGCCCTGATCTGGGGCACGATCTGGTGGCCGTTTCGCCAGTTGCAAGGCATGGGGGTGCACCCGGTGCTGGGCACAGCGCTGGTCTACCTGATCCTGTTTTGCGGGCTGCTGCTGGTCAAGCCAGCGGCTGCAGCCATTGCCCGGCGCCACCCGATGCTGCTGCTGCTGGCCTTTACGTCGGGCAGCACCAATGTGCTGTTCAACTGGGCCGCCACCACCGGCGATGTAGTGCGCGTGGTGCTGCTGTTCTATCTGATGCCCGCCTGGTCGGTGCTGCTGGCCTGGTACTTTTTGGGTGAAAAGCCCAACAAGTACTCCATCCTGCGCCTGGTGCTGGCCTTCAGCGGCGTGCTGATCGTGATGATTCCGGCCGGTGCCACCTGGCAGAGCCTGACGGCCAACCTCTCGCTGCCCGATGCGCTGGCCATTGTGGGCGGCTTCACCTTTGCTGGCACCAATGTGGTGTTGCGCAGCCAGTACCGGGTGCCGGGCGAGGCGCGCATGCTGGCCATGTTCTTTGGCGGCCTGGTTGCCGCAGGCGCCATGTCGGTGCTGGGCATCTACCTGGGCCGCATGCCGGCCATCCCCGCGATCGCCTGGAACTGGCCGCTGATGGTGCTGGTCGTGGCGCTGCTGATCATGGTGAGCAACTGGACCTTGCAATACGGCGCCTCGCGCCTGGCCGCCACCACGGCTGCCGTGGTGATGCTGTCCGAGGTGGTGTTTGCCAGCGCCTCGAACGTGATGATCGAAGGCGCCGTGCTCTCGGGCCGCCTGCTGCTGGGCGGTGCACTGGTGCTGTCAGCCTCGCTGATTGCAGCGATTGAATCACGCCTGCCTTGAGGGGCTGTTTTAAGATAGCCGCCATGCCCCAGCTCCAACACACGCTCCAGGACTTTGTTCTCCACGACGCCAGCGCCAAGCCTCTGCCGCTGTCGCGCTACGCCGGCCAGGTGGTGTTGGTCGTCAATACAGCCACCGCCTGCGGTTTTACGCCGCAACTCAAGGGGCTGGAAGCCCTGCAGCAGCAGTATGGCCCCCAAGGCCTGCAGGTGCTGGGTCTGCCCTGCAACCAGTTTGGCGCGCAGGCATCGGGCAGCAATGCCGAGATTGCGCAGTTTTGCGAGCTGCACTACCAGACGAGCTTCCCCAGCCTGGCCAAGGTGGAGGTGAACGGCCCGCACACCGACCCGCTGTTTACCTGGCTCAAGGCACAAGCGCCCGGCCTGCTGGGCGGGCGCATTCTGTGGAATTTCACCAAGTTTCTGGTGGCGCGTGATGGCACAACGGTGCAGCGCTTTGCGCCGATGACTAAGCCAGCCAAATTGCAAGCGGCCATCGAAAAAGCGTTGGCTGGCAACGCTTAGTCGAGCAGCGCGGTCTCCAGCCCGGCCGCAATGCTGGCCAGGCCGGCAATCACGCACACCGCGCCCCAGAACTTGCGCAGCCAGCGGCGCTGGCTGTTGGGGGTAGGGGTATCGGGCTTCATGGATCGCTCCTTGCGCAGATGGATGCCATCCGCAGGTATCAGATGCTCAGTGTATGCAGCCGCAGCGCGGCCAGCAAGCCAGCCCATAAAAAAAGCTGTCCACGCTTTAGGAGCGTGGCCAGCTTTTTGGTTTCAGCCTGCATGACGCAGGCTGTTTGGCTTATTCGGCAGCAGCGCTGTCGTCCGCCTTGGCGGGGGCTTCCTCGGTTTCGGCCTCCACGTCAGCGGCTTCAGGTGCTGCGGCTGCAGCAGGTGCAGCAGGTGCAGGCCGGGCGGCAATGGTCTTGACCTGCGCGGCACGGTGCAGATGGCGCTCGACAGCCGCTGGGTGCATGCCGTACATGTCGGCAAACTCGGCCACGCTCTTGCCGCTGGCGGCATGGGCGGTGGCCAGGGCTTCGGCCTTGGCGTCGAACTCGGCAACTTCCTGCATGGCTTCAGCCAGCAGTGCCTGGGTCGCTTCGTCCTTGACCTGGACCTTGGCCAGGAAGTCATCACGGCTCAGGTCCGAGCCGATGTAGGCCATGCCGATACGGCGGCGCAGCTTGAGCTGCAGGTCTTCGCCATCGCGGGGCTTGCGGCGGCGGAAGGACTCCACCAGCGCATGGAACACGTGCTCGGGCGCCATCGCTTCGACCACCTGGCCTTGCAGGTCATGGCGGGACTGGCCCATGGCCACGGCGTTCAGGTAACGGGTCGAGCGGGTATGCAGGCCCAGGGCCACCTTCAGCTCATTCTTCTCGAAGGCATCAGGGTGGGCGGCCATCAGGTCCTGGAACACACCGCGCTTGAGCGGCAGGGGCTGGTCGCCAAACAGCGCGGGGTACAGGCCCGCGAGCTTTTCCACCACGGGGTGGCGGGGGCGGGGAGGTGCCTTGGGCGCCTGGGGAGCACTTTGGCCGCCATCACGGCGGGGGCCACGGCCACCCGATGCGGGGCCTTCACGGCGTGCACCGCTGCCGGGCTTGTTGCTGCGGCGGGGGGCTTGGCCCGTGCGTGCCGGGCGCTCGGCGCGTTCCTGGCGTTGCACAGGTGCAGCGTCCGATTCAGCAGGCGCGGGGGCAGGAGCCACTTCCAGCGCATGGCCCTTGGTGGCCGCGCGCAGCGCATCGGCCATGGCCGAGTTCAGCACCGGCGCTTTGCCTGCCGGGCGCTCGGAGCGCTCCTGCTTGGGCTGGCGACGTGTATCACCGCCCGCTGCGGGCGCAGCCGGAGCCGGCGCTGGTGCCGGTGCGGAAGCATCAGAAGAGGTGGGGAGGGTCGGTTCGGTCATAAACAAGGGCTGGCGCAGAAAAAAGTGCAGACCCGCCAAGAGCAGCTGCACCGGTAAAAAGCAAAACGCCCTGGATTACCCAAGGCAAGACTGCAAGTATAACGAATCAAGCCCATCACCAAGTAAGCAGCTGCACACCGCAGGAGGGCTTTCTAGGGGACGGGGACGCCCCGTTGGCAATGGCCCTGGCGCGCTCAATAGGTCCCCGGGTACTCGCCCCCGTCGATCAACCAGCTCTGCCCGGTCACATAACCGCTGTGCTGCGAGGCCAGATAAGCGATCAGCGCACCGACTTCTTCGGGCCGGCCAAAGCGGCCTGCGGGGTTGGCGGCCTCGCGGCTCTGCCGTACCTGGGCCGCCGATTGGCCGCTTTGCTGGGCCAGCTTGTGGATATGGCGGGCCTGGGCATCGGTATCGAAGGCGCCGGGCAGCACATTGTTGATGGTGACGTTGTGGCGCACCGTCTGCCGCGCCAGGCCCGCGACAAAGCCCACCAGGCCCGAGCGTGCGCCATTGGACAGCCCCAGCTCGGCATGCGCCGCCTTGACGCTGCGCGAGACGATATTGATGATGCGCCCGTAGCCGCGCTGCTGCATGCCATCGACCACGCGGCGCATCATGTCGATGGGGCCGACCATCATCATGTCCAGCGCCTCATGCCAGGTCTCGTCCGTCCAGTCACGAAAGTCGCCCGGCGGGTAGCCGTCGGAGTTGTTCACCAGAATGTCCGGCTCGGGGCAGGCGGCCAGTGCGGCCTCGCGCCCCGCCTTTTTGGTGATGTCAGCCACCACAGAGCGCACCGGGCGGCCACATTCGGCAGTCAAAGCCTGCGCTGCTGCCTGTAAGCTGCTTTCGGTGCGCGCGGCGATCACCACCTCGGCCCCTTCCAGCGCCAGCTGGCGCGCAGCCGCATAGCCCATGCCCTTGCTGCCGCCCCAAACCAGCGCGGCCTTGCCTGTCAATCCCAACTCCATGGTGTTGTTCCTCAGCTTTGTTCACTCAACTCGGCCACGGCGGCCGCTTCGTTCTGGAAGATGAAGCTGTCGCTGTAGATCTTGTCCAGCGCCGCACCCGACAGCGCCATCAGCGCCTTGGCATCGGCGATCATATGCGGCGAGCCGCAGAGGTAGATCGAATGCTCGGACAGGTCCTCAAAGTCTTCGGCAATGGCGTCTTGCACATAGCCGCGCCGGCCCGTCCAGCTGTCCGAGGGGCGCGACAGCACCGGCACAAAAGTGAATTCGTACAGCTGCCCGGCCCAGGCGGCGATCTCAGCCAGCAGGTACAGATCCGCCTCGCTGCGCATGCCCCAGTAAAAATGGATGGGCGGGCAGTCGGCATCGCCCAGCAGCGATTCAAGAATGGCCTTGATCGGCGCAAAGCCGGTGCCGGTGGCGGCAAACACCATCGGCTGGTAATCCTGGGCCCGGTAGTAAAAGCTGCCGTGGGGCAGCTCCACTTCCAGCGTGTCACCCTCCGCCATCGTAGCCAGCAGGCCATCGGTAAAGCGCCCACCGGCAATCTTGCGGATCTGCAGGCTGATGCGCCGGCCCTGCGGCGGCGTGGCCATCGAAAAGCTGCGGTGCTTGCCGCCCGGCAGGCAGATGTTCAGGTACTGGCCCGGCGCGTAGTGCAGGCCATGGTCCTCGGGCAGGTCCAGCGCCAGATGGTAGATGTCGGGCGTGTGCATGCGCAGCTCGGCCACGGTGGCCTGCACCCGGGTGGGGGGCGAGCAGGCCGGCCCGGTCGCGATGCTGATGACCAGGTCGGACTGCGCCCGGGCCTGGCAGGCCAGCGCATAGCCCTGGGCATGCTCCTCCTCAGCCATGGCCATGGGTAGCTCGCCATCGGCATAGGCAAACTCGCCCTCTTCGACCTTCATGCGGCAGCTGCCGCAGCCGCCAAAAGTGCAGTCATGGGGCAGTGCCACGCCTTGGCGCGTGGCGGCGTCGAGCACCGACTCGTCGGCACCCACCTCAAACGATTGCTGCGTCTGCAGCCACTGTACGCGGTAGTTCATCGCAGGCCTCGTGCGCTATGCGCTGCTAGGTTGGTGCTTATTTCTTGATATCGGCTTGCACCAGCACCTCGGCCGTGGCGCCCAGGTGGTCTTTCAGCGCCTGCAAGGCAGCCACGCCGCAGGCGGTGTCCTGCTCGCCATTGCCGCCCGACAGGCCCACGCCACCAATCACTTCGCCATTGACGACGATGGGGTAGCCGCCGACGAAGACGGCGAACTTGCCTTCAAAGCTCCACTGGATGCCAAAGGCCTCATTGCCAGGCAGCGCCGGCCCATTGGGCGCCGTGTTGAACAGGTGGGTGGAGCGCTTGTGCCCGGCTGCGGTGAAGGCCTTGTTCCAGGCGATCTGCGGGCCGGTGACCCGCGCGCCATCCATGCGTTCGAGCACCAGCGGAAAGCCGCCTTCATCGGTGATACAGACCGTCTCGGTCACGCCAATTTCCTTGGCCTTGGCCAGGGCGGCCAGGGACATCACACGGGCTTCTGCCAGTTCCAGTTTCAATGCGCTTTTCATCGTGTTTCCTCTTCAAATCGGGTTTCAGATACCGCGGTAGACGGTCTTGATCTGGGTAAAAAATTCCAGGCCGGCGCGGCCGGACTCGCGGAAGGTGGAGGTGCTGGAGTTCTTCAGCCCGCCAAAGGGGGCGTTGACCAGGTTGCCAGTGGTCGTGCGGTTGATCTTGACGGTGCCCGCCTGGATCTCGTTGGTGAACACATGCATGTAGCGCGGGTTCATCGTAACGATGCTGGCCGACAGGCCGTACTGCGAATCGTTGGCTTGGCGCAGTGCATCGTCAAAATCCGCCACTTCGATGATCGCCAGCACCGGTCCAAAGATCTCTTCCTGCGCAATGCGCATGCTGTTTTTCACATCGGTAAACACCGCGGGCGATAGGTAGTAACCGTGGTCGAACTCGCCACCGGTCAGCCGCTCGCCGCCACACAGCCAGCGCGCCTCGCGCTTGCCGATGGCGATGTAGCTGAGCACCGTCTGCAGCTGTTTTTCAGTCGCCAAGGGCCCCAGATCCATGCCCGGGGTCATGCCGTTGCCGATCTTGAGCTGGGCCACACGCGCCAGCAGCTTGTCGGTAAACGCCGCCTTGACGCTGGGCACCACCAGGATGCGGCTGGTGCCCGTGCAGGCCTGGCCGGTGAGCGAGAAGCCGCCTTTGACCGCCAGGTCCACCGCCGTGTCTAGATCGGCGTCTTCCATCACGATCAGCGGGTTCTTGCCGCCCAGCTCCATCTGCAGCCGGGTGGAGAGGTGCACGGTGCGGTGGATCTGGGTGCCTGCCGTGGTGGAGCCCGTGAACGAGATGGCACGGATGGCCTGCGAATTGGTGATCACCGGCCCCACCTCGCCAGCGCGGCCGGTGACGCAGTTGACCACGCCAGGCGGCACGCCCGCCTTCTCCAGCGCCTCGACCAGGCGCAAGCCGGACAGCGGTGCATCCGACGAGGGCTTGAACACCACCGTGTTGCCAGTGATCAAGGCCGGCGCCAGCTTGCGCGCCGGGATGGAGGCGGGAAAGTTCCAGGGCGAGATCACCGTCACCACGCCCAGCGGCTCGCGGTGGCTGAACACATGCATGTTGGCGTCATCCTGCGGGTAGGTCTCGCCGCCCAGGGTCTGGCCTTCGGTGGCATAAAAACGAAAGGTCTGCGCGCTGCGCAAAAACTCGTCGCGCGCCTGGCTCAGCTGCTTGCCCTCCTCGCGGGTCAGCTCTTGCGCAAACTGCTCCACGTTCTTTTCCAGGTAGCTGGCCGCATCGTTGAGGATCTTGGCGCGCTTGCCAATGGCCAGCTTGCGCCAGCCCTCAAAGGCCTTCTGCGCCGCCTGCACCGCCGCCTCGGCATCCGCCGGGCCCGATGCCTGAAAGCGCCCCAGCACATCACGGGTATCGGCGGGGTTGAGGTTGTCAAAGGTGCGGCCCAACAAGCAGGGCACCCAGGCGCCGTCGATATAGTTCAGAAACGTTTGCACGGTGTCAGCCATGGTGGAGAGGTCTTGGAGAGGTGGGAGATCGGTCACAGCGGCAGGCACAAGTGGCCTGCCGCTGGCCTGGGCAAGGGGGCGGTGCAGCAAGGGCGCTCAGGCCGCCAGCAGCTCTTCCTGAGAAATCTGCAGGTCCTTGGCGACATAGTCGTGGTAGAGCGCCGTGGTGTAGAGCAGGCGCATCTGGGCACCGATCTCGCAGATGCGCAGGCACTTGGCTTGCAGCTCAGGCGTGTTGGCATGCTCCAGCACGATCTGGTAACCGCGCTCGCCATGGATTTCGTCCGAGACGATGTGCAGGTCAAAGAACTCAACCTCTTCATCGGTGAAGCCGTACTTGTCACGCAAGGTGGGCGTCTGCTTGCGGTAGATGGACGGCACCTGCGACTCCAGGCCCACGACCAGGCCGGCCACTGCCACCACCGGGTCTTCGCGCATCGCAATGGCGTAGCACCAGGACTGCAGGCCGCGCGTGGTGGGCGACATGTTATTGGGATCCACCACGCGCTCACGGGTCGTGCCGCAGGCCTCGGCAAAGCGGATCAGCAGATCGGTGTGGCGGTCGCCGCCGATCTCTTCCTCATACATATTGGCCAGCAAAAAGTCCTTGGCCTCGGTCATGTGGTCCGGCGTGCGGGCATACAGATAGCCCAGGTAGTCGGCAAACGGGCCCACATAGTGGTAGTGGTTCTCGGCCCAGCGCGCCAGGTGCTCACGGCTCAAACGGCCGGTGGCCCAGGCCACGCTGAAAGGGGCCTTGTTGGCGCTCTTGCCCTTGATGGCATTTTCAAGCGCAGCGCGGAAATCGTCGCGGTTCATCAATGTGCTGGTCATGGCGGGTTCCTCTGAAGATGTTGGGGTCGTCGCCAAGTCATAACTAGCCAAGCGACAGAATTAGAATACTGTATACAGAATACGAGGTCAATGTTTTCACGCCCCATTCCAACTCAGTGCTTACCCCTAGTCTCTCAACCATCTCAAAGACTGCAATCGCTTCCTTTGGAGCAAAAACCCTTGATATTTGGTCATTTTCAGTGACAAAAGCCAAGACCAAATTCCCACTGCACCACGTTATCCCTAATACATCAACAAATGCCATTTGTATACAGTATACGTAATTGCAATGCGGAGGAACCCATGCCCCAGATCACCTTTCACAAGAATGGCCAGACCTTCCAAGGCGAGGTCAAGACCGGCGCCAACCTGGTGGTGCGCGCAGGGATCAAGCAGTTCCCCTTTCCCCACCTGGCCTACCAATGCGGCATGGGCAAATGCGCCACCTGCGCCTGCAAGGTGCTGGCGGGGGCCGAGCACCTGCCGGCACCCAACTGGAAAGAGAAAAAGCAGCTGGGCGCGCATCTGGACGAAGGCTTTCGCCTGGTCTGCCAGCTCTGGCCCGAACAAGACCTGGAGCTGGAGCAAGTGCCGCTGCCAGCCAGCACCGCCCACACGGCCAGCGCTGCAGGCACCGCGCCCGCCACCCCCGCTGCATAAGGAAAGCCCATGTTCGTAGTTTTGACCAGCAAGCCCGGCCAGTACCACACGCAGCCCAACGCCGATATCCGGCTGCTAGAGGCCTGGGACTACCACTTTTGCGGCCGCCTGCTCGCCCGCTTTGCCGTGGGCGAGCTGCTGCGCGAGACCAAGGTGCAGGTGATCGAAGAAGGCCCCGGCGGCACCACCAACCGCGTGCCCTCCAAGTTTCTGGAGCGTTTTGAATCGCTGGAGCAAGCCCGCAGCGAGCTGCAGCACCTGTGCCAGTTCGGCGCGCTGGATGCCACCTTGACAGCAGCGCCCCTCAGCGCACCACCCGCCGCCTGATTGCCCCTTTATGCCCACCATCACCTTTGTCAGCAACGACAACAAGACCGTCGAAGCCCCGGAAAACAGCAACCTGTTGCGCGTCTCGCTGCGCGAGAAGGGCGGCATCCCCTTCAAATGCGGCGGGGGCCTGTGCGGCACCTGCAAATGCCGCATTGAAGAAGGCCTGGCCCACACCGATGCCATCAAGGCCAAGGAGCGCAAGCATTTCAGCGAGGAAGAGTTTGCCGACGGCCATCGCCTGGCCTGCCAGACCTTTGTCAACGGCGACATCAAGGTCAGCTGGCTCCCCCGCCCATGACGGCGTGGATCACACTCACCGAGCACTTGGCCTGGGGCCGCTACCTGGCCATGGGGCTGATGGTGCTGACCGGCGCGGCCATGCAGGGCGTGGGCGGCCTGGGCTATGCGATGTTCTGCGCGCCGTTGGCGGCGATCTTTTTTCCCGAGCTGGTGCCCGGCCCGCTACTGGCCGTAGGCGCACCGCTTGCCCTATTGGCCTATCTGCGCGAGCGCGATGCGCTCAACCGCCAAGTCGCTGCCGCCACCTTGGTGGGCCGCGTCATCGGCACCTTTGCCGCTACCGGCCTGCTGGTGCTGTTCAGCACCCATGCGCTGTCGATTTTGTTTGCCGTGCTGATCCTGGCCGCCGTCAGCCTCAGCACCATGGGCTGGCGGGTGGCACCTACCACCACCAACCTGTCGATTGCGGGCGTGGCCAGCGGCATCATGGGCACCATCACCGCCGCTGGCGGCCCGCCTTTTGCGATTGCGATGCAGCATCTGGCACCAGCCACCATGCGCTCCACCTTAGGCGTGGTGTTCTTTGCCGGCACCATCGTCTCGCTCAGTGCGCTCGCCTGGGTGGGCCGCATGGGCAGTGGCCAGTGGCTGCTCAGCCTGGTGCTGCTGCCCTGGATGCTGGCCGGCTTTCTGGCCTCCAGCCGCCTGGCCCGCCATATCTCCAAAGCCACCATCCGCCGCTGGCTGCTGGGCACCGCTGCCATCAGCGCCTGCATCATCCTGCTGCGCGTCTGGCTCTGATTTCCACCCTCACCCCACCACACCCCATGCTGCACATCACCGATGCCATGGTGGACACCCTGGTGTCCACCGACCAAGCCCTGCAAGCCATGCGCGAGGCCTTTGCCGCCTTTGGCGCGGGCGAAGCGGCCATGCAAGCGCGCGAGCGCACCGATGCCGGCGGCGTCAAGCTCTCCACGCTGGGGGCCGTCATCCCCGCGCAAGGGGTGACCGGCGCCAAGGTCTACACCACGATTGCAGGCCAGTTCAACTTTGTCATCCTGCTGTTCTCGACCGCCACCGGCGCGCCGCTGGCCACCTTGGACGCCAATGCCATCACGCGCCTGCGCACCGCGGCCACCACGGTGCTGGTGGCCCAGCATTTGGCTCCCGCCAATGCACGCCATCTCTTTCTGTGCGGCGCAGGCGTGCAAGGCCTGGCCCATGCGCAGCAGATGGTGCAGCACTTTGGGCTGCAGCGCATCGATGTATTTGACCCCTATGCGCCCGAAGGCCTGGAAGCGCGCCTGGCGCAGCTGACCGGCCTGCCAGCAGTACATGTTCGGCGGGTGGAACACACCCAGGGCGTTGGCGCGGCGGACATCATCGTCACCGCCTCACGCGCCAAGGAGCCACTGTTCAACGGCGAACATGTGGCCCCGCATGCCTTTGTGGCCGCCATCGGCTCCAGCCTGCCCCATACCCGCGAGCTGGACGATGCCCTGCTGGCGCGAGCGCAGCTGATTGCGGTGGAATGGAAAAAGCAGGCGACCAGCGAAGCGGGCGACCTGGTGCTGGCTGACCCGGGCCTGTCGCTGGCGGGCAAGCTGGTGGAGCTCGGCGATATCGTCAGCGGCCGCTATGCGGTCAGCGCGCAGCCGGGCATCCGGCTGTACAAGGCCGTGGGCGTGGGATTGGAAGATATTGCGCTGGCCGGCCTGGCTTACCAGAACTACCTGGCCAGCAAGTCGTAAACGCGGAACTCAGGGCTCGATGCCGGCCGCGTTGTAGATATGGCGCGCAGCCAGCAGGCCGGCTAACTCGGGGTCGCCCTTGATAACGGCGCGCAGAATGGCCGCATGCTCTTCCCAGTTCTGGGGCGCACGCGCCTGGCTGCGCGGTGCAAACAGTACCTCGGTGCGGTCGCGCAAGGACAGCATCACCTCTTGCAGCACCGAGTTGGCGGCGATCTTGCCCAGCGCGAAGTGGAACTTCTGGTTCAGCACGGCCAGCACATCGCCATCGCCGGTGTGGGCGTTCTTGGTGCCCTCGGCCAGCAAGGCCTCCAAAGCGGCAATTTGCTCGGGGTCGTGGCGCTTGGCAGCCAGGCGGGCATTGAGGGCCTCCAAGGTGGCGCGCACTTCAACCAGCTCGCGCAGCAAGTCGCCGTGGAACTTGGCGACCGAGGCGCCGCGCCTCGGCTCGATGATCACCAGGCCGCTGGAAGCGAGCTGGCGCAAGGCCTCGCGCACGGGCATGCGCGATACCGAAAACTCCTCGGACAGACGCTCTTCGACCAGCCGCTCGCCGGATGCGAGTTCGCCCGACATGATCTTCTCGCGCAAGGCCTCCACCAGCTGCTGGGTCAGCGGCGAGTGGTTCAGTCCTGTTTTTTTGTCTCCGTTGGCAATGGGCATGAAAGTCGGTCCGTTCGGTACGTTGCTTGCCCCGGGCGCTGTGTCGACAACCAAAGAGCCGCCCAAGGTCGCACCAGTTTACATGCCCGGCAAAGGTTTACAGCCTCTGGACCTAGCCTTGTATACAAAAATCTGCAAGCACAGCGCTCAGCGACCTGCGCGGCGGATCTCAGCCAGCGAGCGCGTGTCTTGCATCGCCTGGGCCCACAGGCGTCCCGGGGACATCTCGGCCAGGCGCTTGGCCTGCCAGCGCACAAAAGCGTTCTCTATAGACGAAAGCCAGCCCAGCGACGCGGGCAACAGGGCTTGGCGGGGCTCGCGCAAGGCCAGCAGATCCGCCTCTTGGGTGGCAACGGTTTGGATCAGCGTGTTCTTCATGGAATAGCTCCTGGATAACCTAGTAATTACCCTAGTGTATCCAGTGTACAAAACAAGGGTTTTGATCTGGATCCATAACCCCGCGCTATCCAAGCCTTTGTTTAGCCTCGCAAATCAGAAGAATTCTCAAGATGTCGCTCTGCTGAAATGCACTAGAACAAGCTAGCCAGTTGGCCTGCATCGGCACACCCACTCGTATTTTTGTATACGAAAAAGCTGTTTTCTTCAATTTAACCCGGATCAATTGCATGCTGCAATGCAATATTTCTGGTATTCCCTGATGGTTTTTTCATTCATTGTATTTAGTATACAAATTGGCTGTTTAATCATACCAAGGAGTAGCCACGATGGATCCGTCAGTCTCTATAGGCCCAGCGCACTGGGCCTACCTTGCCGGGGTGCTGGTCATCATCTTGACCATGGCCTTCCGTGCCAATGTGGTGGTGCCATCGATACTGGCCACCGTCGTCGTCGCCTTCGCCTGGAGTGGCAGTGCCATCACGGGGATAGGAAGCATATTCAGTGCCAGCATGGTGGCGGCCAAGGAGCTATTCAACATCTTCCTGATCATTGCGCTGATGACGGCCCTGCTCAATGCGCTCAAGGACCTGGGCTCGGACATCCGCATGGTCAAGCCCTTTCGCGCGGTGATGAAAAACGGCCATGTGGCCTATTTCATCCTGGCGCTGGTCACCTACCTGATCTCGCTGTTTTTCTGGCCCACCCCCGCCGTTCCGCTGGTGGCGGCCGTGCTGCTGCCCGCCGCCATTGCGGCCGGCCTGCCGCCCATCGCGGGTGCCATGGCCATTGCGATTGCCGGCCAGGGCATGGCGCTGTCGTCGGACTATGTGATTGGTGTGGCACCGGGTATCAGCGCCAAGGCCGCTGGCGGCATCAGTGCCGTGGCGGTGGCCGACAAGGCGCTGCTGCTGTCCTGGGTGGTCGGCATGATTGCGCTGTTCCTGTCGTACTTCAAGGTGCGCAAGCTCATCGTGCCCAGCGACAACGCACTGCTGGAGCGCTGGGAGCTGAACCCCGTGGGCATCAACGCACAGATCGAGGGCGCAGGCGCCTTTGACAAGGCCGAGATCGCCAAGGGCACGGCCCATGACAGCGACCTGGGCACCAACTCCGAGCTGGAAGCCGAGCTGCGCAAAACCCAGCCGCTGGCATCGGCCTCCAAGATGTTTGCGGTCGTCACGCCGCTGGCCTTTTTGGTGGTGATTTTGGTGATGGTGGCGCCCAAGTTCACCACCGCCGTGCCCGAGCTCAAAGGCGGCGATGCCGCCATGCTCATCGGCGGCGTCGCGGCGCTGCTGATGATCTGGGCCACCACCGCTGCCCGGGGCTTTCGCAAAATGCTCGACGGTGCGGCCGACCACATCACCGATGGCTTTGTCTTTGCGTTCAAGGCCATGGGCGCGGTGCTGCCGATTGCCGGCTTCTTCTTCATCGGCTCGCACGAGACCGCCGGCCCCATCCTGGGCATTGCCGCCGGCCAGCCGGTGCCCGATCTGCTGTTCGAGCTGGTCAAGGCCAGCCAGCACCTGATTCCCGACAGCCAGCTGCTGGTGTCCTTTGGTGTGCTGCTGATGGGCATGATCACCGGCATCGATGGCTCCGGCTTTGCCGGCCTGCCGCTGACGGGAACCTTGTCGGGCGCGCTGGGCCCGGCCTCGGGCATGGATGTGTCGGCCCTGGCCGCCCTCGGCCAAATGGGCGCGGTGTGGACGGGTGGCGGCACCTTGATTGCCTGGTCCTCGCTGATTGCGGTCGCAGGCTTTGCCCGGGTGAATGTGCTAGAGCTGGCCCGGGCCTTGTTGGTACCGGTGGTGCTGGGCCTGATTGCCGCCGTCTTCACCGCTGTGGCGCTGTGGGGCAGCTGATATGCAGCAGACAAATGCCTTGGGCGTGCTGGGCCAGGGGGCCATGGTGGCCACCGGCCACCCCTTAGCGGCGGCCGCCGCGCAGGCCCAGCTGCAGCAAGGGGGTTCCGCCGTCGATGCCGCCATTGCCGCCGATGCCGTGCTCGGCGTGGTCGAGCCCATGGCTACCGGCGTGGGCGGCGACCTGCTGGCCATGCTGGTGCCGCCGGGCCAGGCACCGTTGGCCTACAACGGCACCGGGCGCGCCCCCCAGCGCTTGACGGCCGCGCTGATCGAGGCCCTGCCCCAGCGCCGCATCCCCGAGCGCCACCCGCTGTCCGTCACCACCCCCGGCGTCGTGCAAGGCTGGTGGGATCTGCACCAGCGCTTTGGCAAACGGCCCTGGGCACAGCTGTTTGACGCCGCCGTGCAAGCCGCCGGCCAGGGCTTTGCCGTGGCCCCCGTCGCTGCGCGTGAATGGGCGCTGTTCCAGCCGGTGATTGCCCGCAATGCCGCCAGCGCCGCCCTGTACCGTGCCGATGCCCCGCCCCGCGCTGGCGAGCGCTTTGACAACCCGGCCCTGGCCCGCTTGCTGCAGGCCGTGGCTGCCCAGGGGCCGCAAGCCTTTTATGCCGGTGCTATCCCCGCCGCCTGCGCGGCTGCGGTGCAAGCGGCAGGTGGTGTGTTGGACACTGCAGATTTCGGCGCCCACCAGGGCGACTTCTGCACGCCGGTGAGCACGCCGTTTCGGGGCGCCACCATCTACGAATGCCCGCCCAACACCCATGGCGTGGCCGTGCTCCACGCGCTGGCCGCCATGCAGAACCAGGCCATCGACATGGCCAGCCCTGCCACCCAGGTCGCGCTGGTGCAGGCGATGGAAGCCGCGATGGCCCATGCCCAGCAGACCGTGACCGACCCGGCAGGCAATACCGTGTGCACCACCGTGGTGGATGCCGACGGCCTGGCCATCAGCCTAATGAGCAGCGTGTTCAAGCGCTTTGGCTCGGGCATTGGCGTGGCCGAAGGCGGCTTTGTGCTGCAAAACCGGGGCCATGGCTTTTCGCAGCCCGGCCATATCAATGGGCCGGCGCCAGGCAAGCGCCCCTACCACACGGTGGTGCCGGGCGCGGCGACGCACGATGGCCAATTCCTCGGGGTGTTTGGCGTGGTGGGCGGCGCCATGCAACCCCAGGGCCAGGTGCAGCTGCTGTGCCGCATGCTGGCCGGCGGCGAGGCACCGCAGGCAGCGCTGGACCAGCCGCGCTGGCGCCTGGAAGGGGGCCGGGTTCTGGCGGTAGAAGCCAACATGCCGCCCGCGATTACCGCTGCGCTGCGGGCCCAGGGCTACCGCGAGCCCAGTGGCGAAGGTGAGCTGGGCGGGCGCAGCGACTTTGGCGGCGCGCAGTGGATTTGGCGCCTGCCCAATGGCCAGTTGTGTGGCGCCTCCGACAAGCGCAAGGACGGCCTGGCACTCGCCGTCTAAACAGCGTCAATGTCAGCGCTGGGGCTTTTGCGGCGCCAGCGCCTCGTCCACCACCTCAATCCAGTGGCGCACCGGCACATCGGTGCCCGATTGCAAATGCGAGATGCAGCCGATATTGGCCGACAGAATCGCGGCGGGCCGCGCATCGCTGCAGGCCTGGTTCAGGGTGCCAATCTTGCGGTCGCGCAGCTGGTGCGCAATCTCGGGCTGCAGCAGCGAATAGGTGCCGGCCGAGCCGCAGCACAGGTGCGATTCCACCCGCGAGACGCGGATGTCAAAGCCCAGGCGGCGCAGGCTGGTCTCCACCCCGCCGCGCAACTTTTGGCCATGCTGCAAGGTGCAGGGTGGGTGGTAGGCCAGGGGGGCTTCAGGCAAGTTCAGCTGGCCCTGCAGGCGCTGCTCCAGCTCGGGCAGCATGTCGGGCAGCAACTCGCACAGATCGCGCGCCAGCGCGCCAATCGCAGCGGCGCGCGCGGCATAGGCGCTGTCATGGCGCAGCAGATGGCCGTAGTCCTTGACCATCACGCCGCAGCCCGAGGCCGTGGTCACAATGGCCTCGACCTGCTGGCTCTCCACATGGGGCCACCAGGCATCGATATTGGCCCGCGCCTGCGCCAGCGCGCCTTGCGGGTCGCTCAGGTGCTGCTGCACCGCGCCGCAGCAGGCGGCGGCGGGCGTAATCAAGGTCTGGATGCCCACGGCATCCAACACCCGCGCAGCGGCCGCATTGATGTTGGGCAGCATCACCGGCTGCACGCAACCGGCCAGCATCAGCACCTTGCGCGCATGCGTGCGCGTGGGCCACTTGCCGGCACGCGGCGCGCGGGCGAGCTTGGCCTTGAGCGCCGCCGGCAGCACCGGGCGGGCCAGCCGCCCCAGCGCCAGCGCCGGGCCAAAAGCCTTGGACACCATGCCCTTGCGCAAGGCCCAGCGCTGCAGGCGCTCTGCCACTGGGCGCTCCACCTTCTGGTCGACGATGTGCCGCCCAATATCCAGCAGCTTGCCGTATTGCACGCCGCTGGGGCAGGTCGATTCGCAGTTGCGGCAAGTCAGGCAGCGGTCCAGATGGGTCTGGGTCTTGCGCGTGGGCGCCTGGCCTTCGAGCACCTGCTTGATCAGGTAGATACGGCCGCGCGGGCCGTCCAGCTCATCGCCCAACAGCTGGTAGGTGGGGCAGGTGGCGGTGCAAAAGCCGCAGTGCACGCATTTGCGCAAGATGGCCTCGGCCTCCTGGCCTTCAGCGGTGTCTTTGAATTCGGGGGCTAATTGGGTTTGCATGGTGCAGGGGTGCCTCGATTAGCTTAGTTCAGCGCCCAGTCGCCCAGGCGGCCGGGGTTGAAGATGCCGTTGGGGTCAAACGCCTGCTTGAGCCGCTGCTGCACCTGGCGCAGCGCGGGCGAGGCGGGCGTAAAACCAAAATCATCGGATGCCAGCAGCCCTACCTGGCTGCCGGGCCTGAAACACACGGCGCTGCCGCCCACGCTGGCGGCCAAGGTTTGCAAGGCATGGGCATGCTGCATGGGGGCTTGCACCCAGCGCAGCGCGCCGCCCCACTCCATCAGCGGCTGCAGGCCTTGCTCCGTGCAGGGCAGCACCGGCGTAGTGGCCGGCAAGGACAGTCGCCACAGCGCGTGGCCCGGCTCCATGTCGCTGAACCAGGGCAGTTGCTGTTCGCGGCAGGCCAGCCAGGCGGCATCGGCCTGGCCATGGTCCAGCATCGTGCCGCCCATGCCATCGAGCGCCGACTGCACGGCAGCCACCGCGCCGCGCAGCCGCACCAGCAGATGGCCCTGGTCACCCTCACCGGATTGCTGCCACAGGCTGGCATTGATGGGCAAGGGCTTGGCGCGCCAGACGGCGAGCCTGTCCAGCGCCTGCTGGGCTGTGCATTCGTAGTAAAGAGTGGCTTGCGCCCGCTGCAGCGGCAACACCTTGAGGCTGACCTCCGTCAGCAGCCCCAGGGTGCCCCAGGCGCCAGCCATCAGCCGCGAGACATCGTAGCCCGCGACATTCTTCATCACCTGCCCGCCAAAGCGCAGCAACTCGCCCCGGCCATTGATCAGCTCCAGCCCCAGGATGTAGTCGCGCACAGCGCCCACCGCCGCCCGCGAGGGGCCCGACAAACCGGCAGCCACCATGCCGCCCACGGTGGGGTCCGGGCCAAAATGCGGCGGATCAAAGGCGAGGCACTGGCCGCATTCAGCCAGGCTCGCTTCCAGCGCCGCCAGCGGCGTGCCCGCCCGCACGGTCACCACCAGCTCACTGGGCTCGTAGCTGATGATGCCGCTGTAGCTGCGGGTATCAAACACCTCGCCGCCCAGGCGCGCACCATAAAAATCCTTGCTACCGCCGCCACGGATGCGCAGCGGCGTCTTGTGGGCATGGGCGGATCGAACGCGCTCCTGCCAGTCGAGCACGGTGGGGGAAAGAGAGGCAGCCACAGCTTGGTCCATGGCCCCATGGTAGCGGCAGTTGCTGCCGGCGCTGGGCGCTCAAGTTAGATGGGGGACTGTGCTGGGCTGCTGGACAGCGCTACGCCGCCTGGAACCCATGGCTGATCTCCCGCCAGGGCTGCGTGGGCAAGCCCGCCACCCCCACCCGCATGGCAAACACACAGCCCGACAGCGGCAGCTGGGCCAGCTCGTCGCGGCTGCGGCCGTGGCGGGCGGAGGTGACGTAAAGCGTGCGGCCATCGTTGCCGCCAAAACAGGGCATCGTGGGACAGAGTGCGGGCGTGTAGTGGTTCGCCAGAATGCGGCCCTGGGGGGAGATTTGCAGCACCCGGCCGCCTTCGTACATGGCGCACCAGTAGTTGCCGTCCACATCGACGGCGGCGCCATCGGGCCGGCCGCCATAGCCGGGCTCGCCGGGGGCCCAGCCTTCGGGTTTGCTGTCAAAGCGGATGAACACCTCGCCCTCGCCTTGCGGGTAGCCGCTGACATCGCAAGCGTATTTCATGACCCTGTGGCTGGGGGTATCGGCCCAGTACATGGTGCGCCGGTCGGGCGACCAGGCCAGGCCATTGGCGTTGGAGACGCCATCGAGCACCTTGCGCACCGTGGTGGTGCCGCTCAGGCCATCTATGCAATACAGGGCTGCCACCGGTTGGCGCGGCCCGCTGGCAGGCTCGTGGATGGTACCGACCCAGAACCGGCCCTGGGCATCACAGCGGCCGTCATTGCCGCGTTCGGTGGCCGGGTCGATGGGCAGACGGGCAATCTCATGCAATGTGCCGCCCCAATCGGTAATGCGGCAGATGCGGTCGCGCAGCACGACGATCCAGCCGTCCAGCGCGCCGCCGCTGCGGGCGGGGGCGATGCAGCCGGGCTCGGCCGGCATGTCCCAGCGGTCCATGTAGCCCGATCCGGGCATCGTGCGCCACAGCTGTTTGCCAGCCACATCGACGCCATAGAGCACACCGCCGCTGGCTTGCCAGAAAGGAGATTCGCCCAATGCGAAGGGCTGGCTGACCACGGTATGCCAGATCATGGCGTTCCTTTAATAAAACATTGCATGGAAAACCCTAAGCATTATCTGTGCCACCTGGCTTGCAGCAGACAGGGCTTATGGAATATAGGACAGCGGCAAGGCGGTGGTGAATTTCAGCTCCTCCATGGCAAAGCTGGACGACACATCCAGTAGCTGGGTATCGGCAATCAGGCGCTTGTACACCTTGTCATAGGCGGCGATGTCGGGCACCACCACGCGCAGCAGGTAGTCCACCTCGCCACTCATGCGGTAGAACTCGACCACCTCGTCAATGGCGCCCACCGCCGCACGAAAGCGCTCAAACCATTCCTGGCTGTGCGTGCTGGTGCGCACGGCGACAAACACGGTGACCCCGACGTTCACCTTGTCGCGGTCCACCAGGGCGACCTGGCGCTTGATGACTCCGGCTTCCTTGAGCCGCTGGATGCGGCGCCAGCAGGGCGTCGCCGACAGGCCCACCTGGGCTGCCAGCTCAGTCACCTGGGTTTCGGCATCGGCCTGCAGCAAGGCCAGCAGCTTGCGGTCAATAGAATCCAATTTCATTTTTTTCCAAATATTTAGAATAAAACTCCAATATTATCCGGCAACTTGCGAATTTTGCGGCTGTATTCCCCGGCCCGGGCTCGACAATTGGGGTATGGAAATTTACCTCGACGCCAACGCCACCACCCCCGTCCTCCCCCAAGCCCGCGCCGCCGCCATGGCGGTGATGGCCGATGCTTATGGCAACCCCAGCAGCATCCACGGCAGCGGCCTCAAGGCCCGCGCGCTGCTGGATGGGGTACGCGCCGCAGCACGCCAAGTGCTGGATCTGCCTAGCGGCCAGCTGCTGTTCACCAGCGGCGCGACCGAAGGCATCCAGACCGCCGTGCTGTCGGCCTTGAGCGCCCTGCGCCAGCGCCGCGATGCGGGCGACAGCAGCGCGCTGCAATTGCTCTATGGCGCCACCGAACACAAAGCCGTGCCCGAGGCCCTGCAGCACTGGAACACGGTGCTGGGCTTGCACCTACCCATCCAGGCCATCCCCGTCGGCAGCGATGGCCGGCATGACCTGGACTGGCTGCGCGCGCAGGCGCCATCGGCCGGACTGGTCTGCACGATGGCCGCCAACAACGAGACCGGTGTGGTCAGCGACCTGGACGGCATTGCCGCTGTGATGCGCAGCAGCCCCGCGCTGTGGCTGGTCGATGGCGTGCAAGCGCTGGGCAAGCTGGCGCTCAAGGCCATGGAACGCGGCATCGACTACGCACCGTTCTCTGGACACAAGCTCTATGCGCCCAAGGGCGTGGGCATGCTCTATGTGCGCGAGGGCGCGCCCTTTACCCCGCTGCTGGCCGGCGGTGGGCAAGAAGGCGCACTGCGCGCCGGCACCGAGAACATGGCCGGCATTGCCGCGCTGGGCGCCGTGCTGCGCGCGCTGCAAGATGGCGCCACCTTTGCCAGCGCCGCCACCATGGCCGACCACCGCCAGCGGCTTGAATCCGCGCTGCACGATGCCTTTGGCAGCGTAGTGTTCAACGCGCCTGCTGCGCTGTGCCTGCCCACCACCTTGAACTTTGCGGTGCCGGGGCTGGAATCCAAGCTGCTGCTGGACCTGTTCGATGCTGCCGGCCTGCGCGTCAGCGGTGGCTCGGCCTGCAGCGCCAGCAAGGCGCAGCCCAGTTATGTGCTGCAGGCCATGGGCCTGCCCGCCTGGCAAACGGCTGCGGCGGTGCGCATGTCCTTTGGCGCAGCCGATGCCAGCGCGATGATTGACGAGGCCTGCCAACGTATCCGCGCCTGCGGCGCTGCGCTGCGCACCCACTGCCTGGTCGAAGCCCCCCAAGACACCGCCCATGGCGCCGCCCCGCTGCTGACGCGCTTTGTCGTCGATGGCGCCTGCTGCTACCTGCTGGCCGATGCCGCTAGCCAACGCTGCGTGGTGGTGGATCCGCTGCCCGAGCTGGTCGAGCGCCTGGCGCAATGGGTGCGCTGCCGGGGTTTCACACTGGCCGCTGTGCTGGACACCCACAGCCATGGCGACCATGCCTCCTCAGCCGCCGAGCTGCGGGCCGCCGTGCCCGCTGCGCTGCAAGCGGATGGCGCGGTGGATGCGCTGGGCTGGCCCCAAGGCGCGACGCAGATCGACCTGGGCGCCTACCGCTTGGGCCGCCTGGCGCTGCCCGGCCATACCGAAGATTCCACCGCCTACCTGCTGCACCAGGGCACGCAGCTGCAGCTGGCGCTGGTGGGCGATACGGTGCTGCCCGGCGCGCTGGGCCGCAGCGATTTTGCCCAGAGCGCGCCGCAGGCCTATGCCGGCAGCCTGCGCCTGCTGGAAGCAACCGTGGGCCCGCAGACCTTGCTGCTGCCCGGCCATGACTACGACAACCATTTCGCCTGCACCTTGGCGGTGGAATCGGCCGCCCAACCACTGTTGGCCGGCGTGCTGCAGGGCCAGTTGGATGCGGAGGCCTTTGCCGCTGCCAAAGCCAGCCTGGAGCAGGACATGGCGCCCACCGCCTACCAAACCATGGCCTGCGGCGCGCGGGTGGATGCGGCAGCGCCCGCCGTCTGTGTCGAGCTACCGCTGGCCCGCGCCCAGGCACTGCAGCAGGCCGGCAGCGCCGCCTTGCTGGTGGATGTGCGCGAGCCTTATGAACAGCAGCTGGGCACGGCGCGCGGGCTGGAAGGTGGCGATCTGGCCCAGGCCGTGCCACTGTCGCGCCTGCTCAATGCGCTGCCGCAGTGGCTGGCCTTGGCGGCCGATACCCCCGTGGTGTTCTACTGCCGCAGCGGCAACCGCAGCGCCCAGGCCGCCCGCGCGCTGCGCCGCCTGGGCCACCCGCAGGCCTTCAGCCTCGCCGGTGGCTTGGCACTGTGGCCAGAGCGTGATACCGCATCGGCATAAGCCAACGGGGCGGCGCATAAAAAAAGGCCGGCCGGGTTGTGCACCCGTCCGGCCCCCCAAGGAGTATCCGCAAGAATCAACGTCCGTAGGCCGCTTCGCCGTGGGAGGTGATGTCCAGGCCTTCGCGTTCGGCTTCTTCCGTCACACGCAGACCACCGGTGAGCAAACCTGCCACCTTGTACGAGATCCAGGCCACGACTGCAGACCAGACGATGGTGATCAGCACGCCCTTGGTTTGCACCCAGATTTGGTGGGCCATGTTGTAGCCTTCTGGCTCGACACCGCCCAGGCCGGAGGCGCAGAACACGCCGGTCAGGATGGCACCCAGGATACCGCCCACGCCGTGCACACCGAAGACGTCGCAGGTGTCATCGGCCTTGAGCAGGCGCTTGAGACCGGACACACCCCACAGGCACAGAGCGCCAGCGAGCAGACCCATCACGATGGCACCCATGGGGCCCACAAAACCGGCTGCCGGGGTGATGACCACCAGGCCACCGACGGCACCCGAAGCAGCACCCAGCATCGAGGGCTTGCCCTTGTGCAAGGTCTCGCAAACCAACCAGCTCACGCAAGCTGCGCCAGTGGCCACGATGGTGTTGATGAAGGCCAGGCCGGCAATACCGTTGGCAGCACCTGCCGAGCCGGCGTTAAAGCCAAACCAGCCCACCCACAGCAGCGATGCGCCCACCATGGTCAGAGTCAGGTTGTGGGGAGCCAGCGCTTCGCGGCCAAAACCCAGGCGCTTGCCCAGCACATAGGAGCCCACCAGACCGGCGACACCGGCGTTGATGTGCACGACGGTGCCGCCAGCAAAGTCCAGCGCGCCATCCTTGCCCAGCAGACCACCGCCCCAGACCATATGGGCAATCGGCAGGTAGCTGAAGGTGAACCACAGCACGGCGAAGATCATCACGGCGGCAAACTTGATGCGCTCGGCAAAGGCACCGACGATCAGCGCCACGGTGATGGCGGCGAACGTGGCCTGGAACGAGACGAACACGTACTCAGGCACAGTGGCCATCGCACCCGACAAGGTATCGGGCGCGATGCCCATCAGGAACACCTTGCCGAAGTCGCCAAAGAAGTTGCCTTCACCCGAGAACGTCAGCGAGTAGCCGTAGATGGTCCACAGCACGGTGATCAGCGAGAAGATCGTGAACACCTGGGCCAGCACCGACAGCATGTTCTTGCTGCGCACCAGGCCGCCGTAGAACAGCGCCAGACCCGGGATGACCATCAGGATCACCAGCATGGTCGATGTCATGATCCAGGCGGTATCGCCTGCGTTCAGAACGGGAGCTGCCGCATCGGCCGCCGCCGCGTTGCCCGCAGTGGCCAGTGCCACCGCCGCCAGCCCTGCCAAGGAAAGTAGTCGTCTCATGTTGTTCACACCTTCAAGATAAATTGGCTTGTTGCGCGCGCTGTGCCAGCGCGGAGCGCTGTTTTTTTAGATCGCGTTCGGGCCGGTTTCGCCGGTACGGATACGCACCACCTGCTCCAGCGGCGAGACAAAGATCTTGCCGTCGCCGATCTTGCCGGTGCGCGCAGCGTTCTCGATCGCCTCGATCACCCGGTCCACCAGGTCCTCGGCCACCGCGATCTCCAGCTTCACCTTGGGCAGAAAATCCACCACGTACTCGGCACCGCGGTACAGCTCGGTATGGCCCTTTTGGCGGCCAAAGCCCTTGACCTCGCTCACGGTGATGCCTTGCACCCCAATATCGGACAGCGCCTCACGCACTTCATCGAGCTTGAAGGGCTTGATCACCGCCACTACCAGTTTCATGTTCATAGTCTCTCCTGTCGTCACTTATTGCAGCGGCGCTGCGTCAAAAAGCCTTGGTCAGCGACACAATCGCCCGACCCTTGTTCACAAAGCCAAAGGCACCGGTCTTGTTAGCGCCCACCCAGGCGGCCCCCAGCGAGAAACCATCGCCCAGGTCATAGGCACCGCCCACGCTGTAGTCCAGATAGTTGGGCACGCCCAGGTCCTTGATGTCGCTGGAAAAGCGCGTGTAGCCCACGGACAGCTTCAAGGTCGTCTTAGGGGCCACCTCTTGCGCAAACGCCACATTCAGGTAACCGGTGTTGCGGCCCTTGTACGTGCTGTCGTACTTGGTGCCGGCCCAGCCAAAATAATCCTTCGATACGGTATGCGAGTACTTCACGGTCACGGGGCCCAAGGTACCCGAGCCATACAACTCGGTGGTGTTGCCCAGGGTGTTGCCGGGGTAGACATAGGTGAGCAGGCCCACATCCCAGTCCACATCGGCGGCCTTGAACTTGTAGCCACCGTAGAAATCCATCTCCAGCTTGTTGTTGTCGAGCCAGTCGACCGTGGAGTTCCAGTTACCCACATAAAAGCCGCTGTCGCCAAAGGCGTAGTCGACCCCTCCCTGGAGTGCAGGCTTGACCCATTGGGCACTAGAGGACTTCTGGTCCTGACCCCGGAACTTGTAGTTCGTGGTCACGCTCACGTTGGCGGTCAGCTGCGCGCTTGCCACCATCGGCAGCGCCAGGAACGCTGCACCTGCCACCACCATCCAGCCTCTGTTGCTCATCGCCATTGCCACACTCCTTGTTGATGAATTCGCCCATCCGTTGGTGGCAAGCACAATGCACAGAGCGTGCCAAACCTAGCGCCACCCGCTGCGTTGTGCGCACCAGACAAGCGCAGCGCGCTATATTTTTTTGCAAATGCTTACGTTCTGATGGATGGCCAGCCTGCCAGTGGAGGCCTGTGCTGCAGGGCTAGAAGCGACCAACCCACCCCGGGCTGTCGCCCTTGTCCCCAAAACGGACTTTTGCGATGCTGGCTGCACCAGCACCTCGAAGAGGTGCCTCTCAATGCACCAAAATGGTGCAGAAACTAGAAGGAAGCCCGCCCATGAGTCTCGCCGTGGTGCACAGCCGGGCCCTCATCGGGCTCAGCGGCCATCCCGTCAGCGTTGAAGTCCATCTGGCCAATGGCCTGCCCAGCTTTACCTTGGTCGGCCTGGCCGATTTGGAAGTGAAAGAAGCCCGCGAGCGCGTGCGCTCGGCGCTGCAAAACAGCGGGCTGGAGTTCCCACACAACAAGCGCATCACCGTCAACCTGGCCCCAGCCGATCTGCCCAAGGAGTCCGGCCGCTATGACCTGGCCATTGCGGTCGGCATCCTGGCGGCCAGCGGCACTATCGATGCCAGCCAGCTTGCCTCTTATGAATTTGCCGGCGAGCTGTCGCTGTCGGGCGCGCTGCGCCCAGTGCGGGGCGCGCTCGCTGCCAGCATGGACCTGCACCAGCGCGGCCAGCAGGTGCGCCAGGTGCTGCCGCCCGGCAGTGCAGAAGACGCCGCCCTGGTGCCCGAGGCCGAGGTCTACCGCGCCAGCCACCTTTTGGATGTGGTGCAGCACTTTGCGCCCCAAGCCGCCAACGCCCAGGCCGGTGCAGCGCCCAGCCAGTGGCAGCGCATGCCCGCCCAGGCCAGGCCGCCCGAGGTGGCCGGCGCCGATATGGCCGACGTCAAAGGCCAGACCGCCAGCAAGCGGGTGCTGGAGATCGCCGCCTGCGGTGGCCACAACCTGCTGATGCTGGGCGCACCGGGCGCCGGCAAATCCATGCTCGCCCAGCGCTTTGCCGGCCTGCTGCCACCCTTGAGCGTCGCCGAGGCGCTGGAGAACGCCGCACTGCAAAGCCTGGTCGGCGCCTTTGATGCCCAGCACTGGGGCCAGCGCAGCACCATGGCGCCCCACCACACCGCCAGCGCCGTGGCCTTGGTAGGGGGCGGCAGCCCACCAAGGCCGGGCTCCATCTCGCTGGCCCACTGCGGTGTGCTTTTTCTGGACGAGCTGCCCGAGTTCCCCAGAAGCGCGCTGGAGGCGCTGCGCGAGCCGCTGGAGACCGGAGAAATCACCATCGCCCGCGCAGCGCAGCAGGCCACCTTCCCTGCCCGCTTCCAGCTCATCGCCGCGATGAACCCCTGCCCCTGCGGCTTTCGCGGCTCGCGCCAGCGCGCCTGCCGCTGCTCGCCCGACCAGGTCAGCCGCTACCAGGCCCGCATCAGCGGCCCCCTGCTCGACCGCATCGACCTGCATCTGGAAGTCAGCCCCCTGCCCGCCGATGAATTGCTGACCGCCCCGGCCGGCGAATCGACCGCCGCCATACGCGAGCGGGTGACTGCGGCCCGCGCCCGCTCACTGCAGCGCCAGGGCATGCTTAACCAGCAGCTGCAAGGCCAGGCGCTCGATACCCACTGCCTGGCCGAGCCCGCCGCGCTGCAGCTGCTGCAGACCGCCGCCGCCCAGCTGGCCTGGTCCGCACGTGGCATCCACCGCAGCCTGCGCGTGGCCCGCTCGATTGCGGATCTGGCGCAGTCGGAGACCATTACCCCGGCGCATGTGGCGGAGGCGGTGCAGTACCGGCGGGCGCTGCTGGGCACCAGCGGCATGTAGACAGCACATGCTCGCCCTTATGCAGAAAACGCGTTTGCTAAGTCAGAAAAATTAGTTCCTCCCGCAACGCTGCCTTCGCACAATCCCCCCTTTTACGCCGCGCAGCCCTGCTGCGAGCGGCGGGTTTTTGAAAGTGGATATGGGTGTGAGCAAATTGGGCCAGTGGCGAGTGTTGGGCGTGGCGGTGGCCTCGCTGTGTGTGGTGGCCGGTGCCAGTGCGGCAGGTGCAGCCAGCGCCCCCAGCGGGGCGCCCATCCGTATCGGCCTGCTGGCACCGCTGACCGGATCGGGCGGCGCCTACGGCAAGGAAGAGGAAACGGCGGCCAAGGCAGCCGCTGCCCACATCAATGCCCATGGCGGTGTGCTGGGTCGGCCCTTGGAAATCGTGGTGGCCGATGACGAGACCACGCCGACGGCCGGTGTGTCGGCCGCGCGCAAGCTGATCGATGTAGATGGCGTAGTCGCCATTACCGGTGTGTGGAGCAGCGCGGTGGCGCTGGCCGTGCGCCCGGTGGCGCTGGAGAAGAGCGTGGCCTTGCTGCCCGTGGGTTCAGCCGATGAGCTGACCGAGGGTGACAACAAGGGCCTGGTCTGGCGCTTCCAGACCAATGGCAAGAACTGGGGCCAGGCCTTTGCCAATGTGGCCTACAAGGATGGCGCGAAGACGGCCTCCATTTTGGTGCTGCAGACGCCTTTTACGCTCAGCACCGTCAAGCCCTTTGCCGAGCGCTTTACGCAGCAGGGCGGCAAGGTGCTCGACACCCTCTACTTCAACCCCAACCAGCCCTCGTACCGGGCCGAGGTGGAGAAGATCTTCAGCAAGAAGCCCGATGCGGTCTTCCTGCCCAGCTATATCCCCGAGTTCAGCGCCATCGTGCGCGAGATTTACCGCAGCGGCTACGAAAGCAAGCTCTACACCTTCAGCCATGCGGCCGACAGCGGCGGCAAGTTTGTGCAGAACGTGGGCAAAGCCGCCGCAGAAGGCGTGAACCATGTGCAGGCCACACCCGTGGGCAACAACGCCAGCTACCAGCTCTACCTGAAGCAGACGAAGCAGCCCGAAGGCACCATCGTCGCGTTTGGCGCCAATGTGTTTGACGAGATCAATGTGCTGGCGCTGGCCATCGAGAAGGCCAAGAGCGCCAAGGCGGTCGACTTCAGCAAGGAGATCGCCCATGTGGTCAATACCAAGGGCCCCGATGTGCACGACCCCGTACAGGGCCTGCAACTGATTCGCGAAGGCAAGCCTTTCCGCTACTCCGGCGCGACGGCGGACTTCCGCTTTGCGCCCAATGGCGACCAGGTGGATCTGGATTATGGTCACTACCGTGTGCTCAATGGGGTGAGCAAGCTGGTAGGCACCACCAAATGAGCCTGCAGACAGACGATCTGCTCAGCGTTCAGGATGTTCATGTAGGTTTTGGGGAATTCACCGCGCTGGACGGTGCCCACCTGCGCATTGCGCGCGGTGGCATCACCGGCATGGTGGGACCCAATGGCGCGGGCAAGTCCACCTTGTTCAATGTGCTGGGCGGCCAGCAGGCCCACCAGGGCGGCCGGGTGCTGTTCGATGGCCAGGACATCACGCACTGGTCGGTGCACCGCCGCGCCCAGGCCGGGCTCACCCGTACCTTTCAGATCTCGCGCGAGATGGGCGCACTCACGGTACTGGAGAACCTGCTGCTCGCGGCCCCGCAGCAGCCCGGAGAAAAGCTCTGGCATGCGCTGCTGAACACGGCTGCCGCCCGCCAGCATGAAGCCCAGGCCATGGCGCAAGCCCAGGCCCTGCTGGAGCGCGTGGGCCTGTGGCGCCTGGCGCATGAGCGGGCCGACAGCCTCTCGGGCGGCCAGAAGAAACTGCTGGAGCTCTGCCGCGCGCTGATGCTCAAGCCCCGGCTGGTGCTGCTCGATGAGCCGGCGGCCGGCGTCAACCCGGTGCTGGTCGGCGAGATTGCCGACTTTATCCGCAGCCTCCAAGCCGAAGGCATGAGCTTTGCCATCGTGGAACACAACATGGACATGATTGCCGCCCTCTGCGACCCGGTGTATGTGCTGGCGCAGGGCAAGGTGCTGACCCAGGGCAGCTTTGCGCAGGTCTCTGCCCATGCGCAGGTGGTCGAAGCCTACCTCGGAGGTGTGGCATGAGCGCCGAGCTGCGTCTGGACCACATCGTGGCCGGCTACGGCGCGCGCGCCGTGCTGCATGGCGTGAGCCTGGATGTCGCACCCGGCTCCAGCTTGGTGGTCGTCGGCCCCAACGGCTCGGGCAAATCCACCTTGATGCGCGTGGTGACCGGGCTGATCCGCCCGCAGTCAGGCCGCGTGCTCTGGGAGGGCCGCGACATCACCGCCCTCGATGCACCGGGCCGCGCACGCCTGGGGCTGGGCTATGTGCCGCAGGAGGCCAATGTGTTCCGCAACCTCTCGGTGCTGGACAACCTCAAGCTCGGCCATGAGTTCATCGCCAGCGGCGGCGCCAAGGCCTTGCACCAGCGGCTCGATGCGGTGCTGACGCTGTTTCCGGAGATCGTGCCCAAGCTGAACGTCGCGGCAGGCCTGCTCAGCGGCGGCCAGCGGCAGATGGTGGCCATGGGCGCGGCGCTGATGCCCTCGCCCCGGCTGCTGGCGCTCGATGAGCCCTCGGCGGGTCTCTCGCCCTTGAATGCATCACGCCTGTTTGAGGTGGTGCAGCGCGTGGCGCAAACCGGGGTCACCCTGTTCATGATCGAGCAGAACACCCGCCTGGGTCTGGATGCCGCCGACCAGGGCCTCGTGCTGGTCGCTGGCCAGGTGCGGGCCCGCGCGCCCAGCCAGGAGCTGCTGGCCAACGGCCAACTTCAAAGTCTTTATCTGGGGGCGCACTGATGCTGGCGCAGCTCATCTTCAACGGCCTGGTCTCGGGCCTGCTCATTGCTTTGCCGGCCTTGTCGCTGGCCTTGGTGTTCAGCGTGCTGCGCTTTGCCAACTATGCCATTGGCGCGATGGTGACCACTGGCGCCTACCTGGTCTATGCCTTCAACGGCCCGCTGAACTGGCCCTTGCCACTGGCGGTGGCCGCTGGTATCGCGCTCAGTATTGCGCTGGCGCTGCTGCTCAACCGACTGGTGTTCGTGCCGCTGCGTGGGCGCTCAGGCGTGACCTTGCTGGTGGCCTCGATCGGTGTCGGCCTGGTGCTGGAGAACCTGGTGCGCCTGGTCGCCGGTAATGCGCCGCGCGGCTTTGGGGTGGAGATCGCCCGCCCCGCGCGCCTGCTGGGCCTGCGTGTCAACCAAGAGCAACTGATCACGCTGGTTTGCGTGGTGGTGGCGCTGGCGTTGGTGTGGCTGGTGTTCCGCTTCACCCGCCTGGGCCGCGCCATGCAGGCCGTGGCCGACAACCCCGATCTGGCAGACGTGCGCGGCATATCCCGCAAAAAGGTGACGGCTACGGTCTGGGCGCTGGCCGCCTCTATGGCGACCTTGTCGGGCGTGCTGATCGGGCTCGATTCGAATGTGGACCCGCAGATGGGCTGGAACTACCTGTTGCCGGTCTTCACCGCTGCGATTCTGGGCGGCATCGGCAGTCCTATGGCCGCAGTGGCGGGCGCGTTGCTGCTGGGGGTGACCGAAGAGCTGGCCACGCTGTTCCTGCCGCCCCACTACCGGACGGTGGTGGCCTTTGTGGTGATGGCCGTGCTGCTGCTGCTGCGCCCGCACGGTCTGTTTGGCGCCAAGTGGGTGCGCAAATGACAAGCTATCTGATTGCAACCCTGGTGCTGGTGGTCATCGCCACCTTGTCGGGCCTGGCGCTGAACCTGCAATGGGGCCTGGGCGGCCTGGTCAATTTTGGGCTGTTCGGCTTTTACATGCTGGGCGCCTATGCCTGCAGCCTGCTGCAGATGCAGGGCCTGCCGCCGCTGGCCGCCATGCTGCTGGCACTGCTGCTGACGGCGGCAGCCAGTGCCTTGGTCAGCCTGATATCGGTGCGGCTGAGCGAAGACTACCTGGCCATCGTCACCCTGGGCTTTGCCGAATCGCTGCGGCTGTTCATCAGCTACGAAGAATGGCTGACCCGGGGCACCTTGGGCATTCCCAACATCGTGCGGCCCTTTGCCGAGCTGGTGCCCACCGCCTGGCGGGATCTGTTCTTTCTGGGCTTTTGCCTGGTCTGGCTGGCGCTGGTGTTTGTGGTGCTGCAGCGCCTGGCGCGCTCGCCCTTTGGCCGCCTGCTGCGCGCCACGCGCGAGGACGCCGGCGTGGCCGAGGCACTGGGCAAGAACGTGCTCTGGGTGCGGGCGCGCAGCTTTGCGCTGGGCGGCGCCATCCTGGGCATTGCCGGCAGCCTGCACGCCTTCTACTACACCTATATCGACCCGACTCAGTTCACCACCATCCTGACGGCCTATGCCTTCATGGCTGTGATCCTGGGCGGGCGCGGCAGCCATGCCGGCGTGCTGGTCGCCGGCTTCACGGTGATCCTGCTATTGGAAGGCAGCCGCATGCTGGCCGGCGTCATCCCCTGGCTCGATGGCTCTCAGCTGGCCGCCATCCGCCTGTCGCTGGTTGGCGTACTGCTGCTGGCGATGCTGATCTTCAAACCCAATGGGCTGCTGCCGGAATACCGGCTGGGCCCCCGCTCTCAAGAAAGCTGACCATGACCCGAATCACCCGCAAATCCCGCGACGACCTGCCCGCCGCAGAGCAACCGCTGTGGGACCGCATGCTGGCCGCTGGCGATTTTGCCGACCAGGCCGGCGTCATGGCGCAGCGCCTGCCGATCTTCTCGCAGACCTGGGCGCTGTTGCTGCAGCTGGGCCAAGAGGCCGTGCTGCCCAAGCGCTACACCGAGCTGGCCATCGTCACCGTCTCGTTGCTCAATGAATGCGAGTACTGCATCGACCACCATGGGCCCAAGCTCCTCGTCGAAGGCCTGTCAGAGCAAGGCGTACAAAGCCTGCTGGACTACGCCAGCCACCCTGAGCTGAACGAGGTAGACCGCCTGGTGGTGGAATACGCCATCGCCGTCACCCGCAGCTGGAGCCAGACACGCGACGAGATCTTCACGCGTCTGCACCAGCATTTCAGCGAAGCGCAGATTGTGGAGCTGACCTGGCGCACCGCGCTGTGCGGCGCCTTTAACCGCTTCAACGACATTCTGCAGGTGCAGACCGCGCCGCTGGCCAGCCCGGCAGCGAGCGAAACCGCCGCGCAAGCCTGAGCACCGAAGGCACCGTGACGGATCTCATCGCATGAGCAGACAGCCCCGGCGTGAGCTGCGCCTCAACAGCTTCCAGATGGCCGCGCCCTCCCACAACTGGGCGGGCCTGTGGAAGCACCCGCGCGACAACCAGGCCCAATACCACCAGCTGCGCTACTGGGCGGACATGGCCCGCACGGCAGAGCGCGGCCTGCTCGACGGCATCTTTATCGCCGATGTGTTCGGCATCTACGACGTCTACGCAGGCAGTGCCGATGCGGCGCTGGCGGCAGGGGCCCAGTCCCCGCAGCTGGACCCAACGATGCTCATCTCGGCCATGGCCTTGGTGACCGAGCACATCGGTTTTGGCGTGACCGCTAGCCTGAGCAACGACCACCCCTTTTCCTTTGCGCGGCGCTTTGGCACCTTGGACCACCTGACCAACGGCCGCCTGGGCTGGAACATCGTCACCGGCTACCTGGAGAGCGGCGCGCGCGGCCTAGGCGGCGAAAGCCTGCGCGACCATGACGAGCGCTACGAGGTGGCCGAAGACTTTATGGCCGCGATTTACCAGCTCTGGGAAGGCAGCTGGGAGGCCGGTGCTGCCGTGCGCGACAAGGACAGCGGCGTGTTCACACACCCTGAGCGCGTGCATGCGGTGGCGCATGACGGCCCCTACTACCGCGTGCATGGCCGGGCGCTGACCGAGCCCTCGCCCCAGCGCACACCCCTGCTGTACCAGGCCGGCAGCTCCGCCCGTGGCCAGCAGTTTGCCGGCCGCCATGCCGAGGCCTGCTTTATCAACGGCCCCACGCCTGCGGCAGCCGCCAAGTCGGTCAAGGCCTTGCGCGAATCAGCCCGCAACGCCGGGCGCGACCCCTACGATCTGCTCACCCTCCTGGGCGCCACCGTGATCGTCGCGCCCACTGCCGCCGAAGCCCAGGACCTGCGCGACGAATACCGGCGCTACCTGGACAGCGCCGGCCAGCTGGCGCTGGTCTCGGGCTGGACCGGCATGGACCTGTCCAAGTTGGGTCTGGACGATGTGCTGCCCTTTGCGAAGACCAATGCCATCCAGTCCACAGTGGAGCACCTCACGCGCAACACGCCGCAGCCGCCCAAGGTCCGCGATCTGCTGGATTTCAGCCCCGTCGGCGCGCGGGCGCCGGTCTTCATCGGCTCGCCCGTCGATGTGGCCGACCAGATGGCCCATTGGGTGGCCGAGAGCGATATCGACGGTTTCAACCTTGTGCGCACCGTCATGCCCGAGAGCCTGGACGCGATCGTCGACCTGCTGGTCCCCGAGCTGCAAAACCGGGGCATGTTTAAGACGCGCTACGCAGAAGGCACCTTGCGCGAAAAGCTGTTTCCGGCTGGGGGCAAGCTGCTGCCGGCCAGCCACCCGGGCGCGGCTTACCGGCGCTGATGTTCCAGCGCAATGGGGTTTGGCACTTCAGCGCACAAGACGCAGCCGCGGATGCGCGAGACCACCGTGGGGCAAAGATGGCGCTCGGCACGCGAGAGGCCGCCGGGCACATGCAGGTGGCTTCCTTCCAGCGGGTTTTTTCCAGCAACGCAGTTGCCGTACTAAGAGCGTGCTGCCTTGGTGTTGACGGCGATGGCCGCCGCGATGTCTCTCGCTTTTGTTGTACTGATGATGCCCTCGTAGTCGGCCACCCGAACCAGAAACGTTGACGCTTCCTGCGCTACTCGGTCGATGATGGTGTCAACCTCGATTTTGCTCAACTGCGCCTCCGCTCCCAGACGATGGAGGTGCGAGCGCCTTATGGTCAAAGCCTCCCCAGCTACATCCATCTGGTGGTAGCCGTTAGGCCCCCTGTTGAACGTGAGATCGTACGCGGGTGAAAGCTTCCACGTTCCGTCCTGGCCCATTCGATACGAGAAATTCTTCCCGTGGTCGTCTCGGTTGTTGAAAATGACATTGAACACCGCACGCTCGAACGCCTTATGGACCTCCCGCACATCCTTGGTGAATATCCTCGTAGCTTGGATCAGCGCACTGTAGCCAATGCTTGCAGGTTGCCGAAAATCTGCCCCAACGAAAGCTGCGAGCGTATGAATGGGGACCTTATGACCCCCTTCCCTGTCAAATCGCTGGATGCCGAATGCCGACAGTTCGCCACCCAAGTCCATCCACAGGGTTTCAGGCACATCTATCCCACAGCGACGTGCTGATTTGCAGTACAGGTCTTCTATCGCGCAAACCTCGCCGGGCTCATGCATTGCGGGGAATTTGACCAGCCAGGGGCTGCCCCCTTGCATGGGCACGGTGCTTGCTCTTTGATGCTTGGTGTCGATGTACACCAGTGCCTTGGGTCGCGCACCTTGGGGGGAGCCGCCCACCAGTGCAAGCTGCTTCAAAAGCACTGTGTCCTTGTCCTCCAAGACAAGCTGCACTTCTCGCGCCAATTGCTCCAAGGGGATAGGCGCAGCCTCTGACGCATCCAGGCCGCTCGCCGGCTCGAAGGCCATTGCGCCCATGGCTGTGTTTCCGATGTAAGCCAGCCGGTCCAGGACCGACAGTCTTGAAGGCTCCAGCCCCCGCGTACGGAAGAGCCTGTCCATCAACAGCAAGCCCCAGCCATCTGGCAAGGAATCATAGGCCGGCCCGGGGAGTCCCATTTGATGCTGAAACAGCACTTTGGAGAAATCTCTACCTCGCTGTAGCGGCAGCAGATACGGAGATAGCTCAAGCCCGCGCTGGAAAGCCGCCTCGGTGTACTCGAAGATAACGGGACTGCGAAGGTCCGCTGCACCCAGGGTGGCCCAGTGGAAGCGCTCTCCCCAGCCTTCGTAGAACACATTAATCTTTTGCACCATGGGGTCCTTTCCGATTCCGGACGCGAAGAGGCAGCGCAGCAGCTTTTTCAAGCTCGGCGATCGTCCGTGGCTGGTAGATGAACAGATCCTCGAACTGTATGGCGAGGCCAAGCACTTGTACAACCGCGATGACCGTCTCAAAGGAAACGTTTTTTCCCGTCTCCAAGTTCAGCACAGTCGCTTTTGACACACCCACTCGGCTGGCGAGCTCGGCTTGGGTGAAGCCTTGTGCAATGCGATGCTTGCGCAAGCGCCCCGCGAGTTCGGCAGCGATTTGTGCCGGAGCGTAAAGTCCAAGGTTCATTATTTTTCTCTTTAAGTCGAATAATGACTTTTAAGACTCAATATTTTAAGTTTTATAACCCAGCCAGTCAAACATCGACTCTTTCTTGTACCGACGGGCGCTGCTGCGCAATAACGGGCTTTGCAACCTGAACAAGACGCGGCCTCAGCAGATAAAACAACCCCCATCGCCCGGCAACAGGCAATGGGGGTTGGTGCTTCAGACTCGAAAGCCGTTTCAGGCTTCCGGCATCAGCGGCTCGCCCAGGTTCAGCATCAGGCGGTTGGCCCAGGCAAAGATCGCGTCCGAGTGCAACAAGTCCAGCACCTCGCCGTCGTTCAGGCCCTGGGCCTTGAGCGCGTCGATGTCGGCGGCGTTCAGCGCAGCGGGCTGCTCGGTGATCTTGATCGAGAACTGCACGATGGCTTTTTCGCGCGCGGTGGTGCCAGCGGTTGCGGGCTCTTCGAACACCTGGGCAATGGTGTCGCTGCGCTTGGCCAGCTGCTCAAAGCGCTGGGCATGCACCGAGGCGCAGTAGACGCAGCCGTTGATGCGCGAGACCACCGTGGAGCCCAGCTCGCGCTCGGCACGCGAGAGGCCACCGGGCGCATACATGATCGCGTTGAAGGCGGTGGAGCGCTCGCGCAGGATCAAGGGCTGGTGCACTAGGAACAGGTAGTAGTCCGAGGTCTTGGCCTTGGGGTGGCTCTCTTCGAGCACGGCCATCTGGTCGGGCGTGGCCTGGTCCAGCTGGACCACATCGAGCCAGGCCTTCCACTCCAGCGATTCGTTGGTGAAGCCGTGGGCGCGGATGACCTGGGCGGGTTGGAATGCGGCGGGCGTGCTCATGCGGTGGCCTCCTCGGATGCTTTCATGGCTTGCAGGCCAGCGACGAGGCGGACCTGGTAGGAGAGAAACGCGATCAGCTGCGACAGCGCCACGACGGCGGGGGTGCTGATGCCAGCGGCTGGCAGGGTTTCCAGCGCCGCCTTGTCGCCCTCGATCGGGTTCTCGATCAAGGTGCGGGTAAAGGCCAGCATGGCGGCCAGGCGCGGGTCTTGCGCATCCTGGGGCTGGCCGGTCTCGCCCACGGCGATCAGCGCGGCATCCACAGCCAGCTGCTGCAGGCGTTCGCGGTAGTGGGCGACCAACTCGGGCGCAGGGGTCAGGCGGCAGGCGTAGAGCGCAACCAGCAGGCGCTCGGCCAGGCTGATGCCCGGCAGCGCCGGATCAAACAGCGCCTGGTAGCTGCCCTGGGTGGCGGCCACCACCTTTTCACGCTGGTGGCGCGCCGCATAGGTGCGGCTGCCCGGTGCCAGACCGACCAGCCGGTCGATCAGGTCATCGCTGGGGGATGTGGACATGCAAGACTCCTTGGGTTTATGGTTGTGCAGCGCCGGCCTGGGCCGCCACCGCGCGTTCTAGAAACTGCAGCACGCCCTGCCAGGACGCGGCATCGGCATGGGCGTTGTCGGCCGGGTTGCCGCCGCCGGTGCTGACCTTGCCCGAGACCGGGTGGGCATAGACCAGCTGCGTGGTCGGCACATAGGGGAAGAGGATGGCGTGGCCGGCGCGTTCAAAGTCCAGCCACTGCACATCGTGCGGGTGCTGCACCTCAGCCAACTTGTCGCGCACCATCTGCGAATACACGCTCGACGGCCAGGAGCCATCGTCGGTCGCCGACAGCAGCATCACCGGTCCCTGGATGCGCTCCACCGGGATGCGCGCACGCGCCACGGCTTCGGCATCGAGCAAGGCAGTACGCATCGCACGCTCATGGCGGTGGGGTGCAGGGCCTTCGTCAAACGGGGCCCAGCTGGCCGAGCGGTTGTTCTCCCAGATGTGGGTCAGCGGCTTGCCGTCCAGCAACCAGGTCGGGCCCTCGCGGCCCACCTGCGGGTCGCAGGCGTTCTGGCCGCTGTGCACGAAGGCGCTGGGCACATAGCCCACCACGGCCGATACCTGCTGCGCAAAGGTGGCCCCCAGCAGCAGCACCAGCTCACCGCCGCGCGACTGGCCGCTGAGCGCGACAAAGTCATGCGCCGGTTGCACCGTGCGGCGCAGCCATTGCAGGCCTTTTTCAAAATACTCCAACGGGGTGTTGGAGATATAGGGCGACAGGCCCGGCGCTTTGAAATACGCCAGCGCAAAGGCCGCATAGCCGCGTGATGCATAGAGCGCCGCGCGCGGCTCGTTGATGCCGCCGCCCGAGCCGTTGACGATCATCACCGCCGGGTGCGGTCCCGGGCCAGCGGGCAGGTACAGAGTGCCGACCAGGCCGTCCTCGCGCACCTCGCGGCGGGTGACGCCAGGGGCGGCCAGTTGCTGGCTGAAGCGGGCCTGCGCCTGCGCAGCAGCCGTGCTGGCTTGCAAGTTCGTGACCAGTGCATCGCTCACTGTCTGGTTGAACAGCTCGCGGCTGTTGGACTGCACTGGGCTTTGCGACCAGATGAGGCCCATGCCATCGACACCGGCATAGCTGCCGGAGACGGGGGCATCGCGGTTCAGGTCCACAGTCCCCTGCGCATCGGCTATAAAGCGCGCCTGGGCACGCCACAGCACGCCGCTGCGCAGAGTCTCGGCGCTGATCTCCACCGCCTCACCGGGCTGGGCGCCTTCGATACGGATGTGGCGCGCCACATCGATCAGCGCGTCCGCCTGGTCAATCGTGATGGACAGCTGGGCCATCAGGGAGCCACCTTGGTCACCATCGATGCGGTGGTGCGGTCGCTGCTGAACGGGGTGACCTTCAGGCCCTTCTTCGCGGCCCAGATATTGCGGTAGTGGAACAGCGGGATGATGCCCACGTCATCGGACACCACCTTGGCCGACTGGCGCAGGATGCTCTCGCGCTTGGCCATGTCGAACTCTTCGGTGGATTCGGTCAGCGCCTTGTCCACGGCCGGGTTGCTGTAGTGGCCCCAGTTGGAGGCGCCCAGGCCCTTTTTGGCATCGACCGTGGCCAGCACGTTCACCAGCGCATAGCTGGCCTCACCGGTGCCATTGCCCCAGGCGAGCATGCTCATCGCATATTCGTTCTTGTTGGCGCGGCCCGAGTACACGGCCCATGGCACCACCTCCACCTGGGTCTTCACGCCAATGCGGGTCCAGAACTGGGCCACCACCTGGGCCGTTTCCGGGCCTTGTGGGTAGCGGTCGTTGGGCACATGCATGGTCAGCTTGAAGCCTTCGGGGAAGCCGGCATCGGCCAGCAGCTTCTTGGCCCTGGCGGCATCAAAAGGAATGTTCTTGATGTCGGGGTTGTAGCCATAGGTGTTCTTGGGCATCCACTGGTTGGCCTCGGTAGCGGCGTCCTGCAGGATGCGGTCGACGATGGCGCCCCGGTTGATCGCCAGGTTCAGCGCCTCACGCACGCGCTGGTCCAGCAGCGGGTTCTTGGGCAAGGGCTTGCCGGCGTTGTCGGTGATGAAGGCATTGGGCGCCGGGTTGAAGCTCGGTTGCAGCAGCATCACGCGCAGGCCGTCATAGGGGTAGACGGCGATGTTGGGCGCGCTCTTGAGGCGGGCCAGGTCGGAGACCGAGACCTTGTCGATCACATCCACATCGCCAGCCAGCAGCGCAGCGGTGCGCGATGCGGCGTTGTTGATGTAGCGGTAGTTGACCTTGTCCCAGATCGGCTTGTCACCCCAGTAGCCCTCATTACGCTGCATCACCACGCGGTCGCCCGGCGTGTAAGACACCCATTTGTAGGGGCCCGAACCGACCATGGCCTTGCCGGAGTTGTAGTCTTCGGTGGCCGACTTCTCGCCCACATGCTTGCTGACGATGTGCACCGAGGCCAGGTTCAGCGGCAGATCGGGGTTGGGGATGGTGGTCTTGATGATCAGCGTGTGCGGGTCCTTGGCGGTGACCGATTCGACGGTGCGCAGGTAGCCGGCAAAGGTGGCCACGCTGCCGGGCACGGCGCGGGCGCGCTGGTAGGAGTAGATGACGTCTTCGGCACTGAAGGCCTTGCCGTCTTGCCACTTCACATCGGTACGCAGTTTGAACTCCCAGGTCTTGGGGTCCAGGTTCTTCCAGCTGGCGGCCAGGCCGGGCTGCAGTTTGTTGAAGTTGTTCTGCACCAGCAGATCCCAGAAGTGCAGGTCCACCGAGCGGTCGCCAGCGTGGTTGTTGAGCTGGGGGTCCATCGACGAGACCGGGTCGGCAAAGCCGATGTTCAAGGTCTGCGCATGGGCAGCCAGGCCAGCGCCCATCAGGGCAGCGGTGAGGGAAGAGACGATGATGCGTTTCATGGCGAACTCCTGGTGAAACTGTGAAAACGGGGCAATGAATACGGAGAAAAAGGCGGCGCGGTCAGGCGTCGTTCAAATGGCAGGCGCTTTGGTGCTGGATGGCAATGCCCTTGAGCTGGGGCGCCTCCACCTTGCAGCGCGGCATGGCACGTGGACATCGCGGATGAAAGTGGCAGCCGCTGGGTGGGTTCAGCGGGCTGGGGATTTCGCCCTGGATCGCCGAATAGGTTTTGTGGCGCGCGTTCATGTTGGGCACCTCGGCCAGCAGGGCCTGGGTGTAGGGATGGTTGGGTTTGGCAAACAGCGCTTCGACTGGCGCAGTCTCGATCACACGGCCCAGGTACATCACCACCACCCGGTCGCAGATGTGCTCGACGACGCCCAGGTCATGGCTGATGAACAGATAGGTCAGGTGCAATTGCTCCCGCAGGTCCATGAACAGGTTCAGGATCTGCGCCTGGATCGACACATCAAGCGCAGCGACCGCCTCGTCGCAAACCAGCATGCTGGGCTGCACCGCCAATGCGCGGGCAATGCCGATGCGCTGGCGCTGGCCACCGCTGAACTGGTGTGGATAGCGGCTGCGCAAGGCCGGGTCAAGCCCGGCACGCTCCATCTGCGCGCACACATAGTCGTCAAAACCGGCCTGGTCCACCAGGCCATGGATGCGGGCCGCTTCGCCCACGATCTCGTCCACGCGCAGGCGCGGGTTCAGGCTGGCGTACGGGTCCTGAAAAATCATCTGGATGCGCAGGCGCTCGGCATGGCGCTCAGCCGGCGTCAGGCTGGCCATGGCCTTGCCGGAGAACAGCACCTCGCCATCCGACGGGGGCAGCAGCCCCGCCGCGATGCGGCCCAAGGTGGATTTGCCGCAACCGGATTCGCCCACCAGGCCCACCACCTCGCCGGGGCGCACCAGCAGATCGACACGGTCGACCGCGCGGGTCACCGGGTGGGGCTTTTCCAGGCCCAGGCTTTGCAGCAGGCGGCCGCCCAGACCGGGCTTTTGCTCGCCAAAACGCTTGCTGACCTGGCGCAGCTCCACCACCGGGGTGGGCAACGTGGGGTCTGCAGTGGGTGTATTCGTCATCGTGTCAGTCATACGCGCGCCTCCAGGCTCTGCGCCGGGGCGGCATTAGCGGTCAGCGCCGGGTGAAAGCAGCGCACCAGACGCCCGGGCAGCGGCTCGGTCTGCTCGGGCTGGGCCTGGCAGGCGGCAGTGGCGCGGGCGCAGCGCGCGGCAAAGGCGCAGCCCGGCGGCAGCTGCAGCATATTGGGCGTCATGCCCGGAATCTGCTGCAGGCGGCTGCCGCGCCGGTTGTTGGCCGGCAGGCTACCGATAAGGCCGGCGGTATAGGGGTGCAAGGGGCTGTCCAGCACGGCATCGACGCCGCCTTGCTCAACGATGCGGCCGGCATACATGACAGCCACTTCATCGGCCAGACCGGCCACCACCGACAGGTCGTGCGTGATCCAGATCAGCGAGGTGCCCTGCTGGCGCGCCAGCTTTTGCACCTCGGACAGGATTTGCGCCTGGATGGTCACATCCAGCGCCGTCGTGGGCTCGTCGGCAATGATCAGATCGGGCCTGTGCAGCATAGCGGTGGCAATGGCCACGCGCTGGCGCATGCCGCCCGACAGCTGGTGCGGGTAGGCCTGCAGGCGCTCGTCGGGGCTGGCAATGCCCATCATCGCCAAAGTCTCGCGGGCGCGGTCACGTGCCTGGGCCTTGCTGGCCGAGGTATGGGCCCGCACCGCTTCGATCATCTGCGTGTCCACGCGCAACACGGGGTTGAGCGTCATCATCGGGTCCTGGAAGATCATCGCGATGCGGTTGCCCTGCAGATGGCGCAGCTCGCGAGGCGTGATCTTGGTGATATCGCGGCCCTGGAACAGGATCTCGCCGCCCGTCACGCGGCCCGGCGCATCGACCAGGCCCATGATGGAAAAACCAGTGACGGACTTGCCCGAGCCGGACTCGCCCACCAGGCCCAGAATGCGGCCCCGACCCACACTGAAAGACACATCGTTGACCGCGCGCAGGGTGCCGGCGCGGGTCGCGAACTCGGTGCGCAGATTGCGCACCTGCAAGGTGGGCACGCTGCTCATCGGGTGTTCCTCGGGTTCAGGACATCGCGCAGGCGGTCGCCCACCAGGTTGATCGCCACGATGGTGACCAAGAGCGCAATGCCGGGGTAGAAGCTGATCCAGTACTGGCCCGAGAGCATGAACTGATAGCCGTTGGAGATCAGCAGGCCCAGCGATGGCTCGGTGACCGGCACGCCCAGGCCCAGAAAGCTCAGGGTGGCCTCCAGGGTGATGGCGCGGGCGATCTGCAGGGTGCCGATCACGATCAGTGGCGGCAGGCAGTTGGGCAGGATGTGGCGCACCATGATGCGCCAGTTGGGGATATCGAGGCAGCGTGCCGCCTCGACATACTCGCGCCGGCGCTCGACCAGGGCCTGGCCGCGCACTGTGCGGGCGTAATAGGCCCACTCCAGGATCACCAGGGTCAGCACCACATTGCCCACACCCTTGCCCAGGTAGGCCAGGATCATCATTGCCACCAGGATCGAGGGGAAGGACAGGATCAGATCGACCACGCGCATGATCACCGTGTCCGTCTTGCCACCGGCATAGGCGGCCAGCAGGCCCAAAAGTGTGCCCACCACGCCGGCAATCAATGCCGATCCAACGCCCACCACTAGGCTGATGCGCAGGCCGTAGAAGATGGCCGAGTACAGATCACGGCCCTGGCCATCGGTGCCCAGCATGTAGTGAAAGCTGGCCAGGCCATTGGCCGAGCCGGGCGGCAGCCGCGCATCAAGCACATCGAGCTGCTGCAGGTCATAGGGGTTCTGCGGTGTGATCCAGGGCGCCACCAGCGCCGCCAGGATCAGCACGACCGCAACGATCAGGCCAAACAACGCCAGGCGCGAGGCCATGAAATCTGCGACATGCGCCCGCCAAGGCGAGGGTTGGCGCAGTGCCTTGGCCGGGGCCGTGCCCACGGGGGTGTTGGTGCTGCTCATGCTGCGCCCTCCAGGCGCACGCGGGGGTCGAGCACCTTGTACAAAATATCCACGATCAGGTTGAGCGTGACAAACAGGCAGACCACCACCACCAGGTAGGAGACGATGACCGGTCGGTCCAGCGCATTGATGCTGTCCAAAATCAGCTTGCCGGCGCCCGGCCAGGAGAAGATGCTCTCGGTCACCACGGCAAACGCGATGGTCGAGCCCAGCTCCAGCCCCAGCACGGTGACCAGCGGAATCATCGTATTGCGCAGCACATGCAGGCCCACCACGCGCAGCGGCGACAGGCCTTTGGCGCGGGCAAACTTCACATAGTCGAGCGGCAGCACCTCACGCACACCAGCGCGCGTCAGCCGGATCACCAGCGAGATCTTGAACAGCGACAGGTTGATGGCCGGCAGCAGCATGTGCCTGAGGCCATCGGCCGTCAGAAACGACCATTTCGCACCCAAGAACTCCACCGTCTCGCCCCGCCCACTCGATGGCAGCATGCCCAGCGAGACGCTGAAGGTCATGATCAGCATCAGGCCGACCCAGAAGGTGGGCAGCGAAAAGCCCACGATGCTGCCGGCCATGATGGATTTGGAAAACCAGCTCTCGGGGTAGAGGCCGGCCAGCAGGCCCAGCGGTACGCCCAGCACCACGGCGATGAGCAGCGCAGCAATCGCCAGCTCCAGGGTGGCGGGCAGGCGCTGCAAGATCAGCTCGATGGCGGGCACGTTGTAGACAAAGCTCACGCCCAGGTTGCCCTGCAGCGCACCGCCGACAAAGCCCAGGTACTGGCGCCACAGCGGCTGGTCAAAGCCCAGCTGGGCGATGATGCGCGCGCGCTCGACCTGGTCCACGTCCTGGCCGATCAAAATATCGACCGGGTTGCCGATGGCATGCAGGCCGACGAAGACGATCACTGTCATCAGCAGCACCACCACCACGGCCTGCGCAAGGCGGCGCAGCAGCCAGCCGATCATGGCGCGTCCGCCTTTTCCAGCAGCGCGGCGGTCAGGCCGGGGGGCGCCGCCGGCGTCCACTCATCACCAAACACCTCGGGGTCGCTGAAGGCCTGCAGTTTCTCGAAATGCCACTGCACATCTTCGGCATACAAGCGGCTGCTGATGCCCTGGGCCAGGCGCTCGGCGCCCACGCTGATCGCAGGAATATCGCCGGACACGGTGCCATGCGTCAGCGCGGCCGGGTAGGAGAACGCATGGATGCGCTCCAGCCCCGGGCAGGCACCCGGAATCTTTTGCTGCAGCTCAAAGGCCGGGCCCAGATCAGGCGAGTCGGACAGCTCCTGGTCGTCCTCGCCCTCGGGGTGGCGGTAGCGGTCGCCCCAGTTGCGCACATGGGCGGCAAAGGGTGCAAATTCGCTGCGCGAGGTCCAGTCGATGCGAAAGCCGGTGGAGAACACGACAAAGTCCAGGTGGAACACGCCCTTGGAGGTATGGACGCGGATCTCGTCGCCGGTCCACTCCATGCGCTCGATAGCGCAGCCCAGGTTGAAGCGGGCGTTGGCATGGCGCGAGACGCGCAAGGTGCTGCCCCGGGGTGGCGGCACCTGCTGCACATTGATGTAGTGGCGGATCTTCCACTTCCAGTCGTCGGGCAGCTGCAGGTGGCCGTAGGTGAGGCCCGGGCTGCCAGCGCCCTTGCCCTTGTTGACGCGGGGAATGTCCTTGCGGCGGATCAGCAGATCGACGCTGGCAGCGCCGCTTTCCAGCGCCGTCGCAGCGCTGTCCATGGCCGAGGCACCGGCCCCCACCACGCCGATGCGCTTGCCGGCCAGTTGGGTGTAGTCCGTGGTGTCCGACGAATGGGCCCAGCGGTCGCGCGGCAGGCTGTGGGCCATCTCGGGCACATAGGCGCCGCCCAGGCCGTCGCGGCCGGTGGCCAGCACCACATGGCGCGCCAGCACGCGGCGTGCGCCGCCGGGCGTGTCCAGGTCCAGCTGCACCACGCCATCGGCACCGCGCGGGCGCACGGCCAGCACCTTGTGGCCGTTGTGCACCGGCAGCGCCAGCACCTGGCGGTACCAGCGCAGATAGTCCATCCACTGCAGGCGCGGGATCTTGTCGAGCGCCTCCCAGGCCTCCAGGCCGAACTGCGACTCGAACCATGCGCGGAAGGTGAGCGCCGGTTTGCCCAGCGCCGGGCCGGTGAGCTGCTTGGGTGAGCGCAAGGTTTCCATGCGCGCCGTCGTCGCCCAGGGGCCTTCAAAGCCTTCGGGCGACTGGTCAAAAATCTCAGCCGGCACGCCCATAAAGCGCAGTGCCGCGCAAGCGGCCAGGCCAGACATGCCACCACCGATGATGGCCACGGGCAGCACTGGCTCGCCCTGCAGCGCGGTTTCGGGCACCCAGTCCTTGGCGGGCAGGTCCAGCCAGGCCAGGTCCTGGCGCACGCGTGCTTCGAGTGCAGCCAGCCCGGTGGGCGGCAGTAAACGGTCGTCGTTCATTCGTGGTTCTCTCAAAGTTCTTGTGGGCCCGTGCCGGGCCGCTGGCCCTCGGGCAGCATTTCTTCCAGCAGCGCGGCGTGCGCCCGCGCGTCATGCAATACAAAGCCGGGCAGCAGCGTCTGCGCCACCTCGGTCAGGGCCTGGCACAGCGCATCCATCGCCGGCGTGCAGGGCGTGGCCTGCTGGCTGACCACGCCAAACAAAAAGGGGATCTCGGTATCGAGCGGCCGCACCACCACGCCTTGCAAGGGCAGGCCCAGCGCCGTTACCGGCTCCAGCACCGACACGCCCAGCCCCGCGCGCACGGCGGCCATCGCGTTGACCGAGGCATTGGTTTCCATGAACTGGGTCTGGCCGGGCTGCGCGCCAGGGCGGGCGGCGGCAAAGGCCTCATCCAGGCGCCCACGCAGCCGGTAGGGGTTGGCCATGGTGATGATGCGGCGCTCAGCCAGCGCCAGCAGTGGCACCACGTCCAGTGCGGCCAGGGGATCGCCTTCGGGCAGCACCGCCACGCAGGGTGCGCGGCCAATCCAGTGCACCTGCAGGCCCCGGTGCTCCAGCGGCAGGCTGCTCACGCCCAGCTGGGCGGCACCCGTCAGCACGCCTTGCGCCACCTGCTCGGGCGATGCGCTGCGCAGCTGGATGTGCGAAATGCTTTGCGCCATGGTGCCTTCGAGCCGCGCCAGCGCCGCAGGCACCAGGCCGGCGGCCAGCGCCGGCGTGGCCAGCAGGTTCAGTGGGCGTTGGCTACCGCCTGCAATCTCGCGGGCGCGCTGGCGGATCTGCTGCAGGCTGTGCAGCGCATGGGCCACGTCCTCGTACAGCAAAAAGCCTTGTTCATTCGGGGTAATGCGCGGGCCGTTGCGGCTGAACAGCGCGTAACCAATCTCCTGCTCCAGCTCCTGCACCAGGCGGCTGATCGCTGGCTGCGAGCGGCCCAGCATGCGGCCGGCGGCCGTCACGCTGCCGGTCGAGATCACGGCCGCAAAGGCCTCAAGCTGGCGAAGTTCCATGGTGTTGAATGCGAAAACCGCATTCTGAAGCATTGAGTATGCAATTCACAAATACTAAATCAGCATATCCAAATAGCAGAAGCGTATTTACCCGGGTACGTGGACACTCGCAGCCCTGCCGTACAGACGCTAAAAAGGGAGCCTGCGCTCCCTCCCTGTGTAGTGGCTGATGTGGCTGCCGCTGTGCAGCTCAGAGCCCCAGCTTCTTGGCCACGTAATCGGCATCCTTGTCGCCGCGGCCCGAGAGGTTGACAAGGATATTGACGCCCTTGTCCAGCTGAGGCGCTATGCGCATGGCCCAGGCAACCGCATGGGCACTTTCCAGCGCCGGGATGATGCCCTCGACCCGCGACAGGGTCATGAAGGCGTCGAGGCAGGCTTGGTCATCCACCGCCTGGTAATCGACCCGGCCCAGGTCCTTCAAGTAGCTGTGCTGCGGGCCCACACCGGGGTAGTCCAGGCCCGAGGCGATGGAATGCACGGCCGCAGGGCTGCCATCGGCGTTTTCCAGCACATAGCATTTCATGCCATGGATGGCGCCGGGCTTGCCCACCGACAAGGTGGCGGCATGCTTGCCCGGCTGGTCCACGCCCTCGCCTGCTGGCTCCACACCGACCAGCTTCACACCGGCATCGGGCAAAAAGGCCGTGAAGATGCCCATCGCATTGGAGCCGCCGCCCACGCAGGCAGCCACATAGTCGGGCAGCTTGCCGTGGCGGGTCTGGAACTGCTCGCGCGCCTCGCGCCCAACGATGGACTGGAAATCGCGCACCATCTTTGGAAACGGGTGCGGCCCCACCACCGAGCCAATCGCATAGAGGTAGTTCGTCGGATCCTTGAGGTATTCCTCAAAAGCGCTGTCCACCGCCTCTTTCAAGGTCGCCTGGCCAAAAGTGACCGGCACCAGCTTGCAGCCCAGGATGCGCATCTTGGTGACGTTGGGGTGTTCCTTCTCGATATCGACCTGGCCCATGTGGATCTCGCAGGGGATGCCCACCAGCGCGCAGGCCGTCGCCAAGGCCACGCCATGCTGGCCGGCGCCCGTCTCGGCGATCACCTTGGTCTTGCCCATGAACTTGGCCAGCAGCGCCTCACCCAGGCAGTGGTTGATCTTGTGCGCTCCCGTGTGGTTCAGGTCCTCGCGCTTCAAATGGATCTGCGCGCCGCCCAGTTGCTCCGACAGGCGCCGGGCATGGAAGATGGGGCTGGGGCGGCCCACATAGTCCTGGAACAGCTGCTGGAGCTCGCCCTGGAAATCCTGGCGCTGCACGATCTGCTCGTAGGCCTCGGCAATATCGTCCATGGCTTTCTTCAGGTGCGGGGGCACGAGCTGGCCACCATAGTCACCAAAGAAACCGTTGGCATCGGGCATCTCAGCAAAGTTCATCATTGTTGTCATAGGCTGCTTTAACTCTGTGATGGCAAAGCCTTGTTGATACCACAGCACTCCGGGCAAAACCTTGCAGGTTTTCCCGATGCCACAATAGCTGCCATGAAAGCTGACGCCGTTCGTGACATCGCCCTGGCCCATGCCATCGAAACCTCGCCCCCCCATGATGCCCTCCCCAGCGCCGCGCGCTGCGAGACCATCACGCAGGAGGTGCTGCACACCTTGGGCAAGCCTGCCTTGGGTGGCAAGGCCGGCCAGGCCGCCTTTGCCCAGTTTTTGCAGCTGCGCGCCAAGCGCATCATCCAGGCCAGCCAGCTGCCCGCCGATGTGCGCCAGCTGTGGCAGCATGCCCCGGGCCTGACGCGCTGGATGCCACTGGCCATCGGCCTGCTGGCGCTGTGCCTGGGCTTTGCCAGCCACCGCATCACCGACCCACACCGGGTCGATCTGCTGTCGCTGTCCCTGATGGGCATCGTGCTGTGGAACCTGCTGATGTATGCCGTATTGCTGCTGCGCAGCCTGCTGGGCCTGGCGCGGCGCCAGCCCGCCCGGGTGGCGCCCTGGGAGCCTGCGCAGCTGGCCGCCGGTGGCGCAGCCCCCAGCGCTCCCGTTGCCGATGAACACCCCGGCTGGATGGCCCGGCTGCGCGGCAAGGCCATGCCCGCACTGCGCGGCAGCGGCCTGCGCAAGATGGCACTGCGCTTTGAGCGCAACTGGTGGCAGGCCAGCGAAGGCGTGCGCAATGCCCAGTGGCTGCAGTGGCTGCATTTGGGTGCTGCGCTGGTGGCAGTCGGCGCGCTAGCTTCGCTCTGGCTCACGGGCCTGACCAAGGAATACCAGGTCGGCTGGGAGAGCACCTTTCTGTCGGCCTCGCAGGTACAACACTGGCTCAATATCCTGTTCGCCCCCACCCAATGGCTGCAGTGGACGGCGCCCTGGAGCCTGGCCGACATCCAGGCGCTGCAGGGCTGGGTGAGCAGCAGCCTGCCGGCGGCCCGCGCTGCTGGAGCCGCAGGCGCCGAGGCCATCGCAGTCCCCGCCTCCAGTGTGGGCGAGCGCTGGGTCTGGGCCTATACCGCCTTGCTGGGCGCCACCGTCGTGCTGCCCCGCTTGCTGCTGGCCGCCTGGCAGGGGCTGCGCGCGCGCTGGCGCCGCCAGCACCTGCAGCTGCCGCTGAACCAGGCCTACTTTGCCCGCCTGCAGCGCGACTTTGGCGGCCTGGCCACGCGCCTGGTACTGCTGCCTTTCAGCATGGATGTGACGCCGGAGCGCCGCGCGGCGATCGACCACCATGCCATCGGCCTGTATGGCGCCGGCGCCCATGTCGACTGGCTGCCGACCTTGGCCTATGGCGCGCCGCTGCCGACTGTTGATATCGCCCCGGCAGCGCAGGCCATTGCGCTTATCAACCTGTCGGCCACACCCGAGGCCGAGGTGCACGGCGAGCTGCTGGCCCAGCTGCGCAACCGCTATGGTGCCAATGGCCAGCTCTGGCTCTGGGCCAGCGATTTTGCCGCGCGAAACACCGGCGCGCCCCGCCGCCTGCAGGAGCGCGAAGCGCTGTGGCAGGAGTTTGCCCAGCAGCACGGCTTCAACGCCCAGCTGATCACCACCGGCACCTGACGAGACCCGCACGATGACCGAGATGACCAACGCGCCCCAACTCCCCGCCGCCGTGCCGCAAGAGGCGGACGGCGCCAGCGACCAGACCATCGCCTGGTGCCTGCTGTCGCACACCAATATCGGCAAGACCACCTTGGCGCGCACCCTGGTCGCCGAGGACATTGGCGAAGTGCAGGACGCCGCCCATGTCACCAGCCAATCGCAGCGCTACCTGCTGCAGCGCACGGACGAAGGCGATACGCTGTGGCTCTGGGACACGCCGGGCTTTGGCGATTCGGTGCGGCTCTACAACCGCTTGAAACAGCAGGGCAACCCGCTGGGATGGTTTTTGTCGAATGTGTGGGACCGCTGGCGCGACAAGCCCTTCTACATGAGCCAGCGCGCCTTGCAGGCCGCGCGTGACCATGCCGATGTGATGCTCTACCTGGTCAACGCCGCCGAAGACCCGCAGGACGCCGGCTACTGGGCCAGCGAGATGCGCATCCTGCAGTGGATGGACAAGCCCGTGCTGGTGCTGCTCAACCAGATCGGCAGCGACACCACGGCAGCGCAGACCGCCGCTGACTTGCAGCGCTGGCGTGCGGCAACGGCCGAGTTTGCCGGCACCGTGCGCTCGGTGCAGGTGCTCGATGCGTTCACGCGCAGCTGGTGGCATGAAAAGCAGGTGATGCAGTCCATCGCGCCGCTGCTGCCCACGGCCAAGCAGCCGGCCTACCAACGCCTCTTGCAAACCCGCGCCGCGCGCCAGCAAGCGCGCGAAGCGGCCAGCCTGCAGGCCCTGGCCGAGCAGCTATTACAAGCAGCCACCGCGCAAGAAACCGTGCAGGCCGGCGACAACAAGCTCTGGCAGCGCGCCTGGAACAAGGTCAGTGGCTCGGTCGCGCAAGCCATCCGGGGCAGCGGCCCTGAGGGCGCTGAGCTGAGCCCCGAGCAAACCGCCGCGATGCAGCGCCTGACCCAGTCACTGCAGCAGGCCGACCTGGCCAGCACCCAGGCCCTGCTGGCGCTGCACCAGCTCGACGGCCAGGCAGCCAGCCAGATCCAGCAACAGCTCAAGGACCACCTGAAAACCAGCACGCCACTGGACCCACAAACCGCCAGCCTCTGGGGCGCCTTGACTGCAGGCGCTGCCACCGGCCTGGGCGCCGATATGGTGGCTGGCGGTATGACCTTGGGCGCAGGCGCGCTGGTGGGCGCGCTGGTGGGGGCCGTCACCTTTGCCGGCGCCGCCTGGAGCGCCAACAAGATGTTTGACCAGCAGGCCCAGCGCTTTCACCTCTCGCCCGAGTACCTCAGCGCCTTGACCGGGCAGTTGCTGCTCAAGTACCTGGTGATCTCGCACTTTGGCCGGGGCCGGGGCCGCTACACCAGCCCCAGTGCGCCCGCGCAGTGGAACGAGGCGGTGCAGGCCGCCGTGCAGCACCGCGCCACACAGTGGCAGCAGCAGTGGAAGGCAGTGGGCAGCCTGTCTCCTGAGGCGGGTTTGAGCAATGAGGCGCGCGCCGCCCATCTGCAAGCGTTGCAGCTGCAGCTGGGTGAATGCCTGCACCAGGCGCTGAGCCGTCTGTACCCCGACATGGATCGACCGGTAGACAGTGCTGATACAAATATGCAATAAAAACAACCGATTACAAAATAACCAGCGATGCAAAACATCAATTCGCATTGACCCGCTTGTTTTTTGCAGACGCCAGTCGCAGCATGGAGATGCCATGGCCCAGCAAGCCAGGCACCCCCACCATCACAACGACAGGAGAGTTTTATGCGCAATACCTGGAAAGCCTGGATCAGCGGCCTGGCCCTGTGCAGCACGGCAGCCGTCTTTGCCCAAACCCCGGCACCCGCTACGGCACCGGCTGCCAAACCGGCACCTGCCGCCAAGGCCGCGCCGGCGGCACCCGCAGCAGCAGCCGCGCCCGCGGCTGCTGCTGACAAGGCCAAGGCCAAAACCCCAGCCCCCGGCGGCGGTGCCGGCAAGGTCTGGGCCAATACCAGCTCCAAGATCTACCACTGCCAAGGTGACCGCTACTACGGCACCACCAAGCAAGGCGAATACATGACAGTGGCGGATGCGAAAGCCAAGGGCATCCAACCCGCCAAGGGCAGCAAGGCCTGCAACAGCTGATCGAGCCCCACGCCAACACACTCCACCCCGCGCACACTGGCGGGGTTTTTTACGTTCGGCGCCGCTGCAGTAGCCACTGCCACCAGCGCTTGCCGTAACCGGCAATGCCTTGGGGGAACAGCAGCACCAGCAACAAGATCACCGCGCCCAAAGTGGCCCGCCAGTAATCGGTGTTGCGCGCCATGGCGTCATGCAGCCAGGTAAAACTGAAGGCGCCCAGAATCGGGCCCACCAAGGTTTGCACACCGCCCAGCAGCACCATGACCAGGCCATCGACCGACTTGGCCACCGACATGGTTTCGGGCGAGATGCTGCCCTTGGAGAACGCGAACAAGGCCCCCGCCAGCCCGGCCACCGAGGCGGCCAGCACAAAGCCCATCCACTGCACCTTGGCTACCGCAATGCCGATGGCCTCGGCGCGCAGTGGCGCATCGCGGCTGGCACGCAGCGCATAGCCCAGCGGCGCATACAGCACCCGCCACAGCGCCAGCACCCCAACGCTGGCCAGCAGCAGGGTCAGCAGGTAGAACCAGCGCTTGTCCTCCAGCCAGGCTGCGGGCCACACCCCAGTGAGCCCGTTGCTACCGCCGGTAACCGAATCCCACTGGAAGGTGGTGGCCCAAATGATCTGCGCAAAGGCCAGGGTCAGCATCGAGAAATACACCCCCGTCAGCCGCACCGCAAACCAGCCCGTCAGCAGGCCGCCCAAGGCCGCCAACAGCGGTGCCAACAGCAGCGCCCACAGCATCGGCAGGCCGGCCGCGTTCAGCAGCAGCGCTGCGCCATAGGCCCCCAGGCCAAAGAAGGCCGCATGGCCAAAGGAATGCAGGCCGGCCGGCCCCATCAGGAAATGCAGGCTGGTGGCAAACAGTGCGGCGATGACCAGGTCGACCATCAGCACCAGGGTGTAAGACTGCGCATCCACCACCCAAGGCAGCGCCAGCAAGGCCAGCAACACGGCGGCGCCCACGACCTTCAACGCGGGCGGTGGCGCACGCAGCGGCTGCTCACGCAGACCATGGCTGCGGCTCGCGGCCTGCGGTTTGCCCAGCAGGCCCCAGGGGCGCAGCACCAGCACCACGGCCATCACCAGAAAATCAGCCGCCAAGGTGAGCTGCGGAAACGCAATATCGATGCCCGCAATCTGCACCACACCCAGCCAGATGCACAAGGCCTTGACGGTCGACACCAGCAGTGCCGCGACAAAGGCCCCGGTGAGCGAGCCCATGCCGCCGACGACCACGACGACAAAGGCCGAGCCAATGGTCTGCAGATCCAGCTCCAAGGTAGCGGGCTCGCGCGGCAGCTGCAGCGCGCCGCCCAGCCCGGCCAGCGCGGCCCCCAGCGCAAACACTGCCGTGAACAGCCAAGCCTGGCGCACGCCCAAAGCGCCCACCATTTCGCGGTCCTGCGTAGCGGCGCGCACCAGCATGCCAAAGCGGCTGCGGTGCAGCAGCAGCCAGGTGGCGCCCAGCACCAGCGGGCCCACGGCGATCAAGAACAGGTCATAGGTCGGAAAGGCGCGGCCCAGAATATCGACCGCACCGCCCAGCCCCGGCGCGCGCGGGCCCAGCAGCTCATCGGGCCCGCAGAGCCAGAGCACCGCATCCTTGATCACCAGCACCAGCGCAAAGGTAGCGAGCAGCTGAAACAGCTCAGGCGCCTTGTAGATGCGGCGCAGCAGCAGCACCTCGACCACGCCGCCCAGCAGCCCCACGGCGATGGCCGACAGCGGCAGCGACAGCCAAAACCCCCAACCGCCGCCCAGCGGCGACAGCGCCTCGGCCAGCGCATAGGCCGCGTACAGCCCCACCATGTAGAAGGAGCCATGCGCAAAGTTGACGATGCGGCAGACCCCAAAAATCAGCGACAGCCCGGCGGCCACCAGGAACAGCGACGAGGCGCCGGCCAGGCCGTTGAGCAGTTGCACCAGCAGACCTGAAAAACTCATGCGGCTCCCTGCGCGTGTTGCAAACCCTGTCTCGCGCCAGTCACCAGTCGCCGGGTCGATCACCCGCTGCGACTGGCCCGGCAGCGCCGCTTATGGCTGTGGGCGCATCTTGCGCACTTCTTCGTCGCTGGGCAGGTAGTCCTTGCCATCGCGGTAGACATAGTCCACCAGCTCGCCCTTGCCGCCCACGTTCTTGAGCTTGCCGACATAGGCGCCCATGGTCGACTGGTGGTCCTGCGCGCGCCAGGTGATGGGGCCAAATGGCGACACGACCTGCAGGCCTTCAAAGGCCTTGATCAGCGCATCGGTGTCGGTGCTGCCGGCCTTCTTGATGCCCTCGGCCAGCGACTTGATGCCGGCATAGCCGACGACCGAGCCCTGGCGCGGGTAGTCCTTGTACTTGGCCTGGTAGGCGTCAAAGAAGGCCTTGTGCTCGGGCGCCTTCAGGCTGTGCACGGGGTAGCCGGTGACGATCCAGCCATTGGGCGTCTCGTCTTTGAGCGTATCCAGGTACTCGGGCTCGCCGCTCAGCACACTGACCACCGCACGCTCCTTGAACAGGCCGCGCGTATTGCCTTCGCGCACAAACTTGGTCAGGTCGGTGGCAAACAGCACATTGAAGATCGCATCGGGTTTGGAGTCCGCCAGCGCCTGCACGACGCTGCCAGCATCGACCTTGCCCAGCACGGTGGCTTGCTCGGTGACGAACTCGATATCAGGCTGGGCCGCCTTCATCTTGGCCTTGAAGGTGGCGACCGAGGACTGGCCATATTCGTAGTTGGGGTAAACCAGCGCCCAGCGCTTTTTCTTGAGCTTGAGTGCCTCTTCAACCAGCATCGACACCTGCATGTAGGTGGAGGGGCGCAGGCGGAAGGTGTAGGCATTGCCATTGCTCCAGACCATCTTGTCCGTCAGCGGCTCGGTAGCGAGGTAGAAGAACTTGCGCTGCTTGGCAAAGTCGGTCAGCGCCATGCCGGTGTTGGACAGAAAACCGCCCGCCAACACATCCACCTTTTCGCGCGCGATCAACTCCTCGGCCACGCGCACGGTGTCACCCGGGTTGGCATTGTCGTCGCGCGTGATCAGTTCGAGCTTCTTGCCGTTCACGCCCCCTGCGCGGTTGACCTCGTCCACCGCCAGCTCCATGCCGCGCTTGTAGGGCTCCAGAAACGCGGGCTGGTTCTTGTAGCTGTTGATCTCACCGATCTTGATCACACCAGCCGCTTGGGCAGCCGAAGCCCCCAGGCCAGCGAGCACCAAGGCGCTGGCCGTGCGGGACAACAAAGGGTAGCGGGCAGAAATACGCATGCAAAAGTCTCCAGGTGAGACCGGCCTCGCAGCGGAGGCAGGCGCTGACATTCAGGCCGCTATTGTGACGGCTTCCGCGCCCTACGAACGCTCAGGCCTGCAAAGGGCCGCCCGCATGCGGACAGGGCCCTGGTTTTGACCGCATGGTGCAACAGGTTTTGCTGCTCTGCAGAGCGTGCAAGTATTTTTCTAATTGCAATTCAATTACATGTATTCGTATTTCATCTAATACTAATCTTATTAAGAATTAGCGATCATCGAGTCCTCTCCTCCAGACTTGGACCCGTGGGCATATGGACTTGATTCAGAACTTCATCGCGTTGCTCGGTGAAAGCGCAGTACTCCGCAGCCAGCAGGACCTGGCCGGCCATGTGACCGACTGGCGCGGGCGCTACCAGGGCCAGGCGCAGTGCGTGCTGTTCCCGTCGACGACGGCGCAGGTGGCAGCGGTGGTCAAGCTCTGCCATGCGGCGCAAGTGCCGGTCGTGGCCCAGGGTGGTAACACCAGCTTGTGCGAAGGCGCGATTCCGCGTGCTGATCTGCCCGAGACGGTGGTCATCAACCTGGGGCGGATGCGCCAGGTGCGTTCGGTCGATCCGGCCAACAACTCCATGGTGGTGGATGCGGGCTGCGTACTGCAAACCGTGCAAGAAACGGCCCGCAGCCATGGCCGCCTCTACCCGGTGAGCCTGGGCGCTGAGGGCTCCTGCCAGATAGGCGGCAATATAGCGACCAATGCCGGCGGCACGGGCGTGCTGCGCTACGGCAATACCCGCGAGAACGTGCTGGGCCTCGAAGTGGTGCTGCCCGATGGCCGCATCTGGGAAGGGCTCTACGGTCTGCGCAAGAACAACACGGGCTTTGATATCAAGCATTTGTTCATCGGGTCCGAAGGTACGCTGGGCATCATCACCGGCGCCACGCTCAAGCTGCACCCGCTGCCCACGGCACGTGCGATGGCCTGGCTGGCGGTGGAATCGCCACAGGCGGCGATCGATATGCTGGCCCGCTTCCAAAGCCGATGCAGCGCCTCGCTGTCGGCCTTTGAGATGGTCAATGATGTGCAGCTGAACATTGTGCTGGCCCATGTGGCCGACCGCCGCGCGCCGCTCAGCCCCAGCTACCCCTGGCATGTGCTGGTGGAGCTGACCGATACCTGCGACGAGGCCCTGCTGTCCGCCGCGCTGGAAGAGACCCTGTCGGCCGCCGCTGAAGACGGCATGCTGCTGGATGCCGCCATCGCCACCAATGGCAAGCAACAGGCCGACTGGTGGGAGGTACGCCACAGCGTCTCCGAAGGCAACAAGAAGGCGGGCATCGGCATCAACACCGACCCGGCCGTGCCGCTGTCGGCCATTCCGGCCTTTATCAGCCAGGCCACGGCAGCGGCGCACCGCATTGTGCCGGGCGCGCCGATCATCATCGTCGCCCACCTGGGCGACGGCAATGTGCACTTCATCCCGCAGCTGCAGTTTGCGCAGTGGCAGGCACTCACGCCCGCCGAGCAGGACCAGCTCTCGCACCGCGTCAAGCAGGCCGTCAACGAAGTGGCCTGCGCGCTGGCAGGCACCTTCAGCGCCGAGCATGGCATCGGCCAGGTGCTGACCGACGAGATGGCGCTGTTCAAGCCGGCCGTCGAGTTGGACCTGATGCAGGCCATCAAGCGCGCCATCGATCCGCAGCAGCGCTTCAACCCCGGGCGCCTGCTGCCGCCCGCTCCCTGATCCCCTCCCTCCCTTCACTTCCCCTGCCTCTTCCTTCGAAAGGACACTTTATGACTGAGATCACTACCTCCCGTCGCACCGCACTGAAGGCGGCCGTGGCTGGCGCAGGCCTGATTGCTGCACCTGCCGTACTGCGTTATGCCCGTGCCACGTCCAAGCGTATCGTGGTGCGTGATGACGGCGGTATCTACACCAAGGCCTATGGCGCGGTGTACTACAAGCCTTTCACGCAGAAGACCGGCATCGAAGTGGTGGGGGTGCAGGCAACGGCCGAGCCCGTGGCGCAGATCCGCAGCATGGTCGAGACCAAGAACTACACCTGGGACATGGCCAAGATCAGCCAGCCCGCCATCCTGCTGCTGACCGAAGGCGGCAAGGTGCTGCTGGAAAAGCACGGTTTGGAAAACGACCCCTTCGTCAAGACCATCCCGGCGCAGTACATGTCGCCCTACGGCGTGGGCACCAATGTCTACAGCACCGTACTGGCCTACCGCGAGGAGGCCTTCAAGGGGCGCGCCGCGCCCAAGTCCTGGGCTGATTTCTGGAACGTCAAGGACTTCCCCGGCCGCCGTGGCATCCGCAAGCACCCGTTTGACACGATGGAGCAGGCGGCGATGGCTTCTGGCGTATCGGCCGCGCAGCTGTACCCGCTGGATCTGGACCGCGCCTTCAAGGCCCTGGACCAGATCAAGCCCAAGATCGATGTCTGGTGGAACTCGGGCGCCCAGGTCGAGCAGATGCTCAAGTCCGGCGAAGTGGACATGATCGCCACCTGGGTGTCGCGCCCGCAGTCGGCCAATGCCGATGGCGCCAAGATCGGCATCGTCTGGAACCAGAACATCTGGGGCGTGGACAGCTGGTCCATCCTGGCGGGCACGCCCAATGCCGACGCCTGCCGCGAGTTCATCAAGTTCGCCTCCGAACCCCAGCGCATGGCCTCGCTCAGCCAGTACTTTGCCGCAGGCGTCACCCAGCCCGAGGCCTTCAAATACATCAAGCCCGAGGTGGCCAAGGATTCGCCCACCTATCCCGAGAACATCAAGAACGGCGTGCAGATCGATGCCAAGTACTGGGTGGCCAACCAGGCCGCGGTGATCGAGAAGTTCAACGGCTGGGTGCTCAAGTAAGCGCTGCCCGCCAGCGATGACGAAGCCTGCTGAGGCGCGGCACACCGTACCGGCCTCAGCACAGGCACCACCAGGTTGATTCGTTGCAGCACGGTGCAATGGAGAAGATTGAAATGAAGAATATAAAACTGTCGATTGCGGGTCTGACCAAGCGCTATGGCTCTTTTGTCGCGCTGCACCCCACCAACCTGGAAGTGCCTGAGGGCGAGTTCCTGACCTTGCTCGGCCCATCAGGCTCGGGCAAGACCACCTTGCTGAGCATGATCGCCGGCCTGTCCGTGCCCGATGGCGGCCAGCTGCTGATCAATGGCAAGGATGTGACCTATGGCGCGCCCTATGAGCGCGACATCGGCATGGTGTTTCAGAACTATGCGCTGTTCCCACACATGACGATTGCCGAGAACATCGCCTTCCCGCTGAAGATGCGCAAGCTCGACCGCGCCACCGCGATGAAGCGCGCCATGGAGGCGCTGGAGCTGGTGCACCTGCCCCATGTGGCGCAGCGTTTTCCGAAGGAGCTGTCGGGCGGCCAGCAGCAGCGCATTGCACTGGCACGCTGCCTCGTCTACAAGCCCTCGATCGTGCTGATGGACGAGCCCCTGGGCGCCCTGGACAAGAAGCTGCGCGAGCACATGCAGCTGGAGATCAAGCGCATCCACCGCGAAGCCGGCACCACCATCGTCTATGTGACCCACGACCAGGAAGAGGCGATGACCATGTCGGACCGCATCTGCCTGATGGATGGCGGCCGCATTGCACAACTGGGCACGCCTGCAGACCTGTACTTCCGCCCGCGCACGCCCTTTGTGGCCGATTTTCTGGGCGAGAGCAATCTGTTCAAGGGCACCGTCGTTGCCAGCCAGGCCGGCCAGGCCCGCGTCGCCTTGAATGGCACCAACACCGAGCTGCTGGCCTCGGCCGACCAGCCACTGGCTACTGGCGCCAAGGTCAGTGTGATGGTTCGCCCGCAAAACATGGCCGCCGCTGCGGCGGCCCAAGGCGCCAGCCAACGCTTCAGCGGCCAGCTGATGGACACCATGATCACCGGCAGCCTCACCAAGCTCTACCTGAAGGCGCCTGCGCTCAGCACCGAGCCGGTGGTGCTGTCCTTCCCGACCTCCATCGCCAAGCATGACCACGCGCTGGGCAGCACCCTGGACTTTGGCTGGTCCAGCAGCGACGCTGTCGCCGTGCCGGAGCCCGCATGAACAGCGCCGCCACCCCCCGCGCGGCCTGGGTGAAGCCGCTGATGATGGCAGCACCGCTGGTCATGCTGTTTTTGGTGCTGCTGGTCTACCCCGTGGGCCAATTGCTGCTGCTGAGCATCTACAGCGATGGCAGCTTCAAGTGGAACAACTACAGCCAGCTGTTCAGCTCCTCGGTCTACCTGGACACCATGTGGATCACCCTGAAGATCTCGCTGGTCACGGCGCTGTTGTCCATCGTGGGCGGCTACCCGATTGCCTACCTGGTCTCGTCCCTGCAAAAGGACAAGAAAAGCCGCTGGGTGTTCTGGATTCTGCTGTCGTTCTGGACCAGCTTTCTGGTGCGCGCCTTCGCCTGGATCGTCGTGCTGGGCCGCAATGGCCTGGCTAATCAGCTGCTGCTGGCGCTGGGCCTGCAGGATGCGCCCTCGAACATGCTCTACAGCTTTGGTGCCGTGCTGGTGGGCATGGTCCATGCGCTGATGCCGCTGGCCGTGCTGACCATGCTGTCGGTGATGGAGAACATCGACCGCAACCTGCCGCGTGCCGCACTTACCTTGGGTGCGCGCCCGGGCACGGCCTTCTGGCGCGTCTACTTTCCGCTGTCAATGCCCGGGGTGGCAGCGGGCGCCATCATGGTCTTTGTCACCGCCGTGGGCTTCTTCATCGTGCCCCAGCTGCTGGGTGGCCGCAAGGAGACCATGATTACCCAGCTCATCATCGAGCAGGTGATGCAGGTGATGAACTGGGGCTTTGCCGGCGCCATCTCGGTGCTGCTGCTGGTAGTGGTGCTGATCGTGTTTGCGGTCTATGACAAGGTGCTGGGCCTGTCGACGATGACGGGCGCGCAGTCCGACAAGAGCAACCACAGCAGCGGCTTTATGCGCCAGCTGTCCGAGATGCTGCTGGGCTTGTTGGGCAGCATCAGCGACCGGCTGATTGCGCTGGTGCCGCGCTCGCGCAAACGCGATCTGCAGCAGGGCGACTCGTTTGTGCTGCGCGCCAGCGTGGTGGCACTCTTGGTATTCCTGAGCGTGCCGGCGCTGTTGATGATCCCCATCTCGTTTGCCGACAAGTCAGGGCTGAACTGGCCGCCCCAGGGCTTCACCCTGCAGCACTACCAGGACATGCTGGCCTCGCCGCTGTGGATCAACGCCACGGTGCGCAGCTTTGTCGTGGGCTTTTTTGCCGCGCTGGCCGCCATGGCGGTGGGCACACCGGTGGCCTTTTTGCTGGTGCGCGGCCAGATGCGCGGCAAGGCCTTGCTGCTGGCCTTTGTGCTGTCGCCGCTCATCATCCCGCGCATGATCATTGCCGTGGGCATGTTCTATTTCTTCTCCAAGGTGGGCCTGGTGGGCACCTCGCTGGGCCTGGTGCTGGGGCATACCGTCATCGCCATCCCCTATGTGGTGATGACCATGATGGCCGTGCTGCGCAACTACGACACGCGCCTGGACATGGCCGCCCAAAGCCTGGGCGCCCGCCCCTGGCAGACCTTGCGCTACGTGACCTTCCCGATCATTGCTGCCGGCCTGACCTCGTCCTTCCTGTTCGCCTTTGCCACCTCGTTTGACGAGCTGACCATCTCGCTGTTTGCCTCCGGTGGCCTCAGCTCCACCCTGCCCAAGCAGTTCTGGGATGAAGTGACTTTGCAGATCTCGCCGGTGATCGCCGCCGTCTCGACCTGCCTGTTCGCCTTCATCGGCATTTTGATCACCTGTGCGGACTGGCTGCGTCGCCGCTCCGCCGCTTCTTTGAATTGATGAACCATGACTACACGTATCACCTCTGAGCAACTCCGCGGCATCTTCCCGGCACTGGCAACGCCAGTCACCGCTGACGGCCAGATTGACACCCAGGCCGTGCGCGCCCTGCTCGCCCACCTGCAAGGCAGCGGCATCAGCGGCAGCGTGCCGCTGGGCGGCACCGGCGAATACGGCGCCCTCTCGCGCGCCGAGCGGGCCCGCATGGTGGCCACGGTGCGCGAGCACCAGGCCGCTGACCTGCCGGTGCTGGCCGGCGTGCTCGACCCAGGCTACTACGACGCCATCGCCTCCGGCCAGGCGCTGGCCGATGCCGGCGCTGACGCGCTGATGGTGCTGACGCCCTACTACACCACGCCATCGCAGCAAGGCATCCGCGACTACTTCATGCGCTATGCCGATGCCTCGCCACTGCCCGTGGTGATCTACGAGATCCCCTACCGCACGCGCATCTCCATCGCGCCCGAAGTGCTGCATGAACTGTCGCGCCACGAGAACATCATCGGCATGAAGGCCTGCAACACCGACATGTACCACTTCCTCAAGGTGGTGCAGGGCGTGGATGCCAGCTTTGCGGTGCTGAGCGGTGAGGACACCATCTTCCCCGCGCAGATGCTCTGCGGCGCCCAAGGCGGCATCATCGTGACGGCCAACCTGCTGCCCAAGACCTGGACACGCATGTACGCGCTGCTGACCAGCGGCAAGACCGAAGAAGCCCTGGCCCTGCACCAGGAGTTGATTGGCCTGTTGGACCTGGCCTTTGCCGAGACCAACCCCGGCCCGATGAAGTCGGTCTGGGACTTGGTAGGCGTGCAGGCCCCGCACCTGCTGGCCCCGCTGGTCGATTGCAATCCAGATCTGTCCGCCCGGCTGCGCGAGGCGCTGACGGTGCGGCTGCAGGCCGAGCGCCAACTGGCCTGATCGGGCATCCGCCATGCTGCCCGCCATCAAAGACTACCGCGCGCTGGCGCGCCAGCGCCTGTCCCGCTTTGCTTTTGACTACCTCGAAGGCGGCGCGGAAGACGGCCGCAGCATGGCACGCAACCTCGCCTCCTGGGGCGATGTCACCTTCTTGCCGCGTGCCATGGTCGATGTCAGCCAGGTGGACAGCAGCGTCACGCTGTTTGGCCGCAAACAGGCCATGCCGGCCTTTGTGGGCCCGACCGGGCTCAACGGCCTGTACTGGCCCCAGGCCGAGCAGGTGCTGGCCCGCGCAGCGCATGCCGGCGGCCTGCCCTTTGTGATGTCGACCGCCTCCACGTCGCTGTTGGAAGATGTGCGCGCCGCCAGCCCCGGCGATCTGTGGCTACAGCTGTATGTGCAAAAGGACCGCCGCATTGCGCAAAGCATGATGGCCCGCGCGCAGGCAGCAGGCTTTAGCGCGCTGATGCTGACGGTGGACACCATGGTGCACGGCAAGCGCGACCACGATGTGCGCAACGGCTTTCGCATGCCCGTGCCCTGGACACCCCGGCTGCTGGCCGACCTGCTCAGCCACCCGCGCTGGTGCCTGCGCATGCTGCGCCAGGGCGGCTCGCCGCAACTGGTCAACCTGGCGCGCAGTGCCGGGGTAGGCAACGATATCCAAAAGCAGGCTGCCGCCATGAGCCGCGAGATGGACATGGCCCTGCGCTGGGAAGACCTGGCCTGGGTGCGCCGCCACTGGCAGGGCCCTGTCATCGTCAAGGGCCTGCTCAGCGCCCAGGATGCCAAGCTTGCGCTGCAGGCGGGCGCAGACGGCATCGTGATCAGCAACCACGGCGGGCGGCAGCTGGAATGCGCGCCCGCACCCATGGCGCAATTGCCGCAGATTGCCGACGCCGTTCATGGCAAGATGCATATCTTTGTCGACGGCGGAGTGCGCCGAGGCAGTGACATGGCCAAAGCCCGGGCGCTGGGGGCCGATGCCGTCTTGCTGGGGCGTGCACCGCTCTATGGCCTGGCCGCAAGCGGGCCCCAGGGCGTGGCCGAGGTTCTGGAGATTTTGCGCACCGAGTTTGAGACCACCCTGCGATTGCTGGGCGCGCCACGGGCCACAAGCCTGGATGCGACCTTCCTGCAAAACCATTAGATAGTGACCCGAGACAGCCGCTTTTTACGATGCCTAAAACCATACACAGCATTGCCGAGCCCGTAGCAAGCGTTGAGCCCACCGCCCGTGAATCTTCGTTGTTTGTCGGCTCCCTGGCCAAGGCCTTTCAGGTGCTGGAGGCGTTTCGCGACACCCACCGCGAGATGTCGCTCGCTGAGATTGCGCGCGCCGCCCAACTCGACCGCAGTGCCACCCAGCGCATCATCTTCACCCTGGAGAAGCTGCGCTACATCCGGCGCCTGCCCGACTCCAACCTCTACACCCTCGCGCCCGAGGTGCTGCGCCTGTCCTACAACTACCTGCGCTCGCAACGCATCGTCGAGCGCGCCTACCCTTATCTGATCGAGATGACCCACACCTTGGGCGAGACCTCGAACCTGCAGGAGATGGATGGCAACGAGGTGGTCTTTATCGCCAAGGTGCCGGGCCGCTTTATCTACAACTCAGACTTTGCCGTGGGCTCGCGCCTGCCCGCTGCCTACACCGCATCGGGCCGGGCCATGCTGGCCAAGCTGCCGATGGCCGAGCGCCTGCGCCTGATCGAGTCCACCCCGTTGGTCAAGATCACCGCGCAAACGGTGACCGACCCCGAGGAGCTGCTGCGCAGCATCGAGGCGGCAGAGCGCGACGGCTATGCCATCGTGCAAAACCAGACCGTGGTGGGCGATATCTCGGTAGCTGCCGCCATTACCGGCCGGGGCGGCGTGCCCATTGGCGCCATCACGATCTCGGCGCCCTCCACCCGCTGGGGCACGGCCAAGGCCGAGGCCGAGCTGCTGCCCCATGTGCTGCTGGCCGCCACGTCGATCTCCAATATTCTGGATAACTTCTAGGGCGCAGCTGTTCATCAGCGGGGCCTTAAAAACACGCGCCAAAGCGCTGAAAAACCCCGCTCGCAATGCGCCGATATGTACATATGACGTTTAAGTTGTATGAATAGTGAACAATAGCGCTTATAGATATACACAAGACTAACTGAGTACTGCACTGCTATGAGCGCCTTTCTCGAAGAACGTGTCCTGTCTGTTCACCACTGGACCGATCGTTTGTTCTCCTTCACGACCACCCGTGATCCCGCGCTGCGCTTCTCCAGCGGCCACTTCACCATGATTGGCTTGAAGGTCGACGGCAAGAACCTGCTGCGCGCCTACTCCATCGCCAGCCCCAATTACGAGGAGCACCTGGAGTTCCTGTCGATCAAGGTCGATGACGGCCCGCTGACCAGCAAGCTCCAGCACATCCAGGTGGGTGACACCATCATCGTCGGCAAAAAGCCCACGGGCACCTTGCTGGTGGATTACCTGCTGCCTGGCAAGAACCTGTACCTGATCGGCACCGGAACCGGCCTGGCGCCCTGGCTGTCGGTGGCACGCGACCCGGAGACCTATGACCACTTCGAAAAGGTCGTCGTGGTGCACGGCGTGCGCCAGGTCGAAGAGCTGGCCTACCAGCAACTGCTGGAAGAAGAGTTGCCCAACCACGAGTTCCTCGGCGAAGTCGTCAAGGACAAGCTGGTCTACTACCCGACGGTGACGCGCGAGCCCTTCCGCAACCAGGGCCGCATCTCCAACCAGATCACTGCCGGCACCTTCCCGCAAAACATCGGCCTGCCCGAACTCAACCCGGACACCGACCGCGTCATGCTCTGCGGCAGCCCCGCGATGCTGGCCGAGCTGAAGGAACTGCTCGAAGCCAAGGGCTTCAAGGAGGGCAATACCTCCACGCCAGGCGACTTTGTAGTGGAGCGTGCCTTCGTCGAGAAGTAAGCAGCGTCATCCCCCATGCAAAAAACGACCCGAGGGTCGTTTTTTGTTGCCTGCAGCCCAAGAAGCGAGGCCGGTTGGCGAAGGCGCAGTCCGCTCAGATCAACTGCTCGGTGTAGAAATTGCCACCGTGGTAGAGCAGCGGCGGCACGCCCACCTGGTGCTGGCAATGCGCCACCTCGCCAACGAGGATCACATGGTCGCCCGCATCATGGTGGGCACCATTGCGGCACTCAAAGCTGGCAACAGCGCCCGCCAGCAGCGGCACGCCAGTGATGCCGAGCGCGTAGTCCACACCGGCCCAGCGGTCGATGCCCTTGCGGCTGAACTGCAAGGCCAGCTCCTTTTGGTGCGCGCCCATCACATTGACCGCGTAGTGGCTGACAGTCTCAAACAACGGCATCGAGCTGGCGGTTTTCATCAGGCTCCACAGCACCAGCGGCGGGGTGAGCGATGCGGAATTGAAGGAGCTGATGGTCAAGCCGACCTTGTTGCCATCGGGCGCCAGCGCCGTCACCACCGCCACCCCGGTGGCGAACTGGCCCAAGGCATTGCGAAACTCACGTTCGGAAAACGAGGGAGAAGCGGGAGATTGCAGGTGTTCAGGAGGCAAGGAGCGGTTCACAGGACAGGCAGACGGCGGGGGCGAAGGCCATGCCGTCAAAAGCATGGATAGCGGCCATTATCGGCCAGGGGGCGAGGCCCCTGCGCGCGTAGGTGCTTGAAAACAAGGCAGGCGGGCCGCATCTGCGGGGGAAATACACGGCGAGAAGCAAACCTATGTCCTTGATTCCCAACTTCGCGATGCTCGGCAGTGGCCCGACGGTGCTGATGCTCCACGATGCCGACACCGACCACCTGGGCTTTGCGCCACAGGTGGAGCTGCTCGCCAGCCAGGGCTACCGCGCGATCGCCTGGGACATGCCCGGCTACCACGGCAACCCACCGCCCTATGGCGGCTACAGCCTCAAGGCGCTGGCTGCCACGGCCGATGGCCTGCTCGATGCGATGGAGATTGGCCGCGCCCATATCGTGGGCCATGGCATGGGGGCCATGGTGGCCGCCGAGCTGGCGCTGCGCTACCCCACGCGCGTGCGCAGCCTGGCCCTGGTGGCGGGCGGACCGGCGCTGGATGACGGTGCCCAGCAGCACTGGGTGCAAAGCCGCCAGCAGTTGCTGGCCCAATGCCTGCAGCACGCCAGCACCGAGGCGGTGCAGATGCAGCGCTTTGCTGAGCTGCTGGTGCAGCTGCAATCGGGCCAGCAGGCCTTGCCCGAAGGGCTGCAACTGGCACGCCATGCCATCACCCAGATCCAGCCGCTGGCCTATGGCCGCATGCTGGAGATGCTCGCTGGCCCCAGCACCCTGGCTGAGCGCTTGGCCCACATCAGCCAGCGCTGCCTGCTGGTGAGCGGCGGCCAGGATGTCTGCATGCCACCCCAGCGCATGCAGGCACTGGCCGATCAGCTGCCCCAGGCCCGGCATGCCTGCCTGGAGGGCATTGGCCACTGGCCGCAGCTGGAGAACCCGGATGCCTTCGAAGGCCTGCTGCTGGAATTTTTGGCGAGCCAAAAGGCCACGGTGCACTAGGAAAAACCCGTAAATCCCGGCCCGACAGCAGCGCTTTGCCTCTGCAGGTGGTTGACTCGCTAAGCTGGCAATGCACAAACCTTGGCGCCACTGGACCAAAAAACTGGCATGCTATGGGGTTTGGCGTGCAGCCCGTCACTCTCCTGGATACCGGCCAGGTTGGCGGACGGCCACCATGACCGGCGCCGGCCCTCCTCACAAGCCGCTGCTGTCCCTGTTGCCAACTGGAAGGATTAGTCCCGTGTCCCCCTCTTCCCTGAGCTTTGCCCTCACCCCATCGAGCCAACCACGCAGCGCCCAAGAACGCGCCAAGATTCTCGACAACCCGGGTTTTGGTCTGCACTTTACCGACCACATGGTCTCGGTGCACTGGGACAAAGAAGGCGGTTGGCGTGATGCGGCAGTCACCCCCTACGGCCCGATTGCGCTGGACCCGGCCGCTGCCGTGCTGCATTACGGCCAGGAAATTTTTGAAGGCATCAAGGCCTACCGCCATGCGGATGGCTCGATCTGGACCTTCCGCCCCCGGGCGAACGCCGAGCGCCTGCAGCGCTCCGCCCGCCGCCTGGCCCTGCCTGAGCTGCCGGTGGACATCTTTGTGGAATCGCTCAAGCAGATCATTGCGGTGGACAAGGACTGGGTGCCCAGCGGCAACGAGGCGAGCCTGTACCTGCGCCCCTTCATGATTGGTGACGAAGTCTTTCTGGGCGTGCGCAGCGCCCACAAGGCCAGCTACTACGTGATTGCCTGCCCCGCAGGCCCTTACTTTGCCAAGGGCGTGGCACCCGTGGCGATCTGGCTGTCCACCGACTATGCCCGCGCGGCCAAGGGCGGCACGGGCGCTGCCAAGTGCGGCGGCAACTACGCCGCATCGCTGCTGCCCCAGCAGCAGGCGCAAGACAATGGCTGCTCGCAGGTGCTCTTCCTCGACCCTGCCGAGGGCAAGTACCTCGAAGAGCTGGGCGGCATGAATGTGTTCCTGGTCTACGGCAAGCAAAACAAGCTGGTGACGCCCGAGCTGTCGGGCAGCATTTTGGAAGGCATCACCCGCGACTCCGTGCTGCAACTGGCGCGCGACCGGGGCATGGTGGTGGAAGAGCGCAAGATCTCCGTCGATGAATGGAAGCAAGGCGTGGCCTCGGGCGATATCACCGAAGTGTTTGCCTGCGGCACCGCTGCCGTCATCACCCCCATCGGCCAGCTCAAGGGCCAAGGCTTCTCGGTGGGCGACCTGTCGGCCCCTGCCGGCGAAGTCACCATGGGCCTGCGCAAGGAGCTGACCGACATCCAGTACGGCCGCGCCGCTGACCGCCACGGCTGGCTGATGCGCCTGGACGCATAATTCGTCCCCGATGAATGCCAAGGGCCGCACAGTGTGCGGCCCTTTTTCATGGTGCAGGGAGCAACAATTTAGACGGCAATTGCGGCCTGCCCCTTGGTTTCGCCCTCAAAGCCGTAGAAGCCAAAACGCATCTCCGGCATGCGCCCGCTCACCAGCTCAGCCATAGCCTTTCCGCTGCCAGCGCCATGGGTCCAGCCCAGGGTGCCATGGCCGGCATTGATCCAGAGCTTGCCGATCTTGGTGCGGCCAATAAAGGGGATATTGGTGGGGGTGGCGGGGCGCAGGCCAGTCCAAAACTGCGGGTTGCCGCCTTGCTCGGGCAGGCGGGTGTCGCAAACGCCGGGCAGCAACTCCTCAACCCGCCGCGCCAGCATGTGGCAGCGGGCCTTGGCCAGGGGGCTGTCCAGCGAGCTGTCAAAGCCATTGAGCTCGATGGTGCCGGCCACACGCAGCTCGTTACCCAGGCGGCTCATCGCCAGCTTGTTGCCATCATCGATGCAGCTGACAAAGGGCGCTGCCTCGGGTTTCAGGATCGGCAGAGTGGCGCTGTAGCCCTTGCCGGGGTAGATGGCGACATTCAGACCCACGGTGCGCAGCAGCGGCGCGGTATAGCTACCGCAGGCAACGATGACGGCATCGCCCTGCAAGGTGCGCGGGCTGCTGTCGGCACCCGCTGCCGTGGCGCGCACGCTGACCGAATCGATCGCGCCACCGGCCACATTCAGCCGCTCGACGCGGTGGTTGTAGAGAAACTGCACGCCGCCTTGGGCGCACAGCTGGGCGAGCTTTTGCGTGAACACCCGCGCATCGCCGCTTTCATCGCTTTCGGTAAAAGTGCCACCCTTGATGTGCGCCGCATAGGGCTGGAAGGCGGGCTCGATCTTCAAAAATTCTTCGGTGCTGACCATGCGGCGGTTCACCCCGTACTGGCGCATCAGATCAACAGCCAGCTGCGCATCCTGCACCGCTTCGTCGCTGGTGAAGAAATGCGCAATGCCGCGTTCGAGCCGGTTGTACTGGATACCCGTCTGGGCCACCACCGCCTTCAAGGCGCTGTGGCTGTAGGCACCCAGCGCGACGATCTGCTGCACATTGCGGGCAAAGGAGCGGTCATTGCACTCGGCCAGAAACTGCGTCAGCCAGCGCCACTGCTGCGGATCGGCATGGGGGCGCAACAGCAGGGGGGCTTCCTTGTCAAACATCCACTTGAGCGCCTTGAGCGGGGCGTGCTTATTAGCCCAGGGCTCGCAGTAGCTCACCGAAATCTGCCCGGCATTGGCAAAGCTGGTCTCCAGCGCCGCGTCAGGTTGGCGGTCGACGACGGTCACGTCGTGGCCGAGTTGCAGCAAATGCCAGGCAGTGCTGGTGCCGATGATGCCGGCGCCGAGGATGATGACTTTCATGCCTCTCAGTGTCTGGCATCTTGGCTGTAACATAAAGTGCAATTAAACTTCTTCAAGAATCATCAGTTCTGCTAATACTGGAGCGCTATGAGCAACCTGGACCCGGTCGCACTGGAATGCCTGGCCGCCGTGATCGAAGAAGGCGGTTTTGAGAAGGCCGCCCTGCGCCTGAATGTGACGCAATCGGCCGTCTCGCAGCGGCTGCGCGCACTGGAGGCGCAAATTGGATCGGTGCTGGTGGTGCGCAGCCGGCCGCTGCGGCCTACGGCGGCGGGGCAATTGCTGCTCAAACACACCCAGCAGCTGCGGCTGTTGCGCACCGACCTGGAGCAGGAGCTGCACAGCCTGCTGCCCCACGCTATGGGCCGCAGCGCGCATGACGAGGCCATCTCGATTGCCATCAATGCCGACAGCATTGCCACCTGGGCGCTCGATGCGCTGCAGGGCATTGCCTTGCAGCAACTGCCGCTGGAGATCATCACCGACGACCAGGACCACACCCTGGAGTTGCTGCGCACCGGCGAGGTGCTGGGCTGCGTCACCACCATGCCCCAGGCACTGCGGGGCTGCCGCGTGACCGCGCTGGGCGCCATGCACTACATCGCAGTGGCCTCCCCCGGCTTTGCCGAGCAGCATGTGCCCCAGGGGCTCAACCGCAGCAACTTCAAGCACCTGCCGTTTTTGAGCTACAACCGCAAGGACGACATGCAGCGCGTGTTTGTGGCCCGCGCGATGGGCCTCAAGACCGTCGGCCTGCACCAGCTCTATGTGCCCAACTCCGAAGCCCAGGTGCGCGCCGTGGCCGCCGGCTGGGGCGTGGGCGTGGTGCCCGAGCTGCTGGCGCGGCCCTACCTGGCCGATGGTCGCCTGGTCAATGTGGCCGAGGCCCAGGTGCTGCGGGTGGACCTGTACTGGCACTGCTGGAACCTGCAATCGGCCTTGCTCGGCGCGCTGAGCGAAGCCATGGTGCACAGCGCCAAAAGCAGCCTGGCTCCGCCCAGCGCTGCGGCCCGCGCCACCGTCAAGGCATAAAAAAACTGCTTGCACCCCAGTGGATGCAAGCAGTTTCCGGATGTACCCCTGTGTTCAGTGCACAGGTGGATCCATCCCTCCCTCATCAGTGAAATCCGTTAGCAATGCAGTATCCCCGCCAAGTATGGCTCTACCGTGAATAGCCAATGACAGTCCGGTGATCTGCTACCCATCGGCTTATCGAATCAGCAATACCGGCAGCTTGCTTTGCGCCAGCACCTGGGTCGCCACCGATCCCATGACCAGTTTGGCCAGTGCGCCATGGCCACGGGTGCCCATGATCAGCAGGTCATAGCCGCCATCATCGGCCCGCTCGGCAATGGTCTGGGCAATTGGGCCCACCTGGCTTTCGGCCACCGCTTGCATCTGGTGGGCAGCCAAGAATGCCTGCACGGGCTCCAGCACCTTCTGCGCCTCTTCGGCATGGTAGTCATCCACCAGCGCCTTGCCCAAGGCCTTGGCTGCGCGCGGGGGCAGGTGGGGCTGCACGGTCAGCACCGTGTACTGGTGCACAGGGGCCAGCCACTCCGCATGGGTTGCCAGGTAATCGAGCATCTTCTGGGTGTAGGGGCTGCCATCAACGGCCAACAAAATACGCATGCCTGTCCTCCTGAAAAGGGGTGAGGGACCCAACACCGGTGACGCACACCAACGCTGGAATGTGACCTGGCAAACCCGCGCTCCGTTACCGCCAAGGCGCTTTGCAGGCTAAATCATGTGTATCAGCTTATAGATTTATCGTCAAACGCACATTGATGTGCATCAGGCTCGGCGATAAATTTAGGTAAAAACCCTTGGGTTTAGGCTTGGCGGAGGGGATGCCGGACGTGGAGCGACCCTGGCTACACCGCCACCAGGCAATGCGGGTTGAAGCTCTCCTGCTCCCCTTTGCGCGCATAGCCCAGCGGGTTGGCCACCACCCGGCATTGCCAGGGTCGGCCATCGCTATGCTGGCCTTTGGCCAGGTAATCGCTGGGCGCATGCAGGTGGCCGTGGATCCAGATATCGGCATAGGGCAGCAAGTCGTCAAGCGCATTGCAAAACCCGGCCGTGCCTGGCGTCATGCCATAGCGCGGGTCGGCGCTGCGCAGGCTGGGGGCAAAGTGGGTGATGACGACGGTCTTGCCGTCAAAGGGTTCGGCCAGTGCGGCGCGCAGCCATTCCTGGCAGCGCAGCGCTTCGTCGCGCATCTCGGCGGCCAAAAAGGGCTGGCCATTGCGTTCGGTCTGGGCCTTGGTCAGGTAGAAATTGGCGGCCTTGAAGGCCTTTTCGCGCTGCTTGATCAGCGCGCCCAGCTCGGTCACACCGTTGTGCAGCGCAATGGCGTCGTAGTCGGACCAGAGCGTGGTGCCGATAAAGCGCACGCCATCGATGACCAGGGTGTCGCAGTCCAGCATGGTGATGCCCAGCTTCTCGCAGCTGGCGCGCAGGCGCAGCCGGGCGGCATCAAAATCCTGGTTGTCAAACTCGTGGTTGCCGGGCACCAGAATCACTGGCTCGGGCCAATGGCCGCCAGCCTGCTGCGGGCTGAACTGCGCGAGGCCAAAATCGGCATCGCCCAGCATGGAGCCGCTTTGGTAGGAGCCAATGTCGCCGGCCAGCACCAGCAACTCGGCGCCGGGCGCAGGCTGGGCGCGGAAATGGGGGTGGGTCTCCAGGTGCAGGTCGGACAGAATTTGCAGGTGCATCGCCAAGCCTACCATGCAGCTCGCAGCTTTGCAGCCGCTACAGAGGCAATTCCTGGTCGGGGAAAGCGGCCCGGGCCGAGCGCTCCAGCGCATGCAGCATCCATTCCAGCGCCGAGGGCGGAATATGCCCGCTGCGACTGCGCCACAGCGCATCCACATGCACGGCCTCTACCCGCAGCGGCAGCGGCTGAAAGGCCAGCAGATCGGCAATGCCGGTGGCGGGCACAAAGTGGCGGGGCAGCACGGTGATCAAATCGGTGCGCGCCACGACGCGCGCTGCGGTGAAGTACTGGTTGACCGTCAGCACCACCCGGCGCTTGCGGCCAATCGATGCCAGCGCCTCATCCAAAAAGCCAAAGGGCTGGCCGGAAAAGCTCACCAGCATATGGCGCGCATCGCAGTAGCGCTCCAAAGTCAGCAAGCCCTCACTCAAGGGATGATCCTTGCGCATCACGCAGAGGTATTCGCCGTCATAGAGGCGCCGGCTCTCAAAATCCACCAGGTCGCCCGACTGGGCGCGGGCCGTCATCTCGGCCAGCACAAAGGGGAAATAGCCCACGGCCAGGTCGGCGGTCTCGGCCTCCAGCTCCTCGCGCGGATCACGGGTAGTGAGTGGTTGCACATGTACAGAGACGCCTGGCGCCTCGGTCTCCAGAATATGCATCAGGCTGGGCAGCAAGGTGGCAGCCGTGGCATCGGCCATCGCAACGACAAAGGCCTGGGTGGCATGGGCCGGGTCAAAGCGCTCCGGGGCAAAGCTCGATTGCAGGCGCGCCAGCGATTCACGCACCACCGGCCACAGCGCATTGGCCAGCGGCGTAGGCTCCACGCCTTGGCCGCTGCGCACCAGCAGCTCATCGTTCAAGGCTTCACGCAACCTGCGTATCGCATTGCTGACGGCCGGTTGCGTGATCGCCAGCTTGTCCGCTGCCCGCGTCAGGCTGCGCTCGTTCATCACCTCGTCGAATACACGCAAGAGGTTCAGATCCAGGTGGCGAAATTGATGGGGCAGCATTTTCAATCCTTTGCAGCGCTAAACGCCCCGCAATACATCACTGGCATGAATGATACAGATTCAAAAGATAAATTTGAGAACGTCTAGGGTAAACCCTATACTTCGTTCATCGCTTCAAAGAAGCATTGAAAACCAAAGACATCCATCATGACCAACAGTTTTGTACACACCGACATGGCTACCGAGCACACGGGCGTTCTGCGTGTGGAACGTGCTGCTGAACATCTCAAGACCACCTTCGGCACCAAGGGCGTAGGCGCATCCTTGATGCTGGCAGCCCTGGTTGCTGCCGTGCTGGTGGTTGCCACCCGCTTGGTCGACTCCGTCGCTGGCGGCAGCCACTGGATTGCTGGCTGGGCCCTGCTGTGGGCTGTGGCCTTTGTCGCCATCGCCCTGCTCGCTGCCCCTGCCCGTAACCTGAGCAGCAGCCTGCGCGCCGCTCGCCGCAGCTGGGACGAAGGCCACCGCCGCGCCATGGAAGACGACAAGACCTGGCAAGTGGCCCTGCGCGACAGCCGCGTGATGGCTGACCTGAACCGCTCCATGAGCGACGCTGCGGTCTCGTTCTACCACAAGAACTACTGAGCAGCGCTGGCGGGTCGCTAAGACCCAGGCGCCGGCAGCCACGATCTGCCCTTTCAAAAGCCACGCATGCGTGGCTTTTTTGTTGTTGGCGCCCGCATCTCACCATCCCCATCGGCCAGATTTCGGTCCTACGGAATGCAGCGACCCCGGCACTTTGCAGGTGGTCGGCAATGGGTTAGCAAGTGCTTTCTACCCCGTTGCCGCCATGGCTGTATGCAACAAACCACAGTACCGCCCATCAGCAGACACGCTAGCAACCCCTCCCACCGGCCCAAAACAAAACCCCGTATGCCTTAAACATACGGGGTTTTGCGCTATCTAGCCTTAGCAGGCCGCTGGCAGCGCGGTGCTACCAGGGCGCCATTTATACAGATCAGGCAGATCAAGCGGCGGCCAGGCGCTTTTCCAAGTCGGCCTTGATGTCCAGCAGTGCCTGGGGCAGACCCTGGGCGAGGTGGTCAAAATGGGCCTGGTGCGATGCCAGCTCTTCGGTCCAGACAGCGGTGTCGATGTTGGTGACGGTCTTGAACTGCTCGGCATTGAAGTCCAGGCCGGTCCAGTTGATCTCGGCGTACTGCGGCGCCACGCCAAAGGCGGTCTGCGTGCCCTGCACCTGGCCTTCGAGGCGGTCGAGCATCCACTTGAGCACGCGCATGTTCTCACCGTAGCCAGGCCAGACGAACTTGCCAGCGGCATCCTTGCGGAACCAGTTGGTGGTGTAGATCTTAGGCAGTTGCGCGCCAGCGGCTTCGAGCTTGTCGCCCAGGTTCAGCCAGTGGGCAAAGTAGTCGCTCATGTTGTAGCCCATGAAAGGCAGCATCGCGAACGGATCGCGGCGCACCACACCTTGCGCGCCAAAGGCAGCAGCGGTGGTTTCGGAGCCCATGGTGGCAGCCATGTAGACGCCTTCCTTCCAGTTGCGCGCCTCGGTCACCAGCGGCACCGTGGTCGAGCGGCGGCCGCCAAAGATGAAAGCATCGATCTTCACGCCCTTGGGGTCGTCCCAGGCTTCGTCCAGCGCCGGATTGTTGGTGGCAGCCACAGTGAAGCGGGCGTTCGGGTGAGCGGCCTTGGCGCCGGTTTCCTTGGCAATTTGTGGCGTCCAGTCCTTGCCTTGCCAGTCGATCAAATGATCTGGCAGCTGGCCGCTGTCCTTTTCCATGCCTTCCCACCACACATCGCCGTCATCGGTCAGCGCGACGTTGGTGAAGATCACGCCCTGGTCCAGGCTGGCCATGCAGTTAGGGTTGGTGTGGTAGTTGGTACCCGGGGCCACGCCAAAGTAGCCGGCTTCGGGGTTGATCGCGCGCAGCGAGCCGTCCGCCTGGGGCTTGATCCAGGCGATGTCGTCACCGATGGTGGTGACTTTCCAGCCTTCGAAGCCGGTGGGCGGCACCAGCATCGAGAAATTGGTCTTGCCGCAGGCGCTGGGGAAAGCGGCTGCCACATGGTACTTTTTGCCTTGGGGGTTTTGCACACCCAGGATCAGCATGTGCTCGGCCAGCCAGCCCTGGTCGCGGCCCATGGTCGAGGCGATGCGCAGCGCGAAGCACTTCTTGCCCAGCAGCGCATTGCCGCCGTAGCCCGAACCGTAGGACCAGATTTCGCGCGTCTCGGGGTAGTGCACGATGTACTTGGTCTTGTTGCAAGGCCAGCTGGTGGTGTCTTTTTCGCCGGCTTGCAGGGGCGCGCCGATGGTGTGCACGCAAGGCACAAAGGCACCATCACTGCCGATCACGTCATACACGGCACGGCCCATGCGGGTCATGATCTTCATGTTGACCGCCACATAGGCACTGTCGGACAGCTCAATGCCCACGTGGGCAATCGGCGAGCCCAGCGGGCCCATCGAGAACGGCACCACATACATGGTGCGGCCCTTCATACAACCGTCAAACAGCGGCTGTAGAGTCGAGCGCATCTCGGCAGGCTCCATCCAGTTGTTGGTGGGGCCGGCGTCCTCTTTCTTGGCCGAGCAGATGTAGGTGCGGTCTTCCACGCGGGCCACATCCGAGGGATCGGACCAGGCCAGAAAGCTGCCGGGGCGCTTGGCGGGGTTGAGCTTTTTGAAGGTGCCGGCATCGACCAGTTGCTGGCAGAGGCGGTCGTATTCTTCCTGGCTGCCGTCGCACCAGTAGACGGCGTCAGGCTTGCACAGTGCGGCCATATCGGCCACCCAGGCGATGAGCTTGGGGTTCTTGACGTAGTCGGGGGCCTGAATGGCGACGCCGGCTTGGATGTTTGCGTTCATGGGAAGCTTTCAAAGTTGTAAACGGTTCATCAAAAACCGCTGCGACATGCTCCCCGGCCGACAGCAACCCATTTTTGAAAAACCGTCTCCACAGCGGCAGAAACCGCACCCCCTTGGTGCCCCCGATGCCTGCGCTGGACTGGCGATTTTATCAGCCGGCCCCCAAAACGGCGATTTTCGCCAGGCATATCTATGCATTTGATGCATGCATATATGCATGACAGTATTGATACCGGTTTCTTTCTCGCAAGGGCTGTCGCGCAGGTGGCGGGTCAGGGCTGCCAGGCCCTGCAGCGGGCCACCGCCAGACAGCTTTGGGCAAGAAAAAACCCGCCAGCGGCGGGTTCAGCGGAGAGAGCCAGGGGCGCTCAGGCCATGTTCACGGCAATAAAGGCCAGCAGGAACATCATCAGCGCGCCCACCACGGGCAGCACCACCGGCATCAGCGGAACAATGGCGTCCACGGTATCCACAGGGGGATGTTCGGTGTCGACGTCGGTGTGCGGGCTGGACATGGACTCTCTCCAATGCAAAGGGCTGGCAAAAAAGCTGAGAACCATTGTAGCGAGCGAGCCCCGGCCTGCATGCCGGGCAAAAACCCTGAGCCGTAACGGTGGATGCGGACTAGCCTACCAGCACCGGGTACAGCGACAGCACCAGCAGCGCCGCCATACACCAGTTAAAGCGCTGCAGCGCCTGGGGCGTGCGCAGCGCCCGGCCGACCGCGCTGCCAAACAAGGTCCAGACGCTGACGCTGGGGTAGTTCACCAGCCCAAGCACCAAGGCTGCTAACAGCAAATTGCCAGCATAGCCATCGCGGGGGGTGTAGGTGGCCACAATGCCGATGGCCATGATCCAGGCCTTGGGGTTCACCCACTGAAAGGCGGCGGCCTGCCAAAAGCCAAAGGGCTGTGCGCCAGTTTGCCCGGCACCCGCCTGGCCCGCGCGGGCAATCTTCCAGGCCAGCCACAGCAGGTAGGCGGCGCCCAGGTACTTGAGCCAGGTGTAGAGGCGCGGCTCGCGCTCAAAGGCCACGCCCAGCCCCAGGCCCACCAGCAGCAGCATGGCCACCACGCCCAGACTGATACCCAGCATGTGGGGCACCGTGCGGCGGTAGCCAAAGCTGGCGCCCGAGGCGGTGAGCATCACATTGTTGGGGCCCGGCGTGACCGAGCTGACAAAGGCGAACAGAGCCAGGGGCAACACAAAGGCGGAGGTTTCAGGCAGAACGGACATGGCTGGGGAACAAAAAAGGACAAAAGGAGAAACGAAGACGTGTAGAGATACTAGCGCCAGGATGCAGTACAGTACCGGTACACTTTATCTAGCCAGTTCAAGAATTGGCCTGCTCATATGACCCAGACACTTTCGTCCTCGGCAGATACCGCCGCCTTGTCCCCTGGCGTCAGCCCCTTGGCTGCGGCTGCCTGGGGATGGCAGCCGGTACGCACTGGCAGCGCGTCCCTGGTCGAGCAGCTGGTGGCCCATTTCAGCGACCGCATCCGCAACCATGGGTTGCGCACGGGCATGCGCCTGCCATCGGTACGGGCGCTGGCCGAGCAGGCAGGAGTGAGCCGCGACACCGTTGTGCAAGCCTATGACCGGCTCGCTGCCCAGGGCCTGGTGCAGTCGCGCCGGGGTGCGGGCTTTTTTGTATGCGCCCAGCGCGCGCTGGCAGAGGCGGCAGCAGCGCCAGCGGCCAGCCTGGCCCAGGGCGCAGCTTTTGACACTACCTACTTGCTGCGCGGCATCTTTCGCGAAGATGCTGACGGCTCCGGCCACACGGGCAGCGCCGGCTGCCTGCCCGCCAGCTGGATGGACGAGGGCCTGATCAGCGGGGCGCTGCGTGCCATCTTGAAGCAAGGTGCGCGTGCCGAGCGCAGCCTGCTCGGTTATGGCCTGCCCCAGGGCCTGGCGCCGCTGCGCCGGCAGATTGCATCGACCTTGCAGGCGCAAGAGGTGCCGGCCCACCCCGAGACCCATCTGATGACGGTGAGCGGCGTCACCCACGGACTGGACTTGATCGTGCGCTGCTTTCTGCAGCCGGGCGACACCGTGCTGGTCGAGGACCCGGGTTGGTTCCTGATCTTTGGCCGCCTCAACACCATGGGGGTCAACGTGGTGGGGGTGCCGCGCCTGCCGGGCGGCCCCGATGTGCAAGCACTGCAGGCGCTGGCCGCGCAGCACCGGCCCAAGCTCTTCATCCTGAACACAGCGGTACACAACCCCACGGGGCTGAGCCTGTCGGCCGGTGTGGCGCACGAGGTGCTGCGCATCGCCGAGCGGCATGATTTTCTGCTGGTCGAGGACGACACCTATTCCGAGTACCTGGGCAATATGCCCTTGCGCCTGGCAGCCATGGACCAGCTGCAGCGCGTGCTGCTGGTGGGCGGGTACTCCAAAACACTGTCGGGTGGCTTGCGCGTGGGCTATGTGGCGGCGCGCCCCGAGTTCATCCACCGCCTGACGGACCTGAAGCTGCTGGGCGGCCTGACCTCAGCCCTGCCCAGCGAGCAGATCGTGCACCGCATCCTGGCCGATGGCAGCTACCGCAAGCATGTAGACCGGCTGCGCGAGCGCGTGGACAAGGCGCGCCACCGCTGCTTGCGCCAGCTCGAAACCTTGGATTGCCACGCCGTGCATGAGCCGGTGGCCGGCACCTTTGCCTGGGTGGACTGCGGCATGGACTCTGAGCTGCTGGCGCGCCAGGCCACCGAGCATGGCCTGCTGCTGGCGCCCGGTGTGCTGTTTTCACCGCGCCAAGCGCCCTCAACCTTGCTGCGTATCTCCGTGGCCATGGCCGAGCAGCCAGCGGCCTGGCAGACGCTGGCCTTGCTGCTCAAGCGCCACCGGGGCGCTTGACGGAGCCTGGCTCAGGCCAGATCGACCTGCATGCCCACGGCGCGCAGCTTGTCCACCACCTCGTCGATATGCGCCTTGCTGCGGGTCTGCAGCACGATGTCGATCTCGGTGTTCTGCGCGGCCAGCTTGGTGAAGGCGCGCTGGTGGTGCACCTCTTCGATATTGGCCCCCGCCTCGGCCACGATGGCGGTGATGCGGGCGAGCATGCCGGGGACATCGCGCGAGCTGATGCGCAAGCGCGCCAGCCGGCCCGAGCGCACCATGCCGCGCTGGATGATGGAGGCCAGCAGCAGCGGATCGATATTGCCGCCCGACAGCACCAGACCCACCTTCTGGCCGGCAAAGCGCTCGGGGTAGCGCAGCAGCGCCGCCAGGCCCACCGAGCCCGCGCCCTCGACCAAAGTCTTTTCAATCTCCAGCAGCATCAGCACCGCCTGCTCGATGTCGCTCTCTTCGACCAGCACCAGGTCATCGACGGTGCGGGCCACGATCTCCCGGGTGATCATGCCAGCCGTCGCCACGGCGATGCCTTCGGCCATCGTCGATACGCCGACGGGCAGATCCTTGTGCTGGACTGCATTGAGCATGCTGGGGAAGCGCGAGGTCTGCACACCCACCACCTGGATACCGGGCTTGACGGCCTTGGCGGCGGTGGCCATGCCGGCAATCAAGCCGCCACCGCCGACGGCGATCAACAAGGTGTCCAGATCAGGCTGGTCTTCCAGCATCTCCAGCGCCAGGGTGCCCTGGCCAGCAGCAATATCGGCATCGTCAAAGGGGTGAACAAACACCAGCTTCTGCGCTTCGGCCATCGCGTAGGCATGGATGCGCGCTTCTTCCAGGGTGTCGCCATGCAGCACCACCTCGGCACCAAAGCTGCGCGTGCGCTCGACCTTGACGCCCGGCGTGAAGCGCGGCATCACGATCACCGCCCGCACCCCCAGCTGCTGCGCATGGTAGGCCACGCCCTGGGCGTGGTTGCCCGCGCTCATGGCAATCACGCCCCGCGCGCGCTGTTCCTCGCTCAGCTGCATCAGCTTATTGCAGGCACCGCGCTCCTTGAAGGCCGCCGTGAACTGCAGGTTCTCGAACTTGAGGTAGACCTTGGCACCCACGATCTGGGACAAGGTATGGGAGTACAGGCAGGGTGTGCGCTCGACCTTGCCTTGGATGCGCTGGGCGGCGTCGCGGATGTCTTGAATGCTGAGCATGGGGTGACTCGCTGAGGTGGTGGTGGGCGGGCCCGGCAAGGGCTGCCGCTGTTATCGGGGCTGCGAACGTGGGCGCCGTTCAGCTGACGCTGGGCGGCTGGTAGACATGGTCAAAAAAGGCTTGCTCCAGCGCCACGGCGCGGCTGAAGTAGTCCGCCGCCTCGGCACGCGCATCGGGGTCGATGCTCTCGCCCATGCGGTCCAGCTCGGCGCGCAGCCAGCCCACAAAATCGCGGAAGAAGGCGTTGGCATGCAGGCTGATCCATTCGGCATGTTCAAAGCGCGGCGGCAGGCTCTGGCCGGGCTGGTCAAAACCATCCAGGTACAGGCCTTCGGCCACACAGAGCACCGCCAGGCAGTTGGCGTATTTCTGGCTGCGCGCGGCCTGCCCCATCAGCGCCTGGAACTGCACCGTGGGCAGCGTGAGCGGCGGCGTATCGCGCTCCTGCTGGGGCACGTCCAGCGTGTCAAAGCTGCGCTGAAAATAGGTGTTCTCGTCGCTGGTGATCATGGCCGCAAACTGCGCCAACCGCACGCGCGGCGCAAAGGTATCGGCACTGGCAATGGCCGCGCCCAGCAGCGCCACAAACTGGTTGATGAACTGGTAGTCCTGCACCAGGTAGCGGCGCAGCACCGCATCGTCCAAGCTGCCGGCCCGCATCTCGTCAATGAAGCGGTGGTGGATGCAGGCATCCCAGGCGGTCTGGTTCAGCGCTTTGAGCGCATCGGAAAAGCTGGCAGTCATGGTGGGCGGCAGGGGCAGCAAGGGCGAAGAGGGCCATTGTGCCGCAACAGCCTTGTGCCTGGGCAGCGGCCCGGTGGTGCGCTATGATTTTTGCTTATCCCCTTTGCCCCTTCAGCTACCGAAAGACGAGCATGACCTCTGCCATCGACCGCCGCCACGTCGGCGCCCGCCTGTCCGAAACCGCCATCCACAACGGCACCGTCTACCTGGCCGGCCAGATCCCCGAGAACAACCCCGGCGCCGATATCGTTACCCAAACGCAAGAAGTGCTGGGCCATATCGACCGCCTGCTGGGCGAAGCCGGATCGAGCAAGGCCAGCATCCTGCAGTGCCAGATCTACCTGACCGACATCACGGAAATCGGCCAGATGAACAGCGTCTGGGACGCCTGGGTCGCCCCCGGCCACACGCCCCCCCGCGCCACCGTGCAAGCCCTGCTGGGCAACCCGGCCTACAAGATCGAAGTGGTGGTGGTCGCCGCCGTCGAAAAGGCCTGATCGCCGCGCCCTGGCCCTGCCAAGAGCTGCGCTGCACGCAGCGCTCCTTGCATACAAAGCCTGTCTTGCAACTTGCATGGCAGGCTTTTTGCTTGTGTCTCCCAGGCTGCACAAGTCGGTGAACGCTCACGGGTAATCCCTGTTCACTGATTGTTAAGTGCTTGGGTACATTTTGCATACAAGAATTTTATAACTTGTATACAAACTCAAAAGGAATGCGTATGCGTCGTTTTGTCAGATCGCTGTTCGGGCAGGTGGTGGTGGCTCTCATCGTGGGGGTGCTCATCGGGCTGCTGGCCCCGGATTGGGCCGTCAAGCTCAAGCCGCTGGGGGATGCTTTCATCAAGCTCATCAAGATGATCATCCCGGTGCTGGTGTTCTGCGTGGTGGTGCATGGCATTGCCGGCGCGGGGGACCTCAAGCGCGTGGGCCGGGTCGGCGTCAAGGCGCTGATCTACTTCGAGGTGCTCACCACCATTGCACTGGTGTTGGGCCTGGTGCTGGCCTTTGTGTTCCAACCTGGTGCAGGCATGAATGTAGACCCGAGCAAGCTCGATGCCTCGGCCATGAGCGCTTACGCCAGCAATGCCGACAAGCTGACCAGCGGCGGCACGGTCGATTTTCTGATGAAGCTGATCCCCACCACCGTGGTGCAGGCCTTCGCCACGGGCGATGTGCTGCAGGTGCTGCTGTTCGCCGTGCTGTTTGGCTGCGGGCTGACCATGCTGGGCGAGCGCGGCGCGCCGGTCAGCCTGCTGATCGACACGATGTCGCATGTGCTGTTCAAGGTGATGGGCATCATCATCAAGCTGGCGCCGCTGGGCGTGCTGGGCGCCATCGCCTTTACGGTTGGCCAGTACGGCGTGGGCTCGCTCAAGCAGCTGGGCATGCTGGTGCTGCTGTTCTATGTCGCCGTCGCCTTCTTTGTTTTCGTGGTGCTGGGCTTTGCAATGCGGGTCTCGGGCTTTAGCCTCATCAAGCTGCTGCGCTACCTGCGTGAGGAGCTGATGGTCGTGTTCGCCACCACCTCGTCCGACAGCGTGCTGCCCCAGATCATGGCCAAGCTGCGCCATCTGGGCATCCGTGACTCCACGGTCGGCCTGGTGATCCCCACCGGCTACTCCTTCAACCTCGATGCGTTCTCGATCTACATCACCTTGGCGGCGGTCTTTATTGCCCAGGCCACCAACACGCCGATCTCGATGACCGATCTGCTGACCATCCTGGCCATTGCGCTGGTCACCTCCAAGGGCGCACACGGTGTGCCGGGCTCGGCGATTGTGGTGCTGGCCGCCACCTTGCATGCCATCCCGGCGATCCCCGCCATTGGCCTGGTGCTGGTGCTGTCGGTGGACTGGTTCATGGGCATTGCCCGTGCGCTGGGCAACCTGATCGGCAACTGCGTGGCGACCGTGGCGATTGCCGCCTGGGAGGGCGATATCGACCGCGAGCGGGCCCATAAGGTGCTCAATGGCGAGAAACTACCGCAAGACACGGCACAATCGGAGCTGTCTACACCCCACTCCTGAGCCCATGACCGCTGTCAGCCCCACCACCATTGCAGAACGCGTCGTCGAAGCCATCCTCGCGCAAAAGCTGTCGCCGGGGGAGCGCTTGGGAGAGCAGGCGCTGGCGGACAACTTCTCGGTCAGCCGCACCCTTGTGCGTGAGGCGCTGATGCAGCTGCAGGCGCGCGGCTTTGTGCAGGTGCAGCCGCGCCGGGGCTGGTATGTGGTGCAACCCAGCGCCGAGGAGGCGCGCGACGCCTTTGCCGCCCGGCGCATCATCGAGGCCGGCATTCTCGAGACCGCCGGCCGCCCCATGCAGCAGGTGATCCGCCAGCTGCGCCTGCATATCGACGAGGAGCAGCGTGCGATCCAGGGTGCCGATGCCGCCACGCGTGCCTTTTTGCTGGCCGATTTCCATGTCTGCCTGGCCGAGAACATGGGCCACCGCCTGCTGGCCGATACCTTGCGCGATCTGACCGCCCGCACCACCTTGGCGGCCACGCTCTACCAGTCCGACCACAGCGCCGAGCAATCCTGCGCGGACCATGCCAGCATTGTTGCAGCGCTGGAGCGCGGTGATACGGCACAAGCCCGCGCATTGATGCTGGCCCATATCGGCCAGGTGGAAGAAGCGCTGGAGACCACGCCCCCGCCCCCGGAAGCCGCGCCCGGCGAGCGCCTGCGTGCCACGCTGAGCCCCGTGCAGCGGTGAAGCCCGTGCGCCTGCGGCCCGGCAGCAGCACCCGCCCGGTCAAATTCCTCAAACCAACCCAACCCACAAAACCCAGCGGCCCCCCACGGCTGCTGGGCTTCCACAAGCCCTATGGCGTTGTCAGCCAGTTCACGCCCGAGGGGCGCTGGCAGGGCCTCAAGGATTTCATCGCCGTGCCCGGTGTCTATGTGGCCGGCCGGCTCGATGGCGACAGCGAAGGCCTGCTGCTGCTGACCAATGATGGCCAGATGCAGGCCCGCATCACTGACCCGCGCCACAAGATGGCCAAGACCTACTGGGTGCAGGTCGAAGGCATTCCCGATGCAGCGGCCCTGCAGCAGCTGCGCGATGGCCTGGAACTGAAAGACGGCAAGACCCTGCCGGCCCAGGTACGCATGCTCGATCCGCAGCCTGCCATGTGGCCGCGCAACCCGCCCATCCGCGTGCGCCAGAGCGTGCCCGATTGCTGGATCGAGCTCATCATCCGCGAGGGCCGCAACCGCCAGGTGCGGCGCATGACCGCCGCCGTCGGCCACCCTACCTTGCGCCTGGTGCGCATGGCCATCGGCCCCTACTCACTCGATGGCCTGCAGCCTGGCGAGTGGACCGATCTGGCGCTGTAGGCAGCGGCACAACCGCTACTTGGCCAGCATCAGCAGATCGTTCAAACCCTCCCCGCTGGGCAGCGCCACCGCCTGCCAGCCGCCACGCCGTGGCCAGGGGCGGTAATGCACTACGGGCAGCAGCTCCACCTGCTGGATCTGCCCTTGCAAGCTGGCGGCCAGGCCTTGCAGATCCTGCAGGCGCTGCTGCTCGCAGGCCTGCATCTGCGCCCGCTGCGCCCGCCGGTGGGTGCCGCTGACGGCGGCCATGGCACTGGCAGCAGGCAGGCATTGCACAGGGGCCAGCCAGCGCAGGGCCGCGCCATCCCCCTCGCCCAGTTTTTGCAAGACCTGTGCGTACACCGCCAAGCCCGCGCCGCCCAAGCTGCCGGCCAGGCGGATATCGAGCACATCACCCTGCAAGCGGTAGCGCGCCGGCACCGCCGCCGTCCACCGGCTGGTGCCGTGGCGGCTGCGCATGCTGGCATCAATGCGGCGGCTGCCCTGCACCAGCAAGGGCTGCAGCAGTTGCAGCAGGGCGGCATCGCGCAGGCGGGCCTGCTCGGGGCTGCGGGCTGGCAGCAGGCGAATGCGCAGCGGCTGGCTGTCGTAACCGCGCCATTGCAGCCCCCAGGCCTGCAGCCCGGCCCGGTCGGGAGCGAGCAGGCCAAAAGCCAGCGCGGCCGGCACAAAGGCCATCGCGGCCCAGATCCACCACTCGGGCGACATGCGGCGGGCATTCCAGGCCAGGCCCTGCCGCAGCAGGCGCCAGCCGGTGCTGAGCTGGCCCAGCAGCCAGAAACCCAGCAGCACGACGACGGCGCCGGCCAGGCCCGTGCCCATCTGCAGCATCTCGGCCGGGTGCAGGCTGTCGGGCAGCCAAAACAAACTCATCCAGCCGCAGGCCGTGGCGACCAGTGCCGCCAGCATGGCGTAAAACGGCAGCCACACCGGCATGCGCAGGCGCCCATCATCCAGCAGCCGAGAGGGATCTTGCCGAACGCGCTGCCCCTCGCGCATCCAGCCAATCCGGCCCAGCTGCACCAGCAGCACAAACACCAGGGCACCCGCTGCCACGCTGATCAGCAGCGGCAGCCACAACCACAGCAGCAGCACCGCCACCCCCGCCATGAACACACCACCCAACACCCGCAGCGCGGCATGGCCGCCTTGCTGCCGGGCGCAGCCCCTGCGCAGCTGCTGCGCATTGCCATGCTTTTTCAGCCCCATCATCCCCATGCCACCTTTATGCAAAAATGCCAAGTCGCGCTCCACCCATCAGCTCGACCAGCTATGGTTTTTGGGGAGTATATGAATTCGGCGGGACGCCTACGGCTGCGCGCTAGCCCGCAGTCAAAAATCTGCTCAAAGGAGACCCGCATGCGCCCCTTGCTCAGCCTCTGCCTTGGCCTGGCCTTTCAACTGACGCAGCCCGCTGCCCACGCTCAAAACATGACCCCTCTCGCCCTGCACCAGGCCGCTGCCGCCAATAACAGCAGCCGCATCCAGCAACTGCTGCAAAACGCGGGTGCCAGCGCCATCGACGCACGCGATGCCCAGGGCCGCACGCCGCTGCTGGTGGCGACCCAGAGCAACCAGGTCGCCGCCGCCAAGGCCTTGATTGACGCCGGTGCCGATGTCAACGCCAAGGACCACATCGAAGACAGCCCCTACCTGTATGCCGGCGCACGTGGCCACCAGGAGATTTTGCAGATGACGCTGGCCCATGGCGCCGATCTGCGCAGCACCAACCGCTATGGCGGCACGGCGCTGATTCCGGCAGCCGAGCGCGGCCATGTCGATACCGTGCGCACCCTCATCAACGCCGGCGTCGATGTGAACCATGTCAACCGCCTGGGCTGGACGGCGCTGATGGAGGCCATCATCCTGAGCGACGGGGGCCCGCGCCACCAGCAGATCCTGCAGCTGCTCATCGACGCCAAGGCCGATGTGAACCTGGCCGACAAGGACGGCGTCACGCCCCTGGCCCACGCCCGGCAGCGCGGCTACAGCGCCATGGTGCACATGCTGACGGCAGCTGGCGCGCGCTGATCACGTCCCCTCTGGGCCGGGCGCAATGGCACCGGCCTGCACCAAAAGCTGCGCGATCCAATCGATGAACACCCGCACCCGGCGCGACAAATGCGCGCGGTGCAGGTAGAGCACATGCACGGGCAGCGCAGGCGGCGGGTAGGCCTGCAACACTTCAACCAGCTCAGCCGATTGCAGATGGCCTTGTACGTCATAGCGCGGTATCTGGATGAGCCCCAGGCCGGCCAGCGCGCAGGCGATATAGCTCTCCACATGGTTGGCACCCACGGCACCGGGCAACACCATGCTGTGCTCGGCGCCGCCCTCCACCCATTCCCAGGGCGCGGGCCGGCCGCTAGTGGGGGAGTTGTAGTGCACGCTTTGGTGGCCCGCCAGGTCGGCCGGGCTGCGCGGTGTGCCATGGCGGGCCAGGTAGGCGGGGCTGGCGCAGTTGATGAGCTGCATGCTGCCCAGCGCCTTGGCCACCAGGGAGCTGTCGGCCAGCGGGCCCACGCGCAAGGCGCAATCGATGTGCTCTTGCACCAGGTCGACCGCCCGGTCGCTGGAGCCCAGGTCCACCTCCAGGCCCGGGTGCTGCGCCAGCAGCGCCGGCAAGGCGGGCGCCACGATCAGCCGCGCCACGCGGCTGGGCACATCGATGCGCAGGCGCCCTGCCACCGCATGCGCCTGCGGGCGAAAGCGCTGCTCCAGATCCTGCATCTCATCGACCAGACTGCTGGCACTGTCGACCAGCGCCTGGCCGTCCAGGGTCAAGGCCACCTTGCGGGTGGTGCGGTGGAGCAGGCGCGTGCCTAGCCGGGCCTCCAACTGCTGCACAGCGAGCGACACGGTGGGCCGGGGCAGCGCCAGCTGGTCGGCCGCCTGGGAGAAGCTGCCGGTCGCGGCCACGCGCAAAAAGATGCGCAGCAGGTCAATACGGTCCATGGCAGGCCTGCGGCGCAGTCATTGTTAGTAATTTCTGAATAAACATGGAATAAATTCTATATTTATCTTTGTTTTTTGACCAATTACGCTGTGTAGCTCTGATCTATTAGGAGCTTCCCATGTCTAACCCCAAGCACAGCATCCAAGGCAAAACCGTTCTGATCGCCGGCGGCGCCAAGAACCTGGGCGGGCTGCTGGCCACCGATTTCGTCCAGCATGGCGCCAAGGCTGTCGCCATCCACTACAACAGCGCGGCCAGCAAGGCCGATGCACTCAAGACCGTGGCAGCGCTGGAAAAGCTGGGCGCCACCGCCGTGGCCCTGCAGGGCGATCTGAGCACCGCCACCGCGGTGAAAAAGCTGTTCAGCGATGCCGTGGCCGCCGTGGGCCGCCCCGACATCGCCATCAACACCGTCGGCAAGGTGCTGAAAAAACCGATGGCCGACATCAGCGAGGCCGAGTTTGACGAGATGGATGCGGTCAACAACAAGGCCGCTTTCTTCTTTCTGAAAGAAGCGGGCAAACAGGTGAACGACGGCGGCAAGATCTGCACCCTGGTCACCTCGCTGCTGGGCGCGTTCACGCCCTTCTATTCGGTGTATGCCGGCACCAAGGCCCCCGTTGAGCACTACACCCGCGCAGCAGCCAAGGAGCTGGGCGCGCGCGGCATCTCCGTCACCGCCGTAGGCCCCGGCCCCATGGACACGCCCTTCTTCTACGGCCAGGAAAGCGCCGACGCGCAGGCCTACCACAAGAGCGCGGCAGCACTGTCCCCGTTCAGCCAAACCGGCCTGACCGACATCGAAGACGTGGTGCCCTTTGTGCGCCACCTGGTGAGCGATGGCTGGTGGATCACCGGGCAGACCATTCTGATCAACGGCGGCTATACGACAAAATAAGGGGCGGAGGGCACCGCCCTCCAACCACCACAAGGAGTTGCAGATGCATATGCTCTTGGTCATGCTCACCGGCCTGCTGCTGCTGGCCGTCTTTGCCCTATTGGGTAAGCTCTGGGGGGCCGATGCGGCCAGCATCATGCTGGCGGCCAAGTACTTCATCCCCGCCTGGCTGGGGGTGGCTCTGGTCAACATGTGGGTCGGCATCCACAAGGCCGGCTACACCGTCGCGCAGGAGCTGCCAATCTTGCTGCTCAACTTCGCCGTGCCCGCCGCGCTGGCCCTGGGCCTGATCTGGTGGCTGGGCCGCGCCTGATCGGCGATTGGATAGAACACCACAGTTGCCGCGCTGCAGCATCGAAAACACTGGGCCAGCTGCCTGGCTTGCACTACGCTGGTGCGTTGGAATCGGATGTCTGCAGCGGTTGGTTTGGGTGTTCTTTACAGGCGGTTTCAACGGCCGACAAGGGCCTGCACGCGCCGCCTGTTGTGAGCCGTAGACGCGCTTTGCGCACTGTCACAGTGCCGTCATACCACCCCCGCAGCATCCATCCACTTGCTGATTTACCAACCCTGGGGACAACGGACTATGACAACACACCAACCCACATTTCGCCTGGCCACGCTGGGCGCAGCCATGTGCGCCGCACTGCTGATGACCGCTTGCGGCGGCGGCGATGACGACCCGAGCTTCAAGACGCTGGACGGCAAGCAGCCCCAGGTCATCGCCCACCGTGGCTACTCCGGCATGTACCCCGAGCAGACCCGCATGGCCTACGAAAAGGCGGCAGACGCCGGTGCCGACATGCTGGAGCTGGACATGCACATGACGCGTGACTGCCAACTGGTGGCACGCCACAACGCCTGGCTGAGCGACAGCACCAATATCGCCGACGTGGCCAAGACCAATGCCACCGTGGCAGCCCGCAAGCGCACCACCAAGGGCGTGCTGGTGAATGTGAAATACCCCGCCATCCCCGCCAATGGCCCCAGCCAGTACCTGAGCGACCTGGTCGAGCCGGGCAACCAGAAATCGGTGCTCAAGGCGCTGATCGTTGATGGTGAGGACCATAGCAATGACTGGTCGATCAGCGACTTCACGATGCAAGAGCTGCGCGACTGGATTGCCGGCACCACCCTGGACAACCGCGCCGACCGCCCCACCGAGTGGAACGGCAAGCTGCCGCTGATCAGCGTCCAGGATGTCATCGACATCGCAGCGGCAAAGGGCAAGTCGCTGGGCCGCACCATCCCCGTGTACGCCGAAACCAAGAACCCCTACTGGAACAACCAGCAGGCGATTGCCAATGGTTGCGGCAGCGGCAGCCACCCCTTTGAAGATGCCGTGATGGCCCTGCTGGAGAAGAACAAGCTCAACAGCAAGGATGCAGCCATCTACATCCAGAGCTTTGACCCTGAGAGCCTCAAGTACCTGCGCAAGGCTGGCATGAAGGCCAAGGGCGTGCAGCTGATCGATGGCAATGACTTTGACCTCAAAGACGGCTCCATGGTCTACATCACCACCGATGAATGGACCTTCATCAGCGGCCGCCCCTACAGCTGGACCCTGGCCGGCGATGCCCGCACCTTTGCCGCCATGCAGACCCCTGCCGGCCTGGCCGAGATCAAGACCTATGCCGATGGCATCGGCCCCTGGAAGCCACAGATCCTGGCCCACTCCGTGGTGCCGTTCAAGGAAGGTGCCGGCTTGAAGGATGTCAACACCTTGAAGGACACCGGCCTGATCGCCAACGCCCACAAGGCCGGCCTGATCGTGCACAGCTTCACCTTCCGCAACGAAGCGGGCCGCCTGGCCGGCATCTACAAGGGTGACCCGGTGCAAGAGTTCCTGGCCTACTACCGCCTGGGCATCGACGGCGTGTTCACCGACTTCACCCCCACCGGTGTGAAGGCCCGCGATGCCTACATCGCTGAGCTGAAGAACCAGTAAGCAAGGCGCAGCAGCGCTCACCCCCAAAAGGACGCCTGGCGTCCTTTTTTCATGCCCGCATCAGCGTACCAACTCAGCGTACCAAACGCGGCTGGCTGCGCCGCGCCAGCGCCCAGGCCAGCAGGTTGAGCGCCGAGCACATCAGCCAGTAGATGGCGCCCACCAGCAAGAACACCTCGGCAGGGTGCACCATCAGCCGCGCATTGACCTGGGTGGACAGAAAGGACAGCTCCCCCACCCCGACGATATAGGCCAGCGAGCTGTCCTTGATCAGGGTCACCCACTGGTTCACAAACGAGGGCAGCATCACCGCCAGCGCCTGGGGCAGGATGAGGCTGCGCAGCACTTGCCAGCGCGTCAGGCCCAGCGCCGCGCCCGCATCCCACTGGCCCGGCGCAATCGCCTGCAGGCCCGCTGCCACGCCATGGGCCAGGTAGGCACCACTGACCAGCGACAGCGCGCAAACCACCGAAAAACTACCCGGCACATCGAGCTTGAACAGCACCGGCAGCAGAAAGTAAATCCAGAAGATCAGCAGCAGCACCGGAATGGCGCGCAAAAAGCCCAGCACCACGCGCAGGCACTGCAAGGCCCTGCCGCTGCCCATCACCAAGGCAATGCCCAGCACCAAACCCAGCACGGCAGACAGCAGGCCCGAGATAGCGCTCAGGATCAGGCTCAGCAAGGCACCGCCAGGCGGCCCTTCGGGAAAGGTGCCCACCAGCAGGTAGAGCCAGTCATCGCTCAAAGCCGAAAAGTTCATGCGCGCCTCAGCACGGCCTGGCCCCAACGGCGGCGCTGGCCCAGGTGCTGGCTGAGCAGCTCCAGCCCGATGATCAGCACGATGTAAAGCACGGTCGTCAGGCCATAGACCTGGAAGGACTGGAAGGTCTCGGCCTCCACCTGGCGCGCCCGGTAAGACAGCTCGGCCAGGCCAATCGCCATGCCCAGCGAGGTGTTCTTGACGATGTTCATGTACTGGCCCAGCAGCGGCGAGATGACCCGCGCCAGCGCCTGGGGCAGCACGATATGGCGCAGCAGCTGCCAGCCGGTCATCCCCAAGGAGCGTGCTGCCTGGCCCTGGCTGGCGGGCACGCTATTGATGCCGGCGCGCACCTCCTCGCCCACATAGGCGGTGGCATAGAACACCATGCCGACCGTGGCCGAGAGAAATTCCAGCGACGGCCAGCCCAGGCTGAACGGGCCCAGCGCCAGGCTGTGCGTGCGGTTGAGCCAGGCCATCCACTCGGGCGGCAGCAGGCTGGGCACGCCAAAGTACCAAAAGAACAGCTGCACCAAAAGCGGCGTATTGCGAAACACCGACAGATAGCCCAGCGCCAGCCAGCGCAGCGGCGCCAGCGCGGCACTGCGTGCCACCGCAAAGCCAATGCCCAGCACGGTGGACGCCACAATGACCAGCAGCGAGGCCAGCACCGTCGTGCACCAGCCCTCCAGCAGCCAGCGCCAGTACTTGCCCGCCAGCAGATGCGGCCACAGGGGCTCCAGCCCCGACATCAAGAGTTGCATAAGCGCCAAAGAGCAATGCCTGTACCCGCACCTTCACAGCTGCGGGGCCCTGCAGTGCCGATTCCCTTTATGGCTTGTCGCCAATCTTGAAATTGCGCACCAGCGGCGTGGCGCTTTGCGGCCCGAACCAGGTGTCGTAGATCTTGCCGGCCTGGCCCGTGGACTCCAGCTCACGCAGCGCGGTGTTGACGAAGTCGGTCAGCGCGGTCTCTCCCCGGGGAATGCCCACGCCAATGTAGTCACTGGAGATAGTGAAGGCCGGCACCTCCCACCTGTCGCGCTCTTTCTTGTCCTTGATGGTGGCCAGCAGCCCCACCAGCTTGGGGCCGTCTTGCGAGATGGCCTGCACATTGCCATTGCGCAGGGCGGTAAACGCAAAAGGGGTGTCGTCGTAGGCCACCAAAGTGGCCTGCGGGTGCTTCTCGCGCAGCACGATCTCGTTGGTCGTCCCCTTGTCCACGCCGATGCGCAGCTTGTCGAGCTGCTGGGGCGCGGTCAGCGTGCCTTTGGGCGCGATGAACTGGGTGCCCGAGGCAAAGTAGGGCGTGCTAAAGCCCACCTGCTTAGCGCGCTCGTCGGTGATGGTGAAATTGGCCAGCACCAGGTCCACCTTGCCTGCCAGCAGCAGCGGCACGCGATTGGCTGGGTTGGTCGGCACCAGCTGCAGCTTGACCCCCAGGCGCTGCGCAAAGGCCTGCGCATAGTCCACATCCAGGCCCACGATCTTGCGCGTCTTTGGGTCGACAAAACCAAACGGTGGATTGGCATCAAAGGCTGCCACACGCAGCACCCCTGCCTGCTTGATGTCCTGCAGACGATCGGCCCACACGGCACCCGATGCCAGTGCTGCCGCAGCAGCGGTCGCTACCATCGCCCATACTTTGTTTTTCATAGCTCTGCTTTCTGAGATCCAACCCATGCCATACCGGAGCACCATGCCCCGGCAGGCAAAACGATTACCGAGGGCCCAGTGTAGGAACGCATAGCGTCATTCGACAACGACGTTTTCGTTCAATCGATATGTAGATTTCGCATGTTGGGTCGGACGACAAAGAAAGCCATCCCATCGGTGGCCGTTCTGGTGTCGGAATGGGAGCGGCAGTCCCCCAGGCCTTTTTTGCTCCGTTCAGCGGCTATCCGGGCTCGTTCCTGGCGGCCGCCCAGGACAGCGACAGGCAATCCCCCCACCTGCACACCTGGCCCGGGTGGTGCTTGTCTTTCAGAAGGCGCCGCTGGCAAAATCGATTGCGCAGGCAGCGCTGCCCCGCGTGTTGGAGCGCGCGATATCTCTACGAGCTAATCTAGGAGCGGTGGTGGGCTAGGAACCCGTTCAAACTGCTTAACCCAAATTCGGCGCCAGCGCCCGGCGCAGCACATCGATATCCATACCTCGGCGCTTCGCCATATCCGCCAACTGGTCTTCACCAATCTCGCCGACGTTGAAGTAGACCGCCTCCGGGTAGCCCAGGTAGAAGCCGCTGACGCTGGAGGCCGGGAACATCGCCAGGCTCTCGGTCAGCACCATGCCGACATCAGCAGCATCCAGGGCCTTGAACAGGTCGATCTTGGCGGTGTGGTCGGGGCAGGCGGGGTAGCCAGGGGCGGGGCGCACGCCCTGGTATTTTTCCTTGATCAGCTCTGCGTTGCTCAGCGCCTCATCGGCGGCATAGCCCCACAGGTCCTTGCGCACACGCAGGTGCAGGCATTCGGCAAAGGCTTCGGCCAGGCGGTCGGCCAGCGCCTTGAACATGATGCCGCTGTAGTCGTCCAGGGCGGCCTCAAACTCCTTGTCCTTCTTCTCGGCACCGATGCCAGCGGTCACGGCAAACAGGCCGGCGTAATCGCCGATGCCCGATTCCTTGCTGGCCACAAAGTCGGACAGGCAGCGGCTGGGTCGCATCGTGCCTTCCACGCTCTGCTTTTCGGTTTGCTGGCGCATGCCGTACCAGGTCAGCAGCTCGGTGCTGCGCGATTCGTCGGTGTAGAACACGATGTCGTCGCCCACCCGGTTGGCGGGGAACAGGCCCATCACACCATTGGCCTGCAGCCAGCGGCCTTCGATGATCTTCTTGAGCATGGCCTGGGCATCGGCCAGCACCTTGCGCGCCTCCACACCGACGACCTCGTCGTCGAGGATCGCCGGATACGGGCCGGCCAGGTCCCAGGTCTGGAAGAACGGGCCCCAGTCGATGTACTGGGCGATCTCGGCCAGGTCAAAGTTTTTGAACACGCGGCGGCCCAGCGCGCGGGGTGTCACCGGCGGGTGGGCGACAAAATCCACCGGCGTGGCATTGGCGCGGGCTTGCGCCAGGGTCCACAGCGGGGTTTTCTTCTTGTTGGCGTGCTGGGTACGCACCTTGTCGTAGTCGGCCTCCACCTCTTGCAGGTAGCGGTCCTTGTTCTCGCCGAGCAGGCTCTGGGCCACGCTCACGCTGCGCGAGGCATCAGGCACATACAGCACGGGGCCTTCGTACTTGGGCGCAATTTTCACCGCCGTGTGCACGCGCGAGCAGGTGGCACCGCCGATCAGCAGCGGAATCTTCTTGATGCGGAAATAGTCGTCCTTGTGCATCTCGCCTGCCACGTACTGCATCTCTTCCAGGCTGGGCGTGATCAGGCCCGACAGGCCGATGATGTCCGCGCCCTCGGCCTTGGCTCGCGCCAGGATTTCGTGGCAGGGCACCATCACGCCCATGTTGATGACTTCGAAGTTGTTGCACTGCAAGACCACGGTGACGATGTTCTTGCCGATGTCGTGCACATCGCCTTTGACAGTGGCGATCACGATCTTGCCCTTGCTCGATACATCGAGGCCTGCGGCCTCTTGCTGGCGCTTTTCTTCTTCGATATAGGGCACCAGATGGGCCACGGCCTGCTTCATCACGCGGGCCGATTTAACCACCTGGGGCAGGAACATCTTGCCAGCGCCAAACAGGTCGCCGACCACGTTCATGCCATCCATCAGCGGACCCTCGATCACATGCAAGGGGCGCCCGCCGCCTTGCACCACGATGGCCTGGTAAGCCTCTTCGGTGTCTTCGGTGATGAAATCGGTGATGCCATGCACCAGCGCATGCGACAGGCGCTCGCCCACGCTGCGCGGGTGGTCCGGCGTGCCACGCCATTCCAGCTTCTTGCTGTCGTCCTTGGCACCGCTCTTGGCGCTGTCGGCCACCTCGACCAAGCGCTCGCCGGCATCGGGGCGGCGATTCAGCACCACGTCTTCGACGCGCTCGCGCAGCACCGGCTCCAGGTCGTCATAGACGCCGACCATGCCGGCGTTGACGATGCCCATGTCCATGCCCGCCTGGATCGCGTGGTACAGGAACACGGTGTGGATCGCCTCGCGCACCGGGTCGTTGCCCCGGAACGAGAACGACACGTTGGACACGCCGCCGCTCACCTTGGCGCCGGGCAGGTTCTGCTTGATCCAGCGCGTGGCCTCGATAAAGTCCACGCCGTAGTTGTTGTGCTCTTCAATGCCGGTGGCCACGGCAAAGATGTTGGGGTCAAAGATGATGTCCTCGGGCGGGAAACCGACCTCATCGACCAGAATGCGGTAGGCGCGCTCGCAGATTTCGATCTTGCGCTCGTAGGTATCGGCCTGGCCTTTTTCGTCAAAGGCCATCACCACGGCCGCCGCGCCATAGCGCTTAACCAGGCGCGCATGCTTCTTGAACTCGTCCACGCCCTCCTTCATCGAGATGGAGTTGACGATGCCCTTGCCCTGGATGCAGCGCAGGCCCGCCTCGATCACCTCCCATTTGGAGCTGTCGACCATGATGGGCACGCGGGCGATATCGGGCTCGGAGGCGATCAGGTTCAGAAAACGCACCATCGCGGCCTTGCTGTCGAGCATGGCCTCGTCCATGTTCACATCGATCACCTGGGCGCCGTTTTCCACCTGCTGGCGCGCAACGGCCAGCGCCTCTTCGTACTGCTCGTTCAGGATCAGGCGCGCAAAGGCCTTGGAGCCCGTCACATTGGTGCGCTCGCCCACGTTGACAAACAGGCTGTCCTCGCCAACAAACACGGGCTCCAGGCCCGACAGGCGCATGGGAGGAACGGAAACGGGGGCAGCAGACGCGGACATGGGGCTCACCTGTGAAAACCAGAAAACAGAGACAGAACAGGTGAGCGCCGTTGATGCGGGCCATGCCGTGCATGCCCGTCGACCTGCCCCAAGCCTGACAGGCCTGCGATGGGGATACCACCGGCCTGCTGCAGCGCTCCTTGGGACAAGGCCCTGCATTTTAAGCCAGGCCGGGCGCTGGAGCACAGGCAGGGGGACTTGCCCATAGCCACAAACACCACTCACCATTGTTGGTTATAGCCCTATTCAATCAGACGATGCTTCGGCATTCACCCATATTGCAGCGCTTTGCCGGCAAAAAACACCAACCCATAGTCAACACCGGCTTTCTGTTTTCAAACAGGTCCAGGCCTGCTCTTTGAGGAGAATTCCCTTGCATCTGAGTTTCAGTGCTTACTACACCCTGATCTTTGCCGTCCTCGTGCTCTTGCTGGGCAAGTGGCTGACGCGGCATATCCGCTTTCTGCGCGACTTCAACATCCCCGAGCCCGTCTCCGGTGGCCTGGTGGTGGCGGCCCTTATCTTTGCGCTGCACCAGGCCACCGGCCTGACCCTCACCTTTGCCACCGCTATGCAGACCAGCTTCATGCTGGTGTTCTTCTCGTCGATCGGGCTGAGCGCCAACTTTGCCAAGCTGCGCGAAGGCGGCATGGGCCTGGTGGTGTTTCTGGGCGTGATCGTCGCGTTTATCTTTGTGCAAAACGGTGTCGGCGTGGGCTTGGCCACCTTGCTGGGGCTGGACCCGCTCATTGGCCTGGTCGCGGGCTCGATCACCTTGCTGGGCGGCCACGGTACCGCTGGCGCCTGGGGCTCGGTGCTGGAGAACCAATACGGCCTGAGCGGCGCCACCGCGCTGGGCATTGCCTGCGCCACCTTTGGCCTGGTCATCGGCGGTCTGCTGGGCGGCCCCCTGGCCAAGCGCCTGATTACCCGCCACCAGCTGGCCCAGCCACGCACGCTGACTGAGAAAGAAGTAAGCGACCACACCCAAAGCAACGACAGCAGCCAGGTCGCCAATTTCGAGACGCCCAACACCGCCCCGCGCCTGATCACCGCCGAGGCCGCCATCGAGACCCTGGCGCTGTTTGCCGGCTGCTTGGCCTTTGCCGAGTTCATGACCAGCGCCACCCAGGGTACGATGCTGCAGCTGCCCACCTTTGTCTGGGCGCTGGGCGGCGGCGTGGTGATCCGCAATGTGCTGGACTACGGCTTTGGCTTCAAGGTGTTTGACCGCGCCATCGATGTGTTTGGCAACGCCGGCCTGTCGATCTACCTGGCCATTGCGCTGCTGTCACTCAAGCTCTGGGAGCTGGCCGATCTGGCCGGGCCGCTGATGCTCATCCTGGCCGTGCAGACCGTGGCGCTGGCGCTGTTTGCCGTCTTCATCACCTTCCGCACGATGGGCCGCAACTACGACGCCGCCGTGCTGGCCGCCGGCCACTGCGGCTTTGGCATGGGCGCCACGCCCACGGCCGTCGCCAACATGCAGGCCATCACCAGCCAGTACGGGCCCTCGCACAAGGCCTTCCTGATCGTGCCGCTGGTGGGTGCGTTCTTTATCGACATCATCAATGCCTTTGTGCTGCAGCTGATGATTGCCTGGCTGCGCTAAAGCACAGCCATTAACAGCAACGGGGCGCCAGTGGTAACACGGCGCCCCGTTGCGTTTTCAGACCCTTACTGCGCCGACTGCGGCAGGCCAAACAGGCGGTCAAACGACCAGTTGAAGACAAAGGTGTAGACCAGGAAGAACAGCAGCAGGCCGATGTCCATCACCAGCGCATCCCAGAGGCTGACCTCGAACCACCAGGCAAACAGCGGCACGAGCATAAAGACGAGACCCCCTTCCATGCCCAGCGCATGTGCAATACGGCGGCCCAGGCCACGCCCACGGGTGGGCTGGGTGGCCTCCCAGCGCTCGAACAAATGGTTCCAGACGACATTCCACAGAATCGCGATGGCCGACGAGGCAGCGGCCACGACGCCGGAGTGCGCCGCGCCCTGTCCGGACAGGGCCGACAGGCCTGCCGTAGCGGCCACGATGGCGATGGCCTCGTACAGGGCCACATAGACCACGCGCCGCATGGGCCCCTGCAGAGACCAAGGGCTGTTGTGTATTTTTTGAACTGACATAGGGCGCTATCTTATGTGTCATGAACTGATAACATAAGTCAGAATCTTTCAGAAAAATTGATATATCAATGCGCTCTGCTTTTGCCCCGTTTGACTCCGACACCATCCAAACCTTGCTGGCCGTGCTCGACCATGGCAGCTTCTCGGCCGCTGCAAGGGCGCTGGGCAAGGTGCCCTCGGCTGTCAGCATGCAGATCGCCCAGCTCGAAGCCGAGCTGCAGATGCCGCTGTTCGCCCGTGAGGGCCGGGAGCCCAAGCCTTTGCCCGCCGCGCTGGCGCTGGAGCCGCAGGCACGCCTGTTGGCCGCGCAGCTCCAGCAGCTCAACGCCCATGCGCTGGCACTGGAGCAAGGGCTGGAATCGCGGCTGACGGTAGCCATTGCGCCCGAGCTGGTCTCCGCGCCTTGGGCCGCGCCGCTGGCCGCCTTGGCGCAGGAGTACCCGCAGTTAGCGGTGGAGGTGCTGACCGCCCCGCAGGCCGATGCCTTGACCATGCTGCACAGCGGCCGCGCCCAACTGGCGCTGGTGTTTGAGCGGCCCAGCCTCGACGGGCGTGAAGGCTTTCAGGAAGTGGCGACCGAGACCTTGCTGGCCGTCATCGCCCCCAGCCACCCACTGATGCAGTCACTGGGCCATGCCCCCCCGCCGGGCGATGCGGCCCGGCCCCAGCTGCGCGAGCACCACCTGACCAATACACGCCAGATCATCGTCGCCAGCCGTGACTGGTCGCTGCGCCACGAACGCCTGGTGTATGCCCGCGATGTCTGGCGCACCGACAACCACCTGGCCGCCTTGCAGATGGTCAGCGCCGGCATTGGCTGGGGCTGGCTGCCCCAGCCGCTGGTGGCGCCGCTGCTGCAATCGGGCGCGCTGGTGGCGATGGAGTTTGCCAACCTCAGCAATGGCGCCCAGCTGTATGTGGATGTGGTCTGGTCCAAGGAGCATCCGATGGGCCTGGCCGCCAAGCGCTTTGTGGCGCTGGTGCAGGCGGCGTCTCAGACGCCTTAGGCGCTCTGTGCCTCCTGCGCTGCAGCCGGCGGCAGATCGCGCACATGGATATCCATCTGCGGGAAGGCCACCGCAATGCCGGCCGCCTTCAGACGCGCATTGATGCTGCGGTTGAGGTCGTTGCGCACCGGCAGGCGGTCGTCCACCGCGCCCACATAGACGCGCAACTCAAACTTCTGGCCCTGGCCTTCGAGCGCCATGAACCAGCAGTTGGCCTCGGGCTCGCGCAGCACCTTGGGGTGCTCGGCCGCAATGGCCAGCAGCATGCGCTGCACCTCGGCCGGGTCGCTGCCATGCGCGACCGAGACATCGATGATCAGGCGCGTCACATCGTCGCTCAAGGTCCAGTTCGTCACCTGGCCGGTGATGAAGGTCTTGTTCGGGATAACGATTTCCTGGTTGTCAAAATCCAGCACCGTGGTCGCGCGGGTGCGGATGCGGGTGACGGTGCCCGTGTGCTGGTTGATGGTGATCACATCGCCGACCCGGAAGGGCCGCTCCACCAACAGAATCAGCCCAGAGACAAAGTTGGCAAAAATCTCCTGCAGACCAAAACCCAGACCCACGGTCAGCGCAGCGGCCATCCACTGCAGCTGGCTCCAGCGCAGGCCCAGCAAGGACAGCGCGCTCACCGTGCCGGCAATGGTGATGCCATAGCGCGCCAAGGTCGCCATCGTGTAGCGGTCCGAGCTGCTGACCCGGCGCGTGCTGGAGAACACCACTTCGACCAGGCCCGGCAGGTTGCGGGTCAGGCTGAAGGTCATCAGCAGGATCAGTGCGCCGATCAGCAGGTCCATCAGGCTCACCGGCGCGGGACGGGCAATGCCGCTGGCGTCCGTATTGGTGGTGTACCAAAGCACCACGCCTTCAAAACGCAGCAGCGCCGGCAGCACCGGCGACCAGGCATACACCAGGCTCAGGGCCACCAGCACGCGCTGCAGCAGGCCCAGCAGGCGGTGCGCCTGGGTGCTCACCGTCACCAGCGCCATCTGGCTTTGCTCATCGCTGGCATTGTTGTTGGCATTGCTCGTCGTACCGGTGCCGGCATCCGCCGCTGCGGCCGCATTGGCCGCCTGGCGCTGCAGGGCCGCAGCGCGCAGCCGGTTCAGCGCCAGCCGGCGCTCGCCCAGCAGCAGCCAGCGCCGCAGCAGGCTGACCAGCACCTCCGCCGCTGCCAAAAACACAAAGCTGCTCAGCAGCGCCTGGATCACCTCGGTGGCGGTGTAGACATAGCCCAGCACGATGCCCACCAAGGTCACAGCCAGCACCAGCAGCGCCGCCACGCTCACCACCTGGCTCCAGCGCAGGCCCGGGCGTTGCTTGAGCACGCTTTGCCGCAGGTAGCGGAAGGCCATCCAGGCGAGGCCCAGGGTCAGCACCAGCAGGCACATGCGGCCCCAGGTGCTGATGGCGGAGTCGTCGTGGCTGTAGAAGGCCAGCCCACCGAGCAGGTCGATGGGCACGATCAGCCAGGTCGCGCGCAGCACCATCTGGCGCAGCACCTGCACCCGCTCACGCGGCCAGCCAAAATGCGCTACGGCCAGCCCGCAGGGGCGGAACAGCACATTGAGCAAGGTCACCACAAACACAAAGGCGCTCAGCTGCTCCAGCGCCTGGCCCAGCGGCTCCAGCGCCACCGGCGCCGCAGCCGATTGCAGCAGCACCCCCAGCGCAGCGGTGGCAAAGCTCCAGGGCAGCGCATACAGCAGGCTCCAGCCCAGCGCCATCAAGGTCAGGCCAAAGTGGTCGCGCGAGAAATTGTCCACCTGCTCGGCAATGGCCTGCAGCTTTTGCAAGGCATAGCGGCGCAGGCCCAGCAGCAGCAGCACACCGGCAAAGATGCCCGCATAGATCCAGAGGTTGCGCAGCATGCTGGCGCCCAGCACGCGCGCGGTGTTCCAGGGCGAGGCGCTGGCGCCCTGCTCCAAGCCGTCCGAGCTGCGCAGCACCGTGCGCCATTCGTCCAGCCAGGCACCACCCATGGCCAGGTGGCTGGGGAACCACAGCAGCTCCTTGTCCATCACCTGGCGCAGCGCGCTGCCACTCTTCAAGGTGGATTGCAGCGCGGCATCGGTCTGCTCCAGCACGGCAATGCGCCGCAGCAGCAAGGGCTGCAGCTGGTCAATCAGCGCGGCCTGCTTGGTCCACAAGGCCGTGCTTTGGGCGCTGCCGCGCGTGGTCATGCCCGCCCCGTCGCGGCCACTGACAACGGCTGCCGAGCCATTGAGGTCAAAGCGCCGCTCGCTGGCATTGAACAGCGCCAGGCGCAGCTCGGCCAGCTGCCGCAAAGTCGCCTTGCGCCGCGCCTGGATGGTGTTGACGGTGGGCAGCGCCACCCGCTGCTTCCACAGCCACTGGCCCACCGATGCGCTGCCGCCCAGGCGCAGGCGGGCCTGCGTGTCGCGCAAGGCCGAGGTCAGCTGGCTTTGGCGGTATTCATCGCTGGCCAGCGCCTGGCGCTCCTGCACCAGGCGGTCGTTGTGCGCCAGGATCTGTTCGGCCAGCGCGCTGTTCTGCTGCGCCAGATCGCGCACGGCGGCAGGCGCCTCGGCGGCGTCGTTCTCAGCGGCTTGCGTTTGTTGCACCTGCTGCTCCAGCTGCTGGCGGGCGCGGTCGGCAATGCGCTGGTTCAACCAGGCCACACGTGGCGTGCGCTCCAGCAGCTCGCGGCGCTGGGTTTGCAGCTGCACATCCAACAGGCGCTGGCGGGTTTCTATCGTGGATTGCTCTTCCTGGCGCAGCGCCAGCTCTTGTCTGGCGCGGCGGTTTTCGGCATTGCGGCGCAGTTGGCGCGCCTGGGTCAATGCGGTCGATTCGCCGGGTTCGGCCGTCACCGGCGTGGCCGTTTCCTGCACGCGCTGCTGCAAGGTGGCCAGGTCCGTCCGGCCGTTGCCGGGCTGGGCCACCAGGTTGGCCTGCTCGGCCGCAGATTTCTCGATACCGGACTTGAGCGCGGCGATCGCCTCGCGCTCGTCAGTCAGCAGCTTTTCCAGCACTTCCTGGCTGGCATTGGCAGGCACACGCTCTTCCCAGCGGGCCTGGATCTGGCCCAGCTCCTGGTCGCTCAGCGGCGCCGGCGCCGTACCCACGGAGGTCTGTACCCGGCTGCGCAGGCGTTCCAGCGACTGGGCCAACGCATCGGCCTCTTGCTCGGCCGTGGCCGTGGCCTCGCGCTGCGCCTGGATGGCGCGCTCCTCGTCCGTGCCACTGCTGCTGGACGCGCTGCCGCCCAAGCCCGCCAGCGACGTCAGCGACTGTGCGGCCGCCCCCGATGCCAGGGACAGCAGGCAGACGCACAGCAGCAGCCACAGGGCCGGCAGCCACCAGCGTGGCAGGCCCTGGCGGGCAGAAAAAGAGAGGGAGAAGGCTCGCATCGGCACAGTGTATCGGTATGCGCCATGCCCCAAGGCTAGGACAAGGGCGCTGCTTGCACCTGATAACAATGCTTTCAGTCACCCTGGCTGCCAGCAAGCCAGCAGCCAGGGAACGGGCATTCAACGCAGCGGGCGTCCGTCCTGCATGCGGTCAAAAGCCTTGTCGATATCGTCCGCCTGCAAGGTGGGCTGCAGCGGCTGGCGGCCGGCGCGCTGCTGGTCGATCTGCTCTTGCATGCGGGTGGCAACCTGCATCAGCACGCGGTGCAGGCCCAGCTGCTGGCGCCGGCTCTGGTCCAGGTGCTCGACAACGGGGTGCAAGGACTGCAGCACCAGCTGGCCGAGCTGCTGCACGGCCAGGTCCAGCGGCTGTGCCTCCGCGTGGCGGGCGGGTGGCTGCTCCGCAGGGGCGCTGTCCAGCACCGCCTGGCGGATGCCGTCGAGCGACTGCCCCACCGCCGTTTGCGCCTGGCCCCACTGCGCCAGCATGCGCTGCCAACCCTCTTGCGCGGCCGTATCGCCCAGGTGCTGGGCTTGTTGGGCCTGGGCCATGGCGCGGGTGGCGGCCACCAGGTCAACCAGCTGGGTGGTCACCCGCGTGGCGGCATCGGCATTGGCGCCGCCAGCGGCCTGCTGGCGCTGGAACTGGGCCTTGATCTCGGCCCAGCGCGCCTGGCCCTGCGCATCGGCATTGCCGCGCAGCTCGGCGAGCTTGAGCAGGTTCTCTTCGGCGCCGCCAGTCAGCATCTGCGCCTCGCCCTGGTAATGGTCGCTCAGCATCTGCGCCATCTCGGCATCGTTCATCACCGGGGTGATCTTCTCGGCCAGCTTGTTCATGTTGCGGTAGCTGCCCTGCAGCTTGAACGGCGGCTCGCTGCGGTAGCTGTCGTCTTGCGCAGCGCTGTGGATGTACTGCTGGTTCACCTTGAACACCAGCTCGCGCACCTGCAGCATGCGCTGGAGCACGGCCTCCATCTCGCGCAGCTCGGCAGCGGCATAGTCGTGCGACAGCGCATTGGCCGACACCTCCTTGCCCTGCACCCGGTCGAGCAGCAGGTACAGATCCTGCAGGCTGCGCGTGGCCATGGGCGCCAGCACGGCGTTGGAGGTCATGCTGTTTTCGATGTAGCTGAGCTTGAACACCTCATCCATGCCGCCCAGCACATCGCCCAGGTTGTAGATGTCGGCGCGGTTGGCGAGCATGTCCGGGATCTTGAAGACCTCCCCCGATTCGGTATACGGGTTGCCCGACATGACCACGCAAAAGCGCTTGCCGCGCATGTCATGGGTCTTGGTCTGGCCGCGCCATACGCCTTCGATGCGGCGCGTGCCATCGGACAGCGAGATGAACTTCTGCAAAAACTCGGGATGCGTGTGCTGGATATCGTCGATATACAGCATCACGTTGTTGGCCATCTCCAGCGCCAGGTTGAGCTTCTCCAGCTCCTTGGCTGCCGTCGCATCGGGCGCCTGCGCCGGGTCGAGCGAGCGCACCGAGTGACCCAGCGCCGGGCCGTTGATCTTCATGAAAATCAGGCCCAGGCGGTTGGCCACGTACTCCATCAAGGTGGTCTTGCCGTAGCCGGGTGGCGAGATCATCATCAGCAGGCCCATCTGGTCGCTGCGCTTGTTCTCGCCCACCGCACCGATCTGCTTGGCCAGGTTGTCGCCAATCACCGGCAGGTAGATCTCGTTGATCAGCCGGTTGCGCACAAAGGACGAAAGCGGCCGGGCCTTGAACTCTTCGAGCCTGAAGCGCGCGCGGTAATCGGCCAGCAGCTGCTGGCGCAGCGCCTGGTAGCGCTCCCACTGCGGCAGGTAACGGCGGTAGTGGCGCGCCGCACGCGTGGTCAGCTCATCGAGCTGGATGTGCATGCGCCCGCCCTGCACCCGGCCATGCTGGCCCAGCAGGCCCTGCACCTCGCAGCGCAGATCGACCGTGCTCAGCTGGTGGGTCAGCTCGGTCTGGCAGACCAGCCAGGCTGCTGCCTCACTGCAATAGGGCAACCAAGCGGCGCGTTCGGCCTCCGGCGCGGCCTGCGCCACCGTCTGCAGCCAATGCAAGGCACTGCGCCAGCGCTGGGCCAGCGGTGCAGCGCTGCGCTCGCGGCTGGCCTGGCCGGCCTCGCCGCCTGCCCAGTAGCGCTGCAGATCGGCCCAGTGCAGCCCTTCCTTGGGGCCGGCTTTGAGCGCCTGCTGCAAGGCGGCGATCACCGCCTGGCTGGCGCCCGAGAAGTGAAAGCGCAGCGCCTTGTGCGCCAGCTCGGCCTGCAGGTAATCGGCAGCGGCGCGCAGCAGGTTGTCGGCCTCGCTGTCCCATTCGCCAGCATCGGTGGCATCAGGCGCGGCTGCTGCCACCAAGGGGCTGGCCGGGTCGGAGCGCAGCAGCGCATCGAGCAGGCCTTGCTCCTGCGCAAAGTCGCGCAGCTGGGCCATGATGTCGGTCTGCAGCGCCAGGCGTTCGGTCTCGCTGCCCAGCAGCTGCTGCATGGCCTGGGCCTGCTGCGCGCGCTCGGGCCAGCGGGCAATGCTGCTGGCGCGTTGCGGCTGCTGGATATGGGCCTGCTGGCTCCAGAACAGCAGCGCCAGGCTGCGGGCCTGCGGTGCATGGCGCAGCACGCCGGCGCCATCGGCCAGCGGCACCAGCGCCTGCAGAATCAGCGCCGCATCATGGTCGTGGATGCCGCGCTCATAACCATCGCGGTAGCGCGGTGCAGAGAACTCGCGGATCGCCTGGGTCAGCGCCTCGGTATCGGGCAAGAGCTGGCGCAGGCGGTCCTGGCTCCAGCCCTCGCGGCCGGCACGCACCGCTTGCACCACCTCCAGCGCCAGGTACTCGCCCCGGTACATTTCGGCCGATTCGGCGGGCGACGAGGCGTCCCAGTAGGCCTGCAGGCCCGCCAGCTCGGCGTTGTCCACCGCCTCGAAGTACTCGGTGCCCACCAGGTGCAGGTAGAGCTGGCCATCGCGGGGCAGCAGGGTCATGTCCAGGTCCTGGTTGCCGACCGAGAAGCGGTGGCGGCCCAGACGGATCAGCTTGCCGTCACCCTCGTACAGATCGGTTCGGTCCTGCAGCGCGCGGAAGGCCTGGTCGCGCAGCGACTTGATGCGGCCATCGATATCGTCGGCCTTGACGGGGTCTTGCAGCTCACCACGCAGGCGCCCGGCCAGCTCCTTGAGCTTGGCAATCAGCGGGTCGCCGGCAAAAAAGGCGTGCAGGGCCTCGGGGCTGGCGATCTTCTCGGCGCGTTTGGGGAGGCCCTGCACAATGCGCAGCGCGGCATCGAGCACGCCCTGCGCGCGGCGCTGGCGCTCGTCCTGCAAGGACTGCTTGCGCGCCTCAAAGGTCTCCAGCACCTCTTCGCGCTTGGCGATGATGTCGGAGAGAAACTGCGCATGCTCGCCAAACTGGCCCTCGATGTCTTCCAGCTGCACCAAGAGGCGCGCCAGTTGCTCATCGCATTTCTCGGGGGTCTGGGCCAGGTTCAGCCCGCTGACGATGCTCTGCGAGAACAGCGCCAGCTGCGCGGCAAACTGGGCCAGGTTCTCGGCGCTGCCCAGGCCCGATTTGCGCTGCTCGGCACGGGCCCGCACCTGGTTGAGGCGGGCATAAATGGCCGAGATGCGGTCCACCACGGCCGTGCGCTGGGTGGCGTCGTCGATCTTGAGGCTGCCCATCAGCTCGGACAGCAGATCGAGCGCCGCCGACATCTGGGCCATCTGCGCCAGCGGCTCGGCCAGCTGCACCACCGTGGTAGCGGCCTGGGCCTGCTGGTCCAGCGCCTGCAACTGCTCCACATAGGGCTGCATGGCGGCGTCGGTGGCAATAAAACTGGCCGTACGCTGCGATACCTCGGCCTGGGACTCGTCGGCCGTTTGCACCATGGCCTCGATCGCTGCGGCATCCACATAGCGCAGCTCGCGCGTGGCCAGCAGCTGGCCGCGCAATGCGGCCAGCTCGGTCAGCGCGCCTACATAGTCATCGATGCTGTCGGCATCGGACAAGCGTATTTGCTTGAGCAGCTGCGCATGGCGGCTGCTGACCTCGCCCATGGCCTTGGCCGAGGCCTGGCGGATGCTCTCGACTTTTTCGTACTCGTCGAGCACCGCGTCGCCGGTGGCGACGATGCCCAGCAGGTTCTCGTGCAGGGCCTGCATGGCCGGGCTGCTGAGCCAGTGGTAGCGCTCAAACAGGCGCCGCGCGGTGTCGATCAGCCGCTCGTAGCGCGGCAAAGATACCTCCGGCGCCGCAATCTCTTTGCGCACGCTGTACAGGTCAGAGATGCCGCTGACCAGCTCGGCATTGCCGATGCGGCCCAGTGCGCTGTCCTTTTGCGGCTGGCGTGCGGCATAGTCGTCCGACGCAAAAGGCGTGCGCCACAGCTGCATGGGGTGTACGCGCGCGGCCTCATTGCTCTCGGCAGCAAAGATGACGATGCGGCCATCGTCCATGCGCGCATAGCCGTGGCCGATGAGGGGCGGCTGCAGCGCCCGCTCGATCAGGTTGTACTTGAACAGCGCCATGCGCCCGCTCTCGGGCTCGTAGAACACATAGAGCACGTCCTCGCCATTGGGCGAGCGGATGCTGCGGCGGTAGCGCATGCCCTGCATGTTCTGCTCAAAGGCGCGGTGCTCGCCGTTTTGCAGGTAATAGCCACCGGGGAAGATGATGCCGTGGTCCTGCGGCAGCTGGATGCAGGCCGCGCCGATCGCATCCATGCGCAGCACCTGGCGCGACAAGGTGTTGTAGACCAGGTAGCGCCACTGGTCCTCGCGGTAGGGCAGGATCTTGAGCAGGACCAGGCTGCCCACGGCCGCGTATTCGAACACGGCATCGTCGAGCGACTGGTTCTTCTCCTGCACCGGCTCGCGGTAGATGCCCAGGCCGTCGTTGGTGTTGTTCTCGACCTTGATGGTCAGGTCGCCATCGAGTGTCTCGACAAACACCTTGTCGAGGATGTTGATGTGCGGATGGCGCCCTTGCACCAGGTGTTCGCGGCCAGCGCGCTGCCACACAAAATCATGGGGCGCGGGCAGCTCGATGTCGCGCTCGCCCCGGTTGTCGATGTAGCGGATCTGCTGGCCATCGGGCGATACCGACCAGCGGAACACCCGCACATCGCCCAGACGCTCGCCGATCTGAAAGCTCGCCAGCAGCTTGCCATCGCGCACCGCCAGCTGCATCAGCTTGGTGTGCTTGTAGTAGGCGTAGAGCTCCTGGAAATCCTGCACAAAGCTCTGGATTCCCAAGAAGCTTTCCTTGAGCTCCACCGGCATGACCTCATAGCCCTGCTCGCCCTCATGCAGGCGGTAGAGCGCAAACACATCCTCGATGCGCGTCTCCTGCTTGAGGCCCATGAACACGTTGTAGCCAAACAGCAAAAAGCCGCCGACCTGGGCGATATCGCGGCCCAGGCAGTTGTTCTCGGTACGCACCCGCATGCGGGCGATGACCTCCATCTGGCTGCGGCCAAACTCTTCCAGCCGCGCTTCGTTCAGCTCGCGTGCCAGGGTCTCCAGCGCCTGGCCCTGGGCGTCGAGCCGCTTGGCCAGCACTTCGTAGGAGCCGCCGCTGGCGACGGCGTCGTCAACGGCAGAGCGGTCCGGTTGGTCGTTGGATGGGGTAGTGGACATGGCTTGAGCGGCAGAGAGTGCGGTGGGGCATGGCAGACCAGCGCGGGGGCTGGGGCCTGCCTTGCAAGAGGGCTAGACGCCCAGAATAAAAGAGTGGACCGAGGGCCAGGCGCGGGGCCTGGCACCAGGTCAGGACTCGGTCGCCGAGGGCGGCAGGCTCTTTTTGTCCTGGCCACCGCCCAGCAGGTTGCTCAGCGCATCCGTGGGCAGGCCCTTGCCGCCGATGAACTTCTGCAGCAGCTCCTGCACGATGGGGCTCTTGGCAGAGACGCCTTCGACCGCCTTGCCCACGGACAACGCCTTGGCAAAGTTGTTGAAGAAATCACCGCCGCCGCCGACGATGTCGATATTGGCCTTGGACAGTGCCGCAGACAGCACCTCGGCCTGCTCCTGGGCCACGGTCTTGTTCGCCTCGATGGCGGCCAGCGCCTGCTCGAAGTTCTTTTCCAGCTGCATGCGGAACTCTTCGTGCGAGCGGGCCTGGTCGGACAGCGAGGCCAGCGCCGCAAATTTCTCGGTCAGGCCCTTGGCCTCGGCGAACAGCTTGTCGCGCAGCACATCGGCTTCGGACTGGCCCACATCGCGGGTCACCACGGCCTTGGTGTTGCCCACTTGGGCTTCACCTCGGGCCTGCGCCATCAAGCGCTCTTCCAGCACCTTGGCGTCCGCCAGGCCCAGCTTCTCGTTGGCATCGGCCTGGGCCTCGATCACGCGCACTTCGGCCAGGCCCTTTTCTTCTTCGCCCTTGGCCTGGGCGATGAGCTTTTCCGCAATGATCTTGGCCTGCACCATGCCTTCGCGTTCGATGGCAGCAGCCGTCACTTCGCGCACCTTGGCGTCCGCCAAGCCGGGCGCTGCGCGCTCGACCTCGATGGCCTCGGCCATCTTCTTCTTGGCCTCGGCGGTCTTGCCAGCGGCTTCCAGCTCGGCCTGGGCCAAGTTGGTCACCTCGATGGCCTTGTGGCGCGAGGCCGTTTCATCGGCTTCGGCCTTCTTGACCTGCCGCACCATGTCTTCTTCGGCCTGGGCCTGGGCGGTCAGCACGGTGACTTGCTTCATGCGCTCGGCCTCGGACACCACGCGCACTTCCTTGATGCGCTCCTCTTCCTGGGCCACGCCCTTTTCGACCACCACGCGCTCGCGGATCACATTGGCGATACTGGCCTTCTCAATTTCGATGGCCTTTTCCTTCTCGATGCGCTGCAGCTCCACTTCGCGCTGGCGCGAGACCACTTCCAGGTCCTTGGCGCGGGTGACCTTTTCGATCTCGATCACCACCGCGCGCTCGCGGTTCTGCTGGGCTACTGCCACCTCGCGCTGGCGGTTTTCTTCGCGGATATCGAGCTGCTCCTGCGTCTGGATGCGGGCCTGCTCGGCTTTGAGGCGCTCTTCCTCCTGCACCTTCTGGGTCTCGGCCTGCTCACGCGCCTGGATGGTGGCGATCTCGCGCTTCTGGCGTGCTTCGGCATCGGCCTGCTGGCGCTCCAGGGCCAGCATGGCTTCCTTGGTCTCGACGTTCTTCTTGGTCACGGCCAGCTCGGCATTGCGTTCGAGCTCGTTGGTGACGATGTTCTGGTTGGCCGTCAGCTCGGTGATCTTGCGGATACCTTCGGAGTCCAGGATGTTGTTCGGGTCCAGCGAAGACTTGGAGGTCTGCTCCAGGTAGTCGATGGCCACGTCTTCGAGCACATAGCCGTTCAAGTCATTGCCGATCACATGGATGATCTGGTCGCGAAAGTCCTGGCGGTTCTCGAACAGCTTCACAAAATCGATCTGCTTGCCCACGGTCTTCAAAGCCTCGGAGAACTTGGCATTGAACAGCTCGTTGACAGCGCCCTTTTCCGAGGCACGGTCCACACCAATGGCCTTGGCGACCTTGAGCACGTCTTCCGGGGTCTCGTTGACACGCAGGTAAAAGGCCACGGTGATGTCGGCCCGCATGTTGTCGCGGCAGATCAGGCCTTCCTTGCCACGGCGGTCAATCTCCAAGGTGATCAGCGAGATGCGCATGAACTCCTTCTTGTGGATCACCGGCAGCACCATGCCGCCCGTGAACTTCACCTTGGGCTGCGAAGTGGTGTCGTTGATGATCAAGGCCGTGCCCTGGGGCACCTTGATGTAGAAGGCCTTGACCAAGGCAAACAGGCCCAGGATGACGATGAAGATCGATCCGATCAACACCCCGGCGACGATGTACCACTCCAGATTTCCCATATTCATGCGTATCTCCCTATCAATATCGGTCTTAAAAAAACTTGGCGAATGCGGGCCCGCCACGCCTGCGCGCTAGCGGCTCCCTTGGCTCAAACAGGTGGGTGCAACCCCGGAATCTCGCTGCCGTCAAACTCGGCCTTGCTGACCACGCGCCAGGCGTTGTGCTGCGGCAGGTGCTCGATCAGTACGATCTCGGTGCCGCGCGACAGCTCGCGCTCGGGCGAGCGCATTTGCACATTGAGCCCGCCGCCGCCGTCATCGACGCTGCCATAGCCTTGGCTGGCATTGACCACCCCGCTGCGCACCAGGCCCGTGCGGCCCAGCAGCACCTTGGGCGTCTCAGGCGGGGCAATGCGGGCCACCAGGCCGCGCAGCGGCCGCAGCAGCACGACGGTGGCGGCAAAGCCCAGCACCAGCGCGGCCACGGCCAGCGCGCTGCCGATGAGCCAGTTGAGCAAGGCCCAGCCCTCGGGCATGGGCACCAGGTGGCTGAGCACATAGGAGGCCAGCCAGGACAGCAGCAGCAACACCGTCAGGATGACAGTCGCCGGAATGCCGCCCAGGCCCACCTTGAGCAGCAGGCCGGCCAGCGCGCTGACCGAATGCTCTACGCCGTGCGCATGGTCGCTGCCATCAAACAGCAGCCACTGGTCCAGCGAATCGGTCTCCACCAGGCCCAGCAGCGCTATCAGCCAATAGAGCAGCATGCACAGCAGCAGTGCACCGAAGATGAAGGTCGGAAAGCCCAGCGCATAGTGCAGAAAGGTCGACATGGCAGTCCCTCTTGTTTATCTGCGGTGACAGGTTCAGGGCCTGCCCCACTTGTTGTACGTTGTCGGGCCAGCCAGGGCCCTGCGCCATCAGCCCTCTTTGGCGCCGCCGCGCTGGGCCTTGAGGCGCTCCAGCACGGACTGCGCATTGCCCGCAGAGGCGGTGATACCGGCAGCGCGCAGCTTGGCGTCGAGCGCGTCTTCGCTGCTGCTTTGCGCCAGCTCGGCGGCACTTTCCATGCGGGCGCCGCGCTCGGCCTGCTTTTGCTTGATGCGTTCGAGCGAATCGAGCGCCGTCTGCACGCGCGACTGCGAGCCGGTGTAGCGGCCCGCCACGGTGGCCTGGGCGCGCTGCACGCTCTCGGTGGCCTTGACGGTGTCGGTCTGCTGCTTGAGGCGCTTGATATGGGACTGCGCCGTCTGGATGGCGCCGCGCAGCTGCTCCACGCTTTGGCTGAAAGCGCTCAGCTGCGCCTCTTCTTCGTCACGCTGGGTTTCGAGCAGGGCGACCTTGCCGGCCACCTCCAGCGCCAAGGACTCGTCCTGGGTTTCCAGCGCCTTGAGTGCATAGCCTTCGTATTCGGCAATCTTGGCCTGCGTGGTCTGCAGCTTGCCCGCGGCCAGCTTTTGCTTGGCCATGATCTCGGCCAGCGCTTCCTTGGAGCGGTTCAGGTCGTTGTCGGCATCGCGGATCTCCTGGTCCAGAATGCGCAGCGCCTGGCTGTCGGTCACGGTTTCGCCGGCTTCATGGGCGGCGCCACGCAGGGCGGTCACCAGCTTGTTCCATACGGTCATCATGTTCTCCTTGTACTGTGGGTCGTGGGCCTGCAGTCCGTCAGACCTGCGCCAACGTCAGATAGGGTGCCAGGGCCTCGGTGGCCTGGATCACGCTGTCGGCCAGGATCAGGATCTCGGCCAGGATGTCGTCCGTGCTGCTGTTGCCCCGCATCGCGGCAAACATCACATAGCCTTCCCCACCATGGGCCTGCGGCTCCAGCGCCATCGTCGTGAACGGGAACAGCTTTTGCAGGCGCAAGATCTGCGCATTGAGCCCGGCGCCATCGCGCACCTGGTTGGCGGGCCACAAGAAGGCCTCAACCACCAGCTGCTCGCCTGACAGGGCCACATGCACAGGCAGGTCGCCAAAATCGGTCAAGGTAACCAAGACGCTGGCCTCGGCCCCGTCGAACACCTCAATGTGCAACTTGCCCTCGCGGGCCAGCGCCGATGCGCGCAGCTCATCGGCCAGCGCGTGAATCGTGCGGTAGTGGTGCTTGCTGTTTTCCATGCTGCCCTCCTGGTGGTTGATGGCGATTGAACCCGGTTGTGCATGCGGCTGGCGCATCTGTCGCTCCAGCAGATGCAAGACTGCGCTGTACTCAGGGAGTACCCAGACTTCTTTTTTCACCAGGCCCTGCTCCCGCAGCCGTTGGCGGTGCAGGCGCTGGTAGTGGGCTGATGTTTTTTGTTCCATGGGAGACACCATAGCAGTCATCACATGTGATGTGTACATGTAATAGTTTCAATATGTAAATTTTCTTTTGAAATCATAGCGCTACATGCCCCATTCAGGCCATGTACAGGCGGTTTGTCCCCCTTGAGACCGTCCTGACCGCTGCCTATCCACACAATGGCTGCATGGACCTGATCGACCTGCACCACGCCCACGCCAGCTTGCAAGACAACGGTGTTGCCACCTTGACTTTCCGCAACGCTGGCAGCCTCAACATCCTGTCGTCGCCGGTCTTGGAGGAGCTTGCCCAGGCGCTGGATACCCTGGCGCAGGATGCGCGCATCCGCGTGCTGGTGTTGCGCGGCAGTGGCGACAAGGCCTTTGTTGCGGGCGCCGATATCAAGGAGATGCGCGCGCTCAGGCCCGACAATGCGGCCGCCTTCATCACCCGGCTGCGCCGCGTCTGCGAAGGGGCGCGCCAGTTCCCCACACCGGTGATTGCACGGCTGCCGGGCTGGACCTTGGGTGGCGGGCTGGAGCTGGCCTGCGCCTGCGATATCCGCATTGCCAGCAACCGCGTGCAATGCGGCATGCCCGAGGTGCAGGTGGGCATCCCCTCGGTGATCCATGCCGCCATGCTGCCCCGGCTGATTGGCGCAGCGCGCACGCAGTGGCTGCTGCTGACGGGCGACAACATCGATGCCGCACAGGCCTTGCAATGGGGGTTGCTCGACCAGGTAGTCGCCCCGCAGCGGCTGGACGACGAAGTCGACCGCCTGGCTCGCCAGATGGCCGGCTATGGCCCGCAGGCGCTGCGCCAGCAAAAGCGCATGCTGCGCGCCTGGGAACGCCAGTCGCTGGACCAGGCCATCGACGACAGCGTGCAGGAATTTGCCAATGCCTTCAAAACCGGTGAGCCCCAGGCCTATATGGCCCGGTTTGGCCACCACTGAGCCGCTGCCAGCGCTGCATCGACGCCCAACGCGTACACGCCACCCCGCATAGCTACACCACGTTCGCTTTCTAGCGCAGCGCAGCCTGCGCCCTCTGGGGTGCCGGCTGCGCTGCCGCATGCCAGCGCCGGTCTGGCCTACCCCCTCTGCCAACGTTTTTTTGCCCTTTTTTGGCGCCATTGCCACAGGCCAGAACCTGTCCGAAGCTGCGAAAAACAGCGCCAGGCACCGCCTGGATGCGGCCGCAACCAGAAAAATCACTGACAGATCAAGCATCAATTTGTAACTTGGACTGGATAGATTTTTCCGCGAGGGTTGATAGCCATTACCTTTAACGTTAATAAATACTTACTTTTTACTCGGATACTTGTTGAAACACTATTCAGGCGTTGATGTCGATTGATATAATCAAATCTCTCGTCGTGAGAACTTTTTTCTATCAAGCACCATGCCATCGCATCCAGCCCCCCGTCTTCAGGCCCCCATCCTCAGCGCAGCCGTGCTGGGTTTGATGCCGCTGCTGGCTGATGCCCAGCCTCTCCATTCGGGCCTGGCCAGCATCAGCTGGGCCACCTGGGGTCTGGGCCTGTGCCTGGCTGCCCTGCTGCTGATCGTGGCGCTGGAAGCGCTCTACACCTTTCGCCACTACGCCTTCACCCTCAACCGCCTGTTTGCCCGCCAGCGCCCGCTGTATGCCGGTATTGAGCAGGCGCATTGGCCGCACATCACCGTTTTTATTGCAGCGCACAACGAAGAGGCCGTGATCTCGGGCTGCATCGAGGCCCTGCTGGATGTGGACTACCCGCGCGAGCGCCTGACGATCATGCCGGTCAATGACCGCTCGACCGATGGCACACGCCAGATCATCGACGGCTATGCCGACCGCCACCCCGGCCGGCTGCAGCTGTTTCACCGCCAGGAAGGGCCCCCAGGCAAAGCTGCCGCCTTGGCCGATGCCACGGCCATCGTCCAGGCCCGGGGCCAGTCCGAGCTGATCGTGGTGTTCGACGCCGATTACCTGCCGGGCAAGAAAATCATCAAGCAGCTGGTGGCTCCCTTTCTCGACCCCGAGGTGGGCGCCGTTATGGGGCGTGTGGTGCCGCAGAATGCGGGCGTGAACCTGCTCACCCGGCTGCTGGATCTGGAGCGCTCTGGCGGCTACCAGGTGGACCAGCAGGCCCGCTACAACCTTGGCGCTGTGGCGCAATATGGCGGCACAGTGGGCGGTATCCGCCTGAGCGCACTGCAGGATGTGGGCGGCTGGACGCCCGAAGTGCTGGCCGAGGACACCGACCTGACCTACCGCCTGCTGCTCAAGGGCTGGCAAACTGCCTACCTGGGTTACGCCGAATGCTATGAGGAAGTGCCTGAGAGCTGGGCTGTGCGTTTTCGCCAGATCAGCCGCTGGGCCAAGGGCCACAACCAGGTGATGACCAAGCTGGGCACCGAGATGCTGACCCGCAAGGGCCTGCGCTGGATGGAGCGGGTCGACGGTATTGCGCTGCTGGGAGTGTTCCTGATGTCGCCCATCCTGCTGCTGGGCTGGTTGCTGGCCCTGGTGTTGACGGTGACCGGCTACGGCATCGGCGCGAACGTGAACATTGCGCTGCTGATGCTGCTGATTGCCACGGGCTTTGCCTGCGTGGGCAACTTTGCCGCCTTCTTTGAAGTGGCCGCTGCCGTGCACCTTGACGGCCACCAGCGCCGCCTGCGCCTCTTGCCACTGCTGTTAACTGGTTTTGTCGTCAGCATGATTGCCGTTTCCAAGGCCACGATCGACGGTCTGCTGCTCGACAAGCTGTTCAAGCGCCAGTTCAAATGGGACAAGACCGTGCGCTACCGCCAGGCGCACACTGTGCCCGTCTCGCCTGCCCTGCCTGAAGCCCGCGTATGAACGCCCCCTCCTCTCCGCTGCTGTTTGGCAGCATGTGGCTGGTGGTGACCGCCCTGGTCTTTTTGCTGCCGCTGCTGCCCGCCTTGCGCGAGCTGTACTCGCGCAGCGATGCCGATGCCCTGGCCATCGACCCGCTGGACAACGGCCGCACTGACTATGCGGCGCAGCGCATGGCCGAGCAGCTGGGCCTGCTGGAAGCCATGCCCCGTGTCGCGCAATGGCGCCTCGATGACCAGGGGCGCCTGATGGTGCCACGCGGCCAGGGCCGTTTGATGGCCAAGACCGGGCAGCCGCTGGTGATCGGCTTTCGCTCCCAGCTGCGCGCGCTGGTCTCCAGCGATATGGTCGAGCTGCAGGCCAACAGCAGCGTGCAGCGCGTGCTGCATGCCAAAAGCATCCACTGCCTGGGTCCCGTGCAGCTGGCGCGCCTGACCAGCGCCGAGCGCCATATCGTGCTGGCACCGGGCACCCGCTTTTTTCGCCTGGCAGCCAACTGCGTCTTCACCTGGCCACTCAAGCGCTCGCTCCACTTTCCGCTGCCCGAACTGGGCAACGGCATGCCGCTGACGGAGCTGCAAAAGCGCCACGAAGGCGATCTGCGCATTGCTGCGGGCAGCGTGGTGCAAGGCGGCCTGGTGGTCACGGGCAACCTGTGGATGGAGGAGATGACCGTGGTCGTCGGCCATATCAAGGTGCATGGCAATGCCAGCCTGGCCAAGGGTGCCTGTGTGCAAGGCGCCCTGTTTGTGCTGGGCGACCTGCAGACCAAGGGCAACAACTATGTCGAAGGCCCGCTGTGTGCCGGCAAGCGCCTGCAACTGGGCCCCGAGAGCCAGGTGGGCAGCAAGCAGTGCCCCAGCAGCGTCTCGGCCTGGTCGATTGCGCTGCAGGCCAGTGTGCGGGTTTATGGCAGTATTGCGGCCGTACGTTCCGGACAGGTGGTGCTATGAAAAAACGCAATCTCTGGATCGCCTCGGCGGCCATGGCCTGGCAGGCGCTGGGCGCGGCGCAAACAGCCGAGCCACCGGCACTGGCCGCCTTTGCCACGGGTGACGGCGCCTACTACAGCACCCTGGGCGGCCAGGTGGTGGATCCGTATTTCATCAACAAGGGCTTCATCATTGCGCTGCAGGCCGATGCGCCACTGCAGACCGAGCTGCAGCAGTGGTTGGCCTGGCTGCTGCCCCGCCAGCGCAAGGATGGCGGCTTTGACCGCTTTTGCCCCACGGCCGACAAGGCCTGGCGCAACTGCATGGGCGCCGATGCCGATGACTCGATGGCGGCTACCACCATCGAGATGTTGCACTACGCCACGCAGAAACAATGGCTGGCCAGCGGGCAGCAGGCGGCGGCCCAGCAAGCAGTTGCACGCAGCGAGCAACTGCTTGCGCGCCTGCGCAACCCCAAGAGCCAGCTCTACAAAGCCTTGCTGGACACCGAGCTGTACTACCTGATGGACAACATCGAGGTCTATGAAGCCTTGCGCGCCACCGAAGGCGCGCAGGCCGGCCCCCGCTCCAAGCAGCTGGCAGCGGCTATCCGCCGCCAGTTCCGCGATGGCAGCGCCTGGAAGCCTGCGCTGCCCGAGTACGACCGCCCGCGCTTTTACCCCCACACCTTGGCCAGCGCCTACCTGTGGCAAACCGGGGTGATCTCCGCGGCCGAATCCGACCGCGCCACCGCCCAATGGCTGGCCCAGCATGGCAGCGCCTGGCTGTCGCGCAGCGAAGACCACTATGCATGGGGCCTGGTTGCATGGAAAATGCGCCAGACCGCACCGATCCAGGCTGCCTGTTGGCGCGCATCGCTGCGGCCTTTCCAGCCCAGCGTGGGCTGGACGGTGCTCGATGCGATGATCGACCAATCGCTCGCACACACGGGCATTGCCGCGCAGTGCCCGTTTGCACCAGCTGCCGGACCTGCTGCCAACCCCTGAGGGTGACACCATGAACATGCAACTTCGCTGGAAAAAGTGGCTGGCCGGCGCAGCGGCCGTGCTGTGCGTGCTGGCCGCCATGGCCTGGCACCAGTCGCGCAGCCTCCAGGCCAGCCAGCACTACGCCACCCTCAGCTTGCTGATTCCCGACGGCATGCCCGCCAATGCGCCCCAGGTACAGATCTGGAGCGAGGCGGCCCGCGAACGTGGGGTACTGCTCAGCCCCCTGGCCATCAGTGAGTGGATGCGTGGCATCCACTACGGCGCCCCTGCGGCGCAGCAGGCGGTGATCGTGCCCGACACCTTTCACCGCAATATCTCGGACGCCGCGCTGCAGACCCTGATCGATGTGGTGCATGCCGGTGGCCAGGCCATGGTGGTGCAAGACGGCGGCCTGCTCGATGAGCGTGGCTATTACAACCGGGGCAGCTCGCGCTTGTCGGCCATGCTGGGCGTGCGCTATGGCGACTACGACACTTACCAGGACAAGCTGTCCGACTACGAGGAAATCCGGGGGGCACCGGCCACCATGGAGCTGCTGGGCATACCGCCCGGGCGCTACCTGGACGCCAAGGCCGCAGCCAAGCTCACCGCCATCGACCCTGCGGACCTGGCGGTGCAAGAGCCCGCCTTCCCCAGCTTCATTGCCGGCTACACCAAGGATTCGCAGCGCTTTACGGTGCTGAAAACCGACCGGCCCAGTGGCCTGCAAGTGCTGCTGCAGTCGAGCAATGGCGATGTGGTGGCCAGCGTTCACCGCTGGGGCCAGGGCCAGGCCATGTTCGTCAACCTGCCGCTGACCTATTTGCTGCAGCGCACCGACGGCATTTTTCTGCATGGCTTTCTGGCCTACTTCGCCCAGCAGGTGGCCGTGCAGCCAGCGCTGCTCGCCTCTCCCAATGGCATTGGTGCACTGGTGCTGAACTGGCACAACGACGACGGCAAGGCCATCGGCTTTCTGCGCACGCTGCAGGAGGCCGGCATTTTTGACCACGGCCACCAGTCCATGCACTTCACCGCTGGCCCGGATGTGAACGTGCAGGGCGATGGCCTGGGCATGGACCTGGACTACAACGAAGACGCCCAGCAGATGATCCTGAAACTGCGCAGCCAAGGCCACAGCATCGGCAACCACGGCGGCTGGATCCACAACTATTTCGGCACGCTGGCGAGCGAGAGCAATGGCGACGAGTTCATGCCGTTTCTCGATCTGAACAATGCCTCCGTCACCAAGGCCAACCAGGGCCAGGTGCCCAAGGAATACTCGGCCCCCAATGGCAACCAGCCGCTGTGGACCTACGACTGGATGGCCGACAACGGCGTGCAGGCCTACTACACCGTGGCCGATGTCGGCATGCCGCCCACGCGGCTGTGGCTGGGCACGCGCCACATCGACAAGGCCTGGGCCTTTCCGGTGCTGACCTATGGCCAGGTGGCCTCGGCCGAGGAAGCCTCGTTCCAGAAAGTGCCCACCGAAGAATTCGGCCAGTGGCTGCAGCAGGTGGCGCGCTTTATCGAGCAGACGCGCAGCATCCGCCTGAGCTACTTCCACCCCATTGGCGCAGTCGGCTACCTGCCAGCCGTCAAGGCCTATATCGAAAGCGTGCAGGCCTGCGTCGATCGCACGCAGTGCCAGTTCATCTCGATGGGCGAGGCGGCCGACTTTCTGAGCCGCCGTGCCCAGGTGCAATGGTCTGTACAGGCCCAGGGCGGCGAGGATGTGCTGAGCGCCAGCCACCCCCAGTCCCTGGCATCGATGGCCTGGACCCTGCCCAAGAAAAAATATGCGGCCGTGCGCGTGCGCGACGGCCAGGCCCAGGTGCAAAGCACCGAGGATGCCTGGCTGGTGCAGGCGCAGGGCGGTACACAACTGAGCCTAGAACTGCGTCGCCAACCATGACCTCCTCCGCCCCTCCCTCACCTTCCTCCTCCGTTGTCGCCATCATGGGCACCCGCCCAGAAATCATCAAGATGGCGCCCGTGGTGCTGGCCCTGCGCCAGCGCGGCATCACCACCCATGTGCTGCACACCGGCCAGCATGAAGAGATGGCCTGGCCGCTGTATGAATTTTTCGGCATCGCGCCCCAAGAGGTGATCCGCCTCAAGCGCGAAGTCGCGACCCTGCCCGCGCTGTCCAGCGAGCTGATGGCCGCCATCGGCAGTACCTTGTCGGGCCTCAAGCCCGCGGTGGCGCTGGTGCATGGCGACACCAGCAGTGCCGCGATGGGTGCGATGGCCGCCGCCTACCTGCAGATTCCCGTTGGCCATGTCGAGGCGGGTCTGCGCTCGGGCCGCATTGCCGAGCCTTTCCCCGAAGAGATCAACCGCAGCCTGATCGGCCGCGTGAGCCAATGGCACTTTGCGCCGACCGGCCAGGCCCGTGACAACCTGGAAAAAGAAAACGTGCCCGGCGAGATCTCAGTAGTGGGCAACACTGTGGTGGATGCCGTGCTGCTGGCCGCACGCCATGTGCGCACCCAGCGGGCAGCCGGCCAGCCGGTGGCCAACCCGGACTACCAGTGGTTCATCGACAGCGGCCTGCGCCAGCTGGTGCTGGTGACGGCCCACCGGCGCGAGAACTGGGGCGAGCCCATGGTGGAGATTGCCCAATCGGTGGCGCGCCTGCTGGCGCAGCACCCCGATGCCGCCGTGATCTGGCCGCTGCACCTGAACCCGCTGGTACAGCAAGTGGTGCGCGGCGTGCATGCCGCCAGCCCTGCCGATGTGCAGCGCCGCTGGCGCCTGACGGCCCCGCTCGATTACGCGCCCATGGTCGAGATCATGGACGCCGCCCAGCTGCTGCTGACCGACTCGGGTGGCATCCAGGAAGAAGGCCTGTCCCTGCACAAACCCCTGCTGGTGATGCGCGATGTGACCGAGCGCCCCGAAGTCATCACCTGCGGCGCCGGCCTGCTGGTGGGCACCGGGGCCGAGCGCATCCTGTCGGCCGCCAGCCATGTGCTGGCCACGGGCCAGTTGCCTGGCCTGCCCCCCAGCACCCAAGACAATCCGTTTGGAGATGGCAGCAGCGGCCTGCAGATTGCCGCCGCCATTGCCCGCCATCTGCAACCAACCTCCGCCTGACACCTCCAGAAGAAGACCATGAAAACACGCACGATCCCCACCACCCTGGCCTTGAGCGCCGCTGCCTTGTTGGCACCCGTACTGGCCTTGGCCCAGGCCGCTGATGCCACGCCCAGCACCACGATCGCCACCCCGCCTGCCGCGCCGCCCGCTGCCACCGATGCACCAGCCGCAGACTTCGAACCCGGCCGCCGGGGCCGTGTCGACGTGGGCATGGGCTTTTCCAGCCTGACCGGCGGCAACAGCAACTGGAACGAGCAATTCGTGCGCGGCTATGTCGGCCTCAAGCCCGGCACCACCTTGAACTGGGACCTGTCCAGCCAGCGCCATTTCGACGAGCGCGGCACGGTGGGCGCGCTGTCGCTCACCCACACGCTCTCGCCCTGGTGGTATGTGTCGGTGGGTGCCAGCTCCGGCTCGGCCGACTTCCAGAACAAGTACCGGGGTGACATCGCCATCTACCGCAAGTGGACCGAGAGCCAGCAGTGGGTGACCGGCCTGGCGCTGATGAAGTCGGCCAGCCGCGACGGCATCCACCGCGACACCGGCATCACCGCGTCGGTCGCCTACTACTCTGCCAATGACTGGGTCGGCGAAGGTGGCCTGGTCTACAACAAATCCAACCCCGGCTCGGTCGAGGGTTACCGGGGCTTTGCCGCGCTGACCATGGGCCGCGAAAAACAGCACTACTTCACCGCCCGCATCGACCACGGCAAGGAAGGCTACCTGCCCACCGGCGCCATCACCAATGGCGCGGGCGACCAGGTCGGCTTCCAATCGACCGAGCTGAGCTTGCAGTGGCGCCAATGGCTGGGCAAGGACTGGGGCTACCTGGTGGGTGGCCAGTTCTACCGCAACCCCTACTACAACCGCAAGGGCGTCAGCGCTGCGGTGTTCTTCGACTTCTAAGGCCGCGCCATGGCTTTGCGCATGACCCGCCAGCATCGGGGCCTCAGAAGCTATATCTGGACCTGGCAGCACAGCGCCCAGCTGCTGGTGCTGCTGCTGGCCTTCTGGCTGGTGCTGTGGCATGCAGCGCCGCTGCTGATGCACCAGTGGGCCGATGCGCTGGCCTGGGCCTGGCCGCACCTGGGCCTGGGCAGCAGCGACGGGGTGCAGGTCAAGACCACCTCACTGCTCGGGGTGCCGATCGAGGTGGTGCGCACCCAGTTCTACGTGCCGCCGCCCAATCTGTGGCAATGGTGGGGCGGGGCCCTGCTGTGCATCGGCCTCATGGTGCTGTCCTTTGTGCTCTCCCGCGAGCGCCTTCCCTTGATTTACGGCTTGCGCATCGTCGCTTTACTGGGCATGGTCGGTTTGCTGTCCTATGAATTTCTGCCGGCACTGGCCGTGAGCGATGTCAACCGCCTGCTGGCCGACAACATCCTGGACATGGGGCTGGCCATGCTCTGGCTGCTGCCCGCTGTGCATGCGCTGGTGCTCTATATCTTCCCGATCCCCGTGCTGCACAAGGTGGCTGCCACCCTCACCGGCTTGCTGATGCTGGTGGTCAGCATTCCGCTGCAGGCCGCATCCCTTGCCTGGCTGGCCCAGCAATGCAGCCTGCTGGTTGCCGTTCCGCTCTACATGCTGTTCAGCTTTTTGCCGCAGATTGCGGCTCAGCTGGGCATCTATGGCCTGTTCATGAGCTTTGCACCAGCGCCCGAGCATGGCGGCACATGAGGGCAACTGGTTTCCAAGGCAACAATTAGCCGACGAGACCCTGTTGGCTTCCACCTGGGCGGACAATGCGCTGTTGCCATGCCTGCATGGCCAACAACCACCTATCGACCATTGGCGTTGCATGACCGGCACGGGCGGCATGGCTGCGCCCCCAAGGAGAAAACAATGCTGTACCTGGTTCGCATGGATGTGAACATTCCCCATGACCTGCCCCAAGAGCAGGCCCAAGAAATCAAGGCCCGCGAGAAGGCCTATTCGCAAGATCTGCAGCGCGATGGCCGCTGGCAGCACATCTGGCGCGTAGCGGGCGAGTATGCGAACTACAGCGTGTTCGATGTGGCATCGAACGATGAGCTGCACAGCCTGCTGCAAGGCCTGCCGCTGTTCCCCTACATGAAGATCTCGGTCACGCCGCTGGCCCAGCACCCTTCGGCCATCGCCCAGAACTAGAACTAGGACTGAATGTGCGTGCCGGTTTTACCGGCGCCCACTTTGCCAACGCACACCCCCCTGGTGTGCGTTTTGCGTTTTACAGCTGCACCCGCAGCTCGCCAATGCCGTCAAACTGCACCCGCACCGCATCGCCGGGCGCGGCCAGCAGCAGGCCGCACCAGCTGCCCGTGGTCACCACGCTGCCAGCGCGCAGGCTGCCAAAGTGCGCGGTGGCGTAGCGCAGCCACTGCGGCAGCAGCCAGGCCGGGTCCTGCAGGCCGTAGCTGTTGTCAAAAGCCTGGGCGGGCTGCGCGCCGATCTGCACCGTGCAGCGCTGCGCGGCACCCTCCACAGCGCGGTAAGGCTGCCACGCGCCCAGCACCAGCGCACCGTGGCAAAGCAGATCCGCAGCCTTCAAGGCAGCGGGCGCCTGCAGCTGCTGCTGCCAGCGCGAATCGACGATCTCGATGCTGACGGCCATGGCCTCGATCAGCCGAGCGGCGCTCGCCCCATCCAGCGCGGCGGCTGTGGCGGCATCTACCGGCTCGCCCAGGCGCAGCGCAATCTCCGCCTCAATGCCGCGCAAAAAGAAGGGTGTAGCGCGCAGATCGGCACCGCCGCCATGCACCCCCTGGGGTGGCAAGGGCGCATGGCCCAAAGGCTGGCTGCGGCTAGGGCCGCCGGATTTCCAGTACAGCGGCGCCTGGTCGGCATCGCCCCAGCGCAAGGCGCGCTCGCGGTGCACGGCTGTGATGTCGGCGGGCGTCAGGCTGGCGGGCCAGCCGCCTGCATCGATGGCGGCGCCGGCCGAGGTGGCGGTCTGCAGCGCCTGGGCCAGTGCGGCGGGTTGGAAGGTCGAAGTGGTATCAGCGGGGTGCATGGCGATCGTTTCCGAAAGTGTAAGTACGCAAGGTCTGCATAGCGTAGCGGACAGAGGCGCCCGCCCCTGTCACGGCAGCAAAGACGCTAGATGTAAGCAGCGCCCAAGCATGGTTATGCAAAAAATGCATTAGATTTGAATCATCTGGCCTTGGACAAGGGCTATAGAGCGGATTTAAGCTGTGCAGACCTTTTCAACCGCATGGATCGTATGCCGTCCAACAGCACTCCCGCCGTAGCGCAACACGCGCTGCCTTCGTACCTCGACCCCAAGCACCTGGGCCCCTGGGGCAACTACTTGCAGCAGGTCGACCGCGTCACGCCTTACCTGGGCTCGCTGGCCCGCTGGGTCGAGACGCTCAAGCGCCCCAAGCGTGCGCTGATTGTGGATGTGCCCATCGAGATGGACAACGGCACGATCGCCCACTTTGAAGGCTACCGCGTGCAGCACAACCTGAGCCGAGGCCCGGGCAAAGGCGGTGTGCGCTTCCACCAGGATGTGACCCTGTCTGAAGTCATGGCCCTGTCGGCCTGGATGTCGATCAAGAATGCCGCTGTGAACGTGCCCTACGGCGGCGCCAAGGGCGGTGTCCGCGTCGATCCCAAGACCCTGTCCAGGGGTGAGCTCGAACGCCTGACCCGCCGCTACACCAGCGAAATCGGCCTGTTCATCGGCCCGTCCAAGGACATCCCGGCACCCGACGTGAACACCAACGGCCAGATCATGGCCTGGATGATGGACACCTACTCGATGAACACCGGCGCCACCGCGACTGGCGTGGTCACCGGCAAGCCCATCGATCTGGGCGGCTCGCTGGGCCGTGTCGAGGCCACCGGCCGCGGTGTGTTCACCGTGGGCGTCGAGGCCGCCAAGCTCTCCGGCCTGGCACTGCAAGGCGCCAAGGTGGCCGTGCAAGGCTTTGGTAACGTGGGCGGCACGGCAGGCAAGCTGTTTGCCGATGCTGGCGCCGTCGTCGTGGCCGTGCAAGACCACACCGGCACCATCTTCAACGCCAAGGGCCTGGATGTCACCGCCTTGCTGGAGCATGTGGCCAACACCGGCGGCGTGGGTGGCTTCAAGGGCGCCGACAAGATGGCGACCGAGGACTTCTGGGCCGTGGACTGCGACATCCTGATTCCTGCAGCCCTGGAAGGCCAGATCAATGCCAAGAACGCCGGCAAGATCAAGGCCAAGATGGTGATCGAGGGTGCCAATGGCCCAACCACCACCGAAGCTGACGACATCCTGAACGACAAGGGTGTTTTGGTGCTGCCGGATGTGATTGCCAACGCCGGCGGCGTGACGGTGAGCTACTTCGAATGGGTGCAGGATTTCTCCAGCTTCTTCTGGAGCGAGGACGAGATCAACGCCCGCCTGGTGCGCATCATGCAAGAAGCCTTTGCCGCCGTGTGGCAAGTCGCGCAAGAGAACAAGGTCTCCCTGCGTACCGCCACCTTCATCATCGCCTGCCGCCGCATTCTGCATGCGCGCGAAGCACGCGGTCTGTACCCATAAAGTCAGCGCTATTCCACGTATTGCAAGCGGCCTTCGGGCCGCTTTTTTTGCGCCCTGCTTTCACACCCGCAAAGCATGGCTTTCGCAAGTGCGAAGGCCCAATCCGCCCTTGTGCAGGCAAACCCCATCACGCCCGCCAGCGCGACTGCCTATGGTGAACGCCTAAGCATAAATACGGAGACATCGCCATGCGCATTGCACGCCGCCGCACCCTTGCGGCTTTGCTGCTTTCACCGCTGCTAGCGCTGGCGGCTGACTGGCCGTCCCGCCCCATCACCATCGTCGTGCCCGCCGCGGCGGGCGGCACCACCGATATCGCCGCGCGCCTGCTGGCCCAGAAAATGGGTCCATCCCTCAAGACCAGCGTCATCGTCGAGAACAAGGCCGGTGGCGGCGGCAGCATCGGCACCGCCTATGTGGCGCGGGCCAAGCCCGATGGCTACACCTTGCTGATGGGCAATATCGGCCCGGTCGCGATCAACTTCAGCCTCTACAAAAAGCTGGCCTACGGACCCAACGATCTGCGCGGCATCACCAATGTGATCTCGGTGCCCAACATTCTGGTCGTGCATGCCAACTCCCCCATCCAGAACGTGCAGCAGCTCGTGGCGCTGGGCAAGCAAAAGCCGCTGACGGCCGCGACCTCGGGCGTGGGCCAGTCGCCGCATATGTCCACCGAGCTGTTCCGCCAGCAAAGCGGGCTGGATGTGACCTTGGTGCCCCACAGCGGTGCTGCGCCCGCCGTTACCGCCCTGCTGGGCCAGCAGACCGATTTCATGATCGACAACCTGCCCAGCTCGATGCCGCACATCCAGTCGGGCAAGTTCCGGGCCCTGGCCATCACCAGCCGCGAGCGCTCGGCCCAGCTGCCCGATGTACCCACCATGCGCGAGGCCGGCGTGCCGATGGATGTGACCGCCTGGTTTGACCTGCTGGCCCCTGCTGGCACGCCGGACGCCATCGTCAACCGCCTGCAGCAAGTGGCCCATGAGGCGCTGCAAAGCGCCGACATCCGCCGCACCTTTGCCGAGCTGGGCGGTGTGCCCGGCGGCGAGACGGCGGCCGAGCACGACGCCTTTATCGCGCAGGAGCGCAAGCGCTGGGCCGAGATTGTCCGCGCCGCCAACCTGTCCCTGGACTGATTCTTTTCGTTTGTTTTTTGGTATGTCTGACACCTCCTCCTTCCAACTCGCCCAGCCCTTTGGCTCCATCCCCGCCATGGTCCTGGCCCAGGCCCAGGAGCGCCCCGAGCACACCGCCCTGGTGCTGGGCGCCACGCGCCTGAACTACGCCCAGCTGGCCCAGGGCATGCGCCAGGCCGCGTGCGCGCTGCAGCAGCAAGGCCTGCAAGCTGGTGATGTGGTGGCCATCTGCGCCAGCAGCTCGGTGCCCTATGTGCTGGCCTATCTGGGCGCCCTGCAGGCCGGTGTGGTGGTGGCGCCGCTGGCCCCTTCTGCTACAGCCGAGCACCTGAGCGCCATGCTCGACAACGCCGAGGCCAAGCTGCTGCTGCGCGATGCCGAGGTCACCGCCCAGTGGCCGCTGGCCAGCACGGCAGAGCGCCCCTGCATCGCGCTCGACGATGCCGCGCAGGCAGGCATGGCCTGGAGCACCTGGCTGGCCCAGGTGCCAACGGGCCAGGCCCCCCAGCCGGTGCAGCCCACACCGCAGTGGCCGTTCAACCTGATCTACTCCTCAGGCACCACCGGCGTGCCCAAGGGCATTGTGCAAAGCTGGGGCATGCGCTGGTCGCATGTGAACCGCGCGGTCACCAACGGCTATGGGCCTGATGCGGTATCGCTGTGCGCGACGCCGCTGTACTCCAACACCACCTTGGTGGCAGCCTTGCCCACCTTGGCGCTGGGCGGCACCTTGGTGCTGATGCGCAAGTTCGACGCCGCCCAGTACCTGCAGCTGGCCCAAGAGGAACGCGCCACCCACACCATGCTGGTGCCCGTGCAGTACCAGCGCCTGCTCGACTGCCCGGCGTTTGACCAGACCGATCTGCACTTGCTGCAGCACAAGTTCTGCACCAGCGCGCCGTTCAAGACCACGCTCAAAGCCGAGGTGCTGCGCCGCTGGCCTGGCCGCCTGATCGAGTACTACGGCATGACCGAAGGGGGGGTGCGCTGCGAGCTGCACTGCCACCAGTTCCCCGACAAGCTGCACACCGTTGGCCGCGCCGGTCCTGACGCCGATCTGCGCTTTATCGACGAGGACGGCCAGGAGCTGCCCAAAGGCGCGCAGGGCGAGATCGTCGGCCGCTCGGCCGGCATGATGACCGGCTACCACCGCCAGCCCGACAAGACCCGCGAGGCCGAGTGGATCAGCCCCAGCGGCGAGCGCTTTATCCGCAGCGGCGATGTGGGCCAGATGGATGCCGATGGCTTCATCGTCCTGGGCGACCGCAAGAAGGACATGATCATCACCGGCGGCTTCAACGTCTACCCCAGCGATATCGAGGCCGTGATGCTGCAGCACCCCGAAGTGCGTGAGTGCGCGGTGATCGGTGTGCCGTCTGAAGCCTGGGGCGAAAGCCCCGTCGCCTATGTGGTGCCCCAGCCCGGCAGCAGCCCCCAGCCGGCCGAGCTGCAGCAGTGGCTCAACAGCCGCGTGGGCAAGACCCAGCGGGTGGCCGACCTGGTCATCCACACCCAGCTGCCGCGCAGCGAGATTGGCAAGGTGCTCAAGCGCGAACTGCGCACGCTGTATGCGAGCCAGACCAGCCAGCCCGTAGCCTGACCGCCAGCCAACGCCCGACCCACAACAAGACCAGGAGACACAACTTGAACCATCGCCACCCTACTTCCCCCCGGCGCAGACAGCTGGCTGGTCTGCTCTCCTGTTGGGTTGTGGCCAGCAGCACGCTGCTGGCGGGCACGGCCCATGCAGCATCCTGGCCGACCAAGCCGATCCAGCTGGTCATCCCCTACCCGCCGGGCGGCAGCGCCGATCTGCTGGGCCGGCCGCTGGCCATGCAACTGCAGCAGCAGCTGGGCCAGCCGGTGGTGCTGGAGTACAAGCCCGGCGCGGGCGGCACCCTGGCCTCGCAGTATGTGGCGCGCGCCAAGCCCGATGGCTACACGGTGCTGATGGTGCTGGCCGCGCACGCCATCAATGACAGCCTCTACCCCAAGCTGCCCTATGACACCCGCAAGGACTTTGCGCCGGTCTCGCTGGTGGCCAATCTGCCGATGATTGTGGTGGGCAGCAGCAAGCTGCAGGCCAAGAACATTGGCGAGCTGGTCAAGGCCGCGCAGGCAGCACCTGAAAAACTCACCTATGGCTCAGCCGGCAATGGCAATACCGGCCACCTGGCCGGCGCGCTGTTTGCCAGCACCGCTGGCGTCAAGATGACCCATGTGCCCTACAAGGGCAGCGCTGGCGTGGTCAATGCCATGCTGGCCAGCGATATCGACCTGACCTTTGACAGCATCTCCACCTCGATCCCACATGTGCGCAGCGGCAAGCTCCATGCGCTGGCCGTCACCAGCGCCAAACGCTCGGCGCTGGCCCCGGAGATCCCCACGGTGCAGGAGCAGGGCATCAAGGACTTTGACATCAACGGCTGGTATGCCGTGATCGCCCCGGCGGGCACCCCTGCTGATGTCACCGCCAAGCTCAGCCGCGAGATCGCCACCGCGCTGCAAAACCCCGCCCTGCAATCGCAGCTGGCGGCCAGCGGCTATGAGCCAGTGGGTTCCACGCCGGAGGCGCTGGGCGCCCATATTGAGCGCGAAATGGCGCGCTGGGCGGCAGTGGTCAAAGCCACTGGCGCACGCATCGAGTAAGCAGCGCGGACGCATAAAAAATGCCCTGGCAAGCCAGGGCATTTTTGTGGGGGTAGCAAACGCTATCAGCGGCTTTGGCGCGCGGTGGCCTGGGCTTCCAGCGCAGCGCGCAGCGCCTCGTCGTTGTTGCCCTGCTCGCTGCCAGCGTCCGGGGTCACCTTGCGCAGCAGGCCGGTGATGCGGCCCGAGTTCTGCATCAGGCGATTGGCATACAGCGCGCCAGCACCGGAGTTGCGGGTGTTGTTCCAATCCCCTTCGCCCTGGTTGACGCTGAAGTTCATCCAGAAGGCACGCACCGATTCGCTCGATGTGCCACTGCGCATCTTCACGCACTGGGTCTTGCCGGTATCCGCGCCGCGGATGATCTGCTCACAGGCGAACAGACCATCGTAGGACACGGTCATGCCGCTGCCGAACGACGAGCCGCCGGTGATGCGGGTCAGCTGCATGGTCTCGGTCTCGATATTGCCGTTGCTGTCGCCATAGACCAGGCTCCACAGGCCCAGCAGGGAGGCGGGCGAGTTGTCATAGCCAAACTGGTAGCGCTTGATTTCCTTCTCGCCCTCACCCGGCAGGGTGATGTAGCCGAGGGTGCCGCTGACAAAGCGGATGCGCACATTGCCGGGGCTGCCGCGCTCCACACCGCTGCGGTCGCCACTGCCCAGGAAACGGCCGCCTTCGAAACGGCCCAAGGTGGTCGTCAGCTCGCTGTTGTCATTCAGGCGCCCGGTGGCCATGTAGAAGGTGGGCTGGCCGCTGCTTTCATAGGCATAGACCTGCATCACCAGCACGTCGTTTTGCACATCGACGGCAAAACCCCGGCCGGGCCGACCGTTGACTTCATCAGAGATGATCCAGGTGCCGCCTTGCGGCACATAGGCCTGGGCCATACCGGTGAGGGCCAAGGCGGCCCAGGCAATCGTGTGCTTGAATTTGAACATGTCGGACTCCTGTGGTCGTTGCGCCGCCACTGCGGCGCGGTAGTGCAGGGAGTATATCGACGAGATTGCGGAGGTCTGTGTCAGAAAGTGTCCTGCCCTGCACCCCGTGCGGGCCGCTGTTTTAGAAAGTGTTTAGGGCGCGCTTTGCAGGCGCTGCTGGGCCTGCTGGTGGCGCAGCAAGGTCTTGTGCGCCAGCGCAATCACCGGGGCGTCGACCATGCGGCCCTCCACCACGCAGACCCCGCCTTGCGCCGCCTCGGCGGCCGCCAGCACCTGCTGGGCGCGCTGCAGCTGCGCATCCGTCGGCGCAAAAGCCGCATTGATGGGCGCCACCTGCATCGGGTGGATGCTGAGCTTGCCGCCAAAGCCACCGCGCAGCGCACGCGCCGCATCGGCCTGCACCACGGCGGCATCCTGGGTGTTCACCGTCACGCCATCAATGGGAGCGGGCAGCTGGGCACGGCGCGCGGCCAGCACCACGGCCAGACGCACGGGCACCAGCTCGCTCTCGTCTTCGGCGCAGGCCATGCCGGCATCCACCTGAAAATCCAAGTGGCCAAAAGCCAGGCGCAGCACACGCGGTGCGCCGGCAATGGCATCGATGGCATGCAGGCCGGCCACCGATTCGATGATGGGCACCAGCACCCCGCTGGCCCCCAGCGCGGGCAGCAGCAGCGCCATCGCTTCGGCCGCCTCGGCCTTGGGCAGCACCACACCGGCGGCGCCCTGCGCCACCAGCTGCGCCAGTGCCTGCAGATCGCCATCAAACCAGGGCGTGCCATGGGCATTGATACGCACCAGCACCCGGCTGCGCTCTGCTGCCTGCAGCTGGCCAAAGGCGCCCAGCAAGGCACTGCGTGCGCCTTCCTTGTCCTGCGGTGCCACCGCATCTTCCAGGTCTACGATCACCGCATCGGCACCGCTGGCCAAGGCCTTGGCGATGCGCTCGGGACGGCTGGCCGGTACAAACAGCCAGGAGGTGGCACTGGCCAGTGGGTGCGCGTTAAGAATCATCTCAGTCAGTCTTCCGTTTATCAAAAAAGGGGCCCATGGCCCCTGCTCCTGCGCGGGTTGAGCGCCAGGCTTATTCAGCCGTCACGCCGGCGGCCTTGATCACCGTATTCCAGCGCTTCACCTCGGACTCCAGCAGGGCCTTCAAGCTCTGCGGCGTGGCGCGGTCCGGGCTCACCAGCTCGCTGCTCAAATCGGCAATGCGCTGCACCACCACGGGATCCTTCAAGGCCACATTCAGGGCGGTGTTGATCTTGGTGATCACCTCGGCCGGCGTGCCCTTGGGGGCGTACATGCCGTGCCAGACCTTGACGTCAAAGCCCTTCAGGCCCTGCTCGTCCAGCGTAGGGATTTGCGGCATGGCGGTCAGGCGCTGGGGCGTGGTCACGCCAAACACCTTGACGCGGTTGCCGTCCTTGATGACCGGCGCGGTCTGCGTGGTCTGGTCGCAGAGCAGATCGACCTGGCCGCCCATCAAGTCATTCATCGCCGGGCCCGCGCCCTTGTAAGGCACGGTGGTGAGCTTGACGCCCGCTTGGTACGCAAACAGCATGCCGCAGAGCTGCGAGACAGCGCCAATACCGGCATTCGCCAGCGAGACCTTTTCCTGGTTGGCCTTCACATAGGCCATCAGCTCCTGGAAGTTGTTGGCCGGAAAGTCCTTGCGCGACAGCAGGGTCATCGGCACATCCAGCACCTGGCCGATGTACTCAAAATCCTTCAGCGGGTCGTAGGGCAGCTTCTTGTACAGCGACGGCGCCGTGGCCATGCCCATGTGGTGGATCAGGATGGTGTAGCCATCGTTCTTGGCCCGGGCCACCCGTGCCGGTGCAATGGTGCCGCCCGCGCCCACGGTGTTTTCCACCACCACGGTCTGGCCCAGCGACTTGCCCATCGGAATGGCCAGCATGCGGGCCACCACATCGGTAGGGCCACCGGCCGAGTAGGGCACCACCATCACCACCGGTTTGGTCGGCCAGTCCTCCGCCTGGGCGTTGAGGTGCAGGCCCAGGCCGGTACAGGCCATCAGGGCGGCGGTGGCCGTCGAATTGAGCAAGCGAAAGCGCATTCTTGTCTCCTTGTCTTGGGAGGGGTACATGGCCCGTCCCGGTAGGGGAAAGGGGGCTTGTCCAGCCCCCTGCATCACAAGCACCGACTTGCGGCGCTGCTGCTTTCTTTATACGGCCACCAACAGCTTTTCGACCCTGGTCCATTCCCGTACTTGCCAGAGTTTTTGCACCGATTGCTGCATCTGCGCAGCCGGCACGGCGCGGCTGAAAGCACCCAGGCGCAGGGCCTTGTCGGTCAGCTCCTCGCGGCTCAGGGTGTTGCCCGGGTCGCCCTTGGGCTCGTCAACCCGGCCTTCCAGCACGCGGCCATCGGTGGTGGTCACGGTCACCTTGCCGATCCAGCGCTGTGGGTAGGCGCCGTCCACCTCGGGGTCCAGCACCATGCGCACCTTGTCGCGCAGCAGCATCGTGTCTTCGGCACGGAATTCATCGTCAAACTCATTGAGGCCGGCAAAGCCAAAGCGTGCGGCCAGCGCCAGCACCGTACCCATCGAGAACTTGCTCTGGTGCACCGTGGTCGGGTCCACCACGGGGCCCAGCACATCGATGGCCGCCTGGTGTACATGGGTCACCACCTCAGCAATGTCCGAGACCTTGAGCTGGTGCGCGCGTACCACCTGCAGCAGCGCATCGGCCGCGGGGTGGGTGTGGCGACAGGAGGCATGCCATTTGAACGAGGTCTCGGGCGTCGCCCAGCGCGTGCCCAGGCCATCGACCAGGCGCGCCGGGTCGCTGTCGCTGGACATGCCAGCCGCCATGCCCTGCGGGCCGCAGAAGATATCGGCCGCGCCGGTGAACCCATCCTTGGCCAAGTAGGCGGCCATCAGGCCGGCACCGGCGGCGTGCGCCGTGTGCAGCTGCTTGCTGTCGGCCGCGGTGCGCAAAAACTCCCACAGGCCCGCCGACTGCGTACCGGCCGAGCCAAAGGCATGCAGCATTTGCTGCGCATTGAGGCCCAGCAGATGGCCCACGGCAGCAGCCGCTGCCAAGGTGCCGGCCGTGCCGGTGGTGTGGAAGATCTTGTAGTGCGAGCGGCCCAGGAACTCGCCCACGCGGATGCCTACTTCATAGCCGGCGATGCAGGCGGTCAGCAGCTCCTTGCCGGACTTGCCCAGCGCCTGCGCCACAGCCACGGCCGGGGGGAAGACAACGGCCGCCGGGTGGAACACCGAGCCGTTGTGCACATCGTCCTGCTCGGCCACATGCGAGGCGGCGGCATTGGCCATGGCCGCCAGGTAGGGGCTGCTGCTGCGTCCCTCGGGGCCAATCACCTCGGCCGGGCCTTGGGCGGGGCCCTGGCCCAGCGCAAAGCGGGTGATGCTGGCCACGGGGCGGGCGTTGTGGCCGGCCACCACCGAGCCAAACCAGTCGACCCAGAGGTCTTCGGTTTTCTGCAGCACGGATTCGGGGATGTCGCTGTATTGCAGCTCGGCCGCAAAGCGGGCCAGTTGGGCGGCGGGCGTGGGTTGTGTGGTTGCTGTGGTCATGTTTTTTTCTCTCTCCAACAGATAGCATCAAAGGCCGGAGGCCTTGCGCACTGCTGCCAGCGCATCGGCCGGCAGCTGCAGCGCATCGAGGATGGCGGCCGTGTGCTCGCCCACTGCAGGCACCGCATCCATGCGGTAGTCGTACTGGTTGTTGCGGCCGGGCGGCAGCAGCGCAGGCACCGCGCCCACCGGCGTGTCCACCTGCGCAAAGCGCTGGCGTGCCAGCAGCTGCGGGTGCGCCCACAGGCCTGCCATGTCATTCACATGGGCGTTGGCAATGCCGGCTTCGTCCAGGCGCTGCACCACGTCGCTGGCCTTGAGCGCGCCAAAGATGCGCACAATCTCGGCCTGCAGCTCGGCGCGGTTGGCATTGCGCTGGGCATTGCTGTCAAAGCGCGCGTCGGTCGCCAGCGCCGGGGCCAGCAGTACCTGATCGCAGAAGATCTTCCACTCGCGCTCGTTTTGCAGGCCCAGCATCACTGTGCCGCCATCACCAGCCACAAAGGGGCCATAGGGGTAGATGCTGGCGTGCGATGCGCCGGTGCGCGGCGGGGGCGCTGCGCCTTCGAACGCGTAGTACAGCGGGTAGCCCATCCACTCGCCCAGTGCTTCGAGCATGGACACATCGATATGGCTGCCCTCGCCCGTCTTGCCGCGCAGCAGCAGGGCCGAGAGGATATTGGTATAGGCGTACATGCCCGCCGCAATATCGGCCACCGAGATGCCCGATTTGCTCGGCGTCTCGGGCGTGCCGGTCACCGACAGAAAGCCCGCCTCGCTCTGGATCAGCAGGTCATAGGCTTTTTTGTCGCGGTAAGGGCCGTTGTCGCCATAGCCGCTGATGTCGCAAACGATCAGGCGCGGAAATTCTGCATGCAAGGCCTCGTACGACAAGCCCATGCGCGCGGCAGCGCCCGGTGCCAGGTTTTGCAGCAGCACATCGGCCGAGCCCAGCAGCTGTTTGAGCGCCTCCAAGGATGCCGCATCCTTGAGGTCCAGCGCCAGGCTTTCCTTGTTGCGGTTGAGCCAGGTGAAATGCGAGGACTGGCCGCGCACCCGGCTGTCATAGCCGCGCGCAAAATCGCCGCTGCCCGGCCGCTCCACCTTGATGACGCGCGCGCCCAGATCGGCCAGCTGGCGCGCGCAAAAAGGCGCTGCCACTGCGTGCTCCAGCGATACGACGGTGATCCCGTCCAATGGTCTGGTCATGAAGACTCCGGTTGTCTGTTTTTCTCGCTGCGCGGCGCCATCAGAAGGAGCGCGGCAGGCCCAGGATGTGCTCGGCCACGTAGGAGTAAATCAGGTTGGTGGAGATGGGTGCCACCTGGTACAGACGCGTCTCGCGGAACTTGCGCTCGATGTCGTATTCGCAGGCAAAACCAAAGCCGCCATGGAACTGCAGGCAGGCATTGGCCGCCTCCCAGCTCGCCTTGGCAGCCAGGTACTTGGCCATATTCGCCTGGGCGCCCATGGGCTCGTGCTTGTCGTACAGCTCGCAGGCTTTCCAGCGCATCAGGTTGGCCGCTTCCACCTCGATGAAGGCGTCCGCAATCGGGAACTGCACGCCCTGGTTCTGGCCAATCGGGCGGCCAAACACCTCGCGGTCGCGCACATAGTTGGTCACCCGGTCAAGGAACCAGTAGCCGTCGCCAATGCACTCGGCTGCGATCAAGGTGCGCTCGGCGTTGAGGCCATCCAGGATGTACTTGAAGCCCTTGCCTTCTTCACCGATCAGGTTCTCCTCGGGGATCTCCAGGTTCTCGAAGAACAGCTCATTGGTCTCGTGGTTGACCATGTTCAGGATGGGGCGCACGGCCATGCCCTTTTTCTCGGCCTCGCGCAGGTCAACCATGAAGATCGACATGCCTTCGCTCTTTTTCTTCACATCGGCCAGCGGCGTCGTGCGCGCCAGCAGGATCATGAAATCGCTGTGCTGGATGCGGCTGATCCAGACCTTCTGGCCATTGATGACGTACTTGTCGCCCTTCTTCACCGCCGTGGTCTTGATCTTGGTGGTGTCGGTGCCGGTGGTGGGCTCGGTCACGCCCATGGATTGCAGGCGCCATTCGCCGCTGGCGATCTTGGGCAGGTACTTTTCCTTCTGCGCGGTCGAGCCATGGCGCAGCAAGGTGCCCATGTTGTACATCTGGCCGTGGCAGGCGCCGGAGTTGCCGCCGCAGCGGTTGATCTCTTCCATGATGACCGAGGCTTCCGTCAGGCCCAGGCCCGAGCCACCGTATTCCTGCGGGATCAGCGCGGCCAGCCAGCCGGCCTTGGTGAGGGCCTCGACAAAGGTTTCGGGGTAGGCACGCGCCTCATCGACCTTGCGGAAATACTCATCGGGGAACTCGGCGCAGAGCGCGCGGATGGCATCGCGGATTTCGGGGAAGTTGTTGGAGCCGGTATGTTCGATCATGTGGTTCTACTTGGGACGATGGGGGTGGCTGCGCGCTTTTGAGCGCATGCACCACCCGCCGGAGTTAGCGGGGTTGAGAGCGCGTTTTCAGCGGATCGTGGCGGTGGCCTGCATCGTCAGCCAGCCTTCGTGGTCATGCGCCCAGAGCTTGATGGTCTTGCCATCCTCCTGGGGCTGGCCCAGCACGGTGAAGGGGTGCAGATCAAAGGTGGGGCGGATGGCTTTGAACGAGAAGTCGGTCAGCACGGCATCGGGCGCATTGCGGCGCAGCAGATCGACCAGCAAGGTGGCAATCAACGGGCCATGCACGATGAGGCCGGGGTAGCCCTCTTCCTGCGTGACATAGCTGCGGTCGTAGTGGATGCGGTGGCCGTTGAAGGTGAGCGCCGAGTAGCGGAACAGCATCACCGGGTCGGCCGTGATCTCGCGCTTCCAGGCGGCCTGGGTGTCGGCTGCGGTGGGCTTGGGGACCGGGTCGCTGGGCTGGGCAGCGGCGCGGTAGACGATATCGTGCTCTTCGGTCAGCGCCAGGCCGCGCGCATTGCTATAGCTGTGCTGCACCAGCACAAACAGCAGCTCGCCCGAGCGGCCCACCTTGTGGTCCACCGAGGCGATGCGCGAGACCCGCTCGACGCGCTCGCCAATGCGCAGTGGGTTGTCCGCCTGCCACTGCAGGCGGCCGCCCGCCCACATGCGCCGGGGCAGTGGCACCGGGGGCAAAAAGCCGCCACGCGCCGGGTGGCCGTCCGGCCCCAGCAGGCTTTGCCGCGCCACCGGCAGAAAGTTCATCCAGTGCCACAGCGGCGGCAGGCTGTCGCCGTCCTGGGCCGGGGCGTCATCGCGGTCCAGGGTGGCAGACAGGCCGGTCACGGCCGTGCGGGCCACCAGGTCCTGCGTGGTCTCGGTTTTGTTGATCCAGCTTTGCAAATGGGCGACCTGCTCGGCAGAGAGCGAGGCGGCAGAAGATTCAGGGGTTTGCGACATGGTGGCACTGTCGCAGGCTCGGCCCCCCAAAGCAATCGCAGAGATTGGAACCTCTCCTTTTACAGCGGTGAAGACAAAGGGTTAGCCCTGGTTTTTGAACCTGCCGTTTCAGTTTGCCAAAGCCCTGCCTACGCATTTGCGAATTGGCAATGCGCTTAATGGACGGCATGCTGGTTGCATTCATCTACACACACAGATCCAAGGAAAAGCAGACATGTCCACCATGCTCGAAGGCAAAGTCGTTATCGTCACCGGTTCTGGGGGTGGCATAGGCCGAGATATGGCGCTGGCCATGGCCCAGCAAGGCGCCAAGGTGGTGGTCAACGACATCGGCACCTCCACCACCGGCGAAGGCCATGACGACGGCCCCGCGCAAAAGGTCGTCAACGAGATCAAGGCCGCCGGTGGCGACGCGGTCGCCAATACCGACACGGTCTCGGACGCCAATGCCGCCGCCAAGATCGTGCAGTGCGCGCTCGACAGCTTTGGCAAGCTCGATGGCATCGTCAACAACGCCGGCATTCTGCGCGACCGCTTCTTCCACAAGATGAGCGTGGACGAGTGGGATGCCGTCATCAAGGTCCACCTCTACGGCAGCTTCTATGTGGCGCGCGCGGCCGCCAACCACTTCAAGGAGCAGGAGAGCGGTGCCATGGTGCACATGACCAGCACCTCCGGCCTGATCGGCAACCTGGGCCAGGCCAACTACTCGGCCGCCAAGCTGGGCATCGTCGCGCTGTCCAAGAGCATTGCCTTGGACATGGCCAAGTTCAATGTGCGCAGCAACTGCATCTCCCCCTTTGCCTGGAGCCGCATGATCGGCTCCATCCCTACCGACACGCCCGAGCAGCAGGCGCGCGTGGACAAGCTCAAGCAGATGACCCCCAACAAGATTGCGCCGCTGGCCGTCTACCTGCTGAGCGAGCAGGCCCAGGACGTCAACGCCCAGGTGTTTGCGGTGCGCAATAACGAGATCTTCCTGATGAGCCAACCGCGCCCGCTGCGCTCGGTGCACCAGGGCGAGGGCTGGACGCCTGAGGACATCGCCTCGCACGCGATGCCGGCGCTCAAATCGTCGTTTGTGCCGATGGAGCGCTCGGGCGAGGTGTTCAGCTGGGACCCGGTTTAAGAGGCATCCCCCTGAGCCGCTTTGCGGCTTCCCCCTTCTCTCACGCTTCGCGTGGGAAGGGGGACGGCACCCTCCGTGCGGGGCGGCCCTTCGTCGGTGCCAGTTTGTACGTGTGCGCCAGTTTTGAGCATGGCGTACGGTAGGTCGAGCGGTATCGAACAACGTAGCCCAGTAGGTGTGCTCTGCCAGTTTCATAGATGCCCCCTGGTGGCCTTGCAAGAACACCAAAACACCCATCCATAGCGCTCACCCTGCCGTCGCACGACAACAACCCCAGAGACAACGACCATGACCATCAACTACCAGCAACTCAAGGCCCGGCCGTTTGCGCCGGTGCACCAGGATTTTTCGCAGCGCGACACCATGCTGTATGCGCTGAGCCTGGGCGTGGGCAATGACCCGCTCGATACCCGCAACCTGCCGCTGGTCTACGAGGGCATGGACCAAGCGCTGCAGGCCCTGCCCACGATGAGCTCGGTGCTGGGCTATCCGGGCTTTTGGGCCAAGGAGGCGGACACCGGGATCGACTGGGTCAAGCTGGTGCATGGCGAGCAGCGCACCACCATCCACCAGCCGCTGCCAGCCGATGGCAAGGTGGTGGGCAAGACCAAGGTCACGCGGGTGATCGACAAGGGCGCAGGCAAGGGCGCGATTGTGGTGAGCGAGCGCAGCCTGGAAGGCGAAGATGGCACGCTGTACGCCACCCTGGAGCAGGTAACCTTTTGCCGGGGTGACGGCGGCTACAGCGAGGCGCTGGGTGGCCAGCCCAGCGACGCCTCGCTGCCGGCGCTGACCCCCACGCCCGACACCGCCCCGCGCTGGACCTACACCCACACCATCCGGCCTGAGGCGGCCCTGCTCTACCGCCTGATGGGCGACTACAACCCCTTGCATGCCGATCCGAAAGTGGCCCAGGCAGCAGGTTTTGACAAGCCCATCCTGCACGGACTGGCCACCTACGGCATGGTCTGCCATGCGCTGGTGATGACGGCCTGCAACGGCGATGCCAGCCTGCTGCGCAGCATGCATGCGCGCTTTTCGTCACCGGTCTTTCCGGGCGAAACCTTGCGCACCGAAATCTGGCAAGAAGGTGATGCGCTGCAGTTCCGCGCACTGGTGGTCGAGCGCGGCATTGTGGTGCTCAGCCATGGCAATGCCAGCCTGGCTGCCGCCCAGCCATGAGCATGGGAGAAGGCCGGCAGATCGCGCTGGCGGATCTGGACCTGGCGCAGTTCATCCGCGCCGGCGACAGCATCGTCTGGGGCCAGTCGGCTGCCGAGCCGCTGTCGCTGATCCAGGCCTATGTGGCCCAGCGCCAGCGCTTTGCGCGCACCAGCGTCTTTCTGGGCATTGGCGGCGCCAACACCCTGCTGCCTGCACATGCCGATGCCATCGACATGCGTGGCTATGCCGCTGGTGGCTCGCACCGCGCGCTCGGCATGGCCGGTGTGCTCGATCCGATTCCTTGCCACTATTCGCAGATTCCGCAGCTGATCGCCAGCCGCCGCATCGCCATCGATGTGGTGTTTGTGCAGGTCTCGCCCCCCAATGCGGAGGGCGAATGCAGCCTGGGCCTGGCCCATGACTACCTGGTCACTGCCATGCGCCATGCGCGCTGCGTGATCGCCGAAGTGAATGCCGATGTGCCCTGGGTCGCGGGCGCCAGCCTGCGCCTGGCCGATGTGGATGCCTGGGTGCAGAGCGACCAACCGGTCGTCGATGTGCCCGCCGGGAAAATTGGCCCCGCTGAAGAGGCGATTGCGCAACTGATCGCCAGCCGCGTCGAAGACGGCGCCACCTTGCAGCTGGGCATTGGCAACCTGCCCGATGCGGTGCTGCAGGCGCTGCAAGGCCACCGCGATCTGGGGGTGCACAGCGGCACCATCGGCGACCGCGTGGCCGACCTGGTCGACGCCGGCGTCATCACCAATGCGCGCAAGGGCATCGATGTGGGCACCTGCGTCACCGGCCTGCTGATGGGCAGTGCCCGCACCCGCCGCTGGGCCCACCACAACCGCGCGTTGCGCATTGCCGGCACCGACTACACCCACAACCCCCAGGTACTGGGCCAACTCCACCAACTCACCGCCATCAACTCGGCGATCGAGGTGGATCTGAGCGGCCAGATCAATGCCGAGGTGGTGGCCGGCAAATACCTGGGCGCGGTGGGTGGCGCGATGGACTTTTTGCGGGCCGCTGCCGCCTGCGATGGCGGCCTGCCGATTGTGGCGCTGCCATCCACCGCGCGCGGCCAGTCGCGCATCGTCGCGCAGCTGTCCGGCCCGGTCTCCACGCCGCGTGCCGATGCGGGCCTGATCGTCACCGAGCATGGCGTGGCCGACCTGCGCGGGCTGAGCCTGGCCCAGCGCCAGCGCGCGATGCTGGCCATCGCCGCGCCTGAACACCGAGAGCTGCTGGCGGCCCAAGCCCGCCAGCAGCTGAATTGACCGAATTTTTGGAGAAACAAACATGCGTAAAGCCGCCATCGTCACCCCTTTGCGAACCCCGGTGGGCACCTACGGAGGCAGCCTGCGCCCCGTCTCGGTCGAGGACCTGGCAGCGACCACCGTGCGTGCCGTGGTCGAGCGCAGCGGTATCGACCCCAGCCGCATCGACGATGTGGTGTTTGCCCAGTCCTATGCCAGCAGCGAAACGCCTTGCGTGGGCCGCTGGGCCGCGCTGCAGGCGGGCCTGCCGGTGGAAGTGCCGGGCATGCAGCTGGACCGCCGCTGCGGCGGTGGCCTGCAAGCCGTGGTCACCGCCTGCATGATGGTGCAAAGCGGCGCCGCCGATGTGGTGATCGCCGGTGGTGTCGAGAGCATGAGCAACATCGAGTACTACACCACCGACCTTCGCTGGGGCAAGCGCGCTGGCAATGTCACCATGTTTGACCGCCTGGACCGGGGCCGCGAGCGCTCGCAACCGGTGGAGCGCTTTGGTGCCATCTCCGGCATGATCGAGACCGCCGAGAACCTGGCGCGCGACTACGGCATCAGCCGCGAAGAGGCCGATGCCTTTGCGCTGCGCAGCCACCAGCGTGCCGCCGCCGCCTGGCAGGCCGGCCGCTTTGATGCCGAGGTGGTGCCCGTCAGCGTGCCGCAACGCAAGGGCGAGCCCAGCTTGTTCAGCCGCGACGAAGGCTTTCGCGCCGATGCCACGATGGATTCGCTGGGCAAGCTGCGTGCGCTGATGAAGGGCGGCACCGTCAGCGCTGGCAATGCCAGCCAGCAAAACGATGCCTCGGCCGCCTGCCTCATCGTCGCCGAAGACAAGCTGCAGGAGCTGGGCTTGACGCCGATGGCCAGCCTGGTCGGCTGGGCCGCTGCGGGCTGTGAGCCTTCGCGCATGGGCATTGGCCCGGTGCCCGCCGTCAAAAAACTGCTGGGCAAGCTGGGCCTGACGATGAACGACATGGACCTGGTCGAAATCAACGAGGCCTTTGCCTGCCAGGTGCTGGCTGTGCTGGAAGGCCTGGAATGGAACGATGCCGAGCGCCTGAATGTGAACGGCTCGGGCATCTCGCTGGGCCACCCGATTGGTGCGACGGGCGTGCGGATTTTGGCCACCCTGCTGCATGAGCTGGAACGCCGCAAGGGCCGCTATGGCCTGGAGACCATGTGCATCGGCGGCGGCCAGGGCATTGCTGCTGTATTCGAACGCTACTGATCAGCCATCGCCACCATTTACAAAAAACCAGGAGACAAGACATGACCTTCATCCACCGCCGCAGCCTGCTGGCCGCCACGGCCGCCGCCGCCCTCAGCCTGTGTACCCTAGCCCAAGCCCAAGGGGGCCTGGGTTCGGGCGCTCCGGTGCGCCTGATCGTCGGCTACTCGGCCGGCGGGCCGGTGGACCAGGGCGCACGCCTGTTCTCGATTGCGCTGTCCAAAGAGCTGGGCACGACGGTCATGGTCGACAACAAGACCGGCGCCAATGCCACCTTGGCGGGCAACGAGACCTCGCGCGCCAACCCCGATGGCCTGACCCTGTGGTTTGCCGCCAGCCCCACCATCACCATCAGCCCCAATGTGATGCGCAAGATGCAGTTCGACCCGGTCAAGGACCTGACCCCCATCGCACCGGTGCTGAGCTACTACAACGTGCTGGTGGCCAACAACAACGAGCCCTTCAAGACCACGCAGGCGCTGGTGGACTATGCCAAGGCCCACCCCGGCAAGCTCAGCTATGCCTCGGCGGGCGTGGGCGGCTCCAACCACCTGGGAGTGCTGCTGTTTTCCAAGCGCAGCGGCATCGATTTGAACCATGTGCCCTACCGTGGCAACGCGCCAGCGATGACCGATGTGATGGGCGGCCAGATCAACATGATGATGGACATCATCAGCACCGCCGGCACCTACATCCACGGCAAGAAGGTGACCCCGATTGCCGTCACCTCGCCCCAGCGCAACCCTGCGCTGCCCGATGTGCCGACCCTGGCCGAGAGTGGCATCGAAGGCCTCAAGGGCTTTGATGTGGGCGGCTGGTATGCCGTCTACGGCCCCAAGGGCATGTCGCCCGAGTTGCAGACGCGCCTGAACAAGGCCATCAATGCCGCGCTGGCCCAGCCTGAGCTGAAGGCCAAGTACAAGGAGCTGGGCTACGACGAATGGACCGGCAGCCCTCAGACCCTGAGCGAGCGCGCCGCCAAGGAACGCCAGATGTGGTCCACGGTGACCCAGGGCATTGTGGTGGACTGACGATGAACAACACGGAATTTCGCATTCACCAGTTTCTGGACCGCTGGCTGCAAGAGGCCCCGGACCGGCCCTTCATCCACCTGCCCGGTCGCACCCTGAGCTATGCCGACCTGGGCCGCCTGGTCGATGCGCTGGAGGCGGAGCTGCGCGCGCTGCATGTGCGCAGCGGCGACCGCGTGCTGGTGGTCGCCGAGAACTGCCCCGAGCACGCGGCCTTGCTGCTGGCCTGCAGCCGCGTCGGCGCCTGGGCCTGCGGCGTCAATGCCCGTATGGCGCCCGGCGAGGTGCGCGGCTTTGCTGACAAGGCCGATGCGCGGGTAGTGTATTTCACCGACCACGTCTCCAAGGCGGCGGCGACTCACGCCGAGCGCTATGGCGTCAGCCCCTCTTGCGTGCCGGGCCTGGCCCACACGGCGGTGCGCGCCGATGCGCTGGCCGAGCCTGAGCCGGACGGCAACCCGGTCGCGGCCATCATCTTCACCTCCGGCACCACCGGCACCCCCAAGGGTGTGCTGATGAGCCAGCGCGGTGTGGCGCACTTTGCGCGGGTCTCGGCCCAGTCGCGCCGGCTGGGGCCCGATGACAAGGTCTACGCCTTTGTGCCGATGACCCATATCTTTGGCCTGGGCACGGTGCTGCTCGCGTCGCTGTCGGCCGGTGCCGCGCTGGAGATGCGCAGCCAGTTCGAGCCTGCTGACCTGCTGGACGCGCTGGCCCACCACGGCATTACCCAGCTGCAAGGCCCGCCCACCTTGTTTGCGCGCCTCTTGCAGCACTGCGAGCAGCATGGCATCAGCCAGCCCGCCGCGCCTCATCTGCGTTACCTCTACACGGGGGCCGGCCCACTCGATCTGGCGCTGAAAAACAAGGTCGAGGCGCTGTTTGGTCAGACCTTGCACCACGGCTATGCGATGAGCGAATACGCCGGCTCGCTGCACCTGACGCGCATCGACGAAGCGCGCAGCGACACCAGCGCCGGTTACTGCATTGATGGCGCGCAGCTGCAGATTGTGGACACGCACAGCGGCCAACCGCTGGCCAGCGGCGAGCGGGGCGAGATCTGGGTGCGGGGCACGGGCCTGATGCCCGGTTACTTTCGCGATCCGGAAGCCACGGCAGCGGCGCTGCGCGAAGGCGGCTGGTACGCCACTGGCGACCTGGGCGAGCTGCATGCCGATGGCGCGCTGTTTGTCGTCGGTCGCCTCAAGGAGATGATCATCCGCTCGGGCTTCAACGTCTACCCCAGCGAGGTCGAGCATGCACTGGGGAGCTTTCCCGGCATCCAGCGCGCAGCCGTCGTGGGCCAGAAAGAAGCCGATGGCAATGAGGCCGTGATCGCCTTTGTGGTGCAGGATGCCCGCCATCCGCCTGACCTGCAGGCGCTGCAAGCGCACCTGCGCGAGCACCTCGCGCCCTACAAGCGGCCTGCACGCATCATCGCCATCGATGAGCTGCCGGTGAATGCCAATGGCAAGGTGATGAAGCGCGAGCTGCAGGCCCGGCTGGAGGCCGAGCAGGCGGCTGCAGCGCCCGCAAGCGCTACGGCGTCGTAGCCGGCACGATCTTCTGCATGAAGTCGTTCAGGCTCGCCCCCGACAGCTCACCCACCCGCTGGCCTTGCAGCTGGCCGCTCGCGTCATAGAACAAGGTGGTGGGCAGCGCGCGGCTGCCGGCCACCTCGCCCATGCTGTTGCGCGGGTCCAGCAGCACCTGGCCATCGGGCAGGCCAAAGCCGCGTGCGGCCTTGAGCACCACCTCAGGCGCCTCCTGCTGGTTCACCCACAGAAACTGGGCCTGCGGGTAGCGCTTTTGCGCCTCCAGCAGGGCGGGCATCTCACGCACGCAAGGGGTGCACCAGCTGGCCCAGAGGTTGATGACCACCGGCTTGCCCTTGAACTGGTCGAGCACATGGGTTTGGGCATCGAGCGCCACCAGCGACAGCGGCGGCAGGGCCTTGGCGCTGGGTGAGAACTGGTACACCAAGGCATGGCCGCCCAGCCACAGCACCCCAAACAGCGCGGCCGCCCCCGCCAGCGGCTGGAACACAGCCTTTTTGCGCAGCCACAGCCACCACACATAGATAACGGCCACCGCCAGCGCGGCCCAGGGCTCCCAGCCCCCATCACGCACATTCAGCATCGACAGCGGCTGCGCCAGGTACTCGTCGGCATAGCGGGCCACAAAGCCCAGGCGCGCGGCGACCAGGGCCAGCAGCGGCAGCAGCCAGGCATGTGGCGTGGTGGACAGGCCGCGCTTGCGCGCCCAGCGCGCCAACAGCACATCGGCCACCAACCAGGCCAGCATCAAAATCACCAAACCCCAGGGCAGCGAAAACGGCCCGATCTGCAAACTAGCGCTCATAGTTGTATTTTTGAAAGACAAAAAACGCTGGAGTGGGTACACACCAGCGGCGATTGTGCAGTCTGAATACCCAGCGCGCCTTTTGGTTCCATTCCGAGGCTTTGCAGCAGGGGCCCAAGAATGGAACAGCAGGTTTTACTGGTCTTCGCTGACCAGCTTGATATTGCAGTAAGCCTGCAGCCCTTCAATGCCGCATTCCGAGCCCCAGCCGCTTTCCTTGACGCCGCCAAACGGCGCCTCGGCCATGGAGATGTTCAAGGTGTTGATGCCCAGCATGCCGGTTTGCACGCCGTTAGAGAGCTGCTGGCGCACGCCGCTGTCCTGCGTGAAGGCATAGGCGGCCAAGCCGTACTGCAGGCGGTTGGCGCGCTGCAGGGCTTCGTCCAGGTTGTCGATGGGATTGATCAGCGCGACGGGGCCAAAGGGCTCCTCGTTCATCAGGCCGGCGTCTTCGGGCAGGTTGCTGATGACGGTGGGCTCCCAGAAGAAGCCCTTGCCGGGCATGCGCTTGCCGCCGGTGTGCAAGGTGGCGCCCTTCTCTTGCGCATCGGCGATCAGGCGGGTCAGCGCCTCGATGCGGCGCGGGTTGGCCAGGGGGCCCATCTGGCTGGTTTCGTCCAGGCCGTTGCCCACCTTGAGCTTCTTGGTGCGCTCGACAAAGGCGCTGACAAAGCGGTCGAACACCTCGCGGTGCACATAAAAGCGCGTGGGCGAGATGCAGACCTGGCCAGCGTTGCGGAACTTGCCTACCACCAGGGCATCGGCCGCCTTGTCGATATCGGCATCCTTCCAGACGATGACCGGCGCATGGCCGCCTAGCTCCAGGGTGGCGCGCTTCATGCTCTTGGCGGCATGCGAGGCCAGCATCTTGCCTACGGCGGTAGAGCCAGTGAACGAGAACTTGGCCACCTCGGGCTGGTCGAGCAGGTAGCCCGAGACCTCGGCGGGCACGCCAAACACCATGTTCAGCACACCAGCGGGCAGGCCGGCGTCGTGCAGTACGCGCACCAGCTCTTGCGCCGTGACGGGGGTTTCCTCGGCCGGCTTCAGGATCAGTGTGCAGCCAGCAGCCAGGGCGCCCGCAATCTTGCGCGCCGGGGTGATGGCGGGGAAGTTCCAGGGCGCAAAGGCAGCGCAGACGCCCACGGGCTCATGGTGCACCGCAATGCGCTGCGTGGGCGTCTTACCCGGCACCAGGCGGCCGTAGTTGCGGCGGCCTTCTTCGGCATACCAGTCATAGGTGTCAGCGGCGGCCAGCACTTCGAGCTTGGCCTCGCGCACCGGCTTGCCTTGCTCCAGGGTCATGCAGCGGGCAATGTGGTCCGCCCGCTCGCGGATCAGGCCGGCAGCCTTGCGCAAGATGTCCGAGCGGGCCAGCGGCGACGTGCGTTTCCAGCCTTCAAAAGCCGCGTTGGCCGCCTGCAGGGCGGCCTGCAGATCGGCGGCGCTGGCGTGGGGCAGCTGGCCCAGCGTGGATTCGTCGAGCGGGTTGATGACTGGCTCGCTCTTGCGGCCTTCGGCGGACAGCCATTGGCCGTTGATAAACAGTTGCAACTGTGGATAAGCATGGGACATGGGTGGCTCCTGCCAGGGGTTTGGAAGGCACAACGCGGTCTTTCTGACAAGAAGACCGCGTGGCTTGTGGATAAGGCTGTGGTTACTTCTTCACGAAAGCACATTTGCCATCGGCCATGGGCCGGAAGGCCTTGTCACCCGGGATGGTGGCGAGGATCTTGTAATAGTCCCAAGGGCCCTTGGATTCTTCGGGCGACTTGACCTGGGCCAGGTAGAGGTCGTGCACCATGCGGCCGTCCTCGCGCACATGGCCGTTCTGGCTGAAGAAGTCCTCGATCTTGTTGGACTTGAGGTACTTGGTCACCGCTGGGCCATCGTCCGAGTTGATGGCGGCCACGGCCTTGAGGTACTGGGTAACGGCCGAGTAGGTGCCAGCATGCACCATCGAGGGCATGCTCTTTTTGCCCATGCGCTCAAAAAAGCGCTGCGAGAAGGCGCGCGTCTCGGGCGTGCGGTCCCAGTAGAAGGCGGTGGCAAAGGTCAGGCCCTGGGCAGTGCGCAGGCCCAGCGAATGCACATCCTGGATGAACATGAACTGCGGTGCCACGGTCTGCTTTTGCATCAGGCCAAACTGCTTGGCCGATTTGATGGCGTTGATGGTGTCATTGCCCGCGCTCACCAAGGTGACCACCGAGGCCTTGGACTCCTGCGCCTGCAGCACGAAGGACGAGAAATCGCTGGCGTTGAGCGGGAAGTTGGTGCGGCCCACAATCTTGCCGCCGCCCTTGGTGACGATATTGGTGACCGTCTCGGCGCCTGCTTTGCCGAAGGCATAGTCCACCGCCATGATGTACCAGTCGTTCTTGCCCTTTTCCAGCATGGCATGGGCCACGCCGCTGGCCATCGCATAGGTGTCGTAGGTGTAGTGGATGGCCGTCGGCATGCAGGCCTCGCTGGTCAGCGCATCCGATGCGCCGCCCGAGGTCAGCACCAGCTTGTTGCGTTCCTTGGCCAGGTTGTAGACCGCCATCGCGACGGCCGAGTTGTTCAGGTCCACCACCACGTCTACGCCGTCGGTATCAAACCAGGTGCGTGCACGGCTGGCGCCGACATCGGCCTTGCCCTGGTGGTCGGCAAACACCACCTCGATCTTCTTGCCAGCGACCGTGCCGCCAAAGTCCTCCACCGCCATGCGGGTGGCCTCCAGCGAGCCACGCCCTGCCGTATCGGCATAAGGGCCGGACATGTCACTGAGCACGGCAATCTTGACGACATTGTCTGAGATGCCCTGCGCTTGCGCGCCCGTTATGCAGCATGCGGCCACGGCCAAAGCCAGCGCGGTCTTTTTCATGTCTTGTCTCCGGTTTTATAGAAAGCGTTTGACAGACGATGCTAGAGATTTCCAGCGCACTGGTTTCTGCATTTGCCAAGCGCCGCCTTAGCCTGCGCCAAAGCCTAGAAAACCCTGATGGCATCCCGCACCAAACTGCTGTCACCCAGGTTCGTCAAGCGCGGCCAAACCCCCTCTTCGGCAACCAATAATTGCGTGCAGCAGGCAATGGGGCCATGCTTCAGCATCCGCTATCTCCTCAGAAAGATTCCGCAATGACACCCTCGATGTCAAGCCAGTACCAGGCTGCATTGGATACAGGCAGCTTCCAGCTTCAGCGCTGCAAGGCCTGTGCCCAGGCCATCTTCTACCCCCGTGAGCTGTGCCCGCATTGCGGCAGCGATGCGCTGGCCTGGGAGCAAGCCAGCGGCAAAGGCACGGTCTACTCCACCACGGTGATCCGCCGCAAACCAGAGGCCGGTGGTGACTACAACGTTGCTCTGGTCGACCTGGCCGAAGGCCCGCGCATGATGAGCCGCGTCGAAGGCATGGCGCCGACCGAGGTGAAGATTGGCCTGGCCGTGCAGGCCGAGGTGACCACGCACAACGGCAAGGGCCTGGTGGTGTTCAAAGCCGCATAACAAGAGGGATAAAACATGGCACAAGTACATACCAGCAGCGGCCTGCGTGCGCTGCGCGGCAAGGCCGCCATCACCGGCGTGGCCACCTATGGCTGCGGCGAAGCGCCGGGCTCGGACGACATGCTGCTGCTCGCACGCGCCGCCCATGCGGCCGTTGCCGATGCGGGCCTGAGCATGCAAGACATCGATGGCCTGGCCACCTGCAGCGTCAACGCCACCATGTGGCCCATGCCGGTGATCGAACACCTGGGCATCAACCCGAACTACATCAACGGCACGATGGTAGGCGGCTCCAGCTTTATCGCCCACCTGCTGCCCTCGATCATGGCTTTGGAAGCCGGCCAGTGCAACCATGTGCTGGTCTGCTACGGCAGCGCCCAGCGCTCAGCCGCCTTTGGCCGCAAAGAATCGACCGCTGCGCGCAAGTTCATGGACCCGCAGCCCTTTGAGCACCCCTTTGATCCGACGATGCCGGTGGCTGCCTACGCGATGGCCGCCGCCCGCCACATGCACCAGTACGGCACCACGCGCGAGCAGCTGGCTGCCGTAGCCGTCTCGGCCCGCCAGTGGGCCCAGAAGAACCCCGAGGCCTTCATGCGCGAGCCGCTGACCATCGAGCAGGTACTGGGCGCCCGCATGGTGGCCGACCCCCTTAGCGTGCGCGATTGCTGCCTGGTAACCGACGGAGGCGGCGCCTTTGTGCTCAGCCGCGCAGCAGATGCCCAGCGTGGCCCCAACGCGCCCATCTATGTGCTGGGCAATGCGACGGCCTGCTGGAACCGCCAGATCTCGTCGATGCCGGATTTGACCGTGACGGCCGCCAGCCAATCGGGCGCGCAGGCCTTTGCGATGGCGGGCTTGACGGCGCAGGACATGGATGTGGTCGAGCTCTACGACGCCTTCACCATCAACACCCTGCTCTTTTTGGAAGACCTGGGCTTTGTCAACAAGGGCGAAGCCGGTGCCTTTGTCGCCAGCGGCGCGATTGCGCCGGGTGGCAGCCTGCCGGTCAACACCAATGGCGGGGGCCTGTCCTGCGTGCACCCGGGCATGTACGGCATCTTTGCGCTGATCGAGGCGGTGCGCCAGCTGCGTGGCAACTGCGGCGAGCGCCAGGTGGCGGGCGCCCAGCTGGCCCTGGCCCATGGCAATGGCGGCACCTTGTCCAGCCAGTCCACCGCGATTTTGGGCACGGCGGCAACGCTTTAAAGCCCTGGAGAGAGAGAACATTTCATGATTCGAGACCCAGAAACCCTGGAGGCGCTGCTCGACAGCGTGCGCCGCTTTGTACGCGAGCGCCTGGTGCCCGCCGAGAACGAAGTCGCCGAGACCGACGAGATCCCCGAAGCCATCGTGCAAGAGATGCGCGATTTGGGCCTGTTTGGCCTGACCATCCCCGAAGAATTCGGCGGGCTGGAGCTGACGATGGAAGAGGAAGTGCATGTGCTGCTGGAGCTGTGCCAGACCTCGCCCGCCTTTCGCTCGGTGATTGGCACCACGGTGGGCATCGGCTCGCAAGGCATCCTGATGGATGGCACTGAGGAACAGAAGGCCGAATGGCTGCCCAAGATGGCAACGGGCGAGGTGATCGCCTCGTTTGCGCTGACCGAGCCCGAAGCGGGGTCGGACGCGGCCTCCCTGCGCACCACGGCCATCAAGCAAGGCGACCACTACCTGGTCAACGGCACCAAGCGCTTTATCACCAATGCGCCCCATGCCGGCATGTTCACCCTGATGGCGCGTACCAACCCGGCCGACAAGGGCGCGGGCGGTGTGTCGTCCTTCATCGTCGATGCCAAGAGCCCGGGCATCAGCTTTGGCAAGTACGACAAGAAAATGGGCCAGCGCGGCGCCCACACCTGCGATGTGATCTTTGACAACGTCAAGGTACCCGCCGCCAACCTGATCGGCCTGCAAGAGGGCCGGGGCTTCAAGACGGCGATGAAGGTGCTGGAAAAAGGCCGCATCCACATCGCCGCCGTAGCGGTGGGCTGCGCCAAGCGCATCTTGCACGACGCGCTGCACTATGCGCTGGAGCGCAAGCAGTTTGGCCAGGCGATTTGCGATTTTCAGCTGGTGCAGGCCATGCTGGCCGACAGCCAGGCTGAGCTGTATGCCGCCGAGTGCATGACCATCGACGCGGCGCGCCGCCGTGATGCCGGCCAGAACGTCTCCACCGAGGCATCGAGCGCCAAGATGTTTGCCACCGAGATGTGCGGCCGCGTGGCCGACCGCGCGGTACAGATCCTGGGCGGCTCGGGCTATATGGCCGAGTACGGCATCGAGCGCTTCTACCGCGATGTGCGCCTGTTCCGCCTCTACGAAGGCACGACCCAGATCCAGCAGATCATCATTGCGCGCAACATGGTGCGTGAAGCCAAGGCCGCCGCATGAGCACCACACCTTCCCGCCCCCAGCTGAGCATCGAGGACCTCAACACCCGCGTGCCGTTTCTGCGCCTCATCGGCGCCCGCCAGGATCCGAACTTTGAAGACGGCATCGTGCGCGTGCACCTGCCCGATCTGCGCGAAGAACTGTGCAACCAGCTGCCCGCCGCGCATGGCGGCATCCTGATGACCCTGCTCGACGTGGCCATGTCGCGCGCCGCCGTGCTGGCCCCCGGCGCGCCCTCCAGCACCGCCGTCACCGTCGAAATGTCCTCGCGCTTCATCTACCCCGGCCGTGGCCCCCTGGTCGCCGAAGGCTGGGTCATCAACCAGGGCCGCTCGCTCTGCACCTGCCAAGCCAACATCTACGACGCCGACCGCCGCATCCTGGCCACCGCCCAAGGCACCTTCAAATACTGGAAAGCCCACGCCTACGACAACACGGCCGAGCCCAGTGCATAACTGAGGGGATAAACGCCCGGATGTGCATAGAAATGTGGATAAGCCAGCAACTTATCCCAGCGCAGCCAGAAATCCACAAACTTACCCCCAACGACAACGCGACCCGAAGGTCGCGTTTGTTTTTGGAGGAAAGAATAGGGAACCCAACAGTGGAATTCGGTTTTCAACAGCGAAGCCAGCAGCGCGCACAGCGCCCCGAACCACCCACCCCAATGGCGAGATGGGCCCGCAGGCTAGGCGTGGCGCCGCAGACAATACTTTGGTATGGCAAGGCGCCACAACAACGCATGCGGGCCCATATCGCCACCCCAATACGAAAACCACCAAAGCCCCCGCCAGACTAAGCATTCGCCGCAGCACACATGCACCACGAACAAACACTTCAGACCTAGAAAACTTATTTGTCCGGCAGCTCGATCTTCACTTCCAAGACTTCGAGATTGTCTTGTCGTTCGAGATTGACGCGTACATCGTCGGGATTGATGGAAACATACTTGGCAATCACGGCCATCAGCTCCTTTTGCAGGGCTGGCAGATAGTCGGGCTGGTTATTGCTGCGGCCCGTGCGCTCACGCGCCAAAATAATCTGCAGCCGCTCCTTGGCGACCGAAGCGGTCTTCTTCTTTTCACCCAAGAACAGGGACAGCAAGGACATCAGACTTACCTCCCGAAAATACGTTTGAAGAAACCCGGCTTTTGCGCATCGATAAAGCGCATCGGCTTGTCTTCGCCCAAAAAGCGCGACACCACATCTTTGTACGCTTCCGACACATCGGTCTGGCTCAGGTTGATCGCAGGCGTGCCCTGGTTGGAGGCCTGCAGCACCGATTCCGACTCGGGAATCACACCAATCAGCGGAATGCGCAGAATGTCCTGGATATCTTCCAGCGACAGCATCTGGCCGTCCTGCACCCGGTTGGGGTTGTAGCGGGTGATCAGCAAATGCTCCTTGATCGGCTCGGCCCCATCGATGGCGCGCTTGGTCTTGGAGCTGAGCATGCCCAGGATGCGGTCCGAATCACGCACGGACGACACCTCGGGGTTGGTGACCACCAGCGCCTCATCGGCAAAGTGCATGGCCATCAAGGCACCGCTCTCGATGCCGGCGGGCGAATCGCAAACGATGTAGTCAAAACCCATGTCGCCCAGGTCCTTGAGAATCTTCTCAACGCCTTCTTGCGTCAGCGCATCCTTGTCGCGCGTCTGCGACGCGGCCAGGATGAACAGGTTCTCAAGCTGCTTGTCCTTGATCAGGGCCTGGTTGAGGTTGGCCTCTCCCTGGATCACATTGATCAGGTCATAGACCACGCGGCGCTCGCAGCCCATGATCAGGTCCAAATTGCGCAGGCCGACATCGAAGTCGATCACCGCAGTTTTGTGGCCACTCAGCGCCAGCCCGGCCGCAAAGCTTGCACTGGTGGTAGTTTTTCCAACTCCGCCCTTGCCGGAAGTTATAACGACGATTTTTGCCATCTTTCGATCCGTTCCCTTTACGTCCTCAATTGTCCAAAGCCCAGCCGGGGCTGCGCCCTTGTGCCTGTCACAGCGGCTCGATCAGCAGTTTCTCACCTTCGAGCCGCACCACCGCCGCCTTGCCTGCCAGCTCGGCCGGCCAATCCGATTCGACCGTGCGGTAGATGCCCGCGATGGACACCAGCTGCGGCTCAAAACAGGTGCAATAAATGCGCGCAGTCTTGTCACCCCGTGCCCCTGCCACGGCCCGGCCACGCAAGGGCCCATAGACATGGACGTTGCCATCGGCAATCACCTCGGCGCCGTAGCTGACAACGGCGTTGACGATCACATCGCTGCCCGCCGCATAGACCTGCTGGCCCGAGCGCATGGGCTTGTCAACCCGCAAGCTGGCCTTGGCCGGCAGCTGCACTTCCTTGATCACCTCGACTTCGACCTCGCGCACCTCGGGCTCGGCCGCCTTGCGCGCCGGTGGCGCCTCGGGCGCGGCCATCAGGCCGGCTGCGTAGGCGCTGGCCATCTGCGCATCACTGCCACCGCGCACGGCCACAGGCGTGGTGCGGTACTGCCGCAGCAAAGCCACCAGGGCCACAAAGTCGATGTCCTCATCGGCCTCACGCAAATGCGCCAGATCGATCAGCACCGGGTCATGGTCAAAAAACGTGGAGTCGCTGCCAAACCGCTCGGTAAACTCCTGCGCCAGCTGCTCCAGGTCGGCAGAGCGCAAAGCGAACGCAACCACCGGCAACTGGGCGCTTTTCATATCGAAACCGCTGCGCTGGGTCGTTTCACCTGACATGGTTATAAGCCGATCTAGTTACTGGACATGAATCGGCAAAGTGTAACCTGCCTGACGTGAATCGCCGCAGCCGCTCCGCCGTTTTGCCCGGATTGACAACACTCTTTTACCAATCAGCCTGCGCGCGCAGGCGGGATACAGCGTGCCAAGAAAAAGGGCGCTTTCGCGCCCTCGGTAAATGCTGCCAGCCATTACTTCAGCTGAAAGCCGCAGTGCCCGCAGAATACATCGTCGGCCGCCACGGCCTCAAAGCAGCTGCGGCAACGCAGCAGGGGCGCTGCAGCGACGGGGGGCTCCGCTACCGGGCTGGCAGCGGGGGTTGCAACAGGCGGGGCCACGGGTGCCACTGCGGGGGGCACCATCGCTGCGCCACTGGCGGCAGCCGCAGCACCAACAACCGGTGCGGCTGCGACCGGAGGCTGTACGGGAGCGGGCGTCACAGGTGCCACCGGCGCAGGTGAAGGGCTCACAGGGGCGGCTGGGCTATGCGGCGCTGGGGCAGGCGCGACAGGCGTAGCCACCGGCGCAAAGATATCGGTCTGAGGGGCCGCCGGTGGCACCGGCGCGGCAGGTGCGCGCGTCGCAGCGCCCTGGTGGCCATGGCCATCCAGATGGGTGGCATGGCGCACCTTGTCAGCCGCCTCGCGGGCCATGCCCTGGGCCTGGCGGGCCTTTTCGCGCGCCAGGTCAATGCCGGCCTGCAGGCTCTCTTCGGTGCCTTGCTCGTCCAGGCCATCGGTCACCATCAGGTAGATGATGTTCACGCCCATGATCATCACCTGCATGGTCAGCGCCATCAGCACGGCAAACAGGATCACGGTCGACAAGGTGCCAGCCAGCATATGGCCGCTGCTGGCCATCGCGCCAAAGGCGGCGGAGTTGCCCATGCCGCCCATCGAGGCCATCATGCTCGGGCCGATCATGGCGCTGGCAATGGCCGTCATATAGGCAAAGCCGGGGATGAAGCCGGTGAACACCACCAGGGTGATCACCGTGATGACGATGTACAGCGCCAGCAACATCAGCACCAAGGGCACCAGGCGCGTGCGCACCACGGCCAGCACCAGCGATACGGCGCGGCGCAGCGAACGGCCATCCCAGATGGCCGGGGCCAGCAAGGGCGCCGCCACCCAGTACAGCGCGATGAAGAACACCGAGGCGGCGATCACCATCACCGGGTGGGCAAAGAACAGCAGGATGGGCCCGATGAACGGGATCTTGCAGACGAAATACACAATGGCCGCCACCAGGCACAGGCCCAGCACCACGGCCAGCACCAGCAGACCAAACAGGATGAAGCGGGGCACACACAGCAAGCCAGCGCGGATGGCGGCCGCCACGCTGCGCTGCTCCACATCCTTGGCCTTGTCCTGCAGCAGGATGCCGACGGCCGACATGCCCGCCGAGAACACCACCGAGGAGATGACCAGAAACAGCAGTGCCAAGAGCATGCTGCCCGCGCGGGTGGCCAGCATCTGCCCGCCCACCAGCACCAGGCCACCGGCCAGCCAGGTCAGAAAGGACAGGCCGAGCACGCGCCACTGCGTCAGCCCCTCGGCCGCTCGCATCAGTTGGCCAAAGTCAATGGACTTCAGCATCGATTGGGGAGAAGACATCTGCGATTCCTTCGTCGTGGTTACCGTATAGCTGCCCCGCCAAGGCCCCTGAGAGAGCGCATGGCGGGTATGGGGGGCTGGCCGCGTGCTCAGTCGATGCGGCCGGGCCAGGGCTTGGCCTGGATCACGAAATGCTCGATACCGGGGGGCACATTCTTGTCGGCCGATTTCTTGACCTCTACCGGGTTGCCCGCCTCCGTGGGCGCGGTGCCCGAATTGGTGTTGACCTTTTTGGCGCGCAGATCACGGGGCGAGACGGTCACATAGATGGTGGCACCACCTCGGTTGTCGGCCATCATGGTGGCGATGTCCTTCACCGCGACCATCGCATCCTTGTGCTCCTTGCGTGCCTTGGCCGCCCAGGGCAGGTCGAGCGAGACCGAGTCGAGCACCGGCAGCTTGCGCGTGGCGGGCGACTGGCTGGTGCTGAAGACCTGCTCGGTGGTGTGGGCCTGGCTGCCGGCAATGCGCTGCTTGACGGGCAAGGCCGCCATGGCCTCGACGGCACGTGTGCGCAAAGCCTCGGCTTCGGCGATCTCCGCCTTCATCTTCTGCTCCCAGGCCACCAAGGCGGCGGGGATGGCAGGCTCACGGCAGCCGGGGGGCGATGCGACACCGCACTCCACCTGCACCGGCACTGCGGGCGCCGCCACGGGCGCGGGCTCCGGGGGCGGGGCAGCGCAACCGGCCAGTGCCAGCACCGATACCAGGGCGGATATTTTCATCAACAGCTTCACAGGGCTCTCCTTCAATTCAACAAATCATCCAAGGTCTGCTGGCGCACCGGCTTGCGCGCGGGTGGGCGGGCCGGCGCGGGGGCCGGGGCAGCCGCCTCGGCCTCTACCGGCGCCACGCCGGTCGCGGGCAGCGTTTCCGGGGCCAGCGCTGGGGCCACCAGCGTTTCATTGGGTGCCAGCGCGGCATCGGATTCCACCATGGCTGGGGGCGCCACCGGGGCCGACACTGCCGGTGTCGCGGTGTCCGTCACCACATCCGCAGCCAGTGCGGGGCGCGATTGCTGGTTTTTCCACCACCAGGCGCCGCCGGCTGCCAGCACCGCCAGCCCCAGCAACACCACGGCAATGCGCATGCCCTGGCCGCTTTGGGGCGCGGGCGCCTCGGGCATGGGGTTGCGCGCAGCGCTGCGCGTCAGTTCTGCGGGGGCGGGGGGCACTCGTGCTGCCTCGGGCTGCCACAAGGGGGCATCGGGCTCACGCAGCGCAGGGGCGGGGACGGCGGCGGCCGACATGGCTGCCGCCCCGCCGATCACCATGGCTGCACTGGTCTGAATGCGCTCGCCAGGCTGGGCAGATGCGGGCTCCGAGCTGTCTTGCACATTGCCAAAGACCAGGATGGCCTTTTCTTCGGCCGGGCTCAGCGGTACGTCCCAGTCGGGTGCCGTGTCCTGGAAGCCCGGGTTTTCTTCAAAGCGGCATCCGCACTGCTTGCAAAACACGGCTTGGCCGCTGCACAGCGCGCCGCAATCCGGGCAAGTGGCGTAGGCGGCCACCGGCGTGGCCAGCAAACCGCGGGGGCCGGCCGCCGCAGCGGGCAGCGGCGCAGCCTGCGCCAGGCCAGAGGCCTGCACCTTGCAGCCGCATTTTCTACAGAATTTGGCATTCGCCGCCAAACCCTCGCCACATTGCACACAGTTCATGGAAACCCTCTCCCAAAACCGGCAAGCATGTTGCATGCAGCTTGCCGTATCTGTTCTCAATATCATTGTCATTATCTATTGCAACGGCCGATTCGACCAGTGCTAATGCACCACGCCGATCTGCGCGCTGCCGCCACCACGGCCCTGCTGCGAGCCCCAAGCCGGCGCAGCGCAGCCATGCAACGCTTGTTAGAGAGTTTCCCTCTCTCTACAAGTGTTGCCAAATTCACTATGATGCAGCACCTTTTCTCTTGCACACCTGCCACACCGCCCCTTGGCGCGGTCCCTGCAGGCGGCCTGCCCAACCATGTCTGATTCCTTCCTTCCCCGCTGGCGCGAAGTGCGCCCGGGCGCTGATGATGTTGTCGCGCCCGACGAGCGCCTGCCCTGGCCACAAACCTCGATCATGGGGGTGCAGCATGTCATCGCCATGTTTGGCTCCACCATCCTGGCGCCCATTCTGATGGGTTTTGACCCCAATGTCGCCATTTTGATGAGCGGCGTGGGCACTTTGATCTTCTTTTTGCTCACCGGCGGGCGTGTGCCCAGCTACCTGGGCTCCAGCTTTGCCTTTATCGGCGTGGTGATTGCCGCCACCGGCTACGCGGGCTCGGGGCCCAATGCCAACATCGGCATGGCGCTAGGCGGCATCATTGCCTGCGGTCTGCTCTACACCTTGATCGGCTTTGTCGTGCAGGTGGTGGGCACGGGCTGGATCGAACGCTTCATGCCGCCGGTGGTGACCGGCGCCATCGTGGCGGTGATCGGCCTGAACCTGGCCACGGTCCCAATCAAGAACATGGCCAGCAACAACTTCGAAAGCTGGATGCAGGCGATGACCTTTGTCAGCGTGGGCCTGGTGGCCGTGCTGGCGCGCGGCATGGTGCAGCGCCTGCTGATCTTGGTGGGCCTGATTGCCGCGTCCATCCTCTACGCCATCCTGACCAACGGTCTGGGCATGGGCAAGCCGGTGGATCTGTCGGGCCTGGCCTCGGCCGCCTGGCTCGGCTGGCCCAATTTCTCATCCCCACAGTTCAGCCCCCAAGCGATGGTGCTGATCGCCCCGATCGTGATCATCCTCGTGGCCGAGAACCTGGGCCACATCAAGGCCGTGACGGCGATGACCGGCCGCAACCTGGACCAGTACATGGGCCGGGCCTTCATCGGTGACGGCGTGGCCACCATGGTCAGCGGCGGCGTGGGCGGCACGGGCGTGACCACCTATGCAGAAAACATCGGTGTGATGGCGGCCACCCGCATCTACTCCACCGCCGTGTTCATGGTCGCTGGCCTCATTGCGCTGGTGCTGGGCTTTTCGCCCAAGTTCGGCGCGCTGATCCAGGCCATTCCGCTGCCGGTGATGGGCGGCGTGTCCATCGTCGTGTTCGGCCTGATTGCCGTGGCCGGCGCCAAGATCTGGGTGGAGAACAAGGTGGATTTCTCGCAGAACAAGAACCTGATCGTCGCGGCCATCACGTTGATCATCGGCACCGGTGATTTCACCTTGAAGTTCGGCAGCTTTGCCCTGGGCGGCATCGGGACCGCGACCTTTGGCGCGATCATCCTCTACCAACTGCTCAACCGGGGCGACAAACGCTAAGCGCCGCTCAGCGAAGCTTCCGCCTTTTCCCCAAGCCCGGTTGTCCCGGGCTTTTTTTCTGCGCTAAATTGTTGCACTGCAACAATATTTTGGCATCTCCGTAGTACTTATCCACAACTCGGGTATTCCCGGAACCTAGATGGTTTCGTGGGCAACGACTGCTAAGATTTGCCCGCTTCGCCCCCCGGCCTTTGCCGCTGGGGCGCATCTGTAGACAATAACGAAAACACCCTTCTGGAGTCTTCCCCATGCCCTTGAATGACCATGTGCGCTGCAGCGCGCTGCACGCCCGCATCATGTCCGCTGCCGAGGCGGCCGCGCTGATCCCCGCTGGGGCCAATGTGGGCATGAGCGGCTTTACCGGTGCTGGCTACCCCAAGGCCCTGCCCCAGGCCATAGCAGCCCATGCCAAGGCCGAGCATGCGGCAGGCCGGCCCTACAAGCTCAATGTATGGACGGGGGCCTCCACAGCGGCCGAATGCGATGGTGTCCTGGCCGAGGCCGGCGCCATTGGCCAGCGCCTGCCCTTCAACACCGACCCGATCGCACGCAAGGCCATCAATGCCGGCGAGATCGACTTCATCGACATGCACCTGTCCCACGTCGCCCAGCATGCCTGGTTCGGCTTTTTGGGCCACATGCATGTGGCGGTGGTCGAAGTGCTGGGCGTCACCGCCGATGGCCTGCTGATCCCGTCGACCGCCGTGGGCAACAACAAGACCTGGCTGGAGATTGCCGACAAGGTGATCCTGGAGGTCAACACCAAGCCACCGGCCAAGATGGAAGGCATGCACGACATCTACTACGGCACCGCGATCCCGCCGCGCCGCGTGCCGATCAGCATGACCCATGCCGATGACCGCATTGGCCAGCCCTACCTGAAGGTGGACCTGGACAAGGTCGTCGCCGTGGTCGAGACCCACAAGGGCGACCGCGACAATGTGTTTGCCGCGCCGGATGCCAACTCCAACACCATTGCGTCTTCCATCATCGATTTTCTCTCGCACGAGATGAAGATGGGCCGCCTGCCCCAGGAGATGCTGCCCATCCAGTCAGGCGTGGGCAATGTCGCCAATGCGGTGCTGGCAGGCCTGCTCAACGGCCCTTTCGACAACCTGCTGGGCTTTACCGAGGTGCTGCAGGACGGCATGCTCGACCTGCTGCGCAGCGGCAAGATGGCGCGCGCCTCGGCCACCTCCATCTCGCTGTCGTCGGGCGCCTACCGCGATTTCGAGGAGAACATCGACTTCTACCGCGACCGCATCATCCTGCGCCCGCAGGAGATCTCCAACCACCCCGAGCTGGTGCGCCGCCTGGGCGTGATCGCGATGAACTCCATGATCGAGGCCGATATCTACGGCAACATCAACTCCACCCATGTGATGGGTTCGAGCATGATGAACGGCATTGGCGGCAGTGGCGACTTTGCGCGCAATGGCTTTCTGTCGTTCTTCGTCACCCCCTCGGTGGCCAAGAACGGCCAGATCTCCTGCATCGTGCCGATGTGCTCGCATGTGGACCATACCGAGCACGACACGCAGATCATCGTTACCGAGCAGGGCCTGGCAGACCTGCGCGGCCTCTCGCCCAAGCAGCGCGCCAAACTGATCATCGAGCGCTGCGCGCACCCCGACTTCCGCCCCATGCTGCAGGACTATGTAGACCGCGCCATGCACCAGTCGGCGGGCCTGCATACACCGCACATCCTGACCGAGGCGCTGTCCTGGCACCAGCGCTACCTGGACACCGGCTCGATGAAGACCGCCTGATCCCGCCCATCCGTTATGACCCTAGCGCCCCGGCAGCCCAGGCTGCACGGGGCTTTTTTCCATCTGTCTCCGACGCAGTTGCAGCACCGGGCTGTGAGGCGCACAATAGCCGCGACCCATGAGCACACTCATGGAGAAAACCGTGCCAGCATTTGATATAGCTTCATATTTAGCTATGAAAAACGCAGCGATTTATCCGACATCCTCATTCATAACAGCATCGGAGACAAACATGGACACCCTGGAACAGCGCACCATCTCCAAGATCAGTTGGCGGCTCTTGCCGCTGCTCATGGTCTGCTACTTCATCGCCTACCTGGACCGGGTCAACATCGGCTTTGCCGGGGCCAGCATGTCCAAGGACCTGGGATTCAGCGCGGCGGTCTTTGGCAGTGCAGCCGGCATTTTCTTTCTCTCGTACTTTCTGTGCGAAGTGCCCAGCAATCTGGCACTGGAAAAGTTTGGCGCCCGCAAGTGGATCGCCCGCATCATGTTCAGCTGGGGCATTCTGTCGGCCGCCCAAGCCTGGGTCGGTGGCGCCACCAGCTTCAACATCGTGCGCTTTTTGCTGGGTATCGCCGAGGCGGGCTTTTTCCCCGGCGTGATCTTCTACATCACGCTGTGGTTCCCGGCCGCCTACCGCGCGCGCATCGTGGGCTGGTTCATGTTCGCCATCCCCATCTCCACGGTGATCGGCGCGCCTATTTCCGGCCTCATCCTCGACATGGATGGCATGGGCGGCATGCACGGCTGGCAGTGGCTGTTCATTCTGGAGGCGTTGCCCGCGATCTTCCTCACCTTTGTCGTGCTGTTCTACCTGCCTGACGGCCCGCAAGATGCCAAATGGCTGACGGCCGAAGAACGCGCCTGGCTGGACCAGACCCTGAGCGCCGAGCGCCAGAACCGTGAATCCATCCACAAAATCTCCTGGAAGCAGACCCTGCTCAACCCCAAGGTGATCGCGCTGGGCTTTGTCTACATGGGCATCACCGTTCCGCTTTATGGCCTGGGCTTCTTCCTGCCGCAGATCATCAAGGGCTTTGGTGGCCTGTCCAATGTGCAGATCGGCTTTATCAACGCCTTCCCCTACCTGGTGGGCGCGATTGCGATGATCTTCTGGACGCGCGGCTCCGACCGTATGAAGGAGCGCAAATGGTTTGTGCTGATTCCGCTGGCCTGCATCGTCGTCGGCCTGCTGATTGCCGCCAACACCGCCGCACCCGTGCCCAAGATGGCTGCTGTGACCTTGGCCGCCTTTGGCATCTTCAGCGCGCTGCCCACCTTCTGGACCCTGCCCACCGCCTTCTTGAGCGGTACCGCCGCTGCAGCCGGCATCGCCTGGATCAACTCCATCGGCAACCTGGGCGGCTATATCGGCCCCACGATCTTCGGCACCTTGAAGGACAAGATGGGCAACGATGTCTATGCCGTCATGTTCCTGGCATCGCTGGCGGTCGTCGCCTTTGCGCTGGTCTTCTTCATGCGGCATGACACCCGCGCCGAGGGCTTTGATGTGAAAGCCCAGGCCCACTGAGGCAGGGCATTTGACACCCACCACCTATGCGCCTTCGGGCGCATTTTTTTGCCTAAATTTGAAAGTCCACGGTGGCCGCCTGCTCGGCCGGCGGACGCAGCTGTGTGTTATCCGCTTCTGGAACGCCGCCCGCCTTGCCATGCAGGGCCACGTCGGCATTGTTGAGGGCGCGTGCGCAGCTGGCGGCAAACAGCAAGATGGCCGATGAGAAATAGATCCACATCAGCAACACCACCAGGGAGCCGGCCGCGCCGTAGGCCGACACCACCGCTGCGGTGGACAAGTACCAGGCCAGCACCTGCTTGCCGATGGTGAAGAGGAGCGCGCCAATGGCGGCACCTGCAATCAGAAAACGCAGACGGGGCTTGGCACCGGTGCCAATGCGCATCATGCCGACAAACAAGGTCACGGTGATCAGGAAAGACACGCTCTCGTTGATGACGCCCAGCAGCATGCCGGGCGCCTCCACATGCAGCACGGCACCGGCCCAGCGCGTGGTCACGCTCAGCATGGTGGTGATGACCAGCGATATCAGCATCAAAAAGCCCAGCACCAGGATGTAGCCCAGGCCGCGCACCCGCTGCACCAGCGAGTACCACCAGGGCGTATCGCTCTTGTCCACCTTTTCGCCATGGTTCCACAGGCGCTCCAGCGAGGTCTGCAGCTCCACAAACACGCCCGTGGCGCCCGACAGCAGCATCACAAAGCCAATCGCCGAGGCAATCAGCCCCTGGGATTTGGCCTGCGCACTCGACAGCGCCCCCCGCACCACATCGGCCACCTGCGTGCCCATGATGTCTTCGACCTGGTGGATCAGGTTGCTCTCGATATAGGAGCGGTCCAGCCACCAGCCCAAAATGCCGACCAAGAGCAACAGCAGCGGCGCCAGGCTCAGCATGCCGTAGAAGGACATGGCCGCGCTCATGCGCAAGCCATCAGCCGCCAGCCATTGCTGGGCAGCGTCGTAAAAGGGGCGGAAAGGATTGAGCTTGTGCTGCACGCGCTGGGCGAGCGTGGAATCTTGGGTCACCATCGCCCGATTCTGGCATTGAAGGGCGGCCCGCCGGTGTCAGCCATCGGCCATAGCTGGCACCAGGTGCCAATTCCTGACAATCTGCGATCCGCCCAGGCACCATCAGCGCAGATGGTGCACCGGCTGCAGGCCATAGACCGGGGTCGCCAGCCCTTCTTGCCGCGCCTTGAGCTGCAGCGCCAGGTACAGCGAATAGTGGCGCGACTGGTGCAGGTTGCCGCCGTGGAACCACAGCTGCGGCTGCTGGGTGGGCTTCCACATATTGCGCTGCTCGCCCTCCCAAGGGCCCGGGTCCTTGGTGGTGTCTGATCCCAGGCCCCAGACCTTACCCACCTTGTCGGCCACCTCCTGGCTGATGAGCTCGGCCACCCAGCCATTCATCGAGCCATAGCCCGTGGCATAAACCACCAGGTCGGCCGGCAGCACGGTGCCATCGCTCAGGACCACGGCGTTCTCGGTCAGGTGGCTGATGCCCTTGTTCTCGCCAGCCTGCAATTTAATGCTGCCGTCGATCACCAGGTCGCAGGCGCCCACATCGATGTAGTAGCCCGAAGCACGGCGCAGGTACTTCATGAAGAGGCCCGAATCGTCGTCGCCAAAGTCCAGCATAAAGCCCGCCGCTTCGAGCTGGCGGTAGAACTCCGCATCGCGCTCGCGGATGCGGTCATACAGAGGCACCTGGAAGTCGGCCATGATGCGGTAGGGCAGCGAGGCAAATACCAGGTCTGCCTTTTTGGTGGTCATGCCGCTGGCCACCGCGCGCTCCGAGTACAGATCGCCCAGGCCAATGTCCATCAGCGAATCCGAGCGCACGATATGCGTCGACGAGCGCTGCACCATGGTCACATCGGCACCATGCTCCCAGAGCGCCGCGCAGATGTCGTGGGCCGAGTTGTTGGCGCCAATCACCACCACCTTTTTGCCGGCATAGGCCTCGGGCCCGGAGTGCTGCGATGAGTGCTGCTGCTCACCCCGGAACCGCTCCTGGCCTTCGATAGTGGGGATGTTGGCCTTGCCCGACATGCCGGTCGCAAACACCAGCTGCTGGGGGCGCAGCACCATTTGGCGGCCCTCGCGCTCCACCGTCACTTCCCACTCCTGCGCGGCCTCGTCGTAGCGGGCGCCCAGGCACTGGGTCGATGCCCAGTAGTTCACCTCCATCACCCGGGTGTACATCTCCAGCCAGTCGCCAATCTTGTCCTTGGGGGCGAACACCGGCCAGTGCTCGGGGAAGGGGATATAGGGCAGGTGGTCGTACCAGACCGGGTCGTGCAGGCACAGCGATTTGTAGCGCTTGCGCCATTGGTCGCCCGGGCGTGGCTGCCGGTCGATAACGATGTGCGAGACGCCCAGCTGGCGCAGCCGCGCGCCCAGCGCAATACCGCCCTGCCCGCCGCCTATGACCAGCACATAAGGCTGGCGGCTCTCGCCCAGGGTCTCGGCCTCTTCCTGCTGGCGATCCAGCCAGGTCTTGCGGCCCCGGCGTATGCCGTGTTCAGCCCCCATCGGCCGGCGCACCCCTTGCGCCTCTTCAAAGCCTTTCAGCTCCTGGATGGTCGTCAGCAAGGTCCAGATCCGCCCATCGCGGATGCGCAGATGGCCCAGCCCCCGCGCATGGCGGGCATCGACCACCAGCCAGGCGCTCAGCACGCCATCGGCCTCGGTGACCTCCTCCTTGGGGTCCAGCTGCAACACCAGCGGCGCAGCGGCATCCAGCTGTGCGGCCAGCATGTCGGCAATTTGCGCCGGGCCTTCGCAGGTCTTGAGGTTCCAGGTCAGCAGCACCAGGTCGCGCCAATAGCAATCCTCGGCAAACAACTGGCTGGCCGTTTGAAAATCGCGGGCGGCCAAGGCCTGGTTGAACTGGTCCAGCACGGCTTGGGCGCGGGCGGCAGGTGTACTGGTAGCGGCAGGGGTAGCGGTTGTCATGGCATGTCTCCTTTTTATGGCGATATCGCAGCGGCTCTGTGGCCGTGGCAGTCCTGTTTTTGCAAGCACCATGCCAAAGTGCCATGCTGCACTGCAACCTCCTCGCAGGCCGGCTGCGCCTTGCGGGTTTGCCAGCAGCAGGCCGCCGCGCCCACTGCCCCAGCCGATGCAACACCTGTTGCATGCGCGCTTTTGCACTGCAGCATCTGTTGCGGGTAAGCCTGATTGGCAGCGCTGGGGGGCTGGCACAGAATCAGCGCGGTGATTGCAGGAGACCCGCCATGCCCATCCACAGCTATACCGCCCACGTCCAGGAGCTCGAAGCCTTTGGCATGGGCTACCCGCTGCAAGGTGAGACACGCGACCGCGCCGTGCTGGGCAGCTGGCGCCGCTGCATCGACCAGCACCGGCTCGACCCCAGCCGCACCAGCGAAGCCCATATCGTGCCGGCCGGCCAGCTGCGCGCGCACCGCGAAGAGTCCGAGCCGCTGATCCGCATTGCCCGCAGCGGGCTGGAGCGCCTCTACCAACAGCTCAAGGGGCTGGACTATGTATTGCTGCTGGCGGACCGCCACGGCATCGCCGTCGATTTTTTGGGCCATGACAGCCACGCCAGCGACCTGCGCAGCGCGGGCCTCTATCTGGGGGCGCAGTGGCGCGAGGATGTCGCAGGCACCTCGGCGGTAGGCACCTGCCTCGCCACCGGCGAGGCGCTGACGGTGCACCAGAGCGACCATTTCGACTTCACCCACACGACGCTGTCGTGTACCGCCGCCCCCATCTATGACTTGCAAGGCCAGCTGGCGGCGGTGCTGGATCTGTCCCTATTGCGCTCGCCCGCCGCGCGCGCCAGCCAGCAGATGGCCCTGCACCTGGTCACGGCTGCCGTACGCCGGGTGGAGCTGGCCAACCTGATGGCCCAGTCGGGCAGCGACTGGGTGCTGCGGCTGGCGCAGTCACCGGATTTTCTCGACGTCGATGCCGACGCCGCCCTCAGCATCGACACGCGCGGCCGCATCCGTGCGATGACCCATGCCGCCGCACGCATGCTGGCCGCCATCGCTGGTCTGAACTGGCGCCAGCACCCGCTGCTGACCGGCCAGCCCCTGGCCCGCTTTTTTGACACCGATCTGCAGGCGCTGCCGCAGCTGATGCGCAACCGCCCCGCACAAGAGCGCATCCTGCGCGCACGCGACGGCAGCATCTGGTTTGCCCATGCGCTGCCGCCCCAGCCACGCAGCAGCGCGCCAGCCATCCTGCGCCCCACATTGCCAGCGCCACTACAGGCACTGAACACCGGCGATGCCGCCATGGGCCGGGTGCTGCACAAGGCCGCCCGGCTGGCGCCGCAAGACCTGCCCGTGCTGCTGCAAGGCGAGACCGGCAGCGGCAAGGAGTTTCTGGCCCGCGCGCTGCATGCGGCCAGTGGCCGCAGCGGTGCCTTTGTGGCCATCAACTGCGCCGCCATCCCCGAGGCGTTGCTGGAGAGCGAGCTGTTTGGCTACCTGCCCGGCACCTGGACGGGCGGCGCGCACAAAGGCCGCGCGGGCTTGGTGGAGGCCGCACACCAGGGCAGCCTGTTCCTCGATGAAATCGGCGATATGCCGCTCGCCCTGCAGGCCAAGCTGCTGCGCGTGCTGTCCGAGTCGGAGATCACACCCTTGGGCGCGCGTGCGCCGCGCAAGGTCGATATCCGCGTCATCTCCGCATCGCACCGGCCGCTGGCCGAGCTGGCCCAAAGCGGCCAGTTCCGCGCCGACCTGCTCTACCGCTTGAACGCCGCCGAGCTGCAACTGCCCGCCTTGCGCGAGCGCAGCGACCTGCTGGCCCTGGCCGAACACATGCTCGCCGCCATGGGCTGCAGCCTGCGTCTGAGCGAGCCCGCACAGGCCGCCCTGCGCGCCCACCGCTGGCCCGGCAATCTGCGCGAGCTGCACAATGCGCTGCGCTATGCCGCCGCACTGGCTGAAGAGCAGATCGCGCTGGAGCACCTGCCCGATGCGCTGCAGCGCAGCCCTGCTGTTGTACAAATGCAAGGCACAGCCAGCGATGCACCGTTGGTAGTTACCGCGCTGGAAGGCAACGCGTTGGGTGCCGCGACGCTGGAACAGGTACTCGCCCAATGCCAGGGCAATGTCTCCGAAGCCGCCCGCCTGCTGGGCGTCAACCGCTCCACCATCCACCGCCGCATCCAGCGCCAGCAGCTCAGCCGGGTGTTTGCCAGGCAAGATGGCGAGCGGCCCTAGCTGCGCTCCTGGCAGTCCAGGGCACGCAGGCAGAAGAGCCCCCTTGATGTCCCCCACCAGCACGGAGTCGGTTAGGCTAAACCCACCTTCAACCCTGCAGCGTTGTTTGTCCCATGCCCCGATACCGCTTTAACGTCTTTGGCCGCATTCTCGATCTGGAGCCCGTTAGCACCGGCTGGCGCTGCTATGCCGTCGGGCAGGACGGCAAGCGCGCACCCGTCCAACTGGCGGTGCCCGCTGATCTGCCTGCCAGCGATCTGGGTCAGTACCTTTACGACATCTACCATGAGCTGGCGACGGGCAGCCAGGGGGATGTGACGGAGATTTCTGCTCCAGGTTCCCAAGGGGTCTAGCGCGGCACAGAGGCGGTTGCCTGATGGGCCTCAGTCCTTTTTCTGGCGTTGTTTGAGTTTGCTTGTCAACGCTTGCAGGTCGGCCTCATCCTGCTGGTCGGCTTGAATTGCTTCACGCATTCTGCGGTCCTGATCGAACTGCTGGTATAGCGCATCGGTGCGCGCCTCCATCTGGTCGTGGCTGATCGTGCCAGCGTGGTTGAGCAAGGGAAAGCCATTGGATGTGATGATCTGATCGACGTTCTGCTTCCAGAATGCCATCGGCGTCTCACGCTTGCTCTTGGCCCGAAGTTCAGCAGTTTCCAGGAAGATGACCACCAGCCGATTCAAGGTGTCGACTTCATCTTCGGTCAGGTAGTTCTTGGCCACCACAATGTCTGCTTTGCGGACTTTGTCGCCCTTCCATGCCAACAGGCCAAAATGCGGATCCTCCGAATCCACCCGGGCCATGATCAGCTCGGCAGCGGTCTTGTCGGTCACGGCAAAGATCAACAGGTTCTGTACCGTCGCAAAAAACACCTGCGTTGCCTTGTCCGTTTTGTCGTAGTCGCTGGACAGCGCAAAGAGATCTCGCACCTTTTGGTAGAAGCGCTTTTCCGAGGCCCGAATGTCGCGGATGCGGGCCAGCATCTCATCAAAGTAGTCCGGGCGGCCATCCGGGTTCTTCAGCCGCTCGTCATCCATTACGAAGCCCTTGGTTAGGTACTCTTTCAGGATGGTCGAGGCCCAGCGGCGAAACTGCACGCCGCGCGGCGAGCGCACGCGGTAGCCCACCGCCAGGATGGCTTCGAGGTTGTAGAGCGTGACAGGGCGCTGCACCTCCCGCCCTCCTTCAGTTTGAACTACCGAGGATTCCTCGGTAGTTGCTTCCCTGTTCATCTCTCCATCTTCAAAGATGTTCTTGAGATGCAGCCCGATATTATCGGTACTCACGTCAAAAAGCTGGGCCATTTCACGCTGTGTGAGCCAGACCGTTTGGTCCTTTGTCCGCACCTTGATCTGGCTGCGACCGTCTTCTGTGGTGTAAAGAATGAAGTCGCTCATGCGGCATCCTCCGGAGATGCGAAAAGCTGTCTACTCCCCTGCATGCAGCCTAGGCAGTTTTCATACTTCAGGCTCAGAAGCGTGCCCATAAAGCCGTACTCGACGTGCTCTTCTTTGACGACAAGACTCGGTGCTGCACAAGGCATATCGTGGAAGGAGACAGATGAAGGCATGGGAGGTGCGTGCGTTGGTGATGGGCGCAAATCAATGAAGCAGGCGAATCCGCTAGATTGTGACAGGACGCCCCAGTCAGCAAGTAAGCTGCTAGCCACGGTTGTGAAACGATACGTTCTATGAGGGTAACTTTGCATCCTGCGCTGAAACATACGCAGCGCCCCAAGCAACAAAAAAACCGCGCAACCCAAAGGCTGCGCGGCTCTTGCCATCAGTCCAAAGACGGCTTAGTCGATACGTGCAATCACCGCACCCGCAGCCTGGTAGCTGCCCGCTTCCACCTTCAGGCTGATGCGGCCCGCGCGGGGGGCGTTGATCTGCATTTCCATCTTCATGGCTTCCATCACGGCGATCAGTTCGCCCTCTTGTACGGTGGCGCCGTCAGCGACCTTCCAGGTCGTGAGGGTGCCAGCGGAGGCGGCGGTGACGGCCTTCTCGTCCACGGCTGCTTCCACAGACGCTGGGGCAGCGCCAGGGGCCGACAGGCCGGACAGCAAGGATGCGGGCAGGCCCAGCATCACGCGGCGGCCGTCGAGCTCGATGGCGACGCGCTGCAGGCCAGCGGTGGAGGCAGGTTGGGGACGGGTTTCGGGCTGGGCATCCCATTGGGGCATCAGCTGGGTTTCGATCCAGCGGGTGTGCACGCCAAAGTGCTCGCCATTGATGAAATCGGCATGTGCCATGACGGCCTCGTGGAACGGCAGCACGGTGGGCACGCCCTCGATCTTGAACTCCTTGAGCGCGCGGCGTGCGCGTTGCACGGCCACTTCGCGGGTAGGGCCCCAGACGATGAGCTTGGCCAGCATCGAATCGAACTGGCCTGCCACTTGCGAGCCGGATTCGACGCCGCTGTCGACGCGCACGCCGGGGCCCGATGGGGCCTCGAAGCGCGTCACCAGGCCTGGGGCGGGCAGGAAGCCACGGCCCACGTCTTCGGCATTGATGCGGAACTCAAAGGCATGGCCGTGGGGTGCGGGCACGGTCGTGTCGGCCAGCACTTCGCCTTCGGCCACGCGGAACTGCAGGCGCACCAGGTCGGTACCGGTGGTCTCTTCAGTCACGGGGTGCTCCACCTGCAAACGGGTGTTGACCTCCAGGAACGAGATCGCGCCGCTTTGGCTCAGCAGGTATTCCACCGTGCCGGCGCCCACATAGCCAGCGGCCTGGCAAATCTCGCGCGCCGATTGGTGGATACGCTCGCGCTGCTCGGTGCTCAGGAAAGGCGCTGGCGCCTCTTCGACCAGCTTTTGGTTGCGGCGCTGCAAGGAACAGTCACGCGTGCCCAGCACCCGCACATTACCGTGCTGGTCGGCCATCACCTGCGCTTCGATATGGCGGGGCTTGTCCAGGAACTGCTCGACAAAGCATTCACCACGGCCAAAGGCGGTCACCGCCTCGCGCACTGCAGCGGCATACAGCTCGTCGATGTCCTCCGCCTTCCAGATCACCTTGATGCCACGGCCACCACCACCGAACGCGGCCTTGACCGCAATCGGCAGGCCATGCTCACGCGCAAAGGTATGCACTTCGGACACATCTTTGACCGGCTCGGGCGTGCCTGCCACCAGTGGTGCCCCCACGCTCAGCGCCAGCTTGCGCGCTTGCACCTTGTCGCCCAGCTGCTCGATGGCCGAAGGAGGTGGGCCCACCCAGGTCAGGCCGGCACCGATCACGGCGCGGGCAAAGGCGGCGTTTTCGGACAGAAAACCATAGCCCGGGTGCACGGCATCTGCCCCGCTTTTCTGGGCCACTGCAATCAGCTTGGCGATGTCCAGATAGGTCTCTGCCGGGCGCTGGCCTTCGAGCGCATAGGCTTCATCGGCCATGCGCACATGCAGGGCGTCGATATCGGCATCGGCATACACCGCCACGCTCTTGAGGCCGTGGTCCGTGCAGGCACGAATAATGCGGACGGCGATCTCGCCTCTATTTGCAATCAGAACTTTTTTCATAGCTATATCCTTTTCAGAACGGGCGCGCAGGCCCTGTTCAACACTCAGCCCACCAGCTCCGCAAAGGGCTCCAGGGGGCGGAACTGCAGCCAGCCACCGACGGGCACTTGCGCGGCCAGGTCCAAGTGGTAGGAGGCAATGCAGGCAATCACCGGGTAGCCGCCAGTCAGCGGATGGTCGGCCAAAAACAGCACCGGCTGGCCACTGGCGGGCACCTGGATGGCGCCCAGGGCCGTGCCCTCGCTGGGCAGCTCCTGGGTTTGGCAGCGCACCAGTGCCTCTTCCCCGGCCAGGCGCAAGCCCACGCGGTTGGACTGAGGGGTAACCTGCCAACGCTGGGCGGCAAACAGGGCGACGGCCTCGGGGGTGAACCAGTCGGTGCGCGGGCCCATGACGACATCGAGCACCACCGTCTCACCCACCTTGGGCAGCGCAGGCGGGTTCTCGTCAGCGGCTTCCACGGCAGCGGCATCGCGCGCATCGCCCACGGCCAGGGTCTGGCCGGTGGTCAATGCGGCGGGGCCAATACGGGCCAGGGTGTCGGTGCTGGTGCTGCCCAGCACGGGCTCCACCAGCCAGCCGCCGCGCACTGCCACATAGCTGCGCACGCCGCTGTCGGGCTCGCCGAGCTGGATCACATCGCCATCGTTCAAGGCAATGGCCGCATTGCGTGCGGCCTGCCAGGCAGCGCCGCTGGCGCTGCGCACGGTCAGGGGGCCGGTGGCGCCGGTGACGGCCAGCACGGTGGCACCCAGGCTTTGCAGTTGCAGGCCTGCGGCGACCGATTCAAGCACCGACACGCGTGCATCGTTGCCCACCAGGCGGTTGGCACGGCGCATCGCGCCCTGGTCCAGCGCACCGGCGGCCGATACGCCCTGCCCAGCCTGGCCGGCACGGCCAGCATCCTGCACCAGGCTTTGCAAGCCGGTGGCACGCACACGCATGCCGGCACCGGTGTGCTCGGCCGCAGCGGGGGCCTGGGCCTGCACGGCAGATTGCTGCTTCAGCAGCGCCTGGCCAGCAGCGGTGCTGGCATCGACAAAGCGCACCAGCATGCCTGGCTGCAGCAAGGCAGGCGGGTTGCGCAGGAGATCCCACATGGGCACCTCGGTGCGGCCCAGCAGCTGCCAGCCGCCGGGGGTGTCATTGGGGTAGACGGCACTGAAGGTGCCGGCGATGGCCACCGAGCCTGCGGGCACCTTGGTGCGCGGCGTGCTGCGGCGCGGCACGTTCAGGCTCGGGTCGCCGCCCGTCAGGTAGGCAAAACCGGGCGCAAAGCCGCAAAAGGCCACGCTGTAATCGCTGCCGCTGTGGCGGCGAATCAGCTCGGGCACATCAATACCCAAGATCTGCGCCACATCGGCCAGGTCTTCGCCGTCGTAGTGCACGGCAATCTCGACACGCTGGCCGGCGCTGCGGGCTTGGCGGCCCAGGCGCAGTGCAGCCATGTGGCGCTGCAGGTCGGCAGCGCTGGTCTGCCAGCGGTCAAAGGTGATCAGGATGGTGCGCGCAGCGGGCACCAGCTCCTGCACGCCGGGGGGCACATTTGCCTGCAAGGCAGCGAGCAGGTCCAGGGTGTGCTCCAGGTCCTGCAGCTCCACCAGCATGCTTTGGTCGCTCACCGGCAAAAAGCGCATCGTGCGTTCGTCGCTCATGCGCCCGCCTTGTCCATGAAGGAGCGGATCTGCACGCCGGCGGCCTGTAGGTGCTCGCGCACGGCCTGGGCCATGGCCACCGCGCCGGGGCTGTCGCCGTGCACGCAGATGGAGTCGGCCTGCACCTCAACCACCGAGCCATCGTTGGCCTGTACGGTGCCTTGCTGCACCAGCTGCAGCATGCGCTTGGCAACCAACTCGGGATCGTGCAACACAGCGCCTGGCTCGCGACGCGATACCAGGGTGCCTTGCGGGGTGTAGCCACGGTCGGCAAAGGCCTCGGCGATCACGGTCAGGCCCGCTTCGCGTGCCCATTGCATCAGCGGCGAGCCGGCCAGCACCACCAGCGCCAGCTGGCCGCCCACGGCCTGCATGGCCTCGATCACCGAGGCGGCCTGGCGGCGATCCTGGGCGATGGTGTTGTACAGCGCGCCATGGGGTTTGACGTAGCGCACGGTAGTGCCTGCCGCAGCGGCCAGGCCTTGTAACGCGCCAATCTGGTAGATCACATCGCTCACCAGGTCGGCATGCGCCACATCCATGTTGCGGCGGCCGAATCCAACCAGGTCGCGGTAGGCCACATGGGCACCAACCACGACGTTGTTGGCCTTGGCTTTTTTCAAGGTATCGAGGATGCCAGCCGGATCGCCTGCATGAAAACCGCAGGCCACGTTGGCGCTGCTGACGATCGACAGCATGGCGGCATCGTCGCCCATGCTCCATGCGCCCAGGCTCTCGCCCAGGTCGCTGTTCAAATCCATGGTGAGGGACATGGTGCTACCTTTCTTATGAATTTCAGTGGAGTTGGCCTGCGCTCAGCTGCAGATCCTGGTGCTCGGGATCATGCCGCAGCACGGCAGCAATCAGTGCCTCAATACCCTTGCACTGCGTCTCCACGGCCATGCTGGGGGCGCCAGGCAGCGCCGCTGCCATTTCTGGCAGATAAGGCACATGCACAAAGCCGCCGCGCGTTTGCGCCCAGGCGGGCACGGTGTTCAGGCGGTGCATCAGGCCGTAGAAGACATGGTTGCAGACAAAGGTGCCGGCGGTGTTGCTTACCTCGGCGGGCACGCCGGCTGCGCGCATGGCCGCCACGGCCTGCTTGATGGGCAGGCGCGCAAAGTAGGCCGCAGGGCCATCGGCGGCCACCGCCACATCGATGGGCTGCTGGCCGGCGTTGTCGGCGATGCGGGCATCATCGACATTGATGGCCACGCGCTCGATCGACAAGGCCGTGCGGCCGCCGGCCAGGCCCAGCGCAATCACCAGGCTGGGCTGGTGCTGCTGCAAGGCGGCGTCCAGCGCCTCCAGCGCTTTGCCAAACACACAGGGCAACTGCACACCGACGATGCGCGCGCCGTCCAGCGTCTTGCCGTCCAACCTGCGGGCTACTTCCCACGCGGGGTTGAGGGGGGCTTTGTCAAAGGGCTCAAAGCCCAGCACCAGTACGGTTGTGTCAGTCATGCAGAAGTCCTGTTCTGACCGGGGGGTCAGTGGTTCATCAAAAAGTACAGCAAAAACACATTGCAGACCAGGATGCCCAGCGCCGTAGGCACCTGCGCCTTGATGACGGCATTGCGGTCCGGTAGCTCCAGCAGTGCCGCTGGCACGATGTTGAAGTTGGCTGCCATCGGCGTCAGCAAGGTGCCGCAGTAGCCCGAGAGCATGCCAATTGCAGCCATGATGGCCGGGTCAGCGTGGTAGATGTTGATCAGCACGGGCACGCCCACGCCGCCGGTCATCACCGGGAAGGCCGCAAAACCATTGCCCATGATGACGGTGAACAGCGCCATGCCGACCACGTACACCAGCACCGCGACAAAGCGCAGGTCCATGTTGATGTAGGTGGTGGTCACATGGGCCACAGCCTTGCCAACGCCAGCATCAGAGAACACCAGACCCAGCATGCCCAGCATCTGCGGCAGCACCATGGCCCAGCCCATGGCATCGACCAGGCGGCGCGATTCGCGCAGCGATTGCACCGGCGATTCGCGGGTCATCTGGCAGGCCATGGCCGCACCGATGATGCAGCCCAGTGCCAGGCTCACCAACGTGGCGTTCTTCGGGTCGATCAGGAAGTTGCCGCCGATCTTGAAGTCCTTGAGCAGCACGCTGCCGATCACGGTGACCACGGGGATCGCCAAGGCCGGCACAAACAGCTTGTTCTTCAGGCGCAAAGCGCTTTCCTTGTTTTCGGCATCGCTGCGCACTTGCGGCTTTCCGCCGCCTACGCCCTTGACCAGCACGATCAGCGCCAGCACGATCACGCCAGCACCCACCACTTCAGGCGGCATCTTGTCGCCCAGCAGGAACATGACCGCATACAGGCCCCAGAACAGGCCGGTGGTCCAGCGCTTGGGATTGCTGGCATCGAGCAGATTGAAGACGGCCACGGCCGCCATGACCAGGCCAGCCAGCCAATAGACTTGGGTGATGCTGAAAATCATGCTGCACCTCCTTCGCGGGTGGTAGAAGCGGCAGATGGCGCGTTAGCCATTTCCTTGGCGATGTACTGGTCCAGGCGATGCAGGCGGTAGGAATGGATCAGGAACGCGCAGATGGCGGTCGGGATGCCCCATACGGCTACATGGATCGGCTCCACATCGACACCGGCTTCATGCAGGAAGGTGGTCATCAGCACAATCGCGCCGAAGGCCACAAAAATATCTTCGCCGAAGAACAGACCGACGTTGTCGGTCGCGGCGCTGAAAGCACGCAGGCGGTAGCGCAGCGCTTCGGGCAGCTTGCCGTAGCGGGTCTCGGTCGCGCCTTCAGCCATAGGGGCCAGCAGCGGACGCACCATTTGTGGATGCCCACCCAGGCTGGTCAGGCCGATGGCGGCGGTCAGTTGGCGCGCGCCCAGGTAGACGATCAGCAGACGGCCCGTGGTGGCCGACTTGATATGGCCGATCCAGTTTTGCGCATGTTGGCGCAGGCCATGGCGCTCCAGCAGGCCAATCACGGCCAACGGCAGCACCAAAATGAGCGGCAGATTGCGGGTCTTCACAAAGCCCGTGCCCAGCTCAGCCAGCACCTTCTGGAACGGGAAACCCGCGAGCGCAGCGGTAACGAGCGCCGTCACCACCACTACCACAAAGGGATTGAAACGCAGGATGAATCCCACGACGATGACGGCCACCCCGAGGAGGGGCCAGAGGTTGATGATTGAGTTGTCCATGACAATACAAGGTTTGTTATAGGCCCGGTGCCCGTCCCAAAGGCTGGGTCACCGCATAGTTTTTGTTCAACAACCTATCAATTTCAATGATGGCAAATTTAAGTTTGTTGAACAATACAAAAGTTTAGCCAAACAAAACAAGCTTTCTTACGGGGAAAACCCGTACACATCTGCTTTCAATTAGTGATTGTGGCGAAATCACCATCTTTTTGACCAAAAATATCGTCTGAATGACCAATTTGGACACCGGGAACAAAGCGCTGGGCTGAGCTACAGGCCACCGCTATCATGTGTATCAATCTCTGACTACCTGCGATCGCCATGAATGCTGCACTGCCTACTCTCTCGCTCAATGATCGCGTGGCCGAGCAGATCCGCGAGCGCATCGTGCGCGGCGAGTTCCAGCCCGGATCGCGCCTGTCCGAAGTGGCGCTGAGCGAAAGCCTGGAGATATCGCGCAACACCTTGCGCGAGGTGTTCCGCCTGCTGACCAAGGAAGGGCTGTTGCGCCACTTGCCCAACCGGGGCGTGTTTGTCGCCATTCCCTCGATGGCCTCCATCATGGATATCTACCGCGTGCGCCGCATGATCGAGTGCCAGGCGCTGCAGCAGGCCATTCCGCAGCACCCTGCGCGCAAAGAAATGCGCGAAGCCGTCGCCGCCCAGAAGCAGCTGCGCGCAGCCGGCCGCTGGGTGGAGGTGGGCACCGGCAATATGCGTTTTCACAAGGGGGTGGTGGCGCTGGCCGACAGCGAGCGGCTCAACACCCTGTTCTCACACCTGCTGGTGGAGCTGCGTCTGGCGTTTGGCATGCTGGGCGATGCCGAGTTCATGCATGCGCCCTACATCGACCTGAATGCCCAAATCCTGGAGCGCTTTGAGGCCGGGGACATGGAGCAGGCCGCCAAGCTGATGCATGACTACCTGACCCATTCCGAGCGCGTGCTGCTCAGCGTGTATGCCCGCCGCATGAGCGATGCGGGCATGGTGCTGTAAAGGCGCTTGGTCTTAAGCAGCTGCGGGGTAAAACAGCTTGCGCGCCGTGGCGCTTTGCACGGCCTGGGCAATCGCGCCAATGTGGTCCGGCGTGGTGCCGCAGCAGCCGCCCACGATGTTGACCAGCCCTTCGGCGGCAAACTCGTGCACCAGGCGGCTGGTGATCTCGGGCGTCTCGTCAAAGCCGGTATCGCTCATCGGGTTGGGCAGGCCGGCATTGGGGTAGCAGCTGATAAAGGTATCGGGCGCGGCCTTGGCCAGTTCTTGCACATAGGGGCGCATCAGGGTGGCGCCCAGCGCGCAGTTCAGCCCGATAGACAGCGGGTTGGCATGGCGCACGCTGTGCCAAAAAGCCGTCACCGTCTGGCCCGACAGAATGCGGCCCGAGGCATCAGTAACGGTGCCGCTGATCATGATCGGCAGCACCTGGCCTGATTGCTCAAACGCCTCATCCACCGCAAACAGCGCCGCCTTGGCGTTCAGCGTGTCAAAAATCGTCTCGACCAGAATCACATCCGCGCCGCCTTCGATCAGCGCCAAGGTCTGCGCCAGGTAGGCCTGGCGCAGCGATTCAAAAGTCACATTGCGCGCGCCCGGGTCATTCACATCGGGGCTGATGGAAGCTGTCTTGGGCGTGGGGCCCAGTGCGCCGGCCACATAGCGCTTGTGGTCCGGGGTGCTGTACTTGTCGCAGGCAGCACGCGCCAGCTGGGCGCTTTTGAGGTTCATCTCATAGGCCAGATCGGCCATGTGGTAATCCTCCTGGGCAATCGTCGTCGCACCAAAGGTATTGGTCTCGATCAGATCAGCGCCAGCGGCCAGGTATTTCTCGTGGATGTCGCCAATCACATCAGGGCGGGTGAGCGATAGCAGCTCGTTGTTGCCCTTGACGTCGTAGGCAAAGTCCTTGAAGCGCTCGCCCACACTGCCCGGGCCGCTATAGCCTTCACCCCGGTACTGGGCCTCGCCCAGCTTGAAGCGTTGGATCATGGTGCCCATGGCGCCGTCGAGAATGACGAGGCGCTTGGCCAGGGTGGCGGGCAGTTCTTGGGCTCGGGTGTAGCGGGGCAGTGACATGGCGGCCATTGTAGGGCGGCGGCCCCATGCATGGCGGCATGGCGTTATTTGCCATACAGGCACTGGTTTTATCGGGCCGCGTGGCTGCCGGCAACCCGCCCGGCAACACAGGCCGTTACGCCCAGCAAACCCCGCCCAGCCGTTGCAACGCCCCAAAACGCGCACAATAGCGCTTCGCGCCCCCGCCTCCCCAGGCTTGGCCTGTTGACGACACCCCGCTTGCACGGCCCCCACCCGGGGACCGGCCAAGCTGCCTTCTCTAGCAATTTGTGACTTCCCTCGCCCACACCGTATTGCAGGACGCCTTTGGCTATGCGCATTTTCGCGGCTCGCAGCAAGCCATTGTTGACCATGTGATCGGCGGCGACGATGCCCTGGTGCTGATGCCCACCGGCGGCGGCAAAAGCCTGTGCTACCAAATCCCGGCCATCGTGCGCCAGCAGCAGGGCCATGGCACCACCATCGTCATCTCGCCGCTGATCGCGCTGATGCACGACCAGGTCAGCGCCATGCACGAGATCGGTGTGGACGCCGCCTTCCTCAACTCCACCCTCGACTACGACCAGACCCGCGATGTGGAGCTGCAGCTGCTGTCAGGCGGCATCACCTTGCTGTATGTGGCGCCCGAGCGGCTCAACACCCCGCGCTTTCTGGGCCTGCTTGATGAGCTGCATGCGATGGGCAAGCTGGCCTTGTTCGCCATCGACGAGGCCCATTGCGTCAGCCAGTGGGGGCACGACTTTCGGCCCGAGTACCGCGAGCTGACCGTGCTGCACCAGCGCTATGCCGGTGTGCCGCGCATCGCGCTCACGGCCACGGCCGACGCGCTGACCCGTGCCGACATCGTCGAGCGCATGCAGCTCGAATCGGCGCGCGTCTTCATCAGCAGCTTTGACCGCGCCAACATCCGCTACACCATCGTCGAGAAAAAAGACGCTACCGCCCAGCTGCTGCGCTTTATCGAGCGCGAGCACGATGGCGATGCCGGCGTGGTGTACTGCCTATCGCGCAAAAAGGTGGAAGAGGTGGCGCAATCGCTGTGCGATGCCGGCATCAACGCCCTGCCCTACCACGCCGGCCTGGGCGCCGAGCTGCGCCAAAAAAACCAAAGCCGCTTTCTGCGCGAAGAAGGCATCGTGATGGTCGCCACCATCGCCTTCGGCATGGGCATCAACAAGCCCGATGTGCGCTTTGTCGCCCATGTGGACATGCCCAAGAACATCGAGAGCTACTACCAGGAAACCGGCCGGGGCGGGCGCGACGGCCTGCCCGCCGATGCCTGGATGGCCTATGGCTACCGCGATGTGGTCAGCCAGCGCAGCATGATCGACGAGAGCCCGGCGGGCGACGCCTTCAAGCAGGTGATGCGCGGCAAGCTCGATGCGCTGCTCGGCCTGGCCGAGGGCACCGACTGCCGGCGCGTGCGGCTGCTGGCCTATTTTGACGAGGTCTATGGCCAGGGCGGCGACTACGACTCGGCCCACCCGGAAGCCTCTGCCACATCCGCCGACAAGCCCCCGCGCTACCAGTGCGGCAACTGCGACAACTGCCTGAACCCACCCAAAACCTGGGACGGCACCGACGCCGCGCGCAAGCTGCTATCCACCATCTACCGCGCCCACGAAGCCAGCCAGATCACCTTTGGGGCCAGCCATATTCTCGACATCGTGCGCGGCAAGGAAACCGACAAGGTGCGCCAGTTCAGCCACCAGCAGCTGAGCACCTTCGGCCTGTGCCAAACCTACACCGAGCCCCAACTGCGGGGCGTGCTGCGGCAGTTGCTGGCCATTGGGGCGCTTGGCACGCACAAGGTACAGACCGAGGCCGGCTACAGCTTTGAAACCCTGGTCCTGTGCGACGGCTCACGCGCCGTGCTGCGCGGCGAGCAAACCGTGGAGCTGCGCGAAAGCACCGCCGAGCGCAGCCCCAGCAAACGCCAGCGCAGCACCAAACCCGCCGTCGCCGCGCAGAACCTGGGCCCGGACGAGCAAGTCCGCTTCATCAACCTCAAGGCCTGGCGCACCGAGGTGGCCAAGGAACACAACGTCCCCGCCTACGTGGTCTTCGCCGATGCCACCCTGGCGGCCATCGCCCAGCGCAACCCGCAGAGCCTGGATGAGCTGCAGGGGGTGAGTGGGATTGGGGTGAAGAAGCTGGAGGCTTATGGGGAGGCGGTGTTGCGGGTGTGCAGTACCCCTTAATCTCCAAAATTGTTGTTGCAATGCAAACAAAGGAGAACCCATGCGTCTAATTTGTAAAGCTATGCTCTAATGCCGTTTTGATTGTTGAAAACTATTAACCAACGGACGAACATATGCTGAAAAAATGGATTGCAATCGGCGCCCTGCTGGGCACCAGCATGGCCCAGGCCTACATGCCCCAATCTGGCACCTGGGTGGTTACCAGCGAACTCAATGGCAAGCCAGGCCGTGGCCTGGCCATCGATGTGCAGGGCCAGACCCTGGTCATGCAGATGTATGCCTATGACGCTTCCGGCAATGCCACGTTCTACCTGACCTCGGGCGCCTACAAGAACAACCAGTATTCCGGTACCTTGAACAAATACCGGGGCGGCCGCTACCTGGGCAGCAACGAACGCATTGGCCAGGACAATGGCAACGATGGTGTCGTGTCTATGCGCTTTGAGTCGGGCTCCAAGGGCTACATCAAGTTCCCGGGCGAAGCGGAAAAGGAAATTTCGCGCTTCAACTTCGGCTATGACAAGAGCCCGCAAAGCCTGTTTGGTATATGGCTGTTCACGCCTTTGGGGACCAGCACTCCCCGCTCCGATGTTGTCAAGCTGGAAAAGCTGGCCCAGGGAAGCGGGTACGGCACCGGCTTTGTCACAACCGCAGACAATCGTTTCGCTTGCGAAAATGTAACGAGCGGCCCTAACGCAGGCTTGGTGGTTTGTATTAAGTTCAGTGTGGCCAGCCGCGTCGAGCAGGTCTACTATTTTGACTACAAGGTCAATGATGGTGAGGGCTATGCAGGAACTTCGGCAGCAACCGCTACCAACCTCCTGATTGTGCGCCGCCTGACCACCAGCAATGATGACGGTACCGGGATCACGTTCAAGAGTGAAGAAAGCACAGCTCCCGCAGATCTCGATGCGCTACGCCAAGCTTTCGAAGCTGTCGTTGCAGAGCCTATCGAACAATAAGCCCTAACGGCACTCCTCCCCCATAGAAGCCAGCAGCCACCCACGCTTGGGTGCTGCTGGCTTTTTTGAGGGCACGCAAAACGCACTTCCATCGCATACTTGAGAATCGCCGGCCCAGCCCCAGCGCTACACTCAGCCTCCATGCCCACCATTCCCTCTCGCCTGTCCATCCGCGCCCTCCAAAGCCCCATCAGCGGGCCTTGCTCGCTAGAACTGGGCGCAGGCGAATGCGTTGCCGTGATGGGGGCCTCGGGGGCGGGGAAATCGGTGCTGTTGCGCTTGATTGCCGATCTGGACCCGGGCAGTGGCGAGCTGCTGCTCAACGGCCAGCCGCGCAGTGCCTTCAGCGGCCCAGCCTGGCGCCAGCAGGTGATGTACCTGGCAGCAGAGCCGGCCTGGTGGGGGACGACGGTGCTGGAGCATTTCCCGCCGGGCACGCAGGCGGCGCTGCTGGAGATGGCCAGCGCGCTGGGGTTGCGCCAGGGGTTTATCGACATTCCGCTGACCCAGCTCTCGACCGGCGAGCGCCAGCGCCTGGCCTTGCTGCGCGGGCTGCTGCGCAGGCCCCAGGTGCTGCTGCTCGATGAGCCCACGGCCGCGCTCGATGAGGCATCGGTGGCAGCGGTGGAGCAATTGCTACAGCGCTGCCAGCAGCAAGGCTTAAGCCTGCTGTGGGTCACCCATTCCCATGCCCAGGCCGCCCGCGTGGGCCAGCGCTGCATGCAACTGGTAAATCACCAGCTGCTGCCGATGGAGGCTGCGCAATGAACCCGGCCATCCATCTGCAACCCAGCGATTTGCTGGTGGGCGCGGCCCTGGTGCTGGCCGCCGCTGCCGCCTCCTGGGCCATGCGGCTGCAATTGCAGCGCCAGGTGCTGTGGGCATCGCTGCGCATGGTGGTGCAGCTTTTGCTGGTGGGTTATGTGCTGCGGCTGGTGTTTCAGCAGGCGCACCCCGGCACCACCTTGGTCGTGGTGCTGGTGATGGTTGCTGCTGCCGCGCGCGAAGTGGCAGTGCGGCCGCACCAGCGCCTGTCTGGCGGGGGCAATTACCGCATTGCTGGCCTGGTGGTGGCGCTGTCGAGTTTGTCGACCGTGGTGCTGGCGCTGATGACTGCCGTGCGGCCCGACCCCTGGTTTGATGCGCGCTATGCGATACCGCTGATGGGCATTGTGCTGGGCAGCGTGCTCAATGCGGCCAGCCTGGGGCTGGACAGTTTTTTTGACGGGGTGCGCACGGGCCGCGCCGCCATCGAGGCCCAGCTGGCGCTGGGTGTGTCCTTCCGCCGCGCCATGGCGCCGCACACCCGCGCTGCCATCCGCCGGGGGCTGATCCCCATCATCAACCAGATGTCGGCGGCCGGGCTGATCACCTTGCCGGGCATCATGACTGGCCAGATCCTGGGCGGCATGGACCCGCTGGAAGCTGCCAAGTACCAGATTTTGTTGTTGCTGCTGCTGACCTTTGCCGGCGCCTTGGCCTCCGCCGGCAGTGTGCTGCTGGCCTCCCGGGCGCTGGGCGACGAGCGCCAGCGCCTGCGGCTGGACCGGCTGAACACCACGCGCTGATCTGCTTTGCCATGGGGCGACGCCATTCATAGAATGGGCAAGCACATCTGGGAGAGCAGCCATGGCAGAGCGCAACAAGGACAACCTGGTGGATGAGCTGGTCGACTACGACCCGCTGGGCAGTGACCCTGCCTTGCAGGCGGCCCTGGCGCGCGCGCAGGCCCAGGCCTGGCTGCCAGGTTTGGAGCAGCATGCACGCACGGTGGGCAGCGCCGCCTTTGCGCAATGGGCCGACCAGGCCAACCGCCACCCACCGCAGTTGCAGCCCTGGGATGCGCGGGGCAGACGCGTTGACCAGGTGGAGTTTCACCCGGCATGGCACCAGATACTCGCCCACTACCGCGCGCAGCAGCTGGTCGATATGCCGTTTGCCAGCACACCCGCTGCCGATGCCATCGCAGACGCGCAGCGCGGCCGCTGGAGCGCCTGGGCCGCCGGTTTTTACCTGCATGGCCAGGCAGAAGCGGGCAGCCTCTGCCCCGCCACAATGACGACGGCGGCCATCCCGGTACTCCGCAAGGAACCGGCCCTGTGGGCGCAGATAAAACGCGGCATCACCAGCGCCAGCCATGACGCGCGCGATGCGCCGCTGGCGGACAAGTCCGCTTTGTGGGTGGGCATGGGCATGACCGAAAAGCAAGGCGGGTCGGACGTGCGCAGCAACACCACCGTGGCCTATCCGGTCGATGCCGGCGGCGGGCGCGGCGCAGCCTACCGCCTGCAAGGCCATAAATGGTTTTATTCGGTACCCATGGCCGACGCGCATCTGGTGGTGGCGCGCATGGCCAGCGGTGCTGCCGACGCCCATGCGCTGCAGGCACCGCTGGCCTGCTTTTGGGTGCCGCGCTGGCGGCCCGATGGCACACGCAACAGCGTGCTGGTGCAGCGCCTCAAAGACAAGGTCGGCAACCGCAGCAACGCCAGCAGCGAGGTGCTGTTTGACGACGCCCATGGCGTGCTTGTGGGTGAGGAAGGCCGGGGCATTGCCACCATCATGGAGATGGCCACCATCACGCGGCTGTGCTGCGTGTTGGGCAGCAGCGCCTTGCTACGCCAGGCCACCGTGCAGGCGCTATGGTCTGCCCGGCACCGCCAGGCCTTTGGCGCGGCTTTGGTGGAGCAGCCGCTGATGCAGTCGGTGCTGGCCGACCTGGCGCTGGAGAGCGAAGCGGCCCTGCTGCTGGCCATGCAACTGGCGCAGGCCTTTGAAGACAGCAGCGCCCCCGGCCAGACCAGCGCACAGGCCTGGCAGCGCAGCATGACGCCAGCGGCCAAATTCTGGGTCTGCAAACGCGCCATCGCCTGCAGCGCCGAGGCCATGGAGGTGCTGGGTGGCAATGGCTATATCGAGAGCTCGGCGCTGGCGCGCATCTACCGCGAAGCGCCGGTCAACTCGATCTGGGAGGGCTCGGGCAATGTGATGTGCCTGGATGTGCTCAAGGCCCTGCAGCGCGAGCCCGACCTGCGTGATGCGCTGTGGCAGGACTTGCAGCGCATGGCAGCCGATGACGCCCCCATTCAACAAGCGCTGGCGCGCCTGCAAGGCCAGTGGAAGGCCATGGCGCAAGACGCCTGGGCGCAGCAGGCGCAGGCGCGTCAATGGGTGCAGCAGCTGGTGCTGGTGGCGCAGGCGGGCCTCATGCGCCAGCATGCGGCCCCGGCACGTGCCGATGCCTTTGTGGCCAGCCGCCTGGGCCCGCAGGCCAACCTGGGCGTCATGGGTGCTTCTCCCCTTGCCAAGGCGCAGATCAGCGCTATCCTCAGCGCCAGTCTGCAGTTGCAAAAATGAACGGAAAGTAGCCATGGCAGTCAGCGTGTTTGATTTGTTCAAGATCGGTATCGGGCCTAGCAGCTCGCACACGGTCGGCCCGATGCGCGCGGCGCATGCCTTTGTGCAGCGCTTGCAGCGCCAAGGGGTGCTGGCCCAGGTGGCCCGCCTGCGCTGCCAGCTGTTCGGCTCGCTGGGCGCTACCGGCATTGGCCATGCCAGCGACCGTGCGGTGATCCTGGGCCTGGCCGGCCATGCGCCCGACACGGTGGATGTGAATGCCGTCGATGCCCTCATCGCCGAGGTCCACCGCACGCAGCAGCTGCTGTTGAATGGCGAGCAGCGCATCGTGTTTGACCCTGCTACCGATCTGCTGCTGATTGGCGCAGTGAGCCTGCCTTTCCACCCCAACGGCATGCGCTTTGAGGCCTGGGACGCGCAGCATGCACTGGTCGATGCGCAGGCCTATTACTCGGTGGGCGGCGGCTTTATCGTCAGCGAAGAGGCCGCCTACGATGCTGAGCGCCAGCAGGCCATTGCGCCCGACACCGAGGTGCTGCCCCTGCCCTTTCACAGCGCCGCGCAGCTGCTGCAACTGGCGCAGGACCACCAGCAACCCATTGCGCAGATCATGCGCACCAACGAACGCCACTGGCGCAGCGATGCCGACATCGACAGCGGCCTGCTCAAGATCTGGCAAGCGATGCAGGACTGCGTGCAGCGCGGCTGCAGCACCCCAGGGCACCTGCCCGGGGGGCTCAACGTCAAACGCCGTGCGGCCGGCTTTTACCAAGGCCTGACCGCCCATGCCGAGCCGCTGAACCAGGACCCGCTGCAGGTGATCGACTGGGTGAACCTGTTTGCACTGGCCGTGAACGAGGAAAACGCCGCCGGCGGCCGGGTGGTGACCGCCCCCACCAATGGCGCTGCCGGCATTGTGCCGGCCGTGCTGCACTACTACTGGCGCTTTGTGCCCGGTGCTACCGAGGCAGGGGTGGTGGATTTTCTGCTGACCGCAGGCGCCATCGGCATGCTGTACAAGGAGAACGCCTCGATATCCGGCGCAGAGGTGGGTTGCCAGGGCGAAGTGGGCGTGGCCTGCTCCATGGCGGCAGCGGGCCTGTGCGCGGTGATGGGCGGCACACCGGCGCAGGTGGAGAACGCCGCCGAGATCGGCATGGAGCACCACCTGGGCCTCACCTGCGACCCGGTCGCCGGCCTGGTGCAGGTGCCCTGCATCGAGCGCAATGCGCTGGCCGCCGTCAAGGCTATCAATGCGGCGCGCATGGCGCTGCGCGGCGATGGCTCGCACATCGTGAGCCTGGACAAGGTGATTGCCACCATGCGCGCCACCGGCGCCGACATGATGAGCAAGTACAAGGAGACCTCGCTGGGCGGGCTGGCCGTGCACATCGTCGAGTGCTGATCATCTATTGACTGCCCCAACCTCGGCGACAGCCGGGGTCGCCCGCCCTGGGTGTGGTTGCTATCAACGCCTACAATCGCGCCATGGCTATGCATTTTGACTTGGTAGATCTGCGCCTCATGGTGCATGTGGCAGACGCGAACAGCATGACGCGGGGGGCCGAGCTGTCGTTCATCTCGCTGCCCGCGGCCAGCACCCGCATCAAGAACCTGGAAGAGAGCATGGGCGTCAAGCTGCTCTACCGCACCAGCCAGGGCGTCACCCTGACCTTGCCCGGCCAGGCCTTTGTGCAGCATGCCCGCACGGTGCTGGGCCAGATCGAGCACCTGCGCGGCGACATGCAGGAGTACGCACGCGGCATCAAGGGCCATGTGCGCGTGTTTGCCAACACCACGGCGCTGGGCGAGTTCTTGCCCCCGGTGCTGCGCGCCTACCTGCGCAAGCACCCGGATGTGGACATTGATCTGCGCGAGCGCCTGTCCAACGACATCATCCGTGCCGTGGGCGAAGGCCAGACCGATATCGGCATCGTCGCCGGCCAGGTGCGCACCGAAAGCCTGGTGGCCATGCCTTACCGGCGCGACCGCCTGGTGCTCGTCGTCTATGCCGACCATGCGCTGGCCCGCCGCAAGGCCGTGGCCTTTGGCGACACCTTGGAATACGACTACATCGGCCTGCATGAATCGAGCGCCATCCATGCGTTTTTGCGCCAGCACAGCGACTTGCTGCACCGCCCGATCAAGCAGCGCATCCAGGTGGGCAATTTCGAAGCCGCCTGCCGCATGATCGAGGCCGGCGTGGGCATCGGCATCCTGCCCGAATCCGCTGCCCGCCGCCACGCGCGCAGCATGGACATCCGCATCATCAGCATCTCGGACGAATGGTCCAACCGCGAGATGCAGATCGTGGTGCGCAACCTCGAATCGCTCCCCTCCTTTGCCCGCGAGCTGGTGGAGCTGCTGGTGGAAGACGGTGCCTGCAGCAACGAAGGTTTCAACGAAGCGGACGGCGACACCGAGCCGGTGCCGACCAGCAACTGAGCGGGCGCGCTTCAAAAGCTGCCACAAAGCTCACGCCAGCGCCCCGGCTGCGCTGGCCAGTCATCCAGGCGGTAGGCAGCCGGCCTGCGCAGCGCTATGCTGTGGCATCCCCTTGTTGAGCCCAAACACCCATGACTGCTATCTGGAAAAAACCCATCTCGCTGGACGTGCTGCGCGACAAAGCACGCAACACGGCGATTGAACATCTGGGCATCGAATACATAGAGATCGGCAATGACTACCTGGTGGGCCGTGTGCCCGTGGACCACCGCACGCACCAGCCTTTTGGGCTGCTGCACGGAGGCGTCAGCGTGGTGCTGGCGGAGACGCTGGGCTCTGTCGGCGCGCTGTTCTCGTCACCCAAAGGCTGGCGCTGTGTGGGCCTGGATATCAATGCCAACCATATCCGGGGCGTGAAGAGCGGCTGGGTCACCGGCACCGCAAAGCCGGTGCATATCGGCCGCATGACCCAGGTCTGGCAGATCGACATGGTCAATGACGAAGGCAAGCTGACTTGCGTCTCGCGCATCACCATGGCGATGCTGGAAGACGCCGCTTAAGGCCTTATTCAGTTGCCATAGGCGACACGCGCCAGCGCCCGCGCCAGCTCCCAGGACGGGTCGATCAGCGGCAGACCCTGCACGCTGGCGGCGCCTGGCAAGGCCAGTGGAATCTCCGTGCAGCCCATGATCAAGGGCATATCGCCATGGCGGGTGCGCATGGCCTGGGCCACGGCGGCAAAATCGGCGCGCGCCTGGTCCATGCGGTCGGCCTTCACACCTTGGTAGATGCCGCGCATCAGCAGCTCGCGCTCATCCTCTTCGGGCAGGTGCACGGTGATGCCGCAGGCGGCCAGCGCCTGGTCATACAGGCCGATGCGGTAGGTGCCTTGCGTGGCCAGCAGCATGCAGGACTGGTGGCCTTGCTGCTGCAGTCCCTCGGCCACCACGCGCGCAATGTGCAACAGCTGCAGCTGCGGGTAGGCCTGCTGCAGGCGTTCATGCCAGGCATGGGCGGTATTGCAGGCCACGGCAACGGCCACAGCGCCGGCAGCCTGGAGCTTGTCCAGGCCCTGGCACATCATGGCCAACGGGTCTTGTGCGCTGCCCGGCGCCAGCAAGGCTGCGCTGCGGTCCGGTATCGGCAGCTGGGCCAACCAGTGCTCGGGGTAGCCTTGGTCGGTCACCGGGGCGCCGCTGGCGCGTAAATGGTCTGCGCAGGCCTGTACAAACAGGCGTACAAAATCAGCGCCTGCCGCTGGGCCCATGCCGCCCAGAATGCCTACGGTGCGAAGCGTCATACCAAACTCCAGAGAAAATGAAAAATGGCCCGTTGCCGGGCCATTGCAGTGCGTGCCGTGCACGACACGGGATTGTCCATCAGGTCGCAGGCTTGTCGCTTTGCGCCGTCAGATTGTCCTTGAGTTCCTTGTTCATCGGCAGACCCAGCGCCTGGTTCTTGGGCGGAATGGGTTGCATGAACCACTTGTCGTACAGCTTGGTGAAATCGCCGGACTTCATCATGCCGCCGATAACGCCATCGACGATCTTCTTGAAGGCAGGGTCGTCCTTGGGCAGCATGCAGGCATAGGGCTCGACTTGCAGGGCATCGGCCACCACTTCGTAAGCTGCGGGGTCCTTGGAGTTGGCCTTTAGGCCGTACAGCAGGATGTCATCCATCGCAAAGCCGGCCGCGCGGTCGTTTTCCATCAGCAGGAAGCCGTCGGAATGGTCCTTGGCCAAGGTGATGTTGATGTCCAGCTTCTGGTCGGCGCTGTACTTGCGCACCACAGGCAGGTTGGTGGTGCCGGTGGTGATCGCCAGAGTCTTGCCTTTCAGATCGGCCCAGCTGTTGATGCCGGCGCTCTTCTTCACGGCCACACGGGTACCGGTGTAGAAGTAGTTGATCGCGAAGTCCACATCCTTGTTGCGCGCGGCATTGTTGGTGGTGGAGCCGCATTCGAGCACGATGGTGCCGTTCTGGATCAGCGGGATGCGGTTGGCCGAGGTGACCGACTGCCATTTGACCTTCAGGTCGGGCTTGCCGATTTCCTTGCGCACGGCATCCGCCACGGCGTTGGAGATGTCCACGGAGAAGCCGATGGCGTTCTGGCCACCGGAGAGGTAGCTGAACGGCACCGAGGATTCGCGGTAGGCGAAGGTGATTTCGCCCGAATCCTTGGCCTTGGCCAGCACATCGGCAAAGGCCGAGGGCAGGCAGGCGATGGCAGCAGCAGCACAGACCAGCGACTTAACAAACTTCATGGTGAGACCTCCTTGAATCAAACAATACGAACAGTGTAGAAACCAGCACTTTGTTTCAACAATGCCTTTTTAGGACTAGCCCATAACGCTTGGTTATGGTGCATGGCATACCGCACAGAGGCGGAACCGCTGTACCTATAAGCAAATGGCATGCCTGTTGCCCATTTTGCTATGCGACAGGCGGTTTTCGAGCGCCTATATTTAAGGGTTTTCAGGGGGTGTTCCATGCAGGTATGCATTCTGGGTGCGGGAATTGTGGGTTTGGCTGCCGCCTATGAGCTGTACCAGGCAGGCCACCAGGTCACCGTGGTGGACAAGGCCTCCCACGCGGGCAGCGGCACCAGCATGGGCAATGGCGCGCAGCTGAGTTACAGCTATGTGCAGCCCCTGGCCGACCCTGCCATCTGGCAGCAGCTGCCCAAGCTGCTGTTCAGCAGCGATTCGCCGCTCAAGTTCCGCCTGCAGGCCGACCCGCAGCAGTGGAAATGGGGACTGGCTTTTTTGGCCGCCTGCAATGCCGACCGCTCGGCCGCCAGCACCCGCACCCTGCTGCAGTTGGCCGCCGTCAGCCGCCAGCGTTTTGAAGCCATGCAAACCCAGGTGGGCGGTGATTGGGACTACAGCAGCACCGGCAAGCTGGTGCTCTACCCCAGCGATGCCGCTGTGCAGTCTGCGCGCCAGCAAGTCGAGGTGCAAGGCAGGCTGGGCAGCGCGCCTCAGCGCATCGTCAGCCCCGAGGAAGCCGTGGCGCTGGAGCCCGCGCTGGCGGCCTACCGCAGCCAGTTTGCCGGCGCCGTCCACACGCCCAGCGAATGCGCCGCTGACTGCTACCAGGTCAGCCGCCAGTTGGAAGACTGGCTGCGCCACAAGGGGGTGAAATTCGTTATGGACACCCAGATCCACAGCCTGCGCCGCGAGGGCGACCGCATCGTCGCGTTGCAGACCTCTCAGGGCGACATCGTGGCTGACCATTTCATGGTGGCGCTGGGGGTGGACAGCGTGGCGCTGTGCAAGCCGCTGGGCGTCGATCTGCCGGTCTACCCGCTCAAGGGCTACAGCATCACCCTGGATGTGGCCGCTGCTGGCCACAAGGCGCCCAAGGTGAGCATCACCGACAGCGCCCGCAAGGTGGTGTTTGCGCGCATTGGGCAGCGCCTGCGCGTGGCCGGCATGGTGGAGCTGGTGGGCCACGACCTGCGCATTCCGCAGGACAAGATCCAAAGCCTCTGCGCCTCCACCGAGGCGGTGTTTCCCGGCTGCAGCGATTACGCCGAAGTTCAGCCCTGGGCCGGTCTGCGCCCCGCCACCCCGACTGCCGTGCCGATTGCCAAGTCCGCAGGCGCCCGCAACCTGTGGATCAACACCGGCCACGGTGCGCTGGGCTTTACCCTGGCTTTTGGCACGGCCGCGCAGCTGGCCTATGCGATCGGCGAGACCGCCTGAGCAGCCGGCGATAGCGCGTAGCGCTACAGCTGCGCCGCCAGCACCTTTTGCATCTCGCGCGTGATCGCCTTGACCAGCAGTGATTGGGGCTGCGAGACCGCGCGGATCGCGTTGACCGGCACCTGCACGCCAGGCGCCAAAGGCAGCACATCGACCTTGCTGCGGTCGGCAGACAAAGCCGTGCAGCCATCGACCATCGCCACGCCCAAACCATGGTGGGCCATGGCCAAGGCCGTGTGGTAGGTCTGCACCGTCACATAGTGGTCCAAACCGGCGCTGGATTCACGCGCCAGCTGGCTCAGCAGCATGCCCACCGGGTCTTGCGCATCCAGGCTGATGGTGGGCACGCCCGTCAGGTCATCGAGTGAGAGGCTGCCCGCGCGCAGCTTGAAGGGCGGCAGCATGCCCTTGGGCACCACACAGACCATGGGCACGCGCGCCAGGCTTTCTTGCTGCAGGCTGGCCTGCTGCACATTGCTCAGCACAAAGCCGACATCGGCTTCCTGCATCACCAGGGCTGAGACGATCTGCGGCGAATGCAGCGACTGCAGGCTGACGCTGACATGGGGGTGCTTTTGCTTGAACTGCGCCAGTGCGCGGGGCAGCACCTCATGGCTCAGCGCCAGCACACTGGCAATGCGCAGCTCGTCGCTGACGCGGCCCTTGCGCAGGCTGTCGGCCAGGCGCTGCACCTCTTCGAGCTGGGCAAACAGCTTTTCCATATGCGGCAGCAAGGCCAGTGCCTCACTGGTCGGCGTCAGCCGCCCCTTGCTGCGCTGGAACAGCGCAAAGCCCAGCTGCAGCTCGGCATGCTGCAAGGTGCGGCTGACGGCCGGCTGCGAGATATTGATGAGGCGCGCCGCAGCGCTGACGCTGCCGGTGTGCATCACCGCGTTGAAGACTTCGATATGGCGCAGGCGCATGGGCGGGGCCTCGGCGCTCAGCGGCCAGCGCCGAGGTTGCCGCCCCCGTTGCTGTCATCGGCCTGCATGCGCGCCAGGCGGGCGCTTTTCCAGTACACGTCATCACCGCCATCCACCCGGTTGAGCACCCGGGCCAGCACAAACAGCAGGTCGGACAGGCGGTTGAGGTACTGGCGCGGCGCAGCGCGCATGGCCTCGCCCTGCTCCAGCGCCACCACCATGCGTTCGGCGCGGCGTGCCACCGTGCGGCAGACATGGGCCTGCGCGGCAGCGCGCGTGCCTGCGGGCAGGATGAACTCCGCTAAGCGCGGCAACTGGGCGTTGTAGTGCGCCAGCGCGGCATCGAGCTGCTGCAGTGCCTCGTCCTTGAGCAGCTCATAGCCGGGCATGGACAGCTCACCGCCCAGGTTGAACAGCTGGTGCTGGATGTCGACCAGCAGCTCGCGCACATCGGCGGGCAGGGGCTCGCACAGCAGCAGGCCGATGTGGGAGTTGAGCTCGTCCACATCCCCCATCGCCTGGGGCCGGCCGCTGGCCTTGGAGACGCGGCTGTTGTCGCCCAGGCCGGTGCTGCCATCGTCACCGGTTCTGGTCGCAATTTGGGAGAGACGGTTGCCCATGGGTAATCCTTGTAAAGCGGCGGTTAATCTCCGCCTATTTTCTGTTACCGGCGCCGTAAATATGTAGCCCAGGCAACACTAAGCAAAAATGATAGCAAACCCGGCTCATTCCGGGTTCAATAGAGCCATGTCTGAATGACGAAAGGATCTGCAGATGTCCGGCAAGTTTTTCTCCCATCCCTTTGACACCCGCAGTGTGATGCTGTTTGCATCGATTGCGGTCACATCGGCGATGGCACATGCCCAGCCTCTCAACAGCAGCCAGCAACGCCTGGGCCAGGCCGCCAGCGGCAGCCGCACCATCCAGGTCGAGCGCCAACTGGGCACCCACGACCCGCGCCGCCACCAGGTGCGCCAGCCAGTCAAAAAATCCCTCTGATCTGGCCCTGATCACCGGCCCAGACTACCGGCTCCCCGATCTCTCCCCCTCCCCGCTACGGCGGGGTTTTTTCGTTCACGGCTGCAGCGCAGCGGACAGCGTTGAAAAGCCGGCGGTGCTATTCTTGGCTCCCGCCCTGGAGAAGCCCATGAACGCGCCCACATCCCCCCACATTCTGGCTGCTGCGCAGCGCCCTATTCCTGATGCCTTCATGGCGGCGCTGAGCGCGCGTTTTGGCAGCCAGTGCGTCACCTCGCTGGCCGTGCGCGAGCAGCATGGCCGCGACGAGGGCTCCATCACCGCACCGCCGCCGGCTGCCGTGGTCTATGCCCAGTCCAGCCAGGATGTGCAAGATGCCGTGGCGCTGTGCCACCAGTATGAGGTGCCCGTCATTGCCTACGGCGCCGGCTCCTCGCTGGAGGGCCATCTGCTGGCCGTGCAAGGCGGCATCAGCATCGATGTGAGTCGCATGAACCAGGTGTTGTCCATCGACACCGAGGACCTGACCATCACCGTGCAGCCGGGCATCACCCGCAAGCAGCTCAACGAAGCGATCAAGGACACGGGGTTTTTCTTCCCCATCGACCCGGGGGCCGATGCCTCCATCGGCGGCATGGCCTCCACCCGCGCCAGCGGCACCAATGCCGTGCGCTACGGCACCATGCGCGAGAACGTGCTGGCGCTGGAGGTGGTAACCGCCAACGGCCAGCTGATCCGCACCGGCAACCGTGCCAAGAAAAGCGCGGCCGGCTACGACCTGACGCGGCTGATGGTGGGCAGCGAGGGCACCCTGGGCATCTTTACCGAGATCAGCCTGCGCATCTACCCGCTGCCCGAGGCGGTGAGCGCGGCCATCTGCTCGTTCAGCACCATTGAAGCGGCCGTGCGCACCGTCATCGAGACCATCCAGTTGGGCATCCCGATTGCGCGGGTGGAGCTGATCGATGTGAACGCGGTGCGCATGGTCAATGCCTACAGCAAGCTCGATCTGCGCGAAGAGCCCATGCTGCTGATGGAGTTCCATGGCTCGCCCACCGGCGTCAAGGAGCAGGCTGAGATGGTGCAGGACCTGGCCCGCGAACACGGCGGCAATGCCTTTGAATGGGCCGAGCGCCCGGAAGACCGCACGCGCCTCTTCACCGCCCGCCACAACGCCTACTTTGCGGCTGTGGCCAGCGTGCCGGGCTGCCGCTGCATCACCACCGATACCTGCGTGCCCATCAGCCGCCTGGCCGATGCACTGCTGCAATGCGTGACCGAGGCCGATGTCAGCGGCATCCCCTACTTCCTCGTCGGCCACGTGGGTGATGGCAACTTCCACTTCGGCTACCTTATCGACCCGGACAACGACAGCCAGCGCGCGCAGGCCGAGCAGCTCAACCACCAGCTGGTGCAGCGCGCCATTGCACTGGGCGGCACCTGTACCGGCGAGCACGGCATTGGCGTACACAAGCAAGGCTTTTTGCTGGAAGAGGCTGGCGACGGCGCCGTGGCGATGATGCGCGCCATCAAACAAGCGCTGGACCCGAAAAACATCCTCAACCCGGGCAAGATCTTCCCGCTGGGCTGAGCCCTTCAAGCCAAAGGCCCGCGCAACCTCGTGTTGCGCGGGCCTTTGGCTTATAGAAACCCAGGTCAGGCGGGCACGGCCGCCGCCTTCTGCTTGCGCGCCGCCACACCGGCGCCCACAAAGCCGGCCGACACAACACTGAGCACCATGCCCACGGCCGCGCCAAAGAACACGCCGGCGTTCATATGGTGGTCCAGCATGTAGCCAAACACCGGGGCCGCCAGGCAAAAGCCCAGATCCAGGCCGGAGTACACCATGCCGTAGACGCGGCCCGTGGCGCCCGGTGGCGCGGCGCGCTTGACCAGCATGTCGCGCGAGGGGCCGGCCAGGCCGGTGCCGATACCGGCGAGCGCCGCCACGCCCAGCGCTGCGTAGCCGGGCAGCCAGCCGGTGCCCACCAAGGCCAGCAACACGCCAGAGAACAGCAGGCAGGCGGAGATGACTTTCTCCAGCCGCTCCACCCGGCCCACCAGAAAGCCGCCCAGCACCATGCCCGCCGCGCCAAACAGCATATAGCCGGTGACGACATAGGCGGTGATGCTGGCCGGCAGCCCATAGAGCTGCTGCAGCGCGGGGCTGGAGAAGGACTGGATGGCGCTCATCGCGCAGGTGGTCCAGAAAAAGAACGAGAAGCAGAGCCAGACCGAGGGCAGCTTCAAAAAGGCCATCGGGTGCTCTGGGTGGCCCGCAGCAAGCACCTTGGCCGAAGCAGCACCTGCCAAGCTCACGCGGTCATCGAGCGCATCACGGTTGATCACCATGATCGTGAGGATGATGGCCGCCAGCGCTGCGCCACACAGGCAGGCGATGCGCCAGGAGCCAGTGGCCGAGGTGATGCCCGCCATGAACACCGGCGCGGCCGCCCAGCCCAGGTTGCCCGATAGGCCATGCACCGAAAAGCCATGGCCCAGGCGCTGGGGCGAGAGGCGCTTGTTGAGGATGGTGAAATCCACCGGGTGGAAAGGCGCATTGCCCAGGCCAGCAAAAATGGCGGCCAGCATCAGCCCCGCATAGCTGTTGGCGGTGCCGGCAATGACACCGGCCACCGCAAAGCTGCTGAGCGCGGCAAACATGATGGGCCGGGCGCCAAAGCGGTCGACCACAAAGCCGGCGAGCGCCTGGCCCACGCCCGAGACGATGAAGAAGGCGGAGACCAGCACACTCAGCTCGGAGTAGCTGAAGCCGAAGTCGGCGATCAGCCAGGGAAACAGCGGCGGTAGCAGCAGGTGGAAGAAGTGCGAGGAGCCATGGGCGAGGCCCACCAGGCCGATGGTGCGGGAATCCTGGCGCAGGCTGCCCAGGTCTCCGGGGCCGGGGGCGCCAGGCGCAGCTGTTGTACTGGTTGTCATGGCAGCGATGGTAGCCAAAACCCCGTCGGCATGTATGCGACAGAGGGACGATTACTATCGCCAATGTGCCAAGCCGCTGTGATTTGCCTTGCCCACCCTGCTGCCATGACCTCTGCCGCTCCCCCACCCCGCCGCCGCGCCGCGCGCCTTGCGGACAGCACCGCGCCGGCCAGCCGTGCCTGGCAGTATGTGGATTCGCTCACCCCCCATCTGTTTGTGCCCACCGCCGAGCGGCCAGTGCGCGCCAAACTGCGCGAGCTGGGGGGCGACACGCAGGTGCTGCCCCACCAGCATGCCTGGGCGCAACTGGCGATGTCCACCACCGGCACCGTGCACCTGCGTGTGCCCTCGGCCACCTTTGTGGTGCCGCCCCGCCGGGCGCTGTGGATTCCGCCTGGTGTGGAGCATGCGGTGACCCTGGTGGAGACGGCCGAGCTGCGCACGCTCTACATCCACCAGGCCGAGGGCCAGTGCGGCCCCAGCCTGGATGACAGCACCAGCAACCTATGGCGACGCTGCCGCGTGCTGGAGGTGTCCGAGCTGATGCGTGCCCTGGTCTGCGACCTGCCGACCCTGCCCGATGATGCGCCCCCACCGACTGCGCTGCAGTTGGCGCGCGAGCGCCATGTCAGCGCGCTGCTGCTCGATGAGTTGCGCCAGGCCACCCAGCTCGATCTGCGCGTGGACATGCCGCGCGACAAGCGCCTGCACAGCCTATGCCAGGCCGTGTTAAACGACCCACTGGCCCATGACAGCCTGCAGGCCTTTGCCCACAACAGCGGCGCCAGCCCGCGCACCATTGCGCGCCTGTTCCGCCAGGAGCTGGGCTGCACCTACTTGCAATGGCGCCAGCAGGTCATCCTGGCCAAGGCGGTGCAGCTGGGTGCCAGCGGCCTGGCCATTGGCCAGATTGCGGCCGAGCTGGGCTACACACCCAGCGCCTTTAGTGCGATGGTGCAGCGCGCCTGCGGCCTCTCGCCAGTACGCTTTCTGGGCATGCAAAACCGCTAGATTCCCCTCTTTTCTTCTCTCACTCCACCCCTGCCCCACCATGCCGCTGCACAGCTACGAACCCCGCCAAGGCCACCGCCTGCCCCATGATCCCTTCAACGCCATCGTCGGCCCCCGCCCGATTGGCTGGATCTCCAGCATCAGCAGCGCGGGCGTGCTGAACCTGGCGCCTTACAGCTTTTTCAACGCCTTCAACTATGTGCCGCCCATCGTCGGCTTTGCCAGCGTGGGCCGCAAAGACAGCCTGAACAACATCGAGGCGACGGGCGAGTTTGTCTGGAACCTGGCGAGCGAATCGCTGGCCGAGGCCATGAACCAGAGCTGCGCCGCCGTGGGCCCCGAGGTCAACGAGTTTGAGCTGGCAGGCCTGGCCACCGAGCCATCGCACCTGGTGCGCCCGCCCCGCGTGCAGGCCAGCCTGGTGACCATGGAATGCCGCTGCACCCAGATCATCCAGCTGCAAACCGCCCAAGGCGCGCAGGTGCCCACCTGGCTGGTGCTGGGCGAGGTGCTGAAGGTACATATCGACGAGCAGCTGCTGCAGAACGGCGTGTACCAGACGGCAGCGGGCAAGCCGCTCTTGCGCGGCGGCGGGCCGGGCGACTATTTCACGATCAGCGAGGCGGGCAAGTTCGTGATGCGGCGGCCAGCTTGAGGCGGTGCTGGGCGGCTAATCGCAGCGCATGCCCGTCGCTGCGGCAAAGCTGCCCAGCGACCAGCCCTGGCCCAGCAAAAACATGCGGGTGCTGAGCCGGTCCAGCTGCTCGGGGGCGATGCGGTCGCCGAGGTAGTGCATTTTCTTGTCGGTGATATCGACATAGCCCAGGCGGTGGCTGGCAGCCAGTTTATGCCACAGCGCATGCGCGCCGGGCGACTGGCGCGCGCCGGTGACCAGGCACAGACCGGCATCAAGCGCCCAGCGGTAGATGCAGGTGGCCAGGCCCTGGCGCTGGTAGGCCGGGTCAAAGCGGCTGTGCGGGCCGCGTACATAGCGGTCGGCCCGCTTGTCCAGCTCGATCAGGCGGTTGAAGACGGTAAAGCCCGCGATGCGGTGCTCCAGCTGGTCTTCGACATAGACATAGAACTCGCCATCAGCGCTGCGGTAGCGGATGGCAAAACGGGGGTCGGATAAAGGAATCTCGGGCAGGCCGTAGAGCCTGTCACCGGGGGTGTGGATGCGATCGTGGAGGGAGGCGCATTCGCCTTCCAGTTGCTGGGGTGGAATCGGGCTCACATCGATGCGCAACTCCACCGGTCGGTACAGCCACGATGCCCAAAATGGCGGTATGGCGACGTTCATAACAAGCTCCTTGGAGGGTTAAAAACCCGGCAGGTTAGCCCGTGCACGGTATCGCACGCAAAGGGTGCGATATACACAAAAAAGCCCGCCTGGAGACCAGGCGGGCTGTCAAAGTGCAAGGCCTTGCGGCTTATTGCACACCCAATGTCATAGACGAGGTGGCACGGTTACCAATGGCCACCGCCGACGAGCGGTTACCCGAGACATTGATGCCACTGGTGCTCGCCACACCGGATGCACTGTAGCTGCCGCTCACCACGGCGCTCACATTGCCGCTGTTGACCTGGTTGGAGGTCAGCACCGCACTGGCCATTTGCTGGCCGGGCAGGGACGACACGTTCACCAGGTTTTCGGCGTTGTTACCCACGGCCGTAGCGCTGGCGGTATTGCCGCTCAGGTTGAGCGTGTTGCCGCGTGAGAAGGCATTGGCGTTCAGCGTCGCCGAGGCCACCACCGCACCACTGTTGTTTTGCGCATTGAGCAAGCCCACACCCGAGCCGCTGTTGAGCGCCGTGCCCGCCGCCACCGTCACGCTGTTGAGCGAGGTGTTGCCCGCAGCGACGGCCAGCGCCTGGTTGGACGAGCTGGTGATGTTGCCATCGAGGCGGTTGGCGGCGCTGCCCTGCATCTGCAAGCTGGCGGTCGAGGTCACGGCACCGCTGTTGCCCTGCACGTTGCCCAGCACCGCAAACTGGTCGCTGGCCTGCGTGCCTGCAGTCACCGTCAGCTGGTTGTTGGCCACATTGGCACGGGCCAGGCTGCTGGCCTGGTTGCCGGTGATGGTGGTGTTGCCACTGGCGTCGCTGGCCACGCTGCGGCCGCTGAGAATCTGCATCTCGGTGGTGGCCGTGGTGTTGCCCGCCGACAGCTGCAGGCTGCCCAACAGGTTGGGTTGGGCGGTGTCCGCACTCAGGGTGCTCGTCGCACTGATATCCAGGGCGTTGGTCGCCTGGTTCTGGCTGGCATTGGCACTGAACTGGTTGCCGCTGACCACCAATTCATGGCCACCCGCACGCGTGGTGTCCGCCACGGCATTGCCATCCACACCCAGGTTGACCCGGGTCAGCGCCTGCGCATTGCCCGATTGCACCGCCTGCACATTGAACAGGTAGGCTGCAGAGTTGCCATCGATGCGGCTGCCGGACAGCGCCACCTGGTTGTCCGCCTGGTTCACGATCGCATCCGATGCGCCCTGGTTGCCCGTGACGGTCAGGCTGGAGCCCGAGGCTGTATCAGCCCGCAGGCCGATCAGCATCGGTACCGGACTGGGAGACGGGCTCAGCGTGGTGAGACCGGCCACGGTGGCGCTCACATCGCCCGCAACATGGTCTTGCAGGTTGACCACGGCCGCACCGGAATCGGACACGCCGTTGGTGGCATTGATGCGGGCCAGGTTGTCAGCCTTCTGGCTGGCAGCCGTGGCACTGAACTGGTTGCCGCTGACCACCAGGCTCGCATTGGACGCGCTGCCAGTGCCTGCGCCCACCAAGTTGGAGCCGGCGCTGGCCTGCACGGCACCCGCCGTATGGGTCTGCGTATTGCCAACCAGCGCAGCCGATTGGGTCACTGCATTGTCGGCACCTAGCAGGGCATCGTTGGTGGCGGATGCACCATTGGCCTCGGCGCTGATCTGGTTGCCGCTCACCGTCAGGCTGGTGCCCGACAGGCTGGTCGATTCGCTGCCAATGCGCGTTGCGCCCGCACTGGCCGAGACGGTGCCGCTGCTGTGGGTCTGGGCATTGCTGGTGCCGGCCAGGGTGCTGCGGATATCGCTGGCGCCTGCGCGGGTTTGGTTGCTGGCGCTGGAGCCATTGGCCTCGGCTTGCACCCGGTTGGCGCTGACGGTCAGCGCGTCGTTGGTGCTGTCCAAGGTCCGCACACCCAATTCGCCCACCTGGGCGCTGGCCGAGACGCCACCGCCGCTGACGGTCTGGCTGTTGCTGGTCTGCAAGAGCACATCGGTGATGGCGCCTGCAGCGGCCACGGCGCTGCGGTTGCTGCCGCTATTGCCATCGGCCTGGGCACCCACGCTGTTGCCGCTGACGCTGTAGCGGTTGTCCTCGGAGCCCGTCTTTTGGTTGTCGATGCCCAAGGTGGCCACGTTGCTGCTGGCGTTGATGGCGCCGCTGCTGGCCTGGGTAGCGGTGGTCGCGAGGCCCGCGCCGCCTGTTTGCGTCACATCGCCCGCTGCATCGATTTGCAGCACACTGGTTTGTTGGTTGCCGCCTGCCGAGGCTTGTACTTGGTTGCTGCTGACGCCCAGGGTGCTCTCGGTCAGCGCCCGGTTGGGGGTGCCCGAGACCCGGACGCCCAGCAGACCGACGGTGCTGCTGCTATTTACGGCGCCGGCAGCTTGCTGGTCAACCGTGCTGCTGGTATCGGCACCCAGATTGACGCTGCTGGCCTGCACACGGATGCCCGCCTGGGTGGCATTGGCTTGTGCCGCACTGTCAACCTGGTTGCCCGAGACGCTCAGGCTCAGGTTGTCCATGGCGTTGTTCGGGTTGGCGCCTCCGGTCTGGTTCAGGCGGATGCCGACCTGGCTCATATTGGTGGTGGCCAAGACCGGGGCATTGGCAGCCACGCCCTGCGTGACTTCGGTGCTTGCAGGCGTGCTCACGTTCACCGCATTGCCGTTGATCTGCATGGTGCCCGCAGCCGTGTTACCAGTGGCCGCTGCGCTGGCCTCGTTGTTGCTCACGCTGGCGGTGTCACCGTCGTGGTTGCCTGCGACATTGTTGGCATTGACGCCAATGGTGCCGGCAGTGCCGCTGCTGACCCCGTTGTTGACTTGCTGAAGAACGCTGACCGTGGGCTGCATCAGCGGCTGGTTGTTGATGGTCAGCGCAGCAGCCGCACCGTCAGCGATCCGTTGTTGGTTGCCAATGGCCAGCGCATCGACGCCGTTGCCGTTCACCACCCCATTGCTGGGGAAGGTCGTGTACTGCGCATTGCTGTTGTTGTTGGCACTGACCAGGCCATTGCTGGTCTGTGTGGCCGTGGGCCCCACGATGACGGGGCTGCCACCTTGGTTGCTTTGTGCCAGCGCCATGCCGGAGGTGGCGACCATCAGCGCAGCTGCAGCGGCCAGGGGAGCCAGGCGTGCCCGGCGAAGAAAGGTTGGGTGCTTGTGGGACATGACTGTCTCCTAGTCGTACAGGGAGAAAAACTAGACGTGAATTGGGTGTTTTATGCTCTTAGTGCCCGTCTATAAAGCGCTATAAGCTATTAAATTAGTAGCTAAAGAGATCGGTGGCGCTCAGGGAGCCACTTGCACCCGGGCCAGCAGGCGATAGCCTGCGCCGTAGCGGTGCACCGTGTTGTCACCCGGTGTGGGCCGCCACAGCACCCGCACCTGGTCGGGCGGGATGCCGTGCTGGGCCAACTCGCCACGCAGGGCCTGCAGGCGCTCTTCGGTCAGCGCATCGCGCCGGGCGGGGTTCTGGTCGTTCTCGTTCTCGCGGGCCAACAGCGCCATGCGCACGCCCTGCCCGGCACGCAGCCGGGTCGCCACGGTATCTGCGGCGGTGGCTGATTGCTGGGCGATGCGGGTGTTGTTCTCTTCAAAAACCACATCGAGTGATGTCATGGCAGCGGCCGTTTTCTCGGGCATGGGCTGAGTGGCAGCAGCAGCAGCAGCTGGGGCTGCCGGAGCAGGTGCTGGCATGGGTGCTGCGGGTGCTGGTGCGGCCAAGGCCTCGCTAGCCAGCGGGGCGGGGTCGGCCGCAGCGGCTGTCTTGCTGCCTTCCATGCAAGGGCCTGCCGGGGTTTGCGTCACGGTGCTGATCAGCTCCAGCACGCCCTGCTCCAGGGTGGTGCGCACGCCCAGTTGCACAGGCTCCAGGTCCTTGCTGCCGGCATTGATGTCAAACAGGTTGCTGCCAAAGAAGCGGAAGATGCCCACGCCGATCTCGCGGCCCACGATCTGCTTTTGCAGGCTGACGGCACGCACCACGCGCAAGGTCTTGGTCTCGACAATGCGCAGGTCGGCGCCCACGTTCATCGTGAAGACGCGGTAGCGCGGGCCGATCTGGTTAACCTGGGCTTCGATGCCGCCGGACTGGATGTTGTAGTTCACCTCAGTCAGGCCGCCGATGATGTAGTAATCGGAGCGCAGGATGGAGCCGCCGTAGTACGGCAGCCAGGGCACCGCCCGCTGGCCTTTCTCATCGGCCAGCGCATGCTGGTTGCCATCACCCAGCTGGCGCCGGTCGGTGTAGGCCAGCTCCAGCTCGGCCACACGGGTGTCAAAGCGCTCGCGCACATCGATGGCGCCGCCCAGCTTGCCCAGCGCCGAATACACCATCAGCGATCCACCCTGGGTGACGACGTTGCCGTCACCTTGCGAGTACTTGCCGGTGTAGTCCTTGATATCGCCCACGGCAATCGACAGCGGCGCGCGGCCCTTGCCTTGCTCAACGATGCGGTGCGACAGGCAGGCAAAGCTGCTGTCCAGCGGCGTGCCATTGTGGCGCGGTCCCGGGCCTTGCATGACCGGCGCTTCGTCGTCGGCCATGCGTACCTGCTGGTAGGTGGGCAGCGCGCAGCCGCTCAGCAGCAAGGTGGTAGCCAGGGCCGACACGGTCATCGTGCGGCGGGGCAAGCTGACGCGCGCAGGCAGCGGGAAAAGATGAATAGCGTGCATGGTGTCCTCCGTCCGCGCTTAGTTGATGGCGCCGCTGGCACCGAACTGGCAGGCCGAGCTGCCGCTCACGTTGGTGCTTTGGTTGCCGCTGTTGTTCTGCGCCACCTGCATGTCCTGCTGGCCATGGGCGTTTTCGCTGTTGATCGGCGCCATCGTGGTGCTCGATGGGCTGCCCTGTACGCCGCTGCTGATGGGCCCGGTGTTGCTCTGGTTGTTGTTGGCCACGCCGCCCCGGCCCAGGTTGCCGTTGCTTTCGCTGGCGCTGCCGGTGCTCGATGCACTGTTGCCGGCCGAGGCATTGGTCTGCGGGGATGCCACCTGGTTGGCCTGGTCGGCCGAGCTGCTGTTACCAGCCGCGGTGGGCTGAAAGTTGCAGTTCACCTGGCGCTCGATATTGGTGATGTAGGTGCTTCGGAAGGCGTCGTAGTAGCCGCCTTTTTTCTTCTCGACCAGGTCATTGACGAGGGCCCGGTTAGCCCGGTCGGCACTGGTCTGGAACTGCCAGGGCACCGATTCGCCAAGCCAGCCTTGTGCGTGGCTGGATACGGCTGCCGACAGCAGGGCTGCGGCCAGATAGATGGAGCTGTGTTTCATGTCGTCCTCACAGTTTGTGTTTGTGCTGTTCATGGGCAAAACAGATGGAGCGACGACAGGAATCCCATGGCTGCCATGCCATCGCATGGGGTCTATAGTCAGCCGGTGGTAAGTAATTGTAAATAGACCAGATGTACTAGCTTAGAGGCCTAGAAACCGCCAAAAATCTTCTGAAAACGCAGCTCTCTATTTTGATTAAAACCTTAAAAATCATCATGTTCTATTCATTTTTAGCGCAGGGCCAGGGCCTAGCTACCGCGCTGGAATGCGCACTAGTTCATATGGACTATTGGTTGCTTCCGTAAATAGATGTAAGGTACGCTCCTATGAAGACCTGCGCCCAACACGCCGCACGAAGGAGCTTGCGGATATGACTCTCCCTCTGCCATCGGTGATGCTGGTGGATGACCACCCCCTGTTCCGCCAAGGCCTGCGCATGATGCTGTCGAGCAGCAACATGCTGCAGGCCGATATCCACGAGGCCGGCTCGGTCACGGATGCGGTGGCGCAGGAGCACTGGGTGAACCTGGTGATGCTCGATATCAGCATGCCCGGCTGCGATGGGCTCGAAGGCATTGAACAGATACGCAAACGCTGGCCGGGCGCCTATGTGGTGATGCTCTCAGGCCATGACCACCCCGAGCTGATGCGCGACGCCGTGCGCCAAGGCGCCTCGGGCTTTATCTCCAAGGCGCTGGAGCCCGAGGCCATCTGCGCGCAGGTGCAGCACTGGCTGCTGCGCAGCCAGGGCCTTGCCCAGACCGTGGCGGGCAAGGCCGGCAGCGCCTGCCTGGCGCCCGCCCAGTCGCCCAATGCCGAGGTACTGCCGCTGCGCCAGTACGAGGTGCTCAAGATGCTGGCCAAGGGCTTTAGCAACAAGGCGATTGCCAAGCACTTTGGGCTGAGCGAGCACACCATCCGCAACCAGGTGGCCTCCATCCTCAAGCACCTGGGGGCCGATACCCGTACCCAGGCCGTGCTGGTGGCGCAGCGCAACGGTATCCTGCCGGCCACGGCCATCAAATAAAACAGCAGCCGGCGCCGCCCATGCGCCAGCGCGACGCAGCCCGCCAGGCAGGCTGCACAACCAGGAAGCGATGATGGACAAAGCCCAACGAGACACACCGAGCCTGCTGCGCTGGGGGTTGGCCATCCTCATGCTGTGTTGCCTGGTGGGGCTTGCGCCCGCCAAGGCGGCCTCCGAGCGCCTGCGCATCGGCATACCGCTGGAGCCCGCGTCTTTTGACATCACCAGCACGGCAGCAGCCACCGCCAGCGAGATCAGCTACGCCAATGTGTTTGAGGGCCTGACCATCATCGATGGCCAAGGCCAGATCAAGCCGCGCCTGGCGCAAAGCTGGACAGTGAGCAAGGATGGCAAACAGGTCGATGTGGTGCTGCGCCGCAATGTGCGTTACCACGATGGCAAGCCTTTCAATGCCAGCACCGCCGCCTTCAGCCTGCAGCGCCTGCTGCAGATGAAGAACACCAATGCCTACCTGGAATGGTTCGACAAGCTGGCCTCGGTCGAGGCACGCGAGGAGTTTTTGCTGCGCATCCACCTGAGCGAGCCCGACGCACTCCTCAGCTATGCGCTGGCCATGCCCGGCGCGGTGATGGTGCATCCCGACAGCGCCGCCACCAATGCCAGCACACCGGTGGGCACCGGACCCTACCAGGTCGAGAAGTGGACCAAGGGCAAGTCCATCGTGCTGCTGCGCAACGAGCAGTGGTGGGACAGCCGCAGACCTGCCATCCGCATGGCCGAGTTCCTGTTCATGTCCAGCGCAGCCGAGACCGAGAACATGCTGGCCGAGGGCCGCATCGATGCGCTCAGCTCGGTCACGCGGCTGACGGCCTCGTTCATGGCACGCACCGACTATGTGATGGGCCAGCGCGGCGTGGAGGGCAAGCTGCTGATCGCGATGAACAATGCCCGCGCGCCGCTCAGCGATATCCGGGTGCGGCGTGCCATCAACCATGCCATCGACCGCAGCCGCTACCTGGATATTTATGGCGGCTCGATCGAGGTGCTGCCGATTGGCAGCCACTTCTCCCCCCACCACCCGGCCTATGTCGATCTGGTGCAACGCTACCCCTACGACACGGCCCAGGCCAAGGCCTTGCTAGCGCAAGCCCAGGTGGCGCCCGGCACCAGCCTGCGGTTGGCGGTGCCCCCCACCGATTACGGGCGCTATGGCAGCCTGATCGTTGCTGCGCAGCTCGAAGCGATTGGCCTGCAGGTCGAGATCATTCGCATGGACTGGCCCACCTGGCTGGACCAGGTGCTCAAGAAAAAAGACTACGACCTGAGCCTGATCATGCATGTGGAGCCCATGGATATAGGCATCTACGCGCGCGATGACTACTACTTCAACTACAACAACCGGGTGTTCAAGAAGATCTGGGAAAAGCTGCGCGCCTCCTCCTCGTCGCAAGAGCTCGACCAATGGCTGGGCCAGGCGCAAAAGCAGTTGGCAGAAGATGCGGTCAACGCCTTTATCGTGGTGCGCCCGGAGCGCAACTTCATGCGCAAGGGCCTGGTGGGGATGTGGTCCAAGTGCCCGATCCCGACCTTTGCCCTGGAAGACCTGCGCTGGCAGAACTGAGACCGATGGCAGACGCGACCATGGCAGACAACCCGCCTCCCGCAGCGATACCCACGCCGCCGGAAAAACGCAGTTTTCCGATGTCGGTAACCTCGCGCATCCTGCTGATGCTGGTGATTCTGGCCGTGGGTATTGCCGTGGTGTTTGCCCTGACCTTGCAGGGCCTGCGCCGCACCAACCAGGCCTTGCAGCAGCTGTCGAGTGTGGAGATGGAACAGCTCATTGCCAGCACCCGGGTGATGCAGCAAAGCGAGATGATCGGCAGCTACGCCCGCCTGGTGGCCATCACCAATGACATCGGCGAGCGGAGGCTGAACATGGTGGAGCTGACCGACCGCATGGGCTGGCTCGACAAGCTGCTCGGCGAGATGACGCAAAGCCGGCAGGAGGGCGCCATCGACCCGCTGATGCAGTCCAAGCGCAATGCGCTCAATGCCAATGTGCAGAAGCTGAGCCAGGCGATCTTTCAGCCGGCGCAGCATGGCTTGGATGACCGCGCCGTCTTCCAGCTGGTGGCCGAGAACCAGATGCTGGCCACCGATATGTCCTTGCTGGCCAGCCGCGCGGCGGCCGACCTGCGGCGCCAGCTCAATGAGCGCAGCGTGCAGCTGTCCCGGGACGTGGCAGCCCAGCAGAGCAACCTCAACTGGCTGGTGGCCGTGCTGATCTTGTGCGTGGCCATGGCGGGCATCTACATGCATGCCTCGGTATCACGGCGCCTGGTGGCGCTGCGCCGCGAGGTGAGCAATGACGAGTTTGGCGGCATCTACGCCGTGCCGCAGCAATGGGGCGATGAGATCGACCAGCTGGGCCGGGCCATTGCGTCCTACAAAAAGCACCTCAGCGACCACGCCCGCTCAGCCCAGAATGCGGTGCGCGCCAAAAACCGCTTTCTGGCCGGTGCCAGCCACGACTTGCGCCAGCCGGTGCAGGCGCTCAATCTGTTTCTCGAAACCCTGCGCGGCTCGGGCCTCAATACCCAGCAAGCGGTTGTGCTGGAGCATGCGCGCGCAGCGCTGGCGGCCAGCCGCGAGATGCTCGACACCTTGATGGACTATTCGCGCATCGAAGCCGGCGTGCTGGACCCCAAGTTGCAGCCGGTGGCCATTGCCGGCTTTCTGCGCCGGCTGGAAAAGGAGTTCGGCCCCCAGGCCGATGCCAAGAACCTGGTCTTTCGGGTGCGGGATAGCGAGGACTGGATCTACACCGACCAGTCGCTGCTGTTCATGCTGCTGCGCAACCTGGTCTCCAACGCGCTGCGCTACACCGACCAGGGCGGCGTGCTGCTGGGGGTGCGCAAGCGCGGCCTGCAGCGCGTCATCGAGGTCTGGGATACCGGCCTGGGCATCGAAGCCGAAAACCACGATCTGATCTTTCAGAAATTCCGCCAGGTCGGCGAGGACCAGCACATGGGCACCAAGGGCCTGGGCCTGGGACTGGCCATCGTGCGCGAGCTGGCCGATATCCTGAACGTGCAGGTCGCGCTGTCATCGATACCGGGGCGCGGCAGCGTGTTTCGGGTCAGCCTGATGGCCGAGGCCGTGCCCGCGGGCGGCTATGGGCTGGTGGCGGGGCTGTGGGAACAGCCCGATGATGGCGACTACTCGTCGCTGCATGGCCTCAAGGTGCTGGTGGTCGATGACGAGCCCCTGGTGCGCGTGGGCCTGACCAGCATGCTGGAGCAATGGCACTGCCAGGTGATGAGCGCGGCCAATGTGGACCAGGTGCAGCGCCTCATCGGCCATATGCAGGAGAGCAACAGCAAGCCCTTTGATGTGGTGCTGACCGACCTGCGCCTGTCGGCCACCGAGGACGGCAGCATGGTCGTCATGGCCCTGCGCGATGCCACGGCGGAGCACCCGCCTTGGCAGCAGATGCTGCCCCATTACGTGATCCTGACCGGCGACACCGCCCCCAAACGGCTGCAGATGGCCAACAGCCTGGGGGCCACCTTGATGCACAAACCCATCGACCCGCGCATGCTGCACAGCTTGCTGTCGCGCGAGCTGCAGCTGCGCTGCGATATCGAGGAGTTCATGGAAACCCAGCCGCCCGCAGATATCGACTTGCCCACCGACCGGGCATGAAAAAACCCGCCGGGTCTGTTGATTAGACCGGCGGGCTTTGCGCTTGCAGTCGCGTTCGAAAACGCAGCGAGCTTTATTCGGACAGCTGGCGCATGGTTGCCTGGTCCAGGCGGCCGCTTACCGACAAGCCTTGGTCTTGCTGGAAGGCGCGCAGCGCGTTCTGGGTGCGAGGGCCGGCAGCGCCATCAGGCGTGCCTACGTCGTAGCCCAGTTCGTTGAGGCGCTGCTGCGCCTGCTTCATGCCCATGCGCACATTGGTCTTGGCGCCGGGTGCCGAGGTCTGGCTGGGCGCTGCTGCGCCATCCACACCCAGACGACCGCCGCCGCCCAGGCCCTGGCCCTTGACGGACTGGGCGCTGTAGTTGCGCAGCGCCTGCACCATCTGGTTGTAGGCATCGACGAAGGCAGCGGACACGACCTTGCCTTGCGAGGTGTTGGAGTAACCGCCCATGCCGGCACCAGCCGCGCCGCCGAACAGGGTGCCAAAGCCGCCCCAGTCGGTCTTGCTGGCATTGCCGGTGGATGAGGACACCTGCACGCCCGAGCGGTTGTCCACCAGGGTCAGCATGGCCGAGGCTTCACGCGTCTTGCTGCTGGCTGCGACACCGGCCACTGCGCTGCCGCCACGGCCACCCAAAATGCCACCCAGCGCTGCGCCAAAGCCGCCGGCATTGTCTTCGCTGAAGGTCACCTCAGGCGTCAGACCATAATCCGACGCGACCACCTGGCCCTTGCCGAAATTGCTGCCCTTGCGCATTTCGCCGTTGTCCATCATGGCGCGCTCGCGGGTCATGGCGTTCATGCCGGCTGCACTGCGCTCAACCACCACAAAGCAGTTCGATTGCTGGATCAGCACACGCAGCAGATTGGCCGTGGGCGGCAGGCGGTATTCATTGCGCAAAATGGTGTACCAACCGGCTTGCTGGTTCTCCACCAGCGACACGGTACCTACGGGAGAATCGCATTTCTCCAGTTGGCTGTTCTCGCCCTGGCTGCTGCCGCCAGCGGCGCCGCCGGTCACCATGTTGTTGGTGCCGCCACCCAGCTTCATACCGGTGCTCTCGCAACCTGCCAATGCCAAAACGGCCAATGCCGCCAGTGCTGCCTTTTTCATGTCGCTCTCCCGCAAATAAATCAGTTGTGTATTCAAAGAGAGCCTGAAATTACTTTCAGGCTCGATGACTTCGATGGCATATCTTTGCTTTGCGCTGCCGACAAGGGACACCCTGCTCCAGAAACTTCGGCTTGAAGAGTGATATCCACTCTTAAGCGAGGTTGTTAGAAAATGTCACCAAAATCACGACGTGCAGCACATGGCCGCTGCATTATCCTCGTAATTTATCAATCAATCCATTCAGTGCATCCAGTGATCCGAACTGGATGACCAATTCCCCCATCTCTTCGAGCTTGCCCGCGCGTTTGACCCGCTTTTTCACCCGCACTTCCACCTCGGCCATCAACAGGTCCGACAGCTCTTCTTCCACCCGCTTGAGATCGCGTGATTTCGCCGCCTTGGCCCTGACCGGGGTTTCTCCCGAGAACTCGGCGCTGACCTTTTTGACCAGGCTTTCGGCCTCGCGCACGCTGAGTTTGCGGGCATTGATCTGGTTGGCAGCGGTGATCTGCGCGGCGCGGTCCAGCACCAGCAAGGCACGCGCATGGCCCATGTCCAGGTCCCCGGCCATCAGCATGGTTTGCACCGGCTCAGCGAGGTTCAACAGGCGCAAGAGGTTGGAAGCGGCCGAGCGCGAGCGGCCCACCGCCTGCGCAGCCTGCTCATGCGTCATCTGAAACTCGCCCACCAGGCGGGACAGGCCTTGCGCCTCTTCCAGCGGGTTGAGGTCTTCGCGCTGGATGTTTTCGATCAGCGCCATCGCGGCGGCGGACTCGTCCGGCACCTCACGCACCAGCACCGGCACCTCGGCCAGGCCGGCGATGCGGGCTGCGCGAAAGCGCCGTTCACCGGCGATGATCTCGTATTTGCCCGCGTTGTCGCCCGCGGCCAGCTTGCGCACCAGGATGGGCTGCATGATGCCCTGGGCCTTGATGCTTTCGGCCAGCTCGTAGAGGGCGCCCTCGTCCATGCGTGTGCGCGGCTGGTAGACGCCGGGCACCATCTGGTCGAGCAGCAGCTGGTGCGGCACCTGGGCTCGGTCGTCAGCGGCAGGCACCGCATCTTCGACCTTGGGGCCCAGCAATGCTTCGAGGCCGCGTCCCAGACCCTTGGGTTTCTTGGTAACCATGTCTTAATTCACCTTTGTTGGTTCGGCCATCAACTCGGCCAGCAGCGCCTGGCCCAACGGCCAGTCCCCCAGGCCGGATTCGGCATTGATATGGCCGCATGCGCCCTGGTCCACCCAGCGTGCGCCCCAGTGGCTGGCCAGCCACTGCGCGCGCTGGGCGCTGCAATAGGGGTCGTTTTGGCTGCCCACCAAGATGGCGGGAAACGGCAGTTTCTGCAACGCAATCGGCGACCAGCCAGGGATCTGCTCGGCCAGATCGGGCCGCTCCACATCGCCCGGGGCCACCAGCAGCGCGCCGCGCACCTTGCGGGCCGCTAACGGCGAATGCGCGGCCCACCAGGCTGTCAGGATGCAGCCCAGGCTGTGGGCCACCAGCACCACCGGCGCTGGCGCATCCAGCACCACATCCTGCAGGCGTGCGGTCCAGTCGCCGCGCTTGGGGTGCAGCCAGTCGTGCTGCTGCACGCGCTCATAACCCAAGTCTTGCTCCCACACCGTTTGCCAATGGCCCGGCCCGCTGTTTTGCCATCCCGGCAGCAGTTTGATGGACGAGGTTTCAATGCTCATTTTTTAATAGCAAAAAAGCGCCACCGTACTGCGCCGTTTCAAAAAAATCAAACCCTTATTGTGCCCGAATGTCCATGGCGTGCAATGCGCTCCCCATCGCCCTGCAGGCCGCCATGAAAAAGACCTCCGCATGCTAGGCATGGGAGGTCTTGGATCGGCAGCGGCCAAGGCCGACCGTCACTTCATGCGCTTGATGCGCTTGACCATTTCCTTGGAGAACTCCAAAAAGGCCTTGCTGCCCTTGGCCGAGGGGTCGAACACGACGCCTGGCAAGCCATAGCTGGGCGCTTCGGCCAGGCGCACATTGCGGGGGATGACGGTATCGAACACCTTGTCGCCAAAATGCTCGCGCAGCTGGTCGCTGACCTGCTGCTGCAAGGTGATGCGCGGATCGAACATGACGCGCAGCAGACCGATGATCTCCAGATCGCGGTTGAGGTTGGCATGCACCTGCTTGATGGTGTTGACCAGGTCGGTCAGGCCTTCGAGCGCAAAGTACTCGCACTGCATCGGCACGATCACGCCATGCGCCGAGCACAGGCCGTTCAAGGTGAGCATGGACAGGCTGGGCGGGCAGTCAATCAGCACAAAGTCGAAGTCGGCGTCGCAGGCCTCCAGCGCGGCCTTGAGGCGCTTTTCACGGCGCTCCAGCTCGACCAGCTCGACCTCGGCACCCGACAGCTCACGGTTGGCACCCAGCACCCAGTAGCCGCAGCGCTCGGATTTGACGGCCGCCTCCTGGATGGTGCTGGATTCGAGCAGCACGTCGTAGACGGAGGTCTCCAGCGCCCGCTTGTCGATGCCCGAGCCCATGGTGGCATTGCCTTGGGGGTCCAGGTCGACCAAGAGCACACGCTGCTTGATCTTGGCCAGGCCGGCCGCCAGGTTGACGGCGGTGGTGGTCTTGCCAACGCCGCCCTTTTGGTTGGCGATACAGAAAATTTTTGCCATGAGAACTCGCTTGTCCACTAACTTATTTGGTCAGGGCCAGCTTGAGGCCAAAACCAATCAAAAACACACCCGCTGTTTTCTCCAGCCATTTGACCAGGGCCGGATTGGCGCGCAGGCGCTCGGCCAGCATCTTGGTGATCAGCACAACCACCGAGCAGTAGGCCAGGCTGATCACCGCCACGGTCGCTGCCATCACCGCAAAAGTGGGCAAGCCTCGGTGGGTGGCAGGATCAACGAACAGCGGGAAAAATGCCATGTAGAACACAATGGCCTTGGGGTTCATCATGGTGATGAGAAAGCCTTGCTTGAAATAATGCCGGGGCGCAATTTTGATCACAGGCTGGTCGCCAGGTTTGGCCGTTATCAGCTTGTAGCCAATCCAGGCCAGGTAGGCCGCGCCCAGCCATTGCACCGCGTGAAAGGCGGCCGGGTACGCGCTCATCACCGCCGCCACGCCAGCGACCGCCAGCCACATCAGCACCTGGTCTGCGGCCATACAGCCCGCGCATACGGCCAGACCGGCCTTGATACCGCCTTTGCCCGTGGAGGTGATCAGCGCCAGGTTGCCGGGCCCTGGAATCATCAAGAACAGGAGCACGGCGAAGACAAATGCACCATAGTCAGAAATGCCAAACATGTGCCGCCCTCTGCGATGGAAACTTTGAGTGTAAACGACGGCCCTGCTTGCCAGCCAGCAAAAAGCGCGTTGTTACCGGCTCAAGCGTCAACAAACAGCCCCGAAAAATCGGGGCTGGTAGACCAATCCAGTGGTGCGGCCTGCGATCCGCTAGACGGGGCTATGCCGCCTGCTGCTGCATCCAGACAATGCAGCGCTCGGCATCGAGCCCGGGCACCTTCAAAGGCTCGATGCTCAGCACCTGCACCGAGGCTGGCAACAGGGCCAGCTCATCGTCCGGGCGCTTGGCCTTCATCGCCAACCAGATGCCATCGGCACGCAAGGTCTGGGCCGACCAGGCCGTGAAATCCTGCAAGGCAGCAAAGGCGCGGCAGCTCACCACGTCGTATTGCTGGCTCAACTGCTCCACCCGCGACTGGATGCCATGCAGATTGCGCAGCCGCAGGGCAGCAGCAACTTGCTGGATGAAGGCCACCTTCTTGCCCACGGTATCCACACAGCTCACATCCAACTGCGGCAGGCAGATCGCAAACACGACGGCCGGCAGTCCGCCGCCCGAGCCCACATCGAGCAGCTTGGGAGCCGGCAAACCCTTGGCTGCTAGGTGGCGCGCCAACGGCGGCACGGCGGCCAGACTGTCGAGCATATGGTGGGTCAGCATCTCTTGCGGGTCGCGCAGCGATGTCAGGTTGTAGACCTTGTTCCACTTTTGCAGCAGATCCAAAAAGGCCATCAGCTGCTCGATTTGCCCGTCGTTCAGGGACAGGCCCAGTTGCTCTATTCCATCGCGCAACGGAGCTTCCAATAGTGCACTCATGCCGTCGTTACCTCTTGTGCGGTGTTGAATCCTTTGAAGCCACCCTTTTTCAAATGCACCATCAAAAGGGAAATGGCGGCTGGCGTGACGCCAGAAATACGCGAAGCCTGGCCCAGGGTCTCAGGGCGGTGGGTTTGCAGCTTCTGGCGCACTTCAAACGACAAGGCGATGACCTGCATATAGTCCAGCTCGGCGGGCAGGCGCAGTTTCTCGTAATGGGCTGCGCGTTCGACTTCGTCCTTCTGGCGGTCGATATAGCCCGAGTACTTGGCACCGACCTCAACCTGCTCCACGACCGATTCGCTCAAATCACCCAGTGTTTCACGTGAAACATCGCTGGACTGGTAGGTGCCTTCATTCATGCTCATCAAGGTGGCGTAATCCACACCTGGCCGGCGCAGCAGATCAAACAGGTTGTATTCGCGCTCCATGGCCTTGCCAAGCACACGTTCAGCTTCTTGCGCAGAGACGATCCGAGGGTTCACCCAGGTGGCTTTGAGGCGTTCTGTTTCACGTGAAACAGCGTCGCGCTTGCGGCTGAACGCATCCCAGCGGGCATCATCGACCAAACCAAACTTGCGCCCTTCTTCGGTTAGGCGCATGTCGGCATTGTCTTCGCGCAGCTGCAGGCGGAACTCTGCCCGGCTCGTGAACATGCGGTAGGGCTCAGTCACGCCCTTGGTGATCAGGTCATCGACCAGCACGCCCAGGTAGGCTTCATCGCGGCGCGGCGTCCAGGGGCCTTCGCCCCGGCACTGCAGTGCCGCGTTCATGCCGGCAAACAAGCCTTGGGCAGCGGCCTCTTCATAGCCAGTCGTGCCATTGATCTGGCCGGCAAAGAACAGGCCCTGGATCTGCTTGGTCTCAAAGCTGTTCTTCAGCGAGCGCGGATCAAAGTAGTCGTACTCAATCGCATAGCCCGGGCGCAGAATGTGCGCGTTCTCCAGGCCCTTCATGCTGCGCACCAGTTCGTACTGAATATCGAAGGGCAGGCTGGTGGAGATACCGTTGGGGTAGTACTCGTGGGTGGTCAGACCCTCGGGCTCCAGAAAGATCTGGTGGCTTTCCTTGTCGGCAAAGCGGTTGATCTTGTCTTCCACGCTGGGGCAGTAACGCGGGCCCACGCCTTCGATCTTGCCGGTGAACATGGGGCTGCGGTCAAAGCCGCTGCGGATGATCTCATGCGTGCGGGCATTGGTGTGGGTGATGTAGCACGGCATTTGCGCCGGGTGCATGGATGCCTTGCCCATGAAGCTGAACACCGGCAGCTGGCCTTCGTTCACCCCGCCAGGCATGCCGTCACCGGGCTGGGTCTCGCACTGGCTGAAGTCGATCGAGCGCCCATCGATGCGCGGTGGCGTGCCGGTCTTCAAGCGGCCCTGGGGCAGCTTCAGTTCTTTCAGGCGTGCCGACAGGCTGACGGCGGGCGGATCGCCGGCACGGCCAGCGGCATAGTGGTTCAGGCCCACATGGATCTTGCCGTCCAAAAAAGTACCCGCCGTCAGCACCACGGTGCGGCTGCGAAAACGGATACCCACCTGGGTGACGGCGCCGACCACCCGGTCGCCCTCCACCATCAGATCGTCAACCGCTTGCTGGAACAGCCAGAGGTTGGGCTGGTTCTCCAAGGTCTCGCGGATCGCCGCCTTGTACAGAATGCGGTCAGCCTGCGCACGGGTGGCGCGCACGGCCGGGCCCTTGGAGCTGTTGAGGATGCGGAACTGGATGCCGCCCTTGTCGGTGGCCAGCGCCATGGCGCCGCCCAGCGCGTCCACTTCTTTGACGAGGTGGCCTTTGCCGATGCCACCGATGCTGGGGTTGCAGCTCATCTGGCCCAGGGTTTCGATGTTGTGGGTCAGCAGCAGCGTCTTGCTGCCCATGCGTGCAGCGGCCAGCGCTGCTTCGGTGCCGGCATGGCCGCCACCGACAACGATGACATCAAATTCTTGCGGATAGGTATAGGGGGTTTGGCTCATGGGGCCTCGTTCCAGGGCTCGCAAAGCAGGTGCCTTGCATGCAGTCATGCCCTTCTGCAGCCCTTTGACAGAATGGCGAATAGTCGGTTTTGCCCGCTATTTTAATGACTTGGGGGTTTACACGCGGGCAGCCGTGTTATTGCGCCGCATCCACCCCTGCTGCAAAGCCTTGTCAAAAGGGATAGCATGGTTCGGCTTTAACCCTTACTGGAGATTTGTCGATGAAGCTGTATTTCTCTCCCGGCGCCTGTTCGCTGTCGCCCCACATCGCCCTGCTGGAAGCCGGTCTGCCCTTTACCCTGGAGATGGCCAGCACCAAGACCCACCAGCTCAAGGACGGCACCGATTTCTACACTATCAACCCACTGGGCTATGTGCCCGTGCTGGAGCTGGACAACGGCCAACGCCTGCGCGAAGGCCTTGCCATCGTGCAGTACATCGCCGACCAGGCCCCTGCATCCAAACTGGCACCGGCCAACGGCACCTTTGAGCGCTACCAGCTGCAAGAGTGGCTGGGCTTTATCGGCACCGAAGTGCACAAGGGCTTCTCCCCGCTGTTCAACCCCAACATGCCCGACACCGTCAAAGACATGGCACGCGTGCAGGTGCTCAAGCGCCTGACCTGGGTGGATTCGCAACTGGCGGGCAAGGATTTCCTGATGGGCGCGAACTTCACCGTGGCCGATGGCTACCTGTTCACCGTCTGCGGTTGGAGTGGATTTGTGGGCGTGGACATCAGCGGCTTGCCTAACCTGGCCAAATACCTGCAACGCGTAGGCGCTCGCCCTTCAGTGCAAAAAGCCATCGCAGACCAAAAGCAGTAAGCACAAAGGTCGCCATGCCGGGTTGTGTTTCACGTGAAACACAACCCGGCTTGCCCAGCCTGCGATGGTCTGTTTTTGGGATAAAGACCCTGGTCTTGACCTTCACACCGTGTCAGCTTTCAAGATCAGGCCATCAACCACTGAAAAGGAAAACCAGATGCAAAACACCTTCCAAGTCCAAGGCATGACCTGCGGCCACTGCGAGCGTTCCGTCACCCAGGCCGTTCAACAACTCGATGCCCAGGCCACCGTGCAGATTGACCGCGCCCAAGGCAAGGTGGTGGTCGAGTCCAGCCAGCCAGCCGACAAGATTGCTGCGGCGATTGCGGCCGAAGGCTACCAGGTCCAGTAAGCATGGCCAGCCCGTCACGCAAGCCTGCAGCGGAGCGCACCATCGCCTGGCCGGTGTCCATCAGCAAAGCGGCCCAGCTGGCGGGTATTTCGTCGCGCATGGCGCGCCACTATGAGTCGCTGAACCTGCTGCCCCATGTGCACCGCAGCGACAGCGGCTACCGGCTCTACACGCAGTCGGATGTGCATACCCTGTCTTTCATCCGCCGCAGCCGGGATCTGGGCTTCTCGATGGAAGAGATAGAAAACCTGCTCAACCTCTGGCACGACAAGCAGCGTGCCAGTAGCTCGGTCAAGGAGATTGCACAAAAGCATATAGAGGCCTTGCGCGAGCGCATTGCCGCGATGAAAGCCATGGAGCGATCCCTGCAAACGCTGGTGCACAGTTGCCACGGCGACCAGCGCGCGGACTGCCCTATTCTCGACAGCCTGTCGGACCCACATGCGGACCCGGACGCCGCCAGCTGCTGCAAGCATTGAGGGGCTCGACAGACAAAACCGCCTCCGGCATAAAAAACGCGCTCCTGGGAGCGCGTTGTCGTTTCGGGGGTCCTGAAGATCAGAACGGACTGGAATCGGGATCCTGGTCCACCGGTGCGGATTTAGGACCCGTCTGCGTGCCGCCGACCTTGCCAGACGCATGGAAAGGCTGAGCCGCCCCTACCCCTTGGCTGATGGGTTTGACGGGCGCTGCAGCCCCTTCCAAGCCCGCTGCTGCAGGTTTATCGCCCCGGTCCGGCAGTTGTCCACCCTCGGTGCGTCCTTCGCCGCCGAGGGCCTGGATCAGGTCGGGGATCATCTGGCTGAACTCTCCGGTGGCAATGGCCACATCGGCGTCAAAGCCGCCATCTTCGCTGGCCCCTTCCATCACCACATCGAGCAAGGCCACCTTTTTGAGTTGCAGGCCTTCGGTCAGCACAAAGCTCACCCGGTCGTCCCAGGTCATGGCCAGCTTGGTGGGTAGCTTGCCCTGGTCGATATGCTCGCGGATCTCGTCGATGCCCAGCGGGTGGCGGGCATAGCGCACCACGGCCTTGGACTCGTCAGCACTCTTGAGTTCGCACTCCTGGTCGATGCTAAAGCCCGCCGGCGCGTCGTAGCTGTGCAGCCAGGCGGACATGGCGCCCTGCGGACTGCTCTGGGTGTCGATCAGCGCCACGGCAAAGCCTGGCGAGGCTTCCACCAGCATCGTGATCACCTCGTCGGCACGGCCCTGGCTGCTGGTGTCCAGCACCAGCAGGCGCGCCTGCGGGTCCATCCAGATCCACAGGCCGCCCTGCTTGGTGAAGGCCATGGGGAGCAGATCCAGCTTGCACTCGTCCTTGAGCTCCTGCTTTTCCTTCTTGCCGGGCTTGCGGCCTTCCTGGGCTTCGATCTGGGCGAGCTTCTCATCGACCTTGCGGTTGAGCACGCTGGCGGGCAGCATCTTGCTCTCGCTCATCAGGCGCAAGATCCATTGGCCACCCACCGATTCGACCATGGCACCGTGCTCTTCGCCCCGGGGCGGCACCCAACCGGTGGACTTTTCCTGGGTGGCACCGCACTGCTCAAACTGCTGCTTGGCCAAGGCCGTGTCCAGCGCGACCAGGTCGGGCTGCCAAGCTTCGGAGATACGGTAAAAAATCATGTTCTTGAACATGCCATTCCTTTGTTCTGGGCGCTGCTGCCCAGGGCGAGCAAGCTTTAAAAAAACACAAAGCGGCCATGGTTTGCCGCAATGATCTGCCGTCCATTGTGCCGCGAATCCGGGCCGATTCTGGCCAAGGAACCGCGCAAAAAAGCCGGGCTTTGGATGGGTTAAGAGGCGCAAAACCGGCACGCCGCCTGGTGCCAACACAACCAAAATTGGTAAATCTTTACACAGCCATACCATCCAGCGACGGCGCTATTACATGGCAGGCGGACACTGCAGTCATCGCATAAGACATCACCACCCGGAAAGGAAACACCATGTCTCTCCTGCAACGCAGTGCCATCGTTACCGCCATGCTGGCCAGCCTGACGGTCTCCAGCTTCGCCCAAACCACCAACGCTCCAGCAGCGGCCCCTACCGCGCAAAGCGCACCAGCCCCGGCCAAGAAGGCCCACGGCCCAGAGGCACGGGAAGCACGTGAGGCGCATATGGCCAAGCGCATGCAGGCGCTCAAGGCCTCGCTCAAGCTCAATGCCAACCAGGAAACCGCCTGGAACAGCTATATCGCTGCAGTCAAACCCCAGCGCCCTGCCCCTGAAGAGCGCCCCGAACGCCCGGATTTTTCCAAGCTGACCACGCCTGAGCGCATTGACGCCATGCAGGCCATGCACACCAAGCACCAGGCGGCGATGGACCAGCGCAACCAGGCTACCAAGGCCTTCTATGCGAGCCTGACACCTGAGCAGCAAAAGACCTTTGACAGCGAAACCCTCAAGATGCATGAGCGCCGTGGACGCGGCCCGGATGGCAAGGGCCCGCATGGCCACAAACATCAAGCCCCAAATCCGAAACAGTCTGTTCCGCCTCTGGACAGCAAATAAGGCCCAGTGCCCTCTTCAGGGCTTGTCCGCCTTCTGACCAACCCCCATGCGCAGCGCCTGACACGCTGCGCATTTTTTTGCCCGTGGTAGCGTCAGCGGTTGCATACAGGCAACATCCAGCTTTTGCTGACAAAAGCGCCTGTAGTCCAGGTGTAACATTATTTAATGCAATACCGCCCTCTTCTCTCCGCCGTTGGCTTGTGCGCGCTGACGGTCTGGAGTGCCTCTGCCCATGCGCAATTCGCCGACAAGCGCAACACCCCTACCTTGTACCTGCAAGCAGGCGTTGCCGAGCGTGATGCGCGAACGCTCTCCGTTGGCTCCACCATCCCGATGGACTGGAAGACCTTCTGGTGGGGTCATCCCGTCACCGCCCACTGGGACATGAGCGTGTCCGCCTGGAGATCGGACCGCATGGAGCAAGAAGGCAGCCGCACCATTGCCGTTGTCGGTCTGGTGCCTACCATGCGTTTTCACAGCAAGAGCCAGTACCCCTGGTTTGTGGAAGCGGGTCTGGGCGGCTATGTCTCCAGCAAGCTCTACGAAAGCCGCGACAAGCGCTTCTCGACCGCCTTTAACTTTGGCACCCATATCGGCGTGGGCTACTTCACCGGCATGCGCCGCGAGAACGAATGGTCGGTACGGCTGGAGCATCTCTCCAATGCCTCCATCAAACGGCCCAACCCAGGCGAGAACTTTGTGCAGCTGCGCTACGCACGGCACTTCTGATCTTTCCCGCCCCTCTCCCCTCTCTTCCCCTTCATACCGCCTGCTTGGCGGTATTTTTTTGCCTATCCCCGCCGGTCTGCCGGGCAGCTCGGCTCAGGCCTGGTATCACCAGCGCCAAGGGGTTCCAGCATCGGGATTTGGCTGGCACCCAGTACCCCGACAGGGAATCTGCGCATCTCCTCGCCAATGCCACCAGGCAGCGATGCAGGCCTCACCGCTGTGCACACCCTGCCCGCCCCTCATCAAAGCGCCACAGGCCTTCCTGTTGCCTCTGGATGCCATTCCCGAGGCCGCCACCACGTGCAGGGCCCAGCCAGAAAGCCAGCCCAGCAGCACCTGCCGCGCAACGGCACTTGGGCAATGTCCAGCCCCAAAAGCGTGGCGAGCCAAGTCACCGTGACGAATCAACATCTAAAAGTATAGCTAGCACCTATTCTGTACTGTGCGTTTGCGCACAGTTAGCTGGGGTATCAACCAGCTGGGCCTCGGCCTAAAGCGCAGTGGCACACAGGCACCGCGATCACCCATTTGGTCATGGCGTCTTCTCCGAACCTCTCCCACTTCATACCGGCAACGCGTTTGCCGAGCCTGAAAGGCTGAATGACGATTACTCCAAAAGGAGGCATCGCTTTTCACAGTGCGAAATATTTCGAGATATGAAATTTTGCCAAGCTGGGCTTTGGTTTTTCTTTTATTTTCTTTAAAAGAATAGTAGGTAGTAGTAGAAGGGCGCCACTTTCTGTGGATAAGTATGAAAGAACGATAGCTTTCAGAAGCTTGCAATTTGTCCAACCATGTTGAACATACCCGTGCATCCCTGTCACTGTAAAGTGGATAAGTGAAGGCATTGGGGTATTTCTGTGGATAACATGATTTGGGCGTGGTTGTTATACACAGACATTCAAGGCTGGTGAAATTTAAGCAAGTCATTGATAAATATGGGTTTATTCGCCAACCAGAGATGACTGACACCTAGGGGAGGGGATTCAGCGCAGCCCATGTCCCTTTGCCAGAGGCCCGCAATTGTTATCCACAGCCGTTAGGGCGCTTTTGGGCGAAAGTGCAGATTCCGATTTGGTCGATCCAATCTGTGGATAAGTTTTTAGTCGCTATGAAACAAGGGCTTATCGCAGCATAGGGCTGTGTGCCAAGGGAGCTTTTCCGGTGCATGGTCGTAGCGCAAATCGGCTTGTTGCAGATGATCTGTGGATAACATAGGGGTTGTTGTGGAATTACACCCATTGTTATCCACAGATCTTTTGCGGTACTCCGTGTGGCCGGCCATCCCGCATGCCAGGTGGGTCTGGGGTTTGGCGCTGTCAATACCGAATCAAATCAATGGACTACCGAAATGCGATGGCCGCTGAGGGTGCGCAGCTGCGGCCCATTTTTTCGCCCCTTGGTGTGCAAGAAGCTGCGCCTGCCGCTAGCAAAGGCGCTTGTGAAGAACTGGGGTGTAAGCAGCGACCGCTGGTGGCCGTTTGGCACTGCCGAAAGTGCTTTGCCATGTGCCCTCGTGCGGCGGGGGGCCAAGCCTTTGGGGCACCCCGCCGGCCCCTTCAAAGAAGCAGGGCTGGCTAAGCCCGCGCCTGGCCGCGGCAAACACTTTGCTTTTAGGGCCGGCCGGTGATGGCCGCAATGCGCTAGGCAGGCGCTGCAAATCCTCGCCCAATGGGATGGCGGGATGCGGCACAAGGCGTCTTTTAAAGGCAAGCGCCAGCAATTGCCGAGGGAGACAAGGCAGCGGATCGCCCGAGCCCGCATGCAGACCACAGCAGGGAGTTTTGCAGAGGATCCCCAGCGCTGCAGATGGAGAGCGCGGGGGCCGTATTGCCATCTGCGCGCCTGGCGCTGCGGCATGCCCGATGAGCTCTTGCACCCATCCCCAACCCCGAGACGGCGCGCGGGCCGACATGGTTGGCCGTTGGCAATGCCTGGTCGAAGCCGCATTTTTGATTTCCAAGATACCCCAAAAAGGCCGCTGGGCCGATGTGCTTGCCTGGATGCAGGCTGTGCTGCCCATGCCAAGGCCTGGTTTTGATCAGCGCGGCGGCTGGCTTTCGGGCCGTCAGGGGGCTGGCCTTGGAGAGCCAGCGACGCGGGCGAATTTTGAATTCTAATAATTCAAATAAATTGAAGTAAAAGAGCATTTACTTCAGATTTGCTACGAAGTATTTGCCATCTTAGGAAGGCATAAATGCTGATTTTTTAGGCAAAATTCCCCAAGGGGCGGGCGATGTTGTCAACAACTTATCCCAGACAAGATTGTGCATAATTTTTCACATCATGAGAAATACCGTAATGTGAAATTGCGGCCGTGAATAGTTATGCACATCACTGCCTTGAGAAGCCTCCTCTACGATGGCTTAAATTTGTGGACAAGTAAAGGACATATGCCATAAAACGACAGCTGGCTTTTGAGAGGATGGTTGTCCACACCATGCGACGACAAGGCCATCAAGGCGTAATCTGTGTATAACTTAGCTTGAAAAATGTGAAGATATACACAATGACAGTAGGAAATTTTGTTTGAAAATAGATGTCTACATTGTTATCAACAGATATCAAAGGATAACTTATGCCTGGAAAAATGGCGAAAACTTCTCGAAAAAACCGTTATTTTGTGGATAAGTTTGTGTACAGCTCGCTTGTTTGGCAAATGCGCCATGCCACCGCAATCTATGAAACATAGGAGATTTTGCTGTACTTTTGCCTGCAAATAGCTATCTATAGTGTCGTATATGGCTGCATGCTCAAAAATACCGAGGGCCCTCGATGACATAGGTATCTGTGGGTATCTTTTTTCTCATTCTGAAAGGGGTGGCGATGTCAGAATTGTGCATAACATGTGTATATATTTATAGATTGTTCACATGAAGACATGCTGGGCTTTTGCAGCGCGAGGATGCATGGTCAGGCGAGCGCATTCAGCCTATTTGAACGACACAAGCTTGGGGATGCGGCCCGGGTCAGGTTCGGTCTGGCCAACTTGTATCTCGCGGCATGCTGGCGTTAGCGCTGAGTTGCCAGACTGCCGAGAAGCGGTGGTGCGACCTGGGTAGCCGGCGGGTTTCGCTGACATAGGGCGTTGTGCCGTGCTGACCTACCGGGGGCCACGCTGTTGGGAGCCTAGTCAGGCTCGCAAGAGGCGCTTACACGGCGCCGCAGGCCGAAGGTTGGCGATGGGGATGGGTGGCCCCGACTGGGCGTCCCCAACTAGGCGTCCCCAACTAGGTGCCAAGCCGTAGGTAGGGCCAGCGTATGACAAGGCATGGCGCGGCCGGCGAGGCAACGACATACCAAAGGTGGTGTTAGCGGTTCGAAGCCCGGGTCTGCAGCCCTGGCGCCTGAAGCTGCGCAGCAAGAGGCAGCGGGTGCCGATAAGAGGGGAAGAGGGATGAGGAGGGCGAAAGGAATGGCGAGAGAAGGCCGGGGGGACGGTGTCGCAGATAGCGCAGTTAGCGCAATTGGTAGGCGTAAAAAAGCACCGCCAAGCGGTGCTTCATGCAGGAGGCTGGGCGGGAGCCCGTTCAGCCCTCAGGCTTCGGCGTCCTCGTCTGTCGCAGTGCGAATGGTTTCGCGGTTGCTCTTGTCGCGCATCTTGGCAACGTCGGTGTCCAAAGCGCGGTGCAGTTTTTCCAGTGCGGCATTGAAGGCTTCAGCGACCTTTTCGGCCTCGGCGTTGACCGCCAGGGGCTGACGGCCGGTAGCCCGGGTCTCCATCACACAGCGCTTGCCTTTGCCGCCGTTTTTCAGGGCGTCCACATCGGTGAGGTAGACCTCCACCCGGGTGACATATTCACGAAAGCGCGAAAGCTTGTTTTGTACCTCGGTTTGTGCCCATTGGGAGAGGGAATCTCCACCTTGGACATTGTCGCCAGCGTGCACTTGAACTTGCATGGATGTGCTCCTTTCTCGAACATGCTGGGCTGCCGCCCAGCTTTGACAACCGGATGCAGCAAAAGCCATAGGCCTGCCACATGTTGTTAGACACATCCTAACTCGCAAAACTGCAACAAAGACCGCGACATGGTCAATATGCGTAAAAGCCCTGAGAAAGATCAAGCGTCCTACAGCCTGCGGGGCGGGGCGTCGGACGCTGGAGCAGGGCGCTGATTGGCTTGAAGGGATGCGATCTGACCCCAGACAGGGCTTGCGATTAAAGTGGGCGGATGCCCTCAGCGTGCTCTGAATTTCGCAGCAGGCAAGCGATAGAGAACGTGGGCGCGCAGCGGGTGATCGGCAGCCAAGGCAGGGTGGTCAAAATCGCCAGCGCTGTCTCGCGTCATCTGCAGCCGCTGCATCAGTGCCTGCGATGGCAGGTTGCTGGTGGTGGTGAAGGCAACGATTTCGGCCAGCTGCAAGGCCTCAAAACCTACCGCCAGTGCTGCCTCCGCCGCCTCGCTGGCAAAGCCTTGGTGCCAGGCATCCCGTGCAAGGCGCCACATGATTTCCACACAGGGAGAAAAAGGCAAATCGGCCTGGGGCACATGCAAGCCGACGATGCCGATAAATTGCTGGTTATCCAGCCGCTCCACGGCCCAGACGCCCCAGCCGCGCTCTGCCATCAGTGCCTCGCAGCGGTCGGCCATCGCATCGCTTTGCGCCCGCGTCAGCGGTGCGGGAAAGTAGCGCATGACCTCGGGGTCTGCCGTCATTGCCGCAAAGGCCTCCCGATCTTGCGGCTGCCACTGGCGCAGCTGCAGGCGGTCGGTGCGGGGCTCGATCAGTGGGTGGTTCATGGGTGCTGCTCCAATAAAAAAGCGGCTCGCACGCAAAGTATTTGCGTGAGCCGCTTGGGGATCAAAAATGCCAACCGCAGAGGGCCGTGCGCTGCACCAGCCCACTGCGCTGCGCCATCAATGGTGGTGGCCGTGCGCGCCATGCACATGGCGGTGGGCAATTTCTTCCTCGCTGGCAGCGCGCACGTCGACGACCTTGCCGCTAAAGCGCAGCGCCAGGCCCGCCAGGGGGTGGTTGCCGTCCAGGTGCACTTCGGGGCCCTTGATCTTCTTGACGTAAAACGCCTGCGGCTCGCCGCGTTCATTGGCGCCGCGCAGCTGGCCGCCCACCTTCACGCCTGCCGGGAACTCGCTCTTGGGGATCACGCGCACCAGGCTCTCGTCACGCGCGCCAAAAGCATCTTCCACGGCCAGATCCACGCTGGTGCTAAAGCCCGCTGCCTGGCCTTCAAACGCCGCTTCCACCTTGGGGAAGATGTTTTCATAGCCGCCATGCAGGTAGGCGAGGTTGCCGCTGTCCAGCGGTTTGCCTTGTGAATCGGTCACCTTGTATTGGATGGTGACGGCGCAGTCTTTGCTGATGTTCATGGTCTTGTTCGAAGAGTCTGGCGAAACCGCAAGTGTAGAGGTTCGCACTGGGGGACCGCCTGGCGCGCCTGGATGGCAGGGGCGGGGCCAAGGGTTTGGTGATTGTCATGCAAACGGCTTGCTCTCCTACGGCAGCATGCTGCAGCGCAGCGCGAGACTGGGTATTTGTGACCGCTTTTCCGGTCGAAAGGATGAAGAACATGGTTCAGCAACTCGCAGGCAAGGTGGCCTATGTGACGGGCGCCGCCAGCGGCATTGGCAAGGCCATTGCCGATCTGTATGCGCAGCAGGGCGCCAAGGTGGTGATCGCCGACCTGAAGCAAGAAGCGGCCGAGGCGGCGGCCCAGGATATCGAGAGCAAGGGCGGCATCGCCATGGGAGTGGCTGTTGATGTCACGCAGGAAGACCAGGTCGATGCCTCCGTGGAAGCCGCTGTCAAGGCCTATGGTGGGATCGATATCCTGGTGAGCAATGCCGGCATCCAGATCGTCAAGCCGGTGCAGGACTTTACGTTGCAGGAGTGGCAGAAAATGCTGGCCATTCAGCTCGATGGCGCCTTCCTCACCACCCGTGCCTGCATCAAGCACATGTATGCGCAAGGCCGTGGCGGCAGCATTATCTATACCGGCTCGGTGCACTCCAAAGAGGCCTCCAAGCTCAAGGCCCCCTATGTGACGGCCAAGCATGGCCTGGAAGGCCTGGCCAAGGTGGTGGCCAAAGAGGGCGGCCCGCAGGGCGTGCGCGCCAATGTCATCTGCCCCGGCTATGTGCGCACCCCCTTGGTGGACAAGCAAATCCCCGAGCAGGCCAAGGAGCTGGGCATCAGTGAGGCCGATGTGATCAAGAACGTGATGCTCAAGGACACCGTCGATGGCGAGTTCACCACGGTGGACGATGTGGCGCGCGTGGCCTTGTTCTTTGCCGCTTTCCCCACCAATGCGCTGACGGGGCAGTCCTTGATCGTCAGCCACGGCTGGTTTATGGAGTGATGCCGGCCCGCTGATCGGGGAACCAAGGCATGGCAGGGCGCCACACCGCCCGCCCCTGATCAGCTATTTGTTACATGGTTTGCAGTCTGCTTTGCACACCGGCCCCACGGGGAAACCGCCTCTGCCCGACAATGGCGCCTTGGCCAAGGCAGCTGCGCGGGCAGCGCGATGCCGGCCCAGGCTTTGCAGACCCCATCCATGGCGATTCCCCACTTTTCCGCTTTAAAAAACACCTTGTGCCGCGCAGCGGGCGCATCTGCCGTGCAGGCGCGGCGCTTGCGCCAGTGGCTGGCAGCGCGCAGCAAAAAGCAATGGCTGCTGGCAGTCGCGGCCTTGCCGGTCTTGCTGCTGCTCTATGTGCTGCTGCTGATTCCGCTCACCCCCTCGATCGGCGATATCCAGAAAAACAAGGTCGAGGCGCCCACCCAGCTGCTGTCGGCCGATGGCAAGGTGTTGGCGCAGTACAAGCGCGCCAACCGCGAATGGGTGGCCCTCAAGGACATTTCTCCGAACGTCATCAACGCGCTGATTGCGACCGAAGACCACCGCTTTTATGAGCATGGCGCGCTCGATTGGCGCCGCACCTTTGGCTCGGTGCTGCACACGGCGATGGGCCGTCCCCAGGGCGGATCGACCTTGACCCAGCAATTGGCGCGCAACATGTTCCCCGAGGAAATCGGCCGCGCCCGCTCGCTCAACCGCAAGCTCAAGGAGGCCGTGACCGCCTACAAGATCGAATCCGCCTACACCAAGGACGAGATTCTGGAGACCTACCTCAATACCGTGCCCTTTCTCTACAACGCCTTTGGCATCGAGATGGCCGCGCGCACCTATTTTGACAAGCCCGCCCAGAAGCTGAGCGTGCTTGAAGCCGCCACCCTCGTCGGCATGCTCAAGGGCACCAGCTACTACAACCCCGTGCAAAACCCCGAGCGGGCCCAGCAGCGCCGCAACACCGTGCTGGCGCAGATGAACAAGCACGGCAAGCTCAGCGACCAGGATTTTGAAGCCTTCAAAAAGCGCGGCATTAAGCTCGATTTTGAGCGCCAGGATGAGGCCGTGGGCATGGCACCGCATTTTGCGCAGGCGCTGCGCAAGTGGCTCATCGACTGGGCCGATGCCAACGACTACAACATCTATGCCGATGGCTTGGTGGTGCAGACCACCATCGACTCGCGCGTGCAGCAATGGGCTAACCAGGCCGTGGTGCGCCAGGGGCGGCAGCTGCAGGTGACCGCCAATGGCCTGTGGAGCAACCGCAACCAATGGACGGCCAAGAACCCGCTGGTGCAAAGCTTTGTGCGCGAAAGCGCCGTCTACCGCCAGGCCGTGGCCGATGGCCAGGACAAAGACGAAGCCCTGCAGCGCCTGCTGGCCGATGCCGACTTTATGGCCAACCTGCGCCAGGACAAGGTGCGCGTGCAGGTGGGCTTTATGGCCATGGATCCGCGCAGCGCCCATGTGCTGGCCTGGGTGGGCAGCCGCGACTTTGCCATCGACCCGTTTGACCATGTCTCGCAGGCCCGCCGCCAGCCCGGCTCCACCTTCAAGCCCTTTGTGTACGGTGCGGCGCTGCTCAATGGCGCCTTGCCCACGGACCAGCTGATGGACGAAGCCGTGCGCATTCCGCTGGGCGGCGGGCAGTTCTGGCGGCCGACCGATGGTGGCCCGCCGTCTGACCAACCGATGACCCTGGCCGATGGCCTGGCCTACTCCAAGAACACCATCACCGCCCAGGTCATGGCCAAGGTAGGCCCCGCCAAGGTGGCCAAGCTGGCGCGCGCCCTGGGCATCCGGGACAGCAAGCTCGAAGAAGTGATGTCCCTGGCGCTGGGCACCAGCCCAGTCACCCTGCAAGAGATGGTCAGCGCTTACTCCACCTTGGCCAATGGCGGCGGCTACCGCGCGCCGGTCATGGTCACCCGCATTACTGACCGCGAAGGCAAGGTGCTGGCCGAGTTTGAGCCGCCCGCGACCGAGGTAGCGCTGGACAGCGGCGTGGCCTATGGCTTGATCGACATGATGCGCGGCGTCATCACCAAGGGCACCGGCCGGGGCGTGGCGCGTTACGGCGTCAGCGGCGACTGGGTGGGAAAAACCGGCACCACGCAAGACAATGCCGACGGCTGGTTCATGCTGGCGCACCCGGATTGGGTGGGCGGCGCCTGGGTGGGCTTTAACGACAGCCGCGTGCAGCTGAACGACTACTGGGGCCAGGGCGCGCACAGTGCGCTGCCGGTTGTTGCCGAAGTGGCCGCCGCATCGCAGCGCGCCAAGCTGGTGCAGGCGCAGGCCCGCTTCGAGATGCCCGCCGAGAACAACACCTTTGTGCAGCGCCTGCGCAGCTGGATGCTGGGCTTTGGCGACAACAAGCAACCGGTCGATCCGTTTGAGCAACCGCCTGCGATGCAGCCGCTGCCCGATCGCGGCAATCCCGGCGATGCCCCTGTTATTGACGACCCCGAGGCCAGGCCGATAGGCCAGGGCGGTGCCGGCCCGCGCGGCCCCAGCGGCGAAGGCGACTACCCCGTCTTCCAGAACAACCCAGCTGGGACACCGCAGGTGCCCACACAGCGCCCAACCGATCCCGGCCAACCCCAACCCGGTGTGGTGGTGCCTGGCACATCGGCCAACCCGCTGCCTTCCAACACAGCACCCGCTGCGCCTGCCACGTCGTTCCCGGGCAGCGCCACTGCGCCCCAGGGCCAGCCATCGGGCAACCCGCCGCCTATCGAGCGCGGCGTGGTCGTCTCGCCGGTGTCATCAGGTGCTGCCGGCCAACCGGTGCCCACGGCCGATGGCGGCATGGTTTGGCGCCGGGCCACGCCGTCTGGTGCAGCGGCCCCGCAGTCGGGCAATGCAGGCATTGCGGCGGGCGAGATTAACTGAGCGCGTGAGCAGGCGCTAAACCCCAGTCACTAGGAGGATGTCCATGGTCTTCAACAACAGCCGCCAGCCCCGCTGGCAATGGATGCGCGCCGCATGCCTAGGCGTCGCGGTATTGGCATCTACTGCGGCCATGGCCGTAGACAACCCCGATGCCCCCGACCGCCTGGCCGCCTTCGAGCAGCGCATACAGCCGCTGGAGGCCGCCATCGGCAACCAGAACACGACGGCAGACATGCTGCGCGCCAGCAGCGCCTACGCCAAGCAGCTTGATGTGGAGCTGAACCAGACCTACCGCGCGCTGATGGCCAAGGTGGGCGCCCCCGCCGCCCAAAAGCTGAGGGCGGCCCAGCGCAGCTGGCTGAGTTTTATGACGACGGAAGCCGCCTTTATCGACGGAACCTGGAACGCCCAGGACTTTGGCAGCGCCTCAGCGCTGTCGCGCAGCGAGTACCGCAACAGCCTGACCAAGGCGCGCATTGTGCAACTGCTGGGCTATCTGCGCTCTTATCCCGAATAATGGATGTGTGCGGTCACTCTTCAATGACTTCATGTACACCGGAGCTACCGCGCTTCCAGTAGGCAGCTGCCTTGGTCCATTTTGGGTGGGCGCCATGCTCGGCAATCAGCGCTGCGCGCAGCGCCTTGGCCGCCGTCGATTCCAGCGCCACCCAGTTGTAATAATCGCCAGCAGGCGCATCGATCTGGCGCAAAGCCGCTAGCAGCCGCTGCGCATCGCCGGCTGGCTGGCCCTGGCGGTGCACCCAGTGCAGCTGCAGATCGGCAGCGCTGTCCAGCGCTTGCTCATCGGCCGCGTCATTCACTTCCACCACCACCACGGCGCGGGTGCCCGCTGGCAGCTCGCGCAGGCGGCGCGCAATCGCTGGTAGTGCCGCATCGTCGCCAATCAGCAAGTGGCCATCAAACGCCGTGGGCACGATGAAGGAGCCGCGCGGCCCTGCAATGCCCAGCGCATGCCCACTGGCTGCCTGCAGCGCCCAGGCCGTTGCCGGGCCGGCCTCATGCACCGCAAAGTCAATCGTCAAGGTCTGCGCCTGCGCATCGTAAGAGTGGGGCGTGTAGTCCCGCATCGCCTCGCGCATGGCGGGTGGCAAGCCTTCGCTGCCGGGTGGCGGCAGCTGCAGCGCGCCATTGGCATCCGGAAACAGCAGCTTCACATGGTCATCAAAGCCCAGGCTGCTAAAGCCCGCCAGGTCGGCACCCTGCAAACGGATGCGCAGCATATGCGGGGTCAGCTGCTCCACCGATTCCACGGTGGTGCGGCGCAGTTTGATCTCATGGCGTGCCCGCTCAGGCGCACGTGCAGCCAGCAGCTCGCGGGAAGGGGAAGTGGGAAGGCTCAGTTGCAAGGGCATGGTGTGTTCAATCCGTTTCTAAGATATATCTTTTTATCTTAAATGAGAACCATTCCTACGGCTAGGGCCGGCTGGCAATCCCTGGTTGGGGTGTGGCTTTGGTGGGGGTGGGGTTGTCAAATGGGGGAGGGTGTGCGCAAAGACACGGGATGGAACGCCGTGACTCGATGGTTTGAAGATATACGAGAAGGTGTGCGCCCTATAGACCAGTGGGCGCTATATAAGCTAGCCGCAAGCATGACAGCTTGCTCGAAGCCATGATGCCTTGCAGAAGCTTATGGAATCCAAACGACCTTATATCTCATATTAGAAAAGTTTAATTTATGGATTTCATCGATAATTATTTTGCGAATAATGGTAGATATTCAAAATAAGATAACAATAAGCAGGAAATTCATTCCTGCTTATTGTTTAGTTGCTGTCTCTGATTTTTTGCCACTCGGAAAAACTTTGGTTTGTTCCCTGTACTTTCCAAGTTTCACGACCATTGTCTGTGCGACCCAGTATGGTTGCGGAAGCCGCACTTGGGCTTTCGAAACAAACGTCCTCTGCGAATTCAAGCCATTCTTGATCAATTCCGGGGACAAGATTTTTTGCTTCTATTAGCTTGTTTCTTAAGTGTGTATAAGAGTGCTCAGCGCCTGCCCACTTGCTTCGTGCTTTAGAACCTTTGTGTACGATGAAATTTGGCCCTGATGCTTGTGCTGTGCCCAGCAAAATTCCAGAGTTTACTAAGTATAATGTCGGAGTTTCACTGCTTGGTGCGCTATGTGATAGGGGGTTAAATTCGGATAATTTCCAATGGTTTTTCAAACTATCAAGTAAAACTTTTTGTCGCTCGATCAGCGTACTAATACCCCATTCATTGCTACGGAGGACTTGAGTAGTTAACGCAAAATTTGTAATTCCATTTTTGCTAGAAAAATAAGTCTTTTTCTTGCGTTCAAAGTCGTAATTTTGTGCTGCGCTATTTTTATGTCTGCTGAGTAGAACGAGGTTTCCAAGTCGGTGAACCCATAGAGTACGATCTCGTACATCTGGAATCCAGTTCAACCACTCACTGCCATCAGTTGGGTTTTGAGGTAAAACATGTTCAATTGAAGCGTCGCCTGAGTAGATCGCGTTTTGATTAGAAAGTAATTGATCAAGTCTTTTCAACAAAAGTGCGAGCGCGCGCGTCTGCATATGCCCATAAAGAGGGCCATTCAGCACTTCAATTGTGGCATCTTGTTCAAAAGGTGTGAGCTGTAATGCGGATGTGGCATTGTGTAAATTTATGCCATTTTCAATTTCGTGAGTAATTTCCGAGAATCGACGAATTCTTACATTCACATTCTCTCGGCGCAACATCATTGAGAAGCTGATGCGTTCGAGGTCGGAAAAAAAATTCAGGACCTTTTGGGCGTCATTTCTGTGTCGCACCATAAATGCTAATGCTGGAGGCACCCAATCTTTGAATTCCAGTCGATTCAACCAATGTAGGTGACCATTGATGGAGTCCACCAATTGAGTTCCACTAAACTGTGATGAAGAAATCTGATCAAAATCTTCTGCCATAGGCAGGATGACCTCATCCATCAACCGTTGTGGAGAATTTTTCAATCCATCCTTCAGAAAATCGATGTTTTCTTTGAAGTCTTTTAGCAAAGTATGCTTTGATTTTGCCTTAAGGTAAACCGAACGAATATGTGAGAAGAGGTCGTTAAAGCGTTCGCGGCCCATGGATTCTTCTTCGTCTTCCCACTTCTTTGTATACGTGCTTCGAAGCTCCTCGGGAAGATTGCCAATGACATCGGCTTTCAAAACATCCGTTGCACTCAAATCGAGACCACGACTGTTCATGACACCAAATATCCGATATGCTGAATCTAGGTCAGGGGTTGAAACGACCACTAGAAAGCAGCGGGTCACAATGAACTGTTGTAAGCGCTCGAGATTGCTTTGACTCAGGATAGATAGGCGCGACGTCAGTACATGAACATTATCCTTAATGCGTGCTTCGACGTCAGTCAGTCTACTGTTCAAAATTATCAGGTCGCCAAGACGCTGCTCTTTTTGAATGAAGTTGCGAAAGAAATCTCTATCTCTCTCTCGCAGAGTCAAGCGGAATCTGTCTGGAGTGCCAGTAGATTTCTTGCCTTTTTCATAGAGATAGTCGGTTACCTCTGACTGTAGATCTACGTCCTGCGAAGTGTGCCTAATGGCTGAGAGCAAGATGGTTAGAGTAGTCAATCTTTGCTGTCCGTCGACAACTTCGGACTCGGGGCGGTTGTCCTTTTTTATGAGAACTATACTACCCAGGAAGTAAGGAATTGCTTCGTGAAGGTCGCTGGGGCCATCGGCCATTGCACCCAATAAATCTTCAAGTAATTCAAGTGCTTGCTCTGTACTCCAAGAGTACGGACGCTGGTAGCCCGGAATCGTGAAGACGTAGTCACTGCTGAACACCTTGTCTATTGGTTGTTCTTTTGCGGACAAAAACTGTGCCATATCCAATGCCTCTCTATATCTGAATGCGATACGATAAATTTAACTCATTTTGTGACGTTGTTTGCAGAATGTAAACATCAATCGCATTGATATGGAGATGTGACCTCGTGCACTGCATTCTGGAGTTGTGAGGCCCATGACTCTGCGACTCATAGCTTCGTCAATGTTCGTGACCAGCTGACAGACCAGTGTGTCCCCGGGGGCAAGAGGCCTGCCAATGGATGTGCCGGAGGTTGCACTTGGCTATAGCGATACCGACAGCCCAGTGTTCTCTTTTCCCACTATCTAGAAGCCGTCAGATAACCGGCTTCGCTCTGGCTCGACGGTGTCTATTAAGTTCTGATCGAGTTAGTACCCGCATACAACCCCCGCGTAAACGCCTCCTCAAACACCGAATACCCCGACCAATCACTGTGCGCAAAATGCAGGCGGCCGGTGCTGGGGGTCGGCAGGGCTTGGAGGCGCTCGCCGTTGATCCGCGTTGGGCGCTTGGCACTGGTGGTGGGTTGGCCGATGCGGCTCAACACGGTCTGGGTGCCGGGGCGGGGGATGGCCATGGCGTGGCCGTAGCGCATGACCTCGACCTGGGTGGTTTTTTCGTAGATGTCGGCGTGCGCGCGGGCCAGGGTGGCCAGGGTTTGGTCGCGTGCGGCCTCCCAGCTTTGGGCCAGCAGTTGCTGGCGGGCAGTGCGGGCGCTGGCGCCCGGTTGGTTGCCGCCCAGTGCGCGGTAGCAGGTCAGCACGGTGGGCAGCTGCTGCATCGCATTCAGACGCTGGTGGCCGGCGTTGACGTAGCCCAGGCCGCCGCTCGCCACATCGTCATACAGCACATTGTCCCAGGCCGGTTCGGCGCCGGGGCGGTCGCGCAGCGGGGCGCGGATGTGCACATTGGTCACCTGCCAGGGGGCCCAGTCCAGCGCCTGTACGGCGGCGCGCAAAAAGTCGGGCGGGTTTTGCACCACATGGGCTGCGATAAAGGTCGGCAGCGCCACGATGCAGTGCGCAGCCTGCCAGCGCTCCATGCTTTGGCTGGCGTGGTTAAAGCTGTCGATCTCCACGCCTTGGCGCGTCTCGGCAATCCGCATCACCGTGTGGCCGCTGTGCAGCCAGCCGGCGGCTTGGACTGGGGCAGCGAGCTGCTCGCTGAGCCAGCCATTGCCTTGCGGCCAGGTGAGCACGCTGTCATGCGCGTCGTCTTGCGTGCCCGGGGCCTGAAAGCCGTGGCGGCTGGCAAAGTAGTGCAGGCCGGCCCAGGCCGATACCTGGGCGCAGCCTGCGCCAAAGTCGTCCTGGCAGGCATAGTCCAGGTACCAGCGCAGATGCGGGTCGTCCAGCTGGTACTGGGCCAGCCAGGTGTCAAAGCGGATGGTATCCAGCGCCTGGTGGGCGGGGGCCAGGCCACCCTGGGCTTGCCAGCTGCGCATCACCGGCATGCTGAAGGGCTGGGTGCGCATGGCGTCATCCACCAGTTGCGCAAAGCGCTGGTACTGGGCGGTGGTGCTGGCGGCCACATCTTGCGTGGGCAGCAGGCCTTCCTGCCATTCGCCATGGATAAAAAGGCGCTCTTGCGGGCTAAAGCACAGGTACTCGTCCTTGTATTGCCAGCGGCCGGCCACGCGCTGGCGCACGCCCAGTTCTTCAAGCAGATCCTGCACCTCGGGCGCGCTGTCGCCAGGTACCGGCAGGTAGTGGGCGCCCAGGGGGCAGCGCAGGCCCTGCACCGTGCCGCCACGGCTGTTGCCGCCGGCCTGGTCTTCCAGCTCCAGCAGCGCTACATCGCTGATGCCTGCTAGGCGCAAGGCGCGGGCGGCTGAAAGCGCCGCAATGCCGCCGCCGGCAATCAGCACCTGCACGCGGTGGCTGCGGCTGGGCGCGGGCAAGGGCAGGCCTTGTGCTAGGCGGTCGCGCATCGCATGGCCGCGCTCCCAGGCCTGGCCCACAAACCCGCCTTGGATATGGGCGGTGCTGATGCAGGGGGGGGCGGGCTTGCAGCCGGCCAAGGCGCTGCTGCCCGCCAGCGCGGCGGCGCCCTTCAGGACTGAGCGGCGTTGCATGGCATTTCTGTGCGCGTTGCGGAGGGGTGCTGGGCGGTCATGTCAGTGCGCCACCTTGCCCCATTCGCGCTCATAGGTGTGCACCAGCACCTGGTTGGACAGGCGGTTTACCTCGGTCGGCACCCGCGCCATGTCGGGCGGAAAATCAAACAGCAGCGGCAGGCTGGGCAGGCTCAAAAAGCGCATGCCTTCGGGCAAGGTGGTCGGCAGGCTCCAAGGGCGACGGCTGGCAATCACAAAGCCCCATTCGCCAAAGCTGGGCACATGGGCGTGGTAGGGCGTGGCCTGCATGCCCACCGATTCGACGGTGGTCACCACGGTCCAGAAACTCTGGCGCGCAATCAGCGGCGAGGTGGTCTGGATTACTGCAAAACCGCTGGCCGCGAGGTGCTGGCTCAGCATGGCGTAAAAGCTGTTGGTGAACAGCTTGCCCACCGCAAAATTGGTCGGATCGGGAAAGTCCACGATGATCACATCGAACACCTCGTCGGCCTTTTGCAGCCACTGGAAGGCATCGGCATTGACGATGTGCACCTTGGGGTCGTTCAGCGCATTGCTGTTGAGCGCCTGCATGCTGGGCACGTTCTTGAACAGGTCGGTCATTTGCGGGTCCAGCTCGACCAGGGTCACCGATTCGACCGAGGGGTACTTGAGCACCTCGCGCACGGCCATGCCGTCGCCGCCGCCAAACACCGCCACCTTGCGCGGCGCGCCATAGCGGCTCATAACAGGGTGTACCAAGGCCTCGTGGTAGCGGTACTCATCGCTCTGGGCAAACTGCAGGTTGCCGTTCAGGTACAGGCGCGCGCCGCGCTTGCCCTGGGTCACCACAATGCGCTGGTAGGGCGTAGTGCGGGTCAGCACAATGGGTTCCTGGTAGAAGTGGTCCTCGGTCAGCGACGTCAGCCGCTCCGCGCCCAGCAGCCCGCCCAGCAAGGCGGCAATCACCAGGCCGCAGGCCAGCACATGGCTGCCAAAGCGGCGCAGCTCGTCCTTGAAGAGAAACAGCGCCCACACCGCCACCAGCGCATTGAGCAGCCCAAACACCAACCCCGTTCGGATCAGCCCCAGGTGCGGCACCAGCAGCAGCGGGAAAGCCAGCGACACCGCCAGCGCGCCCAGGTAGTCAAAGGTCAGCACCTTGGAGACCAGATCGCGCAGCACCACATTGCGCTTGAGGATGCGCATGACCAGCGGTATCTCCAGCCCCACCAGGGTGCCCACCACCATCACCGTGCCATACAGCATCCAGTGGAAGGCGCTAGGCACATAGGCATTGACGATGGACAGCACAGCCGGCAAGGCCCCGCCCACCAGCGCCACCATCAGCTCGATGCGCAAAAAATGCCCCGGCAGCTCGCGCACCAGGTAGCGCGACAGCCAGGAGCCGATGCCCATCGCAAACAGATAGGTGCCGATGATGGTGCTGAACTGCAGCACCGAGTCGCCCAGCAGGTAGGACGCAAGGGCGGCCGCTGCCAGCTCGTACAGCAGGCCGCAGGCCGCCACCACGAAGACGCTGAACAGCATCGCCACTTCCAGCGGGCTGGCGCGCCGCACGGCACCTGCGGGCTGGGCGGCATGGCCGAACTCCAGTGCGTCGTCAGTGCCTAAAGCGCCTTCGGGGCGCGGGTTGGAGGGGGTGTTGGCAGGTGTGGAGGTCGACACAAGGGGAAGTGCCAGGCGCGCAGGCGCCAGCAGCGTTGGCTAACAATGAAAAAGACGGGCCGCCCGCGCAGATGCCAGGCGCTGCTGCAGCGGCCATGCCAGCCGCAGAGGCTTGCGTTGGCGTTAACCGATGGCCGCTGCCACGATGATGCTGATGCCCAGGCTCATCGCGGCCACCACCACGCCCAGGGCCAGGTTCTGCTTTTCCACAATCTCGGACCACATGTCCACAGGCGTGATCTTGTCGATGATCAGAAAGCACAGCCAGAACACCACCACGCCCACCATGGCGAACAGGATGGAGCCAAAAAACGCCGCAGGGCGGAACCATTCCAAATCCATCACAACTCTCCTTCGTCAAAAGCGCGCCCGGATTGGGCTATGCGCAGTGCTGTTGCCAGCCATTGTTTATTTGTGGCTGCCGCCGGAGCTGTAGCCACCCCATGAGCCGCTGGACGACCGGCCACCACTCGTGCCCGTGCTGGTGCTGCACTTGCTCACATAGGTCGGATCGGCGGCCAGTTTGCGCCGCTCCTGCGCAGTATCGCAGCCCTTGGGCCACAACCAGCTGAGCAGGAAAAACAGCAGCACCAGCCCGATGATGATGGGCATGCAGCCCAGCTTGGGCATCGAAAAGCTGCTGGTTTCGGGTTTGAACAGGGCCAGCTGGTCGCTCATGCCAAAGGCGGCTGCGACCGACTCGGGCGTCATCTTGCGGCCCAGCGACCAGCTCAGCTCACGCGCGCTCTGCTCCAGGTTCAGTAGCTGCGCGCCATCCTGGCCGCGGGCAAAGTCCACATTGTCGGTCTTGTCGCCCCGGGCCACCGGCCAATAGAACTCGCCCAACACATAGGTGGTCTCGGCGCGGTAACGCGATTGCAGCTGGTAGGTCTGCTTCTTCCAGGTCGCGGTGCTGCGGCCTGCGCGGTAGTCGGGCGCGCCGGTCAAGGTCTTGACCAGGCTCCAGCCCTCGCTGCTGTTGACCAGGAACTGAAAGCCCTGCTGGCTGTGGTACAGCAGGTACTCGTCCCAGCCAAAGTATTCGTCGTCATCGGGCTCAATGCCCATGCGGTGCTGAAAACCCACCAGCTGCCATTTGCTGCCCGCCAAGGTGGCAATTTTGCCCAGCGGCACGATGGGCTTGACCGGCTCATCTTGCAGCGCGGCACGCAGCTCCCCGCCAATGCCTTGCGAGACATCGATGATGGAGCCGCAGCTCGGGCAGGTCAGCGTCTGGGTGGTGTCCAGCTTGATGTCGACGCGTGCCGCGCAGCGCGGGCAGTTGAAGTGCCGGCCCTGGTCCTTCTTGGCGGAGGTGGGCCGCAGCCCGTCGATCTTGAGTGCACCCAGCAGCACCGGCGCGCCCAGATAAACAGCGGGTGGGTCTTCGCTGTAGTCGATGGACAGCACCTTGTCGTCTTCGGTGCGCAGCTCCACCACGGTAAAGGGCTTGCCCAGCTCGGGCTGGTGCGGCATCTCGCCCTCGGCCGCTATCAGCTGCGCCAGCACCACGCTGGTCACGCTGTACTGCACGCCGCTGATCGCAATGCTCTGGCCCGGCTGCCAGCGGTCGGCGGGCGGCAGGTTCTTGGCGGGGGCCTGGCTCGCGCGGCTCAGCACAAACTGGCCGTTGTCCTCGCTGATAACGGCGGTCTCACCGCTGTCGCCCAGCGCCAGCCATTCGTTCCAGCTGCCGGTCTCGCCCTTGTACTGCAGCCGGCCCACCAGGCGGAACCCTTCCGGCTTGCCCTGGCTGCCCTTGGCAAACTGGCCGGTCTGGTTCAGCTTCAAGGGGCTGTAGTCGCTGAAGACCTCGGCCATCTTGCCGATGCGCTTCAAGGCATCGCCCTCACGCACGATGGAGCTGTGGCAATACGGGCAGACGGCAAATACAGACTGGGCGCTGGCAAATTCAACAGGTGCACCGCAACCCGGGCAGGGTGCCGTATAGCTGCGTTGCTGGTCCGTCGTCATAGGTCGTCTGGCTTGTTATGAAGGTGTTATGGCGGTGCCCGGTGGGCAACCGCACCGCATCATAGCGCAGGGCTTGGTGGGCGGGCCACCTGCCTGCGACTGCCGGCATTGCGCTGGCCTATTCTGTTTTTAGAGAGGATTCATTGGCCTTTTTCATTGCAAATAAATATCATTTACACCAGTGTTATCGATTTATTGCAAGAAAGAGCCCGCCATGTCCCGCTTCCGCCGCAGCCTGCACAACAACCGCCAAACCCTCAAAAAGACCGGCAGCTATTACCTGATCCACATCACGGTTGCAGCGCTGGTGGCCTATGCCGTTACCGGCAACCTGATCGCCTCGCTCACCCTCAGCTTGTTGGAGCCCACGGTGCAGGCCTTTGCCTTCTTCTTCCATGAAAAGGCCTGGCAGCGCTGGAATGCGCGCACAGCAGCCGTAGAAGCAACCGTGCCTGCCGAAGCGCAAGCAGCCTGACGCACCACCCCCTGACAGGACCGACGGGATGTGCGACAGTAGCGCATTGCCGCTACCTATAGGATGCCTCCATGACCCCTTCCATCTTGCGCAAGCCTTTGCCCCTGGCCGCCTGGCCCGCCTTGTGCGTGGCCGTGCTGGCCTTGCAGGGCTGTGATGTGGTGGCGCCCATTGGCAGCAATGCGGTGCTGTCGGACCAGGTGATCGCCGAGAAAACCGCCAACTACTTCAGCAGCACCGAGGCCCATGTCCAGGTCTTTGGCTTTGACCGGCAGCGCGAATCGACGCGCTACCAGGCGAGTTTTCAGGGCAACAAGTACAACTGCTCGATCTATATGAACCAGGTGCGCTGCGACCCGGCCGCTCAATAATCAGCTGCGCAGCGCCTCATCATCGGCGCGTAGCAGCGGCGCCGGGTTGGGAAAGATGTCTTGCCAGACCGGCGCAAATACCTGCTCGCCCACACCGGGTGCGTCGCTGAAATCGGGCAACGCCAGCAGGCACAGCTGCAGATGCAGATGGGGCAGCCACCAGCCGTTTTCGGCAAAGTCGCCCAGGTGGGCAAACTCGGTGCCTGCGGCAATCTGGTCGCCCGGCTGCCAGCGCTGGGCCGATGCATGGCTTAGATGGCCCCAGATGCTGTAGAAGTCCGGGTGCGCAGGCCCTTGGTGGCGCAGCACCAGCATGCCGCCATAGTCCAGCCGAATATCACGCACTTCAGCGACGACCACCTGCGCGGCCAGCGGCAGCCGCAGCACGGTGCCTGCTGGCGCAAACAGGTCAAGGCCCAGGTGGCAGTCGCGCATCGCGCCTTCCAGCCGGGTGGATGCGTAGTTGCTGCTTTGGTAGACGCAGCGCTGCTCCATCCAGTGGCCTACGCCCATCTCAAAGCCCTGGCTGTGCTGCAGTGCCTTATAGGCGCGGGTGGCGCCTTCGCGGTCCATGCTGGCGCTGGCGGCGGCTACGGGCATATCCGGGCTGCGAAAGTCGATATGGCCCATGCGCGCCTGCGCCAGGCCGGGCATCACATCGCTCCAGCTGCCGCGCTGCTGTGCCACCCAGGCATGGAAGGCGGCAGCCTCCGGTACGGCGCTGAGGCCGCTTTGGTGGCGCGCGATGGCCTGGGCAATGGGGTTGGTCTGTGTATCTGCGGTGGTCATGGTTGTTGGAGTTGGCAGTGCTGCTCTATCGTATCGGCCAGCGCATGCTGGTTTTGCTCGCGCAGACGCTCGACAGCGCCGCGCATGTCGGCCGGGCGCTCGTCCTGGCCGAGCTTGAACTTGGCTTCACAGCGCGCCACCGGCATCTCATAGCCCACAATGCCGGGCAGGCGCCGCTCCATGCCGCCGGGGCCCAGCTCGCTGCTGTCCCAGGGGCAGCAGCGGCCACGCTCCATATGGCCCACCAGGTCCTGCAGGTGGGCGACGAGTTCATCTTCTTCGAGCATGCGCGGCGTGCCATGCAGGTGCACCACCTGAAAGCCCCAGGTCGGCGCGCTGTCGCGATGTGGGTAGTTGGGGTACCAGGACGGCGAGATATAGCCGCCCGGATCCATTAGGATGGCGATGCTGGGCAGGCCTTGGCGCAGAAAGCGCACATGGTCGCTGGCCGATGCCACGTGCGAGACCACGGTGCCCAGCGCGCCACGCGTCGTGTCAAGCCGAAACACCGGGTGTGACAGCGCCACGCCTTCGCTGTGCGGGGTGATCAAGGTGCCCAGCACCACGCGGTCGACCAGCGCTTTGATCTGCGCGGGCTGCTGGGGTTGGTAATAGGGTTTGGTGTAGAGCATGGGAAGGTCGGGTCAGAGAGATATCAAGCGTGGACCGGGGGCAGGCGCTGGGCCCAGGGCAGGGCTTGCTCCAGCTGCGCGGCCAGCTGCAGCAGCCGGCTTTCTGCGCCATAGGGGGCCATGAACTGCATGCCAATGGGCAGGCCGCTGGCGCTTTGCCACAGCGGCACGCTCATCGCGGGCACGCCAGCGGCATTGGCCGGGCGGGTGAACACGGTCGCATCCATGAACTCCTGCATAAAGTGCTGCGGATCGGGCTGGCGCACATCCAGTGCCTGCAGGCCTTGGGGCAAGGTGGGCATCACCGGGCAGAGCAGCAGGTCATAGCGGCCAAACATCTCGCCCAGGCGCCGGGCGATGCTGTTGCAGCTATTGCGCGCGGCCAATAGCTCGACAGCACCCAGGCGCCGCCCTTGCTCGGCCAGGCCCAGGTTCACCGGTTCAAAAAACTCTGCCGTGGCGGGCTTGCCGGTGCTGCGCACCAGGTCATCCACCTCCAGCGCGGTATAGGCGGCAATGATGCGGCTAAAAGCGGTGGCCAGATCGCCGTGCGAGAAGTTCCAGCGCGCGTCTTCGGTCTCGTGGCCCAGCTCCTGCAGCAGGCGGCGGCTGTCCTGCAGGCGCTGCAGGATGTCGCTGTCCAGCGCCTGGCCCGTGCCCGCATCCTGCATCACGCCAATGCGCAGCCGCCCGGGCGGGCGCAGCAGCGCCTGGCTAAAGTCTTCGGTCTTGGCGGGTGCGGCATAGATCGAGCCGGGCTCCAGCGCATCAGTGAGGTCCAGCATCAGCGCCGAGTCGCGCACGCTGCGAGTCAGCACATGGTGGCTCACGAGGCCGCCCCAGTTCTCGCTGGAGACAGGGCCGCAGGCCACGCGGCCGCGCGAGGGGCGCAGGCCAAACAGCCCCGTGCAGGCTGCTGGTATGCGGATGGAGCCAGCGCCATCATTGCCATAGGCCACGGGCACCATGCGGGCCGCTACTGCGGCGGCCGAGCCACCCGAGGAGCCGCCCACATTGTGCGCCGCGCTCCAGGGGTTCAAGGTGCGTCCATGCAGGCTGGGCGCGGTCGCCACATTGGCCGAGAACTCGGGCAGATTGGTCTTGCCGACGATGACCATGCCCGCCTGCTGGTAGCGACGCACGAGGGTGTGGTCGGTGGTCGAGACGTTGCCCAGCGCCGCGCGCGAGCCATAGGACATCGCCGCCCCGGCATAGCTGGGGCAGTCGTCCTTGAGCAGTACGGGCACGCCGCGCAGCGGCGCATTGGCCGGCAGCTGGCGCAGCTGCGCTTGGGCTTGCTCGCGCATCGTCAGGATCACGGCATTGAGCTGGGGGTTGCAGCGCTCGATGGCGGCAAAGGCATGGTCCACCGCTGCCTGGGGCGTGAGCGCGCCCGCACGGATGGCCTGGGCCAGTGCCGTGGCATCGGCGTGGCGGTAGTCGGTTGCAGAGAAGGACATACAGGGTGTGAAACGCAGAGATGAAGGGGAGGCTGCGCGTGGCAAACCATGCAGTTTTGGCCACGCGCAGAGAGCTTGCTTTATTGCGCAGTACGGGTCACGCCCCAGAAGCGGTGGGTGCCCGCTGGCCAGCCCTTGTAGCCCTTGATGCCCGGCGCCATCGCGGTGACCACGGGCAGGTTGTACAGGCCGATGATCGGCACCTCTTTGGCCATCAGCGCATGGAGCTGGTTGAACAGGTCCTTGCGGCGGGCCGGGTCGCGCTCCATCGCCACTTGCTTGAGGAGGGCTGAGGCCTGCGCATCGTCCCACTGGCGGGTCGGTTCGGCCTTTTTGTCGCCGATCAGCGATTCATACATCAGCAAAGGGTCCAGCCGGGCCGAGTAGGCAAAGATGGCCAGCTCGTACTGGCCCTTGCCGTACAGATCCAGCTGCGAGGCCCAGTCGCGCACCTTGATGTCGATACTGATGCCGGCCGAGCCCAGCAGCGCTTGCAAGATGGTGGCCAGCTGCACGCGCTCTTGGCGGTTGGCCACCAGCAGGCTGATGGGCTGGCCCTGGTAGCCCGCTTGCTTGGCCAGCGCGCTGGCGCCCACCGGGTCATAGGCTGGCCAGGCCTTGCTGCGCTGGTCGTAGTAGGGGCTTTGGGGCGATAGCACCGAGGGGTTGGGCGTGAACAGGCCCTTGCCCGCGGCTTCTGCCACATCGGGCAGGCTGAGCGCCTTGGCAATGGCCTGGCGCATGCGTACATCCTTGAGCGCTGGGGTCTGCGTCTGCACCTGCAGCACCACCCAGCTGGGCGTGGGCTGCACCTCCACCTGCACGCCCTTGTCCTTGAGCACCTTGATGGTGTCGGGGTCCACATCGTCGATGACATCCAGGTCGCGCGAGAGCACGCCGTTGGAGCGGGTGCTGGCGTCCGGCACGGTCACAAAGCGCAGGGTGGCAATGCTGGCCTGCTTGTTGCCGGCATAGCCATCGCGCGCGCCAGGCAGGGCGCTGTAGTCGGCAAAGCGCTTGAGCTCGGTGTAGCGCCCGGCCTGCTTTTCAGCAAAGCGGTAGGGGCCTGTGCCAATCACCTGGCTGACGCTGCCATTGGCCGCCAAGGAGTCGGCATGGATGATCCAGGGCGTGCACTGGATGGTCGCCAAGGTGATCAAGAAGTTGGGTGCGGGCGACGAGAAGCTGAAACGTACCGTCTGGGCATCGACGGCCTTGACCTCTTGGAGCGCGGGCCCGATCTTGCCGTTGTAGCGGTTGATGCACTGGAAGTTGGTCTTGGGATCGAGGTAGCGCTTGAAGTTCCACACCACATCGGCGGCCGACAAGGTCTTACCATTGTGGAAGCGCACATTGGGGCGCAGCTTGAACTCGTAGCTCGTGCTGTCCTCACTGGCCGTCCAGCTGCTGGCCAGCATGGGCTTGATAGTCAGGTCCTCGCCGTAGGCCACCAGGCCCTCGACCACATGGGCCATCACCATGTCGGAGTTGCCATCGCGGTTAACGCCGGGGTTGACGCTGGCGATATCGGCATGCAGCGCCACGCGCAGCATATCGGGCGCGCCGGCGGCCTGGCTGTGGGCACTGAGCGCGCAGGCTGCAGCTAGCAGCGCGGGCGACCAAAGAGAGCGGCTGGTGGGCATGGTCTTCCTTGTGGTGGTGACGTTGGCGTGGGGGCTTGGGACAGGGTCTTACACCGGAGCAGCTTGCGGCGCGCGCAGGCACTGCTGCAAGAAGGCCTCGACCGGCTCGATGACCTTGAAGGGCTCGTGCGCAATGCCGGGCACGGTGTCGCGCTGCACGCGGATGCCATGCGCGGCAAAGCTGTCGGCCAACGCGGTGATGCGCTCGATGCGGTTGTCGCCTTGCAGCTGGGCACCCTCCATCCACAGCACGCTGTCGCGCGGAATGATGATCTCCCAGGTGGCGGTGTCGGCCGTGCCGATGATGGTCTGCACCGTCACCGCGCGCATCGCCGCTAGGTTGAGGCTGCGGCCAAAGCGCTGCTCGATGTCGCGCACGCCCACCCACCAGTCGTAGTCGGTGTTGAGCAGGGTGACCACGCCCGGCGCGCCGATCGACACGGCATGGAGGCGTTCGGGGTGCAGCAGAAAAAAGCGCTGGCTGAACTGCCCGCCGCCCGAGAAGCCGTAGAGCATGAAGCGCTCGCTGCGCAGGCGGTACTTGGCCGCCACCTCATCGACCATGGACAGCAGCACCTGGTCATAGCGGATGCCATGGAAAAGAATGCGCTTGTAGTTGGCCAGGTCGCCCGCCACGCCAATGCCGGCGGGAAAGAGCGGCGCCAGTACGATGCAGTCATTGCGGTCGGCAAAGTCGGCAAAGCGGTCGCGGTACTGGCTGGCGGTGCGGCCCGTGCCGTGCACGATCACCGCCAAGTCATAGACCTTGTCCTCGCTCTCGCTGTAGTTCTTGGGCACGTAGAGGCAGTAGCTGAAGCGCTGGTCGAACTGGCTGGCAAAAAAGGTGGTGGCGCCAAAGTCGTAAAAGCTCAGCTTGGTGCCGTGGCCCTGGCGAGTGGGGGTGGATGACATAAGAAGACTCCTGGTAAGTTGCTTATTTTTTAGGCAGGGTAGGCGGCGCTGTCTGCAGGTGCGGCGGCCCGGCTCTCGGCATGGCGCCAGCGCAGGTGTACGCCGCCATCGGGCGTCGCCTGCAGCATCGGGATCGCATCGAGCAGCTGGCGCGTATAGGGGTTCTGCGGCTGGTCAAACACGGCATCGCGCGTGCCCTGCTCGGCAATCAGGCCGCCCTGCACGACGATGACCCGGTCGGCAATCTGCTCGACCACGCCCAGGTCGTGGCTGATGAAGAGGCACGAGAAGCCATAGCGCTGCTGCAGCTCGGCCAGCAGGTCCAGCACCTGGGCGCGCACCGTCACATCCAGCGCAGAGACCGCCTCGTCGGCAATCATCAGCGCGGGGCGGCGCACCAACACCCGGGCAATGGCCACGCGCTGGCGCTGCCCGCCCGAGAGCTCATGCGGGTAGCGCGCCGCAAAATCGCCGCCCAGCCCCACATCGACCAGTGCTTGGTTCACGCGCTCGCGCTTGTCGCTGGCGCTCAGGCCTTCGGCCATGCGCAGCGCCTCTGCGACCAGGGCCTGCACCGTCATGCGCGGGTCCAGTGATGAATAGGGGTCCTGGAAGACCATCTGGCAGTTGTAGCGGTAGTCCTTGAAGCCCGGGCTGCCCGGCAGCAAGGGCTGGCCCTTGTACTGCAGGCTGCCGCTGGTGGGCTTGAGCAGGCCCGACAGGATCATGCCCAGGGTCGTCTTGCCCGAGCCCGATTCGCCGACCACGGCCACCACCTCGCCAGGGAAGATATCCAGGCTGATGCCCTTGAGCACGCGCGCTGGCGCGCCCTTACGGAACCAGCGTTGGCGACCGCCAAACTCCAGCACCAGGTCGCGGGCCGACATCAGCGGGGTCGTGCGGTCGATCTGGCGCGGCGCGCGGCGCTGGGGCAGGGTGCGCAGCAGCTGGCGCGTGTAGTCATGCGCGGGGGCGGCCAGCACCTGGGTGGTGGGGCCGGTCTCCACAATGTCGCCCTGCTTCATCACCACCATGCGGTCCGCGTAGCGGGCCACCATCGGCAGGTCGTGGCTGATCAGCAGCACGGCGGTGCCGTTCTCGCGGGTCAGCTCCAGCATCATCTCCATCACCTCGCGCTGCACCACGGCATCCAGCGCCGTGGTGGGCTCGTCGGCAATCAGCAAGGCGGGGCGCAGCAGCATGGCCGAGGCAATCATGATGCGCTGGCGCATGCCGCCCGAGAACTCATGCGGGAAGGCGGTCAGGATGCGCTGGGTATCGCGCAGGCCGACGCGCTCGAGCATCGCATGGATGCGCGGCATGTGCTCGTCGCGCGCCTGGGGCAGGTGCATGCGCAGGCCTTCGAGCAGCTGCTCGCCAATGCTCAGGGTGGGCGTGAGCGAGGTCATCGGCTCCTGGAACACCATGGCCACGCGCGGGCCGCGCAGCGCGCGCAGCTGGCGCTCGTTCATCGCGTAGAGCGACTGGCCGTCCAGCAGGATGTCGCCCGCGCTGTGGCTGATGGCATGGGGCGTGAGCCGCATCACCGCGCGGCTGAGCATGGTTTTGCCCGAGCCCGATTCGCCGACGATGCCGACAATCTCGCCCGCGGCCAGCTGCAGCGATGCGTTGCGCACCACCAGTTTGCCGGCGCCGGCCGAGAGGCTCAGGTTCTGGATCTGCAGCAGGGTAGGGGATGGGGTCATACGCGCCTCCGCATGCGTGGGTCGAGCCGGTCGCGCAAGGCGTCACCGAGCAGGTTGATGCCCAGCAGTGCCAGCGAGATTGCCAGCCCCGGGAAAATAGCCAGCCAGGCCGCCTGGCTGACATAGGAGCGGCTGCCCGCCAGCATGTTGCCCCAGGTGGGTGCCGGGGGTGACACGCCCAGGCCCAGAAAGCTCAGCGAGCTCTCGGCCAGGATGATCCAGCCGCACATCGAGGTGGCCATGACGATCACCGGTGCAATGCAGTTGGGCAGCACATGGCGCAGCAAGGTGTAGGTCTCGGCGTTGCCCATGACGCGCGAGGCGCGTACAAAATCACGCTCGCGCAGGCCCAGCACCGTGCCGCGCACCACCCGCACTACGGATGAGGCATAGGCCAATGCCAGCGCGATGATGATGCCCGTGGTGCTGGCGCCAAACACCGCCAGCAGGCCCAGCGCCATCAACAGGCCCGGGAAGGCCAGCAGCGCATCGTTGATGGCCATCAGGATGCGGTCGGGCCAGCCCCGCAGGTAGCCGCTGAGCGCGCCAATCAGCACACCAAAGAAGGTGGCCAGAAACACGGTGCTGAGGCTGATGCGGATGCTGGTAGCGGTGCCGCGCATCAGGCGGCTGAGCACATCGCGGCCCAGCTCGTCGGTGCCCATCCAGTGCTGCCAGCCGGGCGCTGCCAGGCGGGTCTTGAAGTCGAGCTTGAGCGGGTCATACGGCGTCCAGAACGTGGCCAGCAAGGCCACGGCAACCACCACGGAGACTAGGCCCGCGCCCAGCCAGAAGGAGAGGGAACGGCGGTTCATGATGCGGCCACCCTGGGGTCAAAGATGGGGTAGAGCAGGTCCACGAAGAGGTTCACCAACACATAGATGCTGGCGATAAACAGCAGGCAGCCCTGGATCAGCGGGTAGTCGCGGGCAAAGATCGCGTCGACCAGCAGACGCCCCAGGCCGGGGATGGTGAACACGGTCTCGATCACCGCCACCCCAGCGAGCAGGTTGCCCAGGATCAGGCCCAGCAGGGTCCAGGTCGGGCCAAAGGCGCTTTTGAAGGCATGACGCAGCATCACCGTCATCTCGCTCAGGCCCTTGGCGCGGGCATGGGTGATGTAGTCCAGGTGCAGCACCTCCAGGGTGGAGGCCCGGGTCATGCGCAGGATCACGCCGATCTCATGGAGCAGCAAGGTGGTGATGGGCAGCACCAGGTAGAGCAAGGCCTGCTGCGGGTTCTCGCCAAAGGCGACAAAGCCGACCACCGGAAACCAGCCCAGCTTGAGCGCAAAGAACATCAAGAGCAGCAGCCCCATCCAGAACGCGGGCAGGGACAGCAGCAAGGTGGCGGTGGCGACCAGGGCCAGGTCGGTGATGCGGCCCTGGCGCCAGGCCGCCAGCATGCCCAGCGGCACGGCGACCAAGGTGGCCAGCAGCACGGCAGGCAATACGATCTGGGCGCTGACGGCAAAGCGCTGCCAGATCAGCGCGGCGACCGGTTGGCGGTTGGCAATCGACTGACCCAGGTCCCCCTGCAGCACATGGCCGGACCAGACCAGGAACTGTGTGGGCAGGCTGGCGTTGAGGCCCAGCTGCTCGCGCAGGGCCGCCAGCGATGCGGCATCGGCCGAGTCACCCAGCATCAGCGCTGCCGGGTCACCGGGGATCAGGCGCACCAGAATGAAGACGGCCAGCGCCACGATCACCAAGGTCGGAATCGCCATGCCGATGCGGGTGGCAGCGAATTTCCACATGGCGCTCAGTGCTCCAGCGCCGCAGCGGCGGCTGCAGACGGTTCAGCCGCGCCATCGCCATGCAGGCGGTAGGTGGTGAACTGGCGGTTGATGGCTGGCAGCGGCGCAATCTCCATGATGCCCAGTGCAGGTTCCATCACGATCATCGCGACGGTGGCGGTCAGGTTGCCTCCATCGGCGGGGCGCGGTGGGCGGCAGACCGCATAGGGCGAGAGGAAGTCGTCAAACAGCGCCTTTTTCAGCGATTCGCGCGTCAGCAAGCGGCCCTGCTCCTGCAGGATCTTGCGCACCCGCCAGTCGCGGTAAAAGCTCTCGGGCACATGGGGAATGCCGGTGTCGCGCAGCTTGGCCAGCGCCACGGGGCTGACCCAGTGGTTGGCGTGCACGATCATGCCGTCCTCGGGGTAGAGCGGGAAGGCTTCGTCGGGCGCGCATTCAAAGTCAATGCCAAAGCCGGCGGCCGACGCCACCATGATGTTGTTGGAGCAGGACTTGGGCGTGGTGGCCACGGCCTTGGCGGCCAGCGCAAAGTGCTCCTGCTCCAGCACCTTGCGGCGGATGAGGCCCAGCGGAATGCCCAGTTGGGTGTAGTCGCGCTCGCATTCCAGGTAGTTGGCGGTGATCGAGATGCCTGCGGCATTGAGGCCGCTGCGGGCCAGGCCGCCGGCTTCGACAAAGGTCAGGTAGTCGGGGCCATGGTCCTGGCGCACGCGCAGTACCACGCCGGTTTCGGCGCATTCGGCGCGCCAGTCCCAGTTCTGGCCATGGATCAGGTTGCCCGAGGCGCTGCGCTCGGGCAGCAGCATGGCGCCGGTGCAGCCGTCGTCCAGCTCGTTATCGACCGCTTGGGTGGACTGGGCGCGCGCCAGGGCCACCACCTCGGTGCGGGCATTGATCATCACGATGTCGTCCAGCGCAACGCCCGAGCCCTCGGCAATGCCGCGCATTTCTTCGAGGTAGTTCTCGTCAAAGGCGGCGATTTTCTGGGCGTACTCGGCGATCAGCGCGGCCTTGTGTGCGGCACTGATGCCGTACTTCTCCAGCGCGCCGCCGTAGAGGGCTGCGCTGCGGGCAATGCGGTCTTTGAGCGCCGCGCCATACTGGCGCCCACGGGCTTGGGGGGCGCCAGACAGCGTGACGAGTGGAAACGGCGACATCTTTTTCCTTTTGTGTTTTGTGAACTTTTAATACATTAATTTCCAGGTCATTGACTGTCAATTTGTTTTTTATAGAATCAAACAAAACTTAGGGAAACTACGATGAAGGATGCTGCCAAGACGGGAAGCCTGGCGCGTATGCTCGGGGCTGGCCGGCAAAAACAAGATGCTGCGCGCCGCCGCCATTGCCACCGGATTGCGCAGGCGCGGGCCGCAGCAGCACAACCCAGGGGAGAATCGGTTTGAAGCAATCGCTGAGTTCTTTGCAGATCGACGTCGCGCGCAAGCTGACGGCGCTGATGCATGGCGGCCGCTGGCGCGTGGGCGACCGCATCTCCGACCTGCACCTGGCCGATGAGCTCAAGGTCTCGCGCACGCCCGTGCGCCAGGCGCTGATGCTGCTGACCGCCCAAGGCCTGGTGGCCTACCACCCGGGCCGGGGGTTTCGGGTCGAGCGCGTGCCCGATGGCGACGATGCGCTGGAGCAGCTGGTGCCGCCTTCTGAGGCCGAGGCGCTGTACAGCCAGATCATGAACCACCGCGCCAGTGGCCAGCTGGCCGGCGAAGTCTCCGAGGCGCAGCTGGTGGAGCTGTTTGGCGTGACCCGGGGAGCCGTGCGCCGCGTGCTGATGCGCTTTGCGGCAGAAGGCCTGACCGAGCGCCTGCCCGGCCATGGCTGGCGTTTTACCGAGAGCCTGGACAACCCCCAGGCCGTGCATGAGAGCTATGACTTTCGGCTGATCGTCGAATGCGGCGCACTCAAGATGGCGGACTTTGCGCCCGATCCCGAACAGCTGCAGCAGCTGTTCCGTGAGCAGTCAGATATTTTGCAGATGCCCGTCGAGCAGCTGCGCCAGGATGTGTGGTTCAAGGCCAATGCGAATTTCCACGAAACCCTGGTGTCCTGGTCGCGCAACCGCTTTTTGATCGAGTCGGTGCGCCGACAAAACTCGCTGCGCAAGATCTCGGAGTTTGCGCATTTCAGCCATTTGAGCGAGCAGCACATCCGCCAGGCCTGCACCGATCACCTGGGCATTCTCAAGGCGCTCAAAGAAGGCGATGCCGACTATGCCGCCGCACTGCTGCGCCGGCATATCTCGCGCTCGGCAGAGATCTAAGCTTTTTCTACCTCAGGCTTGGGCGCGCGCAGCTCGTATTCGCTCATGCCCCGGCGCCAGTAGGCGACGGTCAGCTGCTCCTGCTTGGCTAGCCCCAGGCTATCTACCGCCCATGCACGCAGCGCCTGCGCGGTGGCAAATTCGGCGCCTACCCACAAAAAGCGGCTTGTGCCTTCGGCGCTTTGCGACGCTGCCCAATCGAGTTGTTGCACCGCCCGCTGCAGCTGAACGCCCGTGCCGGCTGCAAGGCCTGCGCGGTACAGCCAGTGCCACTGCATGCCTGGCGGCAGGCGGATGTCGATGGCATCTTGCGGGTCCGCTATCTCGCAAACCACATGGCCGCGTGTGCTGGCGGGCAGCTGCGCTGCGATGCGGGCCAGTGCGGGCAGGGCGCTGTCGTCACCGGCCAGCACCATCCAGTCGGCTGTGCGGGCCGTGCGGCCCCCGGGCTTAAGGATCTCGACACAGTCGCCGACCTGGGCCTGCTGGGCCCAGTGCGCGCCCGGGCCGGCATCGGCATGCAGCAAAAAATCAATCTCCAGCCATTGCGCATCGGCATCGAAGGCGCGCACGGTGTAGACCCGTGTGCTGCTGGCGCTGCCATTGCCCGGGTCCTGCGCCGCAGGAAACACCAAGCGGCAGTGGATGTTGTCGTGCTGGCAAAAGGGCGCCAGCTGCGCGCCGGCAAAGCGGATGCGGCGGTAGCCAGCGGACGGGGAGGCGAGGGAGAGAACCTGGAGCGTGGAGGGCATGCCGCAGTCAAGAGACGGTATGAGATCGTACGAAAGAGGTGGCCGCTGGCCACGCGCGGGCGGCCAGCATCGGAAGGTCTGGCGGCCATTATGCGGGCGCGCCTAGCTTCTCTCCGTCTCCTGCGGCGCAGCCCATGACGCCGCTGGGGGCTCAGGCCTGGCTCAGGTCGAATCTGCCTGCAGGCTGTTCGCCGGCCAGCACCTGCAGCAGGTTGCTGGTCGCCATCTCGGCCATCGCGTGGCGGGTTTCGTGCGTGGCCGATCCGATATGCGGCAGCGCCACCACCTTGGCATGGGTGCGCAAGGGCGATTCGACCGGCAGCGGCTCGGTGGCAAACACATCCAGGCCGGCGGCGCGGATCTGGTCGGTGTCGAGCGCATGCAGCAACGCGTCTTCATCGACAATCGCGCCGCGTGAGCCGTTGATGACGATGGCGCTGGGCTTCATCATCGCAAAGGCTTCGGCGCCCAGCAGGTGCTTGGTCTCGGGGGTGGAGGGCACGACAGAAACGACAAAGTCCGCCTCGCGCAGCAGTGCATCGCGGGCGACATAGTGCACCTGGCCGGCCAGCGCGCCCAGCTCGCTCTCGGGCACAACGCTGCGGTTGTTGTAGAGCACGCGCATGCCAAAGCCCAGCGCGGCGCGCCGGGCCAGCGCCATGCCGATGCGGCCCATGCCCAGAATGCCCAGGGTCTTGCCATGCACATCCCAGCCAAACAGCTCTTCGCCAATATTGCGCTGCCACTGGCCCGAGCGCACATACATCGCCAGCTCCGGAATGCGGCGGCTGGTGGCCATCAGCAGCGCAAAGATGGTGTCGGCCGTCGTCTCCGTCAGCACGCCAGGCGTGTGGCACAGCGCAATGCCGCGCTCGCGCAGCGATGCCAGTGGGTAGTTGTCCACGCCCACCGAAATGCTGGAGATCACCTGCAACTGCGGTGCTTCATCCAGCAGCGCATCGGTGATCGGGTAGCTTGACCCGATCAGCGCCTGGGCCTGGGGCAGCGCTGCAAAAAACGCATCGCGCTGCGCGGCCACGCGGGGGTTGGCCACGGTCACCTCATGCTGGGCTTGCAGGCGGGCCAATTGGTCTTCGGGCAGTTCGCGAAAAACCACGATCTTGCGGCGGGTGCTGGTCATGGGCGTTCCTGGGTGCGTTGACATCTTTAGAGGGCTTAGTAACCGGCAGCGATCAGGGCTTCGCGGGTGGGCAAGCCTTCCGAGTCGCCCAGCACCTGCACCTGCAACGCGCCAATCCAGCAACCGCGCTTGACCGCATCGGCCACCGAGCGGCCATCGAGCAAGCCGCTGATGACGCCTACGGCAAAGGCGTCACCAGCGCCCACGGTGTCAACGACCTTCTCGACCGGGTAGCCGGCCACATAGCCGGTGCCGGCCTGGTCGTCATCGTAGTAGGCACCTTCTTCGCCGAGCTTGACGACGACGAGGCTGGCGCCCTGGTCGCGGTAGAACCGGGCCACCGCTTCGGGCGTTTTGTGGCCCGTCAACAGCGTGCCTTCGGCCAGGCCGGGAAAGACCCAGTCGGCGCCCGCAGCCAGCGCATTGATCTCGCGGCGCATGGTGGCCTCGTCCTGCCACAGGGTGGGGCGCAGGTTGGGGTCAAAGGAGATGGTGTTGCCAGCAGCGCGGGCGATTTGCAAAGTGCGCTGGGCGGTGGCCAGGCTGGTGTGCGAGATCGCGGCAAACACGCCGGTGGCATGCAGGTGGCGGGCAGCGGCCAGCCAGGGCTCGTCGATGTCGGCGGGTGTCATCAGGCTGGCGGCCGAGCCCTTGCGGTGGTATTCCACCTGCGGGTCGCTGCCGTCGTCGGTGCGGCCTTTGATCTGGAAGCCGGTCTTTTGCGCCGGGTCCAGCACCACATGCTCGCAGTGCACGCCTTCGCTCTTCATCTGGTTGATGAGGTAGCGCGCCATCGAATCGGCGCCCAGGCGGCTGGCCCAGTGGGTGTTGAAGCCCAGGCGCGCCAGGCCGGTGGCCACATTGATCTCCGCGCCCGCAATGCGCTTGGTAAAGAACTCGGCGTTCTCCAGCGGGCCGGCGCGGTCGGCAATCAGCAGCATCATGGCTTCGCCAAAGGTGGCGATGTCAAAGGTCTTGGTGGTCATGGCCGTGTCTCTCTTGGGTGTTTGGTGCGGGTGGGTAGCAGCGGCTTATCGGGCTTGCAAGGCGGTGGCATCGCGCAGCACGGCCAGCTCCTGCTGGGTGACTGCCACCAGGTCATCGCCGATCAGCGGGTACTCGATGGCGCGGGGTGCATCGCTGGGCAGCGCACGCAAAATGGCGCGCCAGGCCGCAGCCGATTCGGCCAGCGGCACTGCCACCCATTTGGCGGGCAGGCGTTGAACGCCCTTGGCATGCACATAGGCCACGCGACTGCCAAACAGCTGCGCCGCTTGCAGCGCGCATTCGCCCAGGTAGTGCCAGTTGCCCATGTCAAAGGTCATCGGCAGCGGCAGGCCGGCGGCATCCGCAGCGGCAAAAAAGCGCTGCAGTGCTTGCACGGTGCCAGCGGCCGCAGTCTGGTCGTTCTCGATCAGCAAGGTCAGGCCCGCACCGTCGATGGCGCTCTTCAGCGCCGCAAAGCCCTGGGCCGAATGCGCCACGGATTGGTTGGCAAAGCCGCCGATCGACATCTTGAGCCAGGGTGCCCCCAAGGTATGGCTGGCGGCAATCGCGTGCTGCACGGCGGCGGTGTTCAGGCTGCCGTCCATCGCAAACAGCGGCTGGGGGCAGGAGTAGACCAGGTCCAGCTGGTGCTCGCGGCCATAGGCGGCCAGCGCGGGCAGTTCCTCGGCAGCATTCAGCAGCAGCTCTTCGCGCACTTCATAGCCATTGGCACCTGCGCGGTGCGAGAGCTGGGCAAAGTAGAGCTGGCCGTGGCGGCGCACTTCGGCATTGCCAAAGGAGGTGAGGGAGATCAGCGCGGGCGAGCCGGCGTTTTGCAAAGACAAGGCCATGGTTGTTATGTGTGTTGGCCGTTGGCGCCCGCCGGCCGGGCGGGGCGCTAGCAGCGGTCAATGAAGATGTTTTGCACCGCAAGGCGATGCGGCGTTGGGCGCCCGCGTTGGGACGGCCCGCGCCGCAGCACCATCAATGGTTGCTGAGGATCTGGCCCAGGAACTGCTGGGTCTTGGGGTGTTGGGGGTTGTCAAAGAACGCGGCGGGCGGGCCTTGCTCGATGATCTTGCCGTCGGCCATAAAGATCACGCGGTCGGCCACGCTGCGGGCAAAGCCCATTTCATGGGTCACGCAGAGCATGGTCATGCCGTCTTCGGCCAGGCCGATCATGGTGTCCAGCACTTCCTTGACCATCTCGGGGTCGAGGGCAGAGGTGGGCTCGTCAAACAGCATGATCTTGGGGGCCATGCACAGCGCGCGGGCAATCGCTACGCGCTGCTGCTGGCCGCCTGACAGCTGGCTGGGGTACTTGTGGGCCTGGTCCGGAATGCGCACCCGCGTCAGGTAGTGCATCGCGCGCTCCTGCGCCTCGGCCTTGCTCAGGCCACGCGAGCGCATCGGCGCCAGCATGCAGTTCTCGACAATCGTCAGGTGCGGAAACAGGTTGAACTGCTGGAACACCATGCCCACTTCCTTGCGGATGGTGTCGATCGCCTTGCTGTCACCCGTCAGGTCCGTGCCGTCCACGGTGATCTTGCCTTTTTGGATGGCTTCGAGGCGGTTGATGCAGCGGATCATCGTGGACTTGCCCGAACCCGAAGGGCCGCAGATGACGATACGCTCGCCGGCACGCACGTCGAGGTTGATATCGGTCAGCACCTGGAAGTTGCCATACCATTTCTCGACGCCTTGGAGGCGAATGATGGGTGCTTGCGAGGGGGTCGTCATAAAGCAGTCGTGTTCTTGAAGATGATCTTGTGGCGCTTCCCGGGCCGCTGTTCCGCAAAATGGAGAACAGCGGCTTGCGCCTCAGGTTTTAGTCCAGCTTGGGCAGGTCAGCGCCCAACCACTTTTGGTACAGCTTGTTCAGCTCGCCATTGGCGGTGTTCTTGGCGATGAAGGCATTCACGGCTTCTGCCACTTCGTCCTGGCCGGGGCGCAGGGCGACGGCCATGTTCTGCTGCAGCAGCTGGAACTTGTTCTCGAACTGGCCAGCAGGTGCGCGCTTGGCAATCTGGGCCGCGACGGTCACCGAGCAGCCGATGGCATCGACCTGGCCCGACAGCAGCGCTTGCATGGCAGAGGCGTCGTCGTCAAAGCGGCGGATTTGCGTGCCTTCTGGGGCAGCCTTGGTGACAGCCACGTCCTGGGTGGAGGCACGGGCCACGCCTACGCGCAGGCCTTTGAGTTGCTCTGGGCCCTTGATGGCGGTCTTGGTCGCGCCGTACAGCACGATCGACGCGGCCGAGTAAGGCTTGGAGAACAGCACCTGCTTGGCGCGCTCAGGCGTGATGGCCAGCGAGGCGATCAGCATGTCGACCTTGTTGGTCAGCAGGAAGGGGATGCGGTTGGGGCCGGTCACGGGCACGATGTCGGCGGTCACGCCCCATTCCTTGGCCAGCAGCTTGGCCACATCGGCGTCGTAGCCGTCGGGCTGGTTGCTGGTGTTCAGGATGCCGTAGGGCGGGAAGTCCACCAGCATGCCGATGCTGATCTTGCCCTTTTTCTTCAGATCGGCCAGCGACTGGGCCGATGCGGTCAGGGGCAACAGGGCGCTGGCAGCCAGTGCGGCAGCAGCGGAGGTGAAAGTGCGGCGGGAAATCTGCATGCTCATGTCTCCTAGTAGAAATATCAACCGACAACCAAAAAGGTTCAACGCGCCAGGGCCTTGGCTTGGCGCTTCTCAAGGCGGCCCGCCCACAGCGACAGCGGCCAGCACAGGATGAAGTAAACGGCACCCACGACACCGAATACCAGCATGGGCTGGAAGGTGGCGTTGTTGATGATCTGGCCGGCGCGCGTGATCTCGGTAAAGCCGATGATGGCCGCGAGCGAGGTGCCCTTGATGATCTGCACCAGGTAGCCCACGGTGGGCGCCACGGCAATCTTCATGGCCTGGGGCAGCACGACGGCGCGCATGCGCCAGAAGTAAGACAGCGACAGAGCCTCGGCCGCTTCCCACTGGCCGCGTGGCACCGCCTGGATGCAGCCGCGCCAGATCTCGCCCAGGAAGGCGCCACTGTTGAGAATCAGCGCAGCAGCAGCCGCCACCCAGGGATTGATCTCAAAGCCCAGAATGGGCGCGCCAAAGAACACCAGGAACAGCTGCAGCAGCAGCGGCGTGCCCTGAAAAATCTGGGTAAAGGCGGTGGCAATGCCGCGCGCCAGGCCGTTCTCGGAGGTGCGCGACAGCGCAATCACCAGGCCCACCAGGGCGCCGCCGATAAAGGCGATCAGGGACAGGGCCACGGTCCACTTGGCCGCTTCAACGATGAACCACAACTCGGGCCAACCAAAAGTACGCATTTCTTGTTCTCCGAGTTCAGCGACGGTCTGGGTAGTTCAGCGCCATCCGGTAGATGAGCTTGAACAGCAGGTTGAAGGCCAGCGACAGCAGCAGGTAGATGACGGCCACCACGATGTAGACCTCAAAGCTGCGGAAGGTCTCGGACTGGATGTTGGCGGCCACCGAAGTCAGGTCGTCGGCCGAGATCACCGACACCACGGCCGAGCTCAGCATCAGCAAGATGAACTGGCTGGTGAGCGCCGGGTAGATGGTCTTGAGCGCGGGCTTGAGGATCACAAAGCGGAAGATTTCCCAGCGCTTCAGATCCAGCGCCAGGCCGGCTTCAATCTGGCCCTTGGGAATCGATTCGATGCCGGCGCGGATGATTTCCGTCGCATAGGCGCCCAGGTTGACCACCATGGCCACCAGCGCGGCGGTTTGGGGCGACCAGCGCAGGCCCACGGCCGGCAGCGCAAAGAAGAAGAAAAACAACTGCACCAAAAAAGGCGTGTTGCGGATCAGCTCGATGTAGGCGTTGATGACAAAGCGCAGCGGCGCTGGGCCCGAGGTCTTGCCCCAGGCGCAGACGATGGCGACGGCCAGTCCAATGACCATGGCGATAAAAGACAGCTGGATGGTCACCCAGGTGCCCTGCAATAGCTGCGGCCAGGCTGCCAGGACCTGGTCGAATTGGAACGTGTAGTTCATGGCGATGCGGCGCGTTTGAAACCGGTTTCAGTAGCGCCGCAGTTTAACGTAAGGTTACGGATTGATTACTAGGGTTTGCCCTAGTTTGGTGCGGACACCCTTTTTTGTTTGTTTGAAATCAAACGCTTGGCGATTTTGTCGAGCCGCGCACAATGATGGTGCCTGGTAACTCGACTGTGCGGGCGGGGCTTTGCAGGCCCTGGATGCGCTCGATCAGGCAGCTGGCCGCCGCCTGGCCCAGCGCATCGGTAGGCTGGGCCACCGTGCTCAGGCCCGGGCCCACCAGGGCGGCCCAGTCGGTCTCATCCACGCCGATGATGCCCAGCTCCCGCCCGGGCACCCAGCCCAGTGCGTGCACGGCGGTGGCCACGCGCAGGCTCGCCACGGCATTGCCGGCCAGCACGGCGGGGTGGCGGCCCGCTTGCCGCGCCTGATCGCGCCATTGCTGCAGGTGCTGCTGTAAGGCGCTGGTGTTGTGCGCGGTGCTTTCCCACACGCTGCCCTGCATGGCCGCCGGCTTGCCGCGCCCGGTGCTGCCTTGGCCTTGCAGGTAACGGGCAAAGGCCTGCTGGCGCGCGGTGCGCGAGCTGACATCGGCAATCGGCTCGGTCACCAGCAGCACCTCGTCAAAGCCTTGCTGCTGCAGGTGATCCATCGCAATCTGGATCACGCCCGGGTTGTCCACGGTCACAAAATCGGCGTCCAGCCCTTCCTGAAAGCGGTCCACCAGCACGATGGGCTTGCCGTGCAACTGCGCGTCTTGCCAGAGCTGGGCGCTGGTGTCCACGCGGTTCAGGATCATGCCGTCCAGCTGGTAGGCCGACAGCGCATGCATGGCATCGCGCTCGCGCCCAGCCTCATTGCCCAGGTTGAACAGCACCAGCAGGTAGCCGGCGGCCTGGCAGGCTTTTTCTGCGCCTTGCAGCACCGCGACTGAGAAGGGGTTGGTCACATCGGCCACCGCCAGGCCGATGAGGCGGGTGCGGCCATGCTTGAGCGCCTGCGCCATGGGGCTGGGCCGGTACTGCAGGCTGGCAATGGCCAGCTCCACGCGCTTGGCCATATCGGGGGTGAGGATGTCGGTGCGGCCATTGAGGTAGCGCGACACCGTGGCCTTGGAGACCTGGGCGGTCAGCGCCACATCGGCAATCGTGGCCCGGGCCTTGACTGGCGCGGCGTGGCTGGCTGTGCCGGGCAGGGGGGGACGCGATGGAGTGGCAGGGGGCGCAGGCTTGGGCACGGGGCGGTCCAGGGTGGTCGTTACGGTAGCGATGGTAGCGCCGAACGGCCCTAGCGCTGCCCAGGCATGCCCGCATGGCGGCTGGCGCAGTCTCACAGGCGCGGGCCGGATGTGACCAGCCGTGATGGTGTGGGCACAGGGTTTTCACCAGGCTCAGTAGCCCCCTGGCTGTCGGCCTTCTCCGACTTCTGCCCTGTGGATAATTTTGTGCAATGTTGCCGTCGTTGCGCGAGAAACTCCCTGCAATCTCCCTCTAGAGAAGAAATGCACACCGGGAAGCACGTTTCTGTGGATAAGTTAATTTCATAGCAACTTAGTCAAGTGCTGTGTGGGCATCCAGAAGGCAGTCAATAAAGGCCTGCGCCACACGGCTCGGAGCGGGCGATAAGCGCCACATGGCCACGAATTGGCAACGGTAATGGAAGCGTTCTGGCCGCACAGCCCGCATCAAACCTTGGTTTTCAAAACTGGCGGCATAGTGGTCCGGCAGAAAGCCCAAAAAACACCCGGACAAAATCAAGGTGGCAATCGATTCCTGGTCAAAGCCGGTGGCCGTGCGCGGCAGCCGCACGCTGTGGCTCAGCTCCATATTGGGCGAGTGGTAGCCCAGGCCGGCAAAGGGATAGCTGCGCAGCTGCTCCCAGTCCAGCGCCTGGTGCTCCTGCTCCCACAGGTCATGGCCGGCGGCGCAGTACAGCTGCATGTTCTCGGCAAACAGATCGCGGTAGACCAGGCTGGCCGAGCTGCGGTGCGCCGGGATGATGCCCACATGAAAACGCCCATCCATCAGGCCGCGCTCGATCGCGTTGATCGAGCTGACGTGCAGCTGCAGGTTCACATCCGGCGCCTGGCCGTGGAACTGCGCAATCGCGCGGTGGATCTGGGCCTGCGGGTTGCTCACCGTCTTGTCGAAGATGGCGATCTCCAGATTGCCGCCCATGCGGGCGTGGATATCGTCAATGCGGCTGCGGAACAGATCCACGCCGCCCAGCAACTGCAAGGTGGCCTCGTAGACCTGGTGGCCCTCCGGCGTCAGCGCAAAGCCCGCGCGCCCGCGCCGGCACAGCACCATGCCCAGGCGGGTCTCCAGGTCCTTCATGTGGCGGCTCAGGGTCGACGTGCCGATGTTGAGCTCCAGCTCGGCCGCCGACATGCCCCCGCACTCCACCACGCTCTTGAAGACCTGCAGCAGCCGCAAATCCATATCGCTGAGCTGGCCCAGCACCGCGCGGGCGCGGCGGTCGGCTGCGGGCGGAGGGGAAGGGGAGGCAAAGACGGGAGGGCGGGCAGGCATCCGCATAGCTTAGCGGCTTTGGCTGCTGCCGCCCTCGGTGTTTACAGAAGCTGTTTAGAGCCGCTTACACGGCCCAGCAAACCGAAGGTTTGCGGTTGAGACTAGGCGTCCCCGACTAGGCGCCAAGCCGCAGGCAGTAAAGAAGTACGACAAGGCTTGGCGCGGCCGGCGAGGCAACGACGTATCAAGGGTTGTGTGAGTGGCTCTTAGCGCACGCCTACCGCTGCGCCACGGAACAGCTTGCTGAACTCACGCGGCTGGCTGCGCCAGTACTGGCGTGGCGCATCCACCTGCGCGCCCAGGCTGGCGGCCGCATGCCAGGGCCAGCGCGGGTCGTACAAGGCGGCGCGGCCAATGGCGACGGCATCGGCCTGGCCCGAGGCCACAATGTGCTCGGCTTGCGCAGGCTCGGTCACCAAACCCACGGCAATTGTGGTCAGACCGGTGGCCTGCTTGATGGCCTCGGCAAAGCCCACCTGGTAGCCCGGCTGCACGGGGATTTGCTGGGCGGTAGACAGCCCGCCCGAGGACACATGGATGGCGCTGCAACCCAGCGCCTTCAGCCCCTGGGCCAGCGCGATCGAGCCATCGATATCCCAACCACCCGGCGCCCAATCCGATGCCGAGATACGCACCCACACCGGCTTGGCCGCAGGCACGGCCGCGCGCACGGCGGCAAACACCTCCAGCGGGTAGCGCAGGCGGTTCTCCAGACTGCCGCCGTAGGCGTCGCTGCGGGTGTTGGATAGGGGAGAGAGGAACTCATGCATCAAATAGCCATGGGCCATGTGGATCTCGATGCCATCGATGCCCAGCGCATCGGCCGCTTTGGCTGCCGCCACAAACGCGTCCTTCACCTCCGCCAGCTCGGCAGGGGTCATCTCGGCCGGCGGTACCTCGCCCGCCGCATGCGCAATCGCCGAAGGCGCCTGCGCCACCCAACCCCGGGGCGCATCGGGCGCAATCTGCGCAGCGCCTTCCCAAGGCAGATGGCTGGAGGCCTTGCGGCCCGCATGGGCCAGCTGAATGGCCACCGGAATGGCAGAGAGCTTGCGCAGCGATCCCATCAGCTGCCCCAGGGCCTGCTGGTTGTCAGCGGAATAGATGCCCAGGTCCGCATCGGTAATGCGCCCCACCGCCGACACCGCGGTGGCCTCCAGCACCAGCATGCCCGCGCCCGAAACCGCCAGGCTGCCGTAGTGCATCAAATGCCAGTCATTGGCATTGCCCTCTTGCGCCGAGTACTGGCACATCGGGGCGATGACGATGCGGTTGGGGAGGGTGAGCTGGGACAGGGTGAGGGGCTGGAACAGCTGCGAGGGGGTGGGGTTGCTGGCGGGGGTGAGGGATGGGTCGGTGGTTCTTTGCATGGGTGGGTGTCCGGTTGGTTTGCGCTGTCGAGGGTGATGGCTCCGGCGGCAGGCGAGCCGCAGGGAGGCTTCATCGGCAGCTTGCTGGAACGGGGTACAGCGTATTCCTAAATTCCGACCTGGGTGTTGTGGGGGATAGCCAAGGGTTGACCCGTTGGGGACATGAGCGTCTGCAAGCCGCGCGACTTCAGTCTGGTCTCCACCGCGCTGGGCAGCTAACGCCGCATGCTCTGCGCCGCTCCCAGCTACCTGGCCAAACACCCCGCGCCCAACGTACTGAGCCACCAGTGCATCACCACCACCGAGCTGCAACCCTGGACCTTCCAAACCGGCCAGCAGGAGCGCACCCAGCGCGTAGCTGGCCGTCTCACCATCAACTGCTTCGAAGACATCCACGCCGCCTGCATGCCCAGCGCCGGCATTGCGCTGCTGTCGAGCTGGTACACGGCGGAATACCTGCAATCGGGCCGCCTGGTTGCCATTGCGCTGGAGGATGCGCCGCCCAAGTAGCTGGCGGTGTGGGCGGTGTTGGGGTGAGACCTAAGCTGTCACTAGGCGAAGCTCGATTTTCAAAGATTACCTTTTATGCTCCCTGCTGTTGATCTTCAACTGACGCTTGTCTGCTACGTACGGAAAACCTCTTCAGCCATGTTGTCAAGCTTTTCTTTCACCACTTTCCAGTTCGGCATGTGGCGGTCCATCGTTTTGTAGAACTTGGGGCTATGGTTATGGTGAAGCAAGTGGCAAAGTTCGTGGAGTAGCACATAGTCGATACATTCGCGCGGTGCCTTCACCAACAATGGGTTCATGGTGATGCGCCCGGACGGCGAACAACTTCCCCATTGCACTTTCATCAACTGAAGACGTGTATGAGGAAGTTGTCGGACCCATCGCAAAGGGACCGCAACCGCAATAAGTCGTTCAGCAAAAACCTCGCGCGCTCGCTGTCGATACCAGGCATCCAAAGCCATCTTGATCGGTGTTGCAGCCTGCTCGGGGGTCGTAACAGCGATGAATCCCCCTCGCATCCGAGTGCTTGTTTTGGACTCTGGGTCGACAATGACTTTTAAGCGATAACGCCGGCCTAAGTAATGCAGTGACTCGCCGCTCACATACTCTCGAGGCAGCACATGGACTAGTCGTGCCCTAGCTGCTTCCACATGCTGACTGATCCAGCGCGCTCGCTTTTTCACGGCAGTCAACACATCAACCAAAGGAGCTGAGTCGGGCGCATCCACCAGCACGCGTGCGTCTGGCTCCACATGAATGGCAACGCGCGTCACAGCGCGCGACGGTTGGCGGCGCAGACTGAAGTCAATGATTTCATCGCCATAGGCGATGTGATGCTGCGAGACGCGTTCAGTGGCCTGCATGCTCAAGACTTGCTCAACCCGACACGCGTGATCTGGATGACTTGCTCGACCACCAGTTTGGCGTTGTCCAAACCCAGCGTGCCAAACAACAGGGGAAGCAGACCCTTGCGAATGGCAGCCTCAATGTTCTGTGGGTTGAGCGAGTTCTCTGCCACGGCGTCGCGCACCAATCTGTCCATGGTAATTGCTTGTTGCACCAGCTTGTCCGTCGCATCACCATTCAGTGCAGCAAAGGCCTCATCCCCCAACACCAGACGTATCGCGCCAAAGTAGGCCTTGGCATGTGGCTTTTCTGCCAATGCATCCGGCATGTCCGGGGTGGCACGGGCGTCCAGTTTTTCCTCAAAGGACTTGAACAGCGCGTACTGCTTTAGCGGATGGTCGAACATGGCCTCCGCTTCAGCAATGGCCTGGCGCAGCAGTTCACCAAACACCTTCTGCGCATAAGGGTCAGCCGCCAGCTCCTGCTCAATAGTTTTACGCACCCGGGTGCGGATCATGTCCGTCTCGTTTCGGGTCTTCTCTTCTGACCACTTCGTCGGGTCCTGTGCTTGTCCCAATTGGTGCACAAGGTAAACGCCTGCGGGTTCGCGCACTTCTGTGCCGATGACCTGTTTATCCACCAGCCTTCGGATTTGCTCTTCGTAAACGCTGTAATCCACCGTCTCCATCGCATCGCGGCGGGCCGTTTGGCGCAGTTCTGTGAAGAATCCGAGATCGCGTTTATAGCGAGCAATCAACGCTTCGGAGAAGCTCTTGTCTTCAAAGAAGCTGCGCGACGAAAGTGCTGTTTGCAAGCACAGACCGAATGCCGTCACTGCCTCGTAGAAGTCATCTCTTAGCTTTTGCCGCTGGTCGTACTCCTGGCCATCGCTATCCTTCACAAATTTTGGCGCCAGAGTTTGCCGGTACTGCTCACGATCAAGCTTGTTAGAGACGGATTCGAAGAGTGACCACAACGCCTCATGCAATGCGGGTAGGCGTTTGTATTCTGTGCTGAACTGGTGATACAGGCCTTCTAGATCTTCAATGTCAAAACCACCTTGTGTGCGGATTTCTAGATCCCGATAGGCATCGATTGCGATATCGAGTTCCTCCAAGACGCCTCGGTAGTCCACCAGTACGCCATAACGCTTTGCGTCGTGCAGACGATTGACACGTGCCACGGCTTGAATGAGGTTGTGTCCTTTCAACGGTTTGTCGATGTACAACACTGTGTTGCGCGGCTCGTCGAAGCCAGTTAGTAATTTGTCCACGACGATCAACAGGTCCGGCGCACCATCGCTACCAAAGTCATTCAATACCTGCTTTTCATACGCCTCTGCATCGTTGCCGCAGCTGGCCATGGCTTGCTTCCACCATTTCTGCACCTCAGGTAAGGTGTCCTCATCGACGTCGGAGTTGCCTTCCCGCGTATCTGGGGCAGATATCACTACTGCACTGGTGACCAAGCCGGTGTCATCCAACGCTTTTTTGTAGCGGATTGCGTTGAGCTTGCTGTCGGTGGCTACCTGCCCCTTCAGGCCGAGCTCCAGCTTCCTGACGTTTTCGTTGAAGTGGGTGGCGATATCCCAGGCGATCAACTCGATGCGATTGGCCGCACCGTAGATGGCCCCCTTCTTGGCGAACTTTTTCTTAAGGTCCGTGCGCTGGGCATCACTGAGGTTGCTGGTGATCTTTTCGAACCAGCGGTTCACGGCTTCTTCGTTGATGTCCAGCTCGGGAACGCGCTCTTCATAGAGCAGCGGAGTTACTGTTTCGTCCTCTACCGCACGCTGCATGGTGTAGGCGTGGACGATGGGTCCAAACTTGTTGGCTGTCTTCTCGTTTTTAAGCAAAGGCGTGCCGGTAAATGCTATGTAAGCAGCCTTGGGCAGTGCCTTCTTCATGCGTTCATGGGTTTCACCGCCGTGGCTGCGGTGGCCTTCGTCCACCAGCACGAGCATGTCGGCAGAGTCGTTACGGCACTCAGGCAGTTTGGATGCTGTATTGAATTTGTGCACCAGCGTAAAGGTGATGCGTTCTGTACCTTTGCCGATCCGTTGTGCCAGGTCGCGCCCAGAAAGCGCCCGGCTTTTTTCGCCGTCTTTCTTGATGGCAATGGTGGAGCCGAATGCGCCACTTGACAGAAAGTTGCGCGCCAGTTGGTCTTCCAGATCGATACGGTCGGTCACCACCACCACGCGACATTCCTTCAAGGCATCGACCAATAACAGTGCTTTGGTCAGGAACACCATGGTGAAGCTCTTGCCCGAGCCCGTGGTGTGCCACACCACGCCTCCTTCGCGGCCACCACCTTGCGATTCAGGCTTCTTTTGGCTGATGTGAGCAATCAGCGCACGGATGCCAAAGAACTGCTGGTAGCGGGCCACAATCTTGCCCACCTTGCGGTCGAACAGCACATAGCCGCGCAGGAGTTCAAGCAGCCGCGTAGGGGTCAACAGGCTCACTAATAAGCGATCTTGCTCTGTGGCCTGCATGGGGGCGCTCCACAGCGCATCGAAATACACCGCCAGTTCGGCAGGCTTGCCTTTGTAGAGTGCAGCGCGGATATCAGGTTTGAGTGCCTTGTTCTTGAGCACCTGCATGTGGGCGTCATCAAACTCTTCTTCTCGCCACTTGGCCCAGAACTTCGCTGCCGTATGGGTGGTGCCGTAGCGCCCCTCGGTTTGGCTGATGGACAGCAACAACTGGGCGTAGGCAAACAAGTTGGGAATCTCGTCCGGTCGCTGGTTGCGCAGATGTTGGCTGATGCCTTCTGTCACCATTGCTTTGGCAGGATGGCTGCCGCCGCCCGACTCCGGCCGTTTGGCCTCGATCACCACCAACGGAATGCCGTTCACATACCCGACCACATCAGGAGCGCGATGGTGCGTCCCCTGCGCTGCCAGCACCTCTAGTTCTTCAGTCACATCCCAACGGTTGGCATTGCCGTCGATCCAGTCGATCACGGGAATAGTGGGCTGGTGCTTCTTGCCATCGGGCATGAACTCCGTCACCGTGATGCCCAGCGCCAGCTTTCCGTACAACCGCTCACTGGCCGGCATCAGTCCCTCGGCCAGGCTGAGAGCCGATAACTCACGCACGATCTGATCAATGCCGCTGGGCGACAGCGGATACCACTGACCCTTGTATTCGTAGCGCCGGGTTTGCAGTACCTCGATCAGCCGGGACTTGAGCAGCACCTCGCGCGTACTGCCGCGCATGGCCAGAGCTTGTGCCGTCGTCAGAAAATTCCAACCCAGGTTGCACAGCAAGTGCAGCGCGGGCAGATGGGCGCTGTATTGTTCGCGGGAGTTGGGCGCGCCATTCATGTCTGCACCTCTGTTTCTGCATCTGCCAGCTTGATGCGGCGTTTGCCAGTCAAGAGTTGGGACATGAGGGCGGCTTTCTCCTGGCGCAATGCCTGCACTTGAGCTTGCATCAGCGCCTCTTCTGCCCTGGCGGCGTTAATGACTTCTGCAATGCGTCGCTGCTCTGGCACACCGGGGATGTGGAGCTGCAATTTGAAGAAGTCTGTCACGCTCACGTTCAGTAGCCCGTGGTTTCGTGCACCTTCTTGTGCGATTCCTTCAATCTCACGATTGAGCATGCCAGCCTCAAAGTAGTGACGGAAGAAGTCGAAGTCAGCACCGGCGTCCTCACGCAACCTAAAGCAGAGGTACAAGCTTGAAACTACACCAGCGTCATAGGCCATCAGTGGTTTGATTGCGCCCATCGGGTAGCCCGACGAATAGCTCTTGTTGTAGGCAAAGTCTTGTCGTTGCAGCAAGGTATAGCCGCTGAGGTTGGGACTGGCGACGGACTTGTTGAAGTAGTCGCGTTGACTGATGAGCCCATGCTCTCCTGAGATCGTCAGCACATTGGTGTTCTGCGTGCTGTTCTTGCGCGTAATCCGTTCAAAGACGGTATCTAAATCCCTGGAGCGCCACTTATCCGAGAACCCAGGAAAACGGCGGTGACCTGACAGGATCGATGCCATTAGGTCACGGGTTCTCCGTTGGCCGTTTAACAGCAGCCCCTCCGCAGTGACGATGGCTCGATCCCAGGTAGAGAGAATTTGCGCAATTTTGCGCTGTTCACGATATGGGGGCAATGTGATTTTCAGCTTCTTGAAATAGGGAAGACCAATCGTCTTGATAGTCGATCCCACAGCGACGCGCTCGAACTCAGGCTTTTGCTGCTGCAACCAGTAATAGAGATACCAGTTATGCAATTCGGTGGAATTTGAACAATTCCAAGCGATGAAGTGCTGACTGACTGCCATTTCTTCCGCAATCACGCCACTCTTCCCGACTCCCGCATCACGAGATAAAACAACTGTCCCCACAGGGTGAACTACAGCAGATGAGTTTTGCACCCCAGCTAAAGAGATCTCTTTGTCTGTGTGAGCTACCAGACCTTTGTCGAGGCGACTAGAGTCTGCCAACGAAATCCACTTGATGCCGCCATTCCAGTACTCTGCATAGTCTTTGCTTGGCGTGTGACCACTACCTCGCTTTGCTGCGTGGTCAAGTAGGACCGACTTCCATCCCTTAGGCAGCATTGCGCCCCCCTTTTTTCTTCGTTAGCCGCTTGGCCACTTGGCCCAAGACTGTTATGGCGCCGCCGTCATTCGAGGACGAGGCTTGCATTCGCAATGCATAGTCCTCGCCGGCAGCCTCCAGCGCCGTCCGCCGTTGTGCCGCAAACTGTTCGTACTCGCTCTGCGCATGGGCAACTGCCTGCTTGTGTGACACCTTGCCTGCACCTACTAGGACTTGCCGCTCATTGAAGTTGAGGAAGGCATCGAGCTTCTCGGCCCAATCTTTCAGGAACACCTCCTTGCGGCGCGTGGCTTGGTCTTCGGCAAAGTCCAGCCACATGGTGACGATGCGATTCAACTCAATGATCTCCTGCTCGCTCAGGTAGTTCTTGGCGACGCTTACGTCAGCTTTCTGCACCTGGCCTTTGCGGGTCGTCGTCAGGCCCATGTTGGGCTGGGTGTGGTCGGCGCGGCGCCGGATGATCTCGGCGGCCGTCTGGCCACACACGGCGTAATGCAGCTTGTTTTGAATGATGCGGAAAAAAATCGTAGTTTCGGGCAGCGTGGGGGCGTAGTCAGCGGCCAGAGCAAAGATTTCGCGCACCCGCAGGTACACGCGGCGCTCACTGGAGCGGATGTCGCGGATACGCTCCAGCAGCTCGCCGAAGCGGTCTGGTAGTACCGAGTCACCCACAGGTGGGTTCTTCAGGCGTTCGTCGTCGAGCACGAAGCCTTTTAGCAGGTATTCGCTCAGGTTGGCCGTGGCCCATTGGCGGAACTGGGTGCCGCGTGCAGAGCGCGCCCGGTAGCCCACGGCCAAGATGACGACGAGGCTGTAGAAACGGACATTGCGGCGGACTTGTCGGCTTCCCTCCTGGCGAACTTGTAAGCCGGACTTACAGGTTGCCTCGAAATCGGCTTCTCCTTCAGCGTAGATCGCTTTGACATGCTGGGTAACGTTCTGCGGTGTAGTCTGGAACAGCGTTGCGATTTCGGCCTGGCTGAGCCAAAGCGAGCCGCCTTCGGCTCGCATTTCTACGCGGGTGAGGCCGTCCTCGGTGGTGTAGAGAACGAATTCACCCTGGCTTTCTGCGCTGACTGAGGCATTGATATCCACTGGCGCAGCAACCCCAGCGGTTGGCATGGCTGGTTTTGGTGCTTTACTCATAGCCCAGCTCCTTCAGATAGACCGCCATCTGCGTTTCCAAGCTGGCCAGCTCGGCTTTGAGTTGCTCTCGCTCCTTGCTCACAGCCATCAGGTCAATCTCGGCTTCTTCTTCAAAAGTGTCCACATAACGTGGGATGTTTAGGTTGAAGTCGTTTTCGGCAATCTCCGCAGGCGTAGCAAGGTAGGCATATTTGTCCACGCTTTGCCGTGTGGTGGCGGTGGTGAGGATGCGCTGTAGGTCGGATTCGCGCAGCAGATTCTGGTTCTTGCCGGCTTCGAAGTGACGGCTTGCATCGATAAACAGCACATTCTCATCGGCCTTGTTCTTGCGGAACACCAGCACAGCGGCGGGAATGCCAGTGCCGTAAAACAGCTTGTCAGGCAGGCCAATCACTACGTCGAGAAGGTTCTCTTCGATCAGCTTCTGGCGAATGCGGCCCTCTGCCGCACCACGAAACAGCACTCCATGCGGTACGACCACGGCCATGCGACCAGTGCCGGGCTTCATGGTTTCGATCATGTGCAAGATGAAGGCGTAGTCGCCCTTAGTGCGCGGCGGGGTGCCGCGCCGGAAGCGGCTGAACTTGTCGTTGTCGGCGCCTTCAAAGCCCCACTTTTCCAGGCTGAAGGGAGGATTGGCCACCACGATGTCGAAGTGCTTGAGGCTGGCGGAACTGTCGAGCAACTTGGGGTTACGGATGGTGTCGCCCCATTCGATGCGGTGGTTGTCCTCGCCATGCAGGAACATGTTCATCTTTGCCAGCGCCCAGGTGCTACCAATGGCTTCTTGCCCATAGAGCGCATACTTGCGTGAACCGGTGTTTTCGCGGATGAGGCGCCCACATTTCATCAGCAGTGATCCAGAGCCACAAGTAGGGTCGCAGATCTCATCACCTTCCTGCGGTGTCATCAAGCGGGCCATGAGTGAGGAGACTTCAGGTGGGGTGTAAAACTCACCTGCCTTCTTACCGCTTGTGGATGCAAAGTTCTTGATGAGGAACTCGTAGGCATTACCGATCACGTCTAGCTGACCGACGCGGCTAGGGCGCAAATTCAGCTCGGGCTTGTCAAAGTCTTCCAACAGATGGCGCAGGATGTCGTTCTTCTGCTGCTCATCGCCCAGTTTGTTGGAGTTGAAGCTGATGTCCTGGAATACATCGCGCAGCTTGGTGATGTTGGCATCTTCAATGGCGTGCAGCGCCTTGTCGATCCGCTCTCCATTGCCAGGACTGTGCCGCACGGTGTGCAAGGAATAAAAGCTAGCGCTTGGAGGCAGAACGAAGCGCTCGCTCTTGAGCATTTCCGTGATCAGTTCAGGATGATCACCGTATTTTTTCCTGTAGCTGTCGTAATGGTCTTGCCAAACATCCGATACATACTTGAGGAACAACATGGTTAGAACGAAGTCCTTGTAGATGCTTGGGTCCACGGTGCCGCGAAACGTATCGCAGGCTGCCCACACGGCGGCGTTGATGTCGTCCTGGTTGACGGAGGTGATTTCGGTTGTTATGCCGTTCATGGTGTTGGTTCCTAGACTGTTCAGTAAGAGGCCGGTGCGGTGGACGCAAGACCTTCCGCGATTGCGTGGAGTTGTTGTTCGCGGTTGTGAATAAGCTGTTGAAGCGTGCGTTGCTCCTGAAGTGCGAGCTTAGCTAGGGCAACGATACGATGCTGGACATCCAGCGATGGCACACAAAGCGTGAGCGACTCCAATACAGAGCGACGAATGCTCAACTGACTACTGCCTTCCGCGCCCTGTAGCAACTGACGCTGGAATGGAGGTTGGTTGATCTGCCACGCCAAAAAAGCGGGTGATAGTGCAATCTTTGGCCTTACTTGAAGCAGAAAGAAGTGGGGGCTACACACCGCCGCGCCAGGCGGTTCGTCAATGCACACTGCGTAGAACCGCACGCCCTTGGAGACAAACAGAACGTCTCCGGATTTGAGCCAATCTGGCTGCTTGCGACCTGCAAGCGTAGTGCGCATGACTCCAGACCAGTTCACCCCTCGGGTTCGGTCAACGTCCCTCATCTGTACCGCCAAAGTATCCCCCTCGGCGGACCCCTCGATGGAGCCCCGAAACGGGTAGCCACTTTGCAGCGAGGCCACACTTCCAACGCTAAAAATATGTGCATCAATAGGCATGCAGCAAGTATAAGAGAGATTTCTATAAATTTATATGCATCATTTCTATTGAGGCAAAATTTTTAAAAATGATGTGCGCAGTTGCATTCGAATAGCGGTTATGACGGTGGGAGGAAGGATTGCAAATGGCTCTAGGGGGACTTGTAGCCATGCTTCCCCCTAGAATTCTCTTTATGTCGACCGCCCTCCTCCTAATAGACATCCAACAATCTCTCTGCACCGGCCCCAACGCCGCCTGGGATTGCCCCACCCTGCTCGCCCGCATCAACCAGGTCACCGCCGCCGCGCGCCAAGCCAACACCCCCATCATCTGGGTGCGCCACGCCGAACCGGGCCTGGAAGCTGGCACGCCCGGATGGCAGCTGGCCGATGGCCTGCAGGTGGACAGCACTGACCTGACCCTGGACAAGACCACCGGCGATGCGTTCTGGAAGACCGACCTGCTGCCCATGCTGCACAACCTAGGCGTGCAGGAGTTGGTGATTGGCGGGATGCACACGGAGTACTGCGTGGATGTGACCACGCGCGCTGCGCTGCGCCATGGCTACCCGGTGGTGCTGCTGGAGGATGCACACACCAGCTGCGGCAATGCCGCCGTCACGCCGCAGCAGGTGATTGCGCACCACAACATCACGCTCAGTACTACCAGCAGTTTTGGCCCGCGTGTGCGGCTGCAGACGGCGCAGCAGTGGGCGGATTCGGTCACCTCGGTTTAAAAAACCCCGGCTTTGCTGGTGCAAGTGCAGGGCGCTGGAGAGTCGTTCTAGCTACCAAAGTTGAAGCAGCCCAGCCCATGCATGCTGGCGCTGCACCTAGGTCGTTCAGGCTTGGCGGCTGTCAAGCGCGCAGATCACATATGCATCTGCGCATTCCTCAGTTGGAGTAGCAGCTTGCAACCGGCACAGTGCAAGCAGGCCCTGCCGTGATGGCAGCCGTTTCTCCCATGTACTGAAGGACTGACACAGCATGACTATCCGCACAGCAGCGCCTTGGCGCGTTTTGATTGCCGGCACCATCGCGGCAACCGTTTGGGGCGCTAGCCCTGCCTTTGCCAATACGCCGCAAGCAGTGCCAGCGGGCGCGCTGGTCAGCACCGAATGGCTGGCTGCCAACCTGCAGCGGCCGGATGTGCGGGTGATCGAGGTCAGCGTGAACCCGGGGCTGTATGAGCGGGCGCATATTCCGGGGGCGGTCAATTTCTCCTGGCACAACGACCTCAATGACAAGGTGCGTCGCGACATTGTCAGCAAGGAGGCGTTTGAGCAATTGCTGTCCAAGGGCGGCGTGGGCGACAACACCACCGTGGTGCTCTACGGCGACACCAACAACTGGTTTGCGGCCTGGGGCGCCTGGGTGTTTGATGTGTATGGGGTCAAGAACGTCAAGCTCCTCGATGGCGGCCGCAAGAAGTGGGAGGCCGAGAACCGCACGCTGAACAACCGCGCACCGGACTACGCCGCCACCACCTACCGCGTGGGCCAGGTCAACACCGATTTGCGGGCCCGCCTGGGCGATGCGCTGGCGGCGGTAGAGGGCAAGGGCGCCACGCAGCTGGTGGATATCCGCTCGGCCGACGAATACCAGGGCAAGGTGTTTGCGCCTGCCGGCGTGCCCGAGCTGGCCGTGCGTGCTGGCCACATCCCTGGCGCGGTGAATGTGCCTTGGGGCAAGGCGGTCAATGAGGACGGCACTTTCAAATCGCGGGCTGATCTGCAAAAGCTCTATGCCGATGTCGGTATCGACGGCAGCAAGCCCATCATCACCTACTGTCGCATTGGTGAGCGCAGCAGCCATACCTGGTTTGCGCTCAGCAAGATCCTGGGCTACCAGGTGAAGAACTATGACGGCTCCTGGACCGAATACGGCAACAGCGTCGGTGTGCCGATCAACAACCCGGCTGGCACGATCTGGGCAGCCAAGTAAGCCAATTCTTTGATGTATTGAATGTCTCCGCATGGGCTCGGTCCTGTGTTCACTGCCCGCCTAGCGCGGGCATTTTTTTGGATGGAATGCGATGACTGATTCCAGCTTGGGTTTGGGGGGCGCGGGCACTGCAGTCGGGCAGCGGCCGTCCGGGGGCATCAGCGCCTATTGGCAGCCGGTGGCGGCGGCGTTGCTGCTGCTGGCGCTGTGGCCATTGCAGCAGGCTTTGGTGCAGCGCGATGGCGGGCGCACCCTGGTGTTTGCGCTGGCCATTGGGCTGGCGCTGGGCGTGGTGCTGCAGCGCTCGCGCTTTTGCTTTTACTGCCATGCGCGCGATTGGCTGCAGCGCGATGACCCGCGCGGGATTTTGGCGATCATTTTGGCGCTGGCCGTGGGCGTTGTGGGAATGACCGTGGTGCAAAGCAGCTGGGTGCCCAACCCGCAGGCGGGGCAGCTGCCGCCCGATATGCACATTGGCCCGGTGAGCTGGGTGCTGGTGCTGGCCGGCCTGGCCTTTGGTGCGGGCATGCTGGTATCGGGCTCTTGCATCAGCGCGCACTGGTACCGGCTGGCGGAGGGATCAGCCGCATCGCCATTTGCGCTGCTGGGCACGGCGCTGGGTTTTGCGCTGGGCTTTCAGACCTGGAACCCGCTCTACAGCCTGGCGGTGGCCGATGCGCCTGTCGTCTGGCTGCCGCAGCACCTGGGCTATGGCGGCGCGCTGCTGCTGCAGCTGGCCGTGCTGGCGGCCTGGGCTGCCTGGGTGTGGCAGCGCCATGTGCAGCAGCGCCAGCGCAGCCTGCCGCTAGCTGCTGCATTGGTTGCGGATGCCGCCCCGCGCAGCGTGACTGCGCTGTGGCGCAGCCTGTGGCAAGGGCGCTGGAACTATGCCTTGGGCGGCCTGCTGGTGGGGCTGATTGCCACCGCCGCGATTGTGCGCATGCGGCCCTTGGGTGTGACGGCCTTGCTGGGCAGCCAGGTGCGCGGCGCGCTGCAAGGCCAGGGCTGGGTGCCTGATCGGCTCAATGGCCTGGATGGCTTTGCCGGCTGCGCCACCTTGCCCGCGGCGACCTGGGCCACGCCCAATGCGCTGGTGCTGCTGGGCTTGCTGGCCGGCGCGTTTATCGCCGCGTTTGCCAGCCGCCAGTTCCGCCCGCGCCTGCCCACCGGGCGCGATGCCGGCCGGGGTTTGCTGGGCGGTGTGCTGCTGGGCTGGGGGGCCATGACCGGCATTGGTTGCACCGTGGGGACCTTGTTGTCCGGCGGCATGGCGGGGGCGCTCAGCGGCTGGGTGTTTGGCGCGGCCATGCTGCTGGTGCTGTGGCTGGGCTTTCGGCTGCAGACCTGGTGGGCGAGCCGGGCTTGAGGGCTGATTTGCTGCGATGAAGCGGCTTGGCTGTGGTGACCAAGCGCTATAGTTTTGGTAGCGTATTGGGCCAGCGTGCCAGTCGGCTGTCATACCCACCGTGTGGTTTTGGCGCTATATTTCCAGTCGCTTGCCACACCCACGGGATCGACCATGCTTTTAGGCCTTGCCGCCAACCGTTTGCACCACCAGAACGAGGATGCTGCGCTGTTCAGCTTTTTGCGCGCCTGCGAGCAGGGGATTCGGGAGCTGAACATCGGCTTTCATGCGGTGGGCCGCACCTATGACGCGATTGCAGCGGCAGAAATGCTCAAAGGCTACAAGGGCATGGTGCGCTACCCCTATGGCCGCGAAGGCGGGCTGATGAAGCTGGTGGCCGAGGTCGTGGGCATGCCGGGTGACAACCGGGTGCTCGATGGCGCCATCTACCTGATTGACCCGGTGGACCCGTCATCGATCTTCCCCGAGGCACTGGCCTTGAAGCGCCAGTGCGTGATCCACGGCAAACCCTTTATCTCGACGGCAGCCAGCGCGCGCGACTGGGTGGAGATGGAACGCATCCACGCCGGGCTGGCGCCTGACCGCCAAGCCGACCGCCTGCACGACTATGGCAACCAGACCCTGGCACTGATCGCCCATGATGCGATGAAGCCGGCGATGCTGGAGTTTTGCGAGCGCAATTTTGCGCTGCTCTCGCGCTACCGCCGCCGCGTGGGTACGGGCACCACCGGCCAAAAGCTCAACGAGCTGGCCTGGAGCAAGGGCTGGCCTGCTGACAAGCCCTGGGTGGACCGCTACAACAGCGGCCCACTGGGGGGAGACGCGCAAATTGCCGACCTGGTGCTGGAGCGCCGCTGCCAGCGCGCGATCTTCTTTGAAGACCCGCATGTGGCACGCCAGCATGAGGCTGATATCCAGCTGCTGGAGCGGGCGGTGACGACCGTGACGCAAGAGGTGGTGTGCATGACATCGCCCGCCGTGGCCCAGCGCTGGTGTGATGCGGCTGCGTTGCGGGCCTAGCCTGTACCGTTTCGGCAGTCAGCGCCTACCCACCTCGTTCATGACCTCGTTGGCCACCTCGACCAGGTTCTCATCGGGATCATAAAAATACAGCGATTGCAGCGGCGCCCTTGCGCCCGTGGCGCGCACCGGCCCCTGCACGATGGCGACCTGCTGGCGCTGCAAATGGGCCGCCACATCGGCCAGCGGCATGGCAGTGCGAAAGCACAGATCGGCCGAGCCGGGCGTGGCATGCCGCACATTCGGGTCCACCACGGTGCCCACTTCATGCAGGTTGATCTTCTGCCCGCCAAAGTGTAAAGCCCAGCGCCCGGGCTTGAACTCGCGCGCCTCCATGCCCAGCACGCGCTGGTAGAAGGCAAGGGTTTGCGCAATGCTGGCAACGGTCAGCACCAGGTGGTCGAGCCCTTCGACCAAGGCCGGTGTGGCGTCCGTGCGAGGGATGGAATCGGCGGTGGACATGGTGTGGCCTGGAGCTGCAATGCCGCATTGTCGGTGCAGACGCCGCCCGGGCCCTGTCATCCTTATTGCATCGACAGCATCGTGGCCTGCACATAGGTGATTTGCAGCCGGCCATTGAGCATTGCAAAAGTAGCGACCTCGTCGCTCACCGAGCTGATGGGCTGGCCTTGCAGCGCGGCGTTTTCGCGCACGGTGGCATAGGCGGTGGCGGTCTTGCCGCCCGGGGCCATCTCCACCCGGGTGTTGCTGCGCTCGTGGGAGTAGCGGCTGCCAGCGGCAATCCAGCTGGCACCCAGCAGTTGCAGGTACTCACTTTTGTTCAAGCGAAGGGGCTCTGGGCTATCGGCCTGGCGCATGTCGATCACGACCTCGGCCTGGGGTGCCAGCCAATGCGCAATGGCGGCACAGTCTTGTTGTTGTACGGCTTGCTCGACCTTGGCCATGGCCAGGTAGACATCCGCTTCGCTGAGTTTGGAGGAACAGCCAGCCAAGGAGACAAGCAGGGCGCTGGCGGCGATGTGGGGGAGGAGGAAGGTTTTCATCATGAATCTATCGAAAATACAGTTTTCATTGCTTTTATTTATTGAACGCAGGAGATTAATGCAAAACGCCGTGTATGGCTAATTTTTTTACTTGCGTAAATCAGCAAGTGAGCTTTGATATCTCATTCTTTGAATAAGCATTGACCCGCCCCACAATGGCGTATCAACACCGGTCGCCGCCAGGCGGATTCAAGGAGCAGACATGAGCTTTGTGCAGATTGACGATACGACGGGCAGCACGCAGCTGCGCACCGATGCGGCTTGGCTGGAGGCGCACTGGATGCCCTTTACCGGCAACCGCAACTTCAAGGCCAAGCCGCGCATGATCGTCAGCGGCCAGGGCGCCTACTACACCGATGGCGATGGCCGCAAGATTTTTGACGGCCTCTCGGGGCTGTGGTGCTCGGGCATTGGCCATGGCCGCAAGGAAGTGGCCGAAGCGATTGGCAAGGCCGCCTTGCAGCTGGATTACGCACCGGCTTTCCAGTTTGGCCACCCCGCCTCGTTTGCGCTGGCCAACAAGATCAAGGAACACACGCCAGCGGGCCTGGACCATGTGTTCTTTACCGGCTCGGGCTCGGAAGCAGCCGATACCTCGCTGAAGATGGTGCGCGCCTACTGGCGCCTGAAGGGCCAGGCTGGCAAGACGGTGTTGGTGGGCCGTGAGAAGGGCTACCACGGCGTGAACTACGGCGGTATCTCGGTGGGCGGCATTGCTGGTAACCGCAAGATGTTTGGCCAGGGCATTGTGGCCGACCACCTGCCCCACACCCAGCCACCGGCCGGCACCTTCCAAAAAGGCATGTCCGATGAAGGCGGCCGCGCGCTGGCCGACAAGCTGCTCGATGTGATTGCGCTGCACGACGCCAGCAATATCGCGGCGGTGATTGTGGAGCCGTTCTCAGGTTCGGCCGGCGTGGTGATTCCGCCCAAGGGCTACCTGGAGCGCATCCGCGAGATCTGCACGCAAAACGGCATTCTGCTGATTTTTGATGAAGTCATCACCGGCTTTGGCCGCTGCGGTGCCTGGACGGGTGCCGAAGCCTTTGGCGTTGTGCCCGACATCATGAACTTTGCCAAGCAGGTGACCAATGGCGCCCAGCCGCTGGGTGGCTGCGTGGTCACCAAAGAAATCTACGACACCTTCATGGCCGCTGGCGGCCCCGAGTACATGCTGGAGTTTGCCCACGGCTACACCTACTCGGCCCACCCGGTGGCCTGCGCGGCCGGTGTGGCTGTTATGGACATTCTGGAAAAAGAAGACATGCCCGGCCGCGTCAAGGCGCTGGCGCCGTACTTTGAAAACGCCGTACACAGCCTGAAGGGTGCCAAGCACATTGCCGACATCCGCAACTACGGCCTGGCCGCTGGCTTTACCATTGCCGCCCTGCCCGGCGAGCCCGCCAAGCGCCCCTATGAGATCGCGATGAAGTGTTGGGAAAAAGGCTTTTATGTGCGCTACGGTGGCGACACCATCCAGCTGGCGCCGCCCTTTATCAGCGAAAAGGCCGAGATCGACCGTTTGATCAACGCCCTGGGCGACGCGCTGGCTGAAACCAACTGATGGAACGCCCCTGGCTGCTGGCGACGGTGACGCACCGGCCAGCAGCATTTTGCGTTCAGACCCGCGCTATTTCGCCCCCCATTTCGAGACATTTCCAAGAGAGACTTTGATGAACCACGACAAGAATGTGACGGCCACGGTAGGCCATTTGATCGACGGCAAGATCGTGCACGATGGCGGCCGCACGCAGCCGGTGTTCAACCCGGCAACGGGCCAATCGACCGTGAGCGTGGAGCTGGCCAGCCAGGCGACGGTGGAAGCGGCGATTGCCTCCAGCGAAAAGGCTTTCCCTGCCTGGCGCAATACGCCGCCGCTCAAGCGCGCACGCATCATGGGCCAGATTAAGCTGCTGCTGGAGCAGAACGCCGACAAGATTGCCGCGATGATCACCGCCGAGCACGGCAAGGTGCTGGCCGATGCACATGGCGAGCTGCAACGCGGTATCGAGAACGTGGAGTTCGCCAGCTACGCGCCCGAGCTGCTCAAGGGTGAGCACAGCCGCAACGTGGGCCCCAATATCGACAGCTGGAGCGAGTTCCAGGCACTGGGTGTCACGGCGGGCATCACGCCGTTCAACTTTCCGGCCATGGTGCCGCTGTGGATGTGGCCCATGGCCGTGGCCTGCGGCAATACCTTTGTGCTCAAGCCCTCCGAGCGCGACCCGACCAGCGCGCTGTTCATTGCCCAGCTGGCGCAAGAAGCCGGCCTGCCACCGGGCGTGCTCAACGTCGTCAATGGCGACAAGGAAGCGGTCGATACCTTGCTGAAGGACCCGCGCGTCAAGGCCGTGAGCTTTGTCGGATCGACCCCGATTGCCGAGTACATCTACGGCGAAGGCTGCAAAAACGGCAAGCGCGTGCAAGCGCTGGGCGGTGCCAAGAACCACGCCGTGGTGATGCCCGATGCCGACATCAGCAATGCCGTGACCGCGATGATGGGCGCCGCCTACGGCAGCTGCGGCGAGCGCTGCATGGCCGTGCCGCTGGTGGTGGCCGTGGGTGATGAGGTGGCCGACCAGATGATTGCCGGCCTGAGCGCCGAGATTGCCAAGATGAAGGTGGGCCCGGGCACCGACAACGGCAACGACATGGGCCCGCTGATCACCAAGCCGCATTTCGAGAAGGTCAAGGCCTATGTGGACAGCGGCGTGCAAGAAGGCGCCAAGCTGCTGATTGACGGACGCGGCCTGCAGGTGGCTGGCCATGAGGACGGCTACTTCCTGGGCCCTTGCCTGTTCGACAATGTGCGCCCTGGCATGAAGATCTACCAGGAAGAGATCTTTGGCCCGGTGCTGGGCATTGTGCGGGTCAAGACCTTGCAAGAGGCGATGGACCTGATCAACGCGCACGAGTATGGCAACGGCACCTGCATCTTCACCCGCGATGGCGAAGCAGCCCGCTATTTCAGCGACCACATTCTGGTGGGCATGGTCGGCATCAATGTGCCGCTGCCCGTGCCTGTCGCCTACCACTCGTTCGGCGGGTGGAAGCGCAGCCTGTTTGGTGACCTGCATGCCTACGGCCCGGATGCCGTGCGCTTCTACACCAAGCGCAAGACCATCACCCAGCGCTGGCCCAGCGCCGGTGTGCGCGATGGCGCGGTGTTCAGCTTCCCCAGCAGCCGCTAAGACCTTGCAGCAGCCGCCCATCCAAAGCGATGGGCCCGGCTGCAAGTTGGTGCGTTTCTTGCGAAGGCCAAGGCATTGCCCCCAGCCTTCGCACCATGCGCTCCAACACCGCCTCCCCCCTGTTTTCTGAGCCCGCAGCCCTGCCTGCGGCCGCAGCGCGATCAGAAGCGCTTTCCGCGCCGGCACCCCCCTCCGACAGCCTCTTCAACCTCTCGCTGGCCAAGGGCCTGCAGGTGCTTTGCGCCTTCAATGCCGCGCACCGCAGCATGACCCTGGCCGAGATTGCGCAGGCCACCGGCATGACCAAGGCCTCGGCCCAGCGCTCGGTGCATACCTTGCAGGCGCTGGGCTACATCGGCAAGCACCCCAGCACGCGGCGCTTTGTGCTGCTGCCGCGTGTGGTGGAGCTGGGCTTTAACTACCTGGATGCCCATCCGATGATCAGCGCCGCCCACACCTACCTGGCGCAGCTGGCGCGGCAAAGCGGCGAGACGGCCACCTTGTCCGAGCCTGCGGGCACACACATGGTCTACCTGGCCCAGGTGCTGACGACGCAGCACATCCCCGTGCTGACGCCGGTGGGCACCCAGGTGCCCCTGTATGCCAGCAGCTGTGGCCGTGCCTACCTGAGCCAGCTGCCTGCGCAAGAGGCCCGCACGCGACTGCAGCAGGCGCCCCTGCCCGCCCGCACCCGCGCCACTTTGACGACGGTGGAGCAGGTGATGGAGCGCTTGGCGCTGTGCCAGCAGACGGGTTATGCCACCAACTGCGAAGAGCTGTTTCTGGGTGACATGGGCATTGCGGCGCCGGTGTTCAACGCACGCGGCGTGGTCGTTGGCGCCATCCACCTGGCGCCGCCCACCAGCCGTTGGAATATGGCCGATGCCCAGCAGGCGCTGGCGCCGCTGGTGATTGAATGCGCGCGGGCGGTGTCGCAGTTATTGCCGGCTGACTAAAAAAACGCGGAGCCCGAGCGCTCCACGTTCTTCTACCGCTTTGATGGCCTTTCAGCGCTGCATCAGGCCACGCCGGCATGCGCCAGCATTGCATGCAGCAGCACATTGCAGCCAGCGGCCAGGTGCTCGGATTTGGCGTCCTCGGTCTCGTTGTGGCTGATGCCGTCCTTGCAGGGCACAAAGATCATCGCAGTGGGCGCCACGCTGTGTACATAGACGGCGTCATGCCCGGCACCGCTGACGACGTCCATGTGCGCATAGCCCAAGGTGTCGGCCGCGCCGCGCACGCTGGCGACGCAGTCGGGGTGGAAGATGCAGGGCGCAAACCGCACCACCTGTTCGATGGCCACCTCGCACTGGCACTGGGCGGCGAGCTGCGTAAACGTGCTGCGCATCGCCGCGTCCATCGCATCCAGCCCCGCTTGCGAGAGGTTGCGAAAATCCACGCTGAACTTGACCTGGCCAGGGATCACATTGCGGGAGTTGGGCAGCACCTGCAGATGGCCGACGGTGCCGCGCCCGTGCGGCGCCTGGTCCAGCGCGATGCGGTTGACGGCATCGACCATGCGGGCAGCGGCCAGCATGGCGTCATGGCGCAGGTCCATCGGCGTGGGGCCGGCATGCGCGTCCATGCCGGTGACAGTCACGTCATACCACTGCTGGCCCAGCGCGCCACTGACGATGCCAATCGGCTTGTCATAGGCTTCGAGGACAGGGCCTTGCTCGATATGCGCCTCAAAGTAAGCGGCAAAGGCGCCCCCGGGCACATCGCCGCAGGCCACATCGCCCAGGTAGCCGATGCGGGCCAGCTCATCGCCCACGGTGAGGCCTGCACCATCTTGTTGCGAGCGGATGTGGTCTGCACCAAAAATTCCCGCAAATGCACCAGAGCCCATCATCACCGGCGTGAAGCGCGTGCCTTCTTCGTTCATCCAGAAGGCCACTTCCAGCGGCGCGATGGTCTGTATGCCGTGGCTGTTGAGCGTGCGCACCACCTCCAGCCCGGCGAGCACACCGTAGTTGCCATCGAACTTGCCTCCCGTGGGCTGGGTGTCGATATGGCTGCCGGTGGCGACGGCACGCGCCTGCGGATCGCTGCCGGGGCGGCGGCCAAACACATTGCCTACTTCGTCCACGCGCACCTGCAGGCCCGCGTCGCGGAACCACTGCACCACCTGGTCGCGGCCGGCCTTGTCCTCGTCGGTCAAGGCGATGCGGCAGACGCCGCCCTTGGGCGTGGCCCCTATCTGGGCCAGGGCCATCAGTGATTGCCAGAGGCGGTGTTCATCAATGCGCAGGCGGTCTATTGGGGTCATGGGGGTACTCCTGAAAGTGAGGCGATCAATGCGCTGACCGTTCGCATAAAGCATGCCAAAAATATCGATGAATCAATCACTTGTATCGATTAGCGATATGTGTGATGTGGCACGCAGCTTGCTTTGGACTTGTCATCCCCCCACTCCTTGGAAAGGTCCTGTAATGCAAGCGTCTTCCGGTTTCTCCGTCTCCCGCCCCGCGCTCAAAAGCCTGGCTCTGGCCGTCACCCTGGCGTTGGGCGCTGGTGCCGCCATGGCCCAGGAAAAAGTGCTGCGCATTGCGATGACAGCGGGCGATATCCCGCGCACCTCGGGCCAGCCGGACCAGGGTTTTGAAGGCAACCGGTTCACCGGCATTCCGCTGTATGACGCGCTGACCCAGTGGGACCTGAGCAAGGCCGACAAGCCCAGCGAGCTGGTGCCGGGCCTGGCGCTGTCCTGGGAGGTGGATGCCAAGGACAAGACCAAGTGGCTGTTCAAGCTGCGCCCCGGTGTCAAGTTCCATGACGGCAGCGCCTTCACGGCCGATGCCGTGGTCTGGAACGTGAACAAGGTGCTGGACAAGGAGGCCGAGCAGTTTGACCCGGCCCAGGTGGGGGTGACTGCCTCGCGCATGCCCACGCTCAAGTCCGCCAAGAAAATTGATGACCTGACGGTGGAGCTGACCACCAGCGAGCCCGATTCCTTTTTGCCGATCAACCTGAGCAATCTGTTCATGGCATCGCCCGCCCATTGGGCCAAGAAGCTGGCCGCAGTGCCTGCATCGGTGAGCGGCAAGGCCGAGCGCAGCAAGGCGGCCTGGACGGCGTTTGCCGCCGACCCATCGGGCACCGGCCCCTTCAAGGGCGCACGCCTGGTGCCGCGCGAGCGCTTTGAGATGGTCAAGAACACCGGCTACTGGGACCCCAAGCGCACACCGACCATCGACAAGGTGGTGCTGCTGCCGCTGCCCGAGGCCAATTCGCGCACCGCTGCGCTGATGAGCGGACAGGTGGACTGGATTGAGGCGCCGGCGCCCGATGCGCTCGATGCGATCAAGGCGCGTGGCTTCAAGGTCTATTCCAACCTGCAACCCCACATCTGGCCTTGGCAGTTTTCGTTTGTTGAAGGCTCGCCCTGGCTGGACAAGCGCGTGCGCCATGCCGCCAACCTGTGCGTGGACCGGGCCAGCATGAAGCAGTTGCTCAATGGCCAGATGGAGCCTGCGACAGGCATCTTTGAGCCCGGCCACCCCTGGCGCGGCAGCCCCAGTTTCCAGATCAAATACGACGTGAAGGCCGCGCAGGCGCTGATGACGCAGGCGGGCTTCAGCGCCAGCAAGCCGATCAAGGTGAAGATCCAGACCTCCGCCTCGGGCTCGGGCCAGATGCAGCCGTTGCCGATGAACGAGTTCATCCAGCAGAACCTCAAGGAATGCTTCTTTGATGTGGAGTTCGATGTGGTGGAGTGGAACACGCTGTTCTCGGGCTGGCGCCTGGGCGCCAAGGACCCGGGTGCCAACAAGGCCAGCGCCACTAATGTGACGGCGGCCACCATGGACCCGTTCTTTGCGATGGTGCGTTTTGTCAGCACCAAGTCCTTCCCGCCGCTGTCCAACAACTGGGGTTTTTACAGCAACAAGCAGGTGGATACCGTGGTGGACAAGGCCCGCACCACCTTTGATGCCAAGGAGCGCGACAAGGCCCTGGCCGAGCTGCACACCCTGGTGGTCGATGAATCGCCTTTCCTGTTTGTGGCACACGATGTCGGTCCGCGCGCCATGTCGGCCAAGGTGGGCCATGTGGTGCAGCCGCAAAGCTGGTTTATCGACATCGCGACGATGACGATGAAGTAAGCCGGCTGCCCAAGGTGTGCAGACGGCGCATAGACGCCGCTGCACGCCGGCTGCATGCCCTCGCGCATGCCTCGCCAGTGCGACCCCGCATGGTCCGCTTCTCCCCCCACGAACCTCTGATCCGCCATGCTTGCCTACCTGTTCAGACGCATTGTCTACACCCTGCCCATCATGCTGGGCGTGGCCCTGCTGTGCTTCGCCCTGGTGCATATCGCCCCGGGCGACCCCTTGGTGTCGGTCTTGCCTGCCGATGCATCGGCCGAGTTGCAGGCCCAGATGCGCGAGCTGTATGGCTTTAACCGGCCGCTGCCCGAGCAGTTTTTGCGCTGGGTCTGGCGCGCACTGCAAGGCGATTTGGGCCAGTCGATTGCTACCAGCCGGCCGGTGACGACCGAGGTGATGACGGCCGTGGTCAACACCTTGCGCCTGGCGGTGGTGGCCACCTTGATCGGCTTTGTGCTGGGCAGCCTGTTTGGCTTTGTGGCAGGGTACTTCCGCAACTCCTGGGTGGACCGCAGCTGCTCCATGCTGTCGATGCTGGGCGTCAGCGTGCCGCACTACTGGCTGGGCATGGTGATGGTCATCATCTTCTCGTCGCAGCTGATGTGGCTGCCCGCCACTGGCGCGGGGCCGGGCGGCTCGGGCGACTGGGCCTGGGACTGGGCGCATGTGCAGTTCATGATCCTGCCGGCCATCACCATGTCGGTGATCCCCATGGGCATCATCGCGCGCACCGTGCGGGCCCTGGTGGCCGAGCTGCTGGACCAGGAGTTCATCCTGGGCCTCAAAGCCAAGGGCCTGGGCCACCTGGGCATCTTCCGCCATGTGCTTAAAAATGCGGCACCCACGGCGCTGGCGGTGATGGGGCTGCAGCTGGGCTACCTGCTGGGCGGCTCCATCCTGATCGAGACCGTGTTCTCCTGGCCGGGCACCGGCTTTTTGCTGAACCAGGCCATCTTCCAGCGCGACCTGCCACTGCTGCAGGGTTCCATCCTGGTGCTGGCCGTGTTCTTTGTGCTGCTCAACCTCATCATCGATGTGGTGCAGACCCTGCTTGATCCCCGCATCGCCCGCTGACCGCAGATTCCCGGAGGTTCCGTTCCCATGACCAGTCTTTCCCTTCCCGATGCTGCAGCGGCCCAGGTGCAGCCGCTGCCGGCCCAGCGCTCACGCGGCTATTGGTCCTCGGTGCTGCAGCGCCTGCTGCACGACCCGGTGGCGATGGGCGCTGCCGCCGTCATCGTGCTGCTGGTGGCAGTGGCGGTGTTCGCGCCCTGGATCACGCCGGCTGATCCCTATCTGGCCTCGATCATCAAGCGCCTCAAGCCGATTGGCACGGCGGGCCTGCCGTTGGGCAGTGATGAGCTGGGCCGCGACATGCTGTCGCGCCTGATGATGGGTGCGCGCCTGTCGCTGTTCATGGGCATCACCCCGGTGCTGCTGGCCTTTGTGATCGGCACGGGCATCGGCATTGTGGCCGGCTACGCCGGTGGCCGCACCAACACGGTGATCATGCGCACCATCGATGTGTTCTATGCCTTCCCCTCGGTGCTGCTGGCCATTGCGCTGTCGGGCGCTCTGGGCGCGGGCGTCTTCAACTCGCTGGTGTCGCTGACGATTGTCTTCATCCCGCAGATTGCCCGCGTGGCCGAGAGCGTGACGGCCCAGGCCCGCAACCGTGACTATGTGGAGGCAGCGCGCGCGACGGGTGCCAGCGCCTTCACCATCGTGCGGGTGCATGTGCTGGGCAATGTGCTGGGCCCCATCTTTGTCTACGCCACCAGCCTGATTGCGGTGTCGATGATCCTGGCCTCGGGCCTGTCGTTTCTGGGCCTGGGCGTGAAGCCGCCCGAGCCCGAGTGGGGCCTGATGCTCAACACCTTGCGCACGGCGATCTACACCCAGCCCTGGGTGGCGGCCTTGCCGGGGCTGATGATCTTCATCACCTCCATCTCCTTCAATCTGCTCTCCGATGGCCTGCGCACCGCCATGGACAACAAGGGTTAAGCCATGCTCCAGCATTCTTCTTTGGCCCCTGCCGTAGCGCTGGCCGCCGATGTGGGTGGCCCGGCCCAGCCGCTGCTGACGGTGCGCGGTTTGACCAAGCATTTCCCGCTCAAGCAAGGCAAGCTGGTGCGCGCGGTCGATGGCGTTGATTTTGAAGTGATCAAGGGCGAGACCCTGGGCGTGGTGGGCGAGTCCGGTTGCGGCAAGTCGACCACGGCGCGGCTCTTGATGCACCTGATGGACCCGACCGCCGGCGAGCTGGTGTTCGACGGCCGCACGGTGGGCTCGCGGGATCTGAGCCTCAAGGAGTTTCGCCGCCAGGTGCAGATGGTGTTCCAGGACAGCTATGCCTCGCTCAATCCGCGCCTGACCATCGAGGACTCGATCGCCTTTGGCCCGCAGGTGCATGGCGTGTCGCGCAAAGAGTCGGTCGCCCGCGCCCACCATTTGATGGACCGGGTGGGCTTGGCGCCGGCCCGCTTTGCCGAGCGCTACCCGCATGAGCTCTCGGGCGGCCAGCGCCAGCGCATCAACATTGCCCGCGCGCTGGCCTTGCAGCCGCGCATGGTGATCCTGGACGAGGCCGTCTCGGCGCTCGACAAATCGGTGGAAGCCCAGGTGCTGAACCTGCTGGCCGATCTGAAGCGCGAGTTTGGCCTGACCTATGTCTTCATCAGCCACGACCTGGGCGTGGTGCACTACATCAGCGACCGGGTGATGGTGATGTACCTGGGCCAGGTGGCCGAGATCGGCCCCTCGGACGCACTGTTTGCCGCACCGGCCCACCCCTACACCAAGGCCTTGCTGTCGTCGGTGCCGTCGATGGACCCCAGCAACCGCACCCTGGTGGCACCGCTGGCGGGCGACCCGCCCAACCCCATCAACCCGCCTACGGGCTGCCGCTTTCACCCGCGCTGCCCCCAGGCGGCGCCGGTTTGCGCCCAGGCCATGCCGGCCGTCACCACTGTGCAGCTGCACCATGCTGCGCGCTGCTTGGTGCATGAGCCCGGCAGTGGCCACCCCCTGGCTGCCGCTGCGGCGCTGGCCGCCTGAACCAGGAGCACCCCGATGAACACAGTCTCTCCCCCATTGGTCCAGATCCAGGACCTGAGCGTGCAGTTTGCCAGCGGCAAGAAAGTGGTCCAGGCCGTCAGCGGCGTGAGCCTGTCGGTCGCCAAGGGCGAAGCGGTGGCGCTGATTGGCGAATCGGGATCGGGCAAGAGCGTGACCCTGCGCAGCCTGCTGCGCCTGCACCCCGAGCACAAGACCACGATGAAGGGCCAGATCCGGGTCGCGGGCCAGGATGTGCTGGCGCTGCGCGGCGGCGCGCTGAACGACTTCAGGGGCAAGACCTGCGCGATGATTTTTCAGGACCCCTTGCTGGCGCTGGACCCGGTCTACCCGGTGGGCGCGCAGATTGTCGAAGCCATTCGCCGGCATGAGCGCGTGAGCCATAGCGAGGCGCAGCAACGCGCGCTGGCGCTGTTTGAGCGGGTGCGTATACCCAGCCCCGAGCAGCGCCTCAAGGCCTACCCGCATGAGATGTCGGGCGGCATGCGCCAGCGGGCGATGATTGCGCTGGCCTTGGCCTGCAACCCCCAGGTGCTGCTGGCCGATGAACCCACCACTGCCCTCGATGCCACCGTGCAAATCCAGATCCTGCTGCTGCTGCGCGAGCTGCAGCGTGAGCTGGGCCTGGGCATTGTGTTTGTGACCCACGACATTGGCGCGGCCGTGGAAGTGGCTGACCGCATTGCGGTGATGTATGCCGGCCGCATTGTGGAAGAGGGCACCGCCGAGCAGCTCATTCGCAGCCCGCGCCACCCCTACACCATGGCCTTGCTGCAAAGCCGCTCGCACGGCGCGATGGAGCGCGGCCAGCCGCTGCAAACCATTGCCGGTGCGCCGCCTGACTTGACCGCCATACCGCCGGGCTGCGCCTTTGCGCCCCGCTGCAAGCTGGCGACTGCCGAATGCCTGCAAGCGGTGCCGGCACCGGTCACGCTGGCGCCTGGCCATATGGCGCGCTGCGTGCACACTGCGGTATCGGCCGCATATGCCCCCAACGTTCTGGCTGCGTAACAGCCCATCGTTCTTCTTTTGCTCTGCACTGACCCCACCATGCCCTTGCACGACCCTGCCAACGCCTTTGTTCCCTACCCCGATGTGCCGGTACGCCATGCCGGCAGCGGCCCGCTCAGCGGCCTGTACTTTGGGGTGAAGGATTTGTTCGACATAGCGGGCTACCCCACCGGCGGCGGCAACCCGCTGCTGCTGGCCATGTCCGGCATCAAGACGCAGACGGCGCCCACGGTGCAAAAGCTGCTGGATGCGGGCGCGGCGCTGGCGGGCAAGACGGTGACCGATGAGCTGGCCTTCTCGATGAATGGCAACAACGCCCACTTTGGCGCGCCGATCAATGGCAACGCGCCCGAGCGCATCACCGGCGGTTCCTCGTCGGGCTCGGCATCAGCGGTGTCCAGCCGGCTGTGCGATTTTGCGCTGGGCACGGACACGGGCGGCTCGGTACGTGCCCCTGCCAGCCACTGTGGTCTGTATGGCATACGGCCCACGCACGGGCGGGTGAGCCTGGATGCAGCCCTGGCGCTCTGCCACAGCTTGGACACCTGCGGCTGGTTTGCCCGCGATGCCCATACCTTTGCCCGCGTGGCCGATGTGCTGCTGGCGCCTGACGCCACCCCGCTGCCCGCCCGCCCGCGCTTGCTGATGCCCAGCGACGTCTGGGCCCTGGTGGACAGCGCCCTGCGCCCCGCCTGGGATGGCGCGCTGCAGCAGATCACCCAGCTGCTGGGCAGCGCGCAGGATTGCCATGCCGTGCTCGATTCGTTTGACGCGATGTACTGGAGCTTTCGCTATATCCAGGGGCGCGAGGCCTGGATGACCGATGGCGCCTTTATCAGCCGCTATGCGCCGGTGCTGGGCCCGGGGGTGAAGGAGCGCTTTGACTGGTCGAGCAAAGTGACCGATGCCCAGGTGCAGGAGGCCGAGCAGTTCCGCGCGCGCTTCCGCCAGCATTTGGCCGATTTGCTGGGTGATGATGGTGTGCTGGTGATGCCGACCATGCCCGATATTGCGCCGCTTAGAACGGCCGATGAGGCATCGCTGGAGGTCTACCGCAACCAGGCCGTGCAGATGCTGTGCCTGGCGGGGTTGGCGGGCTTTCCGCAGATCTCGTTGCCGCTGGCCAGCCGCGATGGCGCGCCACTGGGTATATCGCTACTGGGCCCGGCAGGCACGGACCGCAGTTTGATTGCGATTGCGCAGCAGCTGGCGGCTGCTGTTTGAGCCTTAGGCCAGGTCAGCGGGCAGGCTGACCTGCAGGGGCGCGCTGATCGCTTCGCAACGGCAATCCAGCGCATCGGCACGCCGCTCGATGACGGCGAAATCACCGCCCTCGACCGCCAGCAAGGCATGGTGCCAGGTGCCGGGTGCGAGCACGATGCCCTGGCGGCCATCGGTGACAAAGGCCTGCAGATCTGCAGCCTTTGGGGCCGGGCCAGCAGCGGCCACCACCACGACAAAGCGCTGGGTGCCCAGTGGCACAAAGCTCTGGCTGCCCAGTGCATGGCATTCCACCTCGGTCACGGCCAGCGGAAACTGCCGTGCCTGCGCGCGAAACAGCGCCAGCATTGGCCAGCCGGCTTGCGCGGTGAGCTGCAGATCGGGCAGCAGGTCATAGCGCAGCGCATTGCCTTGGTTGATGGACTGGCTGGGCAAGCTGGGGTCGGCCAGGCCGATCACGGTGCCAAAGGCCGAGAAGTTGTGCGCGGTCAGAGGCCGGGCCTCCAGAATCAGCGCAGAGGGATGGGCGTTGTGGGTCGTCATGGCCAGCTAGCTAGCAAGGACGGTGCCTGATCGCTGATGCAGCGACCGTCCCCTTTGAACAGCGGCTTCAGGCTCAAGGCTTGCCATCCGCCTCGTGCTGCGCACCCTTGCTGTCGGTGATGACGGCGCCCATGCCGGCCGAGGGGTTCACGCTGCCGCCTTCGGCTGTCGTGCCGCCGTTGGATGCCTTGGGGTCATCGGCCGAGGCCAGCGGCACGGCGGGGGGCAAGGGATCGTGTTTGTCGGCCTTGGCATGGGGCAGGACCGTGTGGCTGTCGATGATGGGCGCGTTGAACAGCGGCTTATCGGGCATGGGCTGGCGCGATGCGGCCACCGTGCCTGCTATGGGCTGCATGGGCCCGGGGCGCTGGTCACAGGCGCTGAGCAGGCTGGCGGTGGCAACAACGGCTGCCAGGGCGGCAAGACGGGTTGGAATGGCTGGCATGGGCTTCCCCTGGGGTGTGGTGGTGTCAATCCGCCGATTGTCGCCGCAGTCGCGGCACCCAGGTGTCAGCCAATGGCGGAAACCGCCAAGCAGCGTTGGTTCAGCGCTCGCCCAGCAAGGCCAGGTAGGCATTGCGCGTCTCGGGCGACACGCTCTGGATGACCTGTTCATAGGTGGTCTGGTTGCGCAGCTGCATGCGCGCCGAGGCCACGGCCTTGGATTTGCAGTACCAGTGGCAGGTGTGCTGCATCAAATACATCTCGGCCAGCAGGGTGAAGGCGCGTTCCTTGGGGCTGCGGCCAGCGGCGTTGGCGACCACGCGGGCAATGCCATCGGCATGGACGCGGATGGCGGTGCGCAGGTCAAAGGACTTGCTGCCGCCTTGGAGCTTCTCGATCAGCTGCGAGAAGGGAAAGTAAAAGCTTTGGGTGCTGATCTTGAACGTGGCGCCATTGGCCGGCTCGGGCGCCTTGGCCAAGGTGTCGGCAAAGCTGCTGAACTGGCTGGCCAGGCTGTTTTCTACCGATGCCTGCAGCTCCCAGATTTGCTGCTGGCGGCTGCTGTCCTTTTCGTCCAGCGCCCGCATATAGCTGCTGACCAGGCGTTCCATCAGCTTTTCGATGTCGTAATTACGCAAATATTGGGCCAACAAGGCGATGCGCTGCTTTTGGGCCTTGGCACGCAGCACATAGCTTACGCCCAAGATGAGAACAACCAGCAGCATTAAATCCATGACAAATGAGGCCTTGCAGGGCCTATATAGCGCAAACGTTAGCCATTGTAGACCTTCGCTTTCGGCCCGGTGCGGCTGCCTGTCGGCATCTATGCGTGAACTGGATATAGCTATACATCTTTTTCATAGTTCTAGTCGGCTACTGGAATACTTGATTTTGAGCCTGCGCCTAGAATGGTGAGTGCCTGTTCACGATCCCCCCGACTTCGGCCACGGAGATCGTCCAGGTTCCTAGGGAGAGATGCAGAGACTTTCTAGATGCACTGTTGAAACATGCATGCAGATGACAGCATGTTCCAGATATTTATCGTACCGAATGCTGCGTGATGCCGGAGACCGCCATGACTGAGAAGAATTCAACCCCCGCTGCCTTGGACAAACGCGCACTGCTGCGCCAGTCCGCACTGGAGTACCACCAGTTTCCCCGCCCCGGCAAGGTGGCGATTGCCGCAACCAAGCCCATGGCCAACCAGCACGATCTGGCACTGGCTTACTCGCCCGGTGTGGCTGCGCCTTGCGAAGAGATCGTCAAGGACCCGGCTGCGGCCTTCAAGTACACCAGCCGAGGCAACCTGGTGGGGGTGATCTCCAACGGCACGGCCGTTTTGGGCCTGGGCGATATCGGCGCGCTGGCCTCCAAGCCGGTGATGGAAGGCAAGGGCGTTCTGTTCAAGAAGTTTGCCGGCGTCGATGTATTTGACATAGAAATCGACGAAAAAGACCCCCAGAAGCTGGTGGAAGTGATCGCGGCACTGGAGCCGACCTTTGGCGCGATCAACCTCGAAGACATCAAGGCACCGGAGTGCTTCTATGTAGAGCGCGAGTTGCGCAAGCGCATGAAGATCCCGGTCTTCCACGATGACCAGCACGGCACGGCGATCACGGTGGCCGCAGCCATGGTGAACGCGCTCAAGGTGGCCAACAAGCGCCTGGACGAGGTGAAGCTGGTGGCATCGGGTGCGGGTGCCGCGGCACTGGCCTGCCTGAACTTGCTGCTGGAAATTGGTCTCAAGCGCGAGAACGTCACGGTCACCGACATCGTCGGCGTGGTCTACAAAGGCCGTACCGAGCTGATGGATGAAGATAAGGCACTTTTCGCGCAAGAAACCGACAAGCGCACCTTGTCCCAGGTGATTGACGGCGCCGATGTGTTCCTGGGCCTGTCGGCGGGCGGCGTGCTCAAGCCCGACATGGTCCAGCGCATGGCAGCGCGCCCCGTCATCTTTGCGTTGGCCAACCCGAATCCCGAGATCGCTCCCGAGGATGCCAAGGCCGTGCGCGACGACATCATCATGGCCACCGGCCGTTCGGACTACCCGAACCAGGTCAACAACGTGCTGTGCTTCCCCTATATCTTCCGGGGTGCGCTGGATTGTGGCGCGACGACGATCACCACCGAGATGGAAATCGCCGCTGTGCATGCGATTGCCGACCTGGCCCAGGCCGAGCAGACCGAAGAGGTGGCCAATGCCTACGCGGGCCAGGACCTGTCCTTTGGCCCGGAGTACCTGATTCCCAAGCCGTTTGATCCGCGCCTGATGATGAAGATTGCGCCGGCAGTGGCGCAGGCGGCGGCGGACTGCGGTGTGGCTGAGCGCCCAATCGAAGACATGGATGCCTACCGGGAGCACCTGCAGACCTTTGTCTACGCCTCCGGTACGGCGATGAAGCCGATCTTCATGGCGGCCAAGCGTGCGGCCAAAAAACGCATTGCCTACGCCGAGGGCGAGGAAGAGCGCATCCTGCGCGCGGCCCAGATTGTGGTGGACGAGCGCGTGGCGCGCCCCACCTTGATTGGCCGCCCGGCCATCATTGCCCAGCGCATCGAGAAGTTTGGCCTGCGCCTGAAGGAGGGCACGGACTACGACGTGGTCAACGTCGAGCATGACGAGCGCTACCGCGATTTCTGGCAGTCCTACCACCGCATGGCCGAGCGCAAGGGCGTGACGGTGCCGATCGCCAAGATCGAGATGCGCCGCCGCCTGACCCTGATTGGCTGCATGCTGCTGCACAAGGGCGAGGTCGATGGCCTCATCTGCGGCACCTGGAACAACACCGCCATCCACCTGCACTACATCGACCAGGTGATTGGCAAGCGCGCCGGCACGGCGACCTATGCCTGCATGAACGGCCTGCTGCTGCCCGAGCGCCAGGTCTTTCTGGTCGATACGCATGTGAACTACGACCCGACGGCTGAGCAGCTCGCCGAGATCACCATCATGGCGGCCGAGGAGATGATGCGCTTTGGTATCAAGCCCAAGGCTGCGCTGCTGTCGCACTCGAACTTTGGCTCCAGCAACCAGCCCAGCGCCGTCAAAATGCGCCAGACCCTGGAGTTGCTGCGCATCCAGGCCCCTTGGCTGGAAGTGGACGGCGAGATGCACGGCGATGTGGCCCTGGACCAGAAGCAGCGCGCCAGCATCATGCCCGAGAGCCCCCTGGTGGGCAATGCCAACCTGTTGGTGCTGCCCAATATTGATGCGGCCAATATCAGCTACAACCTGCTCAAGACGGCGGCCGGCGGCAATATCGCCATTGGCCCTATCTTGCTGGGTGCCGCCCAGCCGGTGCACATTTTGACCCCCAGCGCCACAGTGCGTCGTATTGTCAATATGACAGCGGTTGCCGTCGCTGACGCGAATTTTGCACGATGATGATGGTATTTGTAGCCAAGTTGGCTTAAAACAGCTGCACTTGCTTCCGTAAAATACCAAGAAGCCTGCTCAAATTTTGGGCAGGCTTCTTGCATTTTGGGGGGCAATCCGTCACACTCACCCGCTGAACTTTCGGAGCAGTCCGTCGTTCTGAAAGGTTTTGTAGATGCTAAATGCATGGGCTTTTCTTGCCCGCCAGTCTGTGAAGGCTGGTGTGGCTGCTGCGGTGATGGCCGTGGTGCCGCATGTTGCGCAGGCGCGTGACAGCCGGTCTGCCGTTTTTGACGGGCCGGAGGTGGCTCTCGCAGAGATGCCCGCCCAGGGGCGCAAAACCTATGCGCTGATACACAGCGGGGGCCCGTTCCCCTATGACAAAGACGGCTCGGTGTTTGCCAACCGCGAACGCAACCTGCCCAGGCACCAGCGCGGCTACTACCGGGAATACACGGTCAAGACGCCGGGGTCCCGCGATCGCGGGGCGCGCCGCATTATTTGTGGTGGCCAGGTCGTCACAATGCCCGATACTTGCTATTACACCCAAGATCACTACAGCAGCTTTCGACGCATTGTGAATTAGGCCGTCAGATTCCTCCTATGTCGCTTTTCCGCAAGAGATGTCTTGCGCAGAGTGATGTGCCAAGTCAACAATGCCCAATGAGCCCCAGGGATGGGGCATGGTTTTTAAAAAATGCTAATGGAAAGAGCAACGGAGATGGACACTCCACTTCGTCAGGTACAAGATACATCGCTGCGATTCGTGCGTCCCAACATCGTGCAGGCCATCCGCGCCTACCGGTTGGAAGACCTGCGCGATGCAGCCCATAACCTGGGACAGCATTTTTTGTACGCCAATCTGGCCCATGCCTTGTCCAAGGCCGATGTGCTGGAGCTGATTGGCATGCAGTTTTACTTTCCATCGCACTATGGCAAGAATTTTGATGCGCTGTTTGACTGCCTGACCGACCCCCTGCACAAGAGCGGTCCGCAACCCGGCTTTGTCGTGGTGCTGGACCAGATCCCCACTGCGATGAAGTTTGACCGCGAAGCGCGCGAGCAGCTGCTGGATGTGTTTCGCGATGCGGCCGAGTACTGGGCCGAGCGCAAGGTGCCGTTTCGCTGCTTTTACTCTTTCCTCTGATCTGCTTTCCATGAAAAAACGCCCGGTTTGCACCGGGCGTTTTGCTTTGTATCGCCGGCTCTGGTCAGGCGGCCTTGGGCACTGACACGCTGGCAGCCAGCGCCTCGTATTCGGCCACCGGCACTTCTTCGGCGCGGCGCTGCGCATCAAAGTCGCCGCTGAAGCCTTTCTCATCCAACCACTTGCCCAGGGTGTTGCGCAAGATCTTGCGGCGCTGGCTGAAGGCCACGCGCACCAGCTCTTCGAGCAGCTTGGCATCGAGCTGGGCGGGTTGTTCGCGCGGGACCATGCGGACCACGGCGCTGTCGACCTTGGGCGGTGGGTCAAAACTCTCGGGCGGCACAAAGAGCACGTTCTCCATCGCATAGCGCCACTGCAGCATGACGGTGAGGCGACCGTAATCGGAAGTGGCAGGCTTGGCCACCATGCGGTCGATCACCTCTTTTTGCAGCATGAAGTGCTGGTCTTCGACCACATCGACCTGGTCGAGCAGGTGGAACAGGATGGGGCTGGAGATGTTGTAGGGCAGGTTGCCGGCCACGCGCAGCTTGGCCACGCCCAGGCGCTGGGCCAGCGCGCGGAAATCCACTTTCAGCACATCGGACTCGACCACATCGAGCTGCGGATGCGTGCGCAGGCGCACGGCCAGGTCGCGGTCGAGCTCGATAACGCTGAGCTTGCCCAGGCGTTCGACCAGGGGCTGGGTCAGCGCCATCAGGCCGGGGCCGATCTCCACCACCGTTTGGCCAGGCAAGGGGTTGATGGCGTCAACAATCGCGTCGATGACGGCGCGGTCGGTCAGAAAGTTCTGGCCAAAGCGTTTGCGGGGAATGTGTTTCATGCAATGACAAAGCGGTGCGAAAGCACCGCTCTTAGAGTTGGAGTCCCTGGGCCGATGATGGCACTGCCGCAGCGCCACAGCGCTGGGCAGGGTCATGCTGCACCGCAGCGGCCATGGCCGGGGAGATTACTGGGGAGGTTCGCGGTATTCCACGTAGGCACGTGCGCGGGCCTCTTGGGCCCAGGTGCTGAAAGCCTGCTCCAGCTTGTTCTCGCGCACGATGGAGCGCACCATGTCGCGCTGCTCACGCTGGTTGAGCTTGGCCTCGCGGCGCTCCAGCAGCTGGATCAGATGGATGCCGAAACGGCTGGCAATCGGTGGGCTGATCTCGCCGGGTTGCAGGCTGTTGAGCGCTTCTTCGAACTCGGGCACAAACTTGCGGGGGCTGGCCCAGCCCAGGTCGCCGCCTTCCTTGGCACTGCCGTCTTCCGAGTAGCGGCGTGCCAGGTCATCAAAAGTGTCCTGCTTGGCCAGCACACGGCGGCGGTAGTCTTCGAGGCGTTCAACGGCCTGCGCCTCGCTCAGCTGGGCGCTGGGGCGCAGCAGAATGTGGCGTGCATGGCTTTGGGTGACGATGGCAGGTACTTCGCTGCTGCTCTTTTCCAGCACCTTCAGGATGTGGAAGCCCGCAGGCGAGCGCACCGGGCCGGCAATGCTGCCCACGGCAGTGGACTGGGTGGCCTTGACGAACAGCTCGGGGTAGCGGTCAGCCGGGCGCATGCCCATGGGGCCGCCGCCCTTGCCGTCGGGCACGTCGGAGAACTCGGCCACGGCGGCCTGGAAGTCTTCGCCCGCGCGGATCTTGTCAGCCGCCTGCTGGGCCTTGGCCTGCAGCTGCTTGACCTGCGCCTCACTGGCGTTTTCGGGCACGGTGACCAGGATGTGGCCCAGGTTGAGCTGGGTGACCGCATTGGCCATGCCGGCCTTGGCCTTTTGCTCGCGCAGGTACTGGTCGATGTCGAGGTCGCTCACGCGAACCTTGGAGTCGACTTCCGCCTCGCGCAGTTTTTGGATGACCAGCTGCTTTTTCAGATCGGCGCGGAACTGCGTCTCGCTGATGCCTTCGCGCACCAGGCGAGCGCGCAGCTCGGTCATGGTCATGCTGTTTTGGCGGGCCACCGATTCTTCGGCCTGCTGCACGGCGAAGTTGTCCACCTGGAGGTTGCGCTCGCTGGCCATCTGCAGCTGGATCTTTTGCCCAATCAGCATCTCCAGTGCCTGGCGGCGCAGGGTGTCGGCCGGCATGTTGCTGGCTTCGGCCTGGGCGCGCAGGCGTTCAACCTGCTGCTGTACCTCGACATTGGTGACCGGCTCGGAATTGACGACCGCGACAATGAAGTCCGCGGAGCGCGGGGCTGCCGGTGCGGCGGCGGCTGAGGCAGCAGCGGCAGGGACTCGCATACCAGCGCGGGCGTTGTCGTTGCTAGCCTTGAAGCCTTGCGCCGCGCTGGCGCCGGCCAGCAAAGCCAGGCCGCAGGCCACGCTCAAAGAGAGGATGCGTTGTTTCATGGTCAGGGAATGCTTCAATCGTAATTGCTGAAACGGCTGGGCACCGCAGCGCCGTTGCTGCTGGACAGGGACTGGTAGCCGGGCACGTTTTCGCGCATGCTGGCCAGCGGGTCCGCGCCCAGGGTGAGTTTGGTCAGGCCAGTAAATTCCATCTGGAACAGCAGCTTGGTGTTGGACTGCACCAGCGAGTTCTGCAAGCGCTGGAGCACGATACGGCTGCTCCAGCAGCATCCGGCGTATTCCACACCGACCACAGAGTCCACCAGTTTCTTGTCGCGCATGCTGTAGTTCAGGCGGCCCACAGTGTACCAGCGGCCTTCGCCCTTGGCCTTTTTGCCGCCGGAGCCAAAGATTTCATCGACGGGCCACTGCCAGCCTAGGTCCATCTGCTCGCTGTTCTGTGCTTGGTAGCGGTAGGCCAGCGCCAGGGTTTTGTAGTCGCCTGGCTTGTAGCGCGCCTGCATGGTCGAGCGCACCGAGCGGCCGCTGTCGGGGTTGAACTGCACGGTGGTGTCAAAGCCCCACTTGGGCGTCCAGTTGATGCCGGCGCCCAGCATGATGTCCGACCAGCGCTCGTTGACCGGGCTGGCATTGGGCATGACCACCTGCTGGTCAGAAAAGCGCAGGCGCTGGGCGATGCCAAAGCGGGCGGCCTCCATGCCGGTTTCGGCATCGAGAAAGCGCGTGGTGGCGCCCACGGTCAGCATGTTGTTATCGGCGATGCGGTCATAGCCGCTGAATGAGTTCGAGCTGAAGATGGTCGCAAAGCTGAAGTCATAGGGCGCTGTGTCGTAGACGGGCACCATGCTCTGGTCGCGGTAGGGCGTGTAGGTGTAGAAGGCGCGCGGCTCCAGCGTCTGGATCAGGTTGCGGCCAAACAGGCGCGTGCTGCGCTCAAAGGTCAGGCCGCTGTCCAGGCTGACGGTGGGCACGGTGATGCTGGCGCTGCTGACGGTGGACAGGCCCGAGTTGTCAAAGTTGTAGTGCCGGGTATTGAGCATCAGCTTGGGCGTGATGTAGCCCTGCGGCGCAATAAAGGGTCGGCTGATCTCCGCCTGGATATAGCCACGGTCGGCATTGGGCTGGTTGAGCAGGGTGGAATCGGCGCGGAAGCGCGTGGCATCCGCTTCGATCGAGGCCTCCAACCCCAGGGGCAGGTCTTGCGGCGTGTAGCGGTACTGCAGCTGGGGCATGCGGTTGTACGGCGGCACGATGGGCGAGAGCGGATCCTGCAGGGTCTGCCACTGCTGGGCGCGCAGCAGCAGGCTGTGGTCGTCGCGCGACCAACTGGCCGATGCCTCGCTGTTGAGCAGGCGCTCATTGAGCTTGTAGCTGTTGCCCTGGAAGTCGCGCCAGTAGTCGGAGTCACTCACGCGCTTGGCATTGATGTTCAGCCCCAGGCCGCCGATCGGCGAGTCGATGCTGCCGTTGTGCTGCCACAGCCAGGACCAGCGGTCCCGGTCGCGCAGGCGGTCGCCCGGCATGTACAGGCCTGCCAGGGTGCCGCGGTAGGTCGGCTCCAGGTAGCGGAACTCGCCGCCCAGCGCCAGGCCGCGTTTGACCATGGCGGTGGGCGTGATGGTGGCATCACGGTTGGGCGCAATGTTCCAGTAGTAGGGCTGGGCGTAGGTAAAGCCGCTGTCGCTGTCGAGTGACATGGTGGGCGGCAGCAGGCCCGATTTGCGCTTTTCCGACAGCGGAAAGCTCATCTTGGGGATGGGGATGATCGGCACGCCTTTGAATTCGAGCACGCCGTTCTCGGCCACGCCGACTTCTTCCAGGTTGTCGATGCTGATTTTTTCAGCACGGATGATCCAGTCGGGCTGCCAGCTGGCCTCATCGTCGCGCTGGCAGGTGGTGTAGGTGCCTTCGTGGATCACCGAGCGCTCACGGTCGATGAAATCCACCCGCGAGGCCACGCCGTAGCCATTGTTGGGCAGCAGGCGGTAGTTGGCGTCCTTGAAAAAGCCTTCGTTGGAGTCCAGCTGCATCTGCAGCTCGCTGCCGTCAAACACGCTGCCTGCCCGGTTGATGTGTACATTGCCGTCGGCATAGGCGGTGTTGCTGGGCTCGTAAAAGCGCAGGCGGTCGGCGCGGATCATGGTGTCGGCGCGGCGCAGGCTGGCATTGCCGGTGACCGTGGTCATATCGGCGGTCTGGCCGGTGAGGTCATCGCCTTCAAGGAACACCGGCATCTTGCCGCGCTGGTCCGAGCTCAGGCTTTCCTGCAAGCGGGGGCTGGAGCGCAAGACCAGGCCGGCTTCATCGCTGCCAGCGGGTGTCTGGGCCAGCACGAGCGCGGGCGAGGCCCAGAGCATGGCCATGCAAAGCCGGGCAATGGTGGTCGGAGAAAAGCGAGCGGGGGTGCGGGGCGAGGTGTTCATCGCGCGCGCACGCCCGGCGCAGGCGGTGCCTGCAGGGCGGGGCGAAGCGGGCGCCACATCGGTTAAAGCGTGAATATCCATGGAAAATAGCCACTGTCCTGTGCATCTGCGGTGCATACCTGCACACGGATCTGGATCTGCGCCCCGGCCGGGCGGCAGGGCTTTGTAGAATCTGCATTATCCATGAGCCATCCTATTTCCCCCATGCCTGACCCTATTGCTGCAACATCTGTAGCGCCCGCCATGACTGAAAACACCGCGCAATCTTTACAGGCCGTTACCCCAGTGGTCTGGGCCGATGCGGCCCGCGCTGCCCAGTTTGGCACCTGGTTGGCAGCCACATCAGCCAGCCATGGGCTGCTGCCGGAGAGCCTTCGCCTGGCCTCGGCCGATGCCAGCTTTCGCCGTTACCTGCGCATTGATGACAGCCAGGGCGGCACGCGCATCATCATGGATGCGCCCCCCGACAAGGAAAACAGCGAGTCTTTTGTCAAAGTGCAGGCGCTGCTGGCCCAGGCAGGGTTGAATGCCCCGCAGGTGCAGGCCTGGGATGCCCCCCATGGCTTCATGCTGCTGTCTGACCTGGGCACGCAGACGGTGATTGAAAAGCTCCAGCCGCCCGATTCCCAGGCGGCTTACGCGTGGTACATGCAGGCGGTCGATATTCTGGTGGACTGGCAAAAGGCCTCGCGTGAAGGCGTGCTGCCCGTCTATGACGAGGCCATTCTGCGCCGCGAGCTGCAGCTGTTCCCCGATTGGTACATCGCCCAGCACCGCCAGGTGCAGCTGAACGACAAGCAGCAAGCCGTGCTCAAGACCGCGTTCGATGCCATCGTGGCGCAGAACCTGTCCGTGCCACGCGTGTTTGTGCACCGCGACTTCATGATGCGCAACCTGATGGTGCCCACGACGGAAGGCGCACCGCTGGGCGTGCTCGACTTCCAGGACGCCCTCTACGGCCCCATCACCTATGACATTGCTAGCCTGATGCGCGATGCCTTCATCACCTGGGAAGAGGATTTTGTCGTCGACATCACCATCCGCTACTGGGACAAGGCGCGCAAGGCGGGCCTGCTGGGTGCCGACAGCCCCTCGGGCTTTGGCGCGGACTTTGGCGATTTTTACCGCGCGGTGGAATGGATGGGCATACAGCGTCACCTCAAGGTGGCCGGCATCTTTGCCCGCCTGACCCTGCGCGACGGCAAGCCCCGCTACCTAGCCGATGCACCCCGCTTTTTGCACTACATCCGCTCCACCGCATCGCGCTACCGCGAGCTGGTGCCGCTGATGCGCCTGATCCACGAGGTGGAAGGCATTGAGGAGCAAGGCGGCTGGATGATGGGCCGGGGTTGAGGCTTTGATGCGCCTGAAACCGAACTACGACCCCGCAGTCAACTTCTACGTACCACCATGCCCCGTTTTTATTGCCCCGTTGAGCTGCGCGTAGGCGCTACGCTGGATTTGCCAGCCGAGGCCGCGCGCCATGTGCAGGTGTTCCGCATGCAGCCCGGCGAGCACATCACCCTGTTCAACGGCGAGGCCGGCAGGCCCGCAGGCGAATATGACGCCAGCATTGTGCAGATGGGCCGCAGCCATGTGACCGTGCAGGTGGAAGGCCACACGGCCATCGAGCGCGAAGCCGCGCGCGCTGTGCACCTGCTGGCCGGCATTACCGCCGGTGACCGCATGGAGTGGCTGGTAGAAAAAGCCACCGAGCTGGGCGTGGCCAGCATCACGCCGCTGGAGGCCGAGCGCTCGGTCACCCGCCTCAAGGGCGACCGCGCCACCAAGCGGCAGGAACGCTGGCAAGCGATTGCCGCCAGCGCCTGCGAGCAGTGCGGTCGCAACCAGGTGCCGCGCATCCATGCGCCCATGGACCTGGCGCAATGGATCAAGGCCGGCAGCCTGGCCGATGCGCAGCGCCTGGTGCTATCACTGGCCGAGGGCACCCAGCCGCTGGCCCAGGCGGTGCAGCAGGCCGGCGCCCAGCCGCTTGTCTTTCTGTCTGGCCCAGAAGGCGGCTTGTCGCCCGCTGAAGAGGCACTGGCACGCGGCAACGGCTTTGCGCCCGTCACCTTGGGCCCCCGCGTGCTGCGGGCCGAGACGGCGCCGCTGGCGGCTTTGGGCTACTTGGCCGCGCTCTGAGCCACGGCCCGACGCGGGCTATCCCCATTTCTCTGTGCACACCCCACCCATGCTGGATGCGGGTGGCGCTGACCTGCGCGCCTGTCGGCGGATGGCCTGGCTGATATTTACATTTGAAATTCCCAATAAATGGGAATTGAATTCCCCAGTCAATCCCGACCAAGGGTTTGCGCTAGTGATCTATCCATAGAGCAATTCGACAATTCTGGCATTGATCTTGCAAGATCAGCTTTGTCATTAGTCCCGAGGAATGGGAATTGCGAATGGATGCTTCAGAGTTTTTGCCCAGCGAAGGTGCAGCGACCGAAACCCCGGGTTCCGAGGTATCGGCCGCCGACCGTGTGTTGCAGGTGTTGGCGGTACTGGCCTGCGCTGGGCGGCCGCTGTCGGCCAGCGAGCTGATGCAGGGCACAGGCCTGCCACGCAGCAGCCTGTACCGGCAGCTGGCGCGCCTCAAGCGCTTTGGCTTTGTGGCTGACAACGGTGCCTTGTACGCACCGGGCCCGCTGGGCCTGCAGCTGGCGCGTGGCTTTGACGATGGCTCGCATTTGGTGCATGTGGCGCGCCCCGTGCTGGTGCAGCTGTCGCAGCAGACCCAGGAGAGCGCCGGCCTGATGGTGGCGGCCAATGGCCAGGCGGTGTGCCTGGACATGGTGGAAAGCCCGCAGTCGCTGCGCTGCTCGTTTGACAAAGGCAGCAGCGTGCCCTTGAAGGTGGGTGCCTCGGCCAAGTGCGTACTGGCGTATCTGCCTGCGGTGCAGCGTGAATCCTTGCTGAGCCAGCACTACGGTGAAGGCACCGAGGCCCGGGCCCAGGCCGCTGCCGAGCTGCAGGTGCTCAAGGCGCAGGGCTATATCACCACGGTAGGCCAGGTGGATGCGGGTGTCTGGGGTTGCAGCGTGCCGGTGTTTGCCAGCGGCCGCCGCGCCGTGGCCGCGCTTAGCCTGATGGCGCCGCACCAGCGGGTGCACAACCAGCAAGCCCAGCTGGTGCAGGCCACCTTGGCAGCAGCCGCCCGTATCTCCCGCAGTCTGGCTGGATGACATTGAAATTTTGCTTGGTACTTGAATTGAAAAAGGACTCTCCCATGAACTTCCGTCGCCTGGTCTTGAAGACCTCTTTGATCGCTCTGGCATGTGGTGCAGGCGCTGCCTTTGCACAGAACAATGTGCTGCGTGTGGCTACTGACGCCACCTTCCCGCCCATGGAATTTGTCGAAAACGGCAAGAAAACCGGCTTTGACGTGGAGCTTGTCGAGGCCGTGGCGGCCAAGATGGGCAAGAAGGTCGAATGGGTCGATATCGACTTCAAGGGCCTGGTGCCCGGCCTGATCGCCCGCCGCTACGACATGGCGGTCTCGGCCATCTACATCACCGACGAGCGCAAGAAGGTGGTGGATTTCAGCCAGTCGTACTACGCCGGTGGCCTGGTGGCCATGGTCAAGGAAGGCAGCCCTATCACCAAGCTGAGCGATCTGGACGGCAAGAAGGTTTCGGTGCAGGTGGGCACCAAGTCGGTGGGCTACCTGACCGAGCATTTCCCCAAGGTGCAGCGCGTTGAAGTCGAAAAGAACCAGGAGATGTTCAACTTGGTGGATATCGGCCGCGCCGATGCCGCTGTGACCGGCAAGCCTGCCGCGTTCCAGTACAACCGCACCCGTGGCGGCATGAAGGTACTGCCCGAGCAGATCACCACCGAGGAATACGGCATGGCCATCCGCAAGGACACCCCTGAGCTGACGGCGGCTGTGAACAAGGCGCTGGAGCAGCTCAAGGCCGACGGCGGCTACAAGGCCATCGTGGACAAGTGGTTCCCCAGCAAGTGATGTGAGGCAGCGCGCGGGCGCAGAGCCCGTGCGCTGATCTGAGACGACAGGATAGATTATGGATTTGGATTTTTCGCCCGTCTGGGCAGGATGGCCCGATCTGCTGCGCGGTGCAGCGGTGACGGTGGAGATCACGGCAGCGGCGCTGGTGCTGGGCTGCGTGATGGGTTTGCTGGTCGGCATCGGCCGGCTCAACCCCAAGAACAGGCTCGTCTACGGCATTTGCACGGCCTATGTGGCCGTTATCCGGGGCACGCCGCTCCTGGTGCAGCTGTTCATTCTGTTCTTTGGCCTGCCGCAGTTTGGCATCATGCTGCCGGCCTTTGCCTGCGGTGTGCTGGGCCTGGGCATTTATTCGGGCGCCTATGTCTCGGAAGTGGTGCGCGGCGCCATCCAGTCCATCGATCGCGGCCAGATGGAGGCGGCGCGCTCCATTGGCATGTCGTCCGGCCAGGCCATGGCCTCGGTGATCCTGCCGCAGGCCGTGGTGCGCATGATTCCACCACTGGGCAACGAGTTCATCGCGCTGATCAAGAACTCGGCGCTGGTCTCGCTGCTGACTATCCACGATGTGATGCACCAAGGCCAGAAGATCATCAGCGTGTCCTACCGCTCGCTGGAAGTGTATTTGGCGATTGCCCTGATTTATTTTGTATTGACCGGCGTGACCACCTTGGCGCTGCGCCATTTTGAAAAGCGCATGCGCGCTGGAGGCATGGTGCAATGACCGCAGCTCCCCTGAATTCCGAATCCATGATCCGCATCCGTGGCCTGCGCAAGGCCTATGGCGCGCATGTGGTGCTCGACGGCATTGACTTTGATGTGAAACCCCAGCAGGTGGTGGTGGTGATTGGCCCCAGCGGCTCGGGCAAGAGCACCTTTTTGCGCTGCTGCAATGGCCTCGAAGAGCCCCAGGGCGGGCGCATCGACATCTGCGGCCGCACCCTGGTGCAAGACGGCCAGATGCTGCCCGAAAAAGCCCTCAACGCGCTGCGCGAAGAGGTGGGCATGGTGTTCCAGTCCTTCAACCTGTTCCCGCACCTGTCGGTGATCGACAACGTAACCCTGGGCCCGCGCAAGCTCCATGGCCTGGGCCGCAAGGATGCCGATGCGCTGGCGCATGACTTGCTGAAAAAAGTGGGCCTTGGCCACAAGGCCGATGCGATGCCGGGCAGCCTCTCGGGCGGGCAAAAGCAGCGCGTGGCCATTGCGCGCGCGCTGGCCATGCGGCCCAAGGTGATGCTGTTTGACGAGCCGACCTCGGCCCTGGACCCCGAGCTGGTGGGCGAGGTGCTGCAGGTGATGAAGATGCTGGCCGCCGAGGGCATGACCATGCTGGTGGTGACCCATGAAATGGGCTTTGCCAAGGAAGTGGCCGACGTGGTCGTCGTGATGGATGGCGGCGGCATCATCGAAGCCGGTGACCCCCAGACCATCTTCAGCAACCCGACCAAGGAGCGCACGCGCAGCTTTTTGCAGGCCGTGTTGACCAAGCAATAAACGGGTAGTGATGAGCATGCAATTTTTCAGCAGCAGCGCGCTGCCCGCTGCGCCATGGAAGAACGGCGGTGGCACCACCCAGGAAGTGGTCTGCTTGCCACTGGGCGCCAGTATCGACAGTTTTGCCTGGCGCATCAGCATTGCGCAGATCGCCCGCAGTGGACCGTTTTCGGCCTTTGCCGGGGTGGACCGCGTCATCACCTTGCTGGGCGGTGACGGCGTGCATCTGCAGGCAGCCGATGGCAGCGTGGACCATTTGTTGCAGCACTGCCTGCAGCCCTTTGCGTTCTCGGGCGATGTGGCGCTGGACTGCCAGCTGCTGGGCGGCGCCTCGCAGGATCTGAATGTGATGACCCGGCGTGGCCGGGTGCAGGCGCAGGTGACGATCCACCGGGGCGGCAGCCTGCAACTGGACAGCGCCCAGGGCCTGTTGTTGGCGCGGGCCGGCAGTTGGCGCCTGCCTGCCATGTCGGCAACGCTGACGGCCGGTGGCCAGGACGGCCTGTACTGGACCGCCGCGCCCGGCCAGCCGCTGCAGCTGGAAGCGAGCAGCGACGACGACCTCTTGATCGCCGTGGCGCTGCAGGAGGTAGCACCCCGTGTCTGATGCCATAAATACCCCCAACCAATTGTTCGCCGCCCAAGCGCTGCTGCCCGCAGGCTGGGCCTACAACGTGCTGCTGCGCTGGGATGCGCAGGGGCGCTATACGTCGATAGACGTGGGCGTGGATGCCGCAAGTTGCGCCGGTGTGGCGCAGGCCAGCGGCCCGCTGCTGCCGGGCATGCCCAATTTGCATTCGCATGCGTTTCAGCGCGGCTTTGCCGGGCTGTCGGAATTTCGTGGCCAGGCGCAGGACAGCTTTTGGAGCTGGCGCAACCTGATGTACCGCTTTGCGGCCCGGCTGGGGCCCCAGCACCTGGAGGCGATTGCCACCTGGCTCTACATCGAGATGCTGGAAGCGGGCTATACCAGCGTGTGCGAGTTCCACTACCTGCACCACCAGCCCGAGGGCCAGCCTTATGCGCCCGATGGCGAGCTGAGCCTGGCGCTGCTGCGGGCTGCACAAACAGCAGGCATCGGCATCACCTTGCTGCCGGTGCTGTACCAGAACAGCGGCTTTGGCGGCCAGCCGCCCAACGATGGGCAAAAGCGCTTTATCCGCAGCACCGACAACATGCTGCGCTTGCTGGAAACCTTGGCGCCGGCCTGCGCCGCCCAAGGCGCGGCCCTGGGCCTGGCACCGCATTCGCTGCGCGCTGTGGCGCCCGATGCCTTGCAAGAGGCCGTGCAAGGCCTGCATGCGCTGAGCGCCCAAGCGCCGGTGCACATCCACATTGCCGAGCAGATGGCCGAGGTCAATGCCTGCGTCGCCTGGAGCGGCCAGCGCCCGGTGGCCTGGTTGCTGGACCATATGCCGGTGGACGCGCGCTGGTGCCTGGTGCATGCCACGCACATGGACGAGGCCGAATACGCGGCAGCGGCCGCCTCGCAGGCGGTGGCCGGCCTGTGCCCGCTGACCGAAGCCAACCTGGGTGACGGCATTTTCGACCTGCCACGCTGGCAGGCCGGTGCTGGCCGCTGGGGCATTGGCTCGGACAGCCATATCGGTGTGAACGCCGCCGAAGAGCTGATGATGCTGGAGTACAGCCAGCGCCTGCAATCGCAGCAGCGCAATGTGGCGGCCAGCGCCCAGCAGCCCCATGTGGGCAGCCATATGCTGCTGGCGGCAGTGCAGGGCGGCGCGCAGGCCAGCGGCCGTGCGCTGGCCGGCCTGGCGCTGGGCCAGCAGGCGGATTTTGTGGTGCTCGATGGCCAGCACCTGGCGCTGGCCGGGCTGCCCGCTGCCGAGCAGCTCGATGCCCATGTGTTTGCCAGCAGCCGCAGCAGTGCGGTGGCCAGTGTCTGGGTGGGCGGCCAGTGCCGCGTGGCCGACGGCCGCCACCCGCTGCACCGCAGCGCGCAGCGCGGCTTTGTGGCCGCGCGTACCGAACTTCTTCAGGAACCCTGAGTTATGCATTTTGAAACCGACCGCGCAGCCTTTGAATTCCGCCAAGGCACGGCGCAGCTGCTGATCTCCTTCCCCCACGTGGGCACCTATGTGCCGCCCGCGCTGGCAGAGCGCTTTACGCCCGAGGCGCGCGAGGTGCATGACACCGACTGGCACCTGCCGCTGCTCTACGCCTTTGCGCAGGAGATCGGTGCCTCCACCCTGGTGGCCACGCATTCGCGCCTGGTGGTGGACATGAACCGCTCCCCCGATGGCGCCAGCCTCTACCCTGGCCAGAGCGTTACCGGCCTGTGCCCGGTGGACACCTTTGCCGACACCCCCGTCTACCGCAGTGCCGAACTGCAGCCCGATGACGCCGAGATTGCCCAGCGCCGCGAGCAGGTCTGGAAGCCCTACCATGACCAGCTGGCTGCCGAGCTGGCCCGCATCAAGGCCGAGCATGGCGCTGCCGGCTTGTGGGATGCGCATTCGATCCAGTCGGTGCTGCCGCGCTTTTTTGATGGCAAGCTGCCCGACCTGAACCTGGGCACCAACCAGGGCGCGAGCTGCGGTGCAGGCCTGGGCGAAGCACTGCTGGCCGAGGCGCGCAAGGGCGAGGTCGATGGTTTTAGCAGCGTGCTCAACGGCCGTTTTCAGGGTGGCTACATCACCCGCCACTACGGCCAGCCCGCGCAAAACGTGCATGCCATCCAGCTGGAGATGACGCAGAGCAGCTATATGCAAGAGCACATGCCCTTTGACTACCTGCCTGCCGTGGCCGCCAAGGTGCAGCCCCATGTGCGCCGCATGGTGGAGCGCTTGCTGGCCTACGTGCAGCAATCTGCGCGCTGAGCACAACGGCCCGGTAAGGCTGTAGCGGCATGACAGGTTTTGCCGCCCGCAGCCCGCGCCTGCACGACAAACCGCCCGACAATAGCGGGCTATGAACACCTCTAGCACCGACAACGCGGCAGCCGCTCCTGCGGCGGCTTTCTGGACCGATCTTGAACAAGCGCTGGGCCCCAATGGCTTTTCGCGCGGCGCGGACGCCATCCCCGAGAAGTACTGGACCGACTGGAGCGGCACGCCACCCGTGCCGCCGCTGGCGCTGCTGCGCCCGCGCAGCACTGAAGAGGTCAGCGCCTTGCTGCGCGTCTGCCATGCGCACCGGGTGCCGGTGGTGCCCCAGGGTGGGCTGACGGGCCTGGCGGGTGCGGCGGTGCCCGTCGCCCAGGGCGTGGCGGTGTCGATGGACCGCATGCACCAGATCGAGGACGTGAATGCGCGCACTGGCCTGATAACGGTGCAGGCCGGCGTCACCCTGCAAGCCATGCAAGAAGCGGCCGTGGCGGCCGGCTGGGTGTTTGGCGTGGACCTGGGCGCGAGGGGCAGCTGCCAGATTGGCGGCAATGTCTCGACAAACGCGGGCGGCAATGGCGTGCTGCAAAACGGCATGATGCGCGAGCAGGTGCTGGGGCTGGAGGTGGTGCTGGCCGATGGCACGGTGCTGCCGATGCTGCGGCCCATGCTGAAGAACAACACCGGCTACGACCTCAAGCAGTTCTTTATCGGTGCCGAAGGCACCTTGGGCATCATCACCCGCGTGCTGCTGCGCCTGCGGCCCGCGCCCCAGGCCAAGGTCAGCTGCATGGTGGCCCTGCCGGGCTTTGACGAGGCACTGGCCGTGCTGGCGCGCATGCAGGCCCGCTTTGGCAACAGCGTGGCCGCGTTTGAGCTGATGTGGAGTGACTTTGTGCAGACCTCCATCCAGTGGCAAAAGCTGCAACCCGCCTTTGCGGTGCAGCACCCGCTGCAGGCCTTGATTGATGTGGATGGCAAGGACGAGGCTGCGCTGCGCGCTGCGGTGGAGGAAGCCTTGGGCGAGGCCATGGAGGCCGGCGAGGTGGTGGATGCGGTGATTGCGCAATCGGGCGAGCAGGCCAAGAGCCTGTGGAAGCTGCGCGAGGCGCCAGCGGAGATGACCGCCCATATGCACCCCCCCGTGAACTTTGACGTCAGCCTGCCCCAGGTGGACATTGGCCGCTTTGCTGCTGCCTGCCGCGCCGCCTTTGATGCGCGCTGGCCTGGCCACCACAGCCTGTTCTTTGGCCATGTGGGCGACGGCAATCTGCATGTGACCACCGACAGCCAAACCATCAATGGCGAGGATGAGGCGCTGGAGGCCGTGCTGTACGGCCTGGTGCAGCAGTTCCAGGGCAGTGTCTCGGCCGAGCATGGCATTGGCCTGCACAAGATGCCCTACCTGGGTTTTAGCCGCACGCCGCAGGAGCTGGCCGCCATGCGGGCGATCAAGCAGGCGCTGGATCCGCTGGGGCTGATGAACCCGGGCAAGGTCCTTGCGGCCGCCTGAGCCCCACGCTCGCCACTGATGCCCGGCGCCTGCAGCGATGCATGCGCCGGTTTTCTTTTGTGGGTGACCCCGTGCCTAGGGCACCGATGTGGTGCGATGTGGCACCCACCGACCGCGCTGCCATCGCCCCGCATACCTGCAGACCCCGTATGCAGGCGCTTTCCGGCCCCATGGCATAGAAACTGCTACCTTTTGAAACAAACCCGCAATCGATCACAACGCATAAGGGGATGGCATGCAAATGGTGCAGATGGCAGCGATTGACAAGGCCGATACGGCCTGGATCTTGGTCTCGACGGTATTGGTCTTGCTGATGACCCTGCCGGGCATTGCACTCTTCTATGCCGGCCTGGTGCGGCGCAAGAACGTGGTCAACACCTTGGTGGCGGTGTTTGCCGTGGCGGCGGTGGTGTCACTCACCTGGTTTGCGGTGGGCTATTCGCTGGCGTTCAGCAAGTCGTCGGCCTGGCTGGGCGGGCTGGACCGCGCCTGGTTCTCGGCCATGCGGCTGGATGCGGCAGCGGGCACCGTATCGGTCAGCCACCTGGCGCCCAACATCCCCGAAGCGCTGTATGCGCTGTTCCAGATGGCCTTTGCCGTCATCACCACCACCTTGATCATTGGCGCCGTGGTCGAGCGCATGCGCTTTTCGGCGCTGCTGCTGTTCTCGGCGCTGTGGAGTGTGCTGGTCTATGCCCCGGTGGCCCATTGGGTGTGGGAGAGCGATGGCTGGCTGAACAAACTGGGCGCGCTGGACTTTGCCGGCGGCGCGGTGGTGCACGTCAATGCGGGCGTCTCGGCCCTGGTCTGCGCCGCCATGCTGGGCCGGCGCCAGGGCTACGGCCGCCAGGCCTTTGAGCCCCACAGCTTGGGCTGGACGGCGATGGGTGCCGCGTTGTTGCTGATTGGCTGGTTTGGCTTTAACGCGGGCTCTGCCCTGTCGGCCGACGGGCGCGCAGCCCTGGCCATGCTGGTGACCATGGTGGCGGCTGCTGCCGGTGCGCTGTCTTGGATGCTGGTCGAGTGGTGGGTGCGCGGCGCCCCGACCTTGCTGGGTGTGCTCTCGGGCCTGATTGGTGGCTTGGTGGCCATCACCCCTGCTGCGGGTTTTGTGCAGGTGGGCGGGGCCGTGGCCATTGGCCTGATCGCCGGTGTGGCCTGCTTTTGGGGCGCCACCTGGCTCAAGCGCCGCTTGGGCGTGGATGACTCGCTCGATGTATTTGGCGTGCATGGCGTGGGCGGCATTGCCGGCTCGCTGCTCACCGCCTTGTTTGCCGACCGCGCTATTGCCGGCGTGGACGCCACGGTGCTCAACCAGTTGGTGGCCGTGGCGGCGGTGGCCGTCTACAGCGCAGCGGGCACCGCTATTTTGCTGACCGTTATCCGCCTGCTGCTGCCTTTGCGGGTGACGGCGCAGCAGGAGCTGGATGGTCTGGATCAGAGCCTGCATCAAGAAAGCCAGCATTGAGTTGACATGCGCGGTGCCGCTCTGTGCCGCCGCGCCACCGGGCTGCGCCGCCTTGGGCGCGCAGCCTGCCCATCAGGTTCTGCCACGAAGGAGCTTGTATGAACGACAGTGAGCGCCTGGCCATCGCCGCGCATTTGCATGTGGCCCTGCGCCGCAAGACCGGCCGGGTGACCGATACCGAGTGGATGGCCAGCGATACCGCCTATGGCCAAGCGATGGCCCAGTTTGCGCTGAGCCATGCCCGCAGCAACCAGGATGCGGAGTTGGAGCGGCTGGCGCAGCGCTTTGCGGCCAGTCTGCCGGGTGCACCAGCCCCGGCAGCCGCTGTTACGGCCGTGGTGGCCGCGCCTGCAACCGATCCGGCTGCACTGCAGGGGCTGGTGGCCTCGGCCAAGCGCTACGTCGGTGGCTTGCGCTGAATGAATAGCACGAGAGGGAGGGAAGGGGAAGCCCGGGAACAGAGATCGATCGATTTGGATCAAATGATCCGGTAATTTATTGAAAAATTACAAATGATCCTTATACTATGCGTATCGCTGCCGGCGCAGGGCTGGTGACGCATCGTGAAGGAGTGCTCGCATGAGCCATGTCATCCATCGTTCTCTGGCCCAGGTTCCTCTTGTCGCAGTGGGCGGCAAAGGCGTGGAGCTGTTTGACCAGGCCGGCAAGGCCTACCTGGATGCCAGCGGTGGCGCAGCGGTATCGTGCCTGGGCCATGGCCACCCGGATGTGCTGGCAGCGATGCACCGGCAGATTGACCAGCTGGCCTATGCCCACACCAGCTTTTTCACCACCGAAGTGCAAGAGGCGCTGGCCGACCACCTGGTCGCACATGCGCCAGCGGGCATGACGGACGTTTACTTTGTCTCTGGTGGATCGGAAGCGGTGGAAGCGGCGCTGAAAATGGCGCGCCAGTATTTTGTCGAGATCGGCCAGCCCGAGCGCACGCACTTTGTCGCGCGCCGCCAAAGCTACCACGGCAACACCTTGGGTGCCTTGGCCGTGGGCGGCAATGAATGGCGCCGCCAGCAGTTTGCGCCCATCCTGATGGAGGTGGGCCGCGTTGCGCCCGCCTATGAATACCGCGACCGGCGGGACGGCGAGAGCCAGCCCGCCTATGTGGCGCGCTTGCTGGCCGAGATAGATGCCAAGTTCCAGGAATTGGGCCCGGACAAGGTGATCGCCTTTGTGGCCGAGCCCGTGGTGGGCGCGACCCTGGGAGCGGTGGCGGCCCCTGCTGGCTACTGGCAGGGCCTGCGTGCGCTCTGCGACCGCTATGGCATCTTGCTGATTGCCGACGAGGTGATGTGCGGCATGGGCCGTACCGGCAGCTTGCATGCGGTGGAGCAAGAGGGCATCAGCCCCGATCTGATGACGATTGCCAAGGGCCTGGGCGGCGGCTACCAGCCGATTGGCGCGGTGCTGGCGCAGCACAAGATCGTCGATGCCATGCGCAGCGGCAGCGGCATGTTTCAGCATGGCCACACCTACATCGGCCATGCGATGGCAGCGGCTGCTGCGCTGGCGGTGCAGCAGGTGATACAGCGCGACCAGCTGCTGCCCCAGGTGCTGGCGCGCGGCGACTACCTGCAAAAGCAATTGCATGCGCGCTTTGACGACCACCCGCATGTCGGCGATATCCGTGGCCGAGGCCTGTTTTGGGGCGTGGAGCTGGTGCAGGACCGCAGCAACAAGGCGACGTTTGCGCCAGCCCTCAAGCTGCACGCCAAGATCAAGGCGCAGGCCATGGCGCATGGCTTGCTGTGCTACCCCATGGGGGGCACCATTGACGGCCTGCACGGCGACCATGTGCTGCTGGCGCCGCCCTTTATCAGCAGCGAAGCGCAGCTGGACCAGGTGGTGGAGCGCCTGGGCGATGCCATCGACCAGGTGCTGGCCACGCAAGCCATCGCTGCCTGAACCTCGTTAATTTTCTCGATCTGAAAGACCTGCCCGATGACGCCTCCCCAGGACCGCCTGCCGCCCCTGCCACCCGAGTCTTGGAGCGAAGAACAGCGCCGCTATGCCCAGCCCATCATTGATGGCCCGCGTGGTGCGCTGATATCGCCCTTTGTGCCCTTGCTGCGCAGCCCCGAGCTGATGGACCACACCCAGCGCCTGGGCGAGTACCTGCGCTTTCGCAGTGCCATGGGCCTGCGCCTGACCGAGCTGGCGATTTTGGTGACCGCGCGGCAATGGACGCAGCAAGTGGAATGGGCCATCCATGCGCCGATTGCGCTGCGCGAAGGTATCAGCCAGACCACCGTGGATGCTGTGGCGCAAGGCCGCCGCCCGGATGCGATGCCCGAGGACGAGGCCGTTGTGCATGACTTCTGCATCGAGCTGCACCAGCAGCGCCAGGTGAGCGATGCGACCTGGGCCAGCGCCCAGCAGTTGTTTGGCGACAAGGGCGTGATGGACCTGATCGGCATCAATGGCTACTACAGCCTGCTGTCGATGGTGATGAATGCCGCGCGCACCAACGTGCCGGCATCGACGGCGCAGCCACTGGCGCCTTTGGGTTGATGGCCTTGCATCACCGACAATCGGGTGATGCGTTTTTCTTCCAACGACCAGCCCCGCTGGTCTCTTGAACCCCTGACCGCGCAGCATCTCGATGGCCTGATGCAGGTCCAGTTGGCTTGCTATGGCGCGGACTTTATGGAAAGTGCCACGCTCTATGCGGCGCGGTTGGCCAGCCCGGTTCAGTGCTCGCTGGTCATCGTGCAGGGCAGTGAGGTGCTCGCCTATCTGGCCGCCTACCGCTCGGTGCTGGGCAAGGTGACTCCGCTGCATGGCGACTTTGCCTGCGAGGCCCTGACCGATTCCCTGTACCTGCATGACATGGCCGTCGCTCCCGACCGCGCCGGCGAGGGCCTGGCCTCGGCACTGCTGCAAGCCATGCTGCAGCAGGCCCAAGCGGATGGCCTGCACTACTCGGCGCTGGTGTCCGTTATGGGCTCGCAGCCCTATTGGCAGCGCAAGGGCTATGCGCCGCTGATGCCCTGGTCTGCACAGCACAGAGAGGCCTTGCGCAGCTACGGAGACGATGCGCAGTACATGGCGCAGACCCTGGTCTGAACGCGGTCTCGGGCGATCCGCTGCGTTGCCTTTCTTGTCAATAGCCCGCTATTGACTGCAAAAGACGCCTTGCGTCTCATCCCGATCCGCGTCCATCCCATGGGGCGGTGGTTGTGCAGAAGATCCCTCACAGGCGCAAAAAAGGCCAGCATTTGCTGGCCTGCGGATCTTGCTTTTACCCAGACGCTTACTGGTGGATATTGCCTTCAACGGCGTTGACGCGCACTTCTACTTCGGTATTGGCGGCATTGATGATCTTGACGTCATAGGTCAGCACGCCCAGGTGGTCGTCCAGATCCACTTCCACGGCCTTGCCGGGGGTGTGCTTCAAGGCGGTGGCGATCGCATCGTTGATGCCGACCTTGGCAGCGGCCAGGCGGTCGGTGTTCTTTTTCTCGGCGGCGCCATCGTCCTTGTTTTCCGTCACCTTGGCAGCGTCCAGCGCGCTGAACTTGAGCTTGATCTCACGGCCTTGCGCATTGATGCCGCTGACTTCATAGATGGGCTGCTTTTTCTTGGTATCGATTTCGGCCTTGAGCACCTTGAGGCCATGCTGGCTTTGCGCGCTTTGGATGGCCTGGGTCAGGTCGAAACGGGCGGCTTGCACGGCTGCCAGCTTTTCTGCGGTGCTGGCAAAGGCGCTGCCGCTCAGCGAGGCGAGGGCGAGCGTCAAAGCCAAGGCGGTGTTGGAGAGGGTGCGTTGCATGGTGAATCCTTTCAAGCTTTTTAGAAAAATCGATAGCTATTATGAATAATTTAAATAGGCTTGCATTTGCAATAGCTGAGGCATTGTCTGGCTTCAGCAGAGGCTGCTGGGTCGGTGGTGGCCCTGCACGGACGTAGGCCAAGACTGGCATGCCGGACGCATGCAACGGCAGGCCGCTAAAATGCGGCCTTTGTCGCTTTTCCTCTTCCACTCCCATGGTCAACAATCAGAATATGGCGAATGCGATCCGCGCACTCGCAATGGATGCCGTTCAACAAGCCAATTCGGGCCACCCCGGTGCACCGATGGGCATGGCCGATATGGCAGTGGCCTTGTGGAGCAAGCACCTCAAGCACAACCCCCTCAATCCCCAGTGGATCAACCGCGACCGTTTCATCCTGTCGAACGGCCACGGCTCCATGCTGATCTATGCACTGCTGCACCTGACCGGCTACGACCTGCCGATCAGCGAGCTGAAGAACTTCCGCCAGCTGCACAGCAAGACCCCCGGCCACCCAGAAGTGGATATCACCCCCGGCGTGGAGACGACCACCGGCCCGCTGGGCCAGGGCGTGACCAACGCGGTGGGCTTTGCGCTGGCAGAAAAGCTGCTGGCCGCTGAGTTCAACCGCCCCGGCCACGATGTGGTGGACCACCACACCTATGTGTTCCTGGGCGATGGCTGCCTGATGGAAGGCATCAGCCACGAAGCCTGCGCGCTGGCTGGCGCCTGGAAGCTGAACAAGCTGATCGCGCTGTATGACGACAACGGCATCTCCATCGACGGCAAGGTGCAGCCCTGGTTTGTGGACAACAGCGCCCAGCGTTTTGAAGCCTACGGCTGGAACGTGATCGGCCCGATCGACGGCCACGACCCCAAGGCCGTGAGCGACGCGATCGCCAAGGCCAAGAAGGTGGCAGACAAGCCCACGTTCATCATCTGCAAGACGTCCATCGGCAAGGGCAGCCCCAACCGCCAGGACACCAGCAAGGCCCACGGCGAGCCCCTGGGCGCCGAAGAAATCGGCCTGACCCGCGCAGCACTGGGCTGGAGCTCGGCACCGTTCGAGATCCCGGCCGATGTGTACGAAGCCTGGGACCACAAGACCTTCGGCGCCAAGGCCGAATCCACCTGGGATGCGCAGTTTGCCGAATACGCCAAGGCCTTCCCCGAGCTGGCTGCTGAACTGAAGCGCCGCATGGCCGGCGACCTGCCCAAGCAGTTTGCCCAAGTGGCCGTGGAAGCCGTGGCCCAAGCCCACACCCAGGGCGAGACCGTGGCCAGCCGCAAGGCCAGCCAGCTGGCACTGGAAGCCTTTACCGCTGCCATGCCCGAGCTGCTGGGCGGCTCGGCCGACCTGACCGGCTCCAACCTGACCAACACCAAGTCGACCCCCGCTTTCCGCGTGGACGACAGCGGCGCCGTGGTCAAGACCGAAGACGGCAAGATCGGCCGCCACATCAACTACGGTGTGCGCGAGTTCGGCATGGCCGCGATCATGAACGGTGTGGCGCTGCATGGCGGCTTCATCCCCTACGGTGGCACCTTCCTGACCTTCAGCGACTACAGCCGCAATGCCATTCGCATGGCTGCTCTGATGAAGCGCCGCGTGATCCATGTCTTCACCCACGACTCCATCGGTCTGGGCGAAGATGGCCCCACCCACCAGTCGATCGAGCACGCCGCCAGCCTGCGCCTGATCCCCAACCTGGATGTGTGGCGCCCGGCCGATACGGCTGAGACCACCGTGGCCTGGAGCGTGGCACTGACCAACCGCAACAAGCCCACGGCCCTGCTGCTGTCGCGCCAGAACCTGCCTTACGCGCCCAAGAATGGCGACGCCATCGGCAACATCAGCCGTGGTGCCTATGTGCTGTCTGAGCCTTCCGATGTGGGCATGAACAAGAAGGCGCAAGCCGTCATCATCGCCACCGGCTCCGAAGTGCAGCTGGCCCTGAAGGCCCAGCGCCTGCTGGCCGAGCGCAAGATTGCCGTGCGCGTGGTCTCCATGCCCAGCACGACCACCTTCGACCGCGAAGACGTGGCCTACAAGAGCAGCGTGCTGCCGGCCGGTCTGCCGCGTGTGGCTGTGGAGATGGGTGTGACCGACTCCTGGTGGAAATACGGCTGCGCTGCCGTGGTGGGTATTGATTCCTACGGCGAATCGGCCCCGGCTGGCGTGCTGTTTGAGCACTTTGGCTTTACGCCCGAGAACGTGGCCAACACCGTGCAAGTGGCGCTGCAAAAGCGTTAAACGCTCACCGCCTCACCAACCAATAACGCAGGGATGCGGGCCGCAGGGCCTGCACCCTGCGTTTTTTTATGCTTGCTGGTGAGTGATGGCGGTAGCTGGCGGGGCAGTGCCTATCGGCGCAGGCCTTCGCCGTCGTGGCGGTGCGATTGCGTGGGCTCGGACGCCACATCGAACGCGATAAAGGCCAGCACCAGCTGCACGCCCAAAATGATGGGCAGGGCGCTGACCATGACGGTGCCCGCTGTGGTGGCCACATTGGAGACGATGGACTGCATCCAGTGGAACAAGCCAAACACGGTGCCCCAGGTGATCAGCAGCAGGCCCAGGGGCAGCTCCAGCGAGGCCACGGACATGCCGCGCAAATAGTAGTTGTAGAAAATGCGTTTGCAGAAATTGCGCAGGTGGCCGGCCATGAACTCGGTCAGCACCTTGTGGATCTTGAGGTTGCTGACCTCGTCCTCGTAGCGGGAATCAATGGGGATATCCAGGACTACTGCGCGTACCGTGTTCAAGCGGAACAGCATGTCGGTTTCGAAAAAATAGCGCTGGCTGATCTTGTGCAGCGGCAGCTGCGCGGCCGTGCTGGCGGCAATGGCGGTAAAGCCATTCGTCGGGTCAAAACTGCTCCAGTAGCCTGACGAGAACTTGGTCATGAACGACAGCACCGCATTGCCAAAGATGCGGATACGCGGCATGCGGGTGATCTTCTCCAGGTCAAAAAACCGGTTGCCCTTGGTGTAATCGGCCCGGCCGCTGGCAATGGGGGCCACAAAGCGCGGCACTAGGGTCGGGTCCATCTGCCCGTCGCCATCGATCTTGACGAGGATGTCAAAGCCATCGGCGATGGCTGTGCGGTAGCCGGCCATGACGGCGCCGCCCACGCCTAGGTTGACGTCGTTGAACAGCACACGCACACGCGCGTCCTGGCAGTGCGCTTGCACAAAGCGGCCGCTGCCGTCGGGGCAGTGGTCATCCACGACATAGATGCCGTCCACCTCCGGGCCGATCTCCGCAATCACCGCCAGGATATGGCGCGTCACCTTGTAGCAAGGGATGACGACCGCGACGCGCGGGCGGGGGGGTGAGGAGGGAGTCGACAGGCTCATGGCTTTGGAGGGGTAGCCCAGTGTCTGGGGCCGTGTTGCGGCAGGCTGCTGAAAATGGCCGGAAAGCTTCCCAGGCTGCCAGCGATTGTTGCACAGCCTGCGGGGCTGGCGACAATCGTTGCGCCAGCCAGCCAGCCAGCCAGCCAGCCAGCCAGCCTGCCTGCGCGGGCCGGTGCGCTGTCGCCTGTGCAATGGCCCACTATTCCAGGGCACAGCCAGTGTTCTCTACAATACGCGGCAAAATCAGACCGCCCCGCCCCTGCACAGCGCCGGGTTGTAGAGGGTTTGCGTATTTGGCCAGTCCGGCAAGCAGCGTTTGCAGCAGCAAGCGCCTGCCAGCGCCGGAGGGCAGGCAGCATTTCATTACTTGGAGATCACTATGGCAATCAAGGTAGGCATCAACGGCTTTGGCCGTATCGGCCGCAATGTGCTGCGCTCTGCAGTGCAGAATTTTTCCGATATCGAAATCGTTGGCATCAACGACTTGCTGGAGCCCGACTACCTGGCCTACATGCTGCAGTACGACAGCGTGCACGGCCGCTTCCAGGGCACGGTGGCTGTTGAAGGCAACACCTTGATCGTCAACGGCAAGAAGATCCGCCTGACGCAAGAGCGCGACCCCGCCAACCTGAAGTGGGACGAAGTCGGCGCCGATGTGGTGATCGAGTCCACCGGCCTGTTCCTGACCAAGGAGACGGCGCAAAAACACATCGATGCGGGCGCCAAGAAGGTGATTTTGTCGGCACCGTCCAAGGACGACACCCCCATGTTTGTGTTTGGCGTGAACTGCAAGACCTATGCCGGTCAAGCCATCATCTCCAACGCATCCTGCACCACCAACTGCCTGGCCCCTGTGGCCAAGGTGCTGAACGACAAATGGGGCATCAAGCGCGGCCTGATGACCACCGTGCACGCAGCGACTGCCACGCAAAAGACCGTGGACGGCCCGTCGAACAAAGACTGGCGCGGCGGCCGTGGCATTTTGGAAAACATCATCCCATCGAGCACGGGCGCTGCCAAGGCCGTGGGCGTGGTGATTCCTGAGCTGAACAAGAAGCTGACCGGCATGTCCTTCCGCGTGCCGACCTCGGATGTGTCCGTGGTCGACCTGACCGTGGAGCTGAACAGCGAAGCGACCTACGAAGAGATCTGCGCCGAGATGAAGGCCCAGTCGCAAGGCGCGCTGAAGGGCGTGCTGGGCTACACCGAAGACAAGGTCGTGGCCACCGACTTCCGTGGCGAGACCTGCACCTCGGTGTTCGACGCCGAAGCCGGTATTGCCCTGGACAAGACCTTTGTGAAGGTCGTCTCCTGGTACGACAACGAGTGGGGCTACTCGAACAAGTGCCTGGAGATGGTGCGCGTTATTGCTGCCAAGTAAGCGCGGTGGGCGTGCCGGGCACAGGCCTGGGGCACTACACACAACACCCAGACAACCAGCACCGACCCGGTGCTGGTTTTTTTGTGCCCGTTTGCAACCGCCGGCCAGCGGAAAAGCCTATATTGCCCCATCAACCTTATGGAGACGCATCGATATGGCGCAGCAGGCACAAGCCCAGGCACAGAGCACGAACAGCAACTACCGCGTGGATCTGCACAACCCCCAAGGCCATGCATGGCATGGCGATGAGCCGCAGGCCGTTGGCGGTGGTGATACGGCACCCAGCCCCATGCAGCTGCTGCTGTCGGCCCTGGGCGCCTGCACGACGATCACGGTGCAGATGTATGCACAGCGCAAACAGTGGCCGCTGACGGGGGTGCGAGTGGATCTGGCGCTGAACCCCGATGGCGGGGCCGCAGCGGGCAACGACATTGTGCGCAGCATTCACCTAGAAGGTGATCTGAGCGAGGAGCAGCGCAGCCGGCTCAAGCAGATTGCAGAAGCCTGTCCGGTGCACAAGTTGTTGGTGGGGGAGGTGAGGGTAGTCACGGCGCTGGCTTGATGGCTGGCCGGACACCCGGGGAGACAAAGCAGGCCGGGGTGCGGCGTGCTTCTACACAGCAGCTTGCGCCGCCTTATTGCACCACGATATTGCGGTGGTCAACGTGGTAGTCGAAGTCGGGCTTGGCCAGCGATACGGTGACCGGTTGGCCTTCGATGGTCCAGGACAGCACAAAACTGGCGATGGCGGTGGATACATCGACTTCCATGGGTGAGGGGATGGTCTCCAGCTGGCCATCACCGATACGGTGCTGAACAATACCTACCACGCGAGCCTTGAAGTTCTCGGGGTAGTTAGGGGAGTGTTGAGTCGTCATTGCTTGTCTCCTGTCAATGAGGGGGCACCGAATTCCAGCTTGGCAGCAGCTGCTGCCAAGCCGGGGTGATGAAAGCTGCCAGCACGACCTGGCAAATCTGAGAGTTGCACCGGCTGCAAGGGCGAACCCCTGTGCGCCTGAAGTCGCGCCTGCTGCTTGCGGGCGCTAACACGTTGGGATATGTGGCAGCCATGCCCTCTCTGGTCACAACTGCCACACCACTTGTTTGTACCATACTGCCAAGGCAGTACCGTGTAGGCCTGTTTCGGCGGACATTGCGCGTGCTTGGCGAAAGGCGATCCCCACTGTGAAGGAGATGGATATGGATAACAAGGCATTGAGGCATTACCCCGGGCGGGTAGCGGATGTAGGCGGTGTGCCGGTGTTGCGTGCACTGCCCCAGCGCGGCCGGCGCATGGTGGGCGCCTGGTGTTTTCTGGACCATGCGGGTCCTTCTCACTTTGAGAGCGGCCCTGGCATGCAGGTGGGCCCGCATCCGCACACCTGCTTGCAGACTTTTACCTGGATGATCGAGGGCGAGATCTTGCACCGCGACAGCCTGGGCAGCGAGCAGCCGATTCGCCCCGGTCAGGTCAACCTGATGACCGCGGGTAAGGGCATTGCGCACTCGGAAGAGAGCCTGGGCAAGCCCGATTTCCATGCCGTGCAGCTGTGGATTGCGCTGCCCAAGGAGCAGCGCTTGATGCCGCCCCGTTTTCAGCACTACCCGCAGCTGCCCCGGCTGCACGAGCAGGGCCTGCAGATGACGGTGCTGGCGGGTGACTGGCTGGGCCAGCAGGCGCCCACCGAGGTGCACAGCCCGCTGGTAGCGGTTGATATGGAGGCGGAGCAGGCTACGCGCGCCACGCTGGCGCTGCGGCCTGATTTTGAATATGCGGTGCTGTGCCTCTACGGCGATCTGCGGGTCAACGGCGAGCCGGCGCCGAGCAACGAACTGGTCTACCTGCCTGATGGCCAAACTACGGTACAGCTGAAGTGCGGGGCTGGCAGCCGCTGCATCTTGCTGGGTGGCACGCCCTATGAAGGCGGCGTGATGATCTGGTGGAATTTTGTCGGCCAGAGCCAGCAAGAGATCGAAGGCTTTTTGCACGACTGGCAGCGCGGCGAAGGCTTTGGTGCGCCGGTGGCATCGCCCTTGCCGGCGCTGGTAGCGCCTTCACTGGAAGGCGTGCATTTGCGCAGCCCGGGAGAGACGCCTGCTGCGGAATGAACTCGGCGTTACCAGGTTACCAGGGCTGGGCGCCCCCGGCTAGGCGCTCCCAGTTAGGTCGGCTGGGCCGTGCGGCGGTGCAGCGTAAAGGGGGGCAGGCTGGCCAGCAGGCGCTGGCCATAGCCGGTGCGCACCAGGCGCTTGTCGTAGCAGTAGACATGGGCCTGGTCCACCTCGGTGCGTATCGCACGGCCCACCCATTGGGCCAAGCGAATGGCGGTGGCGGGCACCACAATCTCGCTGAAAGGGTCGCGGCCCGAGTTTCTCAGCCATTCGGCACGGGCCTCGTCGACCGGATCATCGGGCGGCGCAAAGGGCAGCTTGGTGATGAACAGCGATTCGCAGAGCGCGCCGGGCAGGTCCAGCCCTTCGCCAAAGCTTTGCATGCCAAAGATGATGCTGGGCAGACCGGCAGCCACGCGCTCGCGGTGCTGCTGCAGCAGCTGGCCGCGTGGCAGAGTGTTTTGCACCAGCACATGCTGGCGCATGGCGGTGGGCAGTGCATCAACGGCCAGGCGCATCTGCTCGCGTGAGGTGAACAGCACCAGGCCGCCCGACTGCACCTGGGCCAGGTCTTCGAGCAGCGCATCCACCATCTCGCTGGCAAACTGCTGGGGCGTGCGCGGGTCGGCCTGGGTTTCCGTCACCACCAGCCTGCCTTGCTCGGCGTAGTTGAAGGGGCTGGCCACCTCCAAGGTAGAGACGGACGGGTCGTTGTACAGGCCCGATTCGCGCAAAAAGAAATCAAACTGGCCGCCGCTGGTGAGCGTGGCCGAGGTGAGCACGGCGCCGCGCACCTGGTTCCACAGATGGTGGCGCAAGGTCGAGCCGGGGATCACCGGGCTGGCATAGGCCTTGATGGCGACAAAATCGCCGACGACATCGAGGGTGAACCACTTGGCGGCTGGCACGCTGCCCTGGGGCGCATCCTGCAGCAGCAGCTGGGTGGTGTCATGCACGGCCTCCAGGCGCGGGGCCAGGCTGCCGACCTGGGCATACAGGGTAGACAGGCGCTTGGCCTCATCGGGCCGGTCACGCATCTGTGCGCGCAAGGCCTTGGAGATGGCCTGCAGCACATCCAAAAAGGCGCTCGCATGGTGGGCTGCCTGGGCCAGCGGCTCCAGCAGCGCAGGCGGTAGCTCGCCCCGGGGCAGGCGCACACGGGCCGGGCCACGGCCGCCCGATTGCAGCTGCTGGCGCATGCCTTCGCCGTACTCGTCCATCACCAGCCGGGCGCAATCCTGCAAATGCTGGCGCAGTTGGCCCGAGTGGCGCGGGATGTCGGCAATCTCGCTGACCTCCACCAGCGCCCCCACGCGCTGCGCGCGGCTGGCGAGCTTGTCGATCCAGGTGAGCTGGCTCAGGTTCATCTCGCAGGCAAACTGGGACAGCGCGGTGGCAGGCAGGTGGTGGGCCTCATCGAGGATCAGCAGACAGTTGTCCAGCTCGGGCAGCAAACGCGCGCCCAGGGTGGATAGCAGCAGATCATGGTTGGCCACCAGCACCTGGGCCTGCACCAGGTCCTTGCGCTTTTCGTAATAGCTGCAGCTGCCAAACACCGGGCAGTGCTTGCCGGTGCAGGAGCTGCCTTCGGCCGCCACGGGGCTCCAGACCTCGGGCTCTGGAGGCGTGTCCAGGCTGTCGCGGTCGCCATCCCAGCCCCGGGTGGCCAGCGCATCGGCCATACTGGTGTAGAACTGCAGCCGCGCCGCATTCTCTTGCGGGCTGCGCTGCGCCTGGCGTGCTTGCGCGGCTTCTTCGGGGAAGAAGTCGTCGTCGATGGGCTCAGCACCATCGGCGCCATCGCCCTGGGCCACGCTGGCCAGGCGCTCCAGCTTGAGCTTGCAAACATAGCGGCCTCGGCCCTTGGCCAGTGCATATTTGAATGGTTGGTCCATCTGCTGGGCGAGCGCCGGCAAATCCTTGCTGACCAACTGCTCTTGCAGCGCAACCGTGGCCGTCGAGATGAGCACGCGCGTGCCCCGCTCCAGCGCCATGGCAATGGCAGGCAGCGCATAAGCCAGCGACTTGCCGACGCCGGTGCCCGCCTGGATCACCGCAATCGACCGCTGCGGCTCTTCATCCTCTTCGAGCTTGCCCAGCTGGGCAGCGGCAAAGGTCTCGGCCACTTTCTCCGCCATCAGCCGCTGTCCGGGGCGCGAGCGAAAACCACCCTCCACATTCACCATGCGATCGAAGGCGGAAACAGCGTTGCGGGCCCATTCAGAACTAGACATAGGCGGGGAGTGTGGCACGGATTGGCCGTTGGGGCGGGTACTGGGGTTTTATGCGGTAGTTGGCAGTTGCCGGCAGCCCAGGAGGACCGTAACCGAGGATTTCAGAGGCGGATCCCATTGCCAAGCAGTGACATTTGGCTGCATTCCCTGGCATGCCTGCACAGTAGAATCATGCGGCTGTTCAAATAAGCTATTTGAGCGGGGTTAAAAGAATTTTCTGTGTCAGGCAGTAAAGACTGCTCCAGTGGGGACATAAGCCCTGGGCGGCGCGGTATGTCCATGTGAATCAAGGTTGGAATGGCCAATTATCAAATAACGACCACAGTCCTTGGCGTGCTTTTTGCCGCTGTCATTCTGTTTCTGATCCGTGGCGACAGGCTGTATTTGCGCCTGGGCCTGTTTTGGATGGCGGTGGCCTTGCTGGCAGTGCTGCTGGGTGTGTGGCCGCGCCTGCTGGACAACTTTGCCGACGGCCTGGGCATCCGCTACTCGCCCACCTTGCTGCTGGTTTGTGCCGTGGGAGCTTTGTTTATCAAGGCCCTGCATGCGGATATGGTCAACACCCGCATCGAGCGCCAGGTACGCCGCCTCAACCAGAGCTTGGCCCTGCTGCAGATCAAAAACCAGCACGCCGCCAACGACAAACGCTGAGGCGCTGTCGTGACGTTTATCTATTGAGACCATCCGAATGCCAAAACTAACGCCCGTCATCCTCTGTGGAGGCAGTGGAACCCGCCTGTGGCCTTTGTCGCGTGAGCACTATCCCAAGCAGTTTCTGAGCTTGGCTGGCGATGGCCAATCCATGCTGCAAAACACGGCGCTGCGCTTGAATGGCGTCCACCCCAGCATTGCGCGAACCGGACCGGTGCTGGTCTGCAATGCCGACCACCGCTTTTTGGCCGCCCAGCAACTGCAAGAGCAGGGCATTGCAAACGCCAAGCTGGTGCTGGAGCCCGCTGGCAGAAATACCGCCCCCGCATTGACCTTGGCCGCCTTGGCGGCAGACCCGGATGCCGTCTTGCTGGCCATGCCCGCCGACCATGTCATGACGCGCCCCGAGCAACTGCACCGCGCGGTGGAATCTGCCTGGCCGCTGGCCAGCGAAGGCGCGATGGTGACCTTTGGGATTGTGGCCAACCGCCCAGAGACCGGTTACGGCTATATCCAAAAAGGCGCTGCAGACAGCAGTGGAGCCTTCAGCATCGAAAGCTTTGCCGAGAAACCGACCTTGGAGCTGGCTGAGCAGTACCTGCGCAGCGGCCAGTATCTGTGGAACAGCGGGCTGTTCATGGTGCGCGCCGACCAGTGGCTCAAGGCCATGGCCGCATTGCAGCCCAGCATGCTGCAGGCCTGTGAGCAGGCCATGGCGCAGAGCAGCCGGGATATGGACTTTATCCGCCCCCATGGCGAGCTGTTTGCTGCCTGCCCTGCCGACTCCATCGACTACGCCGTGATGGAAAAGCTGCCGCTGCGCCCCGAGCTGGGCGTGCCCGCGCGCGTGGTGCCTTTGGATGCCGGTTGGTCTGACCTGGGCGCCTGGGATGCCCTGTGGGATGTGCTGCCTCGCGATGCACAAGGCAATGCCGGCAGCGGTGAGACCCTGGCCATCGATACCAGCAACAGCTTGCTGTTCTCTGAAAGCCGCCTGATCGCCGCGGTGGGCCTGGACAACGTCGTGGTAGTAGAGACCGCCGATGCCGTGCTGGTGGCCGACAAATCGCGCACCCAGGATGTGAAAAAAGTGGTGGCTGCGCTCAAGGCCCAGAACCGCAGCATGGCCTCTGCCCACCGCAAGGTGCACCGCCCCTGGGGTTGGTACGACAGCATCGACAGCGGTAGCCGCTTCCAGGTCAAGCGCATCGTTGTCAACCCGGGCGGTCAATTGAGCTTGCAGATGCACCACCACCGCGCCGAGCACTGGATTGTGGTCAAGGGCACGGCTGAGGTGACCAATGGCGAGCAGACCTTCTTGCTGGGCGAGAACGAATCGACCTTTATCCCCCTGGGCCATGTCCACCGCCTGGCCAACCCGGGCAAGGTGCCGCTGGAGATCATTGAGGTGCAATCGGGTAGCTATCTGGGGGAAGACGATATTGTTCGGTTTGAAGATACCTATGGGCGAACAAAATAATCCATAAAAGTAGATATTTCATGTTTCTAGTGGCAGAAATATTCCGTCAAAATTGAATAGAGTAGAAGTTTAATTGAGAGTAATGTATGACTAAAAAAATTGCTTTGATCACAGGAATTACCGGGCAAGACGGAGCGTACTTGGCCGAATTTCTATTGGCTAAAGGTTACGAGGTGCATGGGATCCGTCGCCGTGCGTCTTTGTTCAATACAGACCGCATTGATCACCTGTACCATGATCCGCACAAAAAAGGTTATGATCTAACGCTGCATTATGGCGATCTAACTGACTCCTCCAGCCTGATTCGTATCATTCAGCAAATTAAACCAGATGAAATCTATAATCTGGCCGCACAAAGCCATGTCGCAGTATCTTTTGAAGAGCCTGAATATACTGCCAATTCTGACGCATTAGGGGCACTTCGAATTTTGGAGGCTATTCGTATTGCGGGACTGGAGAAAACAGCTCGTTTTTACCAAGCATCTACTTCCGAGCTATATGGTCTGGTGCAAGAAATTCCCCAAAAAGAAACAACACCATTCTATCCTCGCTCTCCTTATGCAGTAGCAAAGATGTATGCATATTGGATCACCGTCAACTACCGCGAAGCCTATGGTATTTACGCCTGCAATGGGATCCTCTTTAACCACGAGTCTCCCATCCGTGGTGAAACGTTCGTTACACGTAAAATTACGCGTGCACTTGCTCGTATCAAACTTAACCTCCAAGATTGCCTTTTCCTTGGAAATATGAATGCGCTGCGTGATTGGGGCCATGCGCGTGACTATGTTGAAATGCAGTGGCTGATGCTGCAGCAAGATAAAGCTGAAGACTTCGTTATCGCGACTGGTGAACAGCACTCCGTGCGCGAGTTTGTTGAGCTGGCAGCCAAAGAAATTGGTATAGAAATTCGCTGGGAAGGCAGTGATGTTGAAGAAAAGGGTTATGACGTTGCCACTGGCAAATGTATTGTAGCGGTAGATCCACGCTATTTTCGCCCCGCAGAAGTGGAAACGCTTCTGGGGGATCCATCCAAAGCAAAGCAAAAGCTGGGCTGGACACCTACAACCACTTTTGGTGAACTGGTTGCAGAAATGATGCGTGAGGACCTTAAAGAGGCCCAGCGTGACGAGCTGGTAAAACAGCATGGCTTTAAGTATTTCAATCACCACGAGTAAAGAGCTGACATGATCCCCGTTTACCAGCCTTATTTCTCAGGTCGCGAGAAAGAGTATGTTAATCAATGCTTGGATTCCACGTGGATTTCTTCCAAAGGGGAATTCATCAATAGGTTTGAGCGCGGTTTTGCAGATTTTATTGACGCAGAACATGCGACAACAGTCAGTAATGGTACTGTCGCTATCCATTTAGCACTAGAGGCATTGGGGATTGGCCCAGGCGACGAGGTCATTGTTCCCACGCTGACTTATATTGCCTCCGTTAACACAATTCTGCAAACTGGCGCCACACCTGTATTTGTGGATTCACTCGAAAGCACCTGGCAAATTGACCCAGAAGATGTCAAGCGAAAGATATCCTCTAAAACCAAAGCTGTAATGGCTGTACATCTGTACGGGTTGCCTTGTGACATGGATCCGTTGGTTTCTATTTGCGATGAGCACCAAATATATTTGATAGAGGATTGTGCAGAGGCATTTGGTAGTAGATATAAAGGTCAGCATGCTGGCACTTTTGGTGATATCGCTACTTTTAGCTTCTTTGGCAATAAAACTATTACTACCGGAGAGGGTGGCATGGTAGTGGCAAAGAATAAAGATATTCTAGAAAAGGCGTACCACCTGAAAAATCAAGGGGTTTCGTCGACCAGAGAGTATTGGCATGATAGGGTCGCATATAACTATCGCATGACCAATATTTGTGCTGCCATAGGGTTGGCTCAATTGGAAAATGCGAGTGAGATCCTAGAGAAAAAGCGTCAGATTGCTGAATGGTACAAGCAAGATCTGAAAGGATTGCCACTCACGACGCATGATGAACAGCCCGAAACGGTTCATTCTTTTTGGATGTGCTCGATTGCCGTCGATGATTCAGGCAAACGGGCTGACCTGCGAAATAGACTAAAAAATGAAGGTGTTGAGACGCGACCCTTGTTCTATCCCGCCCATACCATGCCACATTGTGCTGTTGAAGGCCACTTTCCTATCGCTGACGCCATTGGGTCTCGGGGCATAAACTTACCTAGTTACCCCGGCCTGAAGCGAGAAGACGTCAGCGTAGTCACTAAGTCAATTCGAAAATTTTTTGATTGAATAATTAAGTTTGTTACGTTGACAGGGGAAGGCGAGCGTGATCAATTATTTGACAGGCGTTTGGAAAGCACGGTATTTTTGGACGCATTTATCGCTATCGGATCTCCGATCAAGATGGCGCAGATCATTCTTCGGGATATTATGGTCAATTTTGCAACCCTTAGGCATGACCGCTTTGATTGCATTGGTATTCAGCAAGATGTTCAATTCGAATATCTATGCTTATGCACCATACATTCTTTCAGGAATTATTGTATGGGAATGCATCATGGCCTGTGTGGTCGGCGGTTCATTGTCATTTGTGCAGGCTGATGCATATATAAAGCAATATCGCCATCCTTTGGCTATTTACACCTTGAGAACGGTGCTAACTAGTTTAATAGTTCTGGCGCTTGCGAGCACATCCCTTTTTGGATGGTCTGCTGTTGTTCTATTTAAAAACTTCGGATGGTCATGGTTGGCAACACTGACTATTTTTCCAATCTTGGTTTGTATTCTGTGGCCCGCTTCCACATTGTTAGCTTACTCTGGTGCGCGTTTCCGTGATATTCCGCATGCAGCAGGCTTGGCAATGCAGGCGCTGTGGTTTATATCGCCTGTTTATTTTGAAGAAAAGATTTTCAGACAGGGGGGCCTTGATTTCTTGGTTGATTACAATCCCATATACCATCTGCTGCAAATATTTCGTGCCCCTTTGCTGTCCGGTCAATGGCCTACAGTAGAAAACTATGCCTTTTCATTGGGTACCGCTTTCATATTTCTGTGTGCCGCCCTGATCGTAGGCAGGCGTGCTGAAAAGCAGGTGATTTTTTATATATGACAAACCCGGAAATCAAGCTCGATGCGGTGAATTTACACTATGCATCCTCTGCTTTTAGAGATCACTCCCTTCAAGCAACCATCACTCGATTGGTGAAGACTCGTACTTTAAAGTCTAAAGTGGCGGATGTCCATGCACTTAAGAATCTCACTCTGGCTATCAAGCAAGGCGAGCGTGTAGGATTGCTCGGCCACAATGGGGCGGGAAAGAGTACGCTATTGAAAACAATTGCAGGGCTTTATCCTATTTCTGGTGGGAATTTAAGTGTCACTGGAGAGATTCGATCATTGTTTGATCTGAGTCTCGGTTTTGAGCCCGATGCTACGGGAAGAGAAAATATTTTATATAGAGGTCTATTACTTGGAATGTCCCCCAAATTCATGCGTTCCAAAGAGGATGAAATCGTAGATTTTGCGGGATTAGGAGAATTCATTGACTATCCCATCAAGACCTATTCAGCAGGCATGCAGGTGCGTTTGGCATTTGCCGTGTCGACTGCGATCGGTGGAGATATATTGCTGCTCGATGAAGTAATTGGCGCTGGTGATGCTAATTTTATGTCCAAGGCGAAAAGCCGTATTTCGCAGTTGATTGCTCAAGCAGAGATATTGGTGCTAGCATCGCATGATGTGAGTGCCTTGAAAAACCTGTGCGAGCGAGGTATTGTGCTACAACGAGGTGAATTATTGTTTGATGGCGCTATTAATGACGCTATTGATTTTCACTTAGCTCATCAATGATTTGGTGCCTGCCATGACTTTACGTGTTATGTGGATTCTAAATCACACTTTGGCAAGAGAATTTGAAATTCCCATGCTTAAACGTTGTGGAATATCCCAATTCTATCTTCCAAAAATAGTGCCGAATGAGATATCCTTCAGAGGTAGCAGCGTTACTTATGAGGAAGATGCAAGTCTCGAAATATCTCCAGCTGAGCTTGAAATATTAAACGCTTGTGACTGGTATGCTGGAGCAACACCAGAGGCATGGGATATAGCAAGTCGGCATTTTGACGTTGCATTTTGCACCTTGCATGACGGCGTGCTTTTGAAGGAGATTGCAAAGTACTTCAAAGGCTTGGTGGTTTGTAGAGCCTATGGTTTAAAAAATTCCCTTACCTATAGTGAAATTATCTGCAACCTTCAGCTAGAGTCGCAAATCCGAAAAATATACTCGCGTTTTTATTTTTCAGAGTCTTTCTCTCATCTGGCGGATGTTGAGGAGCGTTATCTATCTCATCGTCGACTACATATGCCGCTGGGAATAATGCCCCGAGGGTTTGAACAATGGCAAGGCCACGAAAAGAAGATATACTTTGAATGTCCTGGAATTGAGACTAGTGACTATTACAAAGACGTTTTTGAAACATTCAAAAGGAATTTCTCAGATTTTGATTTTATTGTGGGAGGTGAGCAGTTAATTCCTGTTAATGACTCATGTGTCGTGGGTTCTGTTCCCGAAATAGAGGGGCATTTGCATATTACTCAGAGTCGAGTGATGTTCTACCATTCGCAGGAACCCCGTCATATTCACTACCATCCTTTTAAAGCTATTTTGATGGGAATGCCTCTGGTCTTCATGGCTGGGGGAGTGCTGGACCGGCTGGGTGGAAAAGACTTGCCGGGCCGAGTAACCTCGGTGGAGGGTGCTCGTCGTCTCATCCGACGTCTGATGAACGGTGATAAGAGCCTTATTGATGCAATTTGCTCTTCTCAGCAAGCGCTGCTTAAAAGCGTGGATGCCGAGGTTTTGAGTTCAGCCTGGACAGTTGGAGTTCAGCGCCTTGAAGCTGACCTTCAGGTATTGACACAGATTGAATGTCAACGAACCTCTAAGCCGAAACGCATTGCGATCATTCTGCCTGAGGCATATCGCGGTGGCACTTTGCGTGGAGCACTAATGCTAGCGCAGGCTGTGTACTTAGGCAGCCGCCAATGTAGTGAAGCTGTTGAGGTTGTATTTGCCTATAGGGAGGACTCTAATCTATATAGTGAAGATGACTTTGTTGAACTAGGGGCGGATATCGCCCGGCGCCCTTTCCGGTGGCAGCAACTCTCCAGCACGGAGGCTTGTCGTGCTATGCATTTCGTCGGGCACGAAGGCTGGTTTAGTGCTGTCCCTCATGTAGTACCTGATGATGGAATGCGCCAGTTCATGGACTGTGATCTTTGGCTAGTCGTCAGTGACCGAATCGGACTACCGCTACTGCCCCTTCGCCCCGTTGTGGTAATGATTTACGACTACCTGCAGCGTTACGAAAATGTGATATCTCGGTCGGCAGATCTTCAATTTCTTCAAATGGCTCGCTCCGCGGATAGGATCTTAGTAACCACACAGTTCACGAAGAGTGATGCATTGCAATACGCTGGGGTTGATCCTTCGCGATTGGCACAACTGCCTATGCTGATTCCTCAACTGTCAAAGTATCAGGTCGAGACGAGTGAAGTCCTTGAGCCTTATTTTCTCTGGACAACGAATGCCGCGCCCCATAAAAATCACCTTGAGGTGATGCGGGCACTGAGGATTTATTATGAAGAATACGGTGGTAGCTTGCTTTGTAAGGTGACAGGTGTAGGCTCGGTAGAAATTCCGGAGGGCAGGCTCCCGCATCTCAAACCCTTGGTCCCATTGCTTAGGCAGTCGCCCTTGTTGAGTTCGAGGCTTCGTTGGCTTGGCGACTTGCCAGATCATGAATACCGTGCGCAGCTAAAATCGGCTGCATTTCTCATGCATCCTGCACGCATTGACAATGGCACGATCAGTGTCATTGAGGCAGCGCAACTGGGAGTCCCTTCGCTGTCAACAGACTATCCCGCAATGCGAGAAATGAACCAATGGTTCTCATTGAACCTTCAGTTTATGGATGGCAACTCTGCACGTAATATGGCGCAAATGCTAAAGCAAATGGAAGAGAACTGCGAATCACTGCGAGCATCATTGCCAAGGGAAGAGGTGTTTGAGGGTAATGACATCGCTGTTCATGCGCAGCAATACTGGCAAGAGGTCAGAAAATGTCTCTGAAAGAATATGGTATCTATATTGCCTATCCTCCGATGGTTGATCTTAAAAAGGAGGGTCTAGGCCGATATCTGGCGATGTTTCTCAAGGGTGCAGGAGAAAGGAAGGACCTGCGTTTCACTATTGTCTGTCCCAGTTGGAGCAGGGAAGCACTTGCAGAATTATTCGAGAGTGAGAGAATTTCTACAGATCTTTTTACCATAATTACTCCTCAAGGGGAGCCATATGCACTGAAGTTTTTTGATAAATTGCACAGGCATCAAAAAAAAAGACGGGGCAGGTGGCTCATCAATGTTATCCGTAAAGCGAAAACTTTAAGTTTAGATTTTTGGAATAACATCGCTTCTCAAGCAGTACAAGTGCATTCTTTATCAGCTTCACTTGTCTTCCTTGCTTGGACTAGTGTTAAGATATTAGTCGCTGCTGTACTTGGGCTATTGATCGTGCCTGCAGCACTGATGGCTGCCGCAATCGCTTATTTTTTTAAAAGACTGTTGCGATCTAAAATATACCATCGCATTGTTTCGGTATTGATGCCTACTTCGGCGAATGGGCTTGCTATGCACTTGTTTGACGAGATGCATCGAGCCGAGCTGGAACGAATGCAGTCCATAATTTCGCAATTGAATAATGTTCAGGCATGGTATTGCCCGGTTGCATTTTGGCCTTCATTTCACAACATCACTAAGCCGCGTCTAATTTGCATTCCTGATGTATGGCCAACAGATTTTCCTGTGGGGTTCTCTAGCCATGGTAGCCGTTTGAAGCTTATTGTTGAGCGTGTGAATGAATCTATTTATCGTGCAGATCATTTGGTTACCTATAGCAATGAAATTAAATGGAGTACTCTTGTAGATCATTATGGAGTCAGTCCGAGCAAGATTTCAGTTATTCATCATGCTCCCAATCGCATGGATGAATTCAATTCGACATGCCCGCCTAATCCAGAGCTGTCATTGAAATATTGCCAAGGCTTACTTTTGTCAGCCATTCGCCGCGGTGCAAATCAAAAATACACGAGAAGCTTTCAGAATTTCAAAGTCGGCTATATTTTTTATGCTAGCCAATTTAGACCCAATAAAAACGTTCTGACATTGCTTCGTGCTTATCTTTATTTGCTAAGAAAAAAGCATATTTCTCATAAGTTGTTTTTGACTGGGAATGGCGAAACGTCTGATATCAAAGAATTTGTGATCCGCCATCGCTTGCAAAACGATGTGCTGTTTTTACATGGTTTGTCGACTAGCGAACTGGCTGCGTGCTATCAATTGGCGGATTTAGCGGTTAACCCTTCTTTTGCAGAAGGTGGCTGCCCATTCACTTTTACCGAAGCACTGTCTGTGGGTACTCCGGTGGTGATGGCTCGTATCCCCGTGACAGAGGAGGTGTTGACCGACCTCGATTTGCGGCAATTAACGCTGTTCGATCCCTACAGTTGGGAAGACTGTGCCCAACGTATTGAATGGGGTATTAACCATCGCGAGGAGCTCTTAGAAGTACAGACCGAAGCGTATGAGCAGCTTTCCCGCAGGACATGGACAGATGTCGTCAATGAGCACGTCGCTATTTTGGACCGCATCTCCCAACCATGAGTGACCGCAAACTTCTTGTGTATGGATTTGGGGGCCATGCGCGCAGTGTGGCGGATGTAGCGCTGTGCTGTGGATATACCCACTTAGTGTTTGTTGACGCACAAGCCCGTCCCCATGAAGCATTCATTGGTCATCCGGTTGTGCCCACATTCGAGCACCTGCAAGGAGGCTGGTCAGAAGCAATTGCCGCATCGGGAGATGGATCCAAACGTCAAAGTCAGCTGGATGAGTTGACGCAGCTTGGCTTCCAGGTGGTTTCGGTGCTGTCACCTCGGAGCACCATTGCATGCAACGCAGAAGTTGCGATGGGTAGTTTTGTTGGGCACCACGCCCATATTGGACCTAGCGCCCGTGTGGGTCGTGGCGTCATCATCAATACTGCTGCTGTGGTGGAGCATGATACCTACGTGGGTGACTATGCACATGTGTCGGTCAATGCGACTCTCGCAGGAAGTTCTGGGATGGGTAATTTTTCGATGTTGGGCGCAGGTGCCACAGTCATTGATGGCATCACCATTGGTGATCATATTACGGTGGGTGCTGGGTCAGTGGTCATCCAAAGTATCGTCACTCCAGGCGTTTATGCTGGCGTGCCCTGCCAGTCGATCCGAAAACAGCCATGAAGCTGGACCTAGTCTTCGGCGCTGACAATCTTCACTATCCGCTCACTGGCATTGGGCGCTACGCCTTTGAGTTGGCGTCACGGTTGGAGGGCGATGAGAGTATCCATCGCGTGAGGTATTTTTCTTTGGGGCGCTGGATCGATGATCCTCTTGCGCAATGCATGGTGCAAGCTGGACCTGCCCAGCGAAATGTCTGGGCTCTGGTGCGCGCACGCTTGGCAAACAATCGCCTGGCTGCCTCGACGTACACCACGCTTTCGCCCAAGTACTTTCAATGGGCGCTGCGAAAGCTTGACAGCAAAACGATCTTCCATGCTCCCAACTTTTTCGTTTTGCCTAGCCAGGCGATCAAGGTCGTCACGGTCCATGATCTCTCACACGAACAGTCTCCCGAGTTTCATCCTGCTGCGCGTGCGCAATTGATGTCCACCCTGCTACCCGAATCTCTACGTCGGGCAGACCATATCATCACCGTCTCGGAAGCGGTTCGCAAAGAGTTGATGACCCGCCACCAAGTGGCCGCAGATCGCGTCACTACAGTGCATTTGGCAGCAAGCGACTTGTATCGGCCGCATACGACTGGGATGCTGGCTCAGGCGATGACAGCGCTTGGCTTGCAGCGAGGTGGCTACAGTCTTTTCGTGGGCACTATTGAGCCGCGCAAGAACGTGGAGCGGTTGGTGCAAGCCTATGAGCGGTTACCAGAAGATATGCGGCGCAAATATCCATTGCTAATAGCTGGCGGCCCAGGTTGGAACTCCGACGCTATTCATGCTCGCATGTCCAAAGCGCAAGAGCAAGGATGGCTTCGTTATATGTCTTTTTTGGATCAACGCTGGCTACCTGCGCTATACGCCGGTGCCCGCCTGATGGCCTACCCATCGCTCTACGAAGGCTTTGGTCTGCCCATCGTGGAAGCGATGGCCAGTGGCACACCGGTATTGACCTCCAATACCTCCTGCATGCCTGAAGTTGCAGCGGGCGCAGCCCACTTGGTCAATCCACGCGATTTGGACGACATTCGCCACGGCCTGGAACACTGTTTGAGCGATGAGGCCTGGCAGGCCGAGGCGCAAGCCAAAGGACTAGTGCGAGCGGCGCAGCTGTCATGGGATCGCTGTGCCAGCGAAACCATTGCGGTTTATAAGAAGCTGGTGTGAGAGCGCCGGTCTGGGTAGGTCAGCGCAGGGCCGAGGCCGGAAGATTCTGGATCGCTACCAATGCATCGTGGCTGCTTAGACTGCGCTCTCCGGCCAATCCGCAAACGAACGCCCCCACCCCGTCCATACCGCTGGCCCCTGCGCCATCTCCGCATCGCTGAGCAAGCAGGCATCCAGCTGCGCACGCAGGGCGGCCTCGTCCATCCCCATGCCGATCAGCACCAGCTCCTGGCGGGCATCGCCCACCTGCGGATCCCAGGCGGCGCGGATCAGGGCCAGCGCCTCCTCGTCCTGGGGCCAGCGTTCTTCGGGCACGGCAGCCCACCAGTAACCAGCAGCGCTGTGGCGAGCAACGGCGCCGGCCTGTGACCACTGGCCTGCCAACGTGGGGTGGCTCGCCAGCCAGAAAAAGCCTTTGGAGCGCACAACCCCCGGCCATTCACTGCCGACCAGCGCCGCAAAGCGCTCGGGGTGGAAGGGGCGGCGCGCGCGGTAAACAAAGCTGCCAATGCCGTAGGCCTCCGTCTCGGGCTGGTGGCTGCCGCGCAGCTCCTGCAGCCAGCCGGGGGCCTGGGAGGCTTGCTCAAAATCGAATAGACCCGTTTGCAGCACCTTGTGCAGGGGGACCTGGCCAAACTCGGCCAGCTCAATGCGGGCGCGGCGGTTTAAGCCACGCAAGATGCCCATTAGCTGCTCGCGCTCTTCGTTGGATACCAAGTCCGACTTGTTGAGCACGATCACATCGCAGAACTCGATCTGCTCGACCAGCAGGTCCACAACGGTACGCTGGTCCTCGTCACCCATGGATTGGCCACGGGCCTGCAGGTGGTCGCGCGAGCTGTAGTCGCGCAAAAAGTTAAAGGCATCGACCACCGTGACCATGGTGTCCAACTGCGCCACGTCGCCCAGGCTGCGGCCGTCCTCGCCGGCAAAGGTAAAGGTCTCGGCAACAGGCAGTGGTTCGGAGATGCCGGTGGACTCGATCACCAGCTGGTCAAAGCGGCCTTCGCTGGCCAGGCGGGCTACTTCTACCAGCAGGTCCTCGCGCAGGGTGCAGCAGATGCAGCCATTGCTCATCTCCACCAGCTTCTCATCGGTGCGCGACAGCTCGGCCCCGCCCTGGCGCACCAGGGCCGCGTCGATATTGACCTCGGACATGTCATTGACGATGACTGCCACGCGTCGGCCTTCGCGGTTGTTCAGGATGTGGTTGAGCAGGGTGGTTTTGCCGGCGCCCAAAAATCCCGAGAGTACGGTGACGGGGAGCTTGGGTGCGCGGGTGGTGGCCAGCGGATGAGAGAGAGTGGAGGAGGTCATCGTGGAATGCGGGGTTGGTGCTGGCCTGGGTGGCTTGCTGCATGCCCAGGCCAGCCCTTGGTGGCGAGGTCGTTGGTAATTCGATATGTTATAACATAACAAATTCAAGCTAGCTTTTCTCAACCGTTCACCGAGAACCTGGAGTGGTGGCTGTCGAGATAAGAAAAGGACACAGATGATTCCCAGCACGTATGCGCAGTGGCACCACTGCATCACCGTCGAATGCGGCATTCCCTTGAGCGCCGACTTCATCGCGCAGCGCCTGGCGGTGTGGCGCAACCCGCAACTAGAAGAAACCCAGCGCTTTCGGCGCCTGTACGGCGATGCGCATTGGCGTGCTGTGCAGGCCTGGTTTGTGCAAGCCGCGCAGGAGCAGGAGGGAGCCCCTGCGGTGCCCCCGCTGGCGGCGCCCGCACAGCAGACCGGCTAAACTCTGGCCTCTGCCTTTGTAGTCACCATGTCCACAGTCGCCAAAACGCCCCAGCCCGAGTTGACCAAGCACCAAGCCCTGGTGCTGCAAACGCTTGCACGCGAGGCCAATCCCGCCAGCGCCTATGCCTTGCTCGACCAGTTGCGGGATGCCGGTGTGCGTGCGCCCCAGCAGGTCTACCGTGCGCTGGACAAGCTGATCGAATACGGGCTGGTGCACCGGGTTGAGAGCCTCAACTCCTTTGTGGTCTGCGCCCATGCGCATGCCGAAGGCCACGACCACGGTCTGGTGGTGTTCGCCATCTGTGACCGCTGCGGCCGGGTGGATGAGTTTTTGGAGCCCGCGGTAGAGCGGCGCCTCAAAACCTGGTCCAAGGCCAACGGCTTTCGCCCCAGCAGCACCCATGTCGAAATGCATGGCATTTGCAGCCGCTGCACTGCTGCGCCGGCTGCCTGAGCGCTTCGGGCCGCTTCCTTCTCTCCTCAAACCACGCGAGTTTTCTGCTTCGGTGCATGGTGGCCTGCGCCAGGCTGGGCTGCGCTTTTTCGTTGGCATTTTAATTTGATGTTATAACATCACATTTTGAAGATGCTGCAGGTGCGTATGAGATGCCGCCCAGGTTGGCTGGGCGGAACGGCAGCTGCGAATAAACGAGCTATGGGATCAATACAAAAAACCAGGCGCCGCAGTGCCTTGCAGGCCTCGGCGCTGGCGCGCTGCCTGCTGGCGCTGGGCCTGAGCGCGCTGCTCTGGGGGGTCGTGCTATGGGCGGTGCAGCAGCCATGACGCAGTCCGTTGTCGGTCTGCCGGCGGCCGTGCACGGCGTCGATATCGAACTCTCCAACCTGGGCCTGGGCTATGGCGGCAAGCTGGCGCTGCGCGGTGTCAGCGGGCAGTTTGCGGCTGGTTCGTTGACGGCCATCGTCGGCCCCAATGGCGGTGGCAAATCGACCTTGCTCAAGGGCCTGCTGGGGCTGCTGGCGCCCATGCAGGGTTCGCTGCGCTGCCGCTACCCGCTTGCCGCCCTGGGTTACTTGGCGCAGGTGTGTGAGGTGGAGCGTGACTTTCCCATCAGCGTGGAGGACTTTGTCAGCCTGGGCCTGTGGGCGCAGACCGGTGCGCTGCGGGCAGTGAGCGATGCCCAGCGCGCGCAGATCAGCGCGGCCCTGGCTGCGGTGGGCCTGCAGGGCTGGCAGCCGCGCTGGATTGCCGAGCTCTCGGGCGGGCAGTTTCAGCGCATGCGCTTTGCCCGGCTCTGGGTGCAGAACCCGCCGGTGATCTTGCTGGACGAGCCCTTCAGCGGCGTGGATGAGCCCTCCATCGATGTGCTGCTACAGCTGTTGCAGCAGTGGCATGCGCGGGGCAGAACCGTGCTGGCCGTGCTACACGACCGCGACATGGTGCAGGCCTGTTTTCCGCAGGCTTTGGCGCTGGCGGGCACGCAGCTGGCCTGGGGCGATACGGCCGATGTGCTGCCCGCACTGGCTGCTGCCCGGAGGTGGGCATGATCGCCGAGCTGCTGTGGCAGCCCTTTGCGGACTATGGCTTTATGCGCCGCGCGTTGGCCGGCTGCCTGGCTTTGAGCGCCGGTGCCGCCCCGCTGGGCACCATCTTGCTGCTGCGCCGCATGAGTCTGGTGGGCGATGCCATGTCGCACGCCATCTTGCCGGGCGCGGCCCTGGGCTATTTGCTGTTTGGCCTGTCACTGCCGGCCATGACGATAGGCGGCCTAGCCGCCGGCCTGGTGGTGGCCATGCTCGCGGGGGTGGTCACCCGCTACACCGCCTTGCGTGAAGACGCCAGCTTTGCCGGCTTCTACCTCATCTCGCTGGCGCTGGGCGTGCTGCTGATCTCGCTGCGCGGCTCCAATGTGGATCTGCTGCATGTGCTGTTTGGCTCCGTGCTGGCGCTGGACGATCCCACCCTGTACCTGACGGCCACCATCGCCATGCTCTCGATGCTGGGGCTGGCGCTGGTGTACCGGCCCTTGCTGATGGAGTGCCTGGACCCCGGCTATTTGCGCTTGCAGGGGCGCATGGGCCGCATCAGCCATGCGGTGTTCATGCTGTTGCTGGTGCTCAACCTGGTGGGGGGCTTCCATTCGCTGGGCACCCTGATGGCGGTGGCCCTGGTGGTGCTGCCCGCCGCCAGCGCGCGCTTTTGGTTGCGCGGCGTGGGGCTGCAGATGGCGCTGTCGATGGGCATTGCCATGGCCGGCAGCGTGCTGGGCCTGCTGCTGTCCTACCACGCGGGCATTGCGGCATCGGCCGCCATCACCTTGGGCCTGGGCCTGCTGTACCTGCTGTCTTTGTGCCTGGGTCGGCTGGGCAGCGTGCGCGCACAGCGCCAAAGGCTTGGCAACGATTCTGTGTCTGAACCAATGGGAGTCTCTGAATGACGAATTTTTTCCTCCACCGCCGCGCGCTGATGGGGCTGGCGCTGAGCAGCGCTTTGCCCGCCACCTCCGTCTGGGCTGCGGGCCAGCCGCTGCCCGTGGTGGCCAGCTTTTCTATCTTGCAGGATTTGACCCGCCAGGTCGGCGGCGGTCTGGTCACCGTATCCGCCTTGGTGGGCCCCGATGGCGATGCCCATGTGTTTGAGCCTACGCCGCAGCAGGCACGCCAGCTGCTGCAAGCCAAGGTGCTGGTGGCCAATGGCCTGGGGTTTGAGGGCTGGCTGCCCAGGCTGAAAAAGGCATCAGGTTTCAAGGGCCAGGAGATCGTGGCATCGCAGGGCATTGCAGTGCGCATCTTGCCCAATAGCCAAGACCACGACCACGGCGCTGGCGCTGACAAGGCGGGGCATGACCATGGGCACGGCCACCACCATGGCCATAACCACGGTCCTCAGGACCCCCATGCCTGGCAGGATGTGCGCAACGCCATTGTCTATGTGCGCAACATCGCCCAGGGCCTGGCCAAGGCAGACCCCGCCAACGCTGCCCAGTACGACCAGCAGGCCAGGCAGTACATCGCCCGCCTGACGGCCCTGGACGCCAGCCTGCGCCAGCGCTTTGCTGCCCTGCCTGCAGAGCGGCGCAGCGTCGTCAGCACCCATGATGCCTTTGGCTACTTTGCCCAGGCCTATGGCCTGCGCTTTGTGCCGGTGCGCGGCCTGTCGACCGAGTCCGAGCCCTCCGCCCGCGACATGGCTGCGCTGGTCAAGCAAGTACGTGAGGAGCGCATTGGCGCCATCTTTGTGGAGAACATCTCCGACCCGCGCTTGCTCGAGCAGTTGGCCCGCGAGACGGGTGCTGCCATTGGCGGCCGGCTCTACTCTGATGCGCTCTCGCCCGCAGGCGGCCCGGCTGCCACCTATATCGACATGGTCGAGGCCAACGCCAACAGCTTGCTCAAGGCCTTGAAGGCGGAATAAGCGCCGCTTGGGTTCCTCTGCAAAACCCTCGCCCCATGGGATGGACGCGGGAATCGGGATGCGCCGCAAGGCGTCTTGTGAAGGCGAGCGGCAGCTATTGCCGAGGAAGACAGAGCAGCGGATCGCCCGAGCCCGCGTTCAGACCACGGCAGGGAATTTTGCAGAGAGAACTTTGGGCCTGTGGCACCCTGCCTGCCCCTGGTGGGGGAAGGTACCCCAGGCGCCGTGGCCTGTGTATCAGCGGCTGAGGCCCGGCCCAGGCTGCGGGGCCTGAACCTTTGCGCTCCGCACGCACTGCCGCATCATCGCCACCAGCTTTGCTGACCGCGCCCATGGCGGGCAGATGTAACTTTGGCATCTACCGAGAGGCGTATTTGCAACAGCATTTGGTATTTGTGAGCAAATGCCCGCTACGGGCTGTGCCAACCGCTGCCGGGCCGCCAGTGCTCGGCAAGGTCTGGCCCTTCTCCTGCCCCTTCCAGCCTTTCGAATCCCAGGAGACATCGTCTGGGTTCAGTAGCGTGCTATCAAAAAGTATTTTTTATAGGGGCATTTGCACGCCAATGCCCACCGCGACGGCTGCAGCCGCATGCCAAAAAATGCTTAAAAACTAAGCAAACATAGATATTTGTAATAACTATTGATGTAAGTTATTGCTAAGAAAATAGCTAACTATCTCCTGTGATGCGCAGTAGTTAGAAATCATATGAATTTCTAAATTTCAATAAATTTAATAGATGAACAGAGCCTTGTGACTCCTAGAGCAGGCTTCCTTGCAGTGTCTCCCTGGGAGTGGCCTGTTCATCCGATTGCCGGAGCACCGCAGCACCTTGTGCAACGGCGGTGAGGAGAGGGGGTCATCATGCATATTTCTCAAGCAGGCCGTTACAGCCGGGCCCATGCTCGGCTACGGGTGCAGCGCGGTTTCACACTGATCGAGGTCATGATTGTGGTCGCTATCGTGGCCATCCTGGCGGCGATCGCCTTGCCCAGTTACAGCGAGTACATCAAGCGCGGGCAGATCGTTGAGGGCATCACGCCCTTGGCTGATATGGGCGCCAAGATGGAGCAGTTTTACCAGGACAACCGGACCTATGTTGGCGCCTGCGACAGCAGGATAGCTGCCAAGCCGGGGGACACTGCCCGCTTTGGGTACGGCTGCAGCCCAGGCGCATCCACCTTTACCGTGACTGCCACCGGTCGAGGTGCCATGGACGGATTTATATTTGAGTTGAACGAAAAGGGCGAGCGCACCACCACTGGCGCAGCGCCAGGCTGGACGGCAGGCTCAGGCTGTTGGTCTGCCCGTAAGGATGGAAGCTGCTGATGCGCAGGCTCCGTACCCACCAAGGCTTTACCTTGGTCGAGCTGATGGTGGGGCTGGCCCTTACCGTCTTTTTGCTGCTGCTGGCCATGCCATCGGCCAGCACCTATATTCTCGATACCAAAATCCGCGCGGGCGCCCAAGCCTATTACGACGGCGCGCAGCTGGCCCGGGCTGAGGCCCTGCGCCGCAATGCCGATGTGGCTATCAACCTTACAGACAGCGGGCGCGGCTGGAGCGTGACGGTCGGCGAGATGTTGATTGCCAGCAAGGCCCAAGAGAGCGCATCGTCACTGTCCGTACAGTCTGAGCAAGTGACGGTCACTTTTGACAGCCATGGCAGGGCGTCCAGCGCCCATGACGTGAACTTCAAGCCATCCAATACCAGCTGTATGGAAGACAGTGGCGCCCAGCGCTGTCTGCGCGTTGCCATCTCGCTTGGTGGCCAGGTGCGGCTGTGCGATCCATCCATCGCGGTTGAGGGGGACAACCGCAAATGCTGATACCTCGCATTGCAACGCCTGTAGGAGCATCGGGCCAGAGGGGCATGATGCTGATCGAGTCGCTGGTCGCCATCATGATTATTGTGCTTGGTATTTTGGGCATTGCCGGGCTCACGGCCCGCTCCGTCACCTCGGCTGGGCAGGCCCAATACCGCACCGAGGCGGGTATGTTTGCCGCCCAAATTGTGCAGACCATCTCGCTCAAGGTAAACCGCAGCTCACCAGCGGCGCTGGCTGCGTCGTTACAGCGCTTGCAGCACCAGCCAAGCGGTGGCGCGCAATGCAGTTTCAGCGGCACGGCGACCACCAATTCAGAGCTGAGCGGTGTGTTGTCTGCCGCACGCGGCGAGGTGACCAACGTGCATGGCCTGCCTGGCGCGGAGGCCGCAGGCCAGCAAATTCTGGTCAATACCACGGGTGATCTGAACCAGGTCACCGTCACCTTGTGCTGGCAAGCCCCGCATGACGCGGCACTGCGCAACTACCAGATCCAGGCCTATGTCCATTAGGCCCATCCGCATGAAAACGACGTATATGCATCGTCTGCAGCAGGGCAGGCCAGCTGGCTGCAGCCAGGTGCGGCACCAGCCGCAAGCGGGCTTTTCGATCATCGAAATCCTTGTCGGCCTGGCCATTGGCCTGGCCAGCATGCTTGCGATCTACCAGCTCTATGGCGTGTCTGAGAAGCAGCGCCGCACGGTCTCTGCCGTCAGCGATGCCCAAAGCACTGGCGCCCTGGCCCTGTTCAGCGTTGAGCGCGATATCCGCTCGGCAGGCCTGGGCTTTGCCACCATGGAGGCGCGGCACCTGGGCTGTGCGGTACAGGCCCACACCAGCGGCCGCAGTCCACAAGCCTTCCAGTTTCCGCTGGTGCCCGTGCGCATCCTGAACGAGGGCCAGGAGCTCTGGGTGCTCACCGGCTCATCCGCCAATATGGTGAGCGGATCGCGCTACGAGGCCAGCGCCAATGGCGTCTTCAGCATGGAGAAATCCAATGCAGGCTTGCATGCGGGCGATGTGGTGGTAGGCACGTCGGACAGCGACACCCGAGAGTGCCTGATGATGGAAATCACCGCAGGTGCGCGCTCCACAGTGGCGACGGGCACCGATCCCCAGCCCTATCCCAGCAAACAGGTGGCCCAGGGCCTGGGCAGCTACACCAACTTCTACACCGGCGCCACGGCGGCACCCCGCCGCAATGGCGGCGACAAGCGCCGCATGCTCGACGGCGGCCCCACCAGCTTGGGCGAGGGCGCCCTCTACAACCTGGGGCCTGAGCCGCAGTTGCATGTCTGGAGCCTGCGGGGCCATGAACTGGTCTATTACAACCACCTGGACGAGACCAGCAGCAACAGCGTGTCCGTGGCCCAGGATGTGCTCCGTTTTCAGGCGGAGTATGGCTATGACGTGAATGGTGACGGTCAGGTTGACCAGTGGACTGCCAGCCCCACCGCAACATCTCCGAAAACCACCCCGGATTGGGAGAGGGTGCTTGCGGTACGCATAGCGGTATTGCTGCGCAGCTCGCAGTACGAGCGCGAGCCAGTCACCACCAGCGACCCGCGTTGGGCCAATGGCAGCAAGCTGTTCGGGCTGGAGGGCGAAGGAGACACGGACTGGCAGCACTACCGCTACCGCGTCTACGAAAGCGTGATCCCGCTGCGCAACACCTTATGGGGGCAACAAGCACCATGAAAAACCGATACCGCAACCTGGTCCCCATGCGCCGGCCGCAGTCCGCACGCGGCGTCGTGCTGCTGGTGGCCCTGGTGGTGCTCTTGGTGATGACCCTCACCGCCTTGGCCCTGGTGCGCACGACGACCACCGGCTCGTCTATCGCGGGCAGCCTTGCTTTTAAGCAGACAGCCACCACGGGGGCCGATCTGGGCCTGGAGCACGGCCTGGCGCAGCTGGACCAGCTGTCGCAGAACAGTGCCGCGCTCGATGGCAATAACGCCAGTGCGGGGTATTTCGCCCAGGTGGATCCCAAGATCGCCGCCAAAGATCTGGCATGGAGCAGCGCCCGGCAAGCCACCGCTGATGACGGCCTGGGCAACCAGGTGCACTACATGATCCACCGCCTGTGCAGCAGCACCGGGCCATGGAATGCGTCCGGCCAGTCTTGCGTGGCGCCCCAAAGCACCGGCTGCCCCGGCTCCTCCGACAGCCCCGGCGGCGTGCTGCCCTGCAATGACCGGCCGATGTACCGCATCACGGCCCGGGCCCTGGGCCCGCGCGAGACCCTGAGCTATGTGCAGATGACGGTGTATTGACGGCGGGCGGTTCGCCTGCCACAAGCCCCATGCCACAAGCAGGCACACCAGTGCGCCGTAGCAGGCAACTGGGCAAGTGGCCAAGTGGCCAAGTGGCCGAGAGGGCGCGATAGCGAGATAGCGCGATCGCAGACCATGTTGGGACAAGACCATCGAGGCGGCAGTGACCGGCGCGCAGACGCCCACCGCTGCCACAGGCCCCTAGGGGCCCGATAAGCAATGAGGACGAAGGAGAGGGAAATGCTTCAGAAATTCAGACCCCCGCTGCGCTGGCCCCGGGCCACAGGCCTTTGGGCCATCTTGGGTACGGGCGCCGTGGCGGCAGGCATGTTTGCCGGCATCGCCGTGGCCAATACCACGCCCCAGGATGCGGTAGATATCGCCGATGTACCGCTCGGCATTCTGGCCGACCAGGCCAAGCCCAATGTCATGCTGCTGCTCGACACCTCGGACTCCATGAAATGGAGCCATATGCCTGATGACTGGGAGCGCGATGGGGTCACCTACTTTCCGGTGGGTTACAAGAGCGCGCTGTGCAATACGCTGTACTACAACCCCGATACCCGCTACGCGTTGCCCAAGCAAGCCGATGGCAGCACCGACATGCCCGTGCCCAGCTTTTCAGCGGCGTGGAAGGACGGCTACGACCAAACGCTGGGCACCGTCAATCTGTCCACCGCCTTCCAGGCCTATGACGGCGACACGCGCCGCCGAGCGCTCTACGATGACCCGGCCCAGCGGGCGTATTACTTCCGATGGACGCCCAGCAGCAGCACCTACCCCACCATGCCTAGCTGGGAGCGCGAGGCCAGCTGCACCTGGCCCACCGTGCCAGCGCTGCTCACCGATGACGGCAGCGTGCAGGACAGCGGCAATATTTCGCAGCCGATCGACGGTGTGCCGGGCGGCCAGATCAATGGCCGCTGGATGCGCGTCAAGATTGGCAATAACGCAGCGCAAGAGCGCAACTTTGCCATCTGGTACAGCTACTACCGCACGCGTATCAACATGGCCAAGTCCTCCGTCAGCCTGGCCTTTGGCTCGCTCAATGACAACTTCCGGGTAGGCTTTTTGACGGTGGCCAAACCTGGCTCGGGTGCGCACAGCCATTTCCTGCCCGTGCAGGACTTTGGCGGCACGGACAAACAGGCCTGGTTCCAGACCATACAGGGCACTAAAACCGGCGGCACCTCGCCCACGCGCGAGGCGCTGGCGCGCGTAGGCCGCTACTACGCGGGCAAGAGCGACAGCATCAACGACAGCATGCGCCCCTTTGTCGACCCCGTGGTCTCTGCCTGCCAGCGGCACTACACCATCGTCACCACCGATGGGTATTGGAACGTGGGCCAAGAGACGAGGGGCAAAGGCCCGGTGCAGATCGATGGCACCACCCTGGTCGGTCAGCAGGATGGCCCACCCCTCTCGCTGACCACGCCCGATGGGCTGCGCCCGCGCCCCATCTATGACGGCTCCGTCAATGGCTACAAGTACTCGCGCGATGCTTCGGTGGCGTACGAACCGGCGGACTGCACCATCGGCTGGAAGGTCACCGTGCCCGGCGGCGGCACCAAGACCGAGACGGTCTACAAAAAGATCATCAAAAAGGATGTGATACACCGCAGCTGGCATTCCGCCAATCTGTTTTGGTGGGAAAAGGTAAACACCCAGATGATGCGCGTGTTCCACAAGGCACCGTCCTCAGCGGGTGGCGATTTCTTGGCCAATGAGAGCCAGTACTGGCATGCCCAGGGCACGCACACGGTCACCAAAAGCTTGTACCAGCAGCGCCTGAGCTGGAACTACATCAATAAAAAGCAATACCGCAACAAGCTCGTCACCGCCTGGAGCACCGAAACCCAGACGCCCTGGGCGCGGGCGGTGGCCCGGCAAATCCGGGAAAAACGCTATTTTTACTGGTACAAAAACCCGGCCCTGGGCGAGGTGGAGCTCAAGACCACCGACAAAGCCGTGTGCGAGGCCTTTGCCAGCGGCTGCAAGGTGGAGCCGCCGGGCGGCGACAGCTGGAAGGTGGTGGAGTCCTGCACACCGGGCAGGGCGGGCGACTACCAGGTGGAGTGCGATGGCCCGACCGAGAAGGTGGTCAGTGCGCGCGACTTTTGCAGCAGGAACGGCCAGTATGTGCCCGGCGAAGGCACCATCGCCTGTGAAGGCGTAGCCGTGCCAGCCTACAGCGGGCCAGTGCTGGCCTGCAACAGCATCCACCCGCAACTGGCTGCTGCTATCGAGGCCGCCGGGGGCAGCACTGCGCTGGTGGAGTTCAGCCACTGCGTCAACACCCACCGGGAGGAGCGCTATGTGCCGCAGGACCAGTGTGTGAATGTGGGCGCTACCCAGGCCAATGGCTACCGCAGCAGCACCTGCACTCGTGAGGCCGTCAACGGCGATGATGGCGAAACCGACAACAGCTGCCAGGTCACCAGCGCTCCGGTATGGGACGCCGCCAGCAGCAGCTACACCGAGTGCAGGCAGCGGGGGGATTCAGAGATGGTGGCCTCCTGCACGCCCGGCAACCTGCCCAACCAGCCAGGCCGCATGAACATGCTGTGCGAAGGCCGAGGACACCCTTCGAGCAGCACGGTAGCGCCCAGCGCCTGCCATGCCGGGATCGAGGGCAACTACGCGGTGGAATGCAGCAATGCCCAGAGCAGCTGGAGCGGCCCGGTACAACCAGACTCGGCGGCCTGCCGCAAGATCTCCACGCCAGGCTACGATTTGACATGCGCACGGCAAGAAACGCCTTGGCGGGGCGTGGAATCGTGCACGCCAGATGCCCCCAGGGGTGCTAACAATTGGGTAGGCACCGCATGCCAGGACAGGACGGTGACGCCGCCGGGCGTGGGCCTTTGCACCCCCGCACCGGGCATGGAGGGCCTGCAGCCGCCAGCGCCCACGCCGGCCAATCCTGCTGCCTGCATTCCGCAAAATGCCAGCCCCGAGAACGGCTGTATTTACAGCGTTTGCCAGCTGACAGAAAGAGGCAGGGAGAATGTGGCAACCTGCACGCCAGTGAGCCCTAGCAGCCCGAACTGGATGCAAACCACCTGCGCACCAAGGCAGCAGATTGCCCGGCAAGTCCCCAGCTGCCAGGGCCCGGTCGAGGGCTATAAATCCATCACGTTCTGCGAGCAGCGTAGAGCAGAAGGATCCATTGGCTATGGCACTTGCGAAGCCATCATCGCGAAGGATCCAGGCGCTGGACGTCCGGTCGCAGAAAATAACTGGCTCACCAGCACCTGCGAGAAGGTCGACGAGAGCACCCCCGAAGGCCTGGTCTATCTGCAATCGGAGGCAGACTTTGCCGCCTGCCAGGCGGGCACGGATAGCAGTGGTGTGGAGACCCAGTGCCTGCAAGAAGGCCCCGAGACGGTAGATGTGCCACAAGGCGAGCTCTGCGTGCCTGGCTACAACCCCATCACCCACAAGGTGACCGACTGCAGCGGCGTGGGCCTGGGATCGACCACGGTTGTGCCGACCAAGCCCGAGAACTGCCCCGCAGCGACCTGCGAAGAGTACAAAGGCAACAAGAAGGTCTACAGCGGTGAGTACTGGACCGATAACGTCACGCTGGCGGGCGCGGCAGAGACTGGCCGTACCTTGGTCAGACCACCGGGAAGAATCGCGTTCAGCGGTGAGCTGGAGTCACCTGCGGTTTGCTACAGCCCTGAGGAACTGCCTTTGCAACTGCCGCCCAACGGCAGACCCCAGCCAGGCACGGCGCCCTGGTCAGACCTGCCATCAGCCCACACCCGCTGCGGCAAACTGCCTTGCGACGAAGACCACCTGAGCCCGGCGACGGGCGGCAGCAGCAACTCGCTGGCCGACGTGGCCCAGTACTACTACGCCACCGACTTGCGCCCCGGCAGCAGCAGCGATAGGCCGCGCGGCTGGGACAACAAGGTGCGGCCCGTGGGCACCGGCGCCGAAGATGACAAGGTTAACTGGCAGCACATGAGCACCTATGTGATCGGCATGGGCGTATCGGGCACCTTGAAGTACCACAAGGACTACAAAAACGGTGCCGGCGATTTTGCCGATCTGCGCAGCGGCCTCAAAACCTGGCCCATCTGGCCCAAGGATGACACCAGCAACTACGAGAGCCCCGAGTCCATCGACGACTTCTGGCACACCGCCGTCAATGGCCGGGGCCTGTACTTCAGCGCCAATGACCCGACCGCCATCCAGGCCGGGCTGGCCGAGGTGTTTGCCGATATCCGCGCGGCCCTGGGCTCGGGCGCCAGTGTGGGCGTGACCTCGCCGGTCACCGAGGCGGGCAACAACTTTGCCTATGCCGCCAGCTACCGCACCGGCCGCTGGTCAGGCGATCTGCAGGCCTTTGACATTGATCTGAGCTCGGGCAAGCGCAAGCCCATCCTGGGCTGGTCGGCCAAGGATGCGCTGGACAAGCGCGACCTGGCCACCGACAACCGCCGCATTCTGTTTATGAATGCGGGCGCGCTGGCGGAATTTACCTACGCCAACCTGGGCGGCCTGCAAAGCCATTTCAATGCCGATGCCCTGACCACCCGCCTGGCCCAGCATGCGCAGATGAGCGATGCGCAAAAGCAGGCCGCCGCAGGCGCCAACCTGGTGAACTATCTGCGCGGCGATCGCAGCCTGGAAGGCTTTGCGCTGAGCGATGCCAACCGCCTCTACCGCCCGCGCGAAAGCCGTTTGGGCGACATCATCGGCTCGCAGCCTTTGTATGTGGGCAAGCCTGTGCACCGCTACCGCGATACCGGCTATGCCGCCTACCGCCTGAGTCAGCAGAACCGCCAAGGCATGGTGTATGTGGGCGGCAACGACGGCATGCTGCATGCCTTCCATGCCGAGACCGACCTGCGCAAGACCGAAAAAGTAGGCGGCCGGGACGTGCAATTGGCAGCCCGTGAGGCCTGGGCCTTTGTGCCCCGCGCCGTGATGCCCGAGATGGCCCGCCTGGCCAGTGTTGACTACGACGGCGGCCACCGCTACTTTGTCGACGGCGCGCCCGTCGTGGCAGATATCCAGGACGGCAACGTCTGGAAAACCATCCTGGTCGGCGGCTTCAACAAAGGCGGCAAGGGCTACTACGCGCTCGACATCAGCGACCCCAAGAACCCCAAGCCGCTGTGGGAGAGCAACTTGCCCAACATGGGCCTGAGCTTTGGCAGGCCCATCATCTCCAAGCACCCCAATGGCAGCTGGGCCGTGTTTCTGACCTCGGGCTACAACAATGCCGACGGCAAGAACCATGTGTTTGTGCTCAATGCCAGCACCGGCGAACGCATGGCGCAAATGACCACCCCCACCGGTAGCGGCCTGCGCGAGATCAACAACTACTTGCGCGACCCTGCGGGCGACAACACCACCCGTTTGCTCTACGGCGGCGATCTGGAAGGCAATGTCTGGCGCTTTCAGTGGAGTGTGGCCGCGAACAAGTTCGAGGTGAACAAGGTAGTGCAGCTCATCCATGACGGCAAACCCCAGCCCATTACCACCCGGGTGGAGCTGGTGCAGGGCAGCACGCAGCTGCCGCGCATTCTGGTCGCAACCGGCAGGCTGTTTGGGACGGCGGATATGGGCAATACCGACAAGCAGTCGATCTATGGCTTTGATGACAAGGCCGAAGGCTACACCACGAGCGGGCCTGCCTTCCGGGCGGATCTCAAACAATCCGAGTTGAGCCAAACCACGGAGGAGGACGGCACCATAACGCGCCGACTCAAATGCCAAGCAGGCACTGCACCCGCCGTCTGCAATGACCGCCGCAAAGGCTGGTTTGTGGACCTGCCCGATCCCGGTGAGCGGGTGAACGTCAACCTGCGCTTGGCCGGCACCACGCTGGTGGTTGCCAGCAATGTGCCGACGGATGAACCCTGCGAGGCTGGCGGCTACGGCTGGCTCAACTACCTCAACTTCGAAACCGGGCTGGCGGTGAACGGTGGCCCCGAAGGCGGCATGGCTGGCGTGCAGGTGCCCGATACCCTCATCGTCGGCAATGTGCTGACTGCCAACCCCAATGGCATTGTCACCAGCCACGTCGAGACGGGTGTCGTGGGCCAGCCTCTTGATATCCTCATTCCGGTGGCCGCGCCCCAGCCGCAGGGCAAGCGCATCAGCTGGCGCGAGGCGGTGAAGCACTGAGCGCGGGTCCGGTCAAGGCATAAAAAGTCCAAAGGCCACCACAGGCATCTGTCTGTGGTGGCCTTTTTAGGGTTTAAACGGCGCTTGCTCTGCGGCTGGGACGGCAAAGACAAGCAGCTGGGCTGGCGCCTAAGCCCTCAGCGCGACCCCATGCCCGGTGCTGCCGCCGGCAAACCCGCACCCAGCTGCAGCACGGCCGTCACCATCGTGCCCGCCGGGCTCGATTGCACGCTGAAGCTGGCGCCCAGGCGCTCGGCGCGCGCAGCCATGCTGCGCATACCCACCGATTGGCCGGCGCGCTGCACGGCCTGCACATCAAAGCCCACACCATCGTCCTCGACCCGCACCAGCAGCTGGTTGGGCCTGGGCTGCGAGTACTCCACCCGCACCTTGCTGGCATGGCTGTGCTTGATGACATTGGACAGGGCTTCTTCCACCAAGCGGGTCAGCAGCAGACACTGCAGCGCATTGGGGCGCTTGCCTTCTTGCAGGCTGCCTTGCCACTGCCCGGCAATGCTCCAGTGGGTTTGCACGCCGATCTCGTCCAGAATGCGGGTGATGCGATGGCGCAATGGCGCAGCCCATTGCACAGGGGTGTCGGGCACCGATGCGCCGGCGCTGGAGCCGTAGTCAATCAGCTGGTTGAGGTCATCGCGCATGCTTTTGAGCAAGGACAGCACGCGCGCGCTGCTGATGGTCTCGTCCGCCTGCTCCACCAGTGCCATGCTGCGCACCAGGGCACCGCCCAGGCCGTCGTGCAGGTCATGGGCCAGAGCCATGCGCTCTTGCAGCTTGGCGTTCTCCAGCGCTTGCACATGCTCGCGCTCCAAGGCCAGGGCCAGCTCGCTGCGCGCCGTTTCCACGCCCACCTTCAGCTCGCGGTTAAAGCGGCGCACCTCATGCATCTGCCGCACCAGCTGCCCGCCCAGCAGCAGCATCAGCAGGCCAATCACCAGCACGCCACTCAGGGCGGCCCAGTCGCGTGCCACCTGCCAACGGTCCAGCACCGAGTACAGGTTGTTCAGCGCCACCAAGGTCAGCAGCAGCCAGATGCAGGCGAGCAGGAGATGCGCCAGATTGCGTGGCCGTTTGCGCGGAAACCAGGCATGGAGCTGGAACTGCAGCCCGTTGACCAGAAATACCGCCGTCGCGCCCTGCCAGACCAGGCTAAAGCCCTGGCGCGCATGCTCGGGCGGCACCAGGCAGGTGACAGCCGCACCGACGAAGGCCAGCAGCCACAGAAAGCGCTCCACCCAGGGCAGTTTTTGTGCCCCAAAGCGGAAGGTAAAAATGCAGACGCTCAGCACATAGCCCAGCAGGGCTACCAGACTGAAGCGGCTGCGGGTGAGCGAATCGGGCCAGGGCCACTGGCTGCCCGCCAGGTAGGTGCTCAGGTAGAGCATCCAGCACAAGGCCATCAGCGCAAACCAGCCGTAAGCGCGCGCGCGGCGCTGCAGCAGCCAGATGCTGAAGAACAGCACCCCGGCCATCGCGCAGAGCACGGCATTGACAAAGTAGACCGTGCGCTGGCGCCATTGTTTGCCCGCTTGCACCTGGGCCACTTCTTGCGGTGAGCCCAGGCGCAGCTGGCCCAGGCCCGGGCTCAAGGCCCGGTGGCCCACGGCATACACCCAGATGGTGTTGACCCCCGGCTGCAGCAGCGACTCGGGCAGCAGCCACCAGCGCGGCACATTCCAGCTGCGCGACAGAGGCTCGACCAGGGAGGTATCGCTCCAGAGCAGGTCATGGTTCACATACACCGCACCGGCCACGCTGATGCCATCAATGCCCAGTGCGACGGGCTCGGGGGGCGAGGCGGATTCGGCATCGAGCACCGCTTGTGGGCTGCTGCAAGTGCGCTCCCAGGCAATGCGGTACCAGACCGCACCGTCATGGTCAGGCCAGCGCTGGGTCCAGAGATCGGGCAGTTTGACCGGCTCCCAGCCCTCGGCAGGGGCGGGCAGCTGCGGGTTGAGCGTGCTGGCGCGTGCCGCATCCACCTGCAGGATCTGCGCCTTGCAACTGGCCACATCGGCGATGCTGGGCGGGGCGGTTTGGGCCATGGCAGCCCCAGCCAACAGCACAAGCAGCAACGCCAGCAGCGACGCCAGCAGCGACGCCCCGGCTTGCAAAAGGCGGGGCAGGGGAGGACAGCGCGGGCTCACTCAATCATTCCCCGTGCACGCGCTTCGCGCACGGCCATCATGCGCGAGGAGACGGCCAGTTTGCGGTAAATGCGCTTGACATGGCTCTCCACCGTGTGGCGGGACAGATGCACTTCATTGGCAATTTCTCGGTTGCTCATGCCATCGGCCACCAGGCGCAGTATCTCGGCCTCCCGGGGCGTCAGGCCCACATCGGGTTCAGCGCCGTGGGTGCTGGCGGCTGTGCCATCGGCGGGCTGGGGCGCGCGCAGTGGCAGCAACTCCAAAATGCGCCTGGCGATAAAGGGGTCGATGGGGGCACCGCCACGCAACACACTGCGGATGGACAGCATCACCTCGAAATCATCACGCTGCTTGAGCACATAGCCAGTGGCCCCGGCGCGCAGCGCGCTCAGGATCATCTCCTCCGAGCTCCAGGCCGACACCACCAGAATGCCCAGGCCTGGGTCATCAGCCCGCAGCTGCTCGATCAAGCTCTGCCCATTGCCATCGGGCAGGCGTAAATCCACCAAGGCCAGGCCCACAGGGCCCTCAGCCACTACCGCCCGCGCGGCGGCCAAGGTGGCGGTAAAGATCAGCGCATCGTCGTCGTAGCCCAATTGGCGCAGCACCTGGCGCAGGCGTTCTTGCAAGAGCGGCTCATCCTCCACCACCAGCACCGGGACGGGCAAAACAGCATCTTCAACAGGCAAGGAGGGTTCGAGCATGGGCAGTACAACGCGGGGTAGACCCCGCGATGGTAGGCGAGCGGGGAAAAAATGCTATCCCTGAAACTGGGGAATTTGCGTTGGATGGGCGGACGTCAGGGAGATGCGGGCCCTGGACATGATTTGAAAAACTGACGGCGTCTGCAAATGCGAGGGAGTTCTGCAGAGGTTTCCAAGGCATGGGACACGCCTATTTATTTTTGAATGGCTGGTGAAAGAAATAGCGCGAGTTTCTTCTGTAAGAAATTTATAAGTTAAGAAACCATAAGTAAATGTAGTTCTTTTTAAAAACAGTGATAGAAAGAAACAAAGGTTTCAAGAGAGAATGGCGCCCATTTCTATAATTGAGCGACGGGCGGGGTATGACAGGTCATCTGGGTACGTATCGACAAAAACTGCAGCTGCAACAAAAAATAATTCAGGTAAGCATTATTTTGATAGTGGCCTGGTTTCTTCTGGGATCAGGCAGCGCAGCTGCGCAGCGCAGTGGTTATACGGTAGAGCGGGTGAGTCTTTTCATCAGCGATGGCGTGCTGGCGGAAGAAATACGCCAGATTCCTGCCCCAAGCTCAACCCCAGCCCCACTCAAAAATGGCCTGACCCTGGTCCGTGCGGAAAGTAGCAGTGTTGGCGCGGGTGCGGTGCAGTGGAAGTGGTTGCTTCGCAATGCGTCGGCATCCCCAATCGACAATCTCAGAATCTCCGGCTTCGTGGATATTGACCAAGATGCCTCGGATAACACCTTCTTCAATGAATCCGTCTCGGCACCGGCGCTGACGGCGCCTGCTGGCCATATTGCGGCCGACCGCTGGGAAGCCGGAGAAATGGGTTATTGGGCTGGCTCCTTGCTGGCGCGCGCCGCTGTGGGAGATCTGAGTAACCGTACCCAAGCGCCGGCCGCCGGGGAGGATATGGCCATTGCCCTGTCCGCCCTACCTGGGCAGTTGGCACCCGGGCAAGAACTCAGCGTTTGGCTGATGCTGGGCGACCAAGACAATGCCGGTGCTGCGCAAAATGACCTGGCATCGTCGCGCAGGCATTTTGCGCAGTTTTATGTGTTTAAAGGTACGGCTCCGGATACGCGTGCGCAGGTGGATTACGCCGTCACGCAGACCGTCACCAACACCCAGTACAAGCTGGGCGAGCTGGTGCAGTTCCAGGTGGTAGTCAGTAACCCCGGTCTGGCCGCAGGCAGTGGTGTGACCTTGAGCAGCACGGTGCCTGCGTCTTTGGCCGATGTGCAGTGGGTTTGCAAGGCCCAGGGCCTGGCCGCCTGCGATGCAACGCCTGGCGCCGGCCACCAGCTGCGGGTGGATGCCCAGGTGCCGGCTGGCGCTGGCAACCAGGTGGTGGTGACGGTGACCGGCAAGGCGACGGCAGATGGGGTGCTGACACACCGCGCCTCGGTGGCGCCTACGCACACCGATACCGTGGACACCAATGCGACCAACAATGACAGCGTCGTGCAGCTGAGCGTCAGCTCTGCTGCAGGGGCGCAGGCCGACCTGGCCGTGTTCAAAACCACTAGCACGCCCAATGTGCTGCCTGGCGGCAAGCTGGCCTTCCAGCTGGTGGTCGTCAACCATGGCCCGGCAGCAGTCAGCGCAGCGCGGCTGGAAGACCTCATGCCCTCGGGCGTGGACGAGGTGCGCTGGGCCTGTAGCGCACGGGGCGGTGCCGTATGCGGTGCAGCGGCCGGGCAGGGTGCCGATATCCGCCTGGTAGCCGCGATGCCCGTGGGCGCCTCCATCACCATCGACGTGACCGGCGTCATGGCGCAGGCCGGGGGGCCGCTGGTCAATACCGTGACCGTGGCATCCGAGCTGCCCGATCCGATGCTGTCCAACAACAGTGCATCGGCCTCCGTCAATGCGCCTGCGGGAGCGCTTGCGTCCATTCCCACCCTGGGATGGCTGGCGCTGTGCTTGCTGTCGTTGTGCACCTTGCTGGTCGGCGCGCTGTGGCTGCAGCGCAAGGGCGGCTGGGGCAGTCTGCGCGGCTGGACCCTGGGCTTGCTGCTGGTGCTGGGCTTGGGCGCGGGCGGTGATTCGCACGCCATCTTTGTCAATGGCGATTTTGAAAACCAGACCGTGGCAGGCTGGACCAAGCGCTTTGGCCTGAACCCGGGTTTGACCGGTGCACCACCGTTCCAGGTGACCGATGTCCGCTTCAACGGCGGTGGGGTGGAGAAGGTGACCGTGGTGGATGGCCGCTTTGACCCGCGTGCGCCGCAGCTGGTGCTGCCGCGCCAAGGCAATTTCTCGGCCAAGGTCAATGACGATGACAACGGCGCGCATATCAACGAGATCAGCCAAAAGGGCGTGATTGCCGAAACCGACCGCGACCCGGGCGATGGCAAGCTGCACGTGCGCTTCAGCTACGCCGCCGTGCTGGAGGACCCGGGGCATGAACCCACGGGCCAGCCCTACTTTTTTGTCGAGATCAAGGATTTGACCAAGGGCCAGACGCTGTACTACGACTTTGCCTTTGCCAACCAGCCCGGCCGCGTGTTCTACACCACCATCTTCAAGGGCAGCAAATGGGTGTCCACGCCCTTTATCGATGTGGATCTGGAGGTGCCCGACAGCAGCCTGGGCAACGAGCTGCAGATCCGCGTGGTGGGTGCTGACTGTGCCCACAGCGGCCATGGAGGCTATGTCTATGTGGACGCCTTTGGCTCAGTCAGCATTCCCCCGCAAGGCGCCTGCGTCAATGACCTCCAGCTGCGCGCCAAACCCGGCAATGTGCAGCTGACCTGGGCCGATACGGGCGCTGCCAGCTATGCGGTCTACCGCGCCGAAAAGCTCGAAGGCCCTTATGTGCGCATGGGCACGACGCAATCGCGCCATGCGACCTGGCTGGACCGCACGGTACAGCCGCAAACCACCTACTACTACAGCATCCGCGCACTGGATGTGGATGGCAACGCGCTGTGCAGCTCTGGCGAGGTGGCCACCTATGTGCCTGCGCATTGGAGCGTGGGTGACCCGGTGAACCGGCCCCCGATCTTTAGCAGCCAGCCGGTGCTTTCGGGCGACGTGCGCCAGCTGTACGAGTACCAGGCCACGGCCATCGATGCTGATGGCGACCCGCTCAGCTACCAGCTGATGTACGCCCCGGTGGGCATGGCGGTGGATGCAGCCACGGGCAAGATCAGCTGGCAACCGGGCTTGATGGGGGATTTCCGCGTCAACCTGCAAGTGAGCGACGGCAAGGGGCTGCTGGCTAGCCAGGCCTTCTCCATCCATGTGGTGGATGGCAATTTGCCCCCCCAGATCACCAGCCAGTTCCCCGCCAAGGTGCCTGCCGGTGTGAGTTTCTCCCACCAAGTGGTGGCTACCGACCCCGAGAAAGGCCCGTTGCAGTACACCTTGGGCAGCCAGGCGGCTGGCATCAGCATCGATGCGTCGGGCCGCATCTCCTGGACGGACCCCCAGCCCGGCACCTATCCGCTGGTGATCCAGGTCACCGACCAGTATGGCGCCCGCGATGTGCAGCGGGTGGTGGTGGCCGTGCAGGCGTTCCCCGAATTCACGAGTCTGCCCGTGGTGACGGCGACCGTCGCCCAGCCCTATACCTACCAAGCCCTGGCCAGCGACCGGGATGGTGACCCTATCGTCTACAGCGTGCTCAGCGGCCCTGCCGGCCTGGTCATCAGCCCCAGCAGCGGCGCCGTGACCTGGCCATCGCCGGTGGCGGGCGCAGCAGCGGTCGTCTTGGCCGCTAGCGATCCGGATGGCAACCAGGGCAAGCAAAGCTTCAGCATCCGCGTGACGACAACGCCCAACCGGGCACCGGTGTTCACCGCCACGCCAGTGACCTATGTGGCCTACCCCGCCACCTACAGCTATACCGCCTCGGCCAGCGATGCCGATGGCGATAACCTGGGCTGGAAGCTGCTGCAGGCACCGGCCGATATGACCATCAACGAGCGCACAGGCGCGATCGCCTGGAAATTTGCCAGCAACGTGACCGGCAAGTTTGCGGTGCGTGTGCTGGTGGACGACCGGCGCGGTGGCCAGACTGAGCAGGCCTTTGAGATCCAGGTGCCCGTGTATGGCAACGGCGCGCCCACCATCACCAGCCGCCCGCCGAGCCAGGTGCGCGCTGGCGCCGTCTACAGCTACACGGTCAGTGCCTCCGACCCTGAGGGCGAAGCGCTCAGCTACCGCTTGGCCTCCGGGCCCGCAGCCGCCACCTGGGCTGGCAACCAGCTGAGCTGGGCCACCAGCGCGGCCGATGTGGGTGTGCATGCGCTGCTGGTTGAAGTGGCCGATACCGCTGGCAATGTGGCGCAGCAGAACTGGCAATTGGAAGTGCTGCCCGCCAGCGGCAACCAGCCGCCGGTGATCAGCTCCTCCCCCAAGGTGACGGCTGTTGCTGGTGGGGTGTACGAGTACCAGGTGGTCGCTTCTGACCGCGATGGTGACCCGCTCAGCTACCGCTTGCTGGCCGGGCCGGCCGGCATGGCGGTCTCTGCCACCGGCAAGCTGGAGTGGGCCGTGCCCGCAGGCTTTGCCGGCAGCGAGACGGTGGAGGTCCAGGTGGCCGATGGGCGCGGCGGCGAAGTGACCCAGGCCTTTGCGATTGGCGTGGGCATCACCGCCAACCGGCCGCCGCTGATCAATTCGACGCCGGTTGCAACGGGTACTGCAGGTGCTGCCTACAAGTACCAGATCCTGGCGACTGACCCCGATGCGGATGTGCTGACCTACACGGTCTCCACCAGCGAGCCCGGTATCACCGTGGATGCGCAGACCGGCTTGGTCTCATGGGTCGTTCCCGCAGGCGCGAGCGGGCAGGCGCAACTGACCGTGTTGGTGACCGATGGCAAGGGCGGCACCGCATCGCAAACCTATGCGATTGGCGTTGGCCAGCCCGGCAACCGCCCACCCCGGGTGACCACGCAGCCGGGCACCAGCGCGGTCTCGGGCGCCAGCTATGCCTATGCGCTCAAGGCGGTAGATGCCGATGGGGACACCCTGGTCTATGCCTTGACGGAGTTCCCGCAGGGCATGCTGATCGACAGCAGCACGGGTGCGATCCAGTGGAGCATTCCTGCCGATGTGGCAGGGCTGGCGCCGGTAACGGTCGAGGTGACGGATGGCAAGGGCGGCATCGCTACCCAGGGCTATGCCATCTCGGTCTCGGGTGCCTCCAACCGCGCGCCCGCATTCAGCTCCACACCGGTCACCTCGGCCACGGCGGGTACGGCCTATGCCTACACGGCGCGGGCGACCGATCCGGATGGCGATGCCATCAGCTACACCCTGACCTCGGCACCCGCAGGCATGGCCATCAACGCCACATCGGGTGCCATCAGTTGGACGCCGGCACTGGCGCAAGGCGGCAGCCATACCGTGGCCGTGCGCGCGACCGATGCCAAGGGTGCCTATGCCACCCAAAGCTTTGGCATCTATGTGCAGCTGCCTACCAACAACCCACCGCAGATCAGCAGCAAGCCCACGCTGCGCTGGACGCCTGGCGTGCCCTACCAGTACCAGGTCACAGCCACCGACCCGGAAAACGACCCATTGACCTATGCGCTCGACAAGGCCCCCGCTGGCATGGCGATTGCGGCCAGCACTGGCCTGCTGACCTGGAACAATCCCGTGCTGGGCAGCCATGCGGTTGAGATCAAGGTGCAGGACACGCGTGGTGCCTATGTGGTGCAAAGCTACACCCTGCAGATTGCGGCCAACCGCGAGCCGGTCATCACCAGTGCGCCCGTTCCCTCTGCGGCCATTGGCGCGCCCTATGCCTACCAGGTAGTGGCCAATGATCCGGATGGCGACTTCCTCACCTACCGGATGAGCGGCGCACCTGCTAGCTTGACCCTGTCGGCTGCGGGCCTGATCTCGGGCACGCCCACTGCCCAAGGCACGCATGCGATCACGGTGACGGTGTCGGACGGCCAGGCTTCTGTTACCCAGAGCTGGACCTTGCGCGTAACCGAGCCCGCAGCGGGCGGACCGCTGGAGGCGGGTGTGACGCCATCACCCAAGTACCTCAACCTGGGTGAAACCACCACTTTGCAGGTGTTTGCACAGGGCGGCACGGCCCCCTATACCGTCAGCAGCCTGACCGTGAACGGCCGCGCTGTGACCGTGGATGCCGCTTACCGCGCCACGTACACGCCCACCGCGATGGGTAAGCACAACCTGCGCCTGATCCTGCGTGATGCCAAGGGCAGCAGCGTGACGGTGGATGACTGGTTTGGCGTCAAAGACCCCAGCGATGTGCTGGCGCCGCTGGCAGCCATCACCGCGCCGGGCAGCTCGGACGACATGACGGTCACCGACGTGTTTGAGCCCACCGCCATCATCGGTACGGCCTCGGATGCGAACCTGGGCGAGTACCTGTTGATGATCTCGCCCGCTGGCCAGAACCAGTGGAGCAAGCTTGGCGGCGGCACGGCCAGCGTGACGGCCGCCAAGCTGGGCGATCTGAACCCCCAGACCTTGGCCAATGGCCTGTATGACCTGGGCCTGATCGTGCGCGATATCTCGGGCCACGAAACCAGCGCCAAGGTGACGGTGGCCATCAGCGGCGAGCAAAAGGCAGCGCCACTGCAGCTGACCTTTACCGACATGGCGTTCGAGATTGAAGGCCTGCCGCTGACCGTACGGCGTACTTACGACTCGCTCAAGCGCGCGCAGCGCATGGACTTTGGCTACGGCTGGACGGTGGACTACCAGGACGTCTGGTTGCAGACCAATGGCGTGCCTGGCCGCTCCTGGGTGATGCAGGAGACGGGTTCGGGCTTTAGCCGCAAGATCTGCGTGCGGCCTCAGGGCTCGCGCGTGGCATCGGTGCGTTTGCCCGATGGCAAGCTCGAACAGTTCGAGCTGCGCGCCAGCCCCGAGTGCGTGAGCGTGCTGGAATGGGCCTCCAACCCCAATGTCAGCCTCGCCTTCAGTGCCAAAGCTAGCAACAAAAGCGGCAGCAAGCTCGAAGCGCTGGGCTATGGCGATCTGCGCATCGCCGGCGGTGACCTGTTCGACATGGGCATGACAGAGACCTTCAACCCCTCGCAGTACAAGCTGACCACCTTGGATGGCATCGAGTACATCCTGAACAAGGACTTTGGCATTCAGCAGATCAAGGACCGCAACGGCAACACCCTGCAGTTCACGCGCAGCGGCATCAGCCACTCGGGCGGCTGGGCGCTGGCCTTTACACGCGATGCGCAGGGCAAGATCAGCAAGATCAGCGGCCCGGGCGGCCAGGTGCTGAACTATGGCTACGATGCGGCGGACAACCTGACCTCGGTGGTCGACCAGACCAATGCCGTCTCCGACTTCCGCTATGAGAACCCCAAGGTGGCGCATGGCCTGACCAGCTATACCGACCCGCTGGGCCGGCTGGCGCTGAAGACCACCTACGACGACGCCGGGCGCGTGCTGAGCCAGACCGATGCGACCGGCAAGGCCGTGACCGTGAACACCGACAACACCACGAAAAAGCAGACCATCAAGGACCGCAACGGCAACACCACCGTGTACGACTTTGATGACCGGGGCAACGTCACCCGCGTGGTGGATGCGGCCGGTGGCACGACCCAGTACGCCTATGACGCCAATGACAACGAGACCGAAGTCATCGATGCGCTGGGCCGCAAGACCACGCGCAGCTACGACGCATTCGGCAATGTGACCAGCGAAACCGACCCCGCTGGGCGTGTGACCAAGACGGCTTTCAACGCGCAAGGCAATGTCAGCACTATCACCGATGCCGCTGGCAACATCACCACCAATAGCTACAACGCCAGCGGTGATCTGACGGCCATCACCGATGCGGCCGGCAAGGCCTTTGGCATGGGCTACAGCCCCACAGGCAGATTGAGCAGCATGACCGACAAGGCCGGCAATGCCACCCGCTACACCTACGCCAAGATCAATGGCACCACGCTCAAGCAGAGCGAGACGGCACCGGACGGCACCGTCACCACCTATGCGTATGACAGCGCAGGCAATGTGGCATCCACCACGCGCGCCATCGTCACCCAGCCGGGCCAGCCCGCCACCACCGTGGTGGACAAGACCAGCTACGACGCCAAAGGCAATGTCACCAGCCGCACCAATGCGGTAGGCGACACCACCAGCTACCTCTACGATGCAGCGGGCCAGCTGCTGCAAGAGACCGACAGCCAGGGCCGCAAAACCGCGCATGAGTACAGCCTGCGGGGCGAAAAGGCCAAGACCACCTACCCCGATGGCAGGGTGGAGAGCTGGGCCTATGACAACAACGGCAACGAAACCCAGAGCTGCAGCGGCGGCCTGTGCACGCGCACAACCTACGATGCACTGGACCGTGCCACCAAGCTCACCGATCCGATGGGCTTTGTCGTAGAGAGTGTGTATGACGCAGCGGGCCAGCTCACCTCCAGCAAGGATGCGCGCGGCAACAGCACGGCGTTTGAGTACGACCTGGCAGGCCGGGAAACCAAGCAGACCAATGCTGTAGGTATCGCGGTGACGCGCGAGTACGACCTGGCGGGCAACCTCGTCAAGTCCATCGATGGTTTGGGCCAGGCGACGGTCCACGTCTACAACAACACCCAAAAGCGCAGCAGCACCACCTTGGCCAATGGCGCGGTGACGCAGTTCGCCTATGACGCCAATGGCGTGCTGCTGAGCGAGACCAACCCGCTGGGCCATGCCTACCAGTTTGGCCACGATCCGCTGGGTGCCCTCAAGACCGTGACCGACCCGCTGGGCAAAGTGACTGGCTACAGCTGGAACGGCAGCAACCAGCTGCTGACCCAGACCGACGCCAACAGCCACACCACCCGCTATGGCTATGACAGCGCGGGCCGGCGCGTGGCACGCACCCTGCCGGGCGGCAAGAGCGAAGGCCTGGTCTACGACAGCGAAGGCCGTCTGGTGAGCCGTACTGACTTTGACGGCAGCCAGACCATCTACAGCTATGACGTGGGCGGCAAGCTCAGCAAAATCACGCGCAGCGATGGCCGAAGCCTGAGCCAGGGCTATGACAGCTATGGCCGCATGAACAGCCAGACCGACACCGCCTATGGCAGCCTGAACCTGACCCTGGATGGCAATGGCCGCACCACCCGCGAGGCCTGGGCCCACAGCAGCCTGGGCACCAGCTTCAATGCCACCCTGGACTACGCCTGGGATGCCAACAGCAACCGCACCCAGGTCAGCACCTCGGGCCAGGCCATCAAGGCCAGCTACAACACGCTCAACCAGTTGGAGACCCTGACCCACCCCGATGGCAGCACCACCCGCTTTGCCTACGACAACGCAGGCAACCGGGTGCAAGTGATGCGGGCCGACGGCAGCGCCAGCGACTACCAGTACAACGCCGCCAACCAGCTGACCGCCGTGCTGCACAAGAAGGCCGATGGTGCAGACATTGCCAGCTTTGTCTACACCCTCAACGCCGCAGGCCAGCGCACCCAGGTGGCCGAACGCATGCTGGGCGTGGGCAGCCCCGCAGCCACGGTAGAGCGCACGGTGCGCTACCAGTACGATGCGGCCGGCAAGCTGCTGCAAGAGCAGGTGGCACAAACCGCGCCTGCGGTGTTTGCCTCGACCATCGACTATGTCTACGACCCTGTCGGCAACCGCAGCCGGCGTACCGTCAGCCACAACGGCCAGGTCACCAGCTACCAGTACGACAGCCATGACCGGCTCACCCAAAGCGTGGACAGCCTGAACGGCACCACCAGCTACCAGTGGGACGAGCGCGGCAACCTGGTCCAAAAGGCATCACCTGCGGAGACCACGACCTACGGCTGGACGCTGGACAACCGCCTGGCCAAGGTCAGCACCGGCGCCAAGACCGTCGAGTATGGCTACGACAGCAGTGGCCGCCGTATCAAACGCTTGGTGAAAGAGGGCGCCACCACCACGGAGACCCACTACAAGGTGGACCACCAGCGCAACTACAGCGAAATCCTGGTCGAGAGCACCAAGGTCAACAGCGGCGCCTGGGTCGACACCGTGCATGTGCACACCCCCGATGGCCTGGGCGAGCTGATCGCCAGCACCTCGGCCGGCGTGCAGACGCAGCTGTTCAGCGATGGTCTGGGCAGCGTGCGTGTCGCCCAGACCCCTGCCGCCAGCCATGTCTTCAGCTACGACGCATTCGGCATTGCGCTTGGCGCCACCGAAGGCATGCCTGCCAATGCGGCTGATGCCTCAGCCACCAGCCACCGCTACACCGGCGAATATGCCGACAGCCAGACGGGCCTGCTGCATCTCCGTGCGCGCGATTACGATCCGCAGGTCGGCCGCTTTATCTCGATGGATGAGCACCCGGGCGCGAATCGTATTCCGCTGACTTTGAACAAGTACCTGTATGGGAATGCGGATCCGGTCAATACGGTGGATCCGAGTGGGAACTTCGGTTTGGGTGGGATGGGTGCATCGATGGGCTCCATGGCCAACCTGGCTACCATGTCCTATGCACGCATGGCCGTTTTTGACATGATCTCCAATGCGTTGCTGTCTCCCATCATGGACGCTGCGGTAAAGAGCTTTATGGGTGATGGAAACACCCAGAGAGTGGTTTATGGCAACGCAGGCGTATCGCAGTTGTTGACGGGTTTGGCGCTGCAATGCCGAGTGACAAAGAAATGTCTATTGAAGAAAATTCCTGTCATGGTGAACGGCTGGGCCAGCCCTGAGACTTCCCGCCATATCTGGGATTCGTTGCAGGGCAATGGAGGAACTGCGGATGATGTGCCTTACCCGCTCTCATTCATTCTGATCAAGGGTTCAGGCCGCGATGATGTGAAACCGAGTGTTCGAAACTCATCTGCTCGATGCGGAAATAGACCCCGTGGATACGATTGTGATGAGTATCCATACGCATCTACCTTCAATGGTGGAACGGCGATGTACGAGTTGGGCGGTGTCTCTTTGAGAGGTGTGCCTAGCTCGGATAATAGAGCTCAGGGTAACAAGCTGAAGAATTTCTATCAGAAAAATGGAATTGGTACAGGTAAGCCATTTTTAAATCTAGCAATTCCATATGGACCAGGTTTCTATATTGATAAAAATGGGAAGGCACATTGAAATGAATTTTGCTGCATTAAAAAGTGATTTAGATAATCTCTTCAAAGGGCTGAACGAGCCTTCCGACATTGTTCCAGAATGGACTGACCCTGGCGTTTCGGCTGAGGCGCTTAAGGAAGTGGAAGCTCGCTTGGGGGTTGCGTTTCCAGAGGCGCTGAAGCTTGCATCCATGCAATTCTCAGGGTTGTACCACGAGGCTCCCTATTTCATGGGGGATGCTTTCGAAAAAATTCAAAGTCAAGTACTCAAGAAATCTAATAAGGAGCTGTCAGAAGATGATTTCGCAGACGAGTTGGAAGTTCAAATGGTTTATGCGCCCACAGATTGGGACAACGAAGAGCTTCAAAGTCTCAAAACGTTGAATATTGAATACCTGAGTGATATCGGAAAAAGTAAGCATATCGGGATCGACTGCGAGCTGGCGTGGGTGAGAGATGAAAAATTCATGATGATAGGAACCACTTATTCCGAATCGCTCTACATGGATTTGAGAGAACCCGCTTCCAACCCAAATTATGGTGCTCTTTATAACTTGATGTCTCTGGATCCTTTTTGTGTCATGTATAAAGTGGCCGATGACTACGGGCAATTTCTTCTGCATATCAAGCACTCGCTGGAGAAGAAAATCCAGCTCGACGCTGAGGATGGGGACGATTGCTAAGTTGTAGGTGCCGTTGAACCGGGCTGAGAGCCGTACGCGCCAAGCTTGGTTGTGGCGATCTTGCATTGGCACCACAAGAACGCAAGCCGATGGCGTTGAGCCATCCCCGAAGGGATAACGCCCGTCCACTCCTTGGCATCTCGTTGCCATACCAGCTGACCACCAGCGGTTATGGTGCAGCCGCCGCATCTCGCCATGAGATGCGGCATTCCCCCCGCTACGCAGCAATGCTGCTGTATCGACCACCAGATATGTGCCCAAGCCACCGGCGTGCTGCACAACATCGCACACCCCTGCCCAAACATTCGGCTGCCTGAACAAGCACGCAAGCGCCTCCGTGCTATTTCGAGCCAGCCATGTGCCAAGCGCTTTCACGACCCACCCCTCACAACACCCGAGTGCGGGTGAGTTGCCCAACCCAGCATGGGCTGCCCGCGCGAGTGCGAGAGACACCTTGATTTAAGGCAAGTGAAGCTAAGCGCGACTTGATGTGGTCCAGTCATTGCTTATAAATTGGTATTACCAATAAAGTAATTCAGCCTTTAGATTGTCAAATTACGGGTTTACCCTGGCAATAAAATTCGCTGATTCCCCAATAATCGCCCAACTTTGCCGGAGGTTGGCGTTTTCATGGTTTATTGGTAATACCAATTTAGACCAAAGGCCCAACCAACGGCAAAGCCAACAAGCCATTCACTCGGCAACGCGCAGAACAGGGCAGCCCCAAGCAGCTCCGTTGCGCAAAGCCTCCCGGTGAACAGCCCAAGATCAAGGCGCCTCAAGCGCCCGTCCAATAACTTCGAGACATCGCCATGCAAACTCTCTGGCAGCAAAACTACGACCCGGCGGGCAACATCTGGGTCTCCGCCCTGGTGGCACTGATCCCCATCGTTTTCTTCTTTTTGGCACTCACCAAGCTGCGGCTCAAGGGCTACCAGGCAGGGACCGTCACGGTGGTGCTGGCCCTGGCAGTGGCCTTGCTCTTCTACCGCATGCCCGTCAGCGCAGCGCTGGCCTCGGCGGTCTATGGCTTCTTCTATGGTTTGTGGCCGATTGCCTGGATCATTGTGGCGGCCGTGTTCCTCTACAAGATCTCCGTCAAAACGGGGCAGTTCGATGTGATCCGCTCGTCGATCCTGTCGGTCACCCCGGACCAGCGGCTGCAGCTCATCCTGGTGGGCTTTTGCTTTGGTGCGTTTTTGGAAGGCGCGGCAGGTTTTGGCGCGCCCGTGGCCATCACGGCGGCCTTGTTGGTGGGCCTGGGCTTTAAGCCGCTGTATGCCGCAGGTCTGTGCCTGATCGCCAATACCGCGCCGGTCGCCTTTGGCGCGATGGGCATCCCGATCATCGTGGCTGGCCAGGTTTCGGGCGTGGATGCGTTTGCGATTGGCCAGATGGCGGGTCGCCAACTGCCCTTTATGACCGTGCTGGTGCTGTTTTGGCTGATGGCCATCATGGATGGCTGGCGGGGTGTGAAGGAGACCTGGCCTGCGGTGCTGGTCGGTGGCGGCTCATTTGCGATCGTGCAGTTTTTGACCGCCAACTACATTGGCCCCGAGCTGCCTGATATCACCTCGGCCATCGTGTCCTTGATTGCGCTGACCCTGTTCCTCAAGGTCTGGCAGCCCAAGCGCATCTTCCGCTTCACGCCGGAGGCGGGTGAACAGGGTGCCGCCGCCGTGCCCGCAGCACCGGTGTCCTCGGGCGCGCCACTGACGGCCATGGCCGTCATCAAGGCCTGGTCGCCCTTCATCATCCTGACCGCCATGGTCACGGTCTGGAGTATCAAGCCCTTCAAGGCGCTGTTTGCGGCAGGTGGCCCGTTGGCTGCGACCGTTATCAACATACCGGTGCCGTTTTTGCACAACCTGGTCGAGAAGACGCCGCCCGTGGTGGTGGCTGCGGCCCCTTATGGCGCTGTCTATACCTTCAACTGGTTGCTGGCCACCGGCACGGCGATCTTGATTGCAGCGCTGATCACCATCGCCTTCACGCGCCTGTCGCCTGCCAAAGCAGTGGCTACCTTGGGGGAAACCTTCAAGGAACTGGCAGTACCCATCTACTCCATCGGCATGGTGCTGGCCTTTGCCTTTGTGGCCAACTACTCGGGCCTGTCGGCCACCCTGGCCCTGGCGCTGGCCCACACCGGCAAGGCCTTCACCTTCTTCTCGCCCTTCCTGGGCTGGATAGGGGTGTTCCTCACGGGCTCGGACACCTCGGCCAATGCGCTGTTTGCTGCGTTGCAGGCCACCACCGCGCAGCAGTTGGGCCTGCCGCAGGTGCTGACCGTGGCGGCCAACACCACCGGTGGTGTCACGGGCAAGATGATCTCGCCCCAGTCCATAGCGATTGCCTGCGCTGCAGTCGGCCTGTCTGGTCGTGAATCGGACCTGTTCCGCTTCACGGTGAAGCACAGCCTGATCTTTGCGGTGATCATCGGTTTGATGACTACGCTGCAAGCCTATGTGTTTCCGTGGATGATTCCGGGTCATTGAGAATCGCTGCTCCATCGCCATCGATGGGGCCCGCGACCGCCACACAGAAACCCTGAAAGCTCCCCATGCGCCTCGCTGACCATGTTGTCGAAAAACTGCTTGCCTTGGTCCAGGCCCGTGGGCTGCAGCCGGGCCAGCGCTTGCCCGCAGAGCGGCAACTGGCGCTGGATCTGGGGGTGTCGCGCACGTCGGTGCGGGAGGCGCTGCAAAAGCTCATCAGCCAGGGGGTGCTGTCGGCCCGGCGCGGCGATGGCACCTATGTGCAGACGCTGCCATCGGCCGACTGGCTGCAAGAGGCCATGGGGCCGCTGGCCGGGCTGATCGAATCGGACCCCAACTACCGCTACGACGTGCTGGAAACCCGCCATGCGCTGGAGAGCAGCACCGCCTGGTTGGCTGCGCAGCGCGCCACTGCACAAGACAAGGCCCATATCCAGCGCTGCTTTGAGGTGATGATCGACCACCAGCAAAGCGGCCATGCCGAGCTGGCTGCGCGCGCGGATGCTCAGTTTCACCTGGCCATTGCCGAGGCCTCGCACAACCTGGTGCTGGTGCAGGTGATGCAAAGCCTGTTCACCGTGGTGCTCTCTACCGTGGAGCGCAACCGCCACGACATGTTCCGCCTGAGCGCCCCCGTTACGCTGCAGCAGCTCACCGTGCAGCACCAAAGCCTGATGCAGGCGATTTTGGAGGGTGACCCGCAGCGCGCCCGCGCCTGCATTGGCGAGCACCTGGAGCATGTGCGCCACACCATCCAGCAGATGGACGAGGAGCGCGCGCGCCGCGAGCGATCCATGCGCCTGCCGGCCGAGCTGATGCCCAACCCGCCGGCTGCGCCATGAGCTGCGCTGCGCCAGACCACCTCCCGAGACAAACACCCCAGCCCTGAGAGCGCCACCATGATCATCTCTTCCGCCTCCGACTACCGCGCTGCCGCGCAAAAGCGCCTGCCGCCCTTTCTGTTCCACTACATCGATGGCGGTGCCTATGCCGAGCAAACGCTCAAGCGCAATGTGGCCGATTACGCCGATGTGGCCCTGCGCCAGCGCGTGCTCAAGGACATGAGCCAGCTCGACACCAGCATCGAGCTGTTTGGCGAAAAGCTCTCCATTCCCGCCATCCTGGCGCCCGTGGGTCTGCTTGGCATGTTTGCCCGCCGGGGGGAGGTGCAGGCATCGCGCGCAGCGGCCGCCCATGGCATTCCCTTCACCCTGTCCACCGTCTCGGTCTGCCCGATTGAAGAGGTGGCACCGGGCCTGGGCCGGCCGATGTGGTTCCAGCTCTATGTGCTCAAGGACCGGGGCTTTATGAAGAACGCGCTGGAGCGCGCGCAGGCCGCTGGCTGCTCCACCCTGGTGTTCACGGTCGATATGCCCGTGCCCGGCGCGCGCTACCGCGATGCGCATTCGGGCATGAGCGGCCCCAACGCCGCACTGCGCCGCTACTGGCAATCGGTCACCCACCCGGCCTGGTCCTGGGATGTGGGCCTGAACGGCCGCCCGCATGACCTGGGCAATATCTCCGCCTACCGGGGCAGCCCCACAGGCCTGGCCGACTACATCGGCTGGCTGGGCAGCAATTTTGATCCTTCTATCTCCTGGAAGGACCTGGAATGGATCCGCGACTTCTGGAAGGGCCCGATGGTCATCAAGGGCATCCTCGATCCGGAAGACGCCAAGGATGCCGTGCGCTTTGGCGCCGATGGCATTGTGGTCAGCAACCACGGCGGCCGCCAGTTGGATGGTGTTTTGTCCTCGGCCCGGGCGTTGCCTGCGATTGCCGATGCGGTCAAGGGCCAGATCAAGATCCTGGCGGATTCGGGCATCCGCAATGGCCTCGATATCGTGCGCGCCATCGCGCTGGGTGCCGATGCCGCTTTGCTCGGCCGTGCCTTTATCTATGCGCTGGCCACCTCCGGCCAGGCCGGTGTCAAGCACCTGCTGGAGCTGATGGAAAAGGAAATGCGCGTGGCGATGACCCTGACCAGCGTGGCCAAGGTGGCCGACATCAATGGCGATCTGTTGGTGCGCCCCTAAACACCGTCCAGCCATTGACCCAGACATGCCATGACCGCTGCCACCACCACCCCCGTCTCGCGCGATACCCTGCTCGCCCAGCTGCGTGCCGCCGTCGGCCCTGCCCATGTGCTGACGGGCGACCAGGCCACGCGCCGCTTTCGCAAAGGCCACCGGACTGGCGAAGGCCCGGTGCTGGCAGTAGTGCGCCCGGCGACCTTGTGGGAGCAGTGGCAGGTCGTGGAGGCCGCTGTGGCGGCGGACCGCATTGTCATCATGCAGGCGGCCAACACGGGGCTCACGGGCGGGTCGACGCCCGACGGCAGCGGCTATGACCGCGAGATTGTGCTGATCAACACCTTGCGCATCACAGGGGTGCAGGTGATTGGCGGTGGCGCCCAGGTCGTCTGCCTGCCCGGGGCAACTTTGGACAAACTGGAGCAGGCGCTGGCCCCACTCGGGCGCGAGCCGCATTCGGTCATTGGCTCGTCCTGCATCGGCGCATCGGTGCTGGGCGGCATCTGCAACAACTCCGGCGGCTCCCTGGTGCGGCGCGGCCCGGCCTATACCGAGCTGGCGCTCTACGCCCAGGTGCGGGCCGATGGCACGCTGGCGCTGGTCAACCACCTGGGCATTGCGCTGGGTGCCACGCCGCAAGAGATGTTGACCCGCCTGCAAAACGGCGACTACCGCGAGGCCGACATTGCCCATGATGCGCAGCGCGCCGCATCCGACCCACGCTACGCCGCAGCCGTGCGCGATGTGGACGAGGACTCGCCCGCGCGCTTCAATGCCGATCCCTCGCGGCTTTTCGAGGCCTCGGGCTCGGCCGGCAAGCTCTGTCTGTTTGCGGTGCGGCTCGATACCTTTCCCAAAGAGCCCAGCACCGTCTTCTACATCGGCAGCAATGCGCCCGACGATTTGACCGCCGCGCGCCGCCACTTGCTCACCGCCTTGCCCAAGCTGCCCATTGCTGGTGAGTACATCCACCGCACGGCCTACGACATTGGCGAGCAATACGGCAAAGACACCTTCTTGCTCATCGACCGCTTTGGCACTGCCCGGGTGCCGGCGGCCTTTGCGCTCAAAAGCCGGGTCGATGGCTTTTTCGAAGGGCTGGGTTTGCGCGGCGTCAGTGACCGCATCATCCAGGCTTTCACCAACCTGCTGCCCAGCCATTTGCCGCCGCGCATGCGCCAGTGGCGCGAGCGCTATGAGCACCACCTGCTGCTGCGCGTATCCAACGACACGGCAGACGCCACGCGCGCGTTTTTGACCACGCATTTCAGCGGCAGCACCACGGGCGGCTGGTTTGAATGCGATCAGGACGAAGGCCGCAAGGCCTTTTTGCACCGCTTTGCGATTGCCGGCGCCGCCATCCGCTACCGCGAAGTGCACCGTGCCCAGGTTGAAGATATCGTCGCGCTGGATGTGGCCCTGCGCCGCAATGACCGCGAATGGGTGGAGCAACTGCCCGCCGAGGTCGAAGCCGACATGGTGCACAAGCTCTACTACGGCCACTTCTTCTGCCATGTCTTCCACCAGGACTACATCGTGAAGAAGGGCGTGGATCCGCTGGCCATGGAGCACCGCATGTGGGCGCTGCTGGATGCGCGCCGGGCCGAGTACCCGGCGGAACACAATGTGGGCCATCTGTATGTGGCCAAGCCTGCGCTGGCTGATTTTTACCGCCAGCTGGATCCCAGCAACAGCTTCAACCCCGGCATTGGCCACACGGCGCGGGGCAAGAATTGGGAGGCTTGTTGTGAGCGGCCAAGCGGCTGGCCCAAGGGCTATTCAGACGAGAGCTAGAGCAAGCGCAGGCTGCGGCGCTGGCGCGAAAGCGCATTGCATCACATGCAGAGGCCTACGCAGGTGCGGGCTGCAAGGGACAGTGTCAGAGCGTATCGCAAAGCATATCCCAGAAGGTTTGCACCAGCAGCGGCGTGTCGGCCTGCTTGCCATGCTTCATCAGGCAAATTTTTCGGGCCAGCTGCGGCCGGGTCACCGGCAGGTAGCACAGCTCCTGGTCAAAGTGCGCCTGTTTGCTGAGGCTGGAGATCACGCCGATTTTCAGATCGCTGTGCACCACGGCATACAGCGATTCGATGGACAACAGGTTTTGCGGGCCGTTGACGTCCACGCCCTGCTCCTGCAGCACCCCGGCAATCATGTCGTAGGTGCCGCCCCGGCGCAGCACCACCAAAGACTGGTCCTTGAGATCACGCCAATACAGTTTGTTTTGCTGCGCCAATGGGTGGTGCTTGGAGACGGCGACCACGATCTCATCGCTGGTGACCAGGCGCAACTCTACATGCGCGGGGGCGTCGAAGTACAGGCCCACCGCGATATCGGCATCCCCTTGCGAGATCGATTGGGCCAGGGTGTCGCTGTGCATGTCATCGAGCTGGAATTGCACCTCGGGGTAGCGCTCCTGGAACTGCGCCATATACGGCGCAATCCACTGCGATGCCGATGGAATGCAGTGGATGCGGATGACATGGCTTTGGTGCTGCAGCCGCTGGAGCATGTCTTCCATGCCCTGGTCAAAGGTGGCAATCATCCAGCTGACCTGGGCGCGCACCGATTCGCCTGCCGGTGTGAGCCGCACGCGTCGCATGCTGCGATCGAACAAGGTGGCACCCAGGGTGATTTCCAGCTCGCGGATGGCGGAGGAAAAGGCTGGTTGGCTCATGTCCAGGGAATGGGCGGCCTGGGTGAAAGTGGGGTGCTCGGCGGCTTGCTTGAAGCAGCTGAGCTGCCGCAAGGTGGGGATGGGGGCCGATCTTTGCGGCTGGTAAACGTTAGTCATGATGAATTCATTTTTTCAAATCGATATAAATTCTCCAATTGTAAATTCCTATGTAGTGGAGATTTTACTAAAAGGTAAGAAATTGATCTGTGTTAACTCTGCGTGTCAACCGCACGCCGCAAAGCCGTAGCGTGAAACGGTCACTGACTTATGCCGCGCAAGCCCTTTGTTTACGGGGTTTTCACTGGTTTACAAGCCACACTATCTGTCAATTTTCTGGGGGAATTTGTACCAAGAAGGCCGAAGAACGGCTCCGGGTATAACATTTGTTTAATTTATCGTATATTATTTTCAATAGATGTACTTTATCATTTAAGTTGGTTTTTGCACAGCGCTGCACTCCCGCGTCCTGGCGGCTTGCATCCCGCCGTGCCCCAGCCCTCTGCCTCAGGGCGGTGGCGTTGCCGTCTTGCGGTGCACAGAGCAGCAGCCGTGCAAGCGTGCGCCTGCAGCGACGCCAGAGGCCAGGCCACATCGGCCGCAGTGCAGGGGCCTGCCCTTGTGCATTCTTTTGATCCGCATCCCCCGTGCTACCGGCAGGCCCTATTCACAAGGCCTGTTTGGTGGGCCGGGCTGCCCTAATTTTTTTGAGTTCAACGATGAAGTTTTCCGCAATTGATTGGAACCTGGCGCCAGAGGAGGCGCGCTGGTGGGCGATAGATGGCGATGGCCATGCCTATTGGTACTGCATGCCGCAGATTGCTGCGGCCACCACCTTCTGGTATCCATCGCGCCATCCGGCCCCCAGCTTTGGCTATGCCCGCGACTTTCGGCTGTCCCTGCAAGAGCGGCCGCCCGTGGTTGAGCATGCGGCACCTGCGCGCGCTGCAGCGGCCGCGCTCTTGGGCCGCTAGCCACTGGCCCTTCGCATGCCGCTATCGGCGCTACCGTGTTCCTTTGCAGCAGCTGGCACTGCGCGCGCAAAAACGGCGCCTGCAGGCGCCGTGCTGATGCCGTTGACTGCCAGCACCCCAGTCTGCCAAGGCCGCCTGTGCGGCCTCGGCTGCGTACCAGGGGTTGGATCGTCGGGTTTAAATAATGCCCAGGAACCAGGTGGCTACCAGCAAGGACAGCGACAGGCCCCAGATCCAGAAGAACGAATAGCGGATGTGCTGGCCCATCGACAGCTTGGCCAGGCCCAGGCCCATCCATAGCGCGGGCGAGAACGGCGAGACAAAGGTGCCCACAATGCTGCCGATGATCATCGCGTAGGCCGCCGAGGTGGACGGCACCCCCGCCTGCGAGGTGATCTGCTCCACCACGGGGAACAACGCGAAGTAGTAGGCATCGGTGCTCAGCACCAGCTCCAGCGGAATGCCGATGGCACCAATCACCAGGTGCATATAAGGCAGCAGCACGGCGGGCAGTACATCCACCAAGGCCAGCGCAATGCTGTTGAGCATGCCCGACTCCTTGAGAATCCCCAGGAAGGTGCCGGCCGCCAAAATGATGCTGGCCATCATGATCGCTCCGCCCGCGTGCGCGTTGATGCGCTCGATCTGCACCTTGGGCTGCGGGTAGTTGATGACCAGCGCCACGCACAGCGCAATCATGAAGGTATAGCCGGGCGGGAACACGCCCATCACCAGCACCGCCAAGGTGAGCAAAAACACCAGCGCATTGACCCAACGCAGCCGGGGGCGCAGCAGCTGGGTGCGCGCTTCATCAGCGGCCTTGGCCGCTGCCGCTTGTATCGCCAACTCGGTGGCTGCATGGGGCTGCAGCGCGGCCGCCAGCTCTTCGACGTGGCTTGGGCTGGTCGATGCCGACGCAGCTGCTGGCGCGGTCTCGGCTGCAGTCACCTCGGCGCTGCGCGCACGGTTGCGGATGCGGCGCTGCTCGCGCAGGCCCAAAAACACCGCCAGCACCAGCAGCAAGGCCAGGCCAAAGCCTTGCACCGGCACCAGCTCGCGCCACAGCGCCACGGCATCCATCTCCAGCACCGTGGCGACGCGGCCTACCGGGCCACCCCACGGCAGCATGTTGACCACGCCCGCGCTGGCGGCCAGCAGCAAAAACAGCAGGTAGGGGCTCATCTTGAGCCGCTGGTACAGCGGCAGCAGCGGCGGCACGACCAGCAAGAAGGTGGAGGCGCCGGCACCATCGAGCTGGGCCACGGCCGATATCAGCACCGTGCCCACGGCCACGGCAATCACATTGCCACGGGTGATGCGCACCATGGCGCGTATCAGTGGGTCGAACAGGCCCACATCGTTCATCACGCCAAAAAACAGAATGGCAAAGATGAACATGGTCACCACCTGCACGACGGAGCTGATGCCATGGCGGTAGAAACCGTTGATCTCTTCGGTGCTGAAGCCGGCTATGAAGGCGCCGGCAAGGGGAACCAAGACCATGCTGATGACCGGCGAGACTTTCTCGGTCAGCAGCAAGGCGACGATGACAACAATTATGGCGAGGCCAATCAAGGTGAGCATATGTACTTCTTCTCGTGTGGGGAGGGGAATGGCGCCCACCTGTCAAGGTGGGCGGCCGGCTGGCGCAGAGCGGCGCTCAGGGGCCTTGGCCATTGGTGACGCGGCCTGCAGCGCGCATCCTGTCTCCGTGGCCGGGCCCTGGGCGCCGCTCTTATCTGCGGGACCTGGGTGGGTTGAATTTGAAAAGGTCCTTGTCTCTCACATAGCGGGCAGATTTCTTGCGGGCAAGGCGGGCCCGGGTTCGTTGGCGTGTGTAGCCCGACCAGTCGGCCCAGAGCTTCCACAGCAGGGCCAGAAAAGAGGGCAGCAATACCTGCAGCCATGGCCAGCTATCAATGGGCGGTATTTCATAGATTTTCAGCATCAAAAGGCTAACAGCAATGATCAAGAGGTACATGGCAGGGGTGCTGGGAGAAAGGCGCTGGCTGCGGGCGGGTCTGCTGGCAGTGGCAGCGCAAGCCGGGCGGCTCATGTCTGGAGGCCCGCAGGTCCAGACAGGGTGAATGGGGGAGTCAGGCCAGCGATGCGGGTGGGGCCTTGCCCCGCCTCCCCATCGGCAGGCCTGAAAGAACCGTGTCTTAGCGGCCCTGCATGGAGCGGGGGCGGTGCGTAGACACATGCGCTCTAATTATAGCTTTATGCTAAGAATTTGATTAAATGAATCATTAACAGCTATGAAAAGCCCCAAAAAGCAGTCAGGCGGAACCTGGCTGGGCCTGGCCGGGCTGGGGCGCATGCGCTGGCTGCCATAGCGTTTGCTGCGCCATGCGGGCCAGGCATGGGGCCAAGGTGTTGAAGGCTTGATTGCAACGGCCCAGGCCTTGTTCGAAAGCTGCCTTCCGCAGCGGACGGTCACGCAGCCGACCCATCAACAAACGCCCTGTTCACCGCGCTGCAGCGTCGCTGGAGCTTCCGCAATCGCTGATGCGCTGGTGGCCTGCAGTGGCCCTGGTCGGCGAGCCAATCCCCTTCAAGCAGGCAAGGGAGCGGCGCCCTCTGCGCGCGCCATGAAGTGCCCCCTGCAATACGCCCTGCGGTGCGCTGCTCGCGGCCTGGGCGATTCCATGCCTTGTCGTCCCCGGCCATGGCGGCAACTCAGCTCTACAAGATGCGTCGTGCTTCGTCCTAATCCACGCCCATGGCTTTTGGCAGTGGCTTTGCCGAGCCTTGATAGCGAGATTAATGGGCCTATTGCTTGAGTAAGTTAGAGGGTTTGGTTATCAGAAGTTAACAAACGGAAAAACATGAATAAGAACATTTATCAAATGACTGATAGGTCATTATCCACAGTGTAAAAACACTAAATCCCGAACCGCTGACAGGCTGTAGGTAGCTGCTAATACAGCAAATTTTCCGACAGCGGGCGGTTTTTCAACGTCTGTAGGTTGATTACAAATACTGTGGCTGTTTATGAACAAAAAACTAAAAGTTACATAATAAAAGTCGCCAGGGAATGCAGCCCTCAGCAGCCCAATCTTTAACGCCAGGCCTGCATCCTTTGCCTGCAAAACTGCTACAGATTTATAAAAAGAAGGCCAATAGGCATCAGGTTTACCGGGCCATGCCGCAAGCTGCAAGTGGATCCAAAAAGCGGCCCATCGATAGCTGGGTAAACCCTAGGGAGCTGGCTGTAAACCACAGCAATGTCAATTTTTCAAAACTAAGGGAGCGATGGTGGTTTTTGTGCACAAACGAGTGGCAGGTGCTAGCTTGGGGACGGTGACTACTAAAATTCTAAAATATTAATATTTTCAATGGATGGAGTAGATGCGATAAAAAAACATTTGACCCTTGTGCGCCCGGGGGAAGATCTGCCCCCGATGATGCGCTCTCACAACGGGGCATGCCCAGCGGGGCGGGGCGCCGTTATCGGCAGGGCCCTGCTGGCCCTGGCTGGTCTGTGCGCCCTGGCTGCGCCGGCCCAGGCCGCCATTACCGTCACCAGCGCGGTGGTCAGTGCCGACGGCACGGGCCCCTTCGATGCCAACAACAACCCGGGCAATGACAGCGGCCCCACCAATGGCGTAGTGCGCACACAAGACAGCGTTCTCTACACCATCAATTACAACGCCTCTGACGCCAGCAACAGCGTGATCACCGCCACCTTGCCGGCCGGTATGCGCTGGGATCCCACCGCCACGGCGGCCAGCGTTTGCAATGGCCCCGGTGGTGGCAGCCTCAATGCGGCCAGAACCGTGCTGACCTGTAACCGCCAGCCCGCCAGTGCGGGGGTGGAGTCCTTCCAGGTGCTCAGCTGGGTGGGCAATGTGGCCAATGGCGCCACGGTGGCGCTGACAGCCGCTTCGGGTGGCTCATCAGTCACCTCGCTGCCAACCACCGTGTCTGCCACGCCCAAAACCGACACCCGCGTGCGGGTGGAGGCCGCCAATATTGTGCGTGAGGAAACCACGCCAGGCTCAGGGGTGTGGCAGCGGCGCATGCCGGTCTCCATCAGCCTGGGTGCCGTGCTGCCAGCGAGTGGCAACTTCAAGGGCTATGAGGCCCTGCAAAACCCGGTAACGGTCAGCATCAAGGTGCAGCCCGGCGCCGTGGTGACCACTTGCCCAGCAGCGGCTACTTGCACGCAGCCTGGTGGGCCGGGCACCGATGTAACGGTGCAGATCACCAGCCCCACCACCCATTTCCTTGATGCGGCCGCAGTTGGCGGTTTTGAAGCCGCGTGGCGAGGCACAGCTTTGCTGACTGTGCAGATTGGCGTGCCCGAGATCCCCAACTTCCCCGTGGGGCAAAACAGCTTTATCACAGCACAGCTGGTCAATTTTGCACCGCTGGGTCGGGGCGGCCAGCCTAATGCCGTGCCAGCGCCGGGCTACCAGCCTGGCTTTAGCTGCCCAACCAATACGAGCGTCAATGCCACACAAACCTGCTTTAGCGGTGTGGTTAGCCGCATCCAGCCGGTGCAATTGGGTATCAACGGTGGCGCTGTGTATGACAACGCCAATTACCTGTATGGCGATGGCCATGGCTATACCCAAGCCTTTGAGAAGCTGGTGCCCGGCCAGACCTTTAACGCCCTGTTGGGCCTGGCCAACCGGCCAACTTCCGAAGAGGTGGCCACCGATGCGCAATCTTGCGTGGCCTGGAACCCTGCCCTGATGGAGCTGCGCGCCGCATCCAGCCTGAGGCTGAGCAACCAGGTGCTCTTTTACCAGCCGACGAATCTGTTGGCGCCCAATGTGCCGGCAGCCGATATGGTGCTGGAGTATTCGGCCCAGCCCTATGCGGACGACAATGCACGCCGTGCCGCCAACTGTGGTGTAGCCGGTGATGGCAATCTGCTGTGGACCAGCAATTACGCATCGCTGCCGCCCAACACCATCACCAGCGTGCGCTTTGCCTACCGCCAGGATTTGCCGCCGGGCCAAACCCTGGGCCTGGTGCTGCCGCTGCAGCGCAGCACCAGTGCGGCATCGCTGGCGCTGGCGGACGATGCGCCCATGCCCTGGTTCCGCCAGTACTTTACTGCTAGCTCGGGCCGGGTGTATTCCACCTATAACGGCAATAGCAGCACCTCGGGTACAGATGGCGGCGGCTATGTGCAGGCAGCAGCAGCCCTGGTGCGCCACAGCATTGCGTTGCCCGCCAGCGTGTCACCGGGCGATATTTTCCCGGTCAGCATCACGCCCACCACCATTGGTGCGGCTACGGCCGGGGTCAATGGTGTCTCGCGCAATGTGCAGATCACCATTGATTTCCCCAACACCTATATCCAGCCCCTGGAGAGCTCGATTGCGCCGGCCTTGCCGCCAGGGGGCAGCTATGTGCTGACCCCTGCCGACCTGGGCCCGGACGGCCTGCCCGGCACGGCCGATGATGGTGCGCCTGCCAAACTGGTGCTGAACCTGGGCGACCTGGCAGCACCCGGTGGAGCCGTGGGCCCGGCCCCCTACCAGGGCCATGCCACGGCGTACCCGGCCATTACCTTCCAGGCGCAAGCGGCCTATATTGCACCGGTGGGCGCTTACCCGGTGGTAAGCCTGGTGGCGGCCAGCAATGACCTGAGCTTTGCCGATTACACCGGCGTGCCCGGTATTGTTCCGGGCGCCCTGTTGCAAGACCGCACCGAGCAGGCCAGTACTGCGGTATCCGGCGTGGCGGGTTTCCAGATGAGCAAGGCCTTGGTGAGCGGTGGCGAGGTGGACAATACCGACCCGGCCAACCCGGTGACCCGTGTGACCGCAGGCCAGCCCTTTACCTATGCCATCTCCTTTGGCAATGCCACCAGCACGGCCAAGGGCCAGCTGCGCATGGTTGATGTGCTGCCCTTTGATGGCGACAGCCGGGGTACAGCCGGCCTGGGCCCGCTGCAAATGCTGAGCGTCACGGCCGCCATGGGCGGCGCAGGCCAAGGAACGATCTCGATCGAGTACACGACCACGGCAGCCGCCACGGTGCAGGCCGCAGTGCAAACCCCTGGCAATGAAGACGCAACCACCGGTGTGGCCTGGACGGCCTACGCGGGCGGTGCCTTCCCTGCCGGTGTGACGGCGCTGCGCTTTACCACCAGCGCACAGCTGCAGCCAGGCTATAGCGGTATTGCCAACCTGACGATGCGCAGCACCTCGCCGCTGACCCCGGCCACCGAGCTGTTCAACGATGTGTATGGCCGCGAGCTGAGCCCTGGTGGCTTGGTGCTGTTGGCCAATGGCCAGGTGGCGCTGCGCGGGCAGGCGGCTGCCAGCTTTACGGGCCTGGTGTTCAACGACGCCAACATGAACAGCACCCCGGATGCCGGTGAAACCGGTATTGCCGGTGTGACGGCCACCCTCACCTGTGATGCGGGCCCGGCTTGTACCGCGGGTGAAGTGCATACCGCCGTGACCGATGCCTCTGGTGTGTATAGCTTTGCGCCGGGTGCCACCGTCGATGGTCAGCCCAACTTCCCAGGTATTGCCAGTGGTTCCTGGACGCTGAGCATCGCCCCCGGTGCGCAGTGGGCCAATGTGGGTGCCACCGTGGGTACGGTCGATGGTGTGGCCTCCGGCACGGCCGTGGGCCGCGCCATCAGTGGTGTGGTGGTGCCCACGGGCGCCGTGGCGGTGGACTACCGCTTTGCCGAACACCAGCTGGGCAGCCTGACCATCAACAAGGCCTTGGCCTTGCCTGCAGGTGTGACCGGTCCGTTTGACTTTGCCTTTACCGCGACCTGCGATCTGCCAGCGGCAGGCTTTACCTACCCTGCCACCTTGACGGGTTACCCAACCACCACCTCGGTGGCGATTAACCAGCTGCCTGCGGGTGCCAACTGTACGGTGACGGAAGACCAGCCGCTGCCCACAGCCCCGGCTTCCTATGAATGGGCTGCCCCCACGACGCCAGCGGCGGTGGTGGTGCCTGCGAATGCGGCCGTTGCGGTGACGGTGACCAATGCCCTCAACCCGCTGTTTGGCAGCATCACGGTGACCAAGGATCTGGTCTTGCCGGCCGGTGTTCCTGGTCCGTTCAACTTCAGCTACACGGCAACCTGTGACCTGCCCAGCGCTGGCTCTGTCTACTCTGCAACTTTGACGGGCTACCCCGCCACGACCGCAGCGACGATTGCCAATGTGCCCGCGGGTGCCCAGTGTGTGGTGGCCGAAGGTGCACTGCCAGCAGCGCCTGTCAATTTCACCTGGGGCCCTGCTGCTGCCAACGTACCGGTGACCGTACCGCTGAATGCCTCGGCCCCTGTGTCGATGGTCAGCACCCTGGTGCGCCAGCAAGCCGGTATTGAAGTGACCAAGACCCTGGCGTTGCCCAGCGGTGTAACCGGCCCCTTCAGCTTTGGCTTTACCGCCACCTGCGACCAGCCTAGTGCCGGTTCGACCTATACCGCCACCTTGGCCAACTACCCGGCCAGCAACAAGGTGACGATCGCTGGTATCCCTGCTGGTGCCAATTGCACGGTGACGGAGAACACGCCATTGCCGGCCGCCCCCACGAACTACGAGTGGGCCGCCCCATCGGCGCCTGCAGCGGTAGTGGTGCCGAGCACCGGTGTGGTGGCTGTGGGTGTGACCAATGCACTGACGGCCAAGCAAGGCGGCATCCAGGTGAACGCCACCACGACCTTGCCCGATGGCGTTGCAGGCCCGTTCAACTTTATGCTGACGGCGACCTGTGACTTGCCCACGGCTGGCACGGTGCACAACGTGACCCTGACCGCCCCACCGGGTGCGACGGCCATGATCACCGGCGTGCAAGCGGGTGCCCGTTGCGCCATGACGCAGACCACGCCGGACGCCCCTGTGGGTTACCGCTGGGCAGACCCTGCCTTTGACCAGGCGATGGTGACGGTCGAGGCTGACACGGAGATGTCGGTGGCGCTGACCAACAGCCTGAGCAAGCAGCAAGCTGGCACTCCCACGCCGGTGCCGGTGGACAGCCGCATTGCACTGCTGCTGCTGGCGATGTTGATGGCCGCTGCTGCTGGCTTGCATATGCGCAAGCGCTAAATCGGAGAGACGGCAGAGCGGGCCACTCCGAGCTGTTGTCAGAACGATGTGTGTGAAAACCGGGGCTTCGGCTCCGGTTTTTTTGTGCTTTTTTTGCTGCTTTTTCCGCTTGGCTGGGGCAGTGGTTTTGTGCATGCCTGCGGCGGTTTTTTGTTTTGCTGGCCGGGTTTCGCCCCGGCGGGCGAGGTACTTTTCTTGCGCGGCCAAGAAAAGTACCCAAAAGAAGGCCGCCCCTGCTGCTTGCGACCCTTCGCGTTGCGAAGGGCAACCTGTGTCGTGGCGTTTGTGGGGTGTGCCGCGAAACTCACTACGCGCCAGGGCGCTCCGTTCAAACAGACGCGGCAAGCTAGTTGACGAAGCGCTGGCACTCTGCGGTGCCAGCGCCACCCCACAAACACCACGCCCCAGGCGCATGCAAAAGGGGGAATGCAAACAGACATCCAAACAGCCGAACAGCCTCCAGGCCATCGCTGCGCTCGGCCAGTTTTGGGGGCCGAGCGCAGCGATGGCCTGCGTCTGCGAACCTCCCCTTCTGAATGCGCCGAGGAGCACAGGGCATGGGCTGGGCAGTTGCACCGCAGAGTGCAACTGCATCGTGAACTGACTCACCGCGTCTGTTTGAACGAAGCGCGCAGCGCGTAGTGAGTTTCGCGGTGCAGCCCATGCCCGCGCACCGCAGGTTGCCCGCAGCGAAGCGAAGGGACGCAGTCAGCAGGGGCAGCTTTCTTTTGGGTACTTTTCTTGGCTGAGCAAGAAAAGTACCTCGCCCGCCGGGCGAAATCCGGCCAGCAAAACAAAACACCGCCACAGGCCCATGCATAAGCAAAAACGCATAAGCAAAAACGCATAAGCAAAAACGCAAGAGCAAAAAAATGCCCCAAGCAAAAGCCACGGGGCATCAAGACTCAGCGCCTATCTATATAGATAGGCAAGCACTCAAACCAGCTTGCGGCGTGCCACGCCGAGCAACAACAAGCCCAGTCCAGCCAACACCAGCGGATGCCCCACTGGCACCGCCTTGGGCACGACCACCACCGGGGCCGTCACCTCCAAAGTAACGGTAGCCGTATCGCATTGCGTCGCCTGCACCGTGCTGCAAATCTGGTAACTCAGCGTGTAGGCACCAGCCGCTGCAGTCGTGCCGATCAACACATTGCCATCCGGCGTCACCGTGATGCCCGCGGGCCAAGTACCCACTGCCGTCAAAGCCACATTGCTGGTAGTGGCCGGGGCGGCATCGACCGTGTCGTTTGTCAACACATTGATGGCCGTCACCGTGCCGCTCGTTGGGCGGGTGATGGCGGGGGCTGTGTCATTGACGGCATCGACACCGATCAGCTGCACACCACCAATGCCCTTGAAGGCAAAGATAAAGGTGTTGGGCGTGCCATCGGTGTTGGGGGTGCCGACGGGGTTCTCGCTGGGCTTGCCCAGGGAATAGGCCTCGGCGCCAAAGCTGCCCAATGCCGCCAGCGCGTCGACCTGGTTGCCTGCGACGCCGTAACCAATGGTGAACTCCACCTTGGCGCCTGGGGCGATGGTGCCAAAGTTGAAGCGGAAGTGCGCGCCATGGTCGGTGGGGCCGCTGTCCACCGCATCCTGGTTGACAAACAAAATGCCCGAGTCGCTCTCCAGCGGGTCGGCGGTATGGAAGCCGTTGTCGCTGGAGAAGACCAGCGCCGTGCTGCTGCCGCGCTGGATGGTGGTGTATTCGTTGAACTGGGTGGGGAAGACGTCCCAGTCCATCGCGCGGCCGTACAAGGCCTCGACTGGTGCGGACGAGATGTTCTCGATCGTGACCTTGACTTCGTAAATATTGCTGGTGGCCGACGAAGGCGCAAACGCGTGGGTGACGCGGAAGGTATTGAAGGCATTGGCCACCGAGGTGGCGGTCGTTGCGGTAGAGGTGAAAGACTCCGACGTGATGCCGGTCGTGCCCACACTGGAGCCCGTAAAGCCGGAGGTATTGGTCACCGTATCGGCAATGCCCCAGGCTTCACAGGGGCAGCCCGGGGTCAGGCCATCTTGGCCATTGGCCAGGTAGGTAATGCCTGTTAACGGCGATATCTCCTGCGGCATTAACGCGCCATCTGCACGCACCCCTACACGCAGGGTGCCGTTGTCGATATTGGCCTGGGCCAAAACGATAGCCGGTACGCTGAACAGCATCCCCGCCAGCAGTTTTCCTAATTTCATGCACTCACCTCTTTTTTAACTATTTAAATTTATGATGAGCCTTTCTATCATAGTTATAAAAGATGTAAAAATTACTATACAAACGCGGTGGCGTTAGTAAGAGTCAATAAAAAACATGCACTTATGAAGATCTGAAGCGGGATGCAGAGGATGTGGGCACTCATTCGCATTTGTCAAACATTGTTATATCCTGCGAAATCCTTACACGGCGATACGCTCCAAAGATAAGGGTTTTTACGGAGTATTGGCAGTGATTGCCCGTTAAAAAAGGGAGCATCACCGTATGCAGTTATTGGCTGAGAAACATTGATGTAAATCAATTTCTATTTCAATGCGATTCCGAGGCCGAGCTAATGTGTGGGTCAGAGGTGGAGTAGCTGGATCGCTTGGCATTTATCGCCGAAAGTATTGCTTGTATATGAATGCATAAGTAATGTTTGCTTACTTATTGAATTTCATTCATATCCAAGCGCTTTGCAAGCTGCCTTCTCCCTGGTTGTATGGGAAATGTATTTTTCTGACCGGGGCAGCAGCCGCTTGCGCCCCGCAGAGAAGGCCGTGGTGCGCAGAACTAGTCGGCCTCGGTTCAGCCTCTTGTGCTGGCCACTATGCAGATTTCGATCAGCTTGGCCGGGCTGGCCAGGCGGGCTTCTACCGTTGCGCGGGCCGGGGCATGGCCAGCGGCGACCCACTGGTCCCAGACGGTATTCATCTCGGCGAAGTGGCGCATGTCGGCCAGGTAGATCTGGCAGCTGAGAATGCGCTCTTTGTGGCTGCCGTGCTCGGCCAGCAGGCGGTCGATCTTGGCGAGGACTTCTTCGGTCTGGCCGCTGATGCCGACATCGACCTTGTCTGCAACCTGGCCGGCCAGGTACAAGGTGTGGTCGTGCCGAACGACCTGGGACATGCGGTGGTTGCCGCCGATGCGGGTGATGGTGTTGGTGTTGGTGTTGGTGTTGGTGTTTGTATTGGACATGCGGTGTTCTCCTGAATGCTTGCAAAGGGCAGTGCCTGGTTTTGAGGCTCTAACGTTCGATGCCGGCTTTGTACTTTTGGTACTGGATGGTGCTGACGATGGCGATGCGGCGCAGCGGCTCGGGCGGCAGCCAGGTGGGGCGCTCAAAGCCCAGCGCATCGGCCAGCTGGGGCGATTGCTGGCCGCAGGCCATCTCGCCCAAGAGCTTGCCGAACATGCTGCCTTTGAGCATGCCCGCGCCATTGCAGCCGATGGAGATGTAGAGGCCACGGCTGATCTGACCAAAGTACAGCGCGCCGTTTCGGGTGAGGGCGGTGACCCCACCCCATACCAAGGGCAGCGCATGCGAGCGCATCTGCGGGTAGCGCATCTGGTAGCAGGCCTGCAGGGCCTGGCGCACATCGGCGAGCGGTTCTTCACTGTCGTACGAATAGGCGCTGCGCACCATAAAGCGACCGCCCGCGACTTTGCGCAAGGTGGTGCCCAGGCGGTTGGCGGGGATCACGCCCCATTCCGGCTCGGGGCCCAGCTTGTGCAACTCTTCCTCGTCCAGCTGCTCGGTCAAGCCCGCGTAGGTGTAGATGGTGAACACGCGATCACGCGCAAAGCCGAGCTTGCGGGCAAAGCCATTGTTGGCGATGACGATGCGCGCGGATGTCAGCTCGGCCGTGGCGGTGCGCACGGTGTGGGGCTGGCCCTCCTGCAGCGACAGCACGGGCTCGTCCTCCCAGAGCTGGACATTGGCGGGCAGGCTGTCTGCCAGGCCGCGCACCAGGGCGGCGGGTTGCACAAAGACGTTGTTGTCCGAGTGGTAGCCGTAGTGGTAGTGCGTGGTGCCCAGGCGGTGTTGCAGTGCGTCGCGCCCCAGCTCGGTATAGGCCACGCCCCAGTCCTGGTATTGCTGGAGCGTGCTTTTGAGGCGGGCCGCGCCATCGGCGGTGGCGGCGGCATGGTACTTGCCCACGGGGTTCCAGCCGCAGTCGATCTGGTGCTGGTCGATCAGCGATTTGAGCCAGGCCAGCCCCGTGTTGTAGAGCGCCATCTGTTTACGCGCCACCTCGATGGGGCTGCCATGGCCAGACATGCCGGTGTTGTGCGGCAGGTTGATCAAAAAGCCGGAGTTGCGGCCCGAGGAGCCGTCGCCCACGGTGCTGGCATCGAGCAGCAGCACGCGAGCCTGGGGTTCCAGCTCGGCGATGCGCCGGGCGGCGGCCAGGCCGGTGACGCCAGCGCCGATAACGATGGCATCAAAGTGCCGCTCCTTGGGGGCCTGCGTTTTGGCTAGCCTTTTGGGGAGCAAGGTATTCCAGCCCGAGCCCGCTTGGTAGCTCGGGAAAGTAGGTTGCTTGGACATGGGAGTGTGGTGGTTAGTGGCGGGTGGCCTGCAGGCTGCGCATGACCTCGGACTGCACGGTGTCCCAGATCTGGCCTTTGAGCTCGTTGTAGCGCGGGGAGAGCTGGACCTGCGCATTGCGCGGCATGGGCAGGTCGTTGCGGATGTCGGTGACCACGCGGCCGGGCCGCGCGCTCATGATGAGCATGCGGGTGGACAGCAGCAGTGCCTCGTCGATGGAGTGGGTGATGAAGATGATGGTCTTCTTGCTCTTTTCGTAGATCTGCAGCAACTCATCCTGCAGCACCTGGCGGGTCATGGCATCCAAGGCGGCAAAGGGCTCGTCGAGCAAGATCACGTCCGGGTCATTGGCGAGCACCCGGGCGATGGAGACGCGCTGGCGCATGCCGCCCGACAAGGCGTTGGGGTATTTGTCCTCAAAGCCCTGCAAGCCGACCATGTCGATAAAGCGGCGGGCGACATCCAGCCGCTCGGCCTTGGCGATGCCCTTCATCTTGAGGCCAAAGGCGACGTTGTCGAGCACCGTCAGCCAGGGGAAGAGCGCGTACTGCTGGAACACCATGCCGCAGTGCGGATCGACCTTGTTGACCTCGCGGCCGTTGACGACGATGCGGCCGGCCGTCGGTTTGTCAAAACCGGTGACGAGGTTGAGCAGGGTGGATTTGCCGCAGCCCGAGGCGCCCAGCAGCACGACAAACTCGCCCTTTTCAATCTCCAGATCGACGCGTTCGAGCGCCTTGAAATCCCCGTAGTGCTTGGCGATCCCCTGGATCGAGATCATCGGGCCTTTGTGTTGCGTGTTCATTGTTTCCACCTCAGTACCCAGTTTTCGATTTGACGGAACACGAAGTCGGTGATCAGCACTGTGGTGCTGATGAGCACCATGCCCAGCACGACGACTTCGGTCTGGAAGAACTCCTTGCCGTTCATGATGAGAAAGCCCAGGCCTTCGCGCGCGGCCACCAGCTCGGCGGCGATCACGCAGGTCCAGGCCAGACCCAGGATGACCTTGAAGCCGCTCAGAATCTGCGACAGGCTGCCGGGCAGGATGACTTCCCGCATCACCTGCCAGCGGTTGGCGCCCAGGTTTTGCGCGGCGCGCACCAAGAGCGGATCGACATTGCGCGTGGCCTCGATCACATACACCATGGCGGGCGCAAAGCAACCCATGAAGACGATGCTGTACTTTTGCGTCTCGGTGATGCCGAACCACAAGAGTGACAGCGGAATCCAGCTCATCGATGGCAGCGGCCGCAGAAACGACAGGATGGGATCAAAGGCTGCCCGGGCGTACGACGAGGTGCCCAGAAAAATGCCCAGCGGAACGGCGACGGCAGTGGCCGCCAAAAAGCCGATCATCACCCGGCGCGCAGAGGCCAGGATGTTGGGCCAGAACGTGCCATCGCCCAGCATGGCCACCGCCTTGCCCAGCGCAGCGCTGGGCGGGGGCAGAAAGATGGGGTCGACCAGGCCGGCGCGGCACACGGCCTCCCAGACAGCGATGAACAGCAAGATGGACGCCGCACTGGTAGCAGCCAGTGCGATGGAGGAAGGGGGTTTGGCTATCACGGGGTGTGCTCCGGCCTTCAGACGAAGGAGGCATCAATCCAGTCTTTGACGACCGGGGCCTTGTCGATCTGCTTGTGCTGCACCAGCATCTCCGCCAGCTTTTGCAGGCCCTGCACAAACTCGCCTGTCAGCAGCTCTTTTTGCTGCGCCTGCGGGTACCAGTCGGAGCCGGTGACGGCCGACATTTGCTCCTTCATCGTCAGGCCGGTGAACTTGAGCAGGGCTTGCGAGGCTTTCTCGGGCTGCTCGCGCAGCAGATCGCTGGCCTTGAAGTAGGCCGACAGGTAGGCCTTGACCAGGTCGCGGTTCTTGGCCGCAAACTCGCGGCGCACCAGCAGCACATCGGGGCCGGGCGTGACCTTGAAAGACTTGTAGAGGCTGAACTGCGAGTCATCGGCCAGCAGCTTGACGCCGGGCTCGCGCAGGATGTTGTCAAAGTGCGGGGTCCAGGCGGCGGCCGCATCGATCTGGCCGGTTTTGATGGCGCCATGCAGCTCCGGGCCGGGGATGTTGAGCACATCGGCCTCCCCGGGTTTGATGCCCGCCTGTTGCAGCACATCGAGCACCAGCAGATGGGTGCTGGAGGCAAAGGTCACACCGATCTTCTTGCCCTTGAGGTCGGCAATGCTATCGATGCCTTTGCGGGCAACCAGGCCTTCGACGCGGCCAAAGTTTTCCGGGATCGCAATGATCGCAAACTGCTTGGCACCGCGCGACATCAGCGCCAATGCCGAGACAATGCCGGCGCAGCCGATATCGATGCCGCCGGACATGAAGGCACTCATGCGGGCCGATGAGGTGGCAAAGGACTGCCAGTCCTGCGTGATGCCGACCTCCTTCAAATAGCCCTCGGCCATCGCCAGGTGGGCGGGGTAGTGGCCCAGCCAGGGCGAGCCCCCGTATTTGAGGGTTTGCTCTGCCGCAAAAGCGGGCAGCGACAGGGCGCCGGCGAATGAGGCGGCGGCGCTTTTTTGGATAAAGACACGGCGGTTGATGGTCATTTTGTCTCCTTGGATTTCCTGTTTTTAAAGAGCTGGCCAATCGCTGGACAAGGCGCCCCCCTGGCGCGGATGCGACGGCATCCCAGCCATGGAAAGCGGCTTGTGCAAGGGCTGGCTAGCTCAGCGCGATCCCGCTTCTGAGCCAGGGGATCAGTTGGCGTACATCGGGAAAGATGTCGTTTTCCATGACGCTTCTGCTCACTTGGAAGCAGTTCTCGGCCATGTCCACATACTCCCCTTCGCGGGAGAGCTGGTAGATGCTGCGGTTGAGGCTGACACCGGGTAGCGGCAGGGCGGTGACCTGCGCGCTGTAGGCCCGGCCTTGCAAAAAGCAGATGGGCGTGGTGACGGTCCAGCCCAGGTCAGCGGCCACCATGGCCATCACCACATCGGAGGTGTCGATCTCCAGATACGGACGCGGGCTGAAGCCCTGGCGGCGCAGATGGCGCTCGATCAAGGCGCCAAAGTGGGAGCGGGCGCTGAAGCGGATCAGCGGCATCTTCTCGATCAGGGTGGTCAGGTCGGCGTTCTTGAACTCTTTCTCGCGCACCTTGGGGATCACCGCGATAAAGGGCTCGGAGAAGATGGAGCGGCGCACGATGTGGTCCACATCTTCGAGCGTGTCCGAGGTGACGATCAAATCGAGCTGGCGCTTTAACAGCGCTGCCGCATGGCTGTTGGCCAGCCCCGACCAGAGCAGCAACTGGCTGGCAGACGCGGTGACCTTCTTGACGATGGCCGGCCCTGCGGTGGCGGCAAAGGAGTCGATCATGCCCACGCGCATGGCCGGGCGGCTGGCCAGGTCGGCATCGCGCACATGCACCACCAGCCGCTCCATGTCTTCGACAATCTGCCCGGCCCGGCGACTGAGCGCAATGCCCGCCGGTGTGAGCTTGAAGGGCCGTTGCGAGCGGTCAAAGACCTGCGTCTGCAGGATCGCCTCAATCTGCGTGATGGTCTGCGAGACCGCCGATTGCGTGACCCCCAGCGCCGCCGCCCCTTTGGACAGGCTGCCCGAAGACGCCACGGCCTCGAAAATCTTCAAGGCGCGAACATCGAGACCCGAGCTTGTCTTCATGTCGTCTCCGTTTGGCATCCACTGCAGAACCTAGGGCGTTTTGCAGTGGATTTCTGACTATTAGTATTTCTTCAAATACTAGCCATGTAGCGGAGATTTAGATAACAACTTAAGAAAAACTAATACTTAGGATCAGTTTCGCTTGGAGAGGGCGCGTTTGAGGTACGGGTGGAGCAAGCGATGGCTTAGAGCCGCTAACACGACCCAGCAAACCAAAGGTTTGCGGTTGAGACTAGGCGCCCAGCCGCAGACAGTACAGACGTACGACAAGGCTTGGTAACGACGTATCAAGGGTTGTGTTAGCGGCTCTCAGGCCTGCTGGCGCGTGGCGGCCAGGACAATCTCACGGATGCACACCCCATCTGGCTGTGCATAGGCGTAGTAGATGGCATTGGCCACATCCTGGGCCGACAGCACTTTGCCGCCCATGGCGGTTTTCCAGTCCTCGTAGCCGGTCTTGATGGCCTCATCGGTGGTGTGGCCGAGCAGCTCGGTCTCGACCGCACCGGGGGCGATGGTGGTGACGCGCACATTGTGGGCGGCGAGTTCTTCGCGCAGGTTCTCCGTCAGGCCATGCACGGCAAACTTGCTGCCGACATAGGCGACATGGTTGGGAAAGCTCTTGCGGCCCGCGACCGAGCTGACATTGATGATGCTGCCGCGCTGGCGCTGCACCATGCCAGCGGCGACGGCATGCACGCCGTTCAAGACACCTTTGACATTCACATCCAGCATGCGGTCCCACTGGTCCGGGTCCTGGCGCGTGATCTCTCCCAGCAGCATGACGCCGGCATTGTTGACGATGGCATCGGCCGGGCCAAAGCGGGCTTCGCCTTGCTGCACGGCGGCGGCCAGTGCGGCGCGGTCGGTCACATCCACCGACAGCGCCAGGCAGTCGGGCAGGTTCAGGGCCTGCATCTTGTCCAGCCGGCGGGCCAGCAGCATCAGCGGGTGGCCCAGGGACGAGAACAGCTGCGCGGTAGCCAGGCCAATGCCCGAGCTGGCTCCGGTGATAACGATCAGGGGTTTGCGTGGTGCGGTCATGGTGGTTTTTAAGGAATAAAATATTCTGATATTTGTGCAGAAAATGCAGTGTAAATGCGGTCTATGGTGGTTGAAAAATGGTTTATTCTTCTTTAACTCATACGTTTTACTTATGACTAAGTATGGAATACCGTCAACTCCGGGCCTTTGTGGCCGCCTTTGAAGAGCGCAATATCACCGCAGCGGCCCAGCGCCTGCACCTGAGCCAGCCGGCGCTGTCGGGCAGCATCCGCCTGCTGGAAGCGTCGCTGGGCACGGTGCTGTTTGTGCGCAAGGCACGGGGTGTGGATGTCACCGACGATGCCCGCGCGCTCTACCCCCAGGTGTGCCGCATGCTGGCCGAGGCCGACGACCTGGCCCAGCGCTTTCGCCAACGCGACGCGCGCGAGCGCCTGACTATCGGCGTGGAGCAGGACGTGGCCCGCAGCACCGTGCAGCACTTGGCCGCCAGGGCAAGAGCCTGCGTGCCCGGCCTGCAGCTGCATTTGCTGGCGCAATGCGAGGGCGATGCGCGCCTGGCCAGCGAAGAGCTGCGCTGCGAGGACGAACTGTTTTTGCCGCTGCTCAGCGAGCGCTATGTGCTGGCCATACCCGCGCATGCGCCGGTGCTAGAGCATGCGGCTGGCGCTTTGCAAGACACCGCCCCGGACTGGATCGTCTGCCCCACGCATGCCAGCCACCAGCGCCTGGTGCCCATCTACGGAAGCCGTGCCGACACCCCAGCCGCGCTGGCCAGCAACTTCTCGCTGGCGCTGGACCTGGTCGCAGCTGGTGTGGGGCGGGCGATCGTGCCGGAGTCATTGGCGCAAGCAATGCCGGGTGTGCAGATCTGGCCGCTGGAGGTGGAGCTGAAACGCCGCATTGGCCTTTGCTACAACGTGCAGGCGCTGGGTAATGGGGCACTGGCGCGCTTGCGGGATGGGGTGCTGGCGGCTTAGTCAAGCGGTGCCGTGATGGCTATCGCCGCACCTGAGGATGACGCATGGGCGCCGCTCCATCCGTATGTCTTATGGTGCCATGGCGCCGCATTGCTTACAGAAATGTTCCTTGCCGGGCGGGAACGGTGTTGACCACAGCCAGAGCATCAAAAACGTTGCCAATGCAGCGCTCAGAGGGGTTTTGAGCCGGAACGCTGTGCCGCCACAACTCTTGCATACCCGCGCGTCACTGGGATAGTCATGCTCCAAGGCTTGCTGCAGCGTACCGTTGTCGCGCTCGGCCAGCAAAGACTGCGCCTGGTGGAGCAGGTGCGCAGGCACTACAACGCGAACGCCACCGAGTACCCGCGACATGGGCCATTGCAGGCCAATATGGTGCTCGCTGCGCAAATAGGCAGGAATGTCTTCTGATTCCAGCAATGCACGGCATACATGGGCTTGCCAGGCACTGTCGTGGATCTCCAGCGTGATAAATCGAACTTCCTGATCCATGCCCCTCCTAGGCCTGAAGTTGCGGCCAATGGAGCGAATCAAAGCGCGTTGCGCTTGCAAATTGGGCCTGCCAGCGATGCTACAGGCCCTTGTTCGGCAACGTTGACGGCGAATGCATAAATGCGACACCCGGTTGGTTTGCATTGGTAACGATGGTGCTCTGCGAAGCCCTGCATTGCCTGGCTGGCGCAATGCAGCGTGTGCCAGCGCGTCAAGACAGCACGTCGCGCAAGCTCGCATCCTTGGCGAACTGGGCCTTGGCAAAGGGGCACAGCGGCAGCACCTTGGTGTGCGTTTCGCGGGCCCAGGCCACCAGGGCACCCAGCAGTTGGCGGCCTGCGCCTTCGCCGCGCAGCGAGTCGTCCACTTCCGTGTGGTCGATGATGACCATGGTGGCATTGGTGCGGCTGTAGGTCATCTCAGCGATGCGCGCGGCGTCGCGCTGGATAAAGAAAGCGCCTTTGGAATCGGCTTCTTCGTGTTGGACGGTGTATTGCATGGAGGGGCCTTGGGTGAAGAAGCCTCAAAGAATACGGCAAGGTTGCAGCCCGCGCAGTATGCATGGCTTGAGGGCTGCGACCAAGCGTTTAGCGCGTGCCCCGGATATGGGCGATCACCTCGCGCAAGGTGGTGGCATCGGGCACCCACCAATCGGCCAGCGCGCCTAGGGCCACGGCGCAGACCAGGGCGCCGAGCAGCGGCTTCCAAGTCAGGCGCACCGCAGAGGCCAACCAGCCTGCGCGCTCCACGCCCACCAAGGCGCGGGCGGTCATCATCGAAAAGGCCAGCTCCACCGCCACGCTCAGCAGAACATCCACGCCAAAGTACAGCCACAGCAGCGCGCCAAAGCCAAAGAACGCCAACAGTAGGGCGGCAAACACGGCCAGGATGGGCACGATGATGATGCCTGCCTCGTCGCCCCCGATATCCACCACGTCGGCAACATCGGTCCATGAGCCAGAAGCTTCGGAGGCGGCGGTGGAGACGTCCACTTCGGCCCAATCGCCCGATGCGCCGCCGCCACCAAAATCGCCGCCACCGCCAGCTTCCCAATCGGGCGAGCTATGGCCCCAGTGCAGATCGGGTATTGGGTTGAGTACATCCAGGCCGTCGACCGAGGATTCGTCGCGTTGGCGCGTGTAGGCATTGCGCACCAGGTAGGCTGCCCACAGCCGCAGCACCAGCAGGTACACGGCATAGCCGACCCCCAGGCTGATGGCATAGCGCAGCGCCATCGACGTCACCCCGGACTTGAGCAGCACAGCGGTGACCGCCCACATGACCAGCAAGACCAGCAGCCCCATGCACAGGCCGTGCAGGCGCAGCCAGTGTTTTTTCTGCAGGGTGGATGCCATGTGCTGGGGCATTCGCAGCGATGACCAGCTGGACTTGCGCTTGCGCTGGGCGGCGCGGTTGTGGGGTGCTTGGGCCAAGGCTAAAGGGCGGGAAGTGAGGTCCGAAGCAGTGTAGCAGTGCGGGTTTTGGTAGTGGTTTGGCGGTTGCTGGCCCCCTTCGTTTCGGATGCCTTGGATGGCGACAGTGCCTATCGCTCGCGCACTTGGCCACCACGCCCGGCCCAGGTCATGCCCACCGCAACGCACAGTGTGACGGGTGCCAACAGACCAAGCCAGGTGATCCAGGCCAAGCCGCTGCCCATCACCGCGAGCATGCCAACCAGCGAAGCGAGCAAGCCCGTAGCACCCAGCACCTGCAGCCCACGCCGCACCCTGTGCCCCGCCCAAGCTGGCGGCAGATACACGGCATGCCGGTCCATCGCCAAGGCGAGCGCAGCCAGGGCCAGTAGCATCAAGAGGGCGGAGATGGCCAGCATCAGCGCTCCCAGCTTTGGCGGCGCCTCAAGGCCACTGCGCCCCCGGCAAAGGCCAGGCCCAGCGCCAAAAAGCCCAGGTCCATGCCAGCCATCACCGCGTCACCCGCTGCCAGCGACTGGAGCAGGTGCCGCTGGCTGGTGGCGGCGTTCAGCAGGGGCAGCAGGCCAAAGCCCAGCGCTGCACACCAGGCCATCCAGCGCCAAGACTTTGTGGGCGCTGTGCAGGCCGCATAGACAAAGCTGGTGAGCCAAACGGCAAACAGCGCATGCAGCTCCCATTGCGAGCGTGTCCCCATGGCAGTTGGCAACAGCCGGTTGGCCCAGAAGTAGGCCGCAATAGCCACGGGCAAGCCCAGAATGGCGGCAGGATTGAGCCGGCTGACGAGTGCATGGCCCACGCTCGGCTGGCGTGCGCTGCGTTTGGCGGACCACAGCACCATGCCGGTGGCGATCATCACGCAGCCCAGCAGGCCCGACAGCAGGTAGAGTGCGCGCAGCACTACCCCTGCAAACAAGCCTTCGTGCAGGCCCAGCCACAGGTCGCGTGCGGCGCGCGGGGCCGATTGCCGGGCGGGGCGCTCGGCCAGTAACGCGCCACTGACGCCATCAAAGACGAGGATGCCGGCCTCGCGCACGGGGCCACCCGCAAAGTTGCCGATGGCGCTGATGCGGGCGTTGGCATCGCCTGGGTTCTGTACTGTGAGTACGGCCACCGGCGCGCCCTGCCAGCGGGTCTGGGCTTGGGCCAGCAGCGGGGCGATGGGGGCCAGCGGCGCGGGTTGGCCCGATGCCGGCGCCGTGGCCATGGGTGGGAACAGCTCACCATAAAAGCTGCGCACGGCCGCGCCCGGTGCCAGGCCGTACCAGGCACTGGCGATCAGAGGCATGAAGGAGAACATCACAAAGATGAGGCCGGAGTAGCTGATCATCAGCTGAAATGGCAGGCTGGCGACGCTGGCCAGGTTGTGCGCATCCAGCCAGGAGCGCTGGCCCTTGCCCAGCCGCAAGGTGAAGAAATCGACAAAAAAGCGACGGTGCGCGACGATGCCGGTCAGCAGGGCCAGCAGCAGCACCATGGAGGCGATGGCCACCACCCACTCCGTCAGCGCCTCGGGCAGGTAGTGCAGGCGCCAGTGCATTTGGTAGAGCGTCTGGCCACCTGCGGTATCGCGCACCGCAATGGGTGCGCCGGTTTGCGCATCCAGCCACAGGGGCTGCGGCAGCGCTGCGCTGGCCGGTGACCAGTCCACACGCAGGTAGGGCTCGTTGCGGTCTACCGGCAGTTGGATGGACCAGCTGCGCGCATCGGAGGCATGGGCCTGCAGGTAGGCCAGTGCATGTGCTGCCTGGGGTGCGGGCGGCAGCGGGTAGTGGGCTGGGGGCAGCTCGGGGCGCATCCAGCGGTCGATTTCGGTATCCAGATAACCGGCGGTGCCGGTGACAAACATGAAGTACAGCAGCCAGCCAAACAGCACGCCCGCCCAGGTGTGCAGGCCCGCCATCGCAGGGCGCAGCGGGCGCTGTTTTGGGGTGGGCGTACTCACAGCGCCACCCAGTCGATGGCGGCGCTGCCCAGGCTGGCCAGCAGCATGCCGGCCCAGGCGCGCCGCGCGCTGCGAGCGGCAAATGCCGCCATCAAGGCCAGCGCATAGACGACAAAGCTCAGCTGCATTGCTACCAGTACCGCATCGGCACGCGGCAGCGCCGGGGCCAGGCTGGCGACCAGCGCCACCGGCAGCAGCTGGGCGAGCGCATAGCCGCCCAGGCTGCCTGCCAGCAGGCGTGATGCCACTGCCGCCTTGTCAACGCCCAATCAGAACTCCGTTGACGCCGACAGCAGCACGGTGCGGGGCGCGCCCATGGTCAGGCCTTCGCGGGCGGCGGATTGCCAGTAGTTCTTGTTCAGCAGGTTCTCGACCGTCAGCCGCAAGGTGACGGGGGTGTTGCCGGCATTGAAGTGGTAGCGGGCGCCCAGGTCAAAGCGGTTCCAGGACGGCAGTTGCTGGGTGTTGGCCACGTCCACGTACTGGCTGCTGGTGTGCAGCGCGCGGGCGGTCAGGGTCAGGCCCGGCACAAAGGCGGTGTCCCATTCGCCGCCAATGTTGATTTGCACCTTGGGGGTGGCGGGGGCCGTGCGGCCATCGTTGAGGCCGTCCTCGGTCTTGGTCAGCTTGCCCTGGGTAAAGGCCACGCCGGTCAAAAGGCGCAGGCCGCGCTGCACTTCACCCTGAGTGACGATCTCCAGACCCCGGTTGCGCTGCTCGCCATCCATGCGGAAGGTTGAGGGCGTGGTGGATGCATCGAGCACGCTGCTGGGCCGGCTGATCTGGAAAACGCTGGCAGTGGTGACAAAGTTGCCGGTGTCGAACTTGGCCCCCAGCTCCAGCTGCCTGGATTTGGAGGGCGGGAAGATCTCGCCCGCATTGGCCGTGCCTTCGGGTGCGGTGGAGCCTTGGGACAGGCCTTCGATGTAATTGCCGTACAGCGAGATGCCCTGCGAGGGCTTGAACAGCAAGGCTGCCATCGGTGTGATCGCCGACTTGTCGTAGCGCGCTGTTTCTGCGCCGGATGTGCCGTTGAAAGTGCGGGTGCGCAGCTCTTGGTGGCGCGCGCCCAAGGTGAGCTGCCAGCGCTTGTCGGCGGTGGAGATGGTATCGGCCAGGGCCACGCTGTTCATGCGGGTCTCGCCGGTGCGGGGCAGGTTGCTGCCGATGCTGATGGAGGGCTTGGCGATGTCTGCCGGGTTGTAAATGCTGGATGCGTAGACGGTTCCGTTCTGGCGCAGCAGGCCGTTGTCCTGCGCATAGCCGCTGGTGCTCAGCACCCATTCATGGCCTAGGCTGCCGGTCTGCAGCTTGCCCTTTAGCCCTACTTCGGCGGTGCGGGTGTTTACCGCTTCTTTCAGGCGGTAGGGCCGGGCCATCAGCGTGCCTTGCGCGTCTTGCAGCTGCGAGGTGGTTTGCAGGCTGTCGAAGTCGTAGCCCATGGCACCCAGCGCACCGTAGGCGACCAGGTTGGAGGTGATATCCACCTCGCCGCGCACGATGGCGGCGCGCTCCTTGGCATCCCAGTAGCTCCAGGACGGCTGGAAGTTGGTCTTGTTGTCTGGCGCGGCAGCAATCGGCGTGCCTTCCGAGGGTGGGAACAGCAGGCTGCTGCGCCCATGGGTCACGCGCTTTTGGTAGTTGATATCGGCCTCCAGCCGCAGGCGCTCGCCCTGGTAGTCCAGGCCCAGGGCCAAGGCATCGACACGCTCGCTGGCACCGTTGATGGGCGTATCGCCCGAGCGCTTGGCGACGTTGAGGCGCACGCCCCATTCCTGGTCCGCGCCAAAGCGGCGGCCAAAGTCGGCATGTACGCCAAACTGGCTGTCCTGCGCATACGAGGCGGTGACGCGGTTGAGTGGCGTGGCCCCGGCGCGCTTGGGCACCAGGTTGATGCCGCCGCCCACCGAGCCAGCGGGCGCCATGCCATTGAGCAGCGCGCTGGGGCCGCGCAGTACCTCCACCCGCTCCACGCCGATCAGCGAGGCGGCATTGCGTGGCGACAGGCCATACAGGCCGTTGTACGAGACGTCGTAGTTGAAGACGGTGAAGCCCCGGATGTTGAACTCTTCGCGGCCCGCATTACGCCCATAGGTGTTGCGCACCGAGGGGTCGTTGACCAGCACATCGCCAATCGTCTGCGCCTGCTGGTCGTCTACCAGTTTGGCGGTGTACTGGGTGGTGCTAAAGGGCGTGTCCATCACATCGCGGTTGCCCAGCAGGCCGACCTTGCCGCCACGCGCCACCTGGCCACCGGCGTAGGGGCCGGGCAGCGCTTCGATGGCTGCTGCTGTGACCGAGACGGTGGGCAGCACCACGGTGCCGGCTGGGTCGGTGGATGCGGCTGGCGCCACAGGCGTTGCTGGTCGCACCAGCACGGCGCGGTCTTTGACGGAGCCTTGCAGGCCGCTGCCGGCCAGCAGGCGGTCCAGCGCCTGCTGCGGCGTCAGCTGGCCCGATACTGCGGGCGCCGTCTTGCCAGCGACCAGGCCTGCCGGAAAGCCCAGCTGCAGATCGCCTTGGCGCGCCAGCTCGTTGAGCGCTTGGGCGAGAGGCTGGGCTGCGATGGAAAAGCTGCGTGCGCCCTCTTGCGACGATGCCGCCGTCTGCGCATGTGCCTTTAGCGGCTGAACAGTGGCCATGCCCAGCGCCAGTGCGGCGGCCATGGCCAGGGGAGTGGGGCGGAAGCGGAAGAAGGGCGCGGTGCGCAGCATGGGAAGGGCTCCAGGATCGGCAAGGGGATAGGGCTTGTGCGCTGCGCACAGCGCGCGGCCACCTCCTGTAGACGCAGCTGCGCCGGGAATCCGCATGTCCCAGCGCAAAATATTTTTAAATAATTTTGAGTCTTAACGGGCGACGATTTCTGTCACGCCATCGTGCTTGACCAGCCGCACCGGCAGCAGATGCGGCAAAAACTCCGCAAAGCGCTGGTGCTGGTTCAAACCATAGCTGCCGCCCACCGGCAGCGCGGCCACGGCCGGGTCGCGCACCACCAGGCCGGTGGGGCCGTAGCGCTCAAACTCCGCCAAGGCTTGGGCCAGGGGGGTGCGGTTAAAGCTCAGGCGCCCGCTGCGCCACTGGGCCACGGCGGCGGGTGCCACCTCGGTGACGGTGCCCAGGCTGGCATCTTGCGCGCTGCCGCCTTCCAGCATCTGGCCGGCCGTCAGCACCACCAGGGCCGGCGCCTGCTGGGCTGGGTCCGTGTCGCGCTGCAGCCGTTCTACTTTGACTTTGCCTTCTTCTACCGCCACCACGGTGTGCCCCGCGCCCAGGCCCTGCGCGGTGTGGCGTACCGAAAAGCGCGTCCCCACCACGGTGATGCGCAAATCACCCGCCAGCACCTGAAAGGGGCGGCTTGGGTCGGTATGCACGGAGAACATGGCTTGGCCATCACTGAGCTCTACCTCGCGCCGGTTGCGGTACAGGCGAGCGGCCAAGCGCGTGCTGGTGTCCAATTGCACGGTGCTGCCGGAGGCCGCATCGTCGGGCAAGGTGACCATCAACTGCTGGCCGCGCTGCGAGGCATAGTTTTGCTGAAAACTGGGTTGCACCCACCAGCCAAACCATCCCGCGCCCACTACCGCGACCGCGATCAGGGCAGTGGCTGCATGGGGCGCAAAAGGGCGTAGCCAGGTTTGCCAAAAGCGGGGGCGCTGGGCTTGTACCTGGACTTGGCGCTGGGGCAGGCCCGCACGCAGTCGGGCCAGGTCTTGCGCCGGCAGGTTTTGCACGCCCGCAATGCTGGCGCGCATGGCATCCAGTGCCGGCGCATGGCGCGCATCAGCTGCCAGCCAGGCTTGCAAGGCCGCCTGGCCCTGCGCATCCAGCCCCGCGTTGCAGCGCACCGCCCAGGTGGCGGCCTCTTGCTCCAGCGCGTCTGCATCGCCCGCAGCCGTCCCTTCGGGCGGATGGCCCGCAGTGGTGTCAAGGGAAGAAGGGATGCTGGACATGCGCAGAAAAATCGGGGTGAAGCGGAGCGGGTAGGAGCGGGTAGGAGGGTGTGGGGAGGGGACGCTTAAGAAAGGAAACTAGGCGCTAGGCCCCTGCCCATGCCGTTTGCAGGCCAGGGTGCCGCGCACCACATGCTTCTCAACCATGCTAACCGATATGCCCATGCGCGCTGCGATCTCCCCCTGGGGCAGCCCATCGATGACATGCAGCACAAAGGCCTCGCGGCAGCGCGGGGGCAGGTTCTCGATCACCTGCACATAGCCATGCACGGTCTGCTGTCGCACCAGGGCTTCTTCGGGTTGCAGATGCTGGGGGGCGGGCGGCTCATCCGCCGCATCCACCTCGTCCAGGCTGTCATGGCGCCGCACATCAGAGCGGCGGCGCTGGTCAATCACCAGGTTGCGCGCCGTGCGGTACAGCAGCGCTCGGCCATCCAGCACTGGTGGCCCCGTGCGCTGCGCTGCCAGCACGCGGGCATAGCTCTCCTGCGCCAGGTCCGCCGCCGCATCGCGGTCGCCCACCTGGCGGTGTAGAAAGTTCAGCAGTTCGCGGTAGAAGCGCTCAAGCATGGAGGGGGCGGAGGGCCGGCGGCAGTCCCTGCAGGCAGGGTGCGTGCTCTTGACGAAAATAAGAATCATTCTAATTGTGCTGCGAAATCCCTGTGCTGAGGCCACCCAGTTCTGCGTCCGCCGCCTCTGACAACCAGCACCGCATCGGCGTAAGCCCCGCCAGCACCGATTGGTGTTTTCCTCTCGGGGGATTCCCAGCTTCGGGCCAATTTTGCAGAATCAATAAACATTTGTTTACATTGGTTGCAGATATCTACAGCCGTCTATACATTTGCTATGTGTCTATTGTTTTTGGAAGAGTGCGCTCATCCCAGGCTAGTCAGGGATCGCATCGCTTTTAGACCAACGCAGGGGATTCAGATGACAAATAAATATTTCAGTAGCCTTCTTAGAAGGCTGGGGGCAGCCATTGCGTTGCTGCCCATTTCCGTAATCGCATGGGGCCAAACCGCTGACTTGCAGATCGTGAAGTCAGGCCCTCCATCGGCAAACGGAGGTGGCGCATTTAGCTATACGCTGGTGCTCGACAACAATGGGCCAAATGCGGCCAACAACGCCAGCTTTCTCGACACGTTGCCGCCAGGCGTTGTGAATGTTTCGGCCACCTGTGTTGCCGCTACTAACGGGGCGTCCTGTCCCGCCGGCATCGCCGCTGACAACACCTCGGTCTCCGGCGTCGTTCCCACCTTTCCCGCGCTGGGAAAGGTGACGATTCAGATCTTGGGAAATTTTGCAGTCTCCGGCCCAAGCTCGCTGACCAATACGGCAACCGTGAGCCCGCCTGCGGGTGTCACCGATCCCATGCCTGAATCCAATACGAGTTCGGTGAGCACGGCGATGAACTATGGCGCCGATTTGGTGGTCAGCAAATCGCAGAGCGCTCAGAGTTTTGTCTCTGGTCAGGCGGTGACCTACGTCATGACACTGACCAACAACGGCCCTGCGGCCGCTGATGGCACCATGATGGAAGATTACCCATATGGGAATAGCGGCACGTCTGCCGCTCGCACTAATGCGAATTACACCTTTGGCGGTTGCACTGCAGTGAATGGGGCAGTGTGCCCAGACAACAGCGCATTTCAAAATTACACGGGTCAGGTAGGAAGCGCGGGTTATTTGTTCAATACCTCGGTACCCCGTTTGCCATCCGGTGGTGCCATCACCATTACCTATACGATGGTCGCAACGGCGCCTTCGATGTGTGGATTGTCGGCAGGCACCCTGCAAAACGTGTTCCAGACCCGAGGCTTGCCAGGCAGTGTTACCGACCCTGATCCGTTCAATAACCGCGCAGAAGTGGAGCAGGCGGTAGCGGCTACAGCCGCTTGCCCACAGACAGACATCGAGGTGCGCAAGACGCAAAGCTCTGATGACTTTGTCCCTGGTCAGACGGTTACCTACGTCATGACGCTGACCAACAAGGGCCCCACCGCAGCCGATGGCACCTTGATGGAAGATTTCCCTTATGGCTACGGCGGCACGGCTGCCGCCAATGTCAATGCGACATACAGCTTTGGGGGCTGTGTCGCCACCAACGGTGCCGTGTGCCCGGACGATAACGTCTTTCAAAATTACGCCGGCTTGGTAGGTAGCGCAGGCTATTTGTTCAACACGACCGTACCCACCTTGCCCCCAGGAGGCGCGATCACCATCACCTACACGATGGTGGCGGATGCGCCTTTGCGCTGTGGCCTGCCTCCCGGACCGCTGCAAAATGTGTTTCAGATTCGGGGCTTGCCAGCGGGCGTGGGCGACTCGGATCCATCCAATGACCGCTTTGAGGTGCAACAGACCGTAGGTGCCACGGCCGATTGCCCGCAGGCAGACTTGGTCGCCAGCAAAACGCAGAGTTCCGAGATCTTTGCCGCTGGTCAGACAGTCACCTACAAGATGACCTTGACGAACAACGGCCCGGCAGCGGCTGATGGTGCGTTCATGTTGGATTTTCCCTATGCCTACGGTGCGGGCGTCCAGCTCAACGCTGCTTATAACTTTGTCGGCTGCACGGCGACGAATGGTGCGGTGTGCCCGGACAACGGCGCCTTCCAAAACTACAGCGGCCAAGTGGGGAGCGCGGGCTATTTGTTCCAGACCAATGTGCCTACGTTGCCCTCAGGCGGCGCTGTGACCATCACCTACACGATGGTGGCCAACATGACGAGCGCTTGCACGTCGGCCACCGGTACGCTTCAAAATAATTTCCGGGTATCTGCACCGGTCGGTGTCACGGATCGCGATCGAGACAACAACGAAATCTTGGTGGAGCAGCCGTTCGTATGCGCTGATATCTCCACCAACAAGACGGTGGCCCCGGTCACCGTGCAGGCCGGAGAGACAGTGACCTACACTGTCAGCGTGGTGAACGCCGGGCCAGCTGACGTCAGCAATGTGGCATTTTCTGATCCGCTGCCCAATGGCTTCGTCTACGGCAGTGCCACCTGTGCCGTCGAAGTGGCACCGGGCAGCTGTGGCCCCGTCAGCTATGACGGTGCTACGCGCACGGTCAGCAGCACGATAACGGCGATTGGCAATGGTGGCCAGCTGCGCTTCACCATTGTGGGAACCGCTGGCAATATCCCAGGCACCTATCCCAACATCGCCTATGCTGCGCCACCTGCTGGCGTCGTTGATCCGGTTACCTCGTCCAACAGCAGCTCGGTCAATCTCCAGATCTTCAACACCAGTGCGGCCGTGACGGTCAGCAAAAAAATCACGGGCTTGGCCGCCGGTGGCTTGCCCGCTCCACTCACCTTTAGCGGTACGGTTACCTGTGGTGCACAAGCGCCACAAAACTGGTCGGCCACCGTTGCCGCCGGTAGCAGCAGCGCCAACAGTGCCGCGCTGAGCTTCTACGATGGGGATGCCTGTACGGTGACAGAGGACGCTCCACCCGCCGCGCCTGCAGGCTACGTGTGGACCGGCACGCCCGTCATCAGCCCCAACCCCACGGCGACCTTGGCATCTGCGCCTGTGGCCGTCAGTGTGACCAACGCCTTGCAACGCCAGACCGGTCGCCTGGACCTGAGCCAGCTGTTTACCGGCCCTGCAGATGCGGTAGCGCAGATCAACGGTGTGTTTAACTTCTCGCTGGATTGCGGGGTTGACGGCAGCTTCCCCTTGGCCATTACCGTGACCAATGGCAGCAGCGTGCCGGCCGTCGTCAACAGCCTGCCAGCTGCTGCCAGCTGCACCGCCACTGCAACAGGCACCATGCCGGCTGCGCCTGGCGGCTACACCTGGGGTGCCTCGGCCTACCAGAACAATCCCGCCGTGACCGTGGCTAACGGGCTGGTCAGCATCGTGGTCACCACACCGTTGAATGCGACGAATCCAGGCGGCGCCGTGGTTGCGGTGCCGGGGCTCAACAACGCCATGCTGGTGCTGATGGCGCTGCTGGTGTTTGGCTTCGCTGCAGTCCACAGCAGGAGGCCTATGCATTGATTCGCATAGCGCGGTTCTAGCAATGCGAAACGCCCGGCCTGGCCGGGCGTTTTCAGTGGTGGGAGGGCATCTGTCGATATGCCATAGGCCGTTGGACCAATACATGATACAAATTGGAACATGCATTGAAGAAGACACAATCGTCCACAGTGATGTGAAATCTAGGCGCATAGAATGCGCGGTGGTCAAGTAGGGTGACCTGGTTATTTGCAAAAAGGATGAGGTAAAAATATCATGCAATACAACTTTTTCCGTCCATTTCGGCAGCTGCTTTTTGTTGTATTTTTTGCAGTAATCGCCTCTGCACAGCAAGCCAAAGCGCAATCGCTGGTCTTCTTAGATCAGCTGCAATCCTGCACAGTGGGACTGAACCGCGCATCTCCCGTGGCAACTGGTATCGGCCCCGTGAATATGTTCTACCCTTATGCTGCGCCAGCAACAGAGTACGGACAGACGACATGCGGGGGCACCTGGGCGTTCGATGGTGCTTCCTACCTTGTCACACCCAATGGAGCCACTGTGTTTCCAGGTAGCGCATTAAAAGCGGTCTGGCTAAACGAAGCCTCTTTTGACAGTGTTACGGGAACGCCTCGCACCAAAGGTGAGATGCGCCGCAACGTGTCTGGGTTGACGCTGGGCCAGATCTATCGCGTGACGGCAGATGCTTGGCATGACGACTCCCCAGGCGACACGGCACTGGGTCTCGATTTTGGACCTGCCACCGCCACGCTGGCTATCCCAAACGACAACATCGCTCGCTCCATCTCGGCCATGGTTTGCGCCAAGAGCGCCTCGCTCGCCATGCGTTTGTACGAGGCTGGAACGGCAGGCAACGGTGCGTCTCCTGTGGTCACGAATATTCAACTCGAAGACACCGGTCAGTCCTGCCTGTTGGCTGTGGATTTCGTCAGCAATGGGGGATCTGCCGTTGCACCCCAGTCGGTCTATCCCGATGATCTCGCCACCAACCCTTCCGTGCCAACGAGGCCTGGCTATAGCTTCACCGGATGGTTCCAAGACCCGGGCCTCACGCAGCTGTATAGCTTTGCAACGCCTGTGACGCAGAACATCACCCTCTATGCGGGGTGGGCAGCCAATCCTTTCCATGTCAGCGGCACCGTCATCGGGCTGGCCAATGGCAGCACCGTCACCTTGGCCAACAGCAATGGCGACCAAGTACCAGTATCGGCAGCGGGCCCCTTCGCTTTCCCGTTGGGGCTGTTGGGGACTGACAGCTATGCAGTGACCGTTTCTGGTCAGCCTGCTGCGCAAGTTTGTACCGTGACACAAGCGCCATCTGGTCCCATGAACAATGCGGATGTGACGAACGTCGTGGTGACTTGTGCAGCAACCGTGCCGCCGAGCCCGACGGCCGTTCCGGCTGTCAGCCAGTGGTCACTGATGGGCCTGTCTGCATGCTTGGGTCTGGTGGGTTTCATGAGAATTCGCCGCCGCCAGATCTTCTAGTCTCAGCCACCTTAGGGTGGCTTTTCATTGGCCCTGGCGCACCTGGTGGGCCTCAGCGTCGGTGAACCCGCACCTGGCGTGCAGTAGCCTGGGCAGCGGGGCTCGCCTCCACGGAGATCATTGGGTGGCTTCGCCAAACTCCGTCCAGTAAAGCATTCATATTCTCTATGACCTATACCCCTCGCTACCTTGCTTTGTGGCTCCTGCTGTGTGGCCCGACACTTTGTGCATCTGCTGAAAGCGCCAAACCTGATTCCAGGTTTGCCGACTCAATGATCCTATGCAATTCGCAAGCGCTTTTTTATCACCTGTATTCACAAGGCACACCGATGGCAGGAGTGCCCAAGCCTCTTGATTACCGAGAGCTGGCCTACCAGTCCGCAGGAAAAGCCTATGTGGATGCACGCCTGGAGGAAAGAAAAACCAGAGACGAGGCCATGAAGCAAATAGAGGTAGAACTCAACACCCAGCGTTTCGAGGGTTTATCGGAGGCAGAACGAGAAAGCCATATGACAGCCGCGTGGTCAAAGATCATTACTGCGTGCAACCAGCTGGCTTCTGCTGCAAGTGGCATGCTGCATAAAAAATAGAGTTCTACCAGGTGCTAATCACGCAGTTATAGGGGATGGACATTCTGTAGACAACGCCAGTTAAGCGGCTCGTGGATGCAGCCTTTATTGAGGGTGTTAAAGATAGTGAGCCAGAACAGGGGGCAAGTTTTATCGAAAACTTCAACATGAAATGTCTGCCAGAGTTGCAGCGACTCGCCGGTAATTTGACCAGGCTCCTGCGACTCATGCGGTGTCGCTTCTGACGGTCTTTGAACGGCCTCGATCAGTCGATCTCTCCGGCTGCTTCGGTCGTGGTCGTGTGCTACAAAAGCAGACAAGCAACGAGTGAATCCCAGATGCACAAAATTTCCTATGCCTTGGCCGATAGTTGGGCTCCCTTCTCGCATAGACCGGTGTACTTCATCTCATCAGCGGACTCCAGTGCGCGTTTGGTAGCAGGCGTACCCGCTGGCGATTCCTTACCGTTCGCGACGCTCGTGGCCAGTCTTGCACCACCCTATCTTCTGCTCTATGTACTTCACACACCGCGAGGTGAAGGGGCAGAAGGCCGCTATCAAAGTCCAGCGATTTCGCTACAAGAGTTCCAAGATTTCATAGGCAGGTTTGGCGCCTTTTTAAGCGCCGACGCGAGGTTTGATATTTGGGCCTATTCGATGGAGGACAAGGCCACCATCGTCTGGGACCGCCACAATCAAATCTTTGCTTACGGACCGATCGGCCAGTACGTGGAAAGGCTCAACGCGCTCGGTTTTGCTGCAGGAGATCCGAGCATTCCGTTTCCGCACCAGCACCACTACAGGCAGGAATTTGACGCGGAAGCCAAGGCACTTCTTGGCAGCCTGCCTTGGTCACATTCCATGCTGAGGCCAGAAGATGAGCAATGACACCGGGCTGCGGTCTGCGGCGCCGCATTGGACGACGAGTGGAGACCCAGGTCTAGGAAACTGCTGAATTGGACTGCTGCAGCGACGTCTTGGCCCCCCAGCCAAGGGGTTCATAGGCCGGCACTGCCCACTGTCTGCCGGATATGCCTTCGGTCTGGTCTGCACAAATGCGCCCTATCGGCCCCAGGCTGCACATGCCTTTTGCATCACGGTTGGCCGTCGTGCGTTTCGTTCACTCCGGCAAGCGCAACCCAGGGTCGACGCCGCTTCGTCCAAATCTCCCGTTGTGGGGTTCCCAACTCACCACGTTGTTTCAGGACTCCGGTGCGTAACGAGTAGGCATGCGGATTTTCTACCGCGCAGGCATAGAGCGGGCTGCCACAGTTTTCACAGAACGCAAGATTGCGCTTTGTACCGTTGGCGGTGGTCTTGACGAAGGTGCGAGGCGCACCTTTTACCAGTTTAAAACCGGCAGCAGGGGCGGAGATATTGGCCCTGAAGGCAGAGCCTGAATGCGTTTGGCAATCGAGGCAATGACAAACCGTCACGGTGCCTGGTTGAACTTCTGCCTCGAATTCAATAGCGCCGCATTGGCATTGGCCTTCTACTTTCATGCTGTTCCTCAGTTGGGCGGGTCTAGGGACCCTCGGCAAAACACCCTGCCGTGGTCTGAACGTGGGCTCGGGCGATCTGCACCATCCCATTTAGCAAGGGTTTTGCAGAGCTTCCCTAGCCCAATGGCTCCTGGACGCACGCCGCCATCCTAACCTCGAATGCACAAAGGCAACTGCACCCCATCGCCGTCCTTGAAGCCGTGCCTGACTGTGCAAGCACAGGCATGTGATCCTCTATTTGCATGCAGCGAGGAATTTGCAAGATCAGTGAGAACCGACAAGACGTTTGGGCCGGTACCGAAAAAGCAAAATGCCTGATGTATTGCGCATCAGGCGTTTTTCATTGCCAGCTATGGGTCGCTATTCGCTGAGCGCTAGATGGGCAGACAGGCCAGTCGCCAACAATGCGACGCCCTACGCCTGCCGTAGGGTGTCACAGAGCCCGCGACTTGTTGCGCACTAATTCAAGGACATAGATGTGGGCGGCCATGAAGGAGGTTCCCTTTGGTCAAAGCGCCTGCGACTGACCTACTTTGCGCCATATGGAATGCGACTGCGATTCGCAAGCCAGTAAGGTCTTGCCACCCCACGCACACCCACTGGGCGGAGCCAACCACTACATGTCTTTGTCCAACTGGATGGTCAAGTCGCCTCTGGACTTTAATGCGTACTTTTTACGCCCTCCAGCTCGTGTTGATGTATTGCCGATGACCTCAGCTCGATTCACTGGCTAGCCGTGCGCGCCGCAGCAACCTAGCTTCGTGTAACAACGTCGTTTGGACAGATTGCAGCTGACATGACTACAACCGGCGGCAAGGAATTCTTGAGGGCTTTGCCCAAAGGCAGCAATAGCAATTCAGGCTTACAACTCCCTGACAAAAGTTACTTGTTGGTCTGTTCCCACTAGCTTTTCAGAACTTCTAGTCTTTCTCGTGCAGCTCACTTATAGTCCGTGAAATAGAGTAAATGGATTAAATATTTGTTTTAAATAGGTATGTGATGGATTGATGGGTCTGTAGCGATAGAGGCTACTCCTATCGCTTTATCAACCTGGAAAGACTATTCAAAAAAGATAGCATTTGCTCAGTTTGCGCCAAAACACACATAACACAGGAGGGGCGCTTGTACAGCATTGAGAGTCTCAAGAATGCGCTGCGTAGCCGCGCATCAAAAGAAGAAACTAGGTCTCCCGTGGAGAGCCATGTGGTGCCGCGCGTGGTGGTGTGGATTGGAATGACAAGTCTGCTCACCGATCTAGCAACTGAAATGGTGGGCAGCGTACTACCTGCATTCTTGTTTTCAGTGCTTCTTCTGCCGCCATTGATGGTGGGCTTTATGGACGGCTTGTACCAAGGCGCTGCAGCGATTTTGCGGCTGCCGACAGGCGTATGGGCCGATAGATATCAGCATCACAAACAGGTCGCAGCCTTTGGGTATGGCATGTCTGTTGTTGCCAAAGTTGGGTTGCTGCTCAGCATGCAGTGGGGCCTTCTTATTGCGTTGATTAGCCTGGGCCTTGATCGGGTGGGAAAAGCTGTCCGAACTGCGCCTCGCGACGTTCTTATTGCAGCCCATGCGCAGAAAGGCCAGCAAGGCGCAGCATTCGGACTGCATCGTGCAATGGATGCTGTTGGAGCTTTGGCAGGTCCGCTGCTCGCGTTCTTGATCTTGGCCGCATCGCCAGAAAACTACGAGCTCTTATTGGCCATCAGCCTCGTATTTGCTGCATTAGGACTGATCGCGTTGTTGGTCAAAGTTCCTCCGCTAAAGGACATTTCACGGAAAGCTACGGTAGGTGCTTCAAGCGAGAAGGCGGTAGGAGAAGAAAGACTAAACACCTGGAAAAATTTATTCAAAAATTTGCAGGCCGAGCGGGCATATTGGGTTCTTCTGGGTTGTGCAACCGTGCTCTCTTTGGGATTGGTCAGTGATGGCATGCTGTACCTATACCTGCAACAAAGCGCGGAAGTGCCAACTTCCTGGCTTCCCTTGTTCTATTCCGGGACTGCCTTGATTTTTGTCCTGGCCGCGTACCCTATTGGTCGACTCGCTGACAAAGTTGGGGCCAAATGGATTGTCGTCGGCGGGCATGCACTGCTGGTACTGTGGTACCTCGTCATGCTGCATGTTCCGAAATTGGTTGGGGTTGGCGGGACTCTACTGGTGATGGGCTTTTTTTACGCTGCGACAGATGGCGTATTGATGGCTCAGGCTGCACTTTTGCTTCCCGAGTCAGTTCGGACATCAGGCCTTGCTCTACTGGGTGCACTGATGGGATTGGGACGCATGATGTCCTCAATACTGTTTGGTGCTCTCTGGCAATGGCAGGGCCAAAGCACTGCGTTTTGGGTGTTCTCTGCAGTACTTGCTCTTGCGGTTCTGTTGGCTGCATGGTTGTGGCCGAACTCAGAAATGGGATAAATGTATGTCCATTTATCCGAGCCTCTATTTCAAAGTCTGCAGTGCCGCATTGATGGTGGGAGTTGCATGCGCGCCTGTATGCAGTGCAAACAGCGGGGTCAGCAAGCCAGGAGATGGTGACACCTACACGGCTTACGTAGTGCGCGCTAGCGACAGAGATTTCCAACGCGTAGATCAGCTAATAGTTGGCAAGCGCGATCACAAGGTTCAGTCGCGGACTCCCACGCGCTTTGGCTGCGATCGAGTCTATGAATCTCAGGAAAAACTCTGGTGCTTTACGCGCATTACCCCAGGAAAACCACGCTATTACACCGACCCCACAGGCTATCTGTTTGACCCGAAATCCGATGCCACGCCGAAGGCATCGTTCAAAGTCAAAGGCATTGTGAGTCGAGCCCGAATCGCGGGCGATGGGAAATTTGCAGCTGGCACCGCCTTTACGACCGGACACAGCTACATGGGGGTGGGTGGAACCCATTTCTCAACTGCAACGTTCATTGCCACTTTGAGCGAGCCGACTGACGCGCAAAACATCCAAACCTGGGCGGTTAGCTACCAAGGAAAGCCAGTGATCTCGGCGGACCTTAATTTGTGGGGTGTGACCTTTGATCCGACCAACAGCGATCATTTTTTGGTGACGGTGTACTTTGATGGGCAACCCTATCTGGGCGAAGGCAACGTCTCTACCAAAAGCATTCGTGTTTTGAAACAAGGTGTCGAGTGCCCGTCCTATTCCCCGGACGGCAAGCGCATTGCCTATAAAAGCCGCACAGGGCCCACACGCTGGAGCCCTGCTGTCATGGACCTCGAAACCAGCAAATCAACGGTCTACGAACACATCCCGGAATCAGTCGACGACCAAATCGAGTGGCTCGACAACGGGACCTTGGTATTTCAAATCACCAAGACACCGCTGATCGGAAGCGCCCAGATCAATCTCTACACCTTGGGTTTGAGCAAGGCCCAAAGCATGCCCGTGCTTTGGTTGGAAGACGCGAAATCACCGACCTTTTAAACGAGGCGGAACAAAAACATAACGAAACCAAAACGATGATGCCGACTACACCTCTTTTCAGTCAGCCGCGGAATACCTGCCAGATCTTGCATACGAAATGGCTTTGGTGTCTGCTCGTTCAAACGGTTATGGTCTTCTTGGCGCTAGCTATGCTTCCCGCCAAGGCCGCCGTTCCAGACTCCGTTACCCAGAATGGGCTTGCTTGGCTCCAGGCCCAAGTATCGCCCTCAGGTGATTTGGTTGCGTCGTCAAATCCCACGGCGATCAAATGGCAAGCGCAGAGCGAAGCGTTTCTGGCCATGAAGGCCTTCAATCAGACTCCGCCAGCCGCATTGGCGGACCGTGTTTTGGGGCAGAGCGGTATGGGCGCGACAGAAATTTTGGCACGTCAAATACTGGTGAGTAGTGCCTCGGCTGCTGAAAGCGCGACGTTGCAAGATCAACTCAAGGCCGCGCAATCTACCAATTCTGGCTGGGGTGCCACGAGTTCCTACAGTGCCAATGTGCTAGATACTGCATATGCGCTTTTGGCATTGAACGCTAGCAGCAATACCAGCGGCGTCTCGCAAGGGCTGGCTTTTTTGCGTGCACAGCAGTATTCCAGTGGTGGCTTTGGATTGCCCAGCTTGTCCAGCGCAACCGAACAACCTAGCGTCTTTACCACTTCCCTTTCTGTTCTGGCCTTGGCGGCATGGCGTACCCAGTTCGATGCGGGTACTTCTCTTTCCAATGCCCAGCGTTGGCTGCTCAGTGCCAGAACCGGAAGTGCCTATGCGAGCAGCACGGAAAATGCTTTAGCGCTATTCGCGTTGTCTCGACAGACCAGTGACAGTACAGTTTTGCAGCCCATCGTTGATGCGCTCGTAAATGCCCAGCTGCCCAATGGCAGTTGGGCAGGCGATGTCTACGTGACAGCATTGGCCTTGCGTGCTCTGGGAAGCTATAGCGTCGCCCCGCCGACACCAACAACAGGCAGCCTCGCCGGATCAGTAGTTGATCAAGACAATGGGCGCCCATTGCAGAACGTGACTGTGAGCCTGACGGGGTCACAATCTCCCATCGTGGCTTCCGGTTCGGACGGTAGTTTTAGCCTTTACAACATTAACCCTGGTAGCTACACCATCAGCTTGTCTCTGTCTGGATATGCGACTGTCCAAGCAAGCATTACTGTCACTGCAGGACAAGTTCTCAATGTTGGTGTTGTCCGTCTCAAGCCAGCACCTAATACCTCCAACCTTAAAGGTATTGTAAAAAACAGCTCCGGTTCTGCACTAGCCAATGCGTTGGTCGCTGTAGGTTCTAGCTCCGCACTATCTGATAGCACGGGTGCGTATTCCATTACAGGCATTGAAGCGGGAACACGCGACGTAGTGGTATCGCTGAGTGGTTACGCGAGCGTGACAGCCTCCTTGGTATTTGCGCCAGGCCAAAGCTACGTTTTTTCTCCAACGCTAGGTAATGCGGGTGTCTCCACCAGTCTGGTTGGCACCGTTATTGATGCAGACACGAATGCAGCGATCGCAAATGCGACGATTGCACTGGGAGGGGCCAGCACTACGACTGCAGCAAATGGCAGCTTTACCCTCGGCAACCTCACTCCTGGCGCTTTCTCGGTGACAGTAAGCGCGGGAGGCTATCCCAACAGTACATACGCAGGAACACTGCTCACTGGGACTAATAATTTGGGCGTCATTCGCCTTGCCAAGCAGGCCGCATCTCCTACTACTGCATCTCTTTCTGGGGTAGTCAAAAATACGGGTGGCACCGCGCTAGCGGGGGTAACAATTTCTGTAGGTGCCGTATCGGTCAAAACAGATGCCACTGGCGCCTATCAACTGTCAGGCATTGCACCTGCCTACTCCACTATCAAAGCATCGCTTGCTGGCTACACGGATATCAGCCTGGTTGTGAATTTCGAGGCAGGTAAGAATTACGTGTTCTCGCCAGTCATGGGGTCGAACGCAACCTATGCGACCTTACAAGGCAAAGTGGTAGATGGTGCCGGAGGTGCAGCTATTCCTGGCAGCACTATATCTATAGGCGGCCTGGTACAAACGGCTGGTGCAGGTGGAAGTTTTGTCTTCAAGGGTCTTAATCCTGGTCCGTTCACTATCAACATCAGTGCTACAGGTTATCAGCCGGTAACTTTGACAGGAACAATGACTCTCGGAGTCAACGACGTGGGCTCCATTACGCTGACCAAAGCAGCAACGACCCGCAAGCTGTCTGGCGTCGTCACCGATGCAGTCTCTCAAGCTCCTATTGCCGGGGCAACGCTCAGTATTGCGGGATTGGCAACAACCGCTACCAGTGCAGCTGATGGACGGTACAGCTTTGATGCTGTGGCAGGCTCCGGTGCGAGTCTCACCGCCGCAGCCACGGGTTACGTTACGCAAACTTTCTCCTTAAGTTTTGGTCAGGCTGGGGATGCAAACTTTGATGTTGAACTGTCACGGCCCATTGCATCTCGCATTGCCATCAATCATGTTCAAACCGATAAGCCCCTGTATGACCCGTTCAGTCTCATCACCGTAGAGGTAGAGCTGCAAAACGGTGACGCGCAACCGGCTAGCCTTCTCGTTGAGGCAGATGTGTTGGACCCGCAAAATAAGGTGGTGTACACCTTTATGGCCAATGCATCCGCTGGCTGGGCAGGTGTGCGACAGCCCAATCAACCCATCATGCTGCCGGCAAACGGATCGCTTACAGCGCCGATGGAATGGCATGTGCTGCGACAGCCTGCTGGTACCTATCAGGTGCGCGCACGGGCTATTGACGGGCAGGGGCGAGTGGTCGCAGAGGGCCAAACCAGCTTTGAAATCAGTTCGGTAGCCATGATGAATGGTGGGGTCACTACCAACCCGCCACTGGTTCAATATGGCACCAACCAGGCTGTTGCACTGTCTGTCAATGTCACCAATGTCGGCAATCAAGATATTCCTGCGGGCAATGTTGATGTGCAGGTGATCCTGGATACGCCAGATGCTACGGGCAACAATCAAGCCATCACGCAGGCGATCAATTTTGCGTCTGGCTCACCGTTGAATAACCCTAGAGGCCTGGCCCGCGACTCTGCAGGCAACCTCTACACCGTTAATTACGCCGACGGCAAAGTTTTGAAATTTGATGCCTCGGGCGTCGTCTCGGTACTAGCCACTCTGCCTGGTGGCTCCTATGCGAATGGTTTTGCGCTTGCCAGCAATGGAGACCTGTGGATCGTCGGAAATCAGCTCTACCAAGTGACTGCAGGAGGTGCTATTGGGGCCTTCAAGATTGCAACACTGAGCTCGTTGACGTCGATTGGTATAGATTCGAATGGCACATTGATTATTGGAGGTGTATCCAAGCAAACCGGACAGCCTCAAATCATTCGGCGTGATTCGGCTGGTCTGGAGAGCGTTCTCTATACAGGCGGCCTTGCCAATCCGTACGCTTTTGTTAAAGACGATGCTGGTAACTATGTGGTCACCAATTATGGAGACAGCACCCTGACCAAGGTGTCTTTGACCGATGGCAGCATCAGTCCATTCGTTGCCTATGCAAAGGAAGCCGGATCGCTCAATCGTCCACGAGGAATTACAAGAGACGCGACTGGCAACTTTTTTGTTGCCAACAGTGGTGCAGACAATGTGATCAAAGTTACGCCCACCGGACAAACCAGCGTCTACGCAAGCGGCTTCAAAAATCCGCAGGATGTTAAGTTTGATGCTGCAGGCAATCTGTTTGTCAGCAGCAGTGGTGACAACACCATCTATACAGTTGCACCTAGTGGCGTAGTTTCTGTTTATGTCCGGGGCGGTGTTGCTGTGAATCCGCAGGGCATGAAGTACGACGATGCTGGCAATCTTTGGATAGCCAACAACGATGGAACATTGCGTGTCTTGGCTTCCTCGGGAGAGTCCAGCATTGTCGCGACAGGGATGTCGAGCCCACGGGGCCTAGCGATTGATAGTTCAGGTAACGCCTATGTTGCTAACTATGCCAATGGGACCGTACAAAAGGTTAGTAACGGTCAGGTGACTACCTTTGCGAGCGGACTCACAAATCCCTGGGGGGTTGCCATTGATGGCAATGGCTCTTTGTGGGTAAGTGAATATGGTGTAGCGGGACGCTTAAAAGCCTTTGATGTCAGCGGCGTATTGCAAAAAACCGTTGATAGCATGCTGGTCAGTCCTAATCAAGTTCGTATTGGCAAGAGTGGCCAGGTCTTTGTACGGAGCAGCGATCGCATCACCATCATCGATGCCCAAGGGCCACGCATTCTCTACCGCGATCCTAATGTGGTGATGGAAACCATTGTGGTAGATCCAAGCACTGGAAACCTCTTGGCAAAACGTGGATTCGATCTGTACCGTATAGATATTGCAACCGGAGTTGCAACCAAGTTTGCAACTTTGCCAAATGGTAAGTCGTGGTATGGCATTGCTGCAGATTCATCTGGAAATGCATACTCTATTGACTATTATGCGAAGGTTGTCAATAAGGTCACGTCCGCCGGAGCTACTTCTGCTTTCTCCAGCGTTCTTCCAAATTATGTTTCCTCCATTAGTAGTGGCTTGGATGGAAAGCCAACTGTTTACTATAGTAATAATGTTTATTACCAATTTGCAGCCGATGGGGTGGCCTCTGAGTATAAATTAACAGCTCCTGGCAATGACTATATCTACCGTTTGGCGATGGGTGCCGCCGGGGAGGGGATGGGGATTGGTTATTCCAAGACATATCTGTTTGATGCATCGACACAAGTTGTCGTGAAGACCTTGGGCGTAGGTCTATATGGGCAATCGGATATGTCGATGGATGAAGGTGGGAATATATTCGCTGTCTCCGAGGGTGAGCGACAGCTGTATAAGGTTGATGCTGGCACGACTTCTTTGTCGCTCGTGCTTTCCGGTCTTTATTATCCGCAGGACATTGCATTTATGGGCAATGAAATGCGAATTGTCGGTGGAAGTAATCAGGCCTACAAATATGCTTTGAATACAAATATCCCCGAAAGGCTGCCAGGCCCTGTCTACCATTCTGGGTATATCGCTGTCGTAAATGGTACTTTTTATACAAACTACAGTAGTTCCCTGTATAAGTATGAGAGCAACAAATCGACAAGCCTTGCCTCTGTTGGTTATACGGTGGACGGCGGTGTCGCTGCTAAAGCAAACGCTATTGCATCTGCATCTTCCGCACAAAGTCGCCTGACGGTGATGGACGGAGCCGGAAAGCCGATGGCCCAATACGCCGGAATCGTTTCTCCGCAAGGCATGGCTGTCGATTCTTCTGGCCAGCTCTTGGTTGCAAGTTATGGCAACAGCAGTGTGGTGAAGGTCTCCGCTCCTAACCAGTCGAGCTGGTTCGGCGCGGTGAGCTATCCGCAATCTTTGGCCGTAGACAGCCAAGATCAACTCTGGGCTGTTTCTGGCTCCAGTGTGTTGCAGCTCAATGCGCAAGGCAGCGTTACAAAAACGCTAAATCTGGGCTTCTCCGGCTATAGCCTCGGCTTTGACGGCAGTCGGATGGTGATCCCTAACTACAGTGCCCATCAAATGGGCGAATGGGCAGTTGACCATTGGCAGCCGTTCTCCGCAGGCCTTTCTTCAGCTCCAGTAGCTATGGCGGTAGATAGCAGCAATACCGTCTGGTTGGCCAGCGGTAACAACGGAAGCTTGCTGACCCTACAAAATGGTGTGCTGCAAACAAAAAATACAGGGTTGACCAACCTCAGTGCCCTGCGTTTGGGTACGGGTGGCTTGTACCTAGGTGGCACCGGCGGTTGGGTCAAATTGCGTGATGGCGGTGCTGGCACGTTGACGGATCTCAAGCTGGACGCGTTCACCAATAGCAATCCAATCCAAGGTCTCGCCACCTCCGTAGGAGGCTCAGCGAACAGCAGTTTGTATGCTTTGGTTGGGGGTAGCCAGAATCAAATTCTGAAAGTAGACACTACTAGGCCGGTGGATCCTCCACCAGCTGGCACCGTGGCTTATCAGACAACGGTGCCGATGCAGGCATTGCCCACCGCTGACGGCTACCAGACGTTGGACTTGGGCCAATGGCTGCCTCCGTATGGCGGAGACTTCAAGGTCGTTGTCACACGCAGCGGCGTTCAGAGCAGCCTGACCAACTATATCCATGTCGGCCCGCACGCGACAAGTGATCTGCAGGCCCTGAAAACTGAGCTGCCTCCAGGCGACCCAGAGTTGCCCATGTGTATGAACCTCGATGGCGCGGACTTCACATCGATCTCTCGTGTGGAAATTGCCAATGTCAAGCCGCTGGTGAACACAGGTTTCCCGCAAGGTCTGACTTCGGACCGTAGCGGCAATATTTTCTACACAGATACGAGCACGCTTTATAAGTATCTGCCTGGGCAAAAGACAGGCACACCTCTTACTACTGGCATCACACCTTCGTTCGGCTTGGCAACGGATAGCGCGGAGACCATGTACGTGTCCTCACGCAATTCGGCAACTGGCAACTACGACCTGATTGCTATCACTCCTGATGGGACAAAGCGCAAGGTTGTTGACCTTGGCGTCAACCGTACCAATGGTCTTGTGGTCAATAGCCAGGATGAAGTGATTATTGCGTCGCCTGGAAAATTGCTGAAAGTCAACAAGCAAGGCCAATTGACGGTCGTGCCTACCAATGGATTGCCTGCACCACGTGGTATCGCGATTGATGGCAAAGACAATGTCTATGCGCAAAACGATAACAGTGGCCAGCTCATCTCCATGATGAAGCCATCGGGTGCAGCCTCCGTCATCTTCAATGGTGCAGATGGTGTGAACAATCCAGTGTTTGAGGGCGACGGTTACCCCAACATTGCGGCCGATTGTGCTGAGAACTTCTACATCGCACCTTACCAGTGGGAAAAAATCAACCAGCGCAGCTCGGAAGAGCACACCTTGGCGCAGGTGATTCCCCGCACGGGCAAGGTAGCTGTTCTGTTCGATGCGTTGAAGATCAATCCGGCCTTCAATGACATTGACTTCCTGTCCTACGACAGACTGGGTAACCGTTTGCTGGTCTGGAACCATGGCGATGGGAATGTCTGGGGCGTTCCAGTTACCTGTGGCGCCATCAGCGTTGATGTGCACCTGTTTGCTAAACCAGGCCAGACGTTGACGGGTTCCAGCAAGGCACCCGTAGCTACCATTGTGCAAGCCGACGGCCGTACGGAATATGTATGGAGCCTCAAGGATGTCACCAGCAGCGGTGCGCAAATCTGTTTTGATGCAAGCCAAAAGGGACTGAAGCTGGGCGAGCTGCGCTCGGCCATCGATTCCGGCTACATGAGCTTTCAGAACAGCTTTGCTCCTGCTCCTGTCAAGGCGCCTATCGCCATTCCAGATGTACGGGGCGCCAATCTGGTTGGCATCAGCGTTGCGACTGACTTGGCGGAATACCCTGCGCAGGCAACGGCGCAAGTGACCACGTCGCTTAATAACGCCAACGTTCGTGACATCACTGGAACATTGACGGTGGAAGTCTTTGACGGTGCGGGCCAAATCGTAGGCCGCGTTACCCAACAAGGCGTCACACTACCATCCCAAGGAAATCTGCCAGTGACTGGGCCGTTTGCCATTGGATCGATCGTGCCCGCCAAGTACACCGTCAAGGCAACCCTGTCAGATGCGGACTTGGTACTGGCCCAGGCGCAAAGCGACTTCAACGTTCTGACTGATCAGGCCAATGCGTCGGCAATCAGCCAAGTATCCACGGATCGCAGTACCTACAAAGCCAGTGACCGGGTTCAGATCGCATCGATTGCCATCAGCAAATCTGCGAACCTGATCATGGACAACCTCACCTTGGTGGTCAAAGTCTACGATCCAACGGACACCTTGATCTACAGCCATGGCTACCCCGTAGCTCAGCTCTTGCCTGGAGCACTGATGAACTTTGCAGGTATGCAGGCTTTGCAAAATGCTGCCCCTGGTATCTATACCGTCAAGCAAGATTTGATGGATGCGCAAAGCCGGGTCATCCACAGTACCCAGACAAGCTATGGCGTTGGTGTCTCTGCCAACACCGGCTTTGGTCTCACTGGCACCATTGCCGCCCTGCCGCAGACGGTGCGCATTGGCGAAAGCGTCAAACTGGTCGCCACCGCAGTCAACCAGGGCAACAGTGCGCTGACCAACCTGCCACTGGAAATCTGGGTGATTGATCCAGCTAGCCAGACCGTGGTTCACCAATATGGCGTTACCACCAATCTGGACGTTGCAGTCAGTACCAGCCTGACTGATGCCTGGGTATCAGCAGGCACTGACGGCCAAGAGCTGATGGCTGTGCTGGTCGCTACCATCAACGCGGGCAGTGCCAATCCAACGCAATTGACTTTGGCGCAAGACCACTTCTCGTTAGTCGCTCCACAGTCTCAAACCATTGTGCCGACCGGAGGTACACCGCAAAACGCATTGGTGAACACCGCATTTACCAGTCAGCTGCAGGCCACAGTCACCAGAAACAATGGTATCCCTGTGGCAGGTGCAGAAGTCACGTTTATGGCAGCGCCAGGCAATGCGGGCAGCGTAACCTTCCCTGCCGGTAACACCGCCATCACTAATGCACAAGGCCAAGCGGCGATCGCCGTCTCTGCAGGAGCGGCGACGGGAAGTGCAAAAGTTATCGCCACAACGCCTGTTGCTATTGGCAGCGCGATGTTTGACCTGATGGTTACACCGACAGTCCCCGTTTGCGGCAAGCCGAACCCGGTTTTCTTCCTGCCGATTACCGGAGCAACCCCTTTCAGCCTGCAGCAAAGCAATGGCGTACTGGTTAGCGGCCTGGGTAAGGGTTGCACCGTAACGGCCAGCGTGAACACAGGCGCATTCAGCGTTTTGAGAGAGGGCCAATACGTGACCAAGGCTACGGCGTTGGCTGACAGTTTTGAACTGGTGCCTCGCCCTGTGCAAGACGGCGACTTGATCGTGCTGCAAATGCAGGCACCAGCTGCTGGCCAAACTGCACGCATGACGCTGACACTCGACTCCTTGCCTGCAGAGTGGAGCGTCAGCAGCGTTACACCAGCTAAAGCTGTGCCTTTGTGGGGTGAAGGCAGTGCGAAGACATCGGCACTCGTCTGCCTGACTGGTCTCTTGCTGATCATGGCTTATCGCAGAAGAAAGAGCCATTCAGCCCGAGGCGCGAAGGGGGCAGGGCAATGAGCCTGACTGCAGCAATACCAAACCTGAGCGGACACCAGCGCAAGCAAACGCTGTGTTCATGGGCCCTTCAAGGCATCTTCTATTCCCTGGGTGCCTTGATGTTGAGGGGCGAAACTCTCGGCAACTTCGGCAGGTCCGCAAACCCCTCAAGCCCCACGGCGGCGTCTGCGCAAGCAAACGCGCCGACTGATGTATCCATTGAGAACGAGGAAGTCACACTGTGCTAACACAACAAACCCAATCACAGCGGCACGGCAATGCAAACCAAGCAGCTGAAAACATGAACGTGACGGAAGCCATCTTGCAACATCCCTCGCTGCATGTTCGTCGCTCATTCATGGGTGTCCCTCGCAAAATCATGCAAGGCATTACCGTCTTCGTGATCACCGCCATCGTTAACACAGCGCTTTTGCCACTGGTCAATGCCCAACAGGCCAAACGCTCGCAAGATGCACAAGCCAAAGCTTTGGAGCAAGCTGCGGCGCCCACGGCGGCCGACAGATACCAAAATGCCTTACAAGTGCTCAAAGGCAGTGTCAATAATGTTGAGGGCACAGCTACTGGAGGCATGCAGGGCATGGGCAGTAAAAGTGCAGCCTTGTCTGGTGCAGACCCAGACAACACCATCCCTTTCGAAGCTGCAGCTGATGGCATGCGAAGCGAATGGGCTGAGCTGAATGCCAAATGGAAGAATGCTGGCATCGCTGAGGAAATCCTCTCACGCCAGGCCCAGATGCAGGCTGAGTTCGAGAAAAAGCACCGTGAGTTGATCGCCTTGATGAAGCAGCCAGGCGGCGCAGTCAAGCAAGCTGCACTTGCCAGCTTTTTGGACAGCAACGTCCCCAACCCCACGCACCACAAAATCAATCTGGACAACATGCCTTGGCAGGTGCTCAAGGCCAGTAAGCAAGAGCCTCTTCAAGACGACCAGGCACTGGATGCCAAGTTACTGGCTGCGGCAACGCCAGCCCCTTCGAAAGGCCAGGCTAAAAAGCAAAGCACGGCACAGGCAGACGCACCAGCAGATTTTCTGAAAGCGGCAACACCGCCCGTAGCTGCAGACCTCGCGGCAACGCTTGACGCTCCGCAGACAGACGACATCCAGGCGCTGGCCAGCACCTTGGGTAAAAACCCCCACAAAATCTACCAGTGGGTTCACGACAACATCTACTACTTTCCCAGCCAGGGGAGCGTACAAGGTGCGCAAGACACATTGGACAAAAAGTCAGGAAACGCCTTTGACCAGGCCAGCCTTCTTGTTGCCTTGCTGCGCGCAAGTGGCATCCCGGCGCGCTACGTCTATGGAACGGTAGACATACCTGCAGAGCAGGTCATGAACTGGGTGGGTGGTACCAAAACCGTTGATGCAGCCCAGCAGATCCTCGGCCAAGGTGGCGTGCCCAACACAGCTCTCGTTTCTGGTGGCCAAATCAAAGCTATGCGCCTGGAGCACGTCTGGGTAGAAGCCTATGTACGTAACCACCCAGACCGGGGGGCCAATAACAGTGGCGGGCAAACCCAGGGCGATAGCTGGTTGGCCATGGATGCCAGCTTTAAGCAGTACACCTTCAACCAAGGCATGGATCTGCAAACCGCTGTGCCGCTCGATGCCAATGCACTCGTTGCCGCCGCGCAACAAGGTGCTGAAGTCAATGAAGCCGAAGGCTGGGTGAGAAACATCAATAGCCAAGCAGTGCAGACACAACTCAATGCTTACCAAGGCAGACTGCAAACCTACATTCAGAGCCAAAACAGCGGCAACAGTACCGTAGGTGACGTGCTTGGCACCAAATCGGCCCAGATTGACCCGCTGCCTTACCTGGCAGGCACGCTACCCTACAAAATCACTGCTCGCAGCAAGCAATTCAGCGCCATCCCTGCCGGCTACCAGGCACAGTTTCAATATGCCATTTACAGCGATCAACGCAATGCATCTTGGGGAGACAGCCCTCTCGTGAACTGGCAGGTACCCACGGCAAGCATCGCGGGCAAAAAAGTCACCATTGCCTGGGTCGCTGCCAATGCGGCAACACAGGCAGCCATAGAAGCGCTCATCCCAAAGCCACCTGCGGGCCAGGAACTTGATCCCAGCCAGCTGCCCACGGGCCTATCGAGCAGCATCAGTCTCAAACCAGAAATTCGGCTGGATGGTCAAACCGTTGCCACAGGCCCGGGCCTTAGTGCAGGCAGTGAGCCGGTAGGCGCTGGGTCATTCACCAAATACGGAAGTGGTGAATGGGACACCACGACGGATCAACTCATTGTGGGACAGCAGACAGCACTAGGTATCAGCATCCAGGGCATCAGCCAAAAGCAGTTAAATGTCCTAAAAAACAGAATGGAGCAAACTCAGACCACACTTATTCAAGCGAAAAGCGTAACTGCAGATCAACGCGCAAATATCCTAAATAGTGTTGCGGGAGATAACTTAACTGGTGACATGCTTACCGCCACTATTTTAGGCTGGTTTAGTGTTGTGCAAGGCTATGGATCGACTGCGGAAGCGATGATAGACCTTCCAAGTCTGCAGTATGGTCTATTCCACGCGCAAGTGAAGCCCCGAAAACTCTATGGAGTCGTTACTACCGGTATCACTTTTCAAGGATTAAACATGGATATAGGTCATGTAAGAAGTATTCGCTGGGTCAAAGATGACAACCCGCAGAGTCAAATAAACAGTGACCCGAACCTTGCAAAGAATGGCAAGACTGCAGCACAGAATAGGTGGATTGCGTACAACAAAGCAAAGGGTCAGTACAGTAGTGCCATGGAGCACGCAGTCCCAGAAGCATTCTGGGTAGATAAGAGTCAATGTCGCTACACTGACGACGGTGGCGTTGTACAGAACGCTAGCCAAGCTGAATGTCTACAGGGTGTATCAGCTGTTAAAGCCATTTCCATTGCACAGGGTCAAGGGCAGAAAATATATACTGTCAATCGGAGTAACCGGAGCACCGCTTTACCCAAAGTGACGATTGGAGGAGAAGCAGGAAGCGAAATCAGAAATGCTATCCAAGCAGGAAAAGAAGTGACTTTCCATGAGAAGATAATCAATGCTTACGGCTGGCACGGAATCGGATATAGTATCCTCGATGAGGATACGGGGAGTGGAAGTTATTTGGTTGAGGGGGCAGGCAATGGTGGTAATCTTTTATTTGAAGATGATGGATTAAAAATAATGCGTTACTTTGGAGTCAATGCGGCTCCAACAACAGTAGATCCATTAGTTTTAAATTCAACTTATTCGATTGCCATAGTTGCAGTCTATTCTGCTATTAATACGGTTTCTGAAATTATAAATTGCTATCAAGAGGCGATTCAGCAAGTATTTTTGACGATAATTATTGCTCTTGCAGTTGCTTTGATTGTATCTGCGCTGACTGGGGGGGTTGGGTTGTCTGGCGGGGTTGCTGCTGCAATTTCAATAATAAGCACAAATGCATCTGCCGCATCCAAGGGGAAGAAATGCGAAGATCCGAGAGTTGGGCTTCAGATTCAGGAGAGTCCAACATGTAACGCCAATGGGGGAATGACATTGAATACATTGGGGGGCGAGACAGTTCTTGGTGACGTTGGAGTTGGTGTTACTGTGATTCAGGTAGAAGCTGGATTTTCTAGACTGCTTGCAAAAGCAGTTGTCACCCCATGGATTCCGAATTCTTTTATTCCTGATTTATCAGTAATGGTTGCCGCGACTGTTGAGAAACTCAGAAGATATCATCCGATGGGAATATCGGGGCGACGTAACTTATCTGAAGTATCGACCCAGCAAATGTACAAAAAAACTTGTTTCAGAGTTGATGTGGAAAATTACGCTGGCACGAATTTTAAAGAATAAAATGATCGACTATAAAAAATTCTTCAAAAATCTAAATGCATTAAAATCACCTCAAAGAAAGGAGGTTATTTATGAATTCTGGGAAGCAATACATGCTGCGAATCTGAGTAAAGAAGTCGTCGATGAAATTAAATTTCACATATTGAATATCTATAGTCATCTGGATTTTGATGAGAGGCAAGCTGCTCTTGAGATTTTGAGATATATAAAGGCAGATGAAATAGAAGAATTATTTTTAGATAATTTAGGGGAAATTTGGCAAAGATTTAAATTATTGGGAGATCTACTTCAATATAATTTTCATATACTAAAGTCATATGAAGAAGGATCATTTGATGAAGATATAGATCCATTTGATTTCAATAAAGTCTTCAAAGGGTCTTATGAAATTTTGAAGCTAAAAAAATCTAAATTTATCCAATGATTGCTGAAAGCTGTTCGAGATTTCCCCCTTACTCTTATTCTCGGCAGAGCAAATCATGTGTTGAGTGGGTGGCGCCAAAACCGTAGATGCAGTCCTGCAGATGCTCGGCTAAGGTGTGGAATGTGCACAAGATACATTGTTTGTTGATTTCTACGCAAACCTGATCTATGGTGGTGCGGACGAAAACTTGGACTGCCAGGAAGTAGTCTCTGTATTCATGCAAAAATCGCATATGAGCAGATGAACTCTACATCAAGCTGGGAAAAAAGGTGTTTGGCCTATCAATCGATAGCTAGGAGTCTGCCAATATTGCAGGGGCTATAGATAAAATCAAAAGACTAAAGCCATACAGCATAGACCCAATGGGTAATATGAGGATAGCCTCAACCCAAGCCATTTATAAGAATTTATGTTATCGAGTTGATGTCAAAAGTTTTTAGGCACAGATTTCAAAGAGTAGGTATGAAAGATATTAAATTTTATATTGAAAATCTAAAAAGCATCGACCCTGTAATTAGAAAAAAAGCATTATTTGATTTGATGTATGTAGTCTGTATGAAGGACGATTTTACGGGAGATGAGTTAAAGATATCAGATGGTATTAAAAGTGTCTATCATCTTCTCGACAATGAAGCAAAAGCCGCTGCATTCGATATCTTAAGTAGATTTCGAACAGAAATAGAATTGTATGAATTGGCAAAAATAGAGTTGATTGCAGCGTACGAGAATTTTAAAACAACGCATGCCTATATGTTAAAATTATTAGAGGCTATAGAGCAGGTGGAGCAGGGAAGTATCGATAGCCTGGGTGATCAATATTCAATTGATAAGCACTTTGCAAATGCTCACAAATGGTTGCAGATAAATAATCCAACCGCATTAGATTAATTGGCGTCGTTTCAAAAATTTCCTTGTTGTTGCGTAACTCGAAGACTCGGTTTGCGTGCAGGAGCAGAAGAAGGCAGCCATTGAGCGCTACCTCACCCACGAGCGGTGCATTGCTGCGAGCACAACGCGATGCTAGATGCAGCTATCAACACACAGACACAGGCGATCGCAAAATGGATCACTCTGATTGCGGCGGTCGCTAAGTTTGGCTAGGCTGGCTCTCGAGGATTAGCGAGGGGAGCCTTGCCGATGAAAGGGGCAGACAACAGGTATTGTTCACAAGGAGCCCATGGTGTGCATCGGCCCTGCCTTAATTGCTGCATGAGAAAAAAATCCTTTACCTGTCGCACTTTTTTCGGGCCCCTTCGTTGCGCCAAAACGTATTGAAAACTCTGACGTAAGCAGTGTGTGTGTACCGCAACACATACCCTAGCACAGTATTTTTCGGGTTGCATGCCGTGGGTCGGTCGGTTCTCCGGTCGCGCTGGTTAGGCTCAAGCATGAACATAGGTCACGACACAGGCGCTGGTCAAGACATCCTGTTGATGAGCCATGCCCTGCTAGACAGGTTCTGTCTGTTTTCGCTGAACTCTAGGCGCTTTCGGCGGGGAGTGTAATCCGACCGGTGAAGCTCAAACGGCAGCAACGGGTGGGCAACGTCTATTCATGAGCCGCAATAGCGGACTTCCTACAGCCCCTCGGGCTGCACTGACGCTCACAGTCTGCTGCTCATCTAAAACCTGTCGTTGGGCAGCCACCAGCCCTGATGCCTGAATGTCCAATATGTGGCTGCGACCGGCAGGTCGTTTTGCAGCATTGAACCGCAGCAACCGCTGCAAATCTGCCATAGAAGAAGGTATAAAAAAGAGCCCGGAAGAATCCGGGCTCTTTTTGCTGGCTATGCCAGGAGTCTTCATTTAACGCCTAAAGGTAGGTGTGTCGCTTGGTTTGTGGCATCCAGTCGCAAAATTGTGTCGCGAGTCGCAAACAATACGGCGCCCTACGCTACACCCTCCATCACACATCAATATTCCCCGCCCGCAGCGCGTTGTTTTCAATGAAGTGGCGGCGTGGCTCCACCTCGTCGCCCATCAGCATGGTGAAGACGCGGTCGGCTTCGATGGCGTCGCCGACTTTAACTTGCAGGAGGCTGCGGACTTCGGGATCCATCGTGGTTTCCCAGAGCTGGCCGGGGTTCATCTCGCCCAGGCCTTTGTAGCGCTGGCGGGCGGTGGTGCGCTCGGCTTCGCTGATGAGCCACTGCATGGCCTCGCGGAAGTCGCCCACTTTTTCCATCTTGGCTTTTTCGCCTTCGCCGCGGGTGACCTTGGCGCCTTCAGACAGCAGACCGTGGAAGTGCTGGGCTTCGGCTGCGAGTGCGGCGTAGTCCTGGCCTTCCACAAACTCTTGCGTGAGGATGGAGCTCTTGATGTTGCCGTGGTGGTGGCGGCTGATGCGCAGGATCGGCTTTTCGGTATGTGGATCCAGCTCGCCGCTCACCTCGGCGGGCACGCCGGTGGTGGTCAACTCGCGCAGCTTGGCTTCCAGCACGGGGGCGCAGACCATGGCGTCGTCCAGCGAATCGAGGCGGATTTGCACACCGTCGGCAATGGCGCGCAGCGCTTCGGCGTCCAGATAGGACGAGAGGCGATCGATGACGGTTTCGGCCGCCAGGTGCATGCCAGCCAGGCGTCCCAGCTCTTCACCATCGATGGTGCGCGGGTTGGCGCCACCGGTGCTGACGCTGGCGCCTTGCAGGGCCACGCGCAGCAGGAACTGGTTGAGCGCAGGGCCGTCTTTGAGGTACAGCTCTTCCTTGCCGTTTTTGACCTTGTACAGCGGTGGCTGCGCAATGTAGATGTGGCCGGCTTCAACCAGGTCCGGCATCTGGCGGTAGAAGAAGGTCAGCAGCAGGGTGCGGATGTGGGCGCCGTCGACGTCCGCATCGGTCATGATGATGATGCGGTGGTAGCGCAGCTTGGCGAGGTTGTAGTCGTCGTTGCTGCTCTTGCCCGAGTCTTCGCTGACCTTGCCGATGCCGGTGCCCAGCGCGGTGATCAGGGTGACGATTTCGCTGCTGGAGAGCAGTTTTTCGTAGCGGGCCTTTTCCACGTTCAGGATCTTGCCGCGCAGGGGCAGGATGGCCTGGAACTTGCGGTCGCGACCTTGCTTGGCGGAGCCGCCGGCGGAGTCACCCTCGACGATGTAGATTTCGCACAGCGAGGGGTCTTTTTCCTGGCAATCGGCCAGCTTGCCGGGCAGGCCCATGCCATCCAGCACGCCCTTGCGGCGTGTCATTTCACGGGCCTTGCGGGCGGCTTCACGGGCGCGGGCCGCATCCACAATCTTGTTGCAGAGAATCTTGGCGTCGTTGGGCTTTTCTTCGAGGAATTCGGCCAGCAGCTTGCCGACGATATCTTCCACGGGCGCACGCACTTCGGAGCTGACCAGCTTGTCTTTGGTCTGGCTGGAGAACTTGGGCTCGGGCACCTTCACGGACAGCACGCAGCACAGGCCTTCGCGCATGTCGTCGCCGGTGACTTCGACCTTGGCCTTTTTGGCCAGTTCGTTGTCGGCGATGTACTTGCCGATGACGCGGGTCATGGCGGCGCGCAGGCCGGTCAGGTGGGTGCCGCCGTCACGCTGGGGAATGTTGTTGGTGAAGCACAGCACTTGCTCGGCATAGCTGTCGTTCCACTGCATGGCCACTTCCACACCGATTTCGGTGCCGGGAATGCCGCCGTACGTTTCGGCTGGGCGTGTGCCTTCGGCATGGAAGGTCGTGGGGTGCAGCACCTTCTTGGTGCCGTTGATGAATTCCACAAAGCCTTGCACGCCACCGGCGCCGGAGAAGTCGTCTTCCTTGCCGTCGCGCTCGTCCTTGAGGCGAATGCGCACGCCGTTGTTCAGGAAGGACAGCTCGCGCAGGCGCTTGGCCAGGATCTCGTAGCGGAACTCGTAGTTTTCCTTGAAGATTTCCTGGTCAGGCAGGAAGTGCACTTCGGTGCCGCGCTTCTCGGTGGCGCCCACGATGCGCATGGGCGAGACTTCAACGCCGCTGACCACTTCGACCAGGCGGTTTTGCACAAAGCCGCGCGAGAAGTCGATCTGGTGGACCTGGCCTTCGCGGCGCACGATGAGCTTGAGCTTGATGGACAGCGCGTTCACGCAGGACACGCCCACGCCGTGCAGACCGCCCGAGACCTTGTAGCTGTTCTGGTTGAACTTGCCGCCCGCGTGCAGCTCGGTCAGCGCAATTTCAGCGGCAGAGCGCTTGGGCTCGTGCTTGTCGTCCATCTTCACGCGGGTGGGAATGCCACGGCCGTTGTCGATGACGGAGAGCGAACCATCAGCGTGGATGGTGACCAGAATGTCGTCGCAGTAGCCAGCCAGGGCTTCGTCGATGGAGTTGTCCACGACCTCAAAGACCAGGTGGTGCAGACCGGTGCCGTCCGAGGTGTCACCGATGTACATGCCGGGGCGCTTGCGCACGGCTTCCAGGCCTTCCAGGATCTGGATTGAGCCTTCGCCATAGCCGCCTGCATCTGCGGCGGTCTGGGTATCTGGCTTGTTGTCTTCGGTCATGAAATTACCTTGCTGCTACAAAGTCAGAAGCTGCTAGCGCCTGACTTGCATAACTTTCAAATGAATACTTGCCTGAAAACCATATCTGACCAGCGGTAGCTGCTCATGTTTTTCAGGCAATGGAATGGCTGGCTGCGTTCGGTCTGCTTAGATGCGCATGGGCATCACGACGTACTTGAAGCTTTCGTTCTCAGGGATGGAGACCAGCGCGGAGCTGTTGCCATCCTGCAGATCGATCTTGACCATGTCCTGGCTCATATTGGTGAGCACGTCGATCAGATAGGTCACGTTGAAGCCGATCTCGATGGTGTCGCCACCGTAGTCGATATCGAGTTCATCCATCGCCTCTTCCTGCTCGGCGTTATTGGATGCGACGCGCAGCGTGCCGGGTTCCACCGACAGACGCACGCCCTTGAACTTGTCGCTGGTCATGATGGCCGTGCGCTGCAGCGATGCCAGCAGCGGTGCGCGGCCCAGAGTCACGCTGTTCGTGTGGTTGCGCGGAATGACGCGGTTGTAGTCGGGGAACTTGCCCTCGACCAGCTTGGTCACGAACTCCATGCCGCCAAAGGTGAACTTGGCCTGATTGCTGGCGAACTGCATCTCGATGACGGGCTGGTTGTCACCGCTGGCATCTGACAGCAGGCGTTGCAGTTCCAGCACGGTCTTGCGCGGCAGAATCACTTCCTGCTTGATGGGCACTTCCACATCCAGCGTGGCGCTGGCCCAGGCCAGACGGTGACCGTCGGT
>JAVWTB010000002.1:0-349043 GCA_036667955.1 Comamonas sp.
TGCAACACGACAAGATCCTCATCCTTGACTTTGGCTCCCAAGTCACCCAACTGATCGCCCGCCGCGTGCGCGAAGCCCATGTCTACTGCGAAGTGCATCCCTGCGATGTGAGCAGCGACTGGGTGCGCGAGTTTGCTGCGGACGGCAAGCTCAAGGGCGTGATCCTGTCTGGCAGCCATGCCAGCGTGTACGAGGTGGATGACCGCGCTCCCGACGCCGTGTTCGAGCTGGGCATTCCCGTGCTGGGCATCTGCTACGGCATGCAAACCATGGCCACCCAGCTGGGCGGCAAGGTTGAAGGCTCCAACAGCCGTGAGTTTGGCTACGCCGAAGTGCGTGCCCATGGCCACACCGAGCTGCTCAAGGGCATCGAAGACTTCGTCACCCCCGAAGGCCACGGCATGCTCAAGGTCTGGATGAGCCACGGCGACAAGGTCACCGAGCTGCCTCCCGGCTTCAAGGTCATGGCCTCCACGCCATCGTGCCCCATCGCCGGCATGGCCGACGAAGCACGCCGCTACTACGCCGTGCAGTTCCACCCCGAAGTCACGCACACTGTGCAGGGCGCGGCCATGCTCAACCGCTTTGTCAAAGACATCTGCGGCACGCAAGCCGACTGGATCATGGGCGACTACATCGAAGAAGCCGTGGCCAAGATCCGCGAGCAAGTCGGTGGCGAAGAGGTGATTCTGGGCCTGTCCGGCGGCGTGGATTCGTCCGTGGCTGCTGCGCTGATCCACCGCGCCATTGGCGACCAGCTGACCTGCGTGTTTGTGGACCACGGCCTGCTGCGCTTGAACGAAGGCGACATGGTCATGGAGATGTTCGAAGGCAAGCTCCACGCCAAGGTCATCCGCGTCGATGCCGCCGACCTGTTCCTGGGCAAACTCGCTGGCGTGAACGAGCCAGAAGCCAAGCGCAAGATCATCGGCGGCTTGTTTGTCGACGTCTTCAAGGCCGAAGCGTCCAAGCTCAAGGCTGCAAACGCTGGCTCCAAGGGAGCCACCTTCCTGGCCCAAGGCACGATTTACCCCGACGTGATCGAGTCCGGCGGTGCTAAGTCTAAGAAGGCCGTGGTCATCAAGAGCCACCACAACGTGGGCGGTCTGCCAGAGCAACTGGGCCTGAAGCTGCTCGAACCCCTGCGCGACCTGTTCAAGGACGAAGTGCGCGAGCTGGGCGTGGCCCTGGGCCTGCCGCGTGGCATGGTCTACCGCCACCCCTTCCCCGGTCCAGGCCTGGGGGTGCGTATCTTGGGTGAAGTGAAAAAGGAATACGCTGACCTGCTGCGCCGCGCCGACGCCATCTTTATCGAAGAGCTGAACAACTGGGTCGATGAAGCCACTGGCAAGAGCTGGTACGACCTGACCAGCCAGGCCTTCACCGTCTTCCTGCCGGTCAAGAGCGTGGGCGTGATGGGCGATGGCCGCACCTACGACTACGTCGTGGCCCTGCGCGCGGTGCAAACCAGCGACTTCATGACGGCTGACTGGGCTGAGCTGCCTTACGGCCTGCTCAAGCGCGTGTCGAACCGGATCATCAATGAAGTGCGCGGGATCAATCGCGTGACTTATGATGTGTCGAGCAAGCCGCCTGCGACGATTGAGTGGGAATAATTTCGCTATAGGAAACAGCTAGAAATAGCTGGAAGCGATCCCATCCTGAGCCCGCTGTACAGCGGGCTTTTTTGCGACCCTTGTGCGTAGCAGATTGCCAAAATTTTAGGCGCGGGTATCACCTTGCGCCACCTTCGCCAACCACTCCCTAGGCGACACCCCCACCTTCCCCGTAAACGCCCGCGATAGCGCAGACGGATTCGCATACCCCAATTCCTCGGCCAGCACCTTGATCGAGCGCCTCTCGCGCAACCCGCTTTGCGCCAGTGCCACGCGCCAGCCCGTCAAATAGTCCGCCGGGGTTTGGCCCACCAGATCGCGGAAGGTATTGGCGAAGGCCGTGCGGGACATGCCGGCCTGTTCGGCCATGCGCTCCAGAGTCCATGCATCGCCCGGCGCATCGTGCATGGCTACCAGCGCGCGCGCCAGGCGTGCATCGGACATGCCATTGACGAGGCCCGGGTGTACACCTGCTTCGTGGGGGTGATCCAGCAGCCATCGCAGCAACTGGATCACCACCACCTCGAACAGCCTGTTGACCAGCAGCCGATGGCCGCAGCGCAGGTGATCGGTTTCGGACAGCAGCAGCTGCAAGGCCATATCCATGCCCGGCACCTGCGCCAGCGGCAAGGCCACCAACGGCGGCAGTGAGCGGGCCAAGGGGTTGCTGGCACCGCCTTCGAAAACCAGGCGCGCGCAGCTGAGGTCCGCCCCTTCAACGGGAGGGTTGTGGAAGCGGTGGGTGAACGGCGTGGGGTAGAGCAGCACGGTGGGCTGATCAAAGCGCAGCGTTTGGGGTACATCGCGGGCGCCGGGGTGGCTCACTTCCAGTGCACCACGGCGCAGCACATGCAGGTAGCCAAAGCCTTCGCCCGCATCAAAGTGGGTCAGCCCGCACAGGGCGCCGGAGTGGTGAAGTTGCGCCTTCACGCGAAAGCGCTCCAGGATACCGGAGAGGCGGTCGATGGGTGCAGGGGATTGCATTTGTACTAATTGGTGGTATTTGTGAATTAATTAATCCAAATTATACATTTTGGCCGCGCATACTGGCTCTGTGTTCCAACCCTTTCAGGAGTTCTTTATGTCCCGCGTATCTAGCGACAACATCCCCGCCGCCAGCCAAGCCGTGCTGGCCCAGATCCAGAACGCCTTTGGCGCCACACCGAATATGTTCAAGGTGGTGGCTAACTCTCCTGCCGCCTTGCAAAGCATGTGGGCCGCCTTTGGTGCTTTGGGCAAAGGCAGTCTGGGCACCAGGCTCGGCGAGGAGATCGCGGTGGCCATTGCCAACTACAACCGCTGTGAATACTGCCTGGCCGCGCACACGGTGCTGGGCCAAAAGGCGGGTGCCAGCTTGGCCGACATGTCTGCCGCCCAAGTCGGCCAATCCGCTGATGCCAAAACCGCCGCCGCCTTGGCCTTTGCCTTGAAGGTCGTGGCGCAACGTGCGCAGATCAGCGAGGCCGACGTTGCAGCCCTGCGCAACGCTGGTTTTGGTGACGAACAGGTCGTGGAAATCATTGCGCATGTGGCCTTGAACCTGTTCACCAACTACATCAATGTTGCCTTGGATGTGCCGGTGGATTTTCCGAAGGTCGCGCTGAAGTAACCCCGCATATGTGCTGGCCACGGGCACATGGCTGCCAAGGAACTGCTCGATGAAAATCGCTGTTTTTGATACCTATGTGTTGCGGCCCGATGGTCGGCGGATGCATTTCGACATCCTTGTGCCGGACCAGAGCCCGGATAAGGATGTGGATGCCGTGCTTGCGTTTGGCCGCCGCTATCTGGCGGCCAAACAGCTGCCGGCTGAGTCCTTGACCGCGCAGGAATGCCGCTTCTGCCATGTCGCATCGGCGCCGCCATCGGTGGAGGAAGAGATGGCGCGCACAGGCTTTGCCATCATCGAACTGCAGAACTGTGATTGATCTGCTGGCAGGTTCTCAGGCACCAGACAAGGCATTCGTCTGGTGCAAGCCGAGAGGACTGGTTGGTGGCGCTGTCTGACCACCACGACATGGCTCTTGCGGATAGGGCTTCGGTCGTGCGGGTGGGCAGGAGATTTTTGGGTCCCCGTGCAAGCTCGGACGTTTATGGCTGGCCCGCGATTGCCGCGGGGCGCAGCGCCAGAGTTAGGCGCATAAGGCAAGCGTCCAAGTCCATCCCGCATGTATGCGGGATTTTTTTTCGCCCAGTTAGACGGCATCGATGCGATGCGGATCGATACAAGGCCATCGGAAAGAGGGAGGCCTTAGTGGGTGGCATGGGCGTCGCCGAAGCCCTAGCCTGAGGTGGCAATTGATGTGTTATTTATTTAATGTTTAGTCTTATCAATAGCTTTTGTACTTAGCCAACGGTTTTAGGCGCTGAATTTGGCATCTGAAATACATGCTTGTGAATCAGAAAATCACTATTTTTGGGGATGGCATAAGTAGTGATTACCCACTAAAGTACGCGCACGTGTATTTGCAACAAAATGATGCGGTCGCAACATTTTGCTATGCACGTTATCAACCGCAATCCCTCTATGCGCACACCCAGCCTCTTACGCTTTGCATCTGCAGCCAAACGCAGTGCCCCCCTTGCCTCTGCGGGAGGCCGGAAACGGCCTGTTCTGTGGCTACTCGGCCTTGCCGCCATGATAGGTGCCAGTTCAGCCCAGGCGCAAAGCTGTGCAGTGGGCGAGACACCCGCTGCCTTCGGATTCACGGGTGGAGAGCAGAGCATCACGGTACCTGCCGGTGTTTTTAGCCTCACGGCTTACCTCAGTGGAGCGCAGGGCGGCTCAGGCCGCAGCGGAGCGGGCAGCATTGGCGGTAGCCCTAACTCGCCTGGCGGCAGTGGCGGGCTGGGCGGGCGTGTGCGAGGTACTCTTGCCGTTACTCCCGGCGCCACCTTGTCCATCTGGGTGGGTGGGCAGGCGTCGCAGGCCATAAACCCTGGCGGCATTGGCCAGGGTACGGATGGCATTGGTGGTGGAGCGACAGACCTTCGCATAGGCGGCAATGGCATTGGAAACCGGGTTGCCATTGCTGGCGGCGGCGGTGGTGGTGGTAATGCGGGCTGGAGCACCGCCAATGTCATTGCCGGTGGAAGCGGTGGTGTGGGTGGAGGTGGAACAGGCGGCGCAGGTGCCACGGTGCCTGGCGGGCCAGGCCCCTTTGGTGGCGGTGGTGGTGTGGTAGGTACCGGCGGTGCAGCTGGTGCAGGATGCGGATCGTTCCCTGCGACGGCGGGTAACGCTGCCACTGGCAAAGGTGGCAACTCGAACAACTTCTCTGGTTCTTTCGTGGGTGCCGGGTTTGGTGGCGGTGGTGGTGGCGGTGCCACTATTGGCGCAGGCGGCGGGGGTGCTGGCGTAGGTACTACGGGTTGCCAGCAAAACTGGAATGGCGGCGGCGGGGGCGGGGCGGGTGGCTCCTCCGGGGCCACGGGTTTGACGGCTGTCACCATCAACAATGGGGTTCAGGCCGGAAACGGGGCAGCGCTTGTTTGTTTTGCACCAAGTACATTCTCTGTAGGCGGCACAGCTACGGGGCAGACCGGCAATGTTTCATTGCAGCTCAATGCAAGCAACCCTGCCAGCACCCAGAGCTTCGTGGTGCCTCAAGCCGCTAGCAGCTACAACTTTGGCACGCAACTGCCACAAGGTGCCAACTGGAGTATCAGCGTTCTGAGCGCGCCAGCAGGGCAACTGTGCAGCGTGGCCCCTGCATCCGGTGCTGCCATCAGCGGCAATGTGGTGAACGCCAATCTGAGCTGTGCAACCGTAGCCATCGGCGTCAGCCCGGCAACCTTGCCCAATGGTGCGTTGAATAGCCCATACTCGCAAACCTTGACGGCCGCGAGCGCCAATGGTGGCACTGCCCCTTACAGCTTCTCGGTAACAGCAGGCGCAACGCCAGCTGGACTGACGCTTTCTTCTACAGGCCTGCTGTCCGGTACGTCGACAGCGGCAGGCGCGTTCAATTTCACTGTGCAAGCGACTTCCAGCAATGGCTTCAGTGGTACGCGTGCCTATACGCTGGTGATCGCGCAAGGCAGTCAGACGATCAGCGGCTTTGCTGCAACTCCCAGCAGCCCTGTCTACGCCCCAGGCGGCACGTTCACCGTCAGTGCCTCTGGCGGCGCTTCTGGTAACCCCGTGGTGTTCAGCTCGACCACGCCCGGTGTTTGTACCGTCGCTGGCAGCAGCGTGACTATGGTGGCCAGCGGCGTTTGCGCGCTGCAAGCCAACCAGGCGGGCAATGCCAACTACAGTGCAGCCAGTCAGGCCGCATTGAGCGTCACCATCGGCAAAGCCGCACAAACCATTACTGCCTTTAATGCAACGCCTGCCAGCCCGGTGTATAGCACCGGTGGTTCGTTCTCGGTGGCGGCCAGTGGCGGCGCCTCCGGTCTGCCGGTGGTCTTCAGCGTGGCTGCATCCAGCAGTGCGGTGTGTTCTATCAGCGGCAATACCGTCTCCATCTTGGGCAGCGGCGCCTGCGCTTTGCTGGCCAACCAGGCTGGTAATAGCAACTACAACGTTGCCACTGAGGCGACTTTGAACGTCACCATTGCCAAGGCCGCACAAGTGATTTCCGCGATTGCGGTGACACCTGCCGCCCCCGCCTACAGCGAGAGCGGCAGCTTCACGGTGGCGGCTACCGGCGGTGCCTCGGGTCTGCCTGTGACCTTCAGCATTGCACCGGCCAGTGCAGCGGTCTGCACTTCGGGCGGGGCCAATGGCTCGGTCATCACCATGGTGGCTGCCGGTGTCTGCACCGTTCAAGCCAACCAAGCGGGCAATGACAACTACCAGGCAGCGCCGCAGACGCAGCGCGATGTGACCATAGGCAAAGGCGCGCAGGTGATTAGCTTTACCTCCAGCATCCCTTCTACGCCCAAGGTGGGTGGATCCTATACGGTGGTGGCTACTGGTGGCCAGTCCGGCAATGCGGTGACTTTCGCGGTCGATGCGGCAAGTGCTGCTGTCTGCAGCGCGACTGCGGGCGTGGTGGCGTTCAACGGCGTGGGCAGCTGTGTGATCAATGCCAACCAGTTGGGCAATGCCAACTTTGATGTGGCTGAGCAGGTGCAGCAGACCATCACGGTCGGCCAGGGTGGCTCATCGATCACCATCTCGTCCAGCCTCAATCCATCGCAGCCAGGTCAGAACGTGACCTTTAGCGTCACGGTGGCTTTTGATGCGGCCAAGCGTGCTGCATTGCAGACCAAGGCGGCGCCTGTGCCCACGGGCAGTATGGAGGTGTTCGATGGCACTACCTCGCTGGGCGTTGCCTCCTTTGTCGATGGTGCGGCCAGCCTGACCACGAACAAGCTGCAAGCATTGGGAGCGCACGAGATAATGGTTCGCTACAGTGGTGATACCAATTACCCTGCCGAAGACAGCCAAGTCTTTGTGCAGACGATCGTAGCGCCCACACCGGTGCCTACCTTTAGCGAATGGGGCATCCTGCTGGTCTCCGGCCTGCTGGCTGCGATGGGCATGCTGGGTGTGGCATGCATGGGCCGTCGCCGGGTGTAAGCGTTCGGGTTCGCTCCATCCCTAGCCGCCTCCGGGCGGCTTTTTACTGTGCGGCTAGGGGCTGGTGCTTATCAGCTTGCCGTTGGGGTGAAGGTGAAAGGGCAAAAGCCATCCGTGTTGGGCTGGGTGGCGTGGAGCGCAAGCAAAGGCGAGTCCCGCCCTCAGGCGCAGAAGGCAGGCATGATCGGCCCAGGCAGCGGCCGCTATGCGGTGCCTTGCTGGCTGGCGCTGGCCCCAACCCCTTTTGTTTTGTATGATGAATGATTCTGCACCACCACCGATTGCCATGTCTTTATCGTCACAGCCCGGCAGCAGTCTGCACCACCAGGTGATGGACAGCTTGGGTCGGCTGATTGCCAGCCCCGAGTACGGACCCGGGGCCACCTTGCCCAATGAAGAAGTGCTGTGCGAGCGGTTGGGGGTGAGCCGCACGGCCGTGCGCGAGGCGATCAAGGCCATCAGCGCCAAGGGCATGCTGGAGGCACGGCCCCGCACCGGTACCCGTGTGCGGCCGCAGGAGCAGTGGAGCCTGTTTGATGCCGATGTGCTGGGCTGGCTCTGCAGTCAGGGGGTAGACCAGGAGCTGGGTCGGCATTTGATGGTGATGCGCGGCATTCTGGAGCCAGCGGCTGCCTCGTTGGCGGCACGTATGCACAGCGATGTGCAGCTGCAGGCCCTGCAGCAGGCCTTTGCGGCCATGGAGGCAGCGACGTCCATCGATGAATGGGTGGTCGCGGACCTGGCCTTTCACCAGAGCATCTTGCAGGCCACGGGCAACCCGCTGCTGATATCGCTGGGCGGCATTGTGGCCTCGGCGCTGGAGTCGCTGCTCACCGTCAACGCCCAGCAGGCCGGGCAGTTCAACGATGGCCTGCTCATGCATGGCAAGGTGCTGGCGGCGATTGAGCGGCGCAGCGCCGATGATGCGCAGCTGTGGATGCGCGCGCTGCTGGCCGACACAATTGCGCGTTGGGGTGCGCCGTCCTGAGGCCCTTTCTCATGCTGTCACCTAGGCTGCAGCGTTGGCCAGATTCCTAGGGTTTGCTCTGATTCAATCATCATACAAATAAACGGATGATGGCGACTTCTGAAATTCTCAAGGTCGCCATTCCATGTCTCGTTCGCTGTTTGATCTGTCGGGCCGTACGGCGCTGATTACCGGTTCCTCGCGCGGCATTGGGCTGGCGCTGGCCCAGGGCCTGGCGGAATCCGGGGCCACCGTGGTAGTCAACAGCCGCCAGCAGGCAGCGGTGGATGCGGCGGTGGCACAGCTGCAGGGCCTGGGCCTGAAGGTGCAGGGGGCGGCCTTTGATGTGGCGGATCAGGCAGCGGTGGAAGCCGCTTTTGCGGCGTTCGATGCCCAGGGCCTCGCCATCGATATCGTTGTCAACAACGCCGGTATCCAGCACCGCGAGCCTTTGCTCGATGTGTCGCTGGAAGACTGGAACCGGGTCATCAACACCAACCTGACCGCTGCCTTTGTGGTGGGCCGCACGGCAGCCCGCCGCATGATCGAGCGCGGGACCGGCGGCAAGATCATCAACATCGGCTCGCTCACCAGCGAGGCCGCACGTGCCACCGTCGCGCCGTACACGGTGGCCAAGGGCGGCATCAAGATGCTCTCCAAGGCCATGGCGGCTGAGTGGGCCATGCATGGCATCCAGGCCAACTCCATCGGCCCGGGCTACATCCTCACCGACATGAACGAGGCGCTGGTCAACAACGTGGCCTTCGATGCCTGGGTCAAGGCCAGCAACCCCACCCAGCGCTGGGGCCGGCCTGATGAGCTGGTGGGCACTGCCATTTACCTGGCCTCGGGCGCATCCAACTATGTCAACGGCCAGATCATCTATGTCGATGGTGGCTGGTTGGCGGTGCTGTAAGCGGGCGCATCAGCATGGCTACCCTGATTACCGACGTCAAAGTCATCGCGACGGCGCCAGAGGGCATCAACCTCCTGGTCGTCAAGATCGAGACCAACCAGCCCGGCCTCTTTGGCCTGGGCTGCGCCACCTTTGCCTACCGCCATCTGGCGGTGCAGTGCCTGGTCGAGCAGTACCTGCGGCCACTGCTGATTGGCCGCGATGCCAGCCAGATTGAAGAGCTGTGGCAGCTGATGCACCAGAACGCCTACTGGCGCAACGGCCCCATCGAGAACAATGCCATCTCGGGCGTGGACATGGCGCTGTGGGACATCAAGGGCAAGCAGGCCGGCATGCCGCTGTACCAGCTGCTGGGCGGCAAGCTGCGCGAAGGCGTGCCCATCTACCGCCATGCCGATGGGCGTGATCTGGCCGAGCTCTGCGACAACATCCAGAAGTACCGCGAGCAGGGCATCACCCATATCCGCTGCCAAAGCGGCGGCTATGGCGGCGGCGGTTTTGGCGCCGCGCCCGGCACCGCACCGCAAGGTGCCGCCGATGGCATCTACCTGGATGCGCGCAAGTACATGCGCGAGACGCTCAAGATGTTTGATGCCATCCGCAGCCGCATCGGTTTTGAGGTGGAGCTGTGCCATGACGTGCACGAGCGCCTCAAGCCCGCCGATGCGATCCGCTTTGCGCAGGCGCTTGAGCCGTTTGAGCTGTTCTTTCTGGAAGATGCGATTGCGCTGGAGGAGGGCGACTGGCTGCGCCAGCTGCGCGACAAGACCAATGTGCCGTTGGCCCAGGGCGAGCTGTTCAACCACCCCTTTGAGTGGCGCGGCATCATCGCCGAGCGGCTGATTGACTTTATCCGCGTGCACCTGAGCCAGGTGGGCGGCATCACCCCAGCGCGCAAGCTGCAGATTTTTGCCGAGCAGTACGGCGTGCGCACGGCCTGGCATGGCCCGGGCGATATGTCGCCGCTGGCGCATGCGGCCAATATCCATATCGACCTGGCCTCACGCAATTTTGGCGTGCAGGAATGGTCGGGCACCGAGCCGCCCAATTTTGTGATCCAGGAGCTCAAGGGCCCGCGCGATGCTTTGCTGGCCGTGTTCCCGGGTTTGCCAACCTTTCGCAATGGCCATGTCTACGCCAATGACCAGCCTGGCCTGGGCGTGGACATTGACGAGCGCGAAGCGGCCAAGTACCCCTGCAGCAGCGCGGTGACCACCTGGACCCAGACGCGCCTGGCCGACGGGAGCCTGCAGACCCCCTGATTCCCAGCATGCCGGGCCAGCAGCGCCGGCTTTTTTCGATTGACAACAAAGACGGAGACAGACAGATGACCACTCACTTCCAACTGCGCCGCATCGTGCTGGCCACCCTGGCGGCATCGGCGATGGGCGTTGGCGCCGCTTATGCCGAAGTCAAGGCCCGCGTCGGCCACGCCATGCCCGAGAGCCACCCGCAAGCCATTGCGATGAACAAGTTTGCCGAACTGGCCTCGACCTACACCAATGGCAATGTCAAGGTGCAGGCCTACCACAGCGCCGTGCTGGGTAGCGATGAGAAACAGCTGCAAGCGGTGCAATCGGGCACGCAAGATCTGTACATCGGCACCCTGGCGCCGCTGTCCTCGCGGGTCAAGGAAGTGCAGGTCTGGGATCTGCCTTTCATGTTCCGCAACTCGGCCGAGGTCTATGCGGTGCTCGATGGCGCCTCGTCCAAAAAGATTTTCGAGAAGATCGCCCCGGCCAACCTGGTGGGCCTGACCTGGACCGGTATGGGTTTTCGCAACCTGTCCAACAGCAAGCACCGCGTGGCCAAGCCCGAGGATGTGAGCGGCCTCAAGATCCGCGTGATGACCAACCCGGTCGCCCTGGATACCTGGAAGACCCTGGGCGCCAACGCCACGCCGATGGCCTTTGCCGAGGTGTTCCCCGCGCTGGAGATCAAGGCGCTGGACGGCCAGGAGAACCCCTTGCAGCACATGTGGGCGAACAAGATGCAGGAAGTGCAGAAGTTCATCACCATCACCAACCATGTCTACACGCCTTCCGCTCTGGTGGCGTCCAAGAAGTTCTGGGATGGCCTCTCGCCTGCCGACAAGGCCGGTGTGCAAAAGGCGGCGACCGAGGCTGGCCTGCTGCAACGCAAGCTGCTCGACGAAGGCGACAGCGAAGCCATTGAGAACTTCAAAAAGGCCGGTGTAACCGTCGACAGCATGCCGGCTGCCGAGCTGGCGCGCATGCAGGACAAGGTCAAGCCGGTGCTGGCCAAGTTCTCGCCGCAGATTGGCGATGAGTTCGTCAAGGGCTTCTTCGCCGAGATCGAGCAGGCACGCAAGGCCAAGTAAGGCAGAGGGGCTGCTGCTGGGACAGGCGCGGCCCGCTTTCTTCATTGACTTTTTAAAAAGTGCTGGCAGCGCCCCATGGCGCGGCGCTGCCGGTATCGACATACAAGCATTCAGGTGGTGGCAGGGCGCAAGGCCGTGTTACCGGGAAAGGTGTTGCCATGGGCAAGGTACTCAAAAGGCTCGCGGACGGGCTGACGCGCGCGTTGGAAATCGTCATGGTGCTGTGCATGCTCGTCATGCTGGTGATGGTGTTTGGTAATGTGATGCTGCGGCTGTTCTTCAATACCGGCATTGATCTGTCCGAAGAGGTGCCGCGCTTTGCCTTTGTGTGGATGACCTTTCTGGGCGCCATCGTGGGCATGCGCAAACGCGCCCATTTGGGCGTGGATTTGATGGTGCAGCTGCTGCCCGTGGCCGGCCGCCGCGTCTGCTGGGGCCTGAGCCAGGCGGTGATGCTGGTCTGCTGCGTCTACATCGTCTACGGCACCTGGCTGCAGCACGACATCATCGCGGGCAATGCCTCGCCGGTGGCGCAGCTGAGCATGCTTTGGGTCTACGGTGTGAGCTACTTCACGGGCGCGGCCATCGGGCTGATCTGCCTGTCGAACCTGGTGCGGCTCTTGATGGGGCGTGTGCCGGACCATGAACTGATCGACGTGCAGGAAGAGGGCATGGAAGAGGCCCGCGAGGCCGAGCACGCCATGCAAGCGCAGACCGGCGCACAAGGAGGTCGCGCATGACCATCTTCATTTTTATCTCGTCGCTGCTGGGCCTGATGGCCCTGGGCATGCCCGTGGCCTTTGCCTTGATTGGCTGCGGCTTGGCGCTGATGTACTACATGGGTTTCACCGATCCGCAGATCGTCGTGCAAAACATGTGGGATGGCGCCAATAGCTTTCCGCTGTTGGCCGTGCCCTTCTTCATGCTGGCTGGCGAATTCATGAACGCTGGCGGCATGACGCGGCGCATCATCCAGATGGCGATGGCCTGGATTGGCCACATCCGTGGCGGCCTGGGCTATGTGGCCGTCGGTGCAGCAGTCATCATGGCGTCGCTCTCGGGCTCGGCCGTGGCCGATACCGCTGCGCTGGCTGCCGTGCTGGTGCCGATGATGCGCAAGGCCGGCTATGACGTGAACCGCTCCTGCGGCCTGATCGCCAGCGGCGGCATCATTGCGCCGGTGATTCCGCCATCGATCGCGATGATTCTGTACGGCGTGACCGGTGGCGTATCCATCACCAAGCTGTTCATCGCCGGCATTGTGCCGGGCCTGTTGATGGGTGTGGCGATCTTGCTGGCCTGGCGCTGGTGCATCGGCCGCGACCCGATCGTGACTGAGCCCAAGCGCAGCACCGCCGAGCGCCTCGCTGCCACGCGTCAATCGCTGTGGGCGCTGGTGTTGCCGGTGGTCATCATTGGCGGCTTGAAGTTCGGCTGGTTCACCCCCACCGAAGCCGCTGTGATTGCCGCGATGTACTCGCTCGTGGTGGGCATGTTTGTCTACCGCGAGATCAAGCTGAAGCAGCTGTTCGCGCTGATCTACCGCGCAGCAGAAACCACCGCCATCATCATGTTCCTGGTGTCGGCCGCTGGTGTGTCGGCCTGGCTGATCACCACCGCGAACATTCCGCAGCAGCTGGCTACCCTGGTTGAGCCGCTGATGGACAACAAGATGCTGCTCACCTTTGCGCTGATGGTGCTGGTACTGCTGGTGGGCACCGCGCTGGATTTCACGCCGACCGTGCTGATCATGACGCCCGTGCTGATGCCGGTGCTCAAGCAAGCGGGCATTGACCCGGTTTATTTCGGCGTGCTGTTCATCATGAACAACGCCATCGGCCTGGTCACTCCGCCCGTGGGCACCGTGCTCAATGTCGTCTGTGGGGTGGCCAAGATACCGATGAGTGGCGCCATCAAGGGGGTGATCCCCTTCATGGTGGCCCAGACGATTGTGATGTTCCTGCTGGTGCTGTTCCCGCAGATCGTGATGTGGCCGCTAGAGATGATGAGCCGCTAGCCCCCAAGCCCGAAAACCATGTATTGAAGAGCCCCCGGGCGCTTGCTAACGCCAACGCGACTGCAAGCGCCGGGGCAGGCTTTGCCCAAAATTCTAGGAGCCGACCATGAAACTGATCCAACGCCGAAGCCTCGTTGCAGGCCTTGCCTGCGCCACCTTGGCTGTTCTGGCCCTGGCACCCGCGCAAGCCCAGGAGAGCAAGCGTGCACGCCTGGGCCATTCCTTTGCCGATTCGCACCCGCGCGCCATCGCGATGAAGCAATTCGCCGCCGATGTGGGCCAGGCCACGGGCGGCAAGGTGGTCATCGATGTGTACAGCAGCGCCACCCTGGGCAGCGAAGACAAGATGCTGATTGCAGTGCAAAGTGGCACGCAAGACTTGTACATGGGCGCGCTCTCGCCCATCGCGGCGCGCAAGAAGGCGCTGCAGATTTTTGATTTTCCGTTTCTGTTTGCCAGCGATGCCGAGGCCGCCCATGTGCTCGATGGCCCCGTTGGCCGCCAGATGCTGGACGGCATTGCCGACATGAAGATGCGCGGCCTGGTATGGGCCGGTGGTGCGTTTCGCAATATGTCCAACAGCAAGCGCCCGCTGGCGACGATGGCCGACATGAAGGGCCTGCGCGTGCGCGTGATGCAAAGCCCGATGGCGCTGGCCAGCTTCAACGCCATGGGCATGAACGCCGTGCCCATGGCCTTCTCCGAGGTCTACCCTGCGCTGGAGATCAAGGCGCTGGACGGCTATGAGCACCCGGTGGTGGATATGTATGCCAACAAGATGTACGAGGTGCAAAAGTACCTGACCATCACCAACCATGTCTACACGCCCGTCGCGCTGATCGCATCGGACAAATGGTGGGCGGGATTGACGCCCGCGCAGCAGCAGGCCGTGCAGCAAGCTGCCGAAAAGGCCCGTACCCTGCAGCGCAGCGAAGAGCTGCGCCAGGCCGGTGAGGTGGTGGCCGAGCTTAAGTCGCATGGCATGCAGGTGGGCGAGATGCCCGCCGCCGAGCTGGAAAAGATCCGCGCGGCCGTGCAGCCGGTGATCGACAAAAACCAGGCAACCGTGGGCCAGGAGTTTGCCCAGTCGTTTTATGCGGCGCTGGCCAGCTACCGCAAGACCAAGCCTTAATTGAATCTCTTATCCAAGCCAACTAGGAACTTCTGACATGGAAGCGCTTGTTATCCACGCACCCGGCGATCTGCGCGTGCAATCCGTCCCCGTGCCTGCGCCCGGGCCTGGCCAGATGTTGGTGCGGGTACGCTGCGGCGGCATCTGCGGCTCCGATCTGCATTACTACCAGCATGGCGGCTTTGGCACGGTGCGCATCAAGGAGCCGATGGTGCTGGGCCATGAGGTCTCCGGCGTCATCGAAACGCTAGGTGCCGATGTGACAGGCTTTTCTGCCGGCCAGCGCATCGCAGTCAGCCCCAGCTGGCCTTGCGGTCAGTGCCGCTTTTGTCAGATGGGCTTGCAAAACCACTGCCTGGACATGCGCTACTACGGCAGTGCGATGCGGACCCCCCATGTGCAAGGGGCGTTTCGCCAGCAGATCGTTATCGAGGCGCACCAGGCCCATTTGCTGGCCGCGCAGGTGAGCGATGCCGAAGGCGCGATGGCCGAGCCGCTGGCTGTTGCCCTGCACGGCGTGCAGCGCGCAGGCCCGCTGCTGGGCCGCCAGGTGCTGGTCACAGGATGCGGCCCGATTGGGGCGCTGGCCATCATCGCAGCGCGCCGTGCAGGCGCTGCGCACATTGTGGCCACCGACATGAGCGCGCACCCGCTGGCCAAGGCCTTGCAGATGGGCGCCGACGAGGTCGTGCATGTGGGTGAGTCGCCTGAGGGCCTGGCACGTTATGCGGCCGACAAGGGCCAGTTCGATGTGCTGTTCGAAGCCAGCGGCAACCCCCATGCCCTGCGCAGCGCCTTTGATGTGCTGCGCCCGCGCGCCACCATCGTGCAGCTGGGTCTGGCCGGTGCCGAGATGACCTTGCCGATCAATACCTTGGTGGCCAAGGAGTTCGACTGGCGCGGCTCCTTCCGCTTCCATGAGGAGTTTGCGACCGCTGTGGCCCTGCTCAACAAGGGCCTGGTGGATGTGAAGCCGCTCATATCGGCCACCTTGTCCTACCGCGATTCGGCCCGTGCCTTTGCACTGGCGGCAGACCGCTCGCAGGCGATGAAGGTGCTGCTGGACTTCGAATGAGCCAGACAGCCCTCGCTGATTTCCAACCTCATCCTTCTCTGTTCTTCCCATGAAAATCGTCAAGCTCACCACCTTTATCGTGCCACCGCGCTGGTGCTTTCTCAAGATCGAAACCGACGAGGGCATCGTCGGCTGGGGCGAGCCGGTGGTCGAAGGCCGGGCCCATACCGTGGCTGCAGCCGTCGAAGAACTCTCCGACTACCTGATTGGCCGCGACCCGCGCAATGTGCAGGACCTGTGGAACGTGATGTACCGGGGCGGCTTCTACCGCGGCGGCCCGGTGATGATGAGCGCCATCGCCGGGGTGGACCAGGCGCTGTGGGACATCAAAGGCAAGGCGCTGGGCCTGCCGGTGTATGAGCTGCTGGGCGGCAAGGTGCGTGATCGCATCCGTGTCTACTCCTGGATCGGTGGCGACCGCCCGGCAGACACGGCAGCCCAGGCGCAAGCGGCCGTGGCGCGGGGCTTTACGGCAGTCAAGATGAACGGCACCGAAGAGATGCAATACATCGACAGCCATGCCAAGGTGGAGCAGGCGGTGGCCAATGTGGCGATGATCCGCGAGGCCGTGGGTAAAAATATCGGCATTGGTGTGGACTTTCACGGCCGGGTGCACAAGCCCATGGCCAAGGTGCTGATGCGCGAGCTGCGCGATTTCAACCTGATGTTCATCGAGGAGCCTGTGCTCAGCGAGCACCTGGAGGTGATCCCCGAGCTGGCCGCCATTGGCGCCGCGCCCATCGCGCTGGGCGAGCGGCTTTACTCGCGCTGGGATTTCAAGCGCGTGTTTGCCCAAGGCGGTGTCGACATCATCCAGCCCGACCCCTCGCACGCCGGCGGCATCACCGAGACCTGCAAGATCGCCGCGATGGCCGAGGCCTATGACGTGGCCGTCGCCTTGCACTGCCCGCTGGGCCCCATTGCGCTGGCCGCCAACCTGCAGATCGATGCGGTTTGCTACAACGCCTTTATTCAGGAGCAAAGCCTGGGCATCCACTACAACCAGGGCAACGACTTGCTGGACTACGTGCACAACCGCGATGCCTTCCATTACCAGGACGGCTATGTCGCCATGCCCGGCGGCCCGGGCCTGGGCATCGAGGTGAACGAGGCCTATGTGGTGGAGCGCGCCAAAGAGGGCCACCGCTGGCGCAACCCCATCTGGCGCCATGCGGATGGGAGTGTGGCCGAGTGGTAAGGCCGGGCGTGTAGGCCTTGGTGCGGCGGCGGCTCCTGCGGTAAAACGGGCGCGGATCCGTTCGCAAGAAGCTGGTGTGTTGTCGTGATGCAACACTTAAAGGTAACAACCCATCAGCACAGGCCAGTTCGCTGGGGCGCCATATGGGGGTGGAGGTGGCAGCCTTCAATCCCTCAAATTTGAAAAAAATGGCGGCGGTAGGGCCATCGGACGCGCTGGCTGCAGCCCCTTTTCTCCCGCGTTCATCCCCGCTGGCAGGGGATTGCGCAGACGCCAGGCCTTATTTCTGCGGCCCGTGCATGCCGATAGAGACAATCTTGGCTCCCCCGCATGAACCTGCAGACGCGTCAATCCATGTGTCTAAATGTTGGATTCTTGCGGGCTTGTTGGGGTCATAGCTGCCAGCAATCGCGGGCTACAATCCGGGCTCAGCGCGTTTTGCGCGTATCCATCTTCTTAAAAACATTAGCAAATTAGGGCCGGCGTGAGGGTTGAGTTTTCCATTAAAGCCAGTTCGGCCATTGCCCGAGGCTTGCGCCAGCCATCCCAATGGCAGGCCTGGGTGGCCAAGCCGCAGGCCTTGGTCGGTGAGCTGGAGATGGACCTTTCCCATGTGCCTGCGATGGCACGGCGCCGCCTGGGCCCGCTGGCTAAAATGGCCGTCGTTGTCGCCGATGACGTCCTGGCGCAGGCCCACCAGCGCGATCTGCCTGTGGTGTGGGTGTCCCGCTACGGCGACAGCGAAAAATCCCTGCAGCTGCTGCGCGCCCATGTGGGCGGCGAGCCACTCTCTCCCACTGCCTTTGCGCTGTCTGTTCACAACGGCATTGGCGCGCAGTACTCGATCTTGCGGGGCATGGTCTCCAACGCCGTCTGTGTGGCGTCTTCTGCGGCAGCGCCCGAGGCCGGTATCGTCGAAGCCATGGGATTGCTGCAGGAGGGGGCCCCCGAGGTCATGTTGGTCTGCTATGACGAGTGCCTGCCCGGTGAGTATGCGCAGTTTGATGACGCCTCTGCGGCCGACTTCGCATGGGCGGTTCTGATCAGCGCCCGGCCGGCCATGTCGCCCGGTTTTGCGCTGTTGCGCGGCAACCCGCCGGTGGCCGCTGTGCAGGGTGATGGGATGCTGCCCCATGCGCTACAGGTGCTGCGGTTTCTGCTGGATCCCGCCCAAGCGGGCTTGAGCCACGCAGCGGGCGCGGGCTGCGCATGGACCTGGGAGCGTGTGCATGGCTGAGCGTTTGAACCGCTATTGGCGTGTGGTGGCCACTGGCTTTTGTTTTGCGGTTTTCGGGCTGGGTGGGCTGCTGATTCGTTTGCTGGTCTACCCTTTGCTGCTGGTCCTCAACCGTGACCCGGACAAGCGCAAGAATGCCGCGCAAGCCCTGATACACCACAGCTTTCGCTGGTTTGTCGGCTTGATGAATTTTGTCGGCGTTATCTCTTATGAAACGCGCCACCTGGAGCGGCTTAACCGCCAGGGGCTGTTGATCCTGGCCAACCATCCGTCGTTGATCGATGTGGTGTTCCTGATCTCCTTCATTGCCCAAGCCGATTGCATTGTGAAGGCCTCGCTGCTGCGTAACCCCTTCACACGGGGGCCCATCAAGGCAGCAGGTTTTATTTGCAATGGCGGCGGCGCCCAGTTGGTCGAGGACTGCACGAAATCACTGGCGGCGGGCAACAACCTGATTATTTTTCCGGAGGGAACGCGCACGCCGCTGCTCGGCGACGTCAAACTGCAGCGCGGCGCGGCGCATGTGGCGGTCAAAGGCCGTTTTGATATCACGCCTGTGCATATCCACACCAGCCTGCCCATGCTCTCCAAGGGCTGCCCTTGGTGGAGGGTGCCGGCACGCAAGCCGCATTTCATTTTTGAGGTGCGCGAAGACATCGGCATTCAGCCATTTTGCGCAGACGCAGGCAATGACTCGCTGGCCGCGCGCCAGGTCACCGATTACCTGTCAGATTATTTATTCAGAGGACCCTCACGTGCTTCAGCTTGAACAGGAAATCAAGGAACTCATCATCTCGTCGCTGGCGCTGGAGGACATCGCTCCGCAGGACATCGATTCGGCCGCGCCCCTGTTTGTGGACGGTCTGGGGCTGGACTCCATTGATGCACTGGAACTGGGCTTGGCGCTGCAAAAGAAATATGGCCTGAGCATGTCGGCCGATTCGGAGCAGACGCGTCAGCATTTCAGCAGCGTCAACGCCCTGGTGGCATTTGTCGTGAGCCACCAGGCGCAGTAAGCGGCCCTGGCTCCTTGTCTTCCATTTATTTATGGGGTAGCGCTTTGAAAAAGCAAGAAATTTATGAACACATCGTCCGCATCCTGGACGAGAACTTCAGCATCGAGGCCGCACGCATCACGCCTGAGGCCAAGCTCTATGACGACCTGGACATTGACAGCATCGACGCGGTTGACCTGATCGTGCAGCTCAAGCCCCTGGTGGGCAAGCGCTTGAATGCGGAGGCCTTCAAATCGGTGCGCACGGTGCAGGATGTGGTCGATGCGCTCTACCAGCTGGTCAATGAGGACCAGCAAGCGGCTTGAGCGCGATCCCTATGCGCCACTGGCTCAAAGGGGCGCTAGTCGCTCTGACGCTGCTCTATCCCTTGGTGGTGTATGCCACCATCGGCCGGGTTGCGCCGCAGTGGCTGGCCTTGCTGCTCGTCGTGCTGGCGGTGGTGCGGGCGCTCACAGCGCATGAAAAGTTCTGGTGGGTGGTAGGGGCTGGTGCGGCAGTGCTGGGGCTGGGCAGTTGGGTGGGTGACAGCACGCTCCTAGTCAAGCTCTATCCGGTCTGGGTCAATGCAGTCATGCTGGCGGTGTTTGCCTACAGCATCGTGCATCCTCCGACAGTCGTAGAGCGCCTGGCGCGGCTGCAGGAGCCCGACTTGCCCGAGTCCGGTGTGCGCTACACACGCAAGGTCACGCAAGTTTGGTGTCTGTTTTTCGTCTTCAACGGCACGGCCGCCGCCATTACTGCGTTCTTTTGCAGCGACGCAGTCTGGGCTTTCTACAACGGCCTGCTTGCCTACGTGCTGATGGGCTGCCTGATGGCTGGTGAATGGCTGGTGCGCGCGCATGTTCGCCGCCGTGCCAAGCTGCCGTGATGGCGGCATGCAGCGCGAGGCGGCGCAGCGGGCTGGCAGCGGCTTGGGATTCAACGCAATGACACAAGAGGTGATGCAGGTGAAGCAGGGTGTGGCACTGGCCGATGTGGCCGCAATGATGGACAAGCAGGGTGCTGAGCGCCCTGTGGCCATATTGGTCACCCTTGGCCATGCCCAGACCGTTGCTGGCAAACAATGGCTGCAGATGGTGAGGCGCTGGTACGCAGCCTTTGCAGGCCTGCCCGGCCAAGAGATTGGCTTTTATTTTGAGGATGCGCTGGCTTTCTCGGCGGCGCTCTGGGGTGCCTGGCATGCCGGCAAGACGCCAGTGCTGCTCAGCGATCTGCAGTCAGCCACCACCGAAGCGCTGCTGCCCAGCTTGGCAGGCACGGCAGGGCAGTTGCCCGGCGCGGTGACGCTGCCAGCCGATATACCCAGTGATACCGTCTTGCCGCCGTTCGATATGCAGGCCGCGCGCCTGGTGTTGTTCACCTCGGGCTCGACCGGCAAGCCCGAGCGCATTGGCAAACAAGTCAGGCAGCTCAATGCGGAAGTCCAGGCGCTGGAGGCTGCCTTTGGTGCTGTGCTGGGCGATGGGCCGCTGCAGGTGCTGGCCACCGTGTCGCACCAGCATATCTATGGGCTGCTGTTTCGTGTGCTGTGGCCGCTGTCGGCGGGCCGCATGCTCGGCACCTGCTTTGCGCGCTACCCGGAAGACTTGCTTGCGCAGCTCCGCCAAGCCCCCGCTTGCGTGCTGGTTTCCAGCCCGGCCATGCTGGGCCGTCTGCCGCAGCAGCTGCCATGGGGCGATGCACCGTCCCGCCTGAGCGCTATTTTTTCATCGGGTGGCCCCTTGGCCGCCGAGGCTTCGGCTCACAGCCTGGCCGTGCTGGGGCATTCCCCGACCGAGGTGTTTGGCAGTTCGGAGACCGGCGGCATTGCCTGGCGGCGGCGCGCAGAGTTGGGCGAGGTTTGGCAGACTTTGCCGGGGGTCGCGATTCAATTGGATGCAGACAGCGGTTTGCTCAAGGTACGCTCGCCGCATTTGCCCGATCCGGCGCTGTGGTGGGAAACCGCAGACCGGGCCGAGGCCAGCAGCGATGGCGCCAGCTTTGTGCTGCGCGGCCGGGTGGACCGGATCGTGAAAATTGCCGAAAAGCGCGTTTCTCTCACCGCGCTGGAGCAGGCGCTGCAGGCCAGTGACTGGGTGCATGCCGCCCGCGCAGTGCTCATCGAGCGCCGCGATCTGCCCACCCGGGTGGGCATGGTGCTGGCACTCAGTGATGCGGGCTGGCAGCATCTGCAGGCCCAAGGCCGCCAGGCCATGGCGCAGGCCCTGCGCGCCTTGCTCGCTGGCCAGGTAGAGCGGGTGGCGCTGCCGCGCAGCTGGCGCTATGTGGTGCGCATGCCAATGAATGCGCAAAGCAAGGTAACCCAGCAAAGCCTGCTGGCGCTGTTCGATCCGATGATGCCCGCGCCGCAATGGATCAGCCGCAGCCAGACCGAGGCCTGCGCGCGGCTGCAAGTGGTGGCGGAGCTGCGCGTGCTGGACGGGCATTTTCCGCAGGCGCTGCTGATTCCCGGTGTGGCGCAACTGCACTGGGCGCTGAGCCTGGCGCGCCAGGCTTTCGATCTCTCTGGGCCCTACAGCCGGGGCGAAGTCATCAAGTTCCAGCAGCCGATTCTGCCCGGCGATACCGTCGAGGTGCAACTCCATTGGCTGGCCGACAAGGGCGCCATCCAGTTCGCGATCCGATCAGCACGCGGCATGCACGCCAGCGGACGGCTGCTACAGCCCGCTTAAGCCATGCCGCCTTCCATCATCACCATCATCCCCGTCTACAACCATCCCGACACGATGGCAGGCATGCTGCGCGGCGTACTGGCCAGTGGGCAGGACTGCATCATGGTCGATGACGGATCGGATGCGCGCTGCGCCGCCGTGCTGGATGCGCTGGCCGCCGCCCATGCACCCCGGGTGGAGCTGGTGCGGCTGGCGGTCAACCAGGGCAAGGGCGCGGCGATGATTGCCGGCATGCGCCGTGCGCAGCAGCGCGGTTTTACGCATGCGGTGCAAATCGATGCGGATGGACAGCATGCCACCGCCGACATTGCCGCCTTTGCGGCGCAGTCGCGCCAACATCCCCAGGCCGTGGTCTGCGGCGCGCCTGTCTATGACCAAAGCGTGCCCAAGGCCCGCCTCTACGGCCGCTATGCCACCCATGTCTGGGTGTGGATCAACACCTGGTCGCTCGACATTCGAGATTCCATGTGCGGTTTTCGGGTCTACCCGCTGGCTGCCACCTTGCGCGCCTGGGAGAGTGCAGACATAGGCCGGCGCATGGAGTTCGATACCGAAATCCTGGTGCGCATGCACTGGCAAGGCGTGCCCTTTGTCACGCAGTTCACGCGGGTGACCTATCCCCAAGATGGGCTGTCCCACTTCCGGATGCTGCGGGACAACCTGCTCATCTCCAAGATGCATGCGCGCCTGTTTGCAGGCATGCTGCTGCGCAGCCCGGTGCTTTTGGCGCGCAAGCTGAGCGCAAGCGCCCGGAGGGCTGGCTGATGGGCCGCGCAGCGAGCAACGCCGCCCAGCGACCGGCAGCAGCGGCATCCACCCACTGGGCCCAGATCGGCGAGAGCAGTTTTGTCGCGGGCATGTGGTTGCTGTTCCAAATCCACCGGGTGCTGGGGCGATGGCCGTTTTTGTTGTGCCTGTACCCGGTCGTCACTTACTACTGGCTCAGTCGGCCCCTGGCACGGCGGTCGTCGCTGGAGTACCTGCAGCGTATGCACCAAGCCCATGGCCTGTGGCCGCACAGCCCCGGTTGGCGCGAGAGTCTGCGCCACTTCCGCGTGTTCGCCCAGGTCATTCTGGACAAAATGCTCGCCATCTCCGGCCGTTACCCCGCGTCCAAGGTCCAGGTCCATGGGCAGCAGGTGGTGGCTGATTTGATGGCGCGTGGCCAGGGGGCGGTGTTCATCACTGCGCACATGGGCTGTATCGAGCTGAGCCAGGTGCTCGCCGAGCAGCGTGCGGGTCTGCGGCTGAACATTCTTGTGCACACCCGGCATGCGCAGCAGTTCAACCGCCTGCTGGCACGCCTGTCGCCTGGCAGCCAGGTGCGCTTTTTGCAGGTGACGGAGTTCAATGCAGCCACCGCGATGGATTTGTCCGAGCGGGTCGAGGCAGGGGAGTTCATCGCCATTGCCGGCGACAGAGTGCCGGTGCACAAGAGCAAGACCACCCAGGCGGCCTTTTTGGGCGGGGATGCGGCCTTTCCAACGGGCCCCTATGTCATAGCCGCCCTGCTCAAGTGCCCCTTGCTGCTGATGACCTGCACCCATGCCGGTGAGGGCTATGCACTGCATATCGACGAACTGGCTCCCCAGGTGGAGTTGCCCCGCGCCAGCCGTGCGCAGGCGCTGGCCCAGCATGCCGCCGCCTATGCGGCGGCGCTGGAAGCGCGGCTGTGCACGGCACCCTTCGATTGGTTCAATTTCTTTCCATTTTGGGCGCAGCCCGGCGCGCCGCTGGCGCCCGCCGCCCCTTTGGAACATGCCCACAGAAGCACACCCCCATGACACAGAATGTCTCACCCACGCTGGTTCTTTTTGACGGCAGCCCGCTGCAGATGGAGCAGATCACCGCCATTGCCCAGGGGCAGGCGCGGGCCCAGCTCTCCCCAGACCCGGTGTTTCGCAGCCGCATACAGCGCGGCGCAGATTTTCTCGATAGGTTGCTGCGCGAAGATGGCGTGGTGTATGGCGTCACTACCGGCTATGGCGATTCCTGCACGGTCGAGATCCCGCCCGCGTTGATCCCCGATTTGCCGCACCATCTCTATGCCTACCACGGCTGCGGCATGGGCCGCTTTCTGACCGAGGTGGAAACGCGCGCCGTGCTGGCATGCCGCCTGGCCTCGTTGTGCCGGGGCATGTCTGGTGTCAGCTGGGAGTTGCTCCAGCAGCTGGCGCATTTGCTGCAGCACGACATTCTGCCGCGCATTCCGGCCGAAGGCTCGGTGGGCGCCAGTGGCGATTTGACGCCGCTGTCCTATGTGGCGGCCGTGCTTTGCGGGGAGCGCGAGGTGGTGTTCCAAGGCCAGATCGTGGCTGCCGCACAGGCGCTGCAGCAGACCGGTGCGACCCCGCTGCGCCTGCGCCCCAAGGAAGGGCTGGCGCTGATGAATGGCACGGCCGTGATGACAGCCCTGGCCTGCCTGGCTTGGCAGCGCGCAGACTATGTCGCGCGCCTGGCCTGCCGCATCACAGCGGCCAATGTGGTCGCCATTGCTGGCAACGCCCACCATTTTGACGAGACCTTGTTTGCCGCCAAGCCCCATCCGGGCCAGCAGCGTGCGGCTGCGCGCATCCGTGGCGATCTGGTGGCTGAGGCGCTGCTGCGCAACTCCCACCGTCTGCAAGACCGCTATTCGCTGCGCTGTGCGCCGCATGTGATCGGCGTGCTCGAAGATGCCTTGCCCTTCTTGCGCCAGTTGATCGAGGGCGAGCTGAACTCGGCCAACGACAACCCGCTGATTGACCCCGACGAGGAGCGTGTGCTGCATGGCGGCCATTTCTATGGGGGTCATATTGCACTGGCGATGGACACGCTGAAGAACACGGTCGCCAACATTGCCGATCTGTTGGACCGCCAACTTGCGCTGCTGGTGGACACGCGCTACAGCCAAGGCCTGCCGTCCAACCTGTCGGCGTCTGAGGGCGCGACGCAGCCGATCAACCACGGCCTCAAGGCGCTGCAGATCAGTGCATCGGCCTGGACGGCTGAAGCGCTCAAACAGACCATGCCGGCCTCGGTTTTCTCGCGCTCGACCGAGTGCCACAACCAGGACAAGGTGAGCATGGGCACGATTGCTGCGCGCGATGCGCTGCGGGTGCTGGAGCTGACCGAGCAGGTGATCGCGGCAATGCTGATCGCTGCGCGCCAGGGCGTGCCCTTGCGCGAGCGCATTCAGCCCGATGTGCCGATTGGCCAGCAGCTGCGTGCCTGGATTGCCGATTTGGCCGAAAGGGTGGCGCTGGTCGAGGAAGACCGTGCGCTCGACCGTGATCTGCAGCGGCTGCTGAGCGATATCCGTGCCCAAACCTGGAGTCTGTATGCCGACTGAAAAGGAAATCGCCTCGCGTGAGCGCCTGTCTTGCGAGACCGAAATCACACCGGCGTTCTACGACATCGATGTGATGGAGATTGTCTACCACGGCAACTATGTGCGTTTTCTGGATTTGGCACGCAGCGCCTTGCTCGCCAAGTTCGACTACGACTACCCGCGCATGCGCGATTCAGGCTTTGGGTGGCCGGTGGTGGACATGCGGCTTAAATATGTGCGCCCGGCAGCATTCGGCCAGCGGCTCAAGATTGAGGCAACGATTACGGAATGGGAGAACCGCTTGCGCATTGACTATGTGATCCGCGACGCGCAGACCGGCCAGAAGATCAATACGGCCTACACCATCCAGGTGGCGGTTGACATGCACACGCAGGAGATGCGTTTTGTCTGCCCACCGGTGCTGTGGGAACGCCTGGGGGTGGCGCCATGAAGGCCTGGCTGCTTTGTATTGCGCTGCTCGCTGGCATGGGCCCAGCGTTGGCCCAAAAGCCAGCGGCTGCCCTGAGCGAGCCGGTGCCCGATCTGTTGGCGCAGGTGCGCCAGCAGCTCAAAGATGCGCCCGTGGTGCGGGGCCAGTTTGAGCAGGAGAAAACGGTCAAGGGCTTCAAGCAGCCGTTGCGTTCTTCGGGCGATTTCTGGGTGGCCAAGGATTTGGGCATTGTCTGGCATGTGCGCAAGCCGTTCGAGTCCAGCTTGGTGGTCAAGCCCGACAGCCTGCAATCACGGCGTGCCGATGGCAGCCTGAGCATGCAGATGCGTGCAGACGATGAGCCGGTTTTGCGCACCGTGAACGCGATGCTGTTTGCGGTCATGTCTGCCGATCTGGTGCAGCTGCGCCAGTTCTTCGAGATTTCCGGCAAGGCACAGGCCTCGGGCTGGCAGCTGCGCCTGGTTCCGCGTGATCCAATGCTGGCGCAATGGCTGGCGTCCATCGAGCTGCAAGGCGGGCAGTTTGTGCGCGAAGTGCATCTGCAGGAGGCCCGGGGCGATAGCAGCCTGATCCGTATCCAGGGGGCAGAGGCGGCCTCCAAGCTCAGCGATGCCGAAGCGGCGCAGTTCCGCTGATGACGGGGCCCTTGATGACTTCTTCCCCTGCGACTGCAGCCCACAACGCGCAGCAAGAGCGGCCCGCCGGCCTGCTGTGGCGCAGCGCTGCGCTGCTGTGGCTATTGCTGGTGCTCGCCGTGGGCGCGCACCAATGGCATTTCTGGAAGCAGGGCCGCATCGACACCGATGTGCTGGCGCTGCTGCCGCTCGACGAGCGCGCGCCCGACGTGGCACTGGCCACGCAGCAGTTGTCCGAACAATTGCAGCGGCAAGTGGTGGTGCTGCTGGGCAGCGCGCAATGGGAGCAGACACTAGCGACTGCGCAGACCTTCCGCGCAGCGCTCGCGGCGCAATCGGATGCGCATCTGAAGGAAGAAGCGATTGCCAAGGAGTCATCGCTCCAGTCAGCGCTGGCCTTCTACCAACCCTGGCGCGCAGCCTTGCTGACGCCTGCACAGCGCGATGATCTGCAAGGCGCCAACGACCAGGCGCTGGTTCAGCGCGCACTGCAGGACCTGTACCAGCCGGCGACACAAGCGCGCCTGACCGACTGGGTGAGCGACCCGCTGGGGCTGTGGACGCAGTGGTGGTCGGCCCGTGCTGCACAAAGCCAGGCCCGGCCGCGTGATGCCGAGCTGTGGGTAGCGGCACAGGGCAAGCAATGGGTGGTGCTGCAGTACGCGCTGGAAGGCTCGGCCTTCAACCTCTCGGGCAACCCAGTCATCGGCACGGCGATGGCGCATGCACTGGCCGAAGTACACCGCCAGGTGCCCGATGCGCAGATGATCATGGCGGGTGTGCCGCTGCATGCCGAGGCCGCTGCCGTACAGGCCAACGGCGAGATCAATGTGATTGGCTGGGGCTCACTGGCGGGTGTGCTGCTGCTGGCCTGGATCGCATTTCGTTCCCTGCGCCCGGTGTTGCTGGTGGGCCTGTCGCTGCTGATTGGCTGCGCGGTGGCACTCAGTGTGACGGATCTGGTGTTTGGCAAGGTACACCTGCTGACCTTGGTATTTGGTGCCAGCCTGGTCGGGGTGGCCGAAGACTATGGCATCCACTATTTCGCATCGCGCCAGGGCGCACCCGGGCGCAAGCCGCATGCGTTGATGCGCGGGCTGTTGCCTGCGCTGTGGCTGGCCCTGGGTACCAGCGCCATCGCCTATGTGGCGCTGGGCATGGCGGCCTTTCCAGGCCTGCGGCAAATGGCCTTGTTCTCGGTGGTGGGGTTGGCTGCGGCGATGCTGACCGTGATTTGCTGGTTCCCCTGGCTCGACCGGGGCCAGGTTGCCACCAACCGGGCGGCGCAGTGGATTGGCAAGACCCTGTTGTGGTGGCCGCGCTGGCGCTCGGCACTGCCCTGGTCGATAGCGCTGTGCGTGCTGGCGCTGCTGTGGATCACGCAGGGCCATCTGCTGCATCTGCGCGACGATGTACGCCAGTTGCAAAACAGCTCACCGCGGCTGGTGCAGCAGCAAATACAGGTCAGCCAGATGCTGGGCCTGCCCAGCCCGGCACAGTTCTACCTGGTCAAGGGCGCCAGCCCTGAGGAGGTGCTGCAGCAGGAAGAGGCCCTCACGCAAAGGCTGGATGCACTGGTGGCGCAGCAGGAAATAACAGGCTACAGCGCTGTATCCGACTGGGTGCCATCCTTGGCGATGCAGCAGCGCAATGCCCAGCTGGTGCAGCATGCCAACCAGGTGGTGCTGGCCGGCGTGAATGCGCAACTGGGCGAGTCGTTCGAGGCAGCAGGCCAAGACAGCCAGCCCGAACCGCTGACGGTGCAGGCCTGGCTGGCGCAGCCGATATCGGCCGCTGCGCGCCCGTTGTGGCTGGGCGAGCACGATGGCGCCTACCGCAGCATGGTGATGCTGCGGGGAGTACGCGGCCAGGCCGCTTTGCCAGCGCTGGATGCGGCCGCCCAGGGGCTGAGCGCCGTGACCTGGGTGGACAAACCGGCCGAGATTTCCGAGCTGCTCCAGCGCTACCGCGTCTCGATGACCGAGCTGTTGGCCCTGGGCCATCTGCTGGTGTTGGCCGCCTTGTGCCTGCGCTTTGGCCGCAGCGCCTGGCGTGCCTGGCTGCCGACGGTGCTGGCGAGCCTGGCGGTCGTCATCACCATGGCACTGATGGGCGAGCCCTGGCAGCTCTTTAACGTGTTGGCGCTGATGCTGCTGCTGGGCGTTGGCATTGACTACGGCATTTACTTGCAAGAGCATGAGGACGATCCGCAGGCCTGGCTGGCGGTGGTCATCGGTGCTGGTAGCACCTGGCTGTCTTTTGGCTTGCTGGGCCTGTCTCAGACGCCTGCGCTGCGCGCCTTTGGCGTGACCTTGATGCTGGGACTGCCCATTGTGCTGCTGCTGGCGCCCTTGTTCCGGGCCGCGCCTGCGCTGGCGCGGTCTGAAGAAAATGTGTGAGAGCCCTATGAACCAGATCGAGCAAACAGACATCCTGATTATTGGGGCCGGCCCCTCGGGCGCGGTCGCCGCCGGCCTGCTGCGCAAGCAGGGCCGCCAGGTGATCGTCATCGAGAAAGAAAGCTTTCCGCGTTTTTCGATTGGTGAGAGCCTGCTGCCCCAGAGCATGCAGTACATCGAGGAAGCGGGCATGCTGCAGGACGTGGTCGAGGCTGGCTTTCAGTACAAGAATGGGGCCGCTTTTGCCAAAGGCGCACTGGCCACCGACTTTGACTTTCGCGACAAGTTCTCGCCCGGCTGGGGCACCACCTACCAGGTCCCGCGTGGCCGCTTTGACAAGGTGCTGGCCGATGCAGCGCACAAAGCCGGGGCAGAGATCCGCTATCGCCAGGTGGTCACGGCGGTCGATGTGGCCGGAGACCGCCCACGCGTGCAGGTGCGCGGGGAGGACGGTGTGGTCTACAGCATCAGCGCGCGCTACCTGCTCGATGCCAGCGGCTTTGCCCGCGTTCTTCCGCGCTTGCTGAATCTGGAGCGGCCCTCCGACTTCCCGGTGCGTGCGGCGCTGTTCACCCATATCGAAGACCGCATTGCGCTGGGTGACATGGACCGGCAGAAGATTCTGATCAACGTCCACCCCGAACAGCACGATGTTTGGTTCTGGACCATTCCGTTCGCGGACGGCCGCAGCTCGCAAGGGGTGGTGGCAAGGCCCGAGTACCTGGCACGCTACCAGGGCACCGAGGTTGAGCGTCTGCGCGCCATCATTGCCGAGACACCGTCGCTCGCCAAGCTGCTGCGCAATGCGGTCTGGGATACACCGGGGCGCTCTTTGACGGGCTACGCCGCCAATGTCACGTCGCTGTGGGGCAACCACTATGCGCTGCTGGGCAATGCGGGCGAGTTTCTCGATCCGGTGTTCTCCAGCGGCGTGACCATTGCGATGAAGTCGGCCAGCCTAGCGGCCGCATGCATTGACCGTGCATACCAGGGTGAGACCGTGGACTGGCAAGCGGACTATGCGCTGCCGCTGCAGGCCGGCGTCAACACCTTTCGCGCCTTCGTGGCCGGTTGGTATGAGGGCGGTTTCCAGGATGTGATCTTCCATGAGCACCATGCGCCTGAGATTCGCCGCATGATCTCGTCTATTCTCGCGGGCTATGCCTGGGACCCTACCAATCCCTATGTGGCCGAGCCCCAGCGCCGGCTGGATGTGTTGCGCCAGTTGTGCCAGCAGCCCGTGCAGGAGGTGCCGGCATGATGACGCTGAACGGGGCAGCCTTGCGCTGGTGTGGCGCCTTGGCAGCCGCTGCGCTGCTGGCCGGCTGTGCATCGCAGCCTGTGCAGCAGGCCGCGTCTGCCACCCAACCCGCAGCCGGGATGCCCTGGCTGGCCCTGGCCCCGGCAGCGCTGGGCTGTACGGCCGCCGTGCAGCAGCGCTTGACCGTACAGCCGCCGGGTCAGGCCGCCAAAGAGCTGGATGCGCTGCTGGAGGTCGATGCCACCAGCATGAAACTGGCCATTCTGAATCTGGGTCAGATGGTGGGCACGCTGGAATGGGATGGCCAGCAGATCCATCCTCAGCTCTCACGCTGGTGGCCGGCGGTGCTGGAGCCCGCGCAGGTGCTCAGTGATGTGCAGCTTGCTTTCTGGCCGCAGCAGGCGGTCTCTGGTGCGCTGCCCGAGGGCTGGTCGCTGCAGGTCTCTGCTGCCGGGCGGGTGCTGCAGTACCGGGGGACGGAGCGGGTGAGGGTGCGCATTATTGATGCCAATGCGCTGGAGCTGGTGTATCAGCAGGGCCTGTGGTCGCTGCGCATCGACACCCCTGGCGGCGCCGATCTTTGCCGCAACGCAGGGGGTGGGCGATGACGGCTGCAGCGGTCTATCTGAATGCGACCTCGGCGATCAGCGCACTGGGTGGGACGCCAGCGGCGCTGCGTGCGAACTTGTTTGCCCATCGCCTGCCGCAAACCATGGCTGCCACAGCGGCCTATTCGCCCGGGCGGGCGCTGCTGCTGGGTTGCCTGCCGGCGGATGTGCTGCTGCCAACACTCGACTTTGCGCCGCTGCAGCAGCGCTCGCGCAACAACGCGCTGGCCTGGGCCGCCATGCTGCCGTTGCGCCCGCACATCGCGGCCCTGGTGGCACGCTGTGGCGCGCAGCGGGTGGCCTTGATCGTGGGCACCAGCACCGGTGGGCTGGACGAGGGGGCGCTGGCCGCTGACAGCTATCGCCGTACAGCGGCTTTCCCGCCAGGTTTTGACTACGCGGTGCAAGAGCTGGGCGATGTGGCGGCTTTTCTTGCGCAGCATCTGGGCATTGCCGGGCCTGCCCATGTGATCTCGACGGCCTGTTCCTCGGGTGCCAAGGCCCTGGCCAGCGGTGCGCGCTTGTTGCGTGCCGGCGTGGTAGATGCAGTGGTGGCAGGCGGGGTGGATGCGCTCAGCCCGTTTACGGTGGCGGGCTTCAGTGCGCTTGAAGCGGTGTCTGCCGAGCGCTGCAACCCGCTGTCGCTGCACCGCCAGGGCATCAACCTGGGCGAGGCAGCGGCCTTTTTTGTCATGACGCGGGAAGCCGGGCCCGTGCGCTTGGCCGGTTGGGGCGAGAGCCAGGACGCGCACCATATGTCGGCACCCGACCCGAGTGGGCGCGGGGCGTTGGCGGCCATGCAGCAGGCGCTGGACCGCGCGGGCATGCAGCCCGGCCAAGTGGATTACATCAATTTGCACGGAACGGCCACGGCGCACAACGACGCGATGGAAAGCCTGGCAGTGCACGCACTGTTTGGCGACCGCTGCGCGGTGAGTTCCACCAAACCGCTCAGCGGTCACAGCCTGGCCGCCGCAGGCGCGCTGGAGGCGGCCTTGTGCTGGCATGTTCTGTATGACAATCCACAGGGCCGGCTGCCGGTTCACTGGTGGGACGGCCAGGCCGACCCCGCGTTGCCGGCATTGCAGGTGGCGGCACCGCCATCCGCTCTGGGCCGCGCGCCGCAGGCGGTACTGAGCAACTCCTTTGCCTTTGGTGGCAGCAATTGCGCGCTGCTGCTGGCGGCAGGCTGAGTACAGGGACGAAGACAAGCCATGACTGAGATTTTGCCCATTGAGAACTATGTGCCGCATCGCGGCGCCATGCTGTTGATTGACCGCCTTATCGCGGCTGACGATGAGGGGGCCGTGGCCGAGGTCGAAGTGCCGCGCGACGGCCTGTTTTTGCAGGACGAAGGCATGCCCGCATGGGTGGGGCTGGAGTACATGGCGCAGACCGTGGCGGCATGGGCCGGTTGGCGCGCGGTACAGGCGGGCCAGCCGCTGAAGCTGGGCTTCTTGCTGGGAACCCGCAAGTTTGACGCCAGCACCCACTTTTTTGCACCCGCCACGCGGCTGGTGGTGCAGGTGCAGTGCGAATTGATTGCGGAAAACGGACTGGGCATGTTTGCATGCTTTATCCGAGCCGATGACCAGGTGTGCGCCACAGCGCGCATTTCGGTCTATGAACCTGAAGACGGCAGCGCCTATGTGCAGGCGCTGCAAACGACTGAGAATTGAATGACGAATCAAGCAACATCCAAGGGCAGCGTGCTGGTAACCGGCTCCAGCCGAGGCATAGGCCGGGCGATTGCGCTGCGTTTGGCGCGCGATGGTTTTGATGTGGTGCTGCATTGCCGCAGCGGTGTAGCGCAGGCGCAGGAGGTGGCGCGCGAGGTGGAGGCGCTGGGCCGCTGTGCGCGCCTGCTGCAGTTCGATGTGGCTGACCGCAGCGCATGCAGCGCGGCGCTGGAGGCCGACATGGCCGAGCACGGCGCCTACTACGGCGTAGTCTGCAATGCCGGAATCGCCCGGGATGCCGCCTTCCCCGCGATGAGCGGCGAGGACTGGGATGCCGTGGTGCATACCAATCTGGATGCCTTCTACAACGTGCTGCACCCGGTCGTCATGCCGATGGTGCGCAGGCGTGCACCCGGTCGCATTGTGACCCTGGCCTCAGTATCTGCACTGATGGGCAACCGGGGGCAGACCAACTACAGCGCGGCTAAGGCCGGTGTGATTGCCGCCACCAAGTCTTTGGCGATCGAGCTGGCCAAGCGCGAGATCACGGTCAACTGCGTGGCGCCTGGGCTGATCGATACCGAGATGGTGAGCGAAGAGGTGCTGGAGCACGCGATGGACATGATCCCCATGCGCCGCATGGGGGCGGTGGATGAGGTCGCCGGTGTGGTGGCCTTTCTGATGGGGCCGGACGCGTCGTATGTGACCCGGCAGGTCATTTCAGTCAACGGAGGCATGCTGGGATGAGCAGCGATAGCAACTACAGCAACAGCGCAAAGCGCCGCGTCGTGGTGACGGGCATCGGTACCCTGAGCCCCCTCGGCCACGATTGGCAGACCGTGCGCCAGCAGCTGCACAGCGGGCGCAATGTGATCCGCGAGATGCATGAGTGGAAGGACATTGAGGGCCTGAACACGCAGCTGGGCTGCACCGTGCCCCACTTTGACTTGCCTGCCCACTACAACCGCAAAACCATGCGCAGCATGGGCCGGGTGGCACTGATGGCCACGCGGGCGAGCGAGCTGGCGCTGGAGAGCGCCGGGCTGCTGGGCCACCCGCTGCTCAAGAGCGGTGCCATGGGCGTGGCCTACGGATCGTCGGCAGGCACGCCTGCGGCCATCGGCGATTTTGGCCGCATGATCATGGACCGGACCACGGAAGGCATCAATGCCAACACCTATATCAAGATGATGTCGCACACGGCGGCGGTCAACATCGGCGTGTTCTTTGGACTGACGGGCCGGGTGATCACGACCTCCAGCGCCTGCACCTCCGGCAGCCAAGGGATTGGCTATGCATTCGAGGCGATCCAGAGCGGCAAACAAATTGCGATGCTGGCCGGTGGGGCTGAGGAGCTGGATGCCACGCAAGCCGCGGTGTTTGACACCTTGTTTGCCACCAGCGTGAAAAACGACACGCCCGAGCTGACGCCGCGCCCCTTTGATGCTGCGCGCGATGGCCTGGTGCTGGGCGAAGGCGCCTGTACTTTCGTGCTGGAAGAGCTGGCCCATGCAACGGCGCGGGGGGCGCACATCATCGCCGAGCTGGTGGGCTTTGGCACCAACTGCGACGGCACGCACGTCACCCATCCCAACAAGGCGACGATGGCGCAGGCCATGCGGCTGGCCTTGCAGGATGCCGGCCTGTCGCCCGCTGACATTGGCTATGTCAATGCGCATGGCACGGCGACCGAGCAGGGCGATATCGCCGAGTCGGCGGCCACCTTCGACGTCTTTGGCGACCGGGTACCGGTGAGCACGCTCAAGGGCTTCATGGGCCACACCTTGGGGGCCTGCGGGTCGCTGGAGGCCTGGATGAGCCTGGAGATGATGCGTGAGGGCCTGTTTGCACAGAACGCCAACCTGGACCAGGTGGACGCGCGCTGTGCCGCGCTGGACTACATCACCGGGCAGCCAAGGGCCATCCAAACGGATGTGGTGATGACCAATAACTTTGCCTTTGGTGGCATCAATACGTCGCTGATCTTCAGGCGCTGGATGCCCTGAACGCGTTCTTTAAACACCAACACAGTCTGGAAGTGAGAAAACCCATGAACCTTTTCAAAACCGCAAGCTGCATTCTGGCTTTGGCTCTGTGCTCTGGCGCTGCCATGGCCCGCCAGACCGATTTGATCGACCACCAGAAGATCCTGCTGTTGACCGATGGTGCGCCGCTGACGGAGCAGCAAGTGCGCGCCAGAATCGTCAACGCAGCACACAACATCGGCTGGCAGCCCACCAAGGACGAGCCCGGCCATATGGAGTTGATGTATGACAAGGCCGGTAAGCACCAGGTCTACATCGAGGTGAACTACGACGCCGTAGGCTTTGACATCAACTACCTGCGCAGCAACAACCTCGATTACGAAGAGCGCGATGGCCAGCGCAAGATCCACCCCGCCTACAACCGCTGGATCAAGAACCTCAACAAACAGATCAGTGCACCGGTAAACGCCACGCCGGCTGCACCAGGAGCGGCACGATGAACGCCTTGAAATACGCTTGCGCGTTGCTGCTGGCCTGCGGCAGCCTGGGCGTTGCCCAGGCGCGCGATACCCGCTTGCTGGTACCGCTGGAAGAAGTTATTCAGATGGGCTTGGCCGATGGCAAGCTGGACGGCAGCGTGACATTTCACCTGTCTGGCGCCGCGACTCCGGCCATCAAGGAAAACCTGGGCGACGATGTCTCCAACAAGAAAACCAATGGCGTTGGCAAGGACGACCTGACCGCCTGTCGCTGGGTGGCGCTGTCGGCGCTGATCGCCTTCCAGGCATCGGCCAAGCAAAAGGGTGCCAATGCGGTGGTGGACCTGCACAGCTTCTACAAGCGCAAAGCCTTCAAGGACCCCGTCAACTTTGAATGCCATGCCGGCAATATCGTCGCTGGCGTCGCCCTGCAAGGCACTTACGCCAAGACGCACTAAAGCGAGGCCGTCTCCGTGTCCCATCGGCTGCTGCTGGTGTCGCAGGCCGCATTGGCGGCCGCTGTGCAACGCAGCGCGCCCGAGCGATGGCTGAGCGAGTCGGAGCTGGCGCGCCTGAATGCCATGGCGGTGCCCGCCCGGCGCGCCGAGTTCATCGCTTGTCGCTATGCCCTGCGGCTGTTGTTGGCCGGGGAGGAAGCCGAAGTAGCGCGGTGGTCGCTGGACGCGCCTGCCGGGCAGCCACCGCGCCTGAGCGCAGACCAGGGCGCGGGCCTGCATCTTTCGCTGTCGCACAGCCATGGCTGGATTGCCTGCGCCATGGCGCCAGAGCCCGTCGGGGTGGATATCGAGGTGGTCACCCGCACACCGGCGAGCGCTGTGGCAGATTTGGCGCAGCTGGCCTGTACACCCGCTGAACGGGCTGAGCTGGACCAGATCGCCGATGAAGGCCAAAGACACCGACGCTTTGTACAGCTTTGGAGCCTGAAAGAGGCCTGGTTCAAGCAGCGGGGCACGGGCGTGGATTTTGCCATGCTGCCCCGCCTGGCCTGCATGCCTGCCCAGGGCGCTGGCAAAGACAGCGCGCAAGCCTGGGCATGGGCGGCTGCTACGCCCGCTGGCCAACCGGCCATGCTGTCGGTGTGTACCAGCGGTGCGGTTGCACACTGGGCGCTGCATGGCCAATGCGGCCTGGCGCTGCCCGACGCGCAGCGCTTTGGCCTGGCCATCGGCTAGACCGGCAGCCGATCAGGCAACGCCGCCATTGGCGCGCAGCACCTGGCCGTTGATCCAGCCGGAGTCTTTGCTGGCCAGAAAGGCGACCACGGCAGCGATGTCCTCGGGCTCGCCCAAGCGCTCCAGCGGGGGCATCTTGGCAAAGTGTTCAATTTGCGCCTCGCTCTTGCCGGCAAAGAAAAGCTCGGTCGCCACGGGGCCGGGCGCTACCGCGTTGACGGTGATCTGGCGGCCGCGCAGCTCCTTGGCGAACACGCGGGTAAAGGCCTCCACTGCGGCCTTGCTGCCGTTGTAGATGGCGTAGCCGGGCAGGTTCAGTGCCAGCGCGGTGGTCGAGAGGTTGATGATGCGCCCGCCTGCGTTGAGGCGCGTGGCCGCTTCGCGCAGCGTGTTGAAGACGCCCTGGGTGTTGATCGCAAAGGTCTTGGCAAACAGCGCGTCGCTGGTGTCTGCCAAGGTGCTGGTGCTCAGTACGCCGGCATTGTTGACGAGCACATCAATCTTGCCCAGCTGCTGCTCGACGGCGCTGAACAGGGCCTGGACCTGGTCAGCCTGCGAGATATCGGCGCGCACGGCGATGGCCCGGCCGCCCTCGCGGGTCAAGGCCTGTGCCAGGGCCTCGGCTTCCTGGGCCTGGTGGGCGTAGTTGATGGCAATGGCATGGCCGTCTTGCGCCAGGTGCCGGGCAATGGTGGCACCGATGCCGCGCGATGCGCCAGTGATCAGGGCAATGGAGGTGGGCTGCTTCATGTCTGTTCTCGGTTGGAGTGGGAATGCCTGGATTTTTCACTATTCCATTGAAAAGATCATTGCCTTGGTTTGAATTTTATAATTCGGTTTACTTTAACAATGGATGCCGCCACAACGGCCATCCCCGCCATTGATGGACCGCTTCCAGGAAATGCAGGTATTTGTGCGCGTTGCCGATCGCAGCAGCTTTGCCCAGGCCTCGGACGACTTGCAGATCCCACGCGCCACGGTGACCAATCTGGTCCAGAGATTGGAGGCCCGGGTGGGCGCACGCCTGCTGGACCGCACCACGCGCCAGGTGCGGCTGACCCCGGAAGGGGAGGACTACTACCGCCGCTGCACCCGGCTGCTGGCCGATCTGCAGGAGGCCGAGAGCGCCTTTCGCCATGCGCCGCCGCAAGGGCTGCTGCGGGTCAACCTGCAGGGCACCTTGGCGCGCTTTTTTGTGATGCCCCATCTGGGCGACTTTGCCCAGCAGTACCCCGGCGTGCAGCTGCACATGGCCGAGGACGACCGGCTGGTAGACCTGGTGCGCGAAGGGGTGGACTGCGTGCTGCGCGCTGGCAGCCTGCAAAGCTCGACGCTGATTGGGCGCCAGGTGGCATCGCTGCGCCAGGTGACCGTTGTCAGCCGTGGCTATGCCGAGCGCCATGGCTTGCCCGAGTCGCTCGATGACCTGGCCCAACATGCTGCCGTGGCCTATGTCTCCAGCGCCACAGGCCGGCCGGTGGCGCTGGAGTTTTGCGTGGGCAAGCAGGTGGTGGAGCGGCGGCTCAAGCCCAGCATCACCGTCAACGGCGCCGATTTGTATACCGGCGCGGCCATGGCGGGCTTGGGGATGGTGCAGGTGCCGCGCTACCGCATTGCCCAGGCGTTGGAAGAGGGCGTGTTGCTAGAGGTGCTGCCCGATTTGCCTCCACCTGCTATGCCGGTGTCCGTACTCCATCCCTACAGCCGCCAGCCTTCAGCACGGCTGCGGGTATTTATTGACTGGCTGGCAGAGCGCTTTGCGCTTGTGGGTTAGGACGCTCTGCAAAGCTCCCTGCCTTGGCCTGAGCGCGGGCCAGCGCTTCTGCGTTGGCAACCCCCCTCACGGCTGAGGGCCTTGGATAAAAGGCTTGATAAAAGGTTGAAAGCGTGCATCCAGCCATAGCTCCGAGAAGAGGATTATCGATACAGCATAATCGATTGAGTTCAATGTGTAAGCAATTACAACTAAGTGCTTTTATTCATTGACAGCACAATTGATTTGAATCTTAATGCAATATGCCTTTTAAAGGCCAGCTTGTTGAAACCATTTTTGCAAAATAATCATTTGTCCTCATGGTTATAATCAAAATTAATAATACATGGATATGCCCAGTCCCACAGCAAGTCAATTTATCTTCAAGGGCATCAAGCGGTAGCAAATTCACAAATATATACCCATGATTTGCTACTGACCGCCAAACCACTGCTTTCCCATCAAGGGTCCAGCTGGGCCTGGTTGAATTCATCGCTGACATATCGTATTTCTCAGTTCCGGCACTGGCAGAGTTGATAATAAAAACAAGGCAAATATTCTCCAGTCTTGATGGCCTCTGGGGTCCTTGCGCGTAGCACAGGGAATGAGGGGTACGGGTTTTGCCGGCTCGAAAAATAAAAAACCGTGGTGTCGTTTATATCGTTTTACACTGAAGCTAAGGCAGTCCACTGCCAAGCCATTCTAGAGTTTGATTTCCAGGTATTTTGCGTTGAGAAATTAAATTTCAATTAGAAAGGAGTGTAATCAAAAATACCAAATTCGCCATGCCATGCAGGTACTGATACGGTATTTTTGATGGGAGATTATGAAAGCCACGACCCGTTTACCCACCAGACATGCCCTGTGGGCAAGGCATCTCATCACGGCAGCGTTGGTAGTCTCCGCCATGGGGGGCGCACAGGCGCAGGATTTTTTAGCGAATAAAAAATTCTTACCTACCAATATCCCGGCCAACAGCCAGTCCACCCTCACGTTTGATTTTTTTAACACCAGCGGTGGCACGCTGGCTGCAGCGGTCACGGACACGCTCCCAGAGACGACGCCCCCTGGGCAGCTGTGGTTCTCGCCAGCCGATGTGGCGCTTGCCACGCTCTCTGGCCCCGGCTGCACGGGTGGCGCCCTGGCGCTTTCCGATTTTTTGGATGCCCCTGCTGGCACGAAAGCCCAGACGCTGTCCGTGTCAGGGCTGAATCTGCCTTACTCGCCGGGCAGCACGAACCCGGCTTGTCAGCTGTCTATCCCCGTGCACTCGGGCGATGTGAGCGAAGACAGCAACCTCATCAACAGCGTCCCCCAAGGCGGCGCCTATGCCATGGCCGGCTCCAATCGCTTGGAGTCCGATCCTTTTTCTGCGACCTTGCGGGTGCGTGCGCCAACCAGCCCCTTTGCCGTGGGCAAGAGCTTTGCGCCAGCCACTGTCCCCGCAGGCGGACGAAGCACCTTGACCATTACGGTCAAAAACAATGAGTCTGAGGCCAAGAGCAATGTGGGCTTTACGGATGCGTTTGTGGCCGGGTTGACGCTGCTGGAGACGCCCACGTTCAGCGGCAGCTGCGGCCCTGCCACCACCCCCAGCGCCATGGGTTCTTCATCGCTCAGCGTGGTGGGGGCGACGGTGGCAGCAGGGGGCACTTGCACGGTGACGGCCTTGGTCGAGGCCAGCGCGGCAGCCAGCGGCGCACTGGTGAACACGATCCCTGCGGGTGCCGTCAGTGATGGCAGCAGCTCCAATGTGGTCCCCGCCCAGAGCACGCTGTATGTGCGCAGCCAGATCAAGATGACCAAGGCGTTCATGAACGGCTCCAGTGCCAAAACCAACCTGTTGCCCCAGCCCGGCAATCTGCATGGCCGCTCGTTCACGACGGGGGCGGCATCGGCCGAGGTGGGCCAGGCGGTGCCGGTGAGGGTGTATTTCAGCAACCCCTTGCCGCGCGTGTTGACGGGCGGTAGCCTGACCGACACGCTGCCGGCCGATGTGGTGGCGGTGGCCAGTGAGGTGGGGGGAACCTGCGGATGGCCGACACCCAAACCCAGCCTGGCTGCCAATGTGACCACCGTGGTGCTAGACGGCTTTACGGTGCCGGCGGCTAACCTCAGCCGTGGCTCGCTGGGGAGCTGTTATGTGGAGTTTTGGGTCAAGGCGACCTCGGCCTTGGGCAACACCACGAACGCGCTGAACACCAGCGATGTGGACTTTGACGGCATCTCGGGCGCGGATATCGATGCGGCCACCTCTGCGGACCTGTCCGTCACCGCATCGGGCAGCGGCGGAGCCCTGACCTTGACAAAGACGTTCTTCAACGACGCGCGCACCGCGAGCCATACCGGCACCACGGGAGGCTTGCAGGTGGCCAAAGGTGAAGCGTTCTGGATGCGGGTGAATGTGTTCAACCGTCTTTACGACACGACCTACAGCCAGGTGGTGGTGTCGGATCTGCTGCCCAATGGCGTCAGGGCGCTGCAGCCCTTGCAAGCCTTGGTCCAGACCAACCCCGATGGAGACACAGCGGCCGCCAGCTGCGCGGTCAATGGCGCAGTCTCTGTCGTTGACGAGGCGGGCCGAGACAGGGTCAGCTTCAGTGGCGCCAGCGTACCTGGCGCGGTAGGCGCGGCGGCCACCAACACCACGCTGAACCAGGGTTGCTTTTTCTGGATCAAGCTCGTCAGCAACCAGTCTGGCGGTTACCAGAACACGATTGGCGCGAACACGGTGTCGACGGCGCAAGGGGTGTCGAACCCCAGCGCCGTCAACGCCCGGGTGGCCGTGACCGGCGATTTCAGCGCGAGCAAGCGCTTCAGCCCCAACCAGATTGGCGCCAATGGCGGCGCCAAGACGCGGCTGGTCCTGAGCTTCGATAACCGTACCGGGGCGACGCCCATCACGAATCTGGCCGTGACGGACGCGCTGCCCGGCAGTGCTACCTTTGGCTACCTGCAAAACAGCCAGGTGATGGCCAACACGTGCGCGGCGACCGTGAGCATCACGCCTGGCGCAGCCAATAGCTCGGACAGGATTGACGTCAGCGGGGGCACCGTAGCGGCGGGTGGCGCATGCCAGATCGAGGTGGAGCTGACGCACAACGGCGGCAACCCCTTGAACTTTGGCAAGGTGACCAACCGCATCCCGGCCAATGCCATCACCAACGACCAAAACCAAACCAATCCGCTGGAGCTGACGGCAGAGTTGTCCCAGTCGAACATGGGCATCTCCGTCGTCAAGAGCTTTCCCGTGAGTAGCGCGTTTGGTGGCCAGTCTGTGCCGTTGACCTTGCATTTCGCCGCGACAAGCAGCAGCAGCCTGCCGCAAGGCAACATCTCGATCACCGACCATCTACCCGCCGGCATGCTGATTGCCCCGGAACCCAACCTGGCCACGACCTGCAAAAACGAGGATGGGTCTGCGGCCACCAGCCTGACGATGCCTCCGGGGCATGACGCATTTACATTCTCTGGCTTTTACTTCAGTGCCTATGGGGATGGCCAGGACCGTTGTGACATGACCATCGATGTGTTTCTGTCCTCGACCGGCAACAAGGTGAACAGCATTCCTGCCGGAGCGATCACCACGGACGCCGGAACCACGAATGCATCGGCCACGGAAGCCTCGCTGTCTGCCTTGGTCAACACCGCCGTGCAGATTGCGTTCGCGCCCAAGTCGATCAAAGCCCGTGAAACCAGCACGCTGACCTTGAGCGTGGTCAATGTGGGGACTGGCCCGAGAACGGGCTTTGACCTCACAAATACATTGCCTGCAGGCCTGGCGATCGCGCCCACGCCCAGTGCATTGACCAGCTGCAGCAATGGCACCATCACAGCGGTGCCGGGCGGCAACGCCCTGTCCATCAGGGGGGCGGATGTAGAGGCCAACGCAAGCTGCGCGATCAGCGTGCAGGTCAGCGCCAGGGCGGGCACGTATGTGAACGATGCAGACGATCTCAGGGGATCGGTGTATCTCGATACCTCGCCCGCCAAGGACATACTGACCGTCGAGGACGATGGCAGCGTGCCACCGATCCCGGGCTCAGCGGCAACGCCAGTGGCGAGTCTGAACGGGCTGTCCATCGTGGCACTGAGCCTGATGCTGCTGGTCTGGGCGTGGCGAAACCGCCGAAGGGTTCAGCGCTGAGGCTTCCACCTTGCACCTTCGGGTGCGCATCAGATGCACGGCGTGGAACCATTGCGGGCGGCGGCTGGCTTGCAATGCTGGTCGCCACCGCAGGCCGGGGCGGCACGCGCATGGATGTGACGATGGCCGGCCCACTGTTGGGCGCCACCTGGCGCTTTTGAGGGCTGCGCATAAAAAAACAGGCACACAGCCTTAGGAGCTGTGTGCCTGTTGACTGGCTTGCCTAGGGGCATGGTGGCCTGCCGACGCAGGCCTGGGCCTTAGCGGTTCGACCGGGTCGCAATACCGGCCACCACATGGGCCGGCGCTTCGGTGTAGCGCTTGAACTCCATCGTGTAGGTGGCGCGGCCCTGCGTCATCGACCGCAGTTGCGTCGCATAGCCAAACATCTCGGACAAGGGGACCTCGGCCTTGATGCTCTTGCCGCCACCGGCAATGTCATCCATGCCCTGCACCATGCCCCGGCGCGATGACAGATCTCCCATCACGGTGCCGGCATAGTCCTCGGGCGTTTCCACCTCGACCGCCATCATCGGCTCCAGGATCACCGGGTTGGCCTTCTTCATGCCTTCCTTGAAGCCAAAGATGGCCGCCATCTTGAAGGCCTGCTCGGACGAGTCCACATCGTGGTACGAACCAAAGGTCAGGCGCACGCGCACATCCACCACCGGGTAGCCGGCCAGCACGCCGGTCGTCAGTGCCTCGCGCACGCCTTTCTCGACGGCCGGGATGTACTCACGTGGCACCACACCGCCCTTGATCTCGTCGACAAAGGCAAAGCCTCCGCCGGACTCCATCGGCTCCAGGGTGAACACCACATGGCCGTACTGGCCCTTGCCACCTGACTGACGCACAAACTTGCCGTCCACATCCTTGACCGTGTTGCGGATGGTCTCGCGGTAGGCCACCTGGGGCTTGCCCACATTGGCCTCCACGTTGAACTCCCGCTTCATGCGGTCCACGATGATCTCCAGATGCAGCTCGCCCATGCCGGCGATGATGGTCTGGCCCGATTCCTCATCGGTGCGCACGCGGAACGAGGGGTCCTCGGCGGCCAGGCGCGACAGGGCGATGCCCATCTTTTCCTGGTCGGCCTTGGTCTTGGGCTCGATCGCTTGCGCAATGACGGGCTCAGGGAAGGACATGCGCTCCAAAATGATGGGCGCGCTCGGGTCGCTCAAGGTCTCTCCGGTCGTCACCTCTTTGAGGCCCACACAGGCGGCAATGTCGCCAGCGCGGATCTCGTCGATTTCCTGGCGCTCATTGGCATGCATCTGCACGATGCGGCCAATGCGCTCCTTGCGGCCACGGATCGGGTTGTAGACCAGGTCGCCCTTGCTGAGCACGCCTGAGTAGACGCGCACAAAGGTCAGCTGGCCCACAAACGGGTCGGTCATCAGCTTGAAGGCGAGGGCAGAGAACTTCTCGCCATCGTCAGCGCGGCGGGTCAGCAACTCGCCATCTTCGTCGTCCTCGCTGTGGCCGGTCACCGCAGGCACGTCCAGCGGCGAAGGCATGAGCTCAACCACGGCGTCCAGCAAACGCTGCACACCCTTGTTCTTGAAGGCCGAGCCACAGAGCATGGGCTGGATCTCCGTCGCAATGGTGCGCAGGCGCAAGCCGGCCACAATGTCGGCCTCGGGCAGGTCACCCTCGCTCAGGTACTTGTCGGTCAGCGCTTCGCTAGCCTCTGCCGCCGCTTCCACCATCTTGGTGCGCCATTCCTGCGCGGATGCCAGCAGCTCGGCGGGAATCTCCCGGTACTCGAACTGCATGCCCTGCGAGGCCTCGTCCCAGATGATGGCCTTCATCTTGATCAGATCGATCACGCCGGAGAACTCGGCCTCGGCACCGATCGGAATCACGATGGGCACGGGGTTGGCTTTGAGGCGGTCCACCATCATCTGGCGCACGCGGAAGAAGTCCGCACCAATGCGGTCCATCTTGTTGACAAAGGCCAGACGTGGCACCTTGTACTTGTTGGCCTGGCGCCAGACAGTTTCGGACTGCGGCTGCACGCCGCCCACCGAGTCATAGACCATGACGGCGCCGTCGAGCACGCGCATGGAGCGCTCGACCTCGATCGTGAAGTCCACGTGACCGGGGGTGTCGATGATGTTGATGCGGTGCGCCGGGAAGTTGCGTTCCATGCCCGACCAGAAGGCCGTTGTCGCAGCCGAGGTGATCGTGATGCCACGCTCTTGCTCCTGGGCCATCCAGTCCATCGTGGCGGCGCCATCATGCACCTCGCCCAGCTTGTGGCTCACCCCGGTATAGAACAGGATGCGCTCGGTCGTCGTGGTTTTTCCGGCATCGATGTGCGCAGAGATGCCGATGTTGCGATAGCGTTCTATGGGGGTATGGCGGGCCATGTTGACCTCCTTGGGTCGGTTTTTCAGCTGGATTCAGCTGCGTGTTGCAGCCCTGTGCGCTCCCACTTTGCGACATCCGGCATCCTCACAGAGGCGCCGGCACAGGGCCAGAAAAGAGCGATATTAATAGTACGAAGACAGTCGTACTGTCGTCATGGGTATTGGGCGTTTGGGGACAATAGCGCCATTCGGGCTGCCAGGTCTGCAGACGCAGGCAGAATGGCGCCCTTTGACTGAACCGGCTATGTCAGCCGATGCGCGCCCCGTTGGCGCATGGACCCCGGATGATCCCTCACCACCCTGAAGCTGCGCAAATCCATTTGGAAAATGTGCTCACCGCCCTGGGCAACCCCACGCGCCTGGCGGTGGTGCGTGTGCTGGCCGATGGCCAGGAGCGCAGCTGCACGGCGCTCTTGCGCGACCAGACCAAGTCCACCATGACGCACCATTGGCGCGTGCTGCGCAGCAGTGGCGTGATCTGGCAGCGCCCGGTGGGGCGCGAGAACCTGCTGTCGCTGCGGCGCGAAGACCTCGATGCCCGCTTTCCCGGCCTGCTGGACGCGATACTCTCGGCCACGCGCAGCGATGCGCTCACCGATGCCAGCACGGCCTGGGGCGAGCGCAGTTAAGGCCGCTTTCTGGCCCGCCATGGCCAGCACCAGGCCGTTATTTTTTTGTTTTTGAGTGATGGAGAAGCGCAGCATGCAAGACGCCAAGGCGCTGGTACTTTTTTCGGGTGGACAGGATTCCACCGTCTGCCTGGCTTGGGCTTTGAGCCGTTATGCCCAGGTCGAAACCATTGGCTTTGACTACGGCCAGAACCACCGGGTGGAGCTGGAGTGCCGTGGCACCGTGCTCGCCAACCTGCGTGCGCAGTTCCCGCAGTGGGCGGCGAAGCTGGGGGATGACCACCTGCTCAATATCGATGTGCTCGGCCAGATCAGTGATACGGCGCTGACCAGCGATGCCGCGCTGGCTTACCAGGCCGATGGCCTGCCCAATACCTTTGTGCCGGCGCGCAACCTGGTGTTTTTGACTTTGGCCTCTGCCGTGGCCTACCGCCGCCAGTGCACGGTGCTGGTGGGCGGCATGTGCGAGACCGACTTTTCCGGTTACCCCGACTGCCGCGACAACACCATGAAGGCCATGCAGGTGGCGCTGAGCCTGGGCCTGGGCCGGCAGCTGGTGGTGGAGACGCCTTTGATGTGGATTGACAAGGCGGCCACCTGGCAGCTGGCGCAGGATTTGGGTGGCGACGCCTTGACGGCCTTGGTGCAAGAAGACACCCATACCTGCTACAAGGGCGACCGCAGCCAGCGCCACGACTGGGGCTATGGCTGCGGCGAATGCCCGGCCTGTGCGCTAAGAGCGCAAGGCTTTGCCCGCTGGAAGCAAGCGGTCTAGGCCACAGATCAGGTCAGCGCTGCGCCACCAGCGGCGCCTTGCGGTTGGCCATGGCCCGCGCAAACAGCGCCATAAAGCGGGGCGCCACCTTGGCGATGTGGTAGGCCTTGCCGGTCTCCAGCGCGGCCTGGGCATAGCGCTGGCGCCGGGCTGGGTCGCTGCGCAGCTGCCGTATCGCCTCGATCCAGTCGTCGTCGTTGTCCGGCAGCAAGAGGCCGTTGACGTTGTGGGTGATCAGCTCGGGCGCAAAGCCCCAGTTGGATCCGATCACACAACCGCCGCGTGCCAGGATCTCCATCAAACCCCAGTTGGCCACGCCATAGCGCAGCGGGTAGAGAAACAGATCGACCTCCGCCAGCAGCGCCGAAAACTGCGCATAGGGCAGGTGGCCGGGGAACTCAATCACCTCGGCGGCCGGGTGGACCTTGAGCAGGTGGTCGCGAAAGCTCTCCACCTTGCCGCCGTAGCGCCGCTCCACCCATTGCTGCTCATAGCCATAGGTGGAGGCCTTGGCGTCACCTATGGCGATGAAGCGGGTGTTGTGGCCATCACCGCCGCGCACCATGCGGTCCACCAAGCGCATATAGGTTTCAAAACCTTTGGCGCTGGACAGATCACGCGCCGAGAAGGCGATGGTGAAAGGCTTTTTAGTATCGTTCGCGGCATCGCTGGCCGCGCCAAAGTTGCGCAGCGGTGGTTGGATATCAAAGCCCTCAAACTGCACCGCAATCCGCTCCTGCAGCAGCGGCGGGAACATCGAGCGTGCATAGGCGCTGGGAACAATGGTCAGGTCGCTGCACAGCACCTGGTGGAAGCTCAGCATCTCGGTGTTGCGGTCGCCCAGGCGCTGGGCCTGGTCGGGCGGGTAGGCGGCATCCCAGCCATGCGCCAGGTAGCTGGGGAACTCGATATAGCTGATGATGGCCGCTTCCAGCTCGCCATACAGCCAATTGGGCGCGCCCCACAGCGAATGGGCCACCACCACATCGATCTTGCGGCCCTGCGCGGCTTCAAAGTCTTCCAGCGCCTTGAGCACGCCCCGGCAGATGCGCGCCGAGCGCTCGACCTTGTCCGAGTAGTAGTAGCTCTGGGGGCCGACGATCAGCCCATCGGGCTGGAAGGCGAGCAGGTGGTCGCAGTGCTTGTCGTGGTTGGCCTTGTGGCCCGGCGTGGTCATGAACCAGGCATCTGCCAGGCCCTGGGCACGCAGGTGGCTGCACAGCAGGCTGTACTGGCTCGGGTAAACCGCGCCAACAAAAACAATCAGGGGTTTGTCGTTCATGGGGGCAAGGGATCGGCTTAAGAGGGAACACCTGGCAGGTCATCGCTGGCAGCGGCACTGACGGGAGACAGCGGCACCAGCGGCTCGCCGTCCGAGATCTGGTACTTGCGCATCTTCTCCCACAGCACCTTGCGGCTGATGCCCAGCTGCTGGGCGGTGTTCTGGCGCTTCCAGCTGTTGGCATGCAGCGCTTCGATGATGCGGTTGCGCTCTTCCTGGTCCCAGTTGCCGCGCTCGGCCAGCTGGGGGCCGGCCGCAAGGGTTTCGATCGGGAAAGTGGCAGCCGACAGGCTTTGGGCCTGCAGCAGCAGGCGCTCGGTGGCACCGCCGGCATGCCAGTCCTGGGTCTGGCGGGCGGCCACGCCGATGCGCTCGCTCAGGTTGCGCAGCTCGCGCACATTGCCGGGAAAGTACATCTGCGCCACGGCATCGAGGATGAACATCGGCGGGCCGCCCAGGCGCTCCATCATCTCCTCGCCCACCACCTTGCGCAAAATGCTGTTGAAGATGGCCAGCTTGTCGGCCTCGCCACGCTCTTCGAGGCTGGGCAACTGCAGCTCGATGACCGCCAGGCGAAAGAACAGATCGGCCCGGAACTTGCCCGCATGCACCAGCTCACGCAGCGACTTGTTGGTGGCCGCCACCAGGCGGAAATCCAAGGTCACGGGCGAGGTGGCGCCCAGTCGGGTGACGGTGCGCTCTTCGAGCACGCGCAGCAGCTTGACCTGCTGGTACAGCGGTAGGTCGGCGATTTCATCCAGAAACAAGGTGCCGCCATTGGCCTGCTCAAAAAAGCCCTTGTGTGCAGTGACGGCGCCGGTGAACGAGCCCTTGGCGTGGCCAAAGAACAGCGACTCAAAAAGCCCATCGGGGATGGCCCCGCAGTTGACCACCACAAACGGCCCCTGGCCGTAGTGCGTATTGCGCTCGTGCAGGCGCTCGGCCACGCGCTCCTTGCCGGTGCCCGTTTCGCCAAAGATCAGCACGCTGTGCTCGCAATCGGCAAAGGTGTCTACATCGCGCAGCAGGTGCAGCATGCACTCGGCCTCGGCGATGATGTCGTCGCCCCGCGGCTGCCTTTGCTTGGTGCTTTGCAGGCGCCGCACAATGCGCACCAGCATGGCGCGCAGCTCGGCGCCGGTAAAGTCAAAGGGCAGCACATGCGAGTACTCGGTGGCATAGCTGCCCGGGCCTTCGCCACGCGGCTTGGCGCTGACCCACAGCACCGGCATGCCGCCAAAATTGCTTTCCATCCCCTGGCGCGTGAAGCGCGCACCTTCGAGCACCGACACACTCACCACCGCAATGGCATTGCCGCCTTGCGCCACCACGGGCGACAGGTTCAGCCCATCGGCACGCACCACATCCACATCCAGATTGACCATGCAGCGCTCCACCCGCTCTGCGATATCTGCTTGGCCTTCCCAGACGTAGATGACCAAATCGTTCTGATTCACGTTCTATTCCCTCTTGTTTTCATAGTGCTGCGATCACCCCTGTCTTCATTGCACCAATTGCGCGGTGTCGCACTGGATGCCCAGCAGGTCCACGCTGGCGCGGCCGAGCTCAATGCCCAGGCCCTGCAGCAGCAGGTCCAGCACACCGCCAATACTGTTGAGCAGTGGCGCGAGCAAGGCGCTCACCACCGTGACCACCACATTGAGCAGCGCATTGAGTCCGCCCAGCAAGCCGCCCAGCAGCCCGCCGAGCAGGCCGCCCAGCACGCCGTAGTACTCGGCGTTCTGCACATCCCCCACCAACGCGGGCACCTGCTTCAACAAATTGCTGACCGTCGTGCCCAGGCGCAGCCCGTTGGGGCCGCTCATCCGCTCCTCATTCACTTGCATGCCGACCAGGCATTCATCCACGCCGGTGCTGTTGTAGGGGCAGGCCTGTGCGTTGGGCGCCGACGAGTAGGTGGCGCCTTGCAGCAGCGAGGTGGAGAGCTTGCTTTGCACCCGCAGCCCGCCCAGCAGATTGAGCAGGTTCAGGTCCACCAGCTCGGTTTTTTGGCAGACGCCATTGGCATTGAGCTGGCCAATGCAGACATCGCCAATCGCAGAGCGCACGGAGATATTGGCGCGGCGGTCGTTTCTGGCGGCGGTGCATTGGATGGCCTCCAAGGTGCCGGTGCTGCGCACCAGATCGACCTGAATAGGGATGTGCACGCGGATGCCCAGCAGATTGCCCAGCAGCGCGGTCAGCAGGCCGGGGGTGCTGACATTCTTTTGCTCGCCGATGTTGACGGTCAGCCGCACCTGGGCGCTGCGCGCCTTGGTCTGGCCATTGGCCGGGCCGATGGCGTTGCGCGGTGGCTCCACCACCGTCAGGTTGGCATCCAGAATGCCGGGCAGCCCCAGGCCTAACGCCACGCTGTTGGTGCCGTTGGCAGCGACCAGGTGGGTGCGCACCAGGTCACCCAGGCCAATGGCGGCATCCAGCCCCGCACCGATGGGCGAGGCCGCACCGCCCGCAGAGATGACGGCCAGCAGGCCCTTGTCGCCGCCCAGCGGCAGCTTGATATTGGCAATCTGGAAGGCGGCCAGGTAGGCGCGCAGATCCACCAGAGCAGCAATGTTGACACCGGCATTGAGCAGGCTGTCGCTGCCGGCATTGATCGCCGCGTCGATCAGGTCGATCACCGAGGCATTCACATTGGCCAGGTCGTTGGGGGTGAGCAGCGCCAGGTCATTGACGCCAATCGGCAGGCCCAGCACTTTCAGCAAGCCTGACGGCGTGATCTTGGCATTGGCGATGCCGTTCTTGTCGAGGATGGTCAGCCGCTCAATGTCCAGCCCCACCAGCGCGGTGATGCGCCCGAGCAGGCCATTGTTGTTGAAGCGCAGCAGCTGCGAGCCGATCGAGAACGCCGCCACCGGCTCGCTTTCTTTGGCGGCCGTAGCGCTGGCCGCCACCAGGCGCGAGCCCACAAAGGGCAGCAGTTGCAATACCTCCCCTTGCAACTGCACGCGCACGGCATTGAGTGGGCTGCTGGCCAGGCCAAAGCGCAGCGCATCGGCCTTGCTGCTGTCCCAGTGGCCGCAGTCAATGCGGCGCTGTTCATTGTCCAGCGACAGGCGCAGCTGGGTGGTCACGCTTTGGTTGGCTGCGGCCTGGCCCAGCCCGCAGGTAGCGGCATTGCCATAAGTGATGGCGTTGACGGCTTCCAGCGCGGCGATGTCGGCGATGCGCTGCAGATCGCGCTTGGCGTAGTACATATAGCCAATCTGCACGGTGCCCAACAAGGTGACCAGCACCGCGGCCAGCAGCGCAAATTGCACCAGCACCGCGCCGCGCTGTGCCAGGGAGATGGGGTGGACGGGGGGTCGGCGTGAACAGGCGAACATGGCGTTAATCCTCCTCACAGCAGCGATGCAAAGTGCACCACGCTTTTTTCATAGAGCTGGCTGGGCTCAGTGATCCACTGGCCCGGCGTGCCAAACAGCGGCACGAGCTGGTAGCGCAGCTCGAACGAAGCACTGCCCGTGCCGCTGCTGGGGCAGGCCGCTTGCCATTGGATGGGGCTGACCGTGAGTTGGTCGGCCACCGTGCCGGGGACGTCACTGCGCTCCAGGCTGGCACGTACCGATTGCGCCACCCGCAGCTGGATGGTGGCGCGGTTGGCCGCTGCCTTCGTAGGGTGGCAGGGATCACTGACCCCCACGGCCAGCACGCCCAAAATGGCCCTGGCGCCGTCGCCAGCTGCCCGTGTCAGCGACTGCTGCGCCTGGAAGGCCCGCCAGTACACCGTCAGGCCCAAAAGCATCACGAGCATAAACACCGCAATCAGCGCGAACTCGATGGCGGCCACGCCGCGCTGTCGCAGCGGGTGGCTGCTGTTGCTGTGGACCAGGCAGAGGCGCTTCACAGCATCCTCCTGTCCACCAGCAAGCTGGCCTGGGCCTGCAGGCTGGCCGGCAGCACCAGGCCTAGCCCGGGGATGGCCGGGGCAATGGCGCCTTGGCGGTAGTTGTCGATGCGGTAGCTGACCAGCACCAGGCAGGGCGTATCGACGGTGCAGTCCAGCGCAGGGTTCAGCGCAGTGTCCTGGTTGCAAGCGGTATCTGCCAGGTGGCAGAGCGTGAAGTCGATATCGCCCTCGGCTGGCCGCAGGCCCGGCGGCAGCCAGCTGAGCGCATTGGCCGTGGTGCGGCGCGCCTGCAGGCTGCGAAAGGCCCAGGTGGGCGGGTTGTTGCCGATGATGGTGGAGCTGGGGTAACGCAGCGCCGCTCGGGCGCCTTCCTCAACCGCAAACTGCATCGACTGGCGCACCAAAAACGTCAGGCCGTAGCAGACGATGCCATACAGCAGCGCAAAAAACACCGGGAAGATGATGGCCCACTCGAGCGCATACACCCCCCGCTGCTGGCGCGAGCGCCTGCAGCGGTGCAGAGGGGGAGGGTGGTGCGGGCGCATGTCTGGCTCCTGGGCGCGTGCGTTTACTTCTTCACATCCAAGCCGGTGTCAAAGCGCTCCGGGATCTTGGTCTCGAAGCTCTTGAGATAGCGCTGGTAGCTGCGACTGGCCTGTTCACCATCGATGGGGCGTGGATGCACGCCAGGCGATGCCGTCTGCAGTGCCAGCAAGCGCTCGGTGGCGCTGCCCACCACGATCACGCGTTTGCGCCGCGCCTCGGGGTCCGCCACCACGGGCTTGCCGGTTTCGGTGCGCAGCGGCAGGTATACGGGCTTGGCTGGGGCAAGGCGCACGGTGTTGTCGATGTTGGGCGACGGCGGTGCCGTCTGCGGAGCGGGATCGACTTCGACCGCTGCGACAGCACGGCTGGCTTCAGCCCGGGCAGCCAGGCAAGCCAGTCCGGCCGACGCGGCCATGCCGAGCAGCAGCACGGAACGCCAGAGGGGGAGAGAAGAGGGTTGCAACATGGTGGACTCCTGGTTCTGGGGCGGCTAGGGCGCGATCTTGCGGGCCGGGTTGGCCTCGGGGCTGTCACTGCCAACGGCAAGGCTGCGCAGGGCGGTGGGTACAGCGGGGGCGGGTTCTGCCACGGCGACTTCTGCCGCCATCGCGGGCACGGGGCTTGCGGGCAGGGTCTGGCTGCCCACCAAGGCTGCAGCGGCCGGCGCTAACTCGCTGCCGCTGCGGCGGCGCATGGCGGCCTGCACGGTCTGCAGCTGGGCCTGCAAGGTCTGCATCGAGTGCGCGTCGATCAAGGCCGGCACATTCTTGGCAGCGGGCTGGCCCAGGCGTTGCAGCAGTTGCGAGGCCTGCGTCTTTTGCTCGCTGGCCAGCAGGTAGAGGGCGAGATTGAGCTGTACCCGTGCATTGGCAGGCGCCAGCTGCGCCGCCTGCAGCACCGGCAGATGGGCCGCTTCGGTCTGGCCGTCCAGCATCTGGGCATAGGCCAGGTCGCTCAACACATCGGCATCGATGGGGTTGATCTGGCGCGCCATCTCCAGCTGGGCAATGGCATGGGGGTATTGGCCCTGGCTCGCATACAGCAGGCCCAGGCCGCGCCGCGCGCCTGCCACCGTGCTGCTGTCGGCATCGGCCAGCAGCGCCTGGTAGCCTTGCTCGGCTAACGGCCCCTGGCCGGTGTTGCGCAGTGCATCGGCGCGCATCAGGCGGATCTGCGGCTGGCTGCCATATTGGCGCTCAAAGGCCTGGGTGTGGGCCAGCGATGCATACCATTGGTTGGCCTGCTGCATTTGGCGAATCAGGTTCAGGTAGGTCTGCTGCGGGTCAATCTGGGTCAGCTGCGCGGCTTTTTCCATTTGCTGCTGGGCCTGGGCGGCAGTGCTTTGCTCGGCCGCGCCATAGCCTTTGGGGCCTTTGGCCGCGCAGCCAGCCAGCAGCAGGGCAGCCAGCACCAGCAGCGCTGTGGCAAAGCTTCGGGATGGGGTGGTGGTTGCTTGGCGCATGGTTATTTCCCTCCCATGTTCGACAGAGAACGGATCACGGCGGTAAAGCCGGGCCCTGCGGTGATCACGATCAACGCAGGCAACAGGGTCAACACCATCACCCCGGTCATCTTGACGGTGATGGTGCCGATCTTTTCCTTGAAATTGGCCTGGCGCTTTTCGCGCAGCCGAACGCTGAACTCGCGCAGCGGCTCCTGCACCGCGCCGCCATGCCGGTCCACCTGCACCAGCAGATTGACCACGGCACTCATATCGTCATCGGCCCCCAGCATGGCCAGGCGCTGCAGCGATTGCTCGCGTGTGCGGCCTGAGCTGTAGAGCCTGTTCGCCAGGCCCAGCTCGGTGCTCAGCACCCGCAGCACACTGCCAAACTCGGTCGCCAGAATATGCAGGCTTTGGTCAATGCTCAGACCCACGCCTTGCAGCAGCCGCAGCAGGTCGACAAACAGCGGCAGCTCTTCAACGACCTGCTTGCGGCGTGTCGTCGCCTTGGAGCGCAGGATCCACTTGGGCAGCATCAGGCCCAAACCAAAGGCCACAAATGCATAGGCCAATGCCATAACGCCCTGGGGCTGCAACAGCAGCAGCAACAAGGCGGGCAGTACCAGGCACAGAACGATACGGCTGGCGACAAACACCAGGCCACCACGCGCCATCTCGATGCCTGCTTGCTCCATCAGCTTGCGGTCCTCATCGGCAAACAAGGCCTTGGCCAGGCTACTGTCCAGCCAGGCGGGGGGCTTGAGGCGTTCGAGCACCTGCCGGGCCGTCTCCTGTTCGGCCTGGGCAGCGGCGGACTGAGACGGCTGGGTCTGCAAGCCGGGCATCGGAAAAGGCTGGATCACCGCCGCCGTCGCTTCGCGCTGCTGCAGCAATTGCGCCACGCGTTGCTGGGCCCGCACGGTGCGCTGCTGGCGCCACAGCAAGCCGCCCGCCAGCAGCGCCAGGCCCAATGCGCCAAGCGCCAAGCTGAGCATCCACAGTTGCTGGGCGGTCATGGGCGCTCCTTGCCGGGGTGCTGCAATAGCCGCTGCCGCTCTGCAAAGGAGAGTCGGTGGCGTTCAAGGCGTATCTGCAAAGGCATGGGCGGGTCTCCCTATCGCAAACGTGCAAGCCGGTACAGCAGGAAGGATCCAAATATCTCCAGTCCTGCAGCCGCAAAGATCATTTTTTGGCCGGTGCCGTCATTCCACATGCGCATGAAGTAGCCCTGGTTGAGCAGCATGATCAAGGTGCCAACGATGATGGGCAGTAGCGCCAACACCCAGGCGGACAGCCGCACTTCGGCCGACAGCGCATGGAGTTCACGTTCGGCAGATTGGCGGTCTCGGATATAGGCGGATACGCGTTCGAGCACCTGGTCTACCCGGCCGCCATAGCGGGTGCTCATGCGGAACACCGCAGCCAGCAGGCCAAACTCCGGCAGCTTCCAGGTGCGTTCCAGCTGCGCCATCGCCTGGCCCAGGTCGGGCGATACGCTGAGCGAGGCGTTCACATGCAGCAGGGCCGCACCCAGCGGCTCAGGCACATTGCCGCTGGCAAATTGAAAGGCGGCATGGGGGGAGTTGCCGATGGAGATAAGCCGCACCATGTTGTCCAGAAATCCGGGCAACTGCGAGAGCATCTTGGCGCGGCGCTTGCTGATCCGGTGCCAAATGGCGAACCAGACCAACACGGCATAGACTAGCAGCACCAGGCTGCCCATCACTGCACCGCCTTGCAGGCTGGCGAGCATGACCAGGCACACCCCGATGGCAGCCCAGAGCACCAGCACGCGGGGTGCAAGCCCCCAGGCGCCGTAGCCCAGGTGGTCATACAGCCACTGGCGCAGGTTGGAGCTGGCGGGCATCGCGCCAGGCATGCGGGGCGGCAAGGCCATGCCCGGCAGCGGGGCAGGTGCAGCGGCCAGCAGGTCGCGCTGGATATCGCGGCTGCGTTGCATATGGCCGGCAATGGATTGGCGGGCCTGCTGCTGCTGGGCACGCGAGAACAACCACAGCGCCAACGCCAGCAGGCCGCAGGCGAGCGCGCCAATGACCAGGACGGCGGGGTGCAGGTTCATCGCGGGCCTCCGCTGCCGCTGGCTTGCTGGCCACGCCACCAGGCCAGCAATTTGGGCGAATGCGGCGAGATGCCCATGGAGACCCACTGGTCCTGCTCCTGGCCATCGGGGCCGGTCTGGGCCTCGTAGCGGTACAACTCCTGGGTGGAGATCATGTTGTCGGTCATGCCGGTCACCTCGGTCAAGGACAGCAGGCGGCGTCGGCCATTGGAGAGGCGGCCGATCTGCACGATAAAGTCCACCGCATTGGCAATCTGGCGGCGCAGGCTCACCTCGCTGCCCTGAAACCCCGCAAAGCCGGCCAGCATCTCGGCGCGGTACAGGCATTCGCGTGGCGAGCTGGCATGGATGGTGCCCATGGAGCCGTCGTGGCCGGTGTTCATGGCCTGGAGCAGCTCCAGCACTTCGCCGCTGCGCACTTCGCCCACGATGATGCGGTCGGGCCGCATGCGCAGGCTGTTCACCAGCAGATCGCGGATGCTGACATGGCCGGAGCCGTCAAAGCTGCCCGGCCGGCTCTCCAGCCGCACCACGTGGTTGTGGTTGAGCGACAGCTCCGCCGTGTCCTCGATGGTCACAATGCGCTCGGTGCTGGGTATGAAGCTAGCCAGTGCGTTGAGCAACGAGGTCTTGCCCGAGCTGGTGCCGCCGCTCACCAAAATATTGCAGCGTGCCTTGACGGCCATCTCCAGGATGCGGCAAATGTCCTCGTTAAAGCTGCCCAGTTGCACCAGGTCCTTGGGGGTCAGTGGGTCTTTGCGGAACTTGCGGATCGAGACCGTGGGGCCGTCGATGGCCAGCGGCGCGATGATCACATTGATGCGGCCGCCATCGGGCAGGCGGGCATCGACCATGGGGCTGGATTCATCCAGGCGCCGCCCCAGCGGCGCGAGGATGCGGCGCACGATGCGCAGCACATGCTCGTCGTCCTTGAAATGCGAGGTCTCGCGCTCCAGCAGGCCGCCGCGCGAGACATAGATGTCCTGGTAGCCATTGATCAGCACATCCTCGACCCGGGGGTCTTCCAGCAGCGGCTGCAGCGGCCCCAGGCCGGTCAGCTCGCGGCTGAGCGCCTCGGACACCTGGCGCGCTTCCTGCTCGTTCACCGGCACCGCATGCAGGCGGATAAAGCTGTCGAGCTCCAGCTTGACAAACTGCGCAATCGCTGCCTGTGACCAGCGGCCAAATTCCGCGCCCAGCTCCTCTATGCGGCTGAGCAGGTGCTCATAGGCATGGTGCTTGAGGTCGGCGAGCAGCTGGCCGTGCGCCTGTGCGTCGGCAGCAGCGGGGGCGGTAGAGGTGTAGTCCGTGGTCGTCATGGTGTGTTCAATGTCCGCGCAGGCGCTGAAGAAGGTGTTGCAATGGCCCGGCCGAGGCACGGGGGCCGCCGGCTTGCTGCGGGTGGTGCTGGTTCAGCAGCAGCTGGGCCAGCTGGCACACCGCCTTCACATAGGGCTCGCTGTTGCGCTGCCACTGCAGCAGCTGGCCTCGGTTGACCTCTTGCATCAAAGGGCGCCGCCGCTCAGGAATGGGGGCCAGCAGCGGCAGTTGCAGCTGGGCCGCAATATGGGCAGCCGCCAGCTCCAGCCGGCTGTCATGGCGGTTGACGATCAAGGCGATGCGCTCTTGGGCGATGCCGATGGCCTGCAGCTGCTGCAGCAGCTCGGCGCTCCAGACCACGCTGGCCACGCTCTGGTCGCAGACCAGCCAGATCTGGTCAGCCTGGGGCAGCACCTCGGCCATCACGGGCAAGGGGGTGTCGGCGCCCAGGTCCAGCACCAGGTGGTCAAAGTACTGGGCCAAGCGCTGCAGCAGCGCATCAATCTCGCCGGGCTGGGGCGCAGCGCTGTGGCGGGGCATGGTCAGCAACCGCAGCCCACTGGGGTGGCGCGACAGCGCACTGGCGGCCATGCGCTTGTCCAGGCGACGCTGCTGGCGCAGCGCATCGGCTAGGCTGAACTCGCCCGGGGTGTTGAGGTAAATCGCGCAGTCGCCGCCGCTGGCGCCCATGTCCAGCAGCACACTGTGCAGGGTCTGGGCATCGTCAGGGGCCTGGGCGGCAGCGCCCCGGGCCGCGCGCGCCGGTGCCAGGCGCTCTTGCAGCTGCCATGCCAGGTGCGAGGCCAGCAGGCTGCAGCCCAGGCCGGCGCGGGCAGAGAGCAGCGCAGTGATGGGCGCGGCATCGGCGTGGCGCTGGTCCACGGCAGCCGGGCGTGCCAGCAATTGGCCGATCACACGCTGGGCGGCATCCATGGGGGCGTCCAGATCCAGAAAATCCTGCACCCCGGCGCGCAGCGCTGCCAGCAGGCATTGGGCGTCTTGTGCATGGCCAATGGCCAGGCGCGGTATATGTGGAAAGGCCTGCTGCAGCTGGGCCACCAGCGCTGTGGCTGCCTCGACATTGGCGCTGTCGAACTGCACCAGCACGGCTTGGGGCTGCAGCTGCTGCACCTGTTCGGCCACGGTGTACAGGCTTTGCGCCAAGTGGGGCTGGGCGCCGGCCAGCAGGCGCTGCATCCAGACCAAGGCCAATGCGCCTTGGGGCTGGGGGGCTTGCACCAGCAGCAGCGGCACGCTGGCCATCGCCTCGGCGGCCTGCACGCCGGCGCTGGGCACGGGGCCCAGGCTGGGCGGCACGGCACGCAAAGTGGGGCGCTCGGCCGCGTCGGCCTGCCCCTGTATGGGCGGCTGCTGCAGTGGCTTGGCCTGCCCTGGCCGGGGCGTGAGCAGGTCGGCCAGCGACGGGCTCTCGGCCGCCGGGCCTGCACTGTGGGGGGCTAGAGAATCCTTGTTCATGGCATCAGTACGAAAAGCCGGGCAGCGGAGAGTTGGCATAAGGGGCGCCGACGGCATAGGGGGCCCAGACGCCACGGGCATTGGGCCGCTCCTGCTGCGCGCCAGGCAGCAAAGCCTCCAGGTTGGTGCCGGCTGGCAGGGGCTGCACCAGGCGCGGGGTGACGATGATCACCAGCTCGGTCTCTTCCTGGGAGTAGTCCAGGTTCTTGAAGAAAGTACCCAAAATGGGCAGGTCGCCGAGCAAGGGCACCTTTTTGACGTTCGACAAGGTAGCGCGGCTGACCAGGCCGCCAATGACAAAGCTCTCGCCATCGGCCAGCTCGACAAAGGTGTCGGCGCGGCGGGTACGCAGCGAAGGCACCGAGATGTCATTGATGGTCACGACCTGGGTGTAGTCCAGATCGCTGGACTCGGGCGCGACTTTGAGCGCAATGCGTTCGTTGGACAGGATGGTGGGCGTCAGCTGCAGCTTGACGCCAAACTCCTTGTACTGGATGGAGATATTGTTGCTGCCGCCACTGGGCACGGGGATGGGGATCTCGCCACCGGCCAGAAAGCTGGCGGTCTGGCCGCTGTGGGCCACCAAGGTGGGCTTGGCCAGCACGCGCGCCAGGCCATTGCCCTCCAAAAAACCCAGCTGCGCGGTGATGCCCCGGCCGCTGAAGGCCCGGCCAAACCCCAGCACCAGGTTCATTGCGCTGGCGATGGCCGTGTTGCCATTGTCGGTGCCGCCGTTACTGCCGCCAGACGAGCCACCGCTGCTGCTGCCATTGCTGCCGGGGGTGTAGACGCCGAACTGGAAGCCATGGTCATTGGCGCCGCCGCTGTTGAGCTGCACGCCTGCGCGCCGCATGGCGGATTTCTTGAACTCCACCACCTGTACATCGACCTGCACGGTGTTGCTGCGCACATCCACTTGGGAGCGGTCGGCCAGAGGGGTGCCCTTGGGGGCTGTCAGGGCCAGCTCGTTCAGCGCCTGCGCATGGGCGGGCAAGGAGCGCAGGCGGCGCTCCAGCAGCAAACGCGGGCCGCTGACCACCACGTTCCAGGTCTGGGGTTCGCCCTGGCTGGGCCAGACCATCAAGGTGGTGCCGCCAGCCGCCTTGGGCGTCAGCAGCAGCTCGGCAGCGCGGGCAGGCCGGGCTGCAGAAGCTTGGGCCGCTGGCCGGCCGGTCTGCGGCAGCTCGCCCAGGATTTGTACATCCAGTACGGCGGGGTCGCCGATGGCAATGCGGGCAATGGTGATGCCGGGCTTGAACAGCTGCTGCTGGCCCTGCACCAAGGCCAGGGGCTGCGCCATGTCGGTGGCGGGCGCAAGCACCTGGGCTGGGGCCTGGGCCTGCACAGCCAGGCTGCAGGCCAGCAGGGGGAGGCAGGCGGCAGATGCAAGTGCTGGTGTTCTCATGGTCGTTTCCCTCGTCTGTCTCGTTTTGTTCGCTGGGCCTTCAGACCTTCAGCAGTCTGGGTGGGCGCAGCAAGCTGCTCGCTATCGTCAGTAGCGCACGGTCTGCACGCTGGCGCCTTGGTACACCTCCACCGTGCGTGGCCGGACCACGGGCGCGGTGGGCGCCGGGGCGCTTGCCACCGTCGCTGCGGGTGGCCGGCGGGCAGGCTTGCTGTCGGCACCGCTGGCCAGGTCCTTGAAGCGCAGGCCGGCAAAGGAGCGGTCCATGTCCTGCAACTGCTCGCCCTTGGCCAGCTTGCCGGCGGCAGGCTGGAGCGCGGTGGGCAGCGCGGCAAACAGGGCTGGGTCCGGCACACGGCTGTCATCGGGGTGGCGCAAGGCCAAGGTCAGCTGGCCATAGCGCTCGGCCAGGGTCAGGCGTTCGACATCGGCCAGCGGCACGGCCAGCACGGCGGTCGCCGCATTGCGGCCATCCTGCGCATTGCGCCGGGCGGCATTGTTGGAATTGCTGCCGGTTTTGGCGGCCTCTTGCTCTTCTTGCTGGCGCTGGGCCGGGGTGAGCGGTGGGTTCTCGACGCTGGCCGCACCATAGGCCAGCACACGGCTGCGCGCCATCAGCAGGCGGGTCTGGGTGTCCACCTGGGCCTCATCGGTCTTGCCATCCAGGGTAAAGAACACATCGACAAAGTCACCCGGGCGCACATGGTGGCCAGCGGCCATGGGCTCTTTGACGGCCACAGACACGGCCCGCTGCCCTGGCTCCACCTGCAATGCCAGGCCGCTGATGAGCTGCTGCTCAAACAGCGGCGCATCGGCCGCCAGGGCCATCGTGGTGGTGCGGCCCTGTACCTGGCCGGTGCTGGAGAAGCTGGACGCCACGGCAACTGGCAGTTGTGCGAGCTTGGTATCGCCGTCGACCAGGCGCTGGCCTGCGGCCAGGGGCTTGGCGGCCACCACGACTGGGAAAGTGGGGACGGCCTGTTCTGCGGCGCTACTGCTGGGTGCGGGGATCGCTGCAACAGGCCGGTTGGCCGACTGGCGGCCTAGCAGCAAGGCGCCCAGGCCCAGGGCCAAGGCCAGTACCAGCAGCAGGCCGGCAAGAATCTTGGTGGCGTTCATGGTCGAGGGCTCCTTGGCGTTGAATGCGGCATGTGCTTTGCTGTCGCGGCAGCGCGTGCTGCCGAGGGGGCGACAGCAAAGCACATGAAAAAGGGCGGAGGGTTGAGGAACATGCTTGTCGTCCTTAGCCGTGCAGAGGGCCTGTGTTGCGCACCAGCAGCACGATGGCAACCAGGGCCATATAGCCGGCGTAAGGAATGCTGCGCGCTGGGCCGCGTGCCGGCTGGCCTGTTGCGGTAGTTTCTGCACCGGTGGCAGTGGCGGGTTGCAGCAGCGGTGCCCATCGCAAGGGCAGCTTGGCTTGCAGCATGGCGCCTTGGGGGCTGCGAGCCAGACTGCGCCAGCCGAGCACCGCCATGCCATGCAAACCGGCCAGCAGGCTGGCACCCAGCCATATCACCAGCAGATGGGCGGACAGGCCAAACCAGAGACCGGCCACTGCCGCAAACTTGACATCGCCCGCACCCATCCAGCGGATGGCATAGAGCGGCAGCAAGGCCGCAAACGCGACCGCCATCCCCGCCAGCCCTTGCCAGGCCAGCAGATCCAGCGGTTGCGCCCCCCCGAACAGCGCTACCAGGCCCGTTCCCAGGCCCAGCAGCACCATCCAGTTGCGCACCTTGCGGCTGCGCAGGTCCATGACGGCTATGGTGATAAGCCATAGCAGCAGGAGCCAGGTGAAGGCAGTGGTTGACACGGCTGATCGCTCAGGGTGCGCTCACTCCGGACAGCGCGTCGCTGATATAGCCAAACAAGGTGTTCAGACTGCCTCCCATGGTGGTCAGCACTGCGATGATGGCCACTGAGATCAGCCCCGCAATCAACCCATACTCAATGGCGGTCGCGCCTTCTTCATCGTTCCAGAAGTTTTTGATGATGTTGGTCATGATGCTCTCCATTTACATAGCCCAGCTGAAAAACAGTGGCAGGCGTGGGCAAGCGCCTGTCGCTGTGGAAACCGTTACCTCGTCCGCCGCTACCAGCGCAGCGCGCTGGCAGCACTAGGGCCTGGCAGCTGTTTGAGCAGCTGCGTGTCCCAGCGGTGGTCCAGGCGCAGCGGCAGGCGCTGCGCCGTCAAAACAGGGGGGGCGGGGTAGGGGGGGCTGGGCCGGGCAGGGGCTGCGCGGCTGCTGGCCAGTGGCGCAGTGCCAGGGCCGTAAAGGGGGCGCTGCGCCGTGGCCGGCGCGGGGGCATGGGGGGCGTGCTGGGCAAAGAGCTGGTCCAGCCAGTGCTCGGGCAAGTCGCGGGGCAGCAACTGGCCGGTGGTGCGGGTCAGGCGCAATTCATTGATGCGCTGGTCATACATGGCGTCGGCGGCGTCCAGCATCAGGCGCTGCACATCGAGCTGGGCATCGAGCACCTGCGACAGGTTGCCCCGGCCTACTTCCATCAGGCGCCGGTAACCGTCAAAGGCGGCGCTGGCTTCGCGCACGGCATCGCGCAGCTGCACTTCGCGCTCGCGTCCAGCCTGCCAGCGGCCCCAGGCGGACGAGGCCGCCTCATGCACCTGGCGGCGCACCGCCTCTTGCTGGGCCTGCTGGGCTTGCAGCTCGCTGATTGCCTTGAGGATGCGGTCGCGCAGCTCAAAGCCATTGCCAAAGTTCCAGTTCAGCTCCACCCCGTAGCGCGTGCCTTCGGTGTAGAGCACGCTCTTGGGGTCGCGGGTGTGCGATACAACGGCGGCCACGGTGGGCCAGCGCTGGGCCTTGCTGCGGTCGACCTCGGCCTGGGCGCGCTCGATCAGGTGTCCGATTTCGCGCAGCTCGGCGCTTTGGTCTTCGGCCGCCAGCAGCGCGGCTTGCTCGTTGCTGGGCACCCAGAACACCGGCACCTGGGGCGCGGGCAGCCAGGCGAGGCTGGGGATGTAGTTGAAGTAACGGGTAAAGCGGGCCTGCGCATCAATGCGCTGGGCCTGCAACGCATTTTGCTGGGCCAGCGCGCTGGCGCGGCGCGAGGCTGCCTGGCGCAAATCATTGCGACCCACGGCGCCCAGCTCGGCGCGGCGCTCTTCGACCCTGGCCAGCTGGCCGATGATGTCGGCGGATTCGGCGGCGATGCGGGACTTGGTCTCAAAGCGGTGCAGCTCCAGCAGTGCCGACAGGGCTTCGAGCAGCAGGTTTTGGCGCGTGGTGTAGAGGGCACTGCCTTGCGCCGCTTCCATGGATTGCGCCGACTGGATGCCGGCACTGATGGCGCCGCCATCGAGCAGGTTCATGCGCACTTCGGCATTCACCGCCGTGTATGAGCTGCGCCGCCCGCCCTGGGGCAGGGCCGCATTGCCGGCCGAGGTGCCCAGCTTGAACGTGGGCCAGCGTGCGCCTTCGGCCGTATGGGTGTCGTAGCCCGCGGATTCAACCGCGGCGCGTGCCTTGCGCACATCGGGGTGCTCGCTCAGCATGGTGTAGAGCGCGCCCAGCAACTGCTGCTGTGCCGATTTGCCTGCCAAGGTGCTGGGGGTGAGCTTGGGTGCCAGCTGCAGAGCGGGGCCGGCTGCGGCAGGGCGGGCGGCGTTTGGCGCTGCATCCGCATGGCCCGGGGCCTCGGCGCGCTGCACGCGCAGCGGCATCTCCAGCACCGGCATGGCATCGGCCTGCTCGGCGCTGGGCAGGGTCGCCGTGCCGTCAGAAAAGCCCTGGGCCTGCAGCTCGCCGCTGGACACAGCCAGCGCCAGCGCGCACAGCAGGCTGCGGACCGAGGGGCCTGCAGCGCCGGGGCGGGGTGGGGGGGCAAAGAGGTGCATGTGCATCGCTCAAGGCTCCCGGAAGGCTTCGCTCTGGATATGCAGCACGGGGCGCAGCAAGTACCAGATAAAGGGTTCGCGGCCCAGCAGCAGATCGAGCTCGGCCTGCATGCCGGTGGTGATGCGGTTGTCCGCACGGCCCACCCAGGGCTGGGCCAGGCTGGCCTGGATGCGGAAATACGAGGGCGAATCGGGCACGTTGGGGTCATGATCGGCATCGGCCGACACCAAGGTGACCTTGCCGGGCACAAAGCCGTAGCGCAGGTAGTCGTAGGCGCTGACCTTGGCCTTGGTGGCCTGGCCGGCGCGCACATAGCCCCGGTCGGCCGGGTTCAGGCGTGCCTCGACGATGACCTCGTCCTTGTCGGGCACGACTTCCAAAATGGCCTCGCCGGGCTTGACCACCCAGCCAGCGCCCGAGCTGCGCAGCCCTTTGACAACGCCGTCGGTCGGGGCCAGCACCACCGTGCGGCTGCGCTGGTTGCGTGCGCGGGCCAGGTCTTCGGTCAGGCTGAGCAGTTCGCGCTCGGTCTGGGCCAGCTCTTCGGAGGCACGGCGCCGGAACGCGCCCTGGGTTTCGAGGATCTTGGCCTGGGCCTGCTCGACCTTGGCGCGGTTGCTGACCAGGCTTTGCGTAGCGGCGGCCAGATCGGTGCGCACCAGCGTGAGGGCGCGCTGCTTGTCCAGCACTTCGAGCTGGCCGATCAGCTGCTCGGCAGCCAGTTGCCGGGCGATGGCCGCTTCTTGCTCATGCAGGGCCAGGCTGCTGCGCAGCCCATCGATGCGGGCCTGGCTTTGCGCCACATCGCCCCGGGCCTGCAGCAGCATGGCCTGGCTGGATGCCAGGCCGCCTTGGTACTCCAGCGCGCGCGAGGAGAAAGCCCCTAGCTCGGCACGCACGATTTTGCTTTCCAGATCGCGGGGGAAATCCGTCGCCTTGAGGGCCTGGCCCTGGCTCTCGGCCGTCAGACGGGTGCGGCTGGCCTGGGCGGTGGCGTTGCGGGCCGTCAACTGTTCCAGGTTCAGGCTGCTGCCGCCCAGGTCAATCTCCAGCAGCGGCTCGCCCCGGCGGACTTCTTGGCCTTCCTTGATATGCACGGTAGTGACGATGCCGCCTTCCAGATGTTGCACCGTCTGTACCCGGTCAGAGGGGATGACCTGGCCGCTGGCGACCACGACGTTCTCCACCGGGTAAAACAGGCCCACCATGACCAGCGCCCCCAGGGCCGCCAACAACAGGCGGCGCTGGTTGCGTCCGGGCCGGGGCGTACCGGGCGCGGCTGCGGGCTCCAGGTTTTGCAGCACTTGGGGCAACTGGTGCAGTGCGCGGGGGGCGTTCATGATGCCAGCTCCTCACGCAGGGCTGGGCCGCTGGGCGCCGAGGGCGCTGCCTGCGCTGCAGCGGCGTTGGCCGCAGGGGCCGCTGTGGGCTTGCTGCTTACGCCAAAAAGCAAGGGCAGCATCTGCTCGGGCTTGCCCTGGTCCACCTGGCCGTCGCCGCGCACATGGTAGATGTGCTGGGCGAGCGAGGCCACACGCAGCGAATGGGTGACGATGATGACGGTGTGCTTGCTGGCAATCTGGCGCAAGGTTTGCAGCAGGGTCGTTTCGCTCTCGAAATCCAGGTCGTTGCTCGGCTCGTCGAGGATGAGCACCGAGGGGTTGCGCAAAAACAGCTGGGCCAGGCCCAGTTTGCGCAGCTCGCCCGCCGACAGGCCTGCGCCCCCTTCGCCCAGCACGGTTTGGTAGCCCTGGGGCAGGCGGCTGATAAAGCCATGCGCGCCCGACAGCTGGCAGGCGGCGAGGATCTGGCCGTCATCGGCATCGGGGCTGACCATGCGCAGAATGTCTACGATGGGGCCGCTGAACCAGTAGGTTTGTTGGGCGAGACAGCCCACCCAGCGGCCCAGGTCGTTGCGCGGGAACTGCGCCATGTCGTACTCGTCGATCGAGATCGTGCCCTGGGTGGGCTGGTACAGGCCGGCAAGCAGCTTGGCCAAGGTGGATTTGCCGGCGCCATTGCGGCCCAGGATGGCATGGATGCCGCCCGGTCCGATCTGCAGCGATACCTGGTCCAGCGCCAGATGGCCCGAAGGGTACTGGAAGCTGGCCTGCTCCAGACGGAACACACCACGCGGGCGGGGCAGGGCGATGCGCTGGCTCTCGGGCTCCAGCGGCTCTTGCAAGACCGCTTGCAGGCGGGCGGTGGCCTCATTGGCGCGGGCCAGGGAGCGCCAGTTGCTGGCCAACTGGGCAATGGGGCCCAGCGCCTTGCCCGACAGCAGGTTCACCGCCATCAGGCTGCCGATGCTCATCCACTGCGCATTGATGGCCAAGGCCCCCACAGTGATGACGGCCACCGAGAACAGGGTCAGCAGCACATGGCTGCTTTCCTTGGCGTTCTCCATCTCGCCGTTTTTCTCAAAGCTCTCTGCCAGCCAGCGGTCGTAACCCGATTGCCAGGCCTGCTGGGCGGCGGCGTCGTAGCCCAGCACTTTGAGTGTGGCGCGGGCATTGCAGATCTCCGCCGTGCCCCGGTCGAGCTGGCGCGCCTGCTCCACCTCTTCCACCCGGCCGCTGCGCACCTCGTCGGCCCACCACCAGGCCAGCACGCCCAGAACAAGCATGGCGACGACGATCACCGGCAGCACGGGCCAGGCGATGATGCCGATGACCACCAACGCCAGCAGCGCCATCGGCAAATCCAGCACCGACGAGGCCACCCCGCCGGAGATGCAGGAGCGCATGGACCCCACATCGCGGAACAATTGCAGCCACTGGGTGGATGAGCGCTGCTCCAGGCTGAGCAGCGGGTGACCGAGCATGGCGCGCATGAGGCTTTGCGAGACCTCGCGGTCAATCGTGGCGCCGGCTTCGCGCAGCGCTCGGGCACGCCTGCGGCGCAGGTACAGCTCCAGCGCCAGCATGCACAGCACGCCGGCGACCATGGCCGTGAGCGTGGCAATGCCGCCACGCGAAATGACGCGGTTGTAGACCTGCAGCAAGAAGATGGAGGGCAACAGGCCCAGCAAGCTGATGGGCAGTGACAGCCAGGCGGCCTGGTGCAAATGGCCTTTGGCATGGGTAAAGGAGGTCGCGATGGCAGAGGCAAACGGGCTGGCCGTTGCCGCTTCGGCCTCCTGGGCCTGCACCGAGGCATCGGTGCGGGACACCAATGCACGGGGTAACAGGTATTCAATCATGATGGTCTCTCCCAATTTCGCTCAGCAAAGTTACAGTTTCGCTGCGCAACAAACCTATTCTTTTTATTGATTTTTGTTATTAACTCAAAAACACAAACTCTTGCTGCATAGGCATTTTTGCCATTCTGCTTTGATTTTCATCAAACATATCCCGAATGAATGATCGTAAGAAATTGTATTTTTTTATGACAAATGTCAGTTGGCCAGTTAGTAAATATAGTGCTGGTATAAAAAATCATGCATCAAAGCTATTGGAATTAATTGCCGTGTTGAAACTGTTTAAATGTTCAACAAACTATATAAATTGCCATTCAAAAATCTAATAGTTGCGGTACAAAAATACTCTGAATCCATTGGTATACACACCAGCTGCTGGCCTGCTGCGGGTTTGCAAACGCAAAGGGCTCGATAAACGCCGTACTGGCCCGGCTGTGGGGCGGTAGAAACATGGCGGTTTCTGGGCGAACTCTTTGCGGCAAGCTGGCCTGCAGGGGTTGGCGCAGCGATGCCAGCCAGCTGCAGCTTTGCAGGTGGCGGCGGGCGCCCGCCAAGCCGGGCTGCAAAGCCAACTCGGCCACGGCCATCACTGTCCAGTCAGGCTCCGGCGCGGGCACGCCCCCGTGCGCCAGCAGGTGCCACTGCAGCCAGTGCCTTGTCATTGCCTCCAGCGGGGTAAAGTCTTGCTCGGCCCTACCCGCATCGACCCGCATGTGGTCCAGGCCAGGGGCTGGGCTGGCGCTGCACGCTGCCAGGCAGTCCGCATAGGCCGCTTGCGCCACCAGGTGCCAGGCGGCAGAGGGATCGGCGCGGGCGATGGGCTGCAAGGGCTGGCTTTGCCGCGCCGCACTTTGCCTGGCCAGTTGCGCCAGCAGTGGCAGCACGGGGTCTGCCCGCTCGCCAGGATGGCGCTGTGCGTAGCGGGCCAGTACCAGCAGACACAGCGCATGGGTCAGTGGCTGGGCTTGAGGGGGCAGTGCCGACAGCGGCGGCGGCTGCGCGACCTGCTGGCACAGCTGCTGGGCGGCCCTGGCCAGCAACTGCGCCAGCCCCCGCTGTGCCGCCGCCGCCGGGCCCAGGTGCTGCTGCACCAGCAGCAGGGCATAGAGCCGGGCACACAAGGCCTGCACATGGGCGTTGTCCCCTTGGCCCTGGCCCTGGGCCTGCACCGGCGCTGCCAGCGCCTGCAGCACCACTAGGCTGGCCTCGGCATGTGCCTCAGTGGTAGCGGCATCGCTGCGGGGAAGGCTGGCGAGCTGGCCCTCGCTGCTCAAAAACAGGCCCTGGAGCTGGAGCAACCAGTGGGGACGGGGTGTGCGCGCGGCGCGCAGCGCGAGGCTGCGCTCCAGGGCGGTCTGTGCCGAGCTTGCCGCCAAGCCGGCCTGGGGCGCCAGCAGCTGGACGGACTCCAGACTCTCGTCTGCGACCGCCCAGGCCGATGCCGCCTGCTGGCGGCTCGCCGCATCAGGCATGCTGTCCATCGCGCTGATCTCCAAGGGCCAGTCGACGCGCAGCTCCAGGCAATCGAGGCGGCGGCTCCAGGCCCACTGCCGCACCTGGGTGGTACCCGCGCGCCAGGCCGCGGCCAGCGTGGGGCGGCGCACATAAAAGGTGGCTACGGGCTCGCCCGGCGTCGATACGCTCATCAGCAAGATGCAGTCGCAGAAGGGCTCGGGCAAGGGGCTCAGGCGTGTCTTGAGGTAGTCCAGGCCCAGGGCCATCTGCTGGACCAGACCGAGCTCCTTGCGCTGCGGGGATGCTTGTTGCGCCAACACAGGACCTCCTGGGTACGGGGTCAGACGAACGGCGGGTAAGGGGGCCTGCGCGCTGCGCAGGTGGCCAGCAATCAACGGTATTCCAGCTCCACCCGGCGGTTGCGCTGGTGGGCCTCTTCGCTGTTGCCAGGGTCGGCCAGCCGCTCCTTGCCGTAGCTCACGGCCTCGGTGCGTGCAGGATCAACGCCCAGGGTCTGCAAGCTGCTGCGCACCGACTCCGCGCGCTTTTGCCCCAGCGCCAGGTTGTACTCGATGCCGCCACGCGCATCGGTGTGGCCCTGCAGGGTCAGTGACTGGCCGGGGTGGTTGCGCATCCAGCGCGCATGGCTCTCCAGAATGGGGCGGTCGGCGGGGCGCACGCTGTAGTCATCGAAGTCGAAATACACCACATGGGCGGTATCGGCAGGGCCTTTTTTGCCGGGCTGCGCGCTGGCCACCACGGGGGCCACGCCGGATTGGGCCGGCTCTGCGGCCGGTTTGGCCAGCGCGTAATGGTGTTCTGCGCGCTTGGAGCTGGTTGCGCTGGTGCCGCAGGCGGTCAAGCCGAAGGCCAGCCCTGCAGCGAGGCAAAGGGGTAGAAGTTTCAACATGGCAATCCTTGGTGGGGCCCCGCGCTTGCCTGTTGCCAGGCAAGCGCTGCGGACCCAGGGGCAGAAGGGGGTCACTGATCTGCGCTTGGCGCGCCTTGCATCAGGCCAATTGGTGGTGCAGCAGGTCTTGCGGTAGCACGCTGTGTGCATCGCCGCTGGCCAGGCTGCTGATGGACGTGGCCACCGGCTGCAAGGCGGAGCCGGCAGTGCTGGCCACAAAGTGCGGGGCCGCCGTGCCACCGAGCAATCCCCCCAGCAGGCCCTGGCCGCCGAGCAAACCGCCCACCAGGCCGTGGTCGCCGGTAATGCCCGAGAGCAGGCCCGTGTTGCCACCCAGCAGGCCACCAACCACTCCGCCGTCACCCAGCAAGCCGGTGACCAGGCCGCCTTCGCCGGTCAGGCCGCCGAGCACGCCACCTGCCGTGCCGGAGGTGCCGAGCACAGCGCCCAGCACGCCTTGGTCCCCCAGCAGGCTGTCGACCACGCCGCCCAGGCCGGCTGCTCCGCCGCCCGAAGTGACGCCACCCAGGCCCGCCACGACGTCATGCACGGCGGAGACGACGGGCTCCAGCGCCTGGCCCGGCTCCTGGGTCAGCGCGTTGACGGCCGAGGTGACCACACCGAGTGGGCCGCTGCTGGTGCTGGTCAGGTTCTCGACCAGGCTGGTGACTGGCGCCAGGGCGCCGCTTTGCGGATCCAGCAAGGCATCGACCACCGTATTGACCGGTTCGCCCACGGTGCTGCCCACCAGGTGGTCCACCAGGGTCTGGACACTGGTGACGACGCCGCTGCCATCGGAGCTGCCGGATCCTGCGCCCAGCAGGCCGCCGAGCAGGCCGCCTTCGCCGGTGAGGCCTCCGAGCAAGCCGCTGTTGCCGCCGACGGCGCCACCGACGATGCCGCCGAGCAGGCCACCATCACCGGTCAGGCCGCCGAGCAGACCGCCTTCACCGGTGAGGCCACCGAGCAAGCCACCGTTGCCGCCGACTGCGCCACCGACAATGCCGCCCAGCAGGCCACCGTCGCCGGTCAGGCCGCCGAGCAGGCCGCCTTCACCCGTAAGCCCGCCTAGCAAGCCGCCGACCGCACCACCCGAGCTACCGCCGCTCAGGCCTGCAACGACATCGTGTACAGCAGCAACGACCGGCTCCAGCGCCTGGCCGGGTACCTGGGTCAGACCGTTGACAGCGGAGGTCACCACACCGAGTGGGCCGTTGCTGGTGTTGGTCAGGCTCTCGACCACGTTGGTGACGGGTGCCAGCACACCGCTTTGCGGATCGAGCAAGGTATCGACCACCGCACTGACCGGTGCCGCCACCGTGTTGCCTACCAGGTCGCCCACCAGGTTTTGCGCCGTGCTCACCACACCGCTGCCATCTGCGCCGCCCGAGCCGCTGCCCAGCAGCCCGCCGAGCAGGCCACCGTCACCGGTCAGGCCTCCCAGTAGACCGCCTTCACCGGTGAGGCCACCGAGCAGACCGCCTTCGCCCGTCAAGCCACCGAGCAAGCCACCATTGCCGCCGAGCACACCGCCCAGGAGGCCATCGTCACCGGTCAGGCCGCCCAGCAGGCCGCCTTCCGAACCCAGCACACCGCCGAGCAGCCCGCCTTCACCGGTCAGGCCACCGAGCAGACCGCCGTTGCCGCCTGTGAGCCCACCGAGCACGCCGCCGACCACGGAGCCAATCAGGCCGCCACCCAATCCTCCGCCGATACCGCCGCCAACACCGCCTTCACCGAGGTTGCCCAGGCCGGCAATCAGCTCGTTCAAGGTGCCGATCACAGGCTGCAGGCCTTGGCCTTCCACCTGGGTCAGGCCGCTGACCAGCGCGGTCAGCACGCCCAGCGGGCCGCCTTCGACCGAGGTCAGGCCTTCCAGCACGGAGGTCACGGTGGAGAGGGTGCCGGTGCCGGGGTTGAGCAGGCTGTCCAGCAGCTGGCCGACGGGCTCGGCCACCGTACCGCCCAGCAGGTTGTCCACCACGTCTTGTGCCGTGGTGACCAGGCCGCCATCGGTGGCGCCACCACCGGGCACCAAGCCGCCCAGCACGCCGCCGACGATGCTGCCGATCAGGCCGCCGCCCAGACCACCTTCTCCCACATTGCCCAAGCCGGCAATCAGCTCGTTCAAGGTGCCGATGACAGGCTGCAGTGCCTGGCCTTCAACCTGGGTCAGGCCATTGACCAGCTCGGTCAGCACACCAAGGGGGCCGCCATCCACGCTGGTCAGGCCTTCTAGCACGCTGGTCACCGTTGCGAGGGTGCCCGTGCCGGGGTTGAGCAGGCTATCGAGCAGCTGCCCTACCGGCTCGGCGACGGTGCCGCCCAGCAAACCATCGACCACGTCCTGCACGCTGGTAACGAGGCCACCATCGGTGGCGCCGCCTCCAGGGATCAGGCCACCCAGCACGTTCTCGACGATGGCGCCGATCAAGCCGCCGCCCAGACCCCCTTCGCCCACATTGCCCAAGCCAGCAATCAGCTCGTTCAAGGTACCGATCAGTGGTTGCAGCGCCTGGCCATCCACTTGCGTGAGGCCGTTGACCAACTCGGTCAGGACACCCAGAGGGCCGCCGTCCACGCTGGTGAGGCCTTCGAGCAAACCGGTGACGGTGGCGAGCGTGCCATCGGTCGGGTTGAGCAGGCTGTCGATCAGCTGGCCCACGGGCTCGGCCACGGTGCCGCCCAGCAAACCGTCTACCACTTCTTGCACGCTGGTCACGATGCCGGGGCCGTCGGTACCGCCGGGTGGCTGGCCGGAGCCGCCGCCCAGCAAGCCGCCCAGCAATCCGCCGACCCCTGCCAGCAGGTCGCCCAGCACACTGTTTTCACCCAGCAGGCCACCCAGCACCTGGTTCACCAAGCCGGGGATGCCTTCGGTGGCACCAGGCGCGCCCAGGCCCTGGATCAGGCCATTGAGCGTGGCCACCAAAGGCTCCAAGCCTTGGCCGGGAATATTGACCAGACCATCGACCAATTCGGTCAGCACACCCAGGGCGCCGCCGTTGGTATTGGTCAGCTGCTCCAGCACGTTGGTCACTACCGCCAAGGTTCCCGTGGACGGGTTGATCAGCGAATTCACCAGGTCCGTGATGGGTGCCACCAAGGTGCCACCCCCCAGGCTCGCCAACACGTCCTCGACCGAGGTGATCAGGCCATGGCCATCCGTAGGATCGGTGGGGTTGGTGGGATCCGTGGGGTTGGTCGGATGGGTTGGATTAGTCGGGTCCGTAGGGTTGGTCGGATTGGTCGGATTGGTGGGATCCGTAGGGTTGGTTGGGTTAGTCGGATTGGTTGGATCCGTTGGATTCGTAGGATTGGTGGGATTGGTGGGATTGGTGGGATTGGTGGGATTGGTGGGATCCGTTGGATTCGTAGGGTTGGTCGGATTGGTGGGGTCCGTAGGACTCGTAGGATTGGTCGGATCCGTAGGGTTGGTTGGGTTGGTGGGATTCGTTGGATTGGTTGGATTGGTTGGATCCGTGGGGTTGGTCGGATTGGTCGGATTGGTGGGGTCGGTAGGGTTTGTGGGGGTGATGGGGGGGCTGCGGTCGTCGTCATCATCGCTGTCCAGCGCTGAAGCGATCAGCGCTGCGCCGCCCACGCCCACCAGGCCGGCAAGCAGAAAATCACCCAGGGTGGAGCCGCCCGCCTCGGCCGATTCCTGTGTCACCACCAGGCCGAGCGCGTCCGTGTCGTTGCCAGCAGGGGCAACATCTACCTTGCCGGACGCAAGATCCAGGGCCATGGCTCCCGTGCCATCCGCACCGGCCTGGTAGCCCAGGGTGGCCTCGGTGCCACCGGCAAAGGTGCCGACCAGCTTTTGACCACCGCTGCCGGTGAACTGCGCCTGGGCGCTGCCATCGGCGGGGACGATGATCTTGTCGCCCATCTGCAAAGCCGTGCCGGCCGGGGCGGCCATGGTCTGGCCGTCGCGCACGATCTGCACACCGGCAGTGGCCTGGGACAAGGTGGCAGGTGTGCCCTTGGCCGAAGCGGCCATCGCTGCTGCGCCGCCGGTGTTGGATGCCATGCCATGGGCGACCGAAGCGGTAGCGGCGTTACTGGTGGGGAGTGCGGTAGAGGGGGTCATGTTCTCTGTCCTGTTGGAGATGGGAATATCAAACGCAAGGGCTCCGACTTGCGTCACGAGGCTTTACTGAGAGAAGCCTGTGCAACATGCATGCCATATTTTGTTTTTTATCTGGTTTGTTTTGGTATTTTGTAAGTTATTGAAATTTAATAATATTTTTTAAAAAATAAGCGGCAGTATTGCTTCGAAAACTATGGTGCAAGCCAATGGGCAAGCTATGTGCAATGCTGTTACCCCGAGCGTTACGTAACGTTCTGGGTTTATGGCGGAGCAAGCCGGTACATATTGGAGGCTTTGCTGATGCATAGGATTTAAATCATGGTTTTGGCAATGCCATAAAAATTTACATAAATAATCAGGTGCTGCGCTCGCATACTATTTCTGCTGTCCGCTGCGGTACTTCTATTTTTCAAATCGCTGATCGAGCAGTCCTGTCTGCCCGGCCGTTGGCTGCCTTTCTTCTGTTTCCATGACTTTTAAAAAGCCCTCTATGTGCATTGCGCCTCGTCACTTTTCTCGCCCCTTTGGGTTATTGCAGGCAGGGTTGCCCAGGTTGGTAGCAGCAATATGGGCGGGCGGCTCGGCCGTTTTGCTGGCGCTGCCTGCTTATGCCGGCAACGAGCTGGATGCGGTTGCACAGCTTCTGGAGCAGGGGCAGACCGAGCAGGCGGCGCTGCAGGCCGACCAGTTTCTGCAGCTGAACCCGAGCGACGCTGAGATGCGCTTTTTGCGCGGGGTGATTGCTACTGAGCAAAAGCAGCAAACACAGGCCATCCAAATCTTTTCTGCCCTGGCACGCGACTACCCGGCCATGCCCGAGCCCTATAACAACCTGGCCGTGCTGTATGCCGCCCAAGGCCAGGACCGCAAGGCGGTCGATGCGCTGGAGCAGGCGATCCGGGCCCAGCCGGGCTATGCCACGGCCCATGAGAATCTGGGTGACTTGTATGCCCGCATGGCCAGCCAGTCCTACGGCAAGGCCCTGGAGCTGGACAGCGCACGCCAGGGCATTGCGCCCAAGCAGGCCTTGATAGCCCAGATGGCAGTGGGCAAGTCGGGGGCTGCTGTGCCGCTGCCTATGCCCGCAGCGGCAGCCGTACCCGTCTTGGCGCCCGTGCAGCCCGCTGCCCTGGTGCCTGCGCCCGAGCCGGTGATGGTTGCGCCCGCTGCGGAGCGCATTTCATCGGCCACGCCCCTGCAGCTGGCCGCTGCGGAGGCTGCCAGGTCCGCCGCCAGCGCAAGCCCGGCAGCGGATACAGCGCCCGCAGCAAAAGCCGCACAGTCGCTCGATGCCTCAGCCGCAGCGGTGCAGGCGGCTGTGCAGGCCTGGGCCAAGGCTTGGGCCCAGCAGGACATGGCTACCTACCTGGCCGCCTACAGCCCTGTCTTCAAGCCCGCCGATGGCAGCAGCCTGGCGGCATGGACGCAGTCGCGCCGCCAGCGCATTGAGGGCAAGCGCGAGATCAGCGTGTCGCTCAGCGACCTGCAGTTGGTGGTGGACGGCGAGCGCGCCACGGCCCGGTTCGTACAGGCCTATGCGGCTGGCGCTTTGAAAAGCAACTCCCGCAAGACCTTGGTGCTGCAGCCAGACCAAGGCCAGTGGCGCATTGTGAGCGAGACGGTAGGGCGCTAGTCAAAGACGAGCGCAGGCGCCTGTCCTTGCGGAGCAGGCGCCTGCGTGGCGGTGGTGCTGGCGGGGCAGCGGCTGGGCCAAGCTTTATCGGGCCTGAGAGAGGCTGGAGAAATTTACCGCAGCGCTGATGGTGATCAGCAGCTGGCTGGCGATGCGGCAATCGGTCACCGGGCTATGCCTGGCGTCCGGGCAAAGCATGGCCTGGGCATGGCGTTGGCGGCTGGCCTGTGCCTGGGCTGTTTTTGGCCACACCATGCGCTGGTAGCAGGTTTTGAACAGCGACTGCATGCCCGACAGGAACTGGCTGCGCTGCGAGTGGCTGGAGAACGTGGCATGACCCTGCTGCAAGGAACACTCCATCAGCGCCGCCGACACCCAGGGCTCGGGGTGCATCTTGCTGTGCTCCTGATCCAGCGCCAGGGCTTGCAATTGCAGCCAGGCGGCATGCAGCCATTGGTTGTCAGTGCCGGGTGCGGTGTTGTGTGGCGCCTGCCCCTCGGGCGAGGGGCGCTGGCCGCTTTTTTGCAGGCTTTGCAGTGCCAGCTGGGCCCAGGGCGCGGTGGCGCTACCGGCCTTGGTGGCTTTGCCATGCAGCTGCTGGGACAGCAGGCCGATGAGGTCGCGCAGCGGCGCAGCGCAGCCGGCACCTGGGTAGAGCTGGACATACTGCACAAGCACGATCAGGCTCATGGCCTTGAGCAACTCGCTGCCGCATTCATGCAGGCTCCAGCGCCGCATCTGCTCGGCCTGGTAAGCCATGGCGCGGTGGACGGTCATGGACGAGACTTCATTGGGCCCGGTCTGGCGCTGGGTGAGCAGCAAGGCGTAGGTGATGCCCAGGTGGTCGATCAAGGTGCTGGCCTCGGGCCAGCTGCCGTCTTCGCTCTGGCTTTGGGCCAGCAGCGCTTGCGTAGCCTGGTAAATGGCCGGCGCCGCGCTGCTGTGGCCATGCCGGGGGGCCGAGGGGTGGTGGCGCGGCAGGGTACGCATTTCCCCCAGCGCGCTGATATGCAGACCTTCGAGCACCAACTGCCAGCGGCTGTCGTCATGGAGCGCGACGGGGTCGCTCAACTGCTCCAGGCGGCTGAGCGCGCGCGTCATGCGCTGGCTCAGCCTGGCCAGCATCTGGTCGCGCTCCTGCGCGTTGCCCGCCAGGCTCCAGGACTGGCGCAGATCCGCCAGGGCCTGCTGGGGATCATGGCCGGGCAGGGGTAGCACGCCGGTGGCCCAATCGATGCGCAGCTCCACGCCCGTAGCGCTATAGGCCCAGGCCCATTGCCGGATACGGGCTGCGCCTTCCAGCCAGGCCTCTTCGATGCTGGCCTGCTGGGTGCTGAAGCAGGTGACGGGCAGGTGCTGGGCCGTCATGGTGAACAGCATCAGGCAGCCGTCATAGGGCAGGGGCAACGGAGCTGCCTGCTGGGCCACAAAGCGCGCTGCCAGGTTCAGCTGGTGGGCCAGGCCCGGGGAGCCCTGTGCCTCCATGCACAGGTGGCGCTCATGCGGCTCGCTGTGCAGCGGCTCCAACGGCTCCATGCCATGCAGTGCGGTGGGATGTGTCATGCGGGTCTCCGGTTAGAGCGTTGGCCTTGCCGGCAGTGCGGGCGATGGCCTTGCGTTATTCACTGCAACAGCCGTGCCATGACCGATGGCCGAAGCCGGTGCAGCGCTGCAGAGAAGGAGTGTGTTGTTTTTGAATAGTATTTTTTTGCGTATGCCGCACGGCCAAGCGGTAGCAGGGGGCTTGCAGGACCAGGTGTTACGGACTTGTTACGTAACGTTTGGGCTTTGTTTCGGGAGCGGTGGCACAGCGGTGGCCGGGGCGCTTGCACCGCCTGGGTCTGTATAATCGGCCGGCTTTTACCGCGTGCTTGGCACAGCCGCCGGCCGCCGCCTGGCAAGCCAGCGGCAAGCAAGATGTCTGGCTGCTTGGTGCAGCTTTGATCCACTGCAACGAGAAAATCCCCCCATGCAACGTGCTTTTCCAGTGCGCTCTTCCCTGCGGTCTCTGGTGCCTGTCTTTTTTCGCCAGCGCGGGGCCGCTGTTTGCGTGGGCTTGCTGATCAGCGGTGGAGTGGCTCTGCAGGGGCAGGCGGCGCCCACATCGCCCGCCGTCGCCGAAGTGAGCCAGTTGCTGCAACAGGGCAAGGCCGCGCAAGCTGCCAAAGAGGCCGATGCCTATCTGCGCAAGCAACCCGGCGATGTGGAGATGCGTTTTTTGCGCGGGGTGATTGCCACTGAGCAAAAGCAAAATGCCCAGGCGACCAAGATCTTCCAGGCGCTGACACGCGATTACCCCGGCATGCCCGAGCCTTACAACAACCTGGCGGTGCTGTACGCCGCCGATGGCCAGGAGCGCAAGGCGGCACAGGTGCTGGAGCAATCCATGCGTACCAACCCCAGCTACACCACGGCGCATGAGAACCTGGGCGACCTCTACGCCCGCATGGCCAGCGATGCCTATGCCAAGGCGCTACAGCTTGAAGGCGCGCCCAAGCAGGCAGCGCCCAAGCTGGCGCTGATCACCCAGATTGTTCCGGCCTCACTGGCCAATGGCAAAAATGCCTTGGTACAGGCCCGGGCCGATGTGGCTCCCACGCCGGTGGCGACTGCGGCGGCCGCGCCGGCCCCAACGCCCGCACCTGCGCCTGCGCCCGCACCCCCATCTGCACCCAAACCGCCTGCTGTGGCCCCGGCACCGAGCCCTGCACCGGTGGTAGTGGCGCAGGCGGCACCTGCGCCCGCACCGGCACCCGCCAAGGCAGCAGCTGCGCCAGCTCCCACGCCTGCGCCCAAGGCCGCTGCGGTGCCCGCCCCCATCAGCAGCCCAGCGCCATCACCTGCGCCTGCAGCCGCCCCGGCGCCTGCAGCTGCTGAGCCCGCCAAGGCGGTGGCGGCAGCCCCCGCAGCCAAACCCGCAGCCCCGGTTGCAGAGACCAAGCCCAAGCCCCCGCGCGATACCGCCAAGGCCGATGTGGAGCGCGCCGTCAACGCCTGGGCCCAGGCCTGGGAGAAGCAGGACATGCCTGGCTACCTGGCCGCCTACAGCGACCATTTCAGCCCCGCCGGCGGCGGCAGCCTGAACGCCTGGAAGGAAGAGCGGCGCCAGCGCATTGTCGGCAAGCAGGCAATTGTGGTGAACGTGCGCAACCTGCAAGTCACGGTCGATGGCGACCAGGCCACGGCCAAGTTCCGCCAGTACTATGCGGCCGGTGCACTCAAGACGACGACCCGCAAAACCTTGGCAATGCGCCTGGAAAAAGGCCATTGGCGCATCCTGCGCGAGACCACCGGGGGCTGATCGGTGGCCAATCCACAGGCTATGATCGGCGCTGGTCCGCACCGAAGTCAGTAGAAGGAATCACAGGCAATGCCTTTTTGCAAGCAGTTTTGGCGCTCCGGGGCCAGTGCAGCCTTGGCAGTGGCCGCTGGTGCGGCGCTGGCTGCGGGCAGCCCGCCAGCGCCCCGAGCTGCGGCACAAACCAACGCAGCGGGTGCCAGCAAAGCCCGCCAGCCCGACGCCGAAGAGCGCCTGGTGCAGATCATTGCGCTGGTGCAGCGCCAGCAGCTGGACCAGGCCTTGAAGGCCGCCGGCAGCCTGACGGCCGATGTGCCGCATTTTCAGGCGGCGCAGCTGGTGTACGCCGATCTGCTGCGTTTTCGCTCCGGCCAGCCTGGTGCGCTGACGCCCGCTACGCTGGCACAGCAGGCCATGCTGCTGCCCGTTAAACATGCCCTGGTGCCGCAAGCGGATGCGCCTGCCGTGGCCAACCCCGTCGCCAGCGCCCAGGGTGTGCAAACCCTGGAGCAGCTCCAAGGCCTGCAAGACGAGATCCGCCGGCGTATGCACGGCGCCCAATCGCTGCCTGGCGCTGGCCAGGTTCCGTCAGAGTTTCTGTCGCTGTCGCCTACGGTGCGCCAGGCCATTGCCATTGATGCCAGCCAGTCGCGCCTGTACCTGCTGCGCCATGACAATGGTCGGTTGCAGCTGGTGGACAGCTTTTATGTCTCGGTCGGCAAGCTGGGCGTGGGCAAGCTCGAAGAGGGCGACCAGCGCACACCAGAAGGCATTTATTTCATCGGCCGCCAGATTGCCGGCCCGCGCCTGCCGGAGTTTTATGGCAAAGGCGCGCTGACCCTGAACTACCCCAATGACTGGGACAAGGCCATGGGTCGCTCGGGCAGCGGCATCTGGCTGCATGGCGCGCCGCCCGACCAGTTTGCACGCCTGCCCCAGGCCAGCGATGGCTGCGTGGTGCTGGCCAACCCCGACCTGATTGCGCTGATGCGCACGGTGGACAAGCAGACGCCCGTGCTGATCCGCGAGCAGCTGCAGTGGGTGGCGCAAAGCGATACGCAGCACCGCCAGAACACCGAATCCTTTACGGCTGTCGTCCAGCAGTGGCACCAGGCCTGGTTGCAAGATGATCCCCAGAAAGCGTTGCAGCTGGCTACGCCGCAGTGGACGGCCTCGCCCGAAGGCCAGGCCTGGCAGACGCGCATGGCCGCGCTCTTCAAGGGCCGCAGCGTGGAGCTGCAAGAGCTCTCCACCTACGGCTGGAAGGACGACAAGGGCGAGATCCGCGTGGCCAACCTCAAGCTTAAAAGCCGCGAGCAAGCGCAGCCGCTGTCGCTGCGCCAGTACTGGCGCAAGGTGGGCAAGGACTGGCGCTTGTTCTCGGAAGACCTGCAAAGCCAAAGCTGAAAGCGCTCCGCCCTATGCAAAAGGCCCAAACCGAGGTTTGGGCCTTTGTGTTTTGGGAGGCCTGGCCGCGTGCAAGGCCTCCGTGCAGTTGTTTATTGCTGCGAGTCTGGGTCGTCCAGCAACTGCTGGCGCAGTTTCTGGTCTTCAGTCATCTCAAACCACATGGCGTTGAGTACCGCAAAGGCGGCGGCCAGGGGGAGGCCGAGAATCCAGGAGAAATACCACATATTCAAATCCTTTCTTAGTGCGGCTGCGCTCAGTAAGCGTGGCCGTTGCCGTCATTGATGTCCTTGGCATTGACCTTGCCCCAGAGCACCGAGTAGACCCAGCTGGTGTAGGCGACGATCAGCGGAATGAAGACAGCGGTGCAGACCAGCATGATGAACAAGGTCATATGGCTGGAGGACGAATCCCAGACCGTGAGGCTAAAGCGTGGATCGACCGAAGAGGGCAGGATCATCGGGAACATGGAGGCGCCCACCGTCAGGATGATGCCGGCAATGCCCAGGCCACTGGTGATCATGGCCAGACCATCCTTGCGGGCGCGGATCAGCACGGCAGCGAGCAGGCAGCCCAGCACGCCGAGGATGGGTGCTGCCATCGTCCAGGGGTACTGCTGGTAGTTCTGCATCCAGGCGCCAGGCGCATGGGCGGCGGTTTTGAACAGCGGGTTGGAGGGGCCCGTGGTGTTCAGCACCGAGGTGATGCGGTAGCCGTCGACAAACTTCCACAGCACAATGCCAGCCAGCACAAACAACACCGCAGTGACGATGGCCGAGATGCTGCCCACGCTGCGGGCGCGGGCGGCGATGGCGCCTTCGGTCTTGATACACAGCCAGGCAGCGCCATGCATCAGCAGCATGCTGACGGAGATGAGGCCGGCCAGGATGGCGAAGGGGTTGAGCAGGCCAAAGAAGCTGCCGTCGTAGTGGATGTACAGCTCGGGCGTGAGGCGGAAGGGCACGCCTTGCAGCACATTGCCCATGGCCACGCCGCAGATCAGCGCGGGGATAAAGCTGCCGGCAAACAGGGCCCAATCCCAGCGGCTGCGCCAGGCGGGGGACTCGTTCTTGCTGCGGTACTTGAAGGCCACGGGGCGCAGGATCAGGCCAATCAGGATCACGAACATGGCCAGGTAAAAGCCCGAGAAGGACACCGCATAGAGCTGTGGCCAGGCGGCAAAGATGGCACCGCCACCCAGCACCAGCCAGACCTGGTTGCCTTCCCAGGTGGGGCCCACGGCGTTGATGATGACGCGGCGTTCCAGATCGTTCTTGCCCAGGAAGGGCAGCAGCATGCCGGTGCCCAGGTCAAAGCCGTCCATCACGGCAAAGCCGATGAGCAGTACGCCTAGCAGGACCCACCAGATGACACGCAGGGTGTCGTAGTTCAAAAGTGTATGCAAGATCATGGTGTTACTTTCCCGAAGAGGTAGGTTGTGCCGTGGCGATCGAGGCATAGCTCAGTGGCTGGGGATCGCGCTGCTCGGGCTCCAGCTCGGGGCCTTTTTGGATGGCCTTGAGCATGAGCTTCATCTCGATGACCAGCAGCACCGTGTACAGCGCCACAAAACCAAGGATGGTGATCAGCAGGGTGGTCACGCCCAGGTTGGACGCGGCCACCGCCGTGGGCAGCACGCCTTCGATGATCCAGGGTTGGCGGCCAAACTCGGCCACGAACCAGCCGCATTCAATGGCGACCCAAGGCAGGGGGATGGCCCATACCGCCACCCACAGCAGCCAGCGGCGGTCTTCCAGCTGGTGGCGTGATGCCAGGTAGAAGAACACGGCCGTCAGCACGATGAAGAACATGCCCAGCGCGACCATGATGCGGAAGGTCCAGAACAGCGGCGCGACTTGCGGGATGGTGTCGGATGCCGCCTTGGCGATCTGCGCATCAGTGGCCTGGCGCGGGTCGTCCACATAGCGCTTGAGCAGCAGGGCGTAGCCCAGCGATTGGCCATTGGCTTCGAACTGTTCCTTCAACTCAGGGGAGATGGTGGTGGTAGAGCCGGCGTCGCGGATCTTCTCCAGCGCGTCATAGGCCTTGATACCGTCGCGGATCAGCACCTCGGCATGCTTGACCAGGTCGTTGATGCCCTGCAGCTCGGTATCGAGCGAGCGGGTGCCAATCAGGCCCATGGCCCATGGGATGTGGATGGCGTAATGGGTCTCGCGCGCTTCCTGGTCGGGGAACCCAAAGGCGGTGAAAGCGGCCGGCGCTGGCTCGGTCTCCCACATGGCTTCAATCGCGGCGAGCTTCATCTTCTGGTGTTCGCCCGACAGGTAACCGGATTCGTCACCCAGCACCACCACCGACAGCGAACCGGCCAGGCCAAAGGCGGCGGCCACGGTCATCGAGCGCTTGGCCAAGGCCACATGGCGGCCCTTGAGCAGGTACCAGGCAGAGACGCCCAGCACAAAGATGGAGGCGCAGACATAGCCGGCCGACACGGTGTGCACAAACTTGGCCTGGGCCACCGGGTTGCTCAGCACGGCGGCGAAGTCATTCACTTCCATGCGCATGGTCTGCGGGTTGAAGACGGCGCCCACGGGGTTTTGCATCCAGCCGTTGGCGATCAAAATCCACAGCGCCGACAGGTTAGTGCCGATGGCTGTGAGCCAGGTCACCATCAAGTGCTTGACGGGCGAGAGCTTGTCCCAGCCGAAGAAGAACAGGCCGACAAAGGTGGCTTCGAGGAAGAAGGCCATCAGCCCTTCGATCGCCAGCGGGGCGCCAAAGATGTCACCCACGTAATGGCTGTAGTAGCTCCAGTTCATGCCGAACTGGAACTCCATCACCAAACCGGTGGCCACACCGATGGCGAAGTTGATCCCGAACAGAACGCCCCAGAATTTGGTCATCTGGCGCCAGATGACGCGACGGGTCATCACATAGACCGTCTCCATGATGGCGATCAGGATGGACAGCCCCAGGGTCAGGGGAACGAAGAGAAAGTGGTACAGGGCTGTGAGTGCAAACTGCAATCTTGATAGCCCGACGATGTCGAGATCCATGAAATGGTCCTTCCGTGTTGTAAGTGCTCGATCTGGTAGAAAAACTGCGTGGGTTCCAAACTGACAATCAGTGCTGAGTGGCGGTCTCCGTCGGTGTCTAGCCCGGTCGCAGGCGCTGCAGCAGGGCGTCAAACTCCGCCGTGCCTTTGCGTGCCTGCGCCAGGCCTCCTAGCAAGGGGTTTATCCAAACAATGCGGTCGGCGTGGCGCGCCTCACGCTGCAAATGGCTGGCCATCACAATGGCGCCGTGGCCGCGCTGTGCATGCCAGTGCGCGATGGCGGCCATCACCTGGGTGGCCGTCTGGCGGTCCAGGCCCTCGGTGGGTTCGTCCAGCAAGGTCAAGGGTGCTGGATGCAGCAGCAGCCGGGCAAGGGCCAGGCGGCGCGATTCGCCACCCGAGAGGCCGGCGCCCTGGCTGCCCAGTACGGTGTTCAGTTGCTGGGGCAGTGCGCGCACCACCTCTGCCAGGCCGGCTGTTTGCAGCGCGGCCCACAGTTGGTCATCGCTGGCGTCCTGGCGGCCCAGGCGCAGGTTGTCGGCCACGCTGGCCTGGAACAGCTCGGTACGCTGGGGCAGGCTGGCGCAAGGCTGGCGCAGTACCTGGCCGGTGCTGGGGGGCAGGTCACCGGCGATGAGGGCCATGAGGCTGGATTTGCCAGCACCGCTGGGCCCTGCCAGTACCAGCCATTCACCGTCTGCCACTTGCAGATCGAGATGCTGCAGCAGGGGCGCAGGGCTGCCAGGGTGTTGGAGGCTGACCGCCTGCATATCTACGGCCAAGCCTGCTGCGGGCGCATGGCCTTCAAAGGGATGGGTGGCGGGTGCGGCCTGCAGCTGCGGCGCAATGCGGCGTGCGGCCAGCAAGGTACGGCCGGCCTCAATAGCGCCGCGACGGAGGTGGGTCAGGGGTTCGAGCGCGGCGAGCAGCAGCAAGGTCGCCAGCGCGGCAATGGGCGCGCCGATCTCACCCTTCTGCGCCAGCCAAGCCGCACAAAGCAAGGCCGCAGCGGTAGCGAGGTGGCCGAGCATCGACATCGCGATGGCCACATTGGATTCCAGGCGGTTGAGCCGAATATCGGCGGCAAACTGCTGGCGCTCTGCAGTTGCAATGCGCGCCATTTGGCGCTGCAGGCCACCGGCCATCACCAGCTCTGTCTGCGCGCCCACGGCATCAATCACCGCAGAGCGCAGCTGCTCACCCGCAAAACTGCGGCGCAGCGCCGTCATAAAGCCATGGCGCACACACCAGGCCACGCAGGCCAGGCCACCGGCTAGCACCATGGCAGCGACCAGCAGGCCGCTTTGCCAGTTCAAGAAGATCGTCAAGGCCAAGGCGGTCACGCAGGCGCTGACCAGCAGCGACACCGCTGGCGTCAACAAGCGCAGGTAAACGGCATCCAGCGCATCGATATCGGCCGTGAGGCGGTGCAGCAAGCGGGCAGGGCGCTGGCGCAGGGCGAGCGCGGTTTCAGCAGCGGCCAGGCGCGAGAACAGCTGCACCCGCAGCGCGGCCAGCACACGCAGGGTCGCATCGTGCGTCACGACCCGCTCGCTGTAGCGCGCACCGGTGCGCAACATCGAGAAAAAGCGCACACCGGCACCGGGTGCAAACACATCAAACACCACGGCCGTGGCGGTGGACAGCCCCGCGACATAGCTCGCCGTCAGGAACCAGCCCGACAAGCCCAGCAGCGACATGCCGGCGCACACGGTGATGGCCGCCAGCAAGCTGCCCAGCAGCATGCGCCGGCGATAGGGCGATTGCGCAAACAGCAGGACGATGGGGCGCAGCGCGTTCCAGGCTTTCATGCGCGGCTCCCGGCTGCAACTGCGTGTGCGGTGTGCACGGCGGGCTGGCTGCCATCGAGCGAAAGCACCCGGTCCATGCAGGCGGCCAGCAGCGGATCGTGCGTGGCCACCACCAAGGTCGCGCCGCGCGCTGCCAAAGCCAGCAGGCCCTGGCGCACAAACTGGGCGGTTTCGGCATCCAAATGCGCGGTGGGTTCATCGGCCAAGATCAAGCGGCAACCGGGTGTGGCGGCGGCGCGTGCCAAGGTCAGGCGCAAGGCCTCGCCCCCTGACAGGCCCAGCCCGCCATCACCCACCACGGTGTTGCCACGCAGGGCCAACACGGGGCCCAAAGCGGCGCTCTGTACTGCTTGCTCCAGCGCGGCATGGTCGATATCGCGGCCCAGGCGGATGTTGTCCATCAGGCTGGCGGCCAGTACATGGGGCTTTTGCGCGACCCAGGCCATGCTGCTGCGCAGGCTGTCGGCATGCACCGCATCCATCGGCAGGCCATCGATATGGATGCTGCCAGCGCTGGGGGCCGCCAAGCCGGCGATCAGCGCCATGACCGTGGATTTGCCGCTGCCGCTTTCACCCCAGAGGGCCACCCGTTCGCCGGGTGCAATCGTGGCGGTCAGGGCGTTGACCGCCAGAGGGCTGTCGGCGCTGTACTGAAAGCTGAGGTCGTCGATGGTCAGTGCTGCAGCCGCTGCCTTATGGGCGCTGGCCATACGGCCTTGATTGTCATCGCCACCCCCCAACAACTGCGGGCCGGGCTGCTGCAGCGCTTGCAAGGCCTGCTCTGCAGCCACGCCAGCCGCCTTGTCATGCCATACGGCAGACAGCTCGCGCAGCGGTTCAAAAAATGCTGGGGCCAGCAGCAGCACAAACATGGCCTGCGCCAATCCCAAGGTGCCGCCCCAGCTGCCAAACGGGATCTGGCCCAGCAAGTGAAAGCCGACATAAACGGCGACCAGGGCCACGCCCAGCGCAGAAAACAGCTCCAGCACCGCAGAAGACAGAAAAGCAATCTTGAGCACCGCCATGGTATTGGCGCGCAACTGGTCGGCCGTATTGGACAGCTGTTGCGCCACCTGAGCGACGGCACCCAAGCCCCGAATACTGGCCAGGCCCTGCAGCCGGTCGAGCAAAAACTGGTTGAGGTTGCCAACATCCTGCAAATGCTTTTTGCTGGCCGCCTCGGCCCGCCAACCCACCAGCGCCATAAAGATAGGAATCAGCGGCGCAGCCACCAGCAGCACCAGGCCGGCCACCCAGGACAGGCTGAACACGCAGACCAGGATGACCAGCGGCACGACCATGACCTTGGTGCGCGCGGTGGTGTAACGGGCAAAGTAGGGCGTGATGTGGTCGGCCTGCTCATTGAGCACACTGGCGGCCAGCCCGGCCGATGGGCGCTGTGGGTGCAGGGGCGAGTGCTGGGCCAATGCCTGCAGCGCTTGCTGCCGCAAACGCTGCGTATGGGCGCGCGCCGCCGCAAATGCGCGCCGTATGCCATAGCCATCGATCAGCGCCCGCAGCAAACCCAGCGCCAGGAACAGGGCGCAAGCCTTGGCCAATGTCGACCAGGCTGCTTGCTGATGAATCGCTTCAATCCCCCAGGCAATCACCGCCGCCTGCGGCAGCCACAGCAAGGCCGCGACCACCTGCCACCAGGCACCCTGGGCAGAGGGGCGCGTTGCCACAGCAGGGCTGCTGGCGGAGGGGGTGACGCGGGTGGATGGCATGGGGTAATTTTCTAATTTTCAGAAATTCTTGAAAGAATTGTATCTCCAAGATACTTATTAATTCAATTTATCGAATAGCTGATACGAACTACGTTGGTCGAAGGCGCTGCAGTGGTCTGCCAGCGCTGCTGCGTAAATTGCTACTAAATTAAGAGCATAAAAGGCTCTAGAAGCATAGATAAAGCGAAAATTTCTGCTATCCCAAGAGCCTTCAGTCCTGGCTGCAGCACGGTGTTTCGGGCCCGCTTTGCCAAGAGCTTGAGCCGATTGTGTTGCCTAGAGTGTGAACAGAGCTTGCTGTAAGTCAAGAACCGCACGGGTTCTCCCTAGGTGGTGGAGATGGATGGGGTGGGCGTTGTTTGGGGGCGACTGGGAGATCCCATTGCTATAGCAGTTGCTCGACCGCGGGCCGCTTTGAGGCGAGTGACATAAACGGTGAATCAGCTGGTATCGCCGCTCCCAACAAATGGCATCCGGAATCTGAGCCCGCTGAGCGGAGTCCACTGTCGCATGTCCTTGTCCTGCAAACCGTACGCAAGCCAAGCCAGAGGTGTGAATGCATCGAACTAGCGCAAAGGCCGCCTATAGCAAATTCCGGTACCGGTTCTTTGCAAGCTCTGCTTCAGAAATCCGCTATCACTCCAAAACAAGCATGAAGCCTGTGCCGTGTTGGTATGTGATAACCATCCTCTCTTATAAGCAAAGTGATCAAAGCGCACTTTATTTCAGATGGCTGGTTCTATAAGTGTATAAAAATATAGGCAAAATAAATGGCTATCAAATATTTTGCTTTGATTGTTTAAAAGCATTAGGATGTCGTTTGCGGGTAAGGTGGGTTGGATGTTGGATAGCTAGCCTGCTCAGCGACTCATTATTTCAGGGTGATGCTGAAATTACTCAAAATTTGAATAGCCGCCTCTTTGTTGGCACTTATAGGATCCGGCTGTATAAGGCAGTTGACACTGTACATGTTTGTCAATCCAAATTCTCTGAATAAATACAAGGGAGAGTGTATGAGTAAAGTGATGATGCATTTCTGCACTTTCATGCTATTGGCATTTGCCATGCGCGGCGGTGTTGCTCAAGAAGTAATACCAGACCTCTATAAAGATCCAGGTCTTTATCCCAATCGCGATTACGTGAACCAAAACGTTAGCGAGAATATCGATCCATTCACTGGGTCGTTGCAACGGCAGTACGTTGATCTGCATATTCCTGGCAATGGTGGTTTTGATCTAAAGGTGATCAGATCCTACAACAGCTCTTCTGTAGAACCTCTCAACCCCGCAGCCTATGATTCCTCGTCTGGGGCAGGGGTGGGATGGAGTATCCACTTTGGAAGAGTTCTCAAAAATAAAGAAACAACTATTTGCACCAACAAGAATGCGCTGACAGTGGCTGATAATCCCGTCTTGGAACTGCCAGGCGGTAGTCGCCAGCTCCTGGCATTCACCGGTAGCGCTTCTCCCCTGATGCTGACGACCCAGCGATGGAGGGCAGATTGCATCAACAGTGGCGGGCTGAGGGTCTTTTCTCCAGATGGGATCCAGTATGAAATGACCCATCTAGTGAATATGACTGGCGGAGTCAATCCAATATATGCATGGTTCACTACAAAAATCACTGATAGAAATGGAAATAATGCAACTATCAATTACAAGGCCAATGCTTCATCGGAGATTTCCAGTGTTGTCACCAATGATGGGCGCAACATAGCTTTCACTTATGCGGATAGCGGCGCTAGAACACCTAGAATTAGTCAAATCCGTAGTGCGGGCCAGACTTGGAATTATGCATACCAGGCCATTCCGAATGTGCTTTATAGCTATTTTTTGACATCGGTTACGCGTCCAGATGGTACTGCATGGAAATACACTTACAACAGCAATCTCAATACTTTGCCTGGTAGCCATGTCATGAAAAATGTCACCTATCCGCAAGGTGGCATCATCAACTATACCTACGATTTTGTATATTTTGACAACCAAGCGAACCCTTTAAGTCGTTCCACAGTTATCAAAAGCAAAAGTAGCAGTAACGGCGGTAACTGGAGTTTTACATATGCGCCCGGTGGTCTAAATAAATACGATACGACTACGGCTACCACACCCACAGGAAGCATCGTCTACCAACACGTAGGCCCCAATTACTCCAGCTCTGGCACTGTCTGGATGGTAGGGTTGCTCATGTCAAAGAAAACGGGTAATACGCAAACGGAAACCTATGCCTGGGATAAGCAAAAAATATCTAACGAAAACTATTTCCGCCCAGGCGCCTTTGTCACCAAGGTCGACTCTGGAGAAACCAATGCACCCATTCTGACAAAGAAAACGACTGTACGCGATGGCGCAACCTATACCATGACCAATAGCCAATTTGATAGCTATGGCAACCCAAGAACCGTCGTTGAGTCCGGTACATCAGGTGGAAGCAAGACCACCAATATTAGCTACTATGTCAACACCTCCAAATGGATCATCAATAAACCTCAAAATGAAAGCTTCTCTGGTAGCGCAATAAGCCGTGTATTTGATGGCAATGGCAATATGACATCGATTACTGAAGATGGAATCACTACTAGCTACCGTTATGATGCCCAGGGGAATATGATTGCTAAAACCTTGCCGCGATCCCAAGTTCATAGCTACTCCAGTTTCAAACGCGGTATTCCACAATCTGAAAGTCAACCAGAGAGCATTTCCATCACGCGGCAAGTGGATGATGCTGGCAATGTCACATCGGAAACCAATGGAGATGGGCGTTCGACCAAGATGAAATACGACGGTTTAAATCGTATTTTATCTATTGATTACCCTGCAGGCAGCTCTGTTTCGGTGGCCTATACAGCAACCACCAAAACCGCCACCCGCGGAGCTTTGGTTGAGCGAACCGTGTACAACGGCTTTGGTCAAGCAACAAGTGTGACTTTGGGCGGTATTGCCCGCACACACACGGTGGATGTACTTGGTCGCCGCACCTTCGAATCTGATCCAGATTCGAATGCTGGTACCACTTACCAGTTCGATATATTGAATCGTGTGACTCGTATTTCTAATGCGGATAACACCAATAGTAGCATTAGCTATGGTCCGGGTTCAAAACGGGTTACAGATGAGCGTGGCAAAGTCAGCACTTATACCTATCGAGCCTATAGTAATCCTGATCAACAGTTTTTGATGGGGGTCTCAGCACCTGAAGCCTCTGCCAGCGTCATCATTACTAGGAATAGCAAAGACTTGATTGCATCTGCGACGCAGGCAGGCTTGACGCGTAGCTATAAATACAATAGCAATTACTACCTGGAATCTATTACCAATCCGGAAACCGGAGTAACCAAGTATGGGCGCGATGCAGCTGGGAATATGACCTCCAGCTCGGTCGGGTCTTCGGCAACTACCAGCTATGTCTATGATGCTCAAAATAGACTGACATCTATTAGCTATCCGAGCGGAACGCCCAACGTTAGCCAGACTTACAGCAAAACCCATCGGCTTTTAACTGCAAGTTCCTCCACAGGAAATCGTATATACACCTACGATGCGAATGGGAATATGAGCAGCGAAACGCTTGTGGTGGATGGGCAGACCTTCAAGGCCTCATACACCTATAACGCGCTGGATCAACTAGCTTCGATCTCCTATCCATCCGGTACAACGGTGAGTTATTCACCTAATGTGCTGGGTCGGCCTACACAAGTCTCTGGTTATGTTCGTAGCGTCACTTATTGGCCTTCAGGTCAGATCAGGCAGATGAACTATTCAAATGGCACCAGCACCGAGTATAACCAAAACTCTCGCTTGTGGCCCAGTACGTTCACGACGCGTAGAGGGGGTGGGGCGCAATATAACAATAACTCCTACAGCTACGATGGCGTGGGTAATCTGACCTCCATCCGCGATTCGGTGGAGGCTGACTACAACCGAACATTGGGCTATGACGATATCAATCGACTGGTTACTTCCAATGGTTCATGGGGCTCAGGATCGGTCACTTATGGGGGTAATGGAAATATTACTAGTCAAAAATTTGGCAGCTCAACACGTAGCTATAACTACGATAGCAATAACAAGTTGACGAGTACGAAAAATGCGGGTGCAGATTTTTACTATAGCTACGACGCTTATGGAAATATTGTGATTGGCGATAATAAAAAATACACCTATGACAATGCATCCAATTTGATATGCGTGGATTGCGATAGTCAAGCTTCTAAGGTGGTGTATGCCTATGATGCACAAAACAATAGGTCTTCTATTGTCAAATCAGGTGTCAAAAGCTATGAATTTTACAATTCTAGCCATAATTTGCTGGTTGAATATTCACCTGCGGAACTACATAAATCCACTGAGTATATATATTTGAGTGGTAAGCGTGTAGCTCAGCGTGTTTTTCAATCGAAAAAGTAGTGAGGGGGAGTTATGAATAAAAATACATATGCAAAGCAACGTCCGCTGAAAACAAGTATTTTTCATTTCTATAGATTCGCATTTTTTATTCTATTGCTTTTGGGTATAGGTAATTTTGCACGTGCTCAGGATGACTCTCAATTGTTTATGACGGGTATACAGCCTAGCATGGTCGAGGGAGATATCTATCGATTTCAGATTGGCTATCGAAATACCGGAACTACCACTTGGTCCGCAGGTCAGGGCTATGTGTTGGCATCTCCCCAAAATAACTGGGATGCAGGGCCTATCTCCATAAAGCCCGGTGAGCCCATTCCGCCGGGTAGAGAGTTCAGTACTTATGTTACGGTAACCGCTCCGCCTTGTTGCAACACACGCCTTGATTGGCAAATGAGAAAGGGGCGTCAAGAATGGTTTGGCTCTACAGCATTCTGGGAGAAGGATAATTACTCCACGGGTACTTTCATTCAGATAACCCGAAAACCACAAATCCCTAATCGAGCGAGTTTTCATTCCCAAAATGTGCCACTGCAGATGGTAGGAGGGCAGACGTATACGATTTCGGTGACGATGAAGAACACTGGAACGGCTACTTGGAATGAAGCGGGTCAGTATCATCTGGGTTTGCAAAACTCAGCAAATCCTACAGTTTGGGGCGTAAGTCGTGTTCCGGTTAAAGGTTCTGTAGCGCCAGGCCGACTCCATACTTTTACATTCGATATCACTGCCCCCTCAACACCGGGAACGCATAAAATTATTTGGAAGATGCTACAAACCGGTGTTGAGTGGTTTGGCAGCTCAAGCTGGACTCTCGATATTGATGTCTCACCGCCCGAGCCTAACAGTGCATCATTTGTATCGCAAAGCGTACCAGTGAACATGGTTAGGGGACGACAATACGCTGCATCAGTGACGATGAAGAATACAGGCTCGCAAATATGGTCTGAGGGTGCACAGTACCGGCTTGGCTCTCAAAATCCCCAAGACAATGCCAACTGGGGTTTGGGTAGGGTGCAGCTAACGGAATCCGTAGCTCCGGGGCAGTCTTATACATTCAGTTTTCCCATCAATGCCCCCGCTGCCCTTGGTATCCATTATTTTCAGTGGCAGATGGTGCAAGACGGCGTTGAATGGTTTGGTTCAAAATCAACAAGTCTCGCAATCGATGTTGCTGATCCGGTACCGAACGATGCAGAATTTGTATCGCAAACCATCCCTGAAAATATGGTGGCAGGGCAGCCATACCTTGCATCTGTGACTATGGTAAATACGGGTACTGCCACCTGGTCTGAGGGTGATGGGTATCGGTTAGGTTCACAAGCGCCACAGGATAATGCTCTCTGGGGACCATCCAGAATCTTTATCGCTAAGCCTGTGTTACCTGGGGAGCAGTACACATTCAGTTTTCCGATCATGGCACCTATGCCTGTCGGAACTTTCTCGTTCCAGTGGCAAATGGTACAAGATGGTGTTCAATGGTTCGGTAGCAAGTCCGATGAGTTGCAAATACCACTTCTGGCTCCTGTACCCAATAGCGCTGCGTTTGTATCGCAAAGCGTGCCAGAAAAAATGGCCGCAGGACAGCAATACAGTGCATCGGTAACGATGAAGAATACCGGGACCGCAACTTGGGCAGAGGCTGATGCCTTTCGCCTCGGCTCTCAGAGTGCTCAAGATGATATTTGGGGCGTATCAAGGGTATCCCCAACCAATTCCGTCGCGCCAGGTGAGCAGTACACGTTCAATTTTCAGATAACAGCACCAGCCACGCCTAATACTTATGGCTTCCAATGGCAAATGGTGCAGGGCGATGCTGCCTGGTTTGGGGGTAAATCTGATAATAGGGAGATCGTTGTAGCTGCACCAGCCGGTAGCAACAGTGCCATTTTTGTTGCACAAAATGTCCCTGGTAGCATGATTGCGGGCGAGAGTCACCAAGCGCTGGTGACCATGCGCAACACAGGTACTACCACATGGACGAGCGGTAACGGTTATCAATTGAGGGCGCAGAACCCAGCGGACAACAATATATGGAATGCGGGCCCGATTGCGCTCAATGGCACGGTACCGCCCGGGCTGGAGTACACCTTCTCCTTCCCGATCACAGCGCCTACAGAGCCGGCAAGCTATAACTTCCAGTGGCAAATGGCACAGGGTACGCAGTGGTTCGGCGCTGCATCTACGAACACGGTTGTTCCCGTCTTGGAGTCCACTGGAGACGATGGCGCTGACTTTGTCTCGCAAAGCCTGCCTGCGACAACCATGACGACTGGGCAAAGCTACACAGTGTCCGTCACGATGAAAAACACCGGCTCCTCTACTTGGTCCGCCGGTGACACGTACCACCTGGGTGCGCAGAACCCGCAAGACCCTGTCAACACCACCTGGACGGGTACAGGTCGGGTGTCACTGGATACCCCTGTTGCCCCCGGCGAGGAACACAGCTTTAGCTTCCCCGTCACAGCGCCCGCCAATCCTGGCACCTACAACTTCCAGTGGAAGATGCTCCGTGGCGATGCCGCTTGGTTTGGCGCACAGACGACCAACATCGCGGTGCCTGTCGTCGCTGCAACCATCACGGAAACGATTACGTTTTTCCACAACGATGTCTCGGGCTCCCCCATGCTGGCCACTGATGCCAGCGGCAACCTGCTCTGGAACGAAAGCTATTTGCCTTATGGAGAGCGCCTAAACGATATCGATGGCAGTGACAATGCCTTGTGGTTTACAGGTAAGCCCCATGACAGTGATACGGGTTTGTCGTACATGGGGGCTCGGTACTACAATCCTGCATTGGGGCGGTTTATGGCAATGGATCCTAAAGGGTTTGATGTCGATAACTTGCATAGTTTTAATCGCTATGCTTACGCTAATAATAATCCATTTAAATTTGTCGATCCTGACGGAAGAAGTCCGGTTCTTGTAACTCGTGCGGTATTTTTAGCTTCATTCGAAGCAGCGACTGCGTTTGGCGCGGCAAAACTTGGATTTTGGTTGGCCGATAAAGCATGGAATGTCATGCATAATGACAGTTCTTCGTCGCCCTCATCGACAGGTTCTGACCAGCCTAAGATAAACTCCGGATTAAAGACGCCTGAAGAAATTGCTGGCAATGGTGTAAATGCAGGGACTGATCGAAAAGGCAATAAAAATGTTGCTAGGCCTGGGGGTGCTGCTGGAGCCAGAGAGGATTATGATTCGATGGGGCCTACTAAAGGTCGGGATATAGTTGGGCCCAATGGAGAGCAGGGTGAAACTGGCAAGTTACCTGATGGAAGGTCTGTGACATATAGACCATGGTCAAGTGATGTCAGTGATAATGTTCCGACAGTACAAGTTGGTCCGGCGCCAGGCTATAAATTTCGATATCCATAATATTTATTATATACTTCATGATTACAAGTTCAAAATTTGGTGGGTTAACTCCATCTAACCTTCAATTTTCGTCGATATCAGATGATGCAAGCGGCCTTGTTTATAGGCTGCAGGAACCTCATTCTGATAGGGTTACAGCTATTATTAAGTTTGGGAATGTTATAGCTTATCGAGTTGCTGATGAATCAGTTTTGCTTGAGTATTGGGCGCATAAATTAGCTAACACAAGTCATTTGATATGGGAGTTCAAGGGGGGTGATTTTTTGAATTGGATGGAGAAGGCAAGTTATAGATCTTTTGCAGTTGAAGATGGAGTTCGTCATTTTATTGTTGTTACGCAAAGCATTTGTCTTGAGGTTTTAACAAATAAAGAGCCTATTGTTGAATTAATCGAATAAAGGTGTTTTTAAGAATAGACGGCTTTGATGAATAAATCTGAATACTTATAATTCTTGATTTTGGTTCAGATGGCTGATGAGATTAATTGTGTTCTCATCAGCCCCCTGCTGCTCCAACTTCTTCAACACCCAGTGAATATGGCTACGCAGCGCATACAACTCATCCGCATACGACAGCGGCACGGTGATCTTCTCGACCTTGCGGCTCAGTTCCAGCAGCTCGGCCTGGATGCTCGCGCGGTCGGGCTCGGGTTGTTCCATCTCGTGCTCGATGGCGCGCAGCTGGCCGTACCACTTGAAGACGCGTGAGCGCACGCGGAACTGGTAGAGGGGCGGCACGACCCGCGATAGCGGCAGCATGAAGGCCAGCAGGACACCCAGCACCAGCCACATGCGCTCGACCAGGTTGGCGAGCCAGAAGGGCAGGTAGCGCTGCAGCAAGGGGGCGGGCTCGTTGATGGCGCGCACGCCTTCGGGGGCGACGGCCAGTTCGCTGCTGCGGGTGTTGGGAAAGTCGCGTGCCCGGTTGAACCAGCCGGCCTGGCTGTGGATGCCTTGCGAAGCCTGGGCGAAGAGCTGCTTGATGGCGGGGTGGGTGTCATCCCGGGCCAGCAGCGAGGTGGTGGAGGCCAGCAGGTGCACGTTTTGCGGCGGCACATTGGCGGCGAGATCGACAATGCCGCGCGGCAGGGTGACAGGGCTCAGGAACCTGAACTTGCGGCCATAGGCCTCGTTTTGCGGAAAATCCATCAGCTGCACGCCGGGTGTTTTCAGCAGCATTTGCACCATCGGCGATTCAGGCGCCGACACCAGCACCAGCGCATCGATCTTGCCGGCCAGAAACTTCACGGTCGCGGGCGTCTCGGCCAGGTGCGACACGCGCAGCTGGGCCAGATTCAGGCGGTTGGCCTCCAGCAACTGGTTGAACAGATTGGGCACGCCGCTGCCGGCGGTGCCGACATTGATGCGCCAACCGGCGAGCTGGGTGAGGCTGTTGAGGTGGGGGCGCTTGGTCAGGCGCTGGGCCGAGTCCGTGCGGTAGAACAGCCAGACGGGCTCGACAAACAGCGCGCCCAGCGAGGTGAGGCTGTCGAGGTCGTCCTCGGTCAGCTCGGCGGTGCCGCCTTGCACAAAGGCCAGATCGACCTTGCCCTCGCGCAGCAGCTGCAGGTTGTCGAAGGAGCCTTCGCTGCCGACGAGGTCGACGCGGATCTTGTTCCTGGCCAGGGGCGTGCGGTACTGCTCGCCAAAGCTGGCGTAGGCGCTTTGGGCCGGGCCGGTGGCCAGCTTGACCTGCGAGGGCGGGTTGGGCTTGAGCCACCAGTAGGCAAACACAATCAAGGCGACGGCCAGCACAACCAGCGGGCCGCCAGAGACCAGGGCATCGCGGATGTTGAGCACCAGGGTGATCAGCGTTTGGCGCAGCCCGTAAGCTTTTTGGCGCATGGAGGTAGAGCGGTCACCCATGGTGTGTGGTGGGCTGCCCGAGCAGCGCTGTTGGAATGGCGCTTACTGTAAATCAGCAGCGCTTGGCAGATGCACCGCCTTGTGGTTATCTCCGGCTTCGATTTGTAAACGATTGGCATGCAGCACGGCCTGCAAGGTGGCCTGGGCCACGGCCTCGGCTGCCATCGTGGCCAGCACCATCATGCCCAGGCTGCGCCCGGTAGCACCGGTGCCCAGGCAAAACAAGGTGTCGCCATCAGACATGGTGTGGACCGGGTTGATGGCGCGGGCCAGCCCATCGTGGCCCACGGTGGCCAGGCGGCTGGCCTGCGCCTTGGTGATGATGGCATCGGTGGCGATCACACCAATGGTGGTGTTGGTGCCTGCCAGCAGCGGCTGGGGCGGCTCGCCGCGCAGCAGCGCGCGGCGCGTGTCGATGAGGCCCAGACCATCGCGGGTGCGCGCGCCGGCCACCACCTGGGCGGTGTCCGGGTGCAGCACATCGCCCAGTGCATTGCAGGCAATGATGGCGCCCACGGTGACGCCATCGACAGTGACGGAGGCCGTTCCGATGCCGCCTTTCATCGCCCGCTGGATGCCAAAGATCTTGCCTACGGCGGCGCCGGCCCCTGCGCCCACATTGCCCTGCGCGGGCATGGCGCTGCTGGCAGCTTCGCAGGCGGCATAGCCGGCCTGGGCATCGGGGCGGATGCGCATATCGCCCACCAGCACATCAAACAGCACGGCCGCAGGCACCAGCGGAATGCGGCCCACGGAGATATCGAGGCCTACGCCTTGCTCTTCCAGCCAGCGCATGGCGCCGCTGGCGGCGTCCAGACCCCAGGCGCTGCCGCCCGCCAGCATGATGGCGTGCACGCGCTCGACCAGGTTGGTGGGGTGGAGCAGATCGGTCTCGCGTGTGCCGGGTGCGGCGCCGCGCACATCAACGCCGCCCACCGCCCCGGCCTTGGCCAGGATGGCCGTGCAGCCGGTGGGGCGGCGCGTGTCGGTGAAGTGGCCCACTTCGATGCCTTGCACCAAGGTGATGGAGCCAGCCGGAGCCATGGGGAGGGGGATAGATGACATGGCCCGATTGTGGGCCAACTGGGCTGGTTGCTGTGCAGGCAAAAGCAGCGGGCTGTCAAACAGGTGTCTGACAGCCCGAGGAGAGGGTGCGATAGAAGTGCGAGTGCCTGCCGGTCAGGGGCGGATGACGATCTGCGGGCTGATGACAATCGCATCGGGGGTGCGGGGCGCCACCAGCACCGGGGCTGCATAGACGGGCTGCGGCGCGTAATAGGCCGCCGGGCGGTCGTGGCAGCGGCGCTTTTCCTTGTATTCGCCATTGCGCTTCCATTTGCGCTCTACTTGGCAGTTGCCGTCCCAGAACTGTTCCTTGTGTTCCTTGCGGTGGTGGTGGCGTCCGTGGCCATCACCATGGGCCCAGCTGGCATCGGCCAGGCAGGAAAGCGCCAACGCAGTGAGCAAAGGGGTCAACAAACGGTTCATGGCTAAGGCGGGGTGCAGTGAAGGATGCTGGCAGCTTAGCGGAAAATACTGTATCAAAAGATGAGCAATGGTTGCTTTGTACATCAGTCATAGCGGCTGTTTTGATGGTGTAAATCTATGGTGATGGCCGCTACGATTTTTCCATCTGTAAGCACCCGTTGCCGCGCTGGCGCCGGGTGCAGTTCAGCATCAGGCATTCACGGTGGTTTGCTGCTGCTCGCCCAGGCCTTCGATGCCTAAGCGCATCGTTTGGCCAGCTTTCAGGTAGATGGGATGGGGCTTGATGCCCAGGCCCACGCCCGGCGGGGTGCCGGTGGAGATGATGTCGCCAGGCTGCAGGCTCATGCACTGGCTGACATAGGCGACGATCTGCGCGACCGTGAAGATCATCGTCTTGGTGTTGCCGTTCTGAAAACGCTTGCCATCCACATCCAGCCACATGGACAGGTTTTGTGGGTTTGGCACTTCATCGCGGGTCACCAGCCAGGGGCCGATGGGGCCAAAGGTGTCAAAGCCCTTGCCCTTGTCCCAGGTGCCGCCGCGCTCGATCTGCCATTCGCGTTCCGACACATCATTGACCACGCAGTAGCCGGCGACATGCTCCAGCGCTTGCGCTTCGGTGATGTATTTGGCGGCCTTGCCGATGACCACGCCCAGCTCGACTTCCCAGTCGGTCTTGGTAGATCCGCGCGGGATTTCGACCGCATCGTTGGGGCCGCAGATGGCGCTGGTCCATTTGTTGAAGATCACCGGCTCGGTGGGGATGGCGGCGCCCGATTCGGCCGCATGGTCGGCGTAGTTGAGGCCGATGCAGATGAACTTGCCCACGCGCGCCACGCAGGGGCCGATGCGTGGCTCGCCTGGCACCGCTGGCAGGGTGGCGGGGTCAATCGCGCGCAAGCGGGCCAGGGCGGCGTCGCCCAGCTGCGCGCCTTCGATATCGCTGAGCACGCCCGAGAGGTCGCGCAGGGTGTTGCTGCTGTCGAGCAGGCCGGGCTTTTCTTGGCCTACGGGGCCATAACGCAGAAGTTTCATGTCATCTCCAAAGGGTCAATAGCGAGCAGGCGCCAGTCTAGGGGCCTGCAGGCAAGGGTGCTGTCGCGCAGCGAAAAAATTAGCCTCAGTTAGACCAGCCGCCGTCAATCACATGGGCCTGGCCGGTGGTGAAAGCTGCCTCGTCCGATGCCAGGTAGGCCACCAGTGCGGCAATCTCTTCGGGTTTGCCAACGCGGCCCATGGGCTGGCGGGCCACAAAGGCGGCGCGTACCGCATCCACCGACAGCCCATCGTGCTGGGCCTGCGCGGCAATGCGCTGGCCCAGTGATGGTGAATCGACGGTGCCCGGGCAGATGGCATTGCAGCGTACGCCCCGGGTGCAGTAATCGGCAGCGATGGATTTGGTCATGCCGATGACCGCTGCCTTCGATGCACTGTAGGCAAAGCGGTTGGGCACGCCCTTGATGCTGGAGGCAGCCGACGACATATTGATGATGCTGCCCCGGCCTTGCTGCAGCATCCCGGGCAAAAAGGCGCGGATGCTGCGGTACATGGCTTTGACATTGAGGTCAAAGGCCAGGTCCCAATCGTCCTCGCTGCATTCAAGCACGCTGCCGGCATGCACAAAGCCTGCGCAGTTAAAGAGAATGTCGATGGGCCCGAGCACCTCGGCCAGCGTTTGCACCTGGACGCTGTCGCGCACATCCAGTTGGCGCGCATCCAGGCCGGAGCCTGCCAGCGGGCCGATATGGATATCGGTGGCAATCACGCGGGCGCCTTCAGCGGCCAGCCGCTCGGCGCTGGCGCGGCCAATGCCTTGGGCCGCTGCGGTAACCAGCGCCACCTTGCCTGCCAGGCGGCCGCTGCGCACGGAAGAAATTGTCATGGAGTCATTCCTGTGAAAGATGCCTGGCGCGCCACGGGGCAGCGTGCCAGGCGGGGGTAAAAGCAGAGGGCGCTTAGAAATGCCCGTCCTGGGCGAGCTTGGCCGGGCTGGCTGCTGCGCTTGGCCCAGGGTTGGATGCAGTTGTCGCTGGCTGCGGACGTCGACCGTATTTGCGGGCCCACATCGCCGTCAGAATCGGCACCAGGATGGCGGTCAAGAGGCAGGCCGTGGCGGTAATCGCGGTGGCGGAATCGGCCATGGACTTGAGCTCGGGCACCATGCTGCCAATGATCTGCGGATTGGCGACCGCCGCGCCGGCGGTGGATGAGGCAGCGAGCCCGGCCGTGCCATTGCCCCCGCCGATAAATTTGTCCGCCAAGATCAGCGGGATGCCGGTGATGATGATGACGGCCACGCCGACAAACACACCGGTAAAGCCGCTCTTGGCGATGACGCCCAGGTCAATCGAGCAGCCCAGCGCAAAGCCGAAGAAGGGGATCAGCGGGTGCACGCAGCGGCCAAAGAACTCGCGCAGATTGGGATCCAGGTTGCCCAGCGCAAAGCCGATCAGAAACGGCAGCACCGCGCCGGCAAACAAACGCGGCTCAAACACCGCCACGCCGGTGGCGCCCAGGATCAGCATGCTGACCAGCGGGCCCGACTCGATGGAGGTAAGCACAAAGGCGCCTGCTTCCTCTTGCGTGCCGTATTGCTGCATCAGCGCGGCATACAGCCCGCCGTTGGTCATGTCCATCGCGGTCACCAGGGCCAGTACTGACAGCCCGGTGAACAAGCCCGTCTGTATGCCGCCTGCCGGCAAAAAGCGCGTGGCCACCATCGCCACCACCCAGGCCACCAGGATCTTGGTCAGCACCAGGGTGCCTGATTTTTTAAGCACCACGCCCGTCGCCTTGAGGTTGATCGTCGCCCCCATGCAAAAGAACCAGACCGCCAGGATGGGCACGGTCCCCGTCATCAGCCCGTTGGTGAACGAGCCAAAGTACTTGCCGGCGTCCGCCGCAAAGGTGTGCACGCAGGCACCCAGCAGCAGGGGAATCAGCATGAGCCCGCCGGGCACACGCTCAATGGTTTTCTGGATTTCCATGTCTCGCTCCTCACACTTTGGTGATGCATTTGTTATCGGTTGTAGAGGTGTTGTCCGATGACTACCGAAGCAACCGGGACAGTGTTCCATAAATTTAAAATTTAAAAATAGCTGGTAAACCCTTTATCTAATTTCATTCATAAAAATTTACGGAACATCGTTCTGAAAAATTCTTACTGTGTTTCAATAGAGGCCATACCTCTTGGCGGCCCGGCTTTTCGCTGGCTGCTTTTGTGTCGCATCCAAGCCCTGATCCATGTCCTATTCCCCCACTGCCCCAGCGCCTGCCGCATCAGCGGCCATCCCCCGCCACCCCTTTGATCTGCAAGGCCGGGTAGCCCTGGTGACGGGCTGCAATACCGGTATCGGGGCGGGCATTGCGGTAGCGCTAGCGCAGGCGGGCGCCGATATCGTCGGCCTCAACCGCAGCGATGCCAGCCAGACTGCTGCCCAGGTGCAGGCCTTGGGGCGCCGATTTGTGGCTGTGCAGGCAGATCTATCGCGCACGGAGGCCATCGCCGATGTGCTGGCCCAGGTGCTGGCAGCCTGTGGCCAGGTCGACATCCTCGTGAACAACGCCGGCATCATCCGCCGCGCCGATGCGCTGGATTTCAGCGAGGACGACTGGGATGCGGTGATGAACACCAACCTCAAGAGCCTGTTCTTTCTGTCGCAGGCCGTTGCGCGCCACATGCTGGAGAGCGCCGCGCAGCAGGGCGCACAGTGGCGGGGCGGCAAGATCATCCACATTGCATCGCTGCTGTCGTTTCAGGGCGGGGTGAGGGTGCCGTCGTACACAGCGGCAAAAAGCGGGGTGCTGGGTTTGACCCGCTTGATGGCCAATGAGTGGGCCGCCAAGGGCATCAATGTGAATGCGATTGCGCCGGGCTATATCGAGACCAACAACACCGAGGCGCTGCGCCAGGACGCGGACCGCGCCGATGCGATCTTGCAGCGCATCCCGGCGGGCCGCTGGGGCCAGCCGGCCGACCTGGGTGGGGCGGCGGTGTTTTTGGCCTCCAGCGCGGCTGATTATGTGCATGGCCATACCTTGGCTGTTGATGGCGGCTGGCTGGCCCGATAATCGAGGCCATCCCCCACAGCCCACACAGAAGGACGGACCGATGAGCGAGAGCCCCGCAGCCCTGGACAAGACCGATACCGTCGCCGCGGTGGAGAAGGCTTTTGCCATTCTGGAATGCCTGGGCAACCAGCGCGATGTCAGCGTGACCGCGCTGGCCCAGCAGCTGTCGCTGTCCAAGTCCTCCGTGCACCGGCTGCTGCAAACCTTGAAGGCCCTGGGCTATGTGGCGCAGGATGGCGAATCGGAGCTGTACCGCGCCACCTTGCGGCTGTTTGAGCTGGGCGGCAAGGCGCTGGAGAACACCGACCTGGTGCGCGAAGCAGACGAGGAAATGCGCCGCCTGGGGGCGCTGACCCGCGAGACCATCCACCTGGGCGCGCTCGATGAAGACGCCATCATCTACATCCACAAGATTGAATCGGATTTTGGGCTGCGCATGCAGTCGCGCATTGGCCGGCGCAAGCCCTTGCACAGCACTGCCATCGGCAAGGTGCTGCTGGCCTTTATGCCTGCTGATCAGGCCCGGGAGCTGCTGTTGTCGCAGCCGCTCAAGCTGTTTACGCCCCGTACTTTGAACTCGGTAGATGCGGTGATGGACATCCTCCCCCGGGTGCGTGCGCAAGAAGTGGCCGAAGACGATGAGGAGGCCGAGCCCGGCCTGCGCTGCATTGCGGTGCCGGTGTTTGACCGCTTTGGCCATGTGATCGCCGCGCTGTCAGTGTCCTTCCCCATCATGCGCTGCGGTGCGGACACGCCGCACTACTACCGCAGCTTGCTGAAAGGCGCGAGTGCTGCGATCTCGCAAAAGATGGGCTGGCATGCGCCGCAAGCTGAACAAGGCGAGCAGGGCAGCGGCAGCAACGAAAAGCTTTAAAGGGCTAAGAACCTGTTCAAAGTCTCTACGCAGCCGCGTTGGAGTGCAATCGGGATGAGTTCGAAGGGATGGTCCGCAGCTTGCACCGGGGTGCAAGCAAGGGCCAGCGCGCAGAAATCGCCCGATTTCACTCCAACCCTTCGGGACATTGTCTTTGCGAGCGGTCTGCGTCGTTGCAAATCCTCGCAATAGCGCGGCTATTGCTGCGGTGTTGCGCGGCTAGGCGCCCCCCTCGCATCCCATCTCGCAAAGACACTGTCGCGGCGCGAGGAGACTTTGAACAGGTTCTAAGCGCAGGCCTTTGTCAGGCGGGCGCCAGAACAAAGTTGCAGGGGTCAAAGCGGGCGCTGGTATCCATGCGGACCTGGCGCAGGGCGGCGGTCTGCTGGTGTGCGTCATACAGCACCTCGGCGGCATAGTTGATCAGCAGGCTGCGGCGGTGCGCGCCGCTGGGGTTGAGGCTGGCGGCATGCAGCAGATCGACATCAAACACCAGAATATCGCCAGCCTGGCCGCAGATTTGTACCGCTTGGGATTCGTCATGCTCGCTGCGCGCGGCTTCTTCGGCGCTGGGCCGGTGGCTGGCCGGGATCAAACGGGTGGCGCCGTTCTGCGGCCCAAAGTCATCCAAAAAGGCCAGGGCGCCCACGGTGTCGCCCGGCCGTTGGTTGGACAGGTCGCGGTGCAGGCGCTGGTAGCCGCCACCGCCAACGGGCTCGCGGCCTTCGACCTGCGAAAGAAAAAAGCGCTCCCCGATCAGCACACCCGCAGCGGCCAGCAGCTGCGGCAGTTGGCAAACGGCCAGCATCTGGGCGTTGTCATCGACGAGTGCATGGCGCCAATCCCAGCCCCGGGGCACGGGCCACTGCGTGGTGATGCCGGTATCAAACACCTCGCGCAAATCGGGCAGCCATGCGGCCGGAATGGCCTGGCGCAGCAGCACATAGCCGTCTTGCTGGAGCTGTTCGCGTGGGCCCATGGTCTGCCTTTCAAGCTGCGGGGTCGGGTTGCGGGGGGACAGCGGGCAGTATAGCCAGCGGGGGTGGGGTGTTGCCGTGGCTGCCCGGCGCGCGCAGCGGCAGTGATTCGGCCATGCAGTCGATAAACACCCGCAGCTTGGGTGCCAGCTGTTTGCTCGATGGCCACAGCAGCCGAAAGCAGCCTTCGTGGGCTACATGCGCATCCAGCACAGTCAGCAGCTGGCCGCGTGCGATGGCATCGCGCACCATAAAGTCCGGCAGGCAGGTAATGCCCAGGCCTGCAATGGCCGCTTCCATCAGGGCCGATGTGGTGGTGCAGACCATGGAGGTCGGCAAGCTCCAGGCGGCGGCGCCCGGCTCGGCGCGCAGCGGCCAGGCTTCAAGCTTGCCGTTGCTGGGAAAACGGTGCTGCAAACAGGCATGCGCCGCCAAATCGGCCGGTTGCAGAGGGGTGCCGCGCGCTGCCAGGTAGCCAGGTGCGGCCACCAGCTGCAGCGCAAAGCTGCCCAGCACCCGCGACACCAGGCGCGAATCGGCAGGCTCGCCGGTGCGCATCACCACATCAAAGCCTTCCTCGATCACATCGACCAGGCGGTCGCTGAAATCCAGATCCAGGGTGATGGCCGGGTAGCGCTGCATAAAGGCAGTGAGCGCGGGCATGACCAGCGCATCCACCTGCGGCAGGCTCACCCGCAAGCGCCCGCGTGGAGACTGCCAGGTTTCGGACAGCTCCAGCTCTGCGGCCTCCACCTCGCACAGAATGCGGCGGCAGCGCTCCAAAAACAAGGCGCCTTCGGCCGTCAAGGTGATGCTGCGGGTGCTGCGGTGGAACAGGCGCACGCCCAGGCGCGTCTCCAGCCGGCATATGCTTTTGCCCACGGCTGATGCGGAGACGCCGAGCATGCGACCGGCTGCAGAAAAGCTGCGCGTATCGGCAGCCTGTACAAAAAAGGCGATGCCACTCAATGCGTCCATAGCGCTCCCATTGCAGACAATTTGTCCGATATGTTTTGAACTTCGGCATTATTGTCTTGCAAGGCCAATCCCTGCACCATGGCGGCTCATTGGTTTTCTCCCGCCGCAGGTCACCCGATCAGCGCGGATTCGTACAAAGGCTTTAGCCGTTCCGCCATGTCAGATGCATCTTCACTCTCCCACCCCCATCGCCCTGGTAAGGGCAGCTCATGCCCACCCCACACCGGCGGCCTGCCCATTGCATCGCTGCTGGCGCTCGCGCTGGCGGGTTTTATCACTATCTTGACGGAGGCCTTACCGGCCGGCTTGCTGCCGCAGATCAGTGCGGGGCTGGGCGTGTCGCAGGCCATGGCCGGGCAGCTGGTCAGCCTGTATGCCATTGGCTCCTTGGTGGCGGCGATTCCGTTGACGGCGGCCACCCAGCGCATGCGCCGCAAGCCCTTGCTGCTGACGGCATTGGCCGGCTTTGTGCTGGCCAATACGGTCACCACGGTGTCGGGCAGCTATGCACTCACCTTGCTGGCCCGTTTTGTGGCTGGTGTGGCTGCAGGCCTGCTATGGGCCCTGCTGGCGGGCTATGCCACCCGCATGGTGAGCCCACAGCAAAGCGGGCGCGCCATTGCGATTGCCATGCTGGGTGCGCCGCTGGCGCTGTCTTTGGGCCTGCCGCTGGGCACCTGGATGGGGCAGCACTTAGGCTGGCGCCTGTGTTTTGGCAGCATGAGCGTGCTGGCGCTGCTGCTGATGGGCTGGGTGCAGCTGCGTCTGCCTGATTTTGCCGGGCAGCCTGCAGGGCAGTCCTTCAAGCTGCGCCAGGTGTTCCGCCTGCCAGGTGTGCGGCCGGTGCTGCTGGTGGTGCTGACCTATGTGCTGGCGCACAACCTGCTCTACACCTACATAGCGCCTTTGCTGGCACAGGCCGGCCTAGCCACGCAGGTAGACAGGGTGCTGCTGGTGTTTGGCCTGCTGTCGGTGTTGAGCATCTGGATCACGGGGGTGTTGATAGACGGGCATTTGCGCGCGCTGACTTTGGCGAGCACGGGGCTGTTTTTGCTGGGCGCGCTGCTGCTGGCGCTGGCCATGGGCTCGCCCACTGTCGTCTACCTGGCAGTGGCCGCCTGGGGCCTGGGTTTTGGTGGGGCTGCCACCTTGTTGCAAACGGCCTTGGCCAAAAGCGCTGGGGCGGCGGCCGATGTGGCCCAGTCCATGCTGGTGACTTCCTGGAACCTTGCGATTGCCGGCGGCGGCATGGCTGGCGGCCTGTTGTTGGCCCACTGGGGGGTGGGCGCCTTCTCACCCGCTGTATTGGCGCTGCTGGTACTGAGCCTGGCAGTGGTGCTGGCAGCAAAGCGCCACGGCTTTGCTGCTGAAAAGCCCTGACAGGCAAAGCAAGGCACGGGCAGGTGCTGAAGATTGGTCTCTCAGCACCTGCCTGGTGAGGGCCTACAAACTTCAGAAGCTGGCCGTCAAAGTCGCAAAGAAGCGGCGGCCGGGCAGGTAGAAGTTGTTGCCCACGTCACGCGTGCCGCTGGCATGGCGGTCAAACAGGTTCTTCACGCCCGCGTTGATGCGCAGCGCTTTGTTGAAGCGGTAGTTGGCGGCCAGGTCATAGAGCACATAGCTGTTTTGGATGCGCTGCTCGCCAAAGTTAGCGTTATCAGCCAGGCGCTGGGCCAGGCCCATTTGCTTGCCTACCAGCTCGGCGCCCAGGCTCAGGCCCAGCGCAGGCATCACTTGCCAATCCAGCACCGAGGAGCCGCTCCACTTGGAGACGGTAGTCAGCGCCACGCCCGTGGTCTTGTTCTCGGCCTTGAGCATGTGGGTGAGGCTGTTGTTCCAGGTGATGCTGCGGCTCAGCGGTACGCGCAGATTGGCCTCCAGCCCGCGCGTGATGGCCGCGTCGATGTTCACATACTGCGCCCAGTAGTTGCTGCCGCCCGGCAGGTAGCCAATGCCTTGCGAATCGATCTTGTCCTTGAAGTTGGTGTTGAAGAAGGTCAGGCCCGCTTGCCAGCCTGCGTGTTCCCAGGCAGCGCCCAACTCCCAGTTTTGCGAAGTCTCGGGCTTGAGGTTGGAGTTGCCCCGGATGCTGCAGCCCCCGCCGGTGTAGCCGGCAAAGCCGCAGCCCGCGCCTTGCGACTGGCTCACAAAGTTCTCGTTGGACTGGCGCAGGTTGGGTGCGCGGAAGCCCTCCGAGTAACCGCCGCGCAAGGTCCAGGCAGCGCTGGGGTGGTAGACCATGTAGGCGCGTGGGCTCACGTGTGAGCCGTAGTCGTCATGGCGGTCACCGCGCAGGCCCAAGGTCAAGGTCAGGTTGTCGCGCAGGAAGATCTGGTCTTCGACAAACAGCGCCTGCGACTTGGCTTGCTTGTAGCTGAGGCCGACCACGCCCGCCTCATTGGCGACCGAGCCGACCGAGTTGGGGTTGTCCAGCTCCTGGCGCTGCCACTGCGCGCCCACGGTCAGCATCTGGTCAAAGCCCCATTTGAACGGCATGGTGACCGAGCCGTCGAGGATCAGGTCCTCGGAGACTGAATGCGTGCTGTAGGTCTGCGCGGCGGTGCCGCCGGGCACCGGCACAAACTGGCCGTTTTCAATGCGCGGGGCGGTCGTCTCGTTGCTGTACTTGCTGTGGCTGAGCGATAGCTTGGAGCTGCCAAAGCTGTACTTGCCTTGGTGGGTCAGGCTGGTGCTTTCGCGCTCCATGTTGGAGGGGCCACGGGTGGTGGCAGCCGCCGCAAAGCCGCCCGGGTTGCTGGTCGAGGGCGAGGGGCCGCCCAGGGTTTTCCACTCGGCACGCTGCACATCCAGGCTCAGCTTGTGGTCTGCGTTGATGTCCCAATCGAGGCGCGCACCCAGCGACTGGCGCTTGGCGCCTTCGCGGCCGCCACCCCAGCGGAAGGCGGTGGTGCCGTCTTCCAGGCCGCTGTCCGCCTGGCGGTAGGTTTGCTGGCCGTTGAGCTGCAGCTTGAAGCCATTGCCCAGCGGGCCGCTGATGTTGAAGCCACCGCTGTAGTCATTGCCACGGATGGATTCAGGGTTGATCTCGGCACCAGCCGAGACCTGGCCACCCCATTGGTCTCCGCCTTTTTTGGTGATGATGTTGATCACGCCGCCCATGGCGTCTGAGCCGTAGAGTGAGGACATGGGGCCGCGCACCACTTCAATACGCTCAATCGATTCTGGGGCGATCCAGTTGAGTTCATTGCGGGTGTAGCGGTCAAAGGTTTCGCTGGAGCTGCCCACGCGCACGCCATCGACCAGGATCAAGGTGTACTGCTGGGGCAGGCCACGGATCTGGATGCTGGTGCCGCCATCGGGCGTGGTCGCCTGGGTGAGGCCCGGTACGCGGCGCAGCACCTCGTTCAGGTCGGTGGCGGGCACGCGCTGGATGTCTTCGGCGGTCAGCACCGTCAAGCTGGCGGGCGCATCCTTGACGGCGGTGGCCGTAGCGGTCGCCGTCACCGTGACAGTCGCCAAGGTGGAGCCAAGCTCGGCATTGTCTTGGGCGGCAGCGGCGGACGACAGGCACAGGCCAGCAGCCAGCGCAATGGGAAGAAGGGGGAAGGAAGCAGCGGGATGGGACATGACGACAAACAATGGCGGTGAGACGGCCTGCAAGCGGCGCAGCCCCGGGCTATGCCGGGGGGCCTAAGGGTGCAGAGCGGAGCTGGCTGGCGTGGACGCGGCGCAGGGGCCGGTCACGTTGGCTGGGGTGCAAACTAATTCGCAATCAGAATCATTTGCGACGCATGTGGCTGGCGTTTGCCTGTTTGTGTCAGTGTGTGACCGTTTGCCGTGGTTGCAGGGGTGAGGTGGGCCGGGGTTGGGCAGAACGGCCGCAGGCCTGAGGGCGCCTGGCAGGGAACCTCTGGGGGAGCTAGGGTGCGGCTTGTCTTGCCTGGCATGCAAAGGCATGGGACTGCTGGGCATTCAGTCCACAGGCTGGGTCGCGCTTGAGAGGCCACTTATCTGCGAGTAGGATGCGTGTTCCCTCTCGCAGGTGTCCAGTTGTGAAAGCAGGGGGCAACTTTTACAGACTACGGAGTTAAATCATGAGCGACAAACCCACTATCGTCTTGGTCCATGGCTTCTGGGGCGGTGCGGCGCACTGGAGCAAGGTGATCGTTGAACTTTCGCGCAAGGGCTATACCAAGCTGCGCGCGGTTGAGCTGCCGCTGACCTCGTTGGCCGACGATGCTGAGCGCACGCGCAAGATGGTCGCTCAACAGTCTGGCCCGGTCCTGCTCGTCGGACATTCCTACGGCGGCGCCGTCATCAGCGAAGCAGGCAACCTGGGTAACGTGGTCGGCTTGGTGTACATCGCCGCCTTCGCGCCTGACGCAGGGGAGAGCCCAGGCAGCATCAGCCAAGCCCATCCGCCTGCCGCTATTGCCAATCTCGCGCCCGACAGTGATGGCTACCTGTGGGCCCAGTATGAGAAGTTTCACGAAAGCTTTTGCCAGGACCTGACCGCAGACGAAGCCCTGGTGATGGCGGTGACGCAGAAAGCGCCACTGGCCAGCACCTTTGGCGACAACATCACGGCACCCGCGTGGAAGAACAAGCCCAGCTGGTATCAGATTTCAAGCGAAGATCGGATGATTCATCCGGAAAATCAAAAGATGATGTCAGCGCGGATGAACCCGCGAAAGGTCCTCAGCTTGGACGCAAGCCATGCGTCACTCGCGTCCAGGGCGGCCGATGTGGCGGCCTTGATAGATGAGGCCGCCACCGAGCTGAGCAAACACTAGGGATACGGTCGGGGAAACTGCGCCAAGGCCATTGCGGCTCGCAGGTTGCAAGCGCCCCAAGAATCTGCATGAGTCTGACTGAGCCTGGGGCTGGCAACGCCATCACCGCCGGTAAACCGCCCTGGCTGCGGCTGCGGGTATGCAGCATCATCCCATCGCCATGCCCGCGCAGAAACGCCCCGACAGCGTTTGCTGAAGGGGCGTGGCGGGGAGGAGAAGGTGCCTGCGTTACACAGAACCTTGAGACCTCACTTTGCGGGCTCCCAAGGCCGCCAGCAATCCGCCCAATGCCAACAAGGCCCAGGGCGCATCTGCGGGCACCGGTGTCGGCGCTGCCGGCTCGGGCGTGACAGGCTTGACCACGGTGATGCTGGCCGACGCCGCACACTGCGCGGCAGTCGTACCACCAGACGCGGCAGAGCATTGTGTGGTGGTCGCGTCTGGCGTCGCTTGGACCGTGTTGGTCAGTGACCCTGGCGTTGCATTGGCGTTAACGCTGGCTTGGAGGGTGAACGTCAGCTGTCCACCAGCGCCTCCCGTTGACGCGGCGGGTGGCAAAGCCAGATTGCTGAGGTTAAGGGGGCCTGTGCCGCTGCTGGGGACAGGGCAGCTCGCGCCATTGGCTGCCGTGCAGGCCCAGGCGTTCAGTGTGATATCAGCGGGCGGGGTGTCCGTCAGCTGCGAAACGCTGGCCTGCTGCGAGCCTTGGTTGGTCAGCACAATGTCGTAGCTGAAGGTGCCGCCCACATTGACTTGGCTCGCACTGGCGGTTTTGGTGATGTCCACCGTAGTAGGGCTGCACACGGCCTTGGGCTCAGCCTGGACCAGCAAGCCCGTCACCCAGCCATAGTCCAGAACCTGAAACACGATTTCGTTCAGACCGGGCTTCCAGTCCTGCGTCAAAGTGCGCGAGATGGGCGGCGTTGAAAATGTCGAGCCCGGGTTGATGACGGGGTCATACGTGCTTTGGGCAACGCCGTTGACGTAGATTTCCGTCGCGACATCGTCAACCAGGTAGGACAACTGAATCGACAGATCTGCCGGATTGACTGCAGGGTCCAAGTTGAATTGGTACCGATAGTAGCCCCAGCGTTGAGAAGCTGCCCTGTTAAAACCAAGCGGGGAAACCCAATTGGCATTGTTGTAGGGCGAGGTGCTCCAGGGCGCTGTCCAATAGACAGTGAGGGGTGTCCAAGCCGCGGGCGATATGGCGCTCAGCGCGACGGCTGGGTCACTGACTGGAGTGCCAGCAAACGCAAATTTCCAAGATGGCTCTGGCGAATTTTGGGCTAGAGCGCCTCCGGTTGACGCGTCATATCCCGTGCTAAATGCCGCAGAAGACGTGCTGCAAGACACCGTGGGCAGTGCCGCTTGCGCCTGTGCGCCGAAAGACGACAGCAGCCCAGCCAATGCGATGAACAGCCCAGTCGCCGTAGGGAGCATGGCTGCGCGGACACCCTTTACCCGGGGCATGTTTGAAGAAATGTTGAACTTCACAATATGACTTTCTGTTGGGATACCTACGCGAGGCGCAGCTGGACTGACATACAGCGGCAGGCTTGATGTATCGGCAGGGATTCTAGGCTTATAAGATCCGTGAAAACGCGCTGCAAACTTTGTTGTCACTCCGCCAGCCATTGTAATTATGGTGACAAAATGTGTCTATTATTTAGAGGCATCCTCGGGAGAATTCTTGTGCTCTCAAAGAGACAGAATGGAGGCTTGGTCGTGTTGCGAATTCGACTGTCCCTATGGGCACAGAAGACAATGCAATGGATGACCCGGGACCGCGTTTACACGGCGGCGGCCAGTTTTGCGGACGGGTTTTAGCAGGGGCGCGTTGGAATGTGGCGATAGTCCTGCAGGCGCTGTGTTGTCCTGTAGCAGGCTGAGCGTCGAAAAATATGTTGACCCGTCCCAGGCTTGGATGGCCGGCCTTCAGAGGCCCCTCAAGCCGGCAACTCAATCACCGCTCGCAACCCACCCTCGCTGCGGTTATGCAGCTTCAACTCCCCGCCATGCGCCCGCACGCAAGAGCGGGCAATGGCCAGCCCCAGCCCAAAGCCACCGGTCTCGCCGTTGCGGGCCACCTCCAGCCGGCTGAATGGGCGAAAAGCCTGCTCCATGTCCTGGGGCGCAATGCCGGGGCCTTGGTCTTCGATTTCCATGCGCACGGTGCCTGCGGTGCCCGGGTCTGCGGCGTCCGGCACAGTCAGCCGGACCTGTACACGGCCATAGCGCGCGGCATTGTCGATCAGGTTGGCCAAGGCGCGCTTGAGGTGGGCTGGGCGGCAGCGGTAGCTGATGGGGGGTGGGGGGCTCCAGTCCACGTGCCGGCCCAGGCTGCGCTGCTGCTCCACCACCTCGCCCACCAGTGCATCAAGCGCGACATGCTGGGTGGTCTCGCGCATGGCATCGTCCTGGGCAAAATGCAAGATTTCCTCGACCATGCTGTGCATCTCGTTGATGGTGGTCACCATGGCCTGCCGCAGTTCCTCGTCGTCGACCAGCTCGGCGCGGATGCGCAGCGAGGTGAGGGGCGTGCGCAGGTCATGGCCGATGGCGGCGACCATGCGGGTGCGGTCGTTGACGACGCCGAGCAGGCGGTCTTGCATCTCGTTGAAGGCATCGATGATTTCGCGCACGCCTTCGGGGCCCGAGAGCGGCAGGTGCGCCGAGCGCTCGCCCCGGCTGATGCGCTGGGCCGCATCGGTGAGCATGCGCAAGGGCTGCATGATGCGGCGGCCAAACAGCACGGCAATGACGATGATGGGCAGTACCCCCACTGGGATGGAGAAGCTCAGCACCCGGCTCCAGTGGCTGAGCAGCATGGTGGGCAGGTGCCAGCTGCTCAGCCACTGGCCATCGGGCAGGCGCACATCCACATGCAGCATCCAGCTGCCATCTTCGTCAAACGCCGGGCTGAGCAGGCCCAGAATGTCCTGGTCCACATCACCGGCCTGGCTGGCGGCCATGGGCGAGCGCATGCGCAGATGGACGTGCACGGTGGGCTCGGCAGTGTCTGGCGCTGTTTGCAGCCCCAGGCGCTGCTGGAGGCTGGCCGTTATCTTGGCCTCTTGCGGGGTCATCGGCTGGCCATCGTCAAAGGGGCGCGTCCGGATGCGGAACTGGGAATCGGGCAGGCTGATGCTTTGCACCAGGCGCTGGGCCGACTCGGGGCTGCTCTCGATCGCACGGTAGGCTGAAGACACCCGGGTCTCGATGGTGTGGGCCGACAGTGGGTGGACCTCGTCACTGTCGTGGCGCAGCCAGGTGAGCACCAGGACAGCGACCAGGTGGGCCACGATCAAGGCCAGCAGCAACAGGGCCAGCAACTGGCCGGCTAAGGTGCGCGGCAGCAGTTTCATGGCGCGAGCGTGATGTTTCTGGCGGCCAGCAGGTAGCCGTCACCGCGCACGGTTTTGAGCATGCGCGGTTGGCGCGGGTCGGATTCGAGCTTTTTGCGCAGGCGGCTGATCTGGGTGTCGATGCTGCGGTCAAAAAAGGCCGCACCTTCGCGCTGGGTCAGGTCCATCAGCTGCTGGCGGCTGAGCACGCGGTTGGGGTTCTCCAGCAGCGCGCGCAGCAGGTGGAACTCGGCGGTGGTCAGGGGCACGGGGCTGAGGTCGGGGTCGTGCAGCTCGCGCGTGGTGAGGTCAAAGGACCAGCCTTCAAAGGTGTAGCGCTTTTCTGCAAAGGCCTCTGGTGCTGGTATCGATGGCGTTGCATCGTCTGCCCGCCGCCGGGCACCGCGCCGCAGCACGCTGCGCACCCGCGCCACCAGCTCGCGCGGGTCAAAGGGCTTGAGCACATAGTCATCCGCGCCAATCTCCAGGCCGGCCACCCGGTCGGCCTGGTCGGTCATGGCGGTCAGCAAAATCACCGGGGTGCCGATGTGCTCGGTGACAAAGCCGCACAGGGAGAGGCCGTCTTCGCCGGGCAGCATGACGTCGAGAATGATGAGGTCGTAGCTGCGGTCCTTGAGCAATTGCCGCATGGCCAGCCCATCGCAGGCGGTGTCGACGTTGAAGTCGTAGCGGCGCATGAAGGTGGCAAGAGGGTCGCGGATGCTCTGGTGGTCATCGACGATCAAGATGCTGCGTCGCACGTTCATGGAAATACAGGCGTTGACAAATGAGATTACTTCTTATTATCACCGGCTGTTGTCTGCTGGAGTAGGTGCATGGTCAATCCTGCACCTTGCCGCGCTGGGCCTTGACGCCGGCGCGCAGGCTTTTGCTTTGCAGCCGGCGCTGCTGCGAGCCCCAGGTGGGCTTGGTGGCGCGGCGCTTGCGTGGCACGGTCGCTGCACTGGCCACCATGGCGTTGAGACGCTCCAGCGCATCCCAGAGGTTTTGCTCTTGCGTGCGGTAGCTCTGCGCCTTGATGACCACCACCCCATCTTGGGTGATGCGCGAATCGGCCAAGGCCAGCAAACGGGTCTGCACCTCTTCGGGCAGGCGGGATGCCCGGATGTCAAAGCGCAAGTGGATGGCGCAGCTGACCTTGTTGACGTTCTGGCCACCGGGCCCCTGGGCGCGGATGGCCGTCCACTGCACATCGGCTTCATGCATGGTCAAGGTGGAGGCGAGCGGCGTGGTCATGGCAAAGGCGTGGGGGAGGCGGGTTTCACAGTGCTGTCGTGCAGGGCTGGCATAAGAGGGGAGCAGGCCGCCATTTTCCAGGAGGCAGAGCGCATGGCTCAACAATTCGCCAGCTCAACTCTTGTATAAGACTTAAAAAGCAGCGACAATCCTGTGTGTTGAATTCCGTATTGTGATATTGCATTGCAGCATTTGAGGGGTCGTTCCCAGGGATTGCGGGCAAGCGGTACATGAGGGAGTTTACGCGGGCGCGCCAAGGGCCAAGCAGACAGGGCCAGCTAGGCGCGACGCACATCAGAACTTTTGCCACTAGAAAGACCAGATGACTACCCAGCAACCCACCATCATCTATACCCTGACCGACGAAGCGCCTCGCCTGGCGACCGCGGCGTTCTTGCCGGTTGTTCGCAGCTTTGCGGGCGCCGCCGGCATCAATGTGGCCGATAGTGATATTTCGCTGGCAGCCCGCATTCTGGGTGAATTCCCCGAGTTTTTGACCGAAGCGCAGCGCGTGCCTAACAACCTGGCCGAACTGGGCAAGCTGACCCTGACGCCGGATGCCAACATCATCAAGCTGCCTAATATTTCGGCATCCGTGGGCCAGTTGCAAGAAGCCATCAAGGAGCTGCAAGACCACGGCTACAAGCTGCCCGACTACCCGGACAACCCGACGAGCGATGCTGAGAAAGACATCAAGGCGCGCTACAGCAAGTGCATTGGCTCGGCCGTGAACCCGGTGCTGCGCGAAGGCAACTCGGACCGCCGCGCGCCGCTGGCTGTGAAGAACTACGCCAAGAAGCACCCCCATTCGATGGGCGAGTGGAAGCAGTGGTCGCAAACCCATGTCTCGCACATGGAAGAGGGCGACTTCTACCACGGCGAAAAGTCCATGACACTGGACAAGGCACGCGAAGTCAAGATGGTGCTGGAGACCAAGTCTGGCAAAACCGTGGTGCTCAAGGACAAGGTCAAGCTGCAAGCGAGCGAAGTGATCGATTCCATGTTCATGAGCAAGAAGGCCTTGCTGGCTTTCTATGAAAAGGAAATCGAAGACTGCAAGCAGTCCGGCATCCTGTTCTCGCTGCACGTCAAGGCCACCATGATGAAGGTGTCCCACCCCATCGTGTTCGGCCACTGCGTGCGCATCTTCTACAAGGAAGCGTTCGAGAAGCACGGCAAGCTGTTCGAGCAACTGGGTGTGAACGTGAACAACGGCATGGCCAATCTGTACGAGAAGATTGAAACCCTGCCGGCCTCGCAGCGCGAAGAAATCATCCGCGACCTGCACAAGTGCCAGGAAGGCCGCCCAGCGCTGGCCATGGTGGACTCTGCCAAGGGCATCACCAACTTCCATTCGCCCAACGATGTGATCGTGGACGCATCGATGCCCGCAATGATCCGCACCGGCGGCAAGATGTGGGGTGCCGATGGCAAGCCATACGACTGCAAGGCCGTGATGCCTGAGTCCACCTTTGCCCGCATTTACCAAGAAGTGATCAACTTCTGCAAGTGGCACGGCAACTTCGACCCCAAGACCATGGGCACCGTGCCCAACGTGGGCTTGATGGCACAAAAGGCTGAGGAATACGGCTCGCACGACAAGACCTTCGAGATCAGCGAAGACGGCGTGGCCAACATTGTGGACACCGCTACCGGCGAAGTGCTGATGAGCCAGAACGTGGAGCAGGGCGACATCTGGCGCATGTGCCAGGTCAAGGACGCACCGATCCGCGACTGGGTCAAGCTGGCCGTCACCCGCGCCCGCAACTCCGGCATGCCTGCGGTGTTCTGGCTGGATCCGTACCGCCCGCACGAAGCCGAGCTGATCAAGAAGGTGCAAACCTACTTGAAGGACTACGATACCAACGGCCTGGACATCCACATCCTGTCGCAAGTGCGCGCCATGCGCTTCACCCTGGAGCGCGCAGCGCGCGGCCTGGACACCATCTCGGTGACCGGCAACATCCTGCGTGACTACCTGACCGACCTGTTCCCAATCCTGGAGCTGGGCACCTCGGCCAAGATGCTGTCGGTGGTGCCACTGATGCAAGGCGGCGGTCTGTACGAAACCGGCGCCGGCGGCTCGGCCCCCAAGCATGTGGAGCAGCTGGTTGAAGAGAACCACCTGCGCTGGGATTCGCTGGGCGAGTTCCTGGCGCTGGCCGTGTCCTTCGAAGAGCTGGGCATCAAGAACAGCAATGAGCGCGCCAAGCTGCTGGCCCAGACCCTGGACCAGGCCACCGGCAAGCTGCTCGACGAGAACAAGTCGCCATCGCGCCGCACCGGTGAGCTGGACAACCGGGGCTCGCAGTTCTACATCGCCCTGTACTGGGCCCAGGCCCTGGCCGCCCAAACGGCAGACGCCGAACTGGCTGCTAAGTTCGCACCGCTGGCCAAGAGCCTGGCTGAGAACGAAGCCAAGATCGTGGCTGAGTTCAAGGCCGTGCAGGGCAAGCCTGCGGACATCGGCGGCTACTACCAGCCTGACGTTGCCAAGCTGGACGCTGTGATGCGCCCCAGCAGCACCTTCAACGCAGCCGTGGCTGCACTGGGCTGATAAGGCCCGGGCCCGGGCAGGCTGACGTCGCCCAGGCTGTTTTTACAGAACCGGCAGACCCGTAAGGGCTGCCGGTTTTTTTGTGCCTGCTGCAGCCTGCCAACGTGCCCGTGACCGGGTGCTCGGGCTGATCGACTTGCGCAGGGGCGATTCACGGCAGGGTTTGCTTGGCATGCCTATACCTTGGTATAGCAGCAGCATGCCAATGGCAGGTGCGTATAACCCAAAGACCACTGGTCAGTGGCGCGTCAGCCTGCGAGAATTCTTTTTGTCGTCGCGAGAGCATTGTTTTCTCGCCCTCCACCCCACCAACCTCAGCCCATGTACCGGCCCGGCGATTGCCGCCGATGCGCCCTTCAGTTGCTGAAGGCTTGGTCGAGATAGGCCCGGTTAACCAGGAGAAGAAACATGGACCCCGAACCTGATCCTTCTATGCGCTGCTGCAAGCGCCCAAGCCATTTGCAGCCCACTCCAGTCACCACCCATCGGGCACCCGCTCCGAGGCCATCGCGCATCTAGATGCATGAGAGGCCTTGGCGGCAGGCTGCCCCAAGGAGAATCTCATGTTGTTCTTCCACTCCCGCTCCCTCCCGCTGTTGCAGCGCGTCATCCGGGCCGCTGTTGTTTCCCGCTCCCCGTCTGCGCTGTCGGCCTTTTTGGCCTCGCACGGCGACAAGCCCTTTGCGCAGGCGCTTTCGGGCCTCTCAGGCCCTGTCATTGCCGAGGCGCTGTCCTTGTTGGCGGCCCAGCACCGCGTTCGGCTGCTGCCCCAATTGAGCCGGGTGGCGCGCAACCGCCTGCAACACCTCGACCGGGGCTATGGGCCCGCAGCCTCTCGCACGGCCAGCCGCTCCCGTGCGCTGTGCTGGCTGATGGGGCCGCGCGCAGATGCGCCCGCAGCGGCCATCCCCTGTGATCTCCATCGGCTGCCACTAACACCCGCGCCCGCCAAGCGCAGCGCCTGAGGCCGCTGTTTTCACCATGCTGCCCCGCCAGCCCATGACGCACTTGGCTGCGTCTTGGGCGGAGCCGGGGCGCCCAGACAAGGCTGCACCATGCCGCATACCCACCGCGTTCCACCAGGCGGATCGCTTCCATCCGCCCAACGGCCCCTCCATACCTTGGTCTGGAGTCGGCCTGCGCGCCGCCCTTGCTGCGTGCAGCCGCAGGCACCCCGCTCCTGGTCTCGCTATGAGCGGCTGTCATTCTCGATGCTGGGCCTCACCTGGGGCATCCTGGTCCTGGCCGTGGCGGCTTTGCATGTGGGCAATTACGACCTGGAGACGAAGACCTCGTCCACCTCGGGCTCGCATTCGGGCTTTTATGAAAGCGCGCGTGCGATCAAGTCCGATCTGCTCCCACCGCTGGCCCAGACCCCACAAGGATCGCCTCCATGAACCTCCACCAACGACCCGATCTTTCTCGCCCATCCGCAGACACAGGCTCTGATGCCATGCCCGCCTGGCTGCGGATCAGCGCCGACGAGCCTGGCAAGCTGGCCGGGCTTCTGCAAAGCCTGGGCATCGACCTGAACCACAGCTTGCAAAGCAATCTGAGCCAGGACGGCGATCGCAGCTACTTTGCGATCACCTTTTTGGGCATGGAGCAGGGTCGCAAGCAGGCCAGCCGCGTCGTGTTTGTTGTCGGCCGTGGCATGGTTTTGTCGCTGGAGCCCAGCCCGGCGCCGCAGGCCTTGGAGATGGCGCAGAGCAGGTTAGTGCGCCAGGGGCACGCGGCTGGGGCATTGGAGAGCTTTGCGGTGATTTTGCAGGCGATCAATGATGCCTGTGATGAGTTGCTGGACGCGCTCAACAGCGATCTGGGCCGGGTATTGGTGCAGACCAATTCTGTGCTCAATAGCCTAGAGGCGCGGGACCGCGATTTCGGCGTCAGCGATGTGGTCTCGGCCCAGCTTGATTTGGGTGAGGTCGAAGAGCTGCTGTCGGACTGCATCGAGAGCCAGTTGCAACTGGCGCTGGCTGCCCGCCATGTGCTGTCACGCCTGCCCGCCAGCGATGCGCAGCTCCAGCCGCTGTTTGCCAGCTTGATCGAGGACATCGAAGCCGTCGAGGACCATGTGAGCTTTGTGCATGACCGGGTGCGGCTGCTGCAGGCGACCAACAACATGGCGCTGAACGTCAAGCAGAACCAGATCGTCAAGGTCTTCTCCGTTGTGACGGCCGTGTTCCTGCCTGCGATGCTGATCTCCACCTACTACAGCATGAATGTGGCCAGGATGCCGATTCTGGAGTGGCAGTACGGCGAGCCCATCACCATCGCGCTGACGGCGGTGCTGGCGCTGTTGCCGCTGCTCTACGTTAAACACCGAGGCTGGCTGCGCTAAACCGCGCGATTGCCATTGCCATTGCCAAACCAGGCCAGGCCAGGCCGGGCTGCCAACGACTGGCGCTGCCAAGCTGCCCTTATGGCTTACCCCTTCACAAGAGATACTCCGATGCCGCATCCCATTGACAAAACCAGGACCACTTACACGACGCTCTCCCGCAACCTGGAGGGTCTCGTCTGGAATGCCGATCTGACACTGCAGGACGCGAGCCAGGCGGCCATGCAGCGCCGCCAGGCCATCAACGAGGCACGTGCCAACCGCCCGCGAACAGCGCAGATCGAGCGCGAAATCATGATCGCGGTGGTGGTGCTGTACGCGCTTATTTTGGGCAGCTTTGCAGCACTGCATGTTTACGGTGGCTATGCGATGGCTGAGAAGGACAAGCCGTCAGCGCTGGCCGAGCCAGCCGAGCAGCGCGGGCCGGTAGTGCTGGCGACCCCAGCGGAGCAACCATGAACTCGGCGCACATCAATGCCAGTATCGCTGGTGGCCTCATGGATGCGCGCCTGGCCCAGGCTGGCTGGCTGCGGCTGAGCAGCGCACAGCGCGATTCATTGGAGGCGGTGCAGCGCATACAGGGCCTCGATCTGTGCACCAGGCGCGGTAGGGCCGCGCTGGAAGAGGGCGATTTTGTCGTGATCCCTGTGGAGCTGGTGATGTGCCAGGACGGGGAGTTTCTTGAAACCACCGTGGTGTTCGCCCTGGGTCAGGATGTGCTGATCAGCGTGGAGCAAGGCCTGCGTTTGACCGCGCTGGACCAGGCCGGCGAGCAGCTGTTTGCGGCCATGGCTGACGGTTGTGCGCTCGACCCCTGCGCGATGCTGTTTTGCATGCTCGAAGCGCTCAATGATGCCGCCCATGGAACCATACGCGATATCGCCGCGCGTTTGGACGAACGCAGCGATGCCGTGGCCGCCGCCAGTGGCGGCTTCGAGACGGCCAAGCGCCAGGCTGGCGTGGCCGATATTGCCGACACGGCCATCGCGCTGGGAGAGGCCGAAGAGCTGGTGGCCAAAACGGTCGAGGGCCAGTTGATGCTGGCGCGCGCAGGCCGATGGCTGCGCCGGGCTGCGGGCGATGCGCGCTTTGCCCAGCGCCTGCCGGTGCTGCTGGCCGATATCCACAGCCTGCGCCGTTATGCCCGCTTCCAGCACGACAAGATCCGCAACCTGCAGCAGTCGTTGATGACCACCTTGGACATCAAGCAAAACCAGGTGATCAAGGTGTTCACCGTCGTCACCGCCGTCTTCACGCCGCCGACCTTGGTGGCTGCGTTCTATGGGCAGAACTTTGCTTATATGCCGGAGCTGGAACTGCCCTGGGGGGAGTGGATGGTGATGGGGCTGACGGGCCTGTTCGCCTTGATGCCCCTGGCCTACATCAAACGCAAGGGCTGGATGCGATGAACCCGATCCAAGAGCTGTCTGCCTGGCGTCGACTGCATGCCAGCAACCCCGAGGCGCTGCAAGCGCTTGGTCAGCACCATGGCATCGACCTGATGCCCCAGATGGCGGCGCGGCCAGGCGCTGCCCTGCGCATCCGTTGCGCCCGCGTGCAGGAAGGGCAGGTGCTGGTTGCCGACCTGCTTTGGTGCCTGTCTGGCGATGCCCAGTGCTTGTACACGGTGGAAACCGGCTACCCCATGCTGCGCCCGCGCCAGGCGCTGGAGCGCATTCAAACCCAGGGCTTGTCGCCCGACAGCGCCCAGGCCGTCGCGCTGGTGCTGCTGCACCAGCTGCTGGCCCAGGCCAGTCTGGTGCTCGATCGCATCGACGAGGGCCTTGCGGTCTCCATGCAATCGCTGCGGTCCTTTCAGCTGGCGGTCGGCACCCAGGGCACGCGAGGTGCGCAAGACCTGACCGATGTTGACAGCCATCTGTCCATGCTCAACCGCCCGCTGTCAGTGGTTCTGCAGTCGCTGGACGACCTGGTGCGGGCGGCGTCACACCTTCGCCGCGCTGCCTGGCGAGGGCCCGTGGGGGATCGGCTACAGCTCGATGGCTTGCTCGCTGAGATTGAAGGGGTGCAGCGCAGAGGACGCTTCATGCTGGAGCGCCAGCGCTTCCATCGCCGCGCGGCCGAGGAGACCGTGGCCACGAGCGACCTGAATGTCACCAAGGTCTTCAGTGTGCTCTGGGCGGCTTTCATTCCGGGCACGGCCTTGATCAACTGGTACGGGCAGAACTTCCGCGTGATGCCCGAGCTGTCCTGGGAGGGCTCGCTGTGGATGCAGCTGCTCGCCGTGTTGGTGCTCACCGCAATCCCGGTCTGGATGGTCAAACAATCGGGCACTTTGCGCTGATTGAGAGCGCGTTTGTCTGAAGCGCGTCATTGAGCAGTGCAAGCATTGCCTGCGCAGTCCTCTGTCTTGGATGTCTGTCCGCTAGTCGGCGGGTTGTTTTTGCACCAATGCTTGGTTGCCTGCTTGCCCTTTATCTTTCACCTGTCTATCTTCAGCTACCCGGCCCAGCCATGTCCCTTCTAGCCATGCCATTCTCGTTCCTTGATTTCATTGCCCCGGGCTCGGCAGCGTCGCTCCGGCCCCAGCCGCGACCCACTCGGCCTTGCGTGCTAGCCCGTTGCGCAGCAGTCCTTGTTGTGTTGCTGGCGGTGCCTGTCCATGCCCAGACCACCGTGCGCCTGTATGGCACGGTCGATACCGCCATGGGCTGGACCCGGGTGAGTGGTGCACCCACGGTCAAGGGCCTGCTGAGCGGTGGCCAGTCGGACTCACTGTGGGGCTTGCAGGGGCGCGAGATGCTGGGCGGCGGCAGCTACGCCGCCTTTGCGCTGGAGGGCGGCATTGACACGGCCCATGGCGCGCCAGACGATCCAGCACTGCCGTTCAACTACCAGTCCTGGGTGGGGTTGGGGCATCCCCGCCTGGGGGAGCTGCGGCTGGGGCGCCAATACACGGTAGGCCAGGCCTTTGTCAGTTTGATTGAGGTGGGGTCGTGGAAGAATTTCGGCCTGGGGGCGTTGATGCGTGCCTCGGACAACTACCAGGTGCCCAAGCAATTGAGCTGGCGCAGCCCGCAGTGGGGCGGTGTGCAACTGGGCGCCAGTTACAGCTTTGACATCGCAGACGCGGGCTCAAGTGCGGGCTCAGGCAGTGCAGCCCACAAGCTCTATGGCCTGGCGCTGCGCTATGAAGACGGCCCCTGGCTGCTGGCTGCGAGCTGGGAGCAGGCCAGCAGCGTCCGTCTGCAGGGGATGGGCGGCCAGCGTCCCAGCGCAGCGCAGCTGGGTGCCAGCTACAACTTTGGCTTTGCACGCCTGGCCGCTGGCTGGAGCCGTCAGCGCAATGGCTTTGTTGGGCGCAATGGGGGTGATGGCCCTGTCGAGCTGCAGGCTGCGGGGCTCAAGGGGCTGGGGCCGATCGAGTTTGTGGATGGCGGCCGTCTGGACGCCCTTTATGTGGGGGCGTCGATTCCCGCTGGCCATGGAGAGCTGCAACTGCAGTGGTCCCAGGCGCGGCCTAACTGGGCATGGCAGGGCAGCGGAGCGCGCGCCAACACCAGCCAGGTGATGTCTCTGGGCTACATCCACCCGCTGTCGCTGCGCACCAGCCTGTATGCTTTTGTGGCCCATGGCCGGGCCTATGCACTGGATGCGGCGTTGGATGTGACGCAGCCCACCGTGAGCCGGATGGCTTTTGGTGTGAATACCCGTTTCTGATACGACTCGCCTTTGCCACGATGGCGGGCGCGAGGGCCAGGTTGCCGTGTTAGCCTTTTGCGATCCATGGCCCTTGCTCCCACCACTTTTGACTGAACCTGATGAAGAACCAGTCCCTGCCAATACCCCGCTGGCGCAGCCGAGGCGCCCATTTGACGGCCATGGTGCTTGCCATAGTCGTGCTGTTTCTGATCGATACGACGACCCGCTACGAAGTGGCAGTGTCGGTGTTCTACACCGTAGTCATCCTGGCCATGGCGCATGTGCTGGCCGCGCGTGGGCTCGTGCGTTTGACGGGGGCTTGTATCGGCCTGACCTGGCTGAGCTTTTTCATCACCACCGATGGCGACTACCGTGCAGGCCTGATCAATATGCTCATCAGCACGGTGGCCATCTTGATCACTGGCTATCTGGCCTACAAAGCAGAGGCTGCACGCACGGCTGCCCATGATGCCCAGGAGCGCCTGCAGCGCCTCTCGCGCATCCACAGCCTGGAGGGCTTGACGACCTCCATTGCACATGAAATCAACCAACCCCTTGCAGCCATCGTGACCAGCGGCCATGCCTGTCGGCGCTGGATGGAGCAGGATCCGCCCAACCTGGACAAGGCCAGGCAGGCGATCCATCGTATTCTGGGTGATGCAGACCGGGCCAGCGGCATCATTACCCGGGTGCGCAATCTCACCAAGGGTGCGCCTGCCAGCACCCGACCCTTTGTGTTCAACGCAGCCGTGCGGGAGGTGCTGGCGCTGTCGCAGGCAGAACTGCAGCGCCAGGCGATCGCGCTGCATGCCGACCTGGCGGACGCGCTGCCCCTGGCACTGGCGGACAGCGTGCAGATTCAGCAAGTCGTGGCCAATCTGCTGCGCAATGCGATGGAGGCCAGCGCCGCAATGGATGTCCCGCGCCGCAGCATCCTGCTCGAAACGCTTCTGGTGGATGACAAGATCGTCCTGCGGGTATCGGACAGGGGCGCGGGCTTGCCAGCCGGGGCGCAGGAGAAGGTGTTTGAAGCCTTCTGGACGACCAAGCACGAGGGAATGGGCGTGGGCCTGAGCATCAGCCGCAGCATGGTGGAGGCCAATGGCGGCCACATCTGGGCCGAGCCCCGGGCCCCGGGTGGTGCGGTGTTTGCGTTCAGCGTGCCGGTGGCGCAAGAGGAGGCTGCAGCATGAGCGAGGCGGCCATGGTGTATGTAGTCGATGACGACAACTCGGTGCGCGCCGCGCTGGAGGATCTGCTCGCCTCCGTCGGTCTGCAGGTTCGGGCCTTTGCGTCCGCTGCCGAGTTGCTTGCCCAGCCGCTAGCCGATGTCCCTGCCTGCCTGGTGCTGGATGTGCGCATGCCCGGGCAAAGCGGCATGGAGTTTCAGCGCCAGATGCAGTCGCTGGGCCTGCATCTGCCGGTGGTGTTCATCACGGGGCATGGCGATATTCCTATGGGGGTCAAAGCCATCAAAAGCGGCGCCATCGACTTTCTGGCCAAACCCTTTCGGGACCAGGACCTGCTCGATGCGATCCATCAGGGCATTGAGAAAGACCGTGCCAGGCGACTGCAAGAGACGGCTGAGGCCGAGATCCGTGGCCGCTGGCATTCGCTCAGCGACGGGGAACGTGCGGTGGTGCAGCTGGTGGTGCAGGGCCAGCTGAACAAGCAGGTCGCGCACCAGCTGCAGCTGAGCGAAGTCACCGTGAAGGTGCGCAGGGGCAATGCCATGCGCAAGCTACAGATCACATCGCTGGCTGATCTGGTCAGGCTCACCGAAAAGCTGGGGGTATAGGCCGCCATATCCGTGTACGGGATCGAAAGGCTTTAAGAAAGCCCTCGGACCCGCAAGTCCCAGGCCTTACGCCATGTTGGCGGCATGGGTGTTTTGCTAATATGGATTGCTATCTAATTTATAGCAATAAATTCATATTGCCAATGATAAAATAGGCATTTTTGCTTGTAAAAGATGTTCCCAGGTGCTGGAGGCGGCTGTGCAGCCCCCCAGCAGGGCCGGTTTGGTCTTAACATGCTGCACCTGCCTTTGCTGCATCGCCGCATTGCGACGGCCTGCTGGCACATTGCTACCACTGTGTTGGCCACTGAAAGCGCGGTCAGGGCAGGGATGTGTCGCAGTGCTCACAGCAGACCTGGGTGCTGCGCCTGTGCGGCTTGGAATTTATCGACAGAACTGAGAAAGATCAGCAGGGGTGCCGCCCGCCGGTGAGCGCCCCCGCTTGAGCAACACATTACATGCTGGTTCCTTTTTTGATCATGCTGCGCGAGGGCATTGAAGCCGCGCTGATCGTTGGCATCATTGCCAGTTTCCTCCGCCACACAGGCCGCGCCCGCCTGATGCCCGCCGTTTGGGCCGGGGTGTTTCTGGCCCTGGGCCTGTCGCTTTTCGTCGGCGCTGGCCTGCAATGGATGGCCGCCGAGTTTCCCCAAAAGCAGCAAGAGCTTTTTGAAGGCCTGGTCGGTTTTATTGCCGTGGGCATGCTCACCGGCATGGTGTTCTGGATGCGCAAAGCCTCGCGCTCGATCAAGGGCGAGCTGCAAGCCTCGGTCGACAAGGCGCTCAGCACCTCGGGCAGCGCCAGTTGGGCGCTGATCGGCATGGTCTTTTTGGCCGTGGCGCGCGAAGGGGTCGAATCCGTCTTTTTCTTGCTGGCCATCTTCCAGCAAAGCTCGGGCTGGAGCGCGGCTGCCGGCGCTTTCCTAGGCGTGGCCCTGTCGGTGCTGCTGGGCGTGGGGCTGTACAAGGGCGGCGTGCGTATCAATCTGCGCCAGTTCTTCCGCTATACCGGCATCTTTATTTTGGTGGTGGCCGCTGGCCTGCTGGCTGGCGCTGTGCGCCGCCTGCACGAGGCCGGTATTTGGAACCACCTGCAGCAAGTCGTGTTTGACAGCAGCGCTGTGCTGCCGGAAGACAGCCCGCTGGGCGTGATTTTGGGCGGCTTGCTGGGTTATATGCATGCGCCGGTCGTCGGCGAAGTGCTGGCTTGGGCGCTTTACCTGGTCGTCACCTTGCTGATGTTTTTCTGGCCGGTCAAAGCCGCGCCTGCTGCCGCAGCCGCTTCCGCCCCCAAAGTGGCAGCCGCAGCGCAGACCACCCCTGATTCTGCAGAGTCTGCACCCCGCCTGGGCCCCGTGGTCCTGGGCAGTCTGGTCGTCTTTGTGCTGGGCGCGGCCGCCTTTTGGCAGGCATCGACTGCACCGCATGCCAACACCGGCGGTGCCGGCAGCGCCACTGGGGCCGATGGCGTACCGGTGGTGACCATCGAAATTAACCAGGGCACCTGCACACCGAATGCAGTGACCGTGCCAGCGGGCAAGGTGATTTTCCGCATCGTCAACCAGTCGCAACGCGCGTTGGAGTGGGAAATTCTGGACGGCGTGATGGTGCTCGAAGAGCGTGAGAACATTCTGCCCGGCATGACCCAGCAGCTCAGCGCCCGCCTGGCTCCCGGCAACTATGAGATGACTTGCGGCCTGCTCAATGCCGCGCGTGGCAGCTTGACGGTGACCACCACTGAGGCCTTCAAGGCCGAGGCGGCCAAGCCGCCCGTCACCGCATTTTTAGGCGCTTTGGCCGAGTACCAGGTCTATATGCTGACCGAGGCGGCCAGCCTGCAAGAGATGGTCGATGCCTTGCAGCAGCGCCTGGCGCAACCGGCAGATGGCACTGCTGCGCCCGCCGATGGCTACCCGGCGGATGCGCTGCAACTGGCTGCGTTGGCGCGTGGCCAGTACCAAAAGTTGGCGCCGCTGGCGGTGCAGTACGGTGACTTGAATGCCCGCATCGATGCGCGCGCCGCTGACTTTGCCTTGCGCGACAAGGACCCGGCCTTTGTGGGCTTGCAGCGCATTGCGGCAGGCCTGCAAGCAGGCGAGCCTGCAGACCAATTGCTGCCGCTCGCAACCAGCCTGCAGCAGGATGTGCAGCAACTGAGCCTGCGCCTGGGCGATATCAGCCTGCAGCCGCAGTCGATTGCCGCCGCCGCCGCCAAGGCGCTGGAGCGTGCCTCGACCTTGATCCCCGGCGAGGCCACCACGCCGGAGCAGGGCCGTGCAGTGCTGCAGTTTGTCTATGGCAGCTGGGCAGCGGCCAACAAGGCACAGCAGGTGCTGGGCCCCGTGCTGGCCCATGCCAATCCGGCCCTGAACCAGCAGTTGCAGGACAGTCTGGGCAAACTGCGCCAGCGCCTCGATGAGCTGGGCGTGCCTGCCGATGACAGCCAAGCAGCTGACATTGCCGGCGTGGCGTTGAACCCCGTGCAGTGCCAGAACTTGGCACAAGCGCTCTACCAAGCATCGCAAAGCATGGCCAAGGTCAATGCAGCGCTGGGCTTGCAGCCCTAAACTTTTCGCCTTCTATTTCTACAAATAACATACAGAAAGCAGCGCATGTCTTTTTTCAAAAACAGGAACGCGTCTCAATCCGTAGCCCCCGAGCGTACCGACCCCGCAAGGCGGCGTTGGCTGGGTGAAGCGGCCGGCGTTATGGGCGCCGGTGTGCTGGCGGGCATGCCGGCGCGCCAGGCATTGGCCGCTGAGGACGCCTCTCCCGGCAACACCCAGGTGGCAGACGCACCGCACAGCAGCGTCACGCAGCAGCGCGTGCCGTTCTATGGCAAACACCAGGCCGGTATCGTCACCCCCCGGCCGCTGGCGGGCATGGTGGTCAGCTTTGATGTGCTGGCCAGCAACGCGGCGGAGCTGGAGCGGCTCTTTAAGACCCTGACCGAGCGCATCCGTTTTCTGACCCAAGGCGGTCTGCAGCCCACGCTGGACCCCAAGTTGCCACCAGCAGGCTCCGGCATTCTGGGCCCCGATGTGCAGCCCGATGCCTTGACTGTGACGGTCGGCGTGGGCCGCAGCCTGTTTGATACGCGCTTTGGCCTGAAAGACCTGGCGCCCAAGCGGCTCACCGCCATGCAGCAGCACCCCAATGATGCCTTGCAGGCCGCTTTGTGCCATGGCGATTTGTCGATCCAGTTTTGCGCCAATACGCCCGACACCAATATCCATGCGCTGCGCGACATCATCAAGAACCTGCCCGATCTGCTGGTGGTGCGCTGGAAGCAGGAGGGTTCGGTGCCGCCGATCCCGGCCGCAGCAGGCCAGCCCGCTGAGAGCGCACGCAATTTCCTGGGTTTTCGCGATGGCTCGGCCAATCCCCAGTCTGATGATGACGCGATGATGCGCCGCATTGTCTGGGTGCAGCCCGGGTCGGACGAGCCGGCCTGGGCTGCTGGCGGCAGCTACCAGGTGGTGCGCATCATCCGCAATTTTGTCGAGCGCTGGGACCGCACGCCCCTGGGCGAGCAAGAGGCCATCATGGGCCGCGACAAGGACAGTGGTGCGCCGCTGGATGCCCGCAAGAAGACCGAGCACGACACGCCCGATTACGCGGCCGATGCCGAAGGCAAGAAGACGCCGATGGATGCCCATATCCGCCTGGCCAACCCGCGCACGCATGCCAGCGAAGCGAACCTGATTTTGCGCCGCCCGTTCAACTACTCGAATGGCGTGACCAAGTCGGGCCAGCTGGAGATGGGCCTGCTGTTCATCTGCTACCAGGCGGACCTGGACAAGGGCTTTGTCACGGTGCAAAAACGGCTCGATGGCGAGCCGCTCGAAGAATATATCAAGCCAATTGGCGGGGGCTTTTTCTACGCGCTGCCAGGCGTCGCCGATGCCAATGACTGGCTAGGCCGCAGTCTGCTGAGCGCTGCCGCCAAGACCTGATTCAAGTTCCTAACCAGCCACTGGTGTCTGTACTGCAAGGCCTGTGCCGCGACCACCCGCAGAGGTGGTGCCGCTGGCACGGGCTTGGTGATCGGGTGCTGGAAGCCAAAAATTATCAATCCTGGGAAGCTTTGCAGAACTTTTGCCTAATGGAATGGGCGCGGATCGGGATGAGCCGCAAGACGTCTTTTGCAGTTAATAGCGAGCTATTGACAAGAAAGACAACGCAGCGGATCGCCCGAGACCGCGTTCAGTCCAAGGCAAGAAGTTTTGCAGAGATTCCCTCAGTATCTAGGAGTTCTCGTATGTCCATGCGTCGCCAATTCTTGCAAGGCCTGCTGCTGGCCGGCAGTGCCAGCGTCATCCCCTTGTCCAGCTGGGCTGCAGACGGTGTGTCTGCGCTGGAGCTGGTCAAGCCGCTGGCGGAGTACAAGCTCTACGTCAACAACAACCTGCGCGAGCTGGTCAAGGGTGTGCAGGCCTTCACCGATGCGGTCAAGGCCGGCAAGGTCGAAGAGGCCAAGAAGATGTATGCCCAAGTGCGCCGCCCTTATGAGCGTATCGAGCCGATTGCCGAGCTGTTTGCCGACTTGGACAAGAGCATGGATTCGCGCGCAGACGACCATGAAAAGGCTGAGAAGGACCCTGGTTTTACCGGCTTCCACCGTATCGAATACGGCCTCTGGGTAGAAAAGAGCACCAAGGGCCTGACCCCATTTGCCGACAAGCTGCTGGCCGATGCCAAGGAGCTGCAAAAGCGCGTGGGTGGCCTGACCTTTCCGCCAGAAAAAGTGGTGGGCGGTGCGGCCGTGCTGATGGAAGAGGTGGCTGCCACCAAGATCTCGGGCGAAGAAGAGCGCTACAGCCACACCGATCTGGACGACTTCCAGGCCAACTTTGAAGGGGCGGACAAGATTTTTGAGCTGCTGCGCCCCCTGGTCGAGAAAAAGGACAAGGCCTTTGTCGACAAGACAGCTGCCAACTTCAAGACCGTGTTCGATATTTTGGCCAAATACCGCAAGCCCGATGGCAGCTTTGAGCTGTACACCAAGCTGGGTGAGAGCGACCGCAAGATTCTGGCAGGGCGTGTGAACACCTTGGCAGAAGACCTGTCCAAGCTGCGCGGCATGCTCGGCCTGAACTGATCTGGGTGCCACAGGGCTGGAGTCTGCTACCAGCTCTGCTATTTTGAAAGCCGCTCATCGCGTATGGGCGTGTGGGGTGCCGTGTTGTTTGCAACTGGATGCCTCAAACAAGTCGACAGAGCGACGAATTGCCATGTGTTGGCGAAACGCGTGGTGTCTTGCCACTCGAAAAGCGCCCGGTGATCCCGGGCGTTTCGCGTTGTTGTAGGTTCTGATTGATCTTGAGGATATTCTCACTACATGCAAATTCAGAGCCATTGAGGGCGTGGTTGCTCAAACTGGCAAGCTGGCGGATCGGCCAATGCGGGCAACCGGCCTGCATGCCCGGGAGTGCCCTGTGTGCGTTTGGGCTGGATGCGTCTTGGAATGTAAATTGAAAACAAGCAAAAATATTGCTGTTCATGCATTGTTTGCGCATTTTTGAATAATCACATTTCTCCATACTCAAGATTTCGCATGCGGATTATTTTCTTTAACCATGTCAATGAGTGCGCGTAAAGCTGTAGATATCTGTCGATGTCCAGAATAGCAAAGGCACAGTCCAGGAAATGGCGGGCACCAGTCTTCTAATAGCCGAATGAGCCTGCCATCCTTAAGCGCATGTTGTACCAGGTGGTCTGGTACAAAGGCGATACCCACGCCATCCATTGCAGCTTCGACCATCAGAGGCTGGTCGGTAAGGGTCAGAGGTCCTTTCACATCAATGACTTCGCTCGCTCCGTGTCGTTCAAACTCCCACCGATAGATCTTGCCGCTTTCAAAGCGAAACCGAACACAGGCGTGGCGGTAGAGATCCTGAGGAACTTGGGGGCATCCATGCTCAGCCACATACTGTGGTGATGCAACCGCAGCAAAGCGCACATCTCCGCCCAAAGGTACAGAAATCATATCCTTGGGCACCGCTTCGGCAAGACGGATACCTGCGTCAAAACCCTCTCCGATGATGTCGCTCAATCGCCCGTCGCTCACTATATCTAATTGAACCTCGGGGTACATTTTCAAAAACTGCGCAAGGATAGGCAGCAAAACTATGCGTATCGCTCCCTCACTGGCATTGATTCTCACCGTACCTCTGGGCATCTGCCGAAGCTGATCTACGTCGCGTAGTGCATCTTCAATGGCTGTCATTGCAGGGCGTAACTTCGCAGCTAGCCGTTCACCCGCTTCAGTAAGCGAGACACTGCGAGTGGTGCGATTGACCAGTCGAACCCCTAAGCGCTGCTCCATCCCTTTTACGGAATGGCTTACGGCAGAAGGCGTAATGTCAAGATCTATAGCCGCCCCCCGAAAGCTCTCACGAGATGCCACTGCAAGAAATACTGCAAATGCAAAAAAATCCCCGTTCTTTGGTCGGTGCGCATTTTCCATTTCAATTGATGTCTCGCTAAAAATATGAATTTGTTTTCAATAAAATCTGAATTCGTTCAATTGAGATATTGAGCTTGCAAATAAGTGCTGAGAGAATCAAATCCTCTGATTGGTCGAGCCTGAAGAAAGAGGTTTACTAGCCCAAAACTAAAAACTCAATGCCACCAATGTGATTGATAAGCTCATTGATTAGATCGACAGCAGTGTTCAAGCGAGTACCCCCTGAATAGTCTGAGTCTAATTGCCGGCCAGTCTAACCCAGAGTCTCTCCCCCTTGCTCAAAGATGAGAGACGGAATTTCTGATTGATGAATTGACCTCACTTAGCTGTAAAGTCAGGGCTTATTGTTCATTTATAAATGGATTTTTACACTCGTGTCATCACTTCAAAGGAACACGAATGTCTCAAAAAATCTTGATCACCGGTGCTAGCTCGGGCTTTGGACGAGGCGCTGCCATCGAGCTGGCACGTCTGGGTCATACAGTCGTTGCAGCTGCCGAAACCTGGCCGCAAGTGCGCACCTTGCGTGAAGATGCAAAGACGGCGGGAGTCAGTTTGGACGTCATCAAGCTGAACTTGCTCGATCCCATCGATATCGCCCATGCAGGCTCGTTTGATCCAGATGTACTGGTCTTGAACGCGGGTGTTATGGAGGGCGGCTCCGTCGTCGACATTCCAATGCAAAGGGTGCGGGAGTCTTTCGATATCAACGTATTTGGACACCTGGAGCTTGTACAGGCCATCGTGCCGAAAATGGTGGCTCGCAAGTCAGGCAAGATCGTCTGGACATCTTCCATGGGCGGCATTCTGGTTGTGCCGTTCCTGGGTATCTATTGCGCCACCAAACACGCCATCGAGGCCATTGCAGGCTCTATGAAGGCAGAGCTTGAGCCCCATGGCGTGAAGGTCGCCACTGTCAATCCGGGCGTTTTTGGTACTGGGTTCAATGACACCGGTGCGGAGAGCTACGTACAGTGGTATGACGAAAAAGCCGCCGTGGTTCCCATGCCTGATTTCAGTGGCAGTTTGGTGGGCCAAGCAGATCCTCAAGAGATGATCGACGCAATGGTCGAGATCATTCCGGCTGACAAGCACCTTTATCGCACCATGCGCCCAATAGCGACAATCGAAGCCGCTAAGAAGTGGCAAGAAACTGAATGGACTCAGGATGTCTGAGATCACGCTAGACCATGCCAATCGGATCCTGGCGCAAGGCCGTGTAGCCGCTCAAAAAAATGGCTTGAATGCAGTATTCGCGATCATGGATACGGGCGCGCACCTCGTGGCCTTTTCCAGGATGGACGGTGCCTGGCTCGCCTCCAATGAGCTGTCGATCGCCAAGGCTCGTACAGCAGTCATGTTCCAAGCACCATCCGAATTTCTCAACCCCCCATTGCAGATCGGCCAGCCCCTTGCCCACTTTGACCACGTTCACAGCGGAGGCCTGTTGCTGATGGGTGGAGGCCTGCCGCTCTTCAATGAGGATGGTCTTTTGATTGGCTCCATCGGAGTCTCTGGAGGGACCCCCGAGCAAGATGCGGCCTTGGCGCGTGCTGCAGTCACTGCTTAGGCAAATAGAGGAGGCCCTTGGCCGCTGCCAATCGCAGAACCTTGGCCAACGAGCGGCTCTATATGGATAAAGGGATCGAGTAAAAGACACATCGCAGTGTCATGCAGGCCGGGGACGGCCTGCACCTCTGAGGGGAGGCAATGATTCAAAGCTATTTTAATGCTGAGCGCGTAAGTGCGGCCATACTGGTAATTATTGGCCTGCTGGCTATCTGCATTGCCGCATGGGGTTGGCGCAATGGTGCATTTTGGAGAGGTGCTGCCATTGCAATGCTTGCAATGGCAGTCATTCAAATTAGCGTAGGCGCAACCATTCTTGTGACGAGCCCAAAACAGGCACAAAGCATGGCAAGGTTAATAGTCGTGCAAAAGTCTTTGGCGGTTAAGGATGAAATATCAAGAATGCAAAGCACGTTGAAAGGTTTTTCAATTTATCTGCGTTTTGAACTGGGATTGTTATTGATTGGATTGTTCATATTTTATATAGCATCAAGCGATGGTTTTTGGCGTGGATTTGCTATCGCACTTTTGATTCAGGCAGCCGTGGTGCTGGCGTCAGATTTCTTGGCCGTCCGGCGAACGTACGAATATTTGACATGGCTAAATAAAATATAAAAATGGCAAATATGAGAAACACCCCCTCTCATGATCACAGTTTGCAAGATATAGGCGCTTTGGAAACTCGAGCAAGAAGAAGGTGGTCTAAGCAAGAAAAATTGGCGATCATTCAGCAAACCTATGCTGCTGGGCAATCTGTATCAATGGTGGCGAGTCATTATGGTATCAATACAAATTTGCTGTTTCTGTGGCGCAGGCAGTATGAGCAAGGTCTGCTAATACCCCTTAAGCTAGGCGAACCAGGTGTTCCGTTAGAGCTGTTCACCGATGTTTTACGGCAGTTGTGTGAGCTGCAGCAGCTGCTAGGAAAAAAGAGCCACGAGGCAGAGATATTGAAGCTCACACTGGAGTATGACCGACAAGCTCGTATGAGAATGCTCGGCGCTCGAATTGGGATGCTTCGGAGCAAGCATGGGTGAAGGAGTGATATATGCCTAGGTCCTTGTAATAGCACCCAACAGGTCGCAGGCGCTGTAGCGCCCTGCGGAGCGGTTTTTATCGGCGCAGCCCCCCGGGATTGGCCGACAATGGCGGCTGCATTTTGAACCGCTAGCGCTATGAACGACACCACCACCAGCCCCGACGCGGGCGAGACCGACTGGGCTGCCTGGAGCCGAGATGCCGTCGAGACCATGATGGCCCGCAATACCGAATGGCCACGCCAGTTTGGCCTGCTGGCTGCGCCTCAGTACCACTGGGATCTGCAGAACGCCAGCTTGGTGTTGCAGGGGCCGCTGCACGCGGTGCAAGGCACCGTTTGCCTGGCGGGGACCAGCAGCCAGAGCGATGGCAGCTTTGTGTGGAGTTGGGCCAATGCCAGCATTCCGGCACAGCACGGCCAGGCGCTGGAAGCGGTGCACGATTTTGGCCGCGAGCACCAGCTGGCCCTGTTGACGACGGCGCGCATTCCCGGTGGCCGGCCCGAGGCCACCGAGTGCCTGTGCATTGCCGCCCGTCTGCAGCGGGCTGTGGGTACCTTCATCGACCAGCAAGGCGATGTCACGCTGTACTTCAGCATCCTGCATCTGCAAGTGGCGCAGGACCCGGACCAGGCGCTGCAGTAACGCCTGCCGCCCGGTATTACGCCGCAGTTGCCGAAAGGCCCGGTGCCGCGGCTGGGCAGATCAGCCCCAGGCTGCAGCCAAAGGGATCCAGCAGCATGGCGGCCGCCGCCCCTAGGCTGGTGGTGATGGGGCCTCGGTACAGGCGCGCGCCTTGGGCCTGCAAGCGCTCCACGGCAGCGTCCAGGTCTGCCACTTCCCAGTACACCGTGGTGCCCCCGACGCCGCCGGGGCATTTGCCATCGGCCGGGTGAAAGCCGATCAGGACGCCTGGGCCTTGCACAAAGGCGTACTGCGCATTCTCGTACTGCACCTCGGCTGCAAACAGCTGCGCATACCAAGCTGCGGCTGCCTCGATATCAGCCACAAAAAGTACAACGGACTCCACTCTTTTGAACAAGGCCATTCCTCTTATCGATGCGGGGGCGGGAGGGCGATTGTGGCATGGCGCGGCCCTAGGACGAGGCCAGCGGCCCGCTGGCGGTAGCCCCTTGCCGCCATAGTGGTTCTGCAAAACAGCGTTGCGGAATCATATCTTATGTAACTACAATAGTTGCATGAAACATAACAGCCAGTTCTCCGATGTTCTGCATGTGCTGCTGCATCTGGCAGAGGCGCAGACGCCCCTGACCTCTGAGGTATTGGCGCAAACCATGGACAGCCACCCGGTGGTGCTGCGGCGCCTGATGGCTGGCTTGCGCGATGCCGGCATGGTCTCGTCGGGCAAGGGCCATGGGGGTGGTTGGCTGATTGCGCCTGGCTGGGGAGAGACGAGCTTGCGCGACATCCACCAGGCCTTGGGTGCGCCTGCGCTCGTGTCCCTGGGCTTTCGCGAGGACCATCCTGAGTGCCTGGTCGCCCAGGTGGTCAACAGCTCGCTGCGCAGCGCCATGCAAGAGGCAGAGGCCTCGTTACTTGAGAAGTTAGGCGCGGTCACGCTGGCGCAGCTGTCGGCCCAGATCGGCGCCTCCTTGCGCGCGCACCGGCTGGCCAAAACATCCACTTCGTACCGTATAGAGGACCACCATGGACATTCACACTGATTTCGCTGTCATCGGCGGCAGTTACGCCGGCATGTCGGCTGCTTTGCAACTGGCCCGCGCGCGGCGCCAGGTGACCGTCATCGATGCCGGCCTACGCCGCAACCGTTTTGTGGACGAGGCGGGCAGTACCTCGCATGGCTTTCTGTCTCGCGATGGGGTGGCCCCCGCCGAGCTGTGGCGAGAGGCGCGCGCGCAATTGCTGCAGTACCCGACCGTGCGCTGGATCGAGGGCCAGGCCGAGCAGGCCCGCGTCTTGCCCAGCGGCGAGCTGGCTTTTGAAGTGGCCGGCCAGTTGCTCGTCGCGCGCCGCGTGGTGTTGGCAACGGGTGTGCGCGATGCGCTGCCTGCCGTGCCGGGCCTGGCTGAGCGCTGGGGCAAAAGCGTGTTCCATTGCCCGTATTGCCACGGTTACGAGGTAGGAGGCGGCGCGATTGGCGTGATTGCGGCATCGCCGCTGGCCCACCACCATGGTCTGATGCTGCCCGACTGGGGCCCGACCACCTTGTTCCTCAACGGGGTCTATGCGCCTAGCGAGGCAGATTTGGCCGATTTTGCAAGGCGAGGCACAAACATCGAGGCGACGCCAGTGCTGCGCATCGATGGCTTTGCTGATGTGGTGCTGGCCGATGGCCGGACCATCGCCATGCAGGGACTGTTTACCCAGCCAAGCACCTCGCCCGCCAGCCCGGTAGCGCAGCAGCTGGGTTGTGCGCTGGTCGAAGGCCCCATGGGCCCCTATGTGCAGGTTGATGCCATGCAGCAGACCAGCGTGCCCAATGTGTTTGCCTGCGGCGACGGCGCACGTGCAGCGGGCAGCATTGCGCTGTCTGTGGCGGATGGCGCGATGGCTGGGGTGGCAGCGCACCGCGCGTCGATGCTTTGATCAGCTGGGCTTCCAGCCTTCTGGCACCCGTGGCCGCTCGATCTTGGCGAGGTCGCAGACCACATCGGCAATGCCAGAAAAATCGATTCCGCCATATTGGCTGGCACGGGCCAGGCTAAAGGATTCATGCACGGCAGCGGCCACGGGCATGGGCACACGGGCGGCATGCGCAGCGGTGACGACCAGCGACAAATCCTTGTGCGCCAGATCAATGGTGAAGCCCGGTGAGGTGTCGCCAGCCAGTACCTTGTTGGGAAAGTTCATGCGCAGCTGGCCATTGGTGGCCGAGGTGCCGTAGAGCACCTGCAGCGTTTTGCTGATATCGAGCCCAAAGCGCTGCGACAGGGCCAGCGCCTCGGCATTGACCTGGCACAGGGTGATGGCCACATAGTTGTTGACCAGCTTGGTGCGGCCGCCCGCGCCGACGGGGCCGCAGTGGTAGGTGGTCGTGCCCATGGCATCCAGCAGCGGTTTGACCTTGGCGAAATCGGCGTCGCTCGCGCCCACCATGAACAGGCTCTCGCCCCGGTCAGCATGCTCGGCCAGGCGCCCAACGGGCGCATCGACCACGGTGATCTGGCGGCCAGCGGCGGCTTTGCTCAGGCGGTCTGTCGCCAGCGGGTCGATGGTGCTCATGTCCAGCAAGATGGTGCCGGGCAGCGCGTGGGCAAAGATGCCATCTGGCCCTTGGGCGATTTGCTCGACCTCGACTGAGGAGGGCAGCATGGTGATGACCACCGAGCAGCGCCGGGCAATCTCGGGCACCGTGGCGGTTTCTGCGCCCAGCGCCACCAGTGCCTCCACGGCCTGGGGGTTGAGGTCGGTAACCAAAAGGCTAAAGCCTTTTTTCTGCAGATTGGCGGCCATGGAGCTGCCCATGCGTCCCAGGCCGATAAAACCAATGTTGTTCGTCATGCGTAAGGTCTCCTGCGGATGGATGAAATTTGGATAAGGACGGGAAAGCGGGCTTAGTAAGCGATATACGCGGTCTTGGTGCTGGTGTAGAAATCAACGGCGTAGCGCCCTTGCTCGCGCGGCCCGTAGCTGGAGGCGCGCGTGCCACCAAAGGGCACGTGGTAGTCGAGCCCGGCGGTGGGCAGGTTGACCATGGCGAGCCCGCTGCGCACATGCAGGCGGAAATGGTTGGCTGCGCGCAGCGAGGCGGTGCAGATGCCTGCCGACAGGCCGTAGCGCGTGTCATTGGCGGTGGCCAGCGCCTCGTCGTAGTCGGCCACCTTGATGACGCTGGCGACCGGGCCAAAGATCTCTTCCTGGTTGATGCGCATCGCGTTGTTCGTGCGGGTGAGCAGGGCCGGGCGCACAAAGTAGCCCGGGGTGGCCGCTTCCACCGGGGAGCCGCCTTCCACCAGCTCGGCCCCTTCGCGCTTGCCCAGGTCCAGGTAGTGCTGGATCTTGTCAAACTGCGACTGGTTGATGACTGGGCCGATCTGCGTGCCCTTGTCCAGGCTGTTGCCGACCACCAGTGCGCGCATGCGCGTCGCCAATGCGTCGACAAAACGGTCATGGATCCGCTCGGTGACGATCAAGCGACTGGACGCCGTGCAGCGCTGGCCAGCCGAGAAGAATGCGCCGTTGAGCGCGCACTCCACCGCCACATCCAGGTCGGCGTCATCGAGTACCACCAGCGGGTTCTTGCCGCCCATCTCCAGCTGCAGGCGGATCATCTCGCCAATGGCGGTCTGCGCAATGCTCTGGCCCACATGCACACTGCCGGTGAAGGACACGGCATCCACGCCACTCAGCAAGCCTTGCGCCGCATGCTTGCCACTGCCGTTGACCAGGTTGGCCACGCCGGGCGGCAGGCCTTGCTCGTCCAAAATGCGGAACAGTGCATGGGCTACGCCGGGCGTGTATTCCGAGGGCTTGAGCACCACGGTGTTGCCAAAGGCCAGGGCCGGTGCTAACTTCCAGGCCGGAATGGCGATGGGAAAGTTCCAGGGCGTGATCAGGCTCACGACGCCCAGCGCATGGCGGCTGATCTGCACACCAATATCGGGGCGTACCGAGGGCAGACTCTCGCCGCCGTAGCGCAGGCATTCGCCGGCAAAGAACTGGAAGATCTGCGCGGCGCGCACCACCTCACCCAGGCCCTCGGCCAAGGTCTTGCCTGCCTCGCGCGAAACCAGCAGGCCCAGGCTCTCCTTTTGCGCGAACATTTGGTTGGCCACGCGTTGCAAAAAGTCCGAGCGCATCTGCGTGGTCGTGTGCTGCCAGCTGTCAAAGGCGGCGCGCGCGGCTGCTACGGCCTGCTGCATTTGCTCGGCATCGGCGGCAGCGTAGTCGCCCACCAGCTCCCGCGTGTCGGAGGGGTTCCAGCTTTGGAGGGTGCTGGCGCCGCCCAGCCATTCGCCGTTGATCAGGTTCTCGTTCATGTCTTAGTCTCAGGTAGGTCGCGCTGCGCACTTGCTGGGTGCGCAGCGCAGGCAGTCGGCAGGAGGCCGGGCTTTAGCCGGCTGGCTTGAGCAGCGGGCAGGCGCCTTCTTTGGAAGGCGCGTAGGCCTTGTCACCCGGAATGGTGCTGACCACCTTGTAGTAGTCCCAGGGCTTGGTCGATTCGGCGGGTTTTTTCACCTGCATCAGGTACATGTCGTGCACCATGGCGCCGTCGGCACGGATGTAGCCCTTGGCAAACATGTCGTCGATAGGCAGCGACTTGAGCGCGGCCATCACCTGGTCGGGCTCGGTGGTGCCGGCCTTTTGCACTGCTTTCAGGTAGGTGGTGGTGGCCGAGTAGTCGCCCGCCTGGAAGGTAGTGGGCATCTTCTTGTTCTTGTCGTAGAAACGCTGGGCAAAGGCGCGCGAGGCATCGCTCATGTCCCAGTACCAGCCTTCGGTCAGGTACATGCCGCCGGTGGTGCCCAGGCCCAGGCTGTGGATGTCGGTGATAAAGGCCATCAGCACCGCCACGTTCATCTTCTTGTCGATGCCGAACTCTTTGGCGGTCTTGATGGCGTTGATGGTGTCGCCCCCGCCATTGGCCAGGCCCATCACCTTGGCGCCCGAGCTTTGTGCCTTCATCACATAGGACGAAAAATCGGAGGTGCTGAGCGGGTGGCGGACGGCGCCCACCACCGTGCCGCCGGTTTGTTTGACGACGGCCATCGCCGCCTGCTCCATCGAGTGGCCGAAGGCGTAGTCCGAGGTGAGGAAGTACCAATCCTTGTAGCCCTGGCCTACCAGCGCGGCAGCGGTGCCGCGTGCCTGGGCCGAGGTGGAATAGGTGTAGCGCACCATATAGGGCTGGCAGGCTTCTTCGGTCAGCGAGTCAGCGCCCGCGCCGGCGCTGATGAAGACCTTTTTCTTGTCTTTGGACAGGTTGCTGATCGCCAGCGACACGGCCGAGTTGGAGCCGCCGATGATCAGGTCCACGTTGTCGCTGTCCCACCACTGGCGCGCCTTGGATGCCGCAATGTCGGCCTTGTTTTGGTGGTCGGCCGAGATGATCTCGATCTTGCGCCCCAGCACCTCACCGCCAAAATCGGCCACTGCCATGCGGACGGCGTCCAGCCCCCCGGGCCCGTCAAAGTCGGAGTACAGGCCCGACATGTCGGTGATGAACGCGATCTTGACCTTGTCGGGTGCGGCCTGCGCGCCGCTGGCGAGCAGGGCGGCGACCGCCAGTGCGGCGGCGGTCAGGGGTCCTTGTGCTTTTCTCATGGTTTTGTCTCCTAGAGCTGTTGGACTAAGGCCTGCGGTGCTCTGTGTCACCTGCTAGGCGCGGGAACTAACGCAGTACAAAGGGGTTGCTGGTGGTCGCTCCACTGTTGATCCAGACCGACTTGGTCTGCAGGTATTCGTAGATGGCGCTTTGGCCGTTTTCGCGGCCCAGGCCCGAATCCTTGTAGCCACCAAACGGCGCCATAAAGCTGACGGCCCGGTAGGTGTTGACCCAGACGGTGCCCGCCTGCAGGCGCTCGGACATGCGCAGCGCGCGGCCGATGTCGCTGGTCCAGACGGCAGCAGCCAAACCAAAGCGCACATCGTTGGCAATGCGCAGCGCATCGGCTTCGTCGTCAAAGGGGATCACCGACAGCACCGGGCCAAACACCTCTTCTTGCGCAATGCGCATGCCGTTGTGGACCTGGGTGAGGATGGTGGGCTCGATAAACCAGCCCTTGCCGCATTCGGCGCGCGTGGCCTTGCTGCCGCCCAGCACGACCTGGGCCCCTTCGGCCTTGGCAATGTCGATATAGGACAGCACTTTTTCGTACTGGGGCAGGGTGGTGACCGGGCCGACCTGGGTCTCCAGGCTCATCGGGTCGCCCATGCGGGCCGTCGCGGCAAAGGCCACCAGGCGCTCTACAAAAGCATCGTGGATGCTGCGCTGTACCAAGAGGCGCGATCCTGCGATGCAGGTTTGCCCCGTGGCGGCAAAGATGCCCGAGATGGCGCCGTACATGGCCTGCTCCAGATCGGCATCGGCAAACACGATGTTCGGGGACTTGCCGCCCAGCTCCATCGAGGCATGTTTGAGCTGCCCGGCAGCCGCCTGGTTGATGGCGCGGCCCGTCACATCGGAGCCGGTAAAGCTGACTTTGGCGACCAGCGGGTGTTCTACCAGCGCGCTGCCCACCTGCGCGCCATAGCCGGTGACCACGTTGAACACGCCGGGCGGGAAGCCCGCCTCGTTGAATAGCTCAGCAAACTCCAAGGTCGAGGCGGAGGTGAACTCGGAGGGTTTGACCACCACGGTGCAGCCCGCCGCCAGCGCTGGCGCAATCTTCCAGGCCAGCAGGAAGAGCGGTGAGTTCCAAGGCGTGATGGCGGCCACCACACCCAGTGGCTCATGGCGGGTAAAGGCGAAATAGCCTTTTTTATCCAGTGGCAAGGTCGCCCCTTGCACCTTGTCAGCCAGCCCCCCGTAGTAGTAGAACCACTGCGGTATGTACTGCAGCTGGGCACGCATCTCGGCCAACAGCTTGCCGTTGTCCATCACCTCGGTGCGAGCGAGCTTGTCGGCATCGCGCTCAATCAAGGTAGCCAGTTTGCGCAGCAGTGCGCCGCGCTCAGTGGCGCTCAGCTGCGGCCAGGCGCCGCTACTGAAGGCGGTGTGCGCAGCTTGCACGGCCGCGTCCACATCGGCAGCATTGCCATCGGGGATCTCTGCCCAGGCCTCGCCCGTGTAAGGGTTGAGGCTGGCGATCCATTGGCCGCTGGTGGGCGGCTGGGCCTGGCCGGCAATCTGAAGGGAGTAGCGTTTCATGGCAAAGGGCATTCGAGGGCTGCGGGCAGCTCGGGTGGTGCTGGATAGCGCGGAGGGGATACCGGCTGGCATCCCCGCGCTCAAGGCTAGAACGGCTGCAGGCCCAGTGCGCTGCGGAAGCGGTTCTTGATGAAGGGGCCATCGCGCGGCGGCAAGGCGCGGGGCGGCTCATCGGCATGGATCAGCGCCTGCACAAAGGTGGTGGCCTTGCGGGCGTTGATGTGCTGGGCCAGTGCATCGGCCTCGTCCACCGTGCACAGTTGCTGCACATGGGCAATGCCAAAGCCGCGTGCCACGGCCACCAGGTCGGTGCCCAGGCTGCTATGGCTGCGCTGCATGCCCGTCTCGCCGTAGTGGCCGTTGTCCAGCACCACAATGCTGAGGTTAGCGGGCGACTTGGCGGCAATGGTGGCCAGGCTGCCAATGCCCATCATCTGCTCGCCATCGCCGGTGATGACCACAACAGGGCGCGTGGGTTGGGCCAGCGCGATGCCGAGCGCTACGGAAGAGGCGCCGCCCATGGCGCCCCAGAGGTAGTAGTTGTGGTCGCGGTCGCCAGCGGCAAACACATCGTAGGAGGCGGAGCCGAGGCCGGTGACGACCAGCGCATCAGGGGTTTTGGCCAGCAGGCGGGCCACAAAAAGGCGGCGGTCCATGGCGTTGCTTGTTTTGGCGGTCTGCATCAGTTTCTCTCCCATTTCTTGCGGCCGATCACATCCTGGCCAATCAATACGGCGATGCGGGCGCCGGCCATGAAGGCGCCATCTAGCGCAGCGCTGACGACTTCATGGGCGTCTTCGGGGCGGCGCACGCGCATGACATGGATGCCCATCAGCTCCATCGCCGCCTGGGTGGCCCGGCCCATGGGCGCTTGCCAGGGGTTGAACTCGGCGTACTCACCGCGCATCGTGACGATGGTCAGAAAGGGGATGTCGGCTGCGCTCAGCAGCGAGAACATATTGATGCAGTTGCCGACGCCGCTGCTCTGCATCAGCAGCACCGCGCGCTGGCCCCCCAGCCAGGCGCCGGCCACGACTGCCACGCCTTCTTCTTCGGTGGTCAACACCACATCGGTGATCTCGGGGTCAGCAATCGCGCTCTTGATGACATAGGAGTGACCGGCATCGGGCACATAGGCCACTTGCTGCACGCCGGCTTCCTTGATGGCCTGAAAAATGTCTTTTTGCCAGGGCGGTGGGTTGGGGTTTGCGTTCATCTGCGTTCCGTGGTGTGAAGCTGTTGAGGCATCATAAAATGTGATTAACTGTTTTGAAAAATCACAATTTCTGATACCACCATCACCCAATTTGATCGAGGCTGCAGCATGGATTTCAAGCAACTCAAGGCCTTTCTGACCGTCGCCGATACCGGCAGCGTCACCCGCGCATCGGAGCTGCTGCATGTGGTGCAGCCGGCGGTATCGCGCCAGTTGAAGCTGTTGGAGGAAGACCTGGGCTGCGCGCTGTTTGAGCGCGAGCGCCATGGCATGGTGCTAACTGAGCAGGGCCAGGAGCTGGCTAGCTATGCGCGCCGCGCCTTTGGCGAGCTGGAGAAAGCACGCCTGCAACTGGCGGGCACGCAGCAGGAGGTGACCGGCCTGGTCACCATTGGCCTGCTGCCCAGCACCTGCGATGTCGTATCGAGTGCGCTGGTGGCCGCGCTGGCCAGCCGCTACCCGGGCATCAAGCTGCGCTTGACCGTGGCCTATGCCGGGACGCTGAAGCAATGGCTGGCGAGCGGGCAGGTCGATGTGGCCTTGTTGTACGCGGCCGAGAAGCACCCGGACCTGGTGCTGGAGCCGCTGATCGAAGAAGCGCTATGGGGCCTGGGCCCCAAGGGCTGCGGCATGGCGGGCGCCACGGCGGTGCGCATGGCCGATATGGCCGGCCGCGCCCTGGTGCTGCCCAGCAACCCGCATGGCATCCGTTTGCTGGTGGAGCATGCCTGCGCGCTGGAGAACCTGCAGCTCAACATCTGCGTGGAGACGGATGCGCTGCCAGTGCAACGCAGCGTGGTGATCGACGGCCTGGGCTACACCATCTTGCCGCCGATTGCGGTGGTGAACGACCTGGCGGCCGGCCGGCTGGAGGGCGCACCGTTGACGGAGCCGGAGCTCAAGCGGGTGATTGCGCTGGCCCATGCCAGCAACCGCAGCATGACCAAGCCGGTGCGTGCCACGGTGGCGGTGCTGCGCCAGATTCTGGAGTCAGCCGTCGCATCGGGCGGCTGGCCCAGCGGCAAATGGCTGGCTGCGGCATCGGCCAGCACCAGCCAGGCATAAAAATGCCCGCCGGCCCCAGCAGTAGGGGCGGGCGGGCAACCTTTTGGCGGAAGGGGCTTACTTCAGGTCAAAGCGGTCCAGCTCCATCACCTTGGTCCAAGCGGCGACAAAGTCCTTGACCATTTTCTCTTTGGCACCTGCCTGGGCATAGACCTCGGCGACGGCGCGCAGGATGGCATTGGAGCCAAAGACCAGGTCCACGCGGCTGGCAGTCCAGCGCGGGGCGCCACTCTTGCGGTCCTGGCCCACAAAGCTGCCGTCTTCTTGGCCCTTCCATTGCGTGCCCATGTCCAACAGATTGACGAAGAAATCGTTGCTCAGCTTGCCGGGTGTGGCGGTCAGCACGCCTTGCTGGTTGCCAGCGGTGTTGATGTTGATGGCGCGCAGGCCTCCGATCAGCACGGTCAGTTCAGGCGCGGTCAAGGTCATCAGCTGGGCCTTGTCGATCAGCAGGGCCTCGGCAGGCGCGGCAAAGCGGCCTTGCAGGTGGTTGCGGAAGCCATCGGCCTTGGGTTCCAGGTATTGGAAGGACGCGGCATCGGTCTGCTCGGCGGTGGCATCGCTGCGGCCGGGGTGGAAGGGCACGGTCGTGGGCACGCCCGCATCGGCGGCGGCCTTTTCGACACCGGCATTGCCCGCCAGCACGATCAGGTCGGCCAGCGAGATGCGCTTGTCGCCATCGGCTGCCTTGTTGAAGGCGCGCTGAATGCCTTCGAGCACGCCCAGCACCTTGGCCAGTTGTGCGGGCTGGTTCACGTCCCAGTCCTTTTGCGGCGCCAGGCGGATGCGGGCACCATTAGCGCCGCCACGCATGTCCGAGCCACGGTAGGTGGATGCGGAAGCCCAAGCGGTGCCTACCAGCTCTTGCACAGTCAGGCCCGAAGCCAGCACTTGCGCCTTGAGGCTGGCGACGTCATCGGCGTTGACCAAGGGGTGCGTCACGGCGGGGATCGGGTCTTGCCAGACGAGCTCTTCCTTGGGCACTTCCGGGCCCAGGTAGCGGATGCGCGGGCCCATGTCGCGGTGGGTCAGCTTGAACCAAGCGCGGGCAAAGGCTTCGGCAAAGGCCTGCGGATTTTCCAGAAAACGGCGCGAGATTTTTTCGTAAGCCGGGTCCTGGCGCAGCGACAGATCGGTGGTCAGCATGGTGGGCTTTTTGTTCGGGCCGCCATGCGCATCGGGGATGACATCGGGCGCATCCTTGGCCACCCACTGGGTGGCGCCGGCCGGGCTCTTCTCTTGCACCCATTCGTACTTGAACAGGTTCTCGAAGAAGAAATTGCTCCACTGGGCAGGGGTCTGCGTCCAGGTCACTTCCAGGCCGGAGGTGATCGCGTCGCGCCCGGAGCCGGAGCCAAAGCTGCTGGTCCAGCCCAGGCCCTGGGCTTCAATGCCATCGGCCTCGGGCTCGGCGCCCACATGGCTGGCTTCAGCGGCGCCATGGGTCTTGCCAAAGGTGTGGCCGCCCGCAATCAGCGCCACGGTTTCTTCGTCATCCATGGCCATGCGGGCAAAGGTTTCGCGGATGTCGCGCGCCGCCGAGATCGGGTCGCCATTGCCGTCCGGGCCTTCGGGGTTCACATAGATCAGGCCCATCTGCACGGCGGCCAGCGGGTTTTCCAGGTCGCGGTCACCGCTGTAGCGGCTGTTGGGCTTGTCGCTGGAGGCCAGCCATTCTTTTTCTGCACCCCAGTACACGTCCTGGTCGGGTGCCCAGGTGTCGACCCGGCCACCGGCAAAACCAAAGGTGCGAAAGCCCATGGTTTCCAGTGCGACGTTGCCGCAGAGGATCATCAGGTCGCCCCAGGAGAGTTGGTTGCCGTACTTTTGCTTGATGGGCCAAAGCAGGCGGCGCGACTTGTCGATATTGACGTTGTCGGGCCAGCTGTTGAGCGGTGCAAAACGCTGCTGGGCGCGGCCCGCGCCGCCACGGCCATCCTGCACGCGGTAGGTGCCTGCAGCATGCCAGGCCATGCGGATGAACTGGGGACCGTAGTGGCCAAAGTCGGCTGGCCACCAGTCTTGCGAATCGGTCATCACCGCGCGCAGGTCGCGCTTGACGGCTTCGTAATCGAGCTTGTTGAATGCCTCGGCGTAGTCGTAGTCCTCACCGAGAGGGTTGTTGGCCGGGTGGTGCTGGCTGAGCAGGTCCACGCGCAGCTGGTTGGGCCACCAGCTCTGGCTGGTCGTCGCATTGCCTTGGGCAGCGGTCTCGCTGTTGCGTGCGGCTGCGCCGTGAAAAGGGCACTTGGATTCAGTCGTCATGTGGGGTTCTCCGGTTCAGGCTGACAGAGCGCCAGATACCGCGGGGGTATCTGAAAAAAGGAAACGTCGATGAATACACCGGTTTCCATGTTTTTTGATTATGAATGCCAGTGCCTGTTTCCTGAAGCTATTGCCGATTGAATATCCGCAACACGATGATTAATAAAAACCAAGTGGTAGCCGGTATATCGCTCTGAGGCGTTCACACCATGACATGGCAAGGACAGGCAAGCGCCATTACAGCACCGGTTTACAAACTGGTGCTGTCAGACAGTGACTACAAGAATGGATCTCTTCAGGGAGAATGCGCGGGCGCCGGGCTCGGGCAGTTGTCAGCCTTGCACGTTCTTGACCAGGGTGCTTTTGCCAAACAGGCTTTGCACCAGGTCGACCACCAGCTCGGCGGTTTGGTTGCGCAGGTCGAGTGCGGGGTTGAGCTCGACGATGTCGATGGAGCCGAGCAAACCCGTGTCGGCAATCATCTCCATGCACAGCTGCGCTTCGCGATAGTTGGGGCCACCGCGCACGGTGGTGCCGGTGCCCGGCGCAATCTCGGGGTCGAGAAAGTCCACATCAAAGCTCAGGTGCAGATGGGTTTGGCTGGGATCGCAGTCGGCCAGCGGTGCGAGGGCGCGCAGCATGGTCTCGCGCATGCCCAGCTCATCGATGGCGCGCATGTCGAACACATCGATGTTGTGGGTCTTGATCAAATGCTTTTCTTGCGCATCCACACTGCGCAGGCCGATCTGGCACAGCGACTGCGGCCCTAATGCCGGCGCAAAGCCGGCCAGGTGCGTCAACTCGCGCGGGCCCAGGCCCGAGAGGCAGGCCACCGGGATGCCGTGGATATTGCCGGAGGGGGAAGTCTCCGGCGTGTTGAAGTCCGCATGGGCATCGAGCCAAAGCACAAACAAACGCTTGCCGGTGTCGCGGCAATGGCGCGCGACTGCGCTGATGGAGCCCACTGCCAGGCTGTGGTCGCCGCCCAGCATCAAGGGCATGCGACCAGCGTCCAGCTCGCCATGCACGGCATCGTGCACCGCCTGGTTCCAGGCGACAGCTTCACCAAAGTTGCGCAGGTCGCCATGCTCGGCATCGCGCGGCTTGCGCTGGTTGCTGGGGCCCGCCAGGTTGCCCAGGTCGCGCACCTCGCAGCCCAGCTCCACCAAGGCCGGCCCCAGTTGCGCCACGCGCAAGGCATCGGGCCCCATCGCGGCACCCAGGCGACCTGCGCCGATGTCGGTGGGCACGCCGATGAGGCTGAGGGCGGTGGAGGGCGAGCGAAGAAGGTCAGGCTGGAATGGCATGGCATGGCAGTGGGTTGGGGCTGGGTCGTGATAGGGGACTTCGGGCGGCAACAGCAGCTCGAACAGGTTTTTGGGATTGCGCAATTGTGGCAGCAAGGCCAGGGGTTGCAACAGCTGGTGCTGCTGGGCGAGGGCATGCATGTAGCGCAAGGCGGTGTAGTCCTCCAGCGCAAAGCCGACGGAGTCGAACACCGTTATGTCGTCCTCATGCTGGCGGCCTGCTTGCTCGCCACGCAGCACCTGCCAGAGCTCGGTCACGGCAAAGTCTTCGGGCATGTGCTGGATCTCGCCTTCGATACGGCTTTGCGGTGCAAATTCGACGAAGACCTTGGCGTCCAGCAGGATGGCAGCATCGAGCTCGGTTTTGCCAGGGCAGTCGCCACCGACGGCGTTCAGGTGCATGCCAGGCTGCATCATGGCGCGGCTGACGATGGTGGCATTGGCCTTGTCTGCGGTGACGGTGGTGACAATATCGGCGCCTTGCACGGCCTCGGCCGCGCTGCGGCAGCGCTGTAGCTGCACGCCGGGCAATTGGGTTTGCAGGTTGTGGATGAGCTTGTCGGTGGCGGCGGCATCAATATCAAACAGGCGTAGGGATTGGATGCCCAGCAGGCCCACAAAGGCCAGCGCCTGGAACTCGCTCTGCGAGCCATTGCCGATCAGCGCCATCGTGCGGCTGCTGCGCCGGGCGAGCAGCTTGGCGGCCATCACCGAGGTGGCGGCGGTGCGCAAGGCGGTTGTCAGGGTCAGCTCGCTCAGCAAGATGGGCGCGCCGGTATCGGCCCGCATCAGCGCACCAAAGGCCATGATGGACGGAATGCCCAGCTGCGGGTTCTTGGGGTGGCCGTTAACGTACTTGAACGCAAAGTGGCTGGCATCGGCCACGGGCATCAGCTCCATCACACCGTCGGGCGTGTGCTGGGCCAGGCGCGCGGTCTTGTCAAAATCTTCCCAACGCGAAAAATCCTGCTCCAGTGCGCTGACCAGGCCACGCAGTAGCTCGGTGAGGCCCACACGCTGGACCAGCAACACGGCAGCGTCTGTACTTAAAAAGTCTACTTGTCCGGGGTGGTTCGTCATTCTCGTTGCTCCTGGTTTTCGTTATTTGGCACGCATTGCGCAAGCCAGAAGGCAGCGCCGCAGCGGTTGCAACCAGTGTCCGCCTTAGCGGCCATAAAGCAAAGTGCCAAAAGTGGTAGAAAATGACAGTATTCAAAGCAAATAGTCAGGATGTATTGTGCATATAGATAATATTGACCAGGCCTTGATCAGCCTGCTGCGCCAGAATGCGCGCGAGAGCGTGGCTACCTTGGCGGGCAAACTAGGGGTGTCGCGCGGCACCGTTACCAACCGCATGGACCGGCTGGAGCGCGACGGCCTGATCGTGGGCTACAGCGTGCGCCTGCGGCCCGATGTGCAGCCGGATGTACTGCGGGCCTGGATGAGCATCGAGATTACAGGCAATGACACGCGGCGCGTGATGGCGTCCTTGCTGGGCGAGCCCGGCGTGGCGGCGCTGCACAGCACCAATGGGCGCTGGGATTTGCTGGCCGAGTTGCAGGTGGCCAGCCTAGAGGCGCTGTCCCAGGTGCTGGAGCGCATTCGGCTGATCAAGGGCATCAGCAACAGCGAGACCAGCATCCACCTGGAGAGCTTTCGGGTGTCCTGAGCGCTTTGTTTAGGAGGCGTCCTTCCGTAAAAATGCCAGCGCCTGCTGCAACTGCTCGCCAGCCTGCTCGGTCAGCACCGCATCATGGGCCAGCACCAGGCGTTGGACCGGCCAAGCCGCCATCTGGGCAGCGGATGCGCTGGCAGCGGCGCGGTCCCGGATCGCAAAGCGCAGCGCACGCGGCATGGCCAGGCGGCTGCGTGTGCCGTTCAAGCTGTTGAAGAGGCGCGCAGACAGCGACAGATCCTGCGGGTAGTACTGCAGCAGATCGGTGACGATCAGGCTGGCGCTGGGCTGGTGCAGCCAGACGCATTCATTGAGGATGGGGATACCGGCAAAAAACTCCATCGCCAGCATGGGTTGCCAGGCGGTGGGCAGGGCTTGGTCTAGGCTGCGCAGCTGGGGCAGGTCAGGGCGTTTGGCCGCCAGCCCTGGGGCGCCCCACAGCTCGGCCTGCGGATAGTGCGCCTGCCATGCGCCGGCAAATAGGTGGTGCATGCGGTTGGGGGCTACGATCCAGCGCACGGTGCCCAGCGCATCCAGCGCCGCACGCAGCGCGGCCGTGGGTGCTATGGGCGAGTGCAGCCACAGTGCGCCATCAGGCAGGCGCACAACGGTCATGCGGGTACGCACGGGCAGCCCGTGTACGCTGATTTGCTGGGTGGCGCTCCAGAGGTCGTCGGCGATCAGTTCAAGCATGGTGGGCCTTGGTGCGATGCTGGGGAATGCCTTGGATTTTCATTGTGAATCCTGGCGCGCAGGTGCAGAAAAGCTGGCAATGGTCAACAATGGCAGCCATCTTTTGAGGAATCGTACATGCACTATGACGTGGTGATTGTGGGCGGCGGTGCAGGCGGGCTGGAGTTGGCCGCACAGCTGGGGCGCAAACTGGGCGCGCGCGAAGGGCGCGAGCGCGTGCTGCTGGTGGACAAAATGCCCTTCCACATCTGGAAGCCGACCTTGCACGAAGTGGCAGCGGGCACGCTGGATGCGCACCAGGAAGGCCTGTCTTACACCGTGCTGGCGCGCCGCAACCATTTCAGCTTTGCCATGGGCGAATGCATGGGATTGGATGCGGCCAAGCAAAGCATTGTGCTGGCGCCCGTCATCAATGATGCGGGCAAACAGGTGGTGCCCGAGCGCACTATCAGCTACCAGCACCTGGTACTAGCCATGGGCAGCGGCTCCAATTCCTTTGGCACGCCAGGTATCGAGCATGCCTATCTGCTGGAGAGCGTGCGCGATGCGCAGCGCTTCCATGCCGACTGGCTTGGCGCCTGCGCGCATGCCTCGTATGCCGAGCCGCGCTCGCTGGCCGTAGCCATTGTGGGCGCCGGTGCCACCGGCGTGGAGCTGTCGGCCGAGTTGATCGAGGCGCACCAGATGCTGCTCGAGAGCCTGTCGGACAGCCAGCGCTTTAGGCTCGATATCAGCCTGATCGAAGGCGGCGAGCGCATTCTGGGCGGGTTGCCAGCGCGCATTTCGGAGCAGGCCCGTGTGGCGCTGGAGCGCAAGGGCGTGCGGGTAATGACCGGCACGCGTGTGCAGTCGCTGGCGCAGGGCCAGGTGATCACGTCCAACGGCGAGGTGCCGGCCGATCTGATCGTCTGGGCCGCCGGCATCAAGGCTGCGGACAGCAATGCCCGCCTGGGGCTGGAAGTCAACCGTATCAACCAGTTTGTCGTCGATGACCACTTGCGCACCAGTGCCAGCCGCATCTATGCGATGGGTGACTGCGCCGCTGCCACCTGGACCGAAGGCAAGACCGTGCCGGCCCGTGCGCAGGCGGCGCACCAGCAGGGCAGCTATTTGTGCAAGCTGCTGTTTGCCGCGCTCAAGGAGCGCTCGTTCAACGAGGTCTTTGTCTACCAGGACTTTGGTTCGCTGGTCTCGCTGGGCGACAACAAGGGCGTGGGCAATCTGATGGGCGGGCTCTCGGGCAAGAACTTCTTTGTGCAGGGCCTCATTGCCAAGTGGATGTATATGTCCCTGCACCTGATGCACCACCGCGCTATTTTGGGCACCGGCAAGACGGCGGTGCTGGCGCTGGCCCGTTTGCTGCAGCAACGCGTATCGGGCCGCATGAAGCTGCATTGATGCGCAACTGCCTGGCAGGTCCAGGCAGTTTTTTGTGTGGCGTTCAGATATCGTCCGGTCCCAGCACGATATCGAGCGAGCTGCCGCCGGCCAGCAGCTTTTGCACCAGTTCGGCAGATGAATCGGCGCCATATTTGCGCATCAGCCGGGTGCGGTAGATCTCCACCGTGCGGTGGCTGATGCCCAGGCAGCGCCCAATCTCCTTGCTGGTCATGCCTTCGAGCAGATGCGCGGCCACCTCGCGCTCACGGGCCGTGAGCTCGGCACGCACGGGGCGCAGCGCGCTCAGGTCTTCGAAGCTCCAGACGCCGCCTTCATGCGGGTCCTCGCGGTTGAAGGCGCGGCCCATCACATGGCACCAGAACATCTCGCCATTGGCGCGCTTCATGATGCGGTTGTCGGAGTACAGGCCGTGGGTGCCCATGATGGGGGCGATGCGCCGACCCAGGCGCTCGAACTCATCGGCGCTGGGGTAGAGGATCTGGAAGGACTGGCCCATCATCAGCTCGCGCGAGGTGCGGAACATCTCGCAGACCTGCTCGTTGCAGTCGATCATGACCCGCCGGTGGGACACCACCAGGCCCACAGGCGCCATTTCAAAGGCTTGTCGGTAGTCGAGTGGTGTCACTGCCATGGCAAAAATTGTCCCCTTTACGAAATACTACGTATCCTAATACGTAGTATGCTTGATTGGCGAAACAAGCCCTTCTTATCAGGAGACAAGTGTGAATAAGATCTACCCCAGTGCTGCAGACGCGCTCAAAGGCGTGGTGGCGGACAAGCAGTTAATGGCCGTGGGCGGCTTTGGCCTTTGCGGGATTCCCGAGGCCTTGATCGAAGCGCTGCGCGACAGCGGCGTCAAGGACCTCACCGTGGCATCGAACAATGCCGGTGTGGACGGTTTTGGCCTGGGCAAGCTGCTGGAGACGCGCCAGATCAAGAAGATGATCGCGTCCTATGTGGGCGAGAACAAGGAGTTCGAGCGCCAGTACCTGGCCGGTGAGCTGGAGCTGGAGTTCACCCCCCAGGGCACCTTGGCCGAGAAGATGCGCGCTGGCGGCGCCGGCATCCCTGCTTTCTTCACCAAGACCGGTGTGGGCACGCAAGTGGCCGAAGGCAAGGAGCTGCGCGAGTTCGATGGCGAGACCTATGTGATGGAGCGCTCCATCGTCGCGGACGTATCGCTGGTCAAGGCCTGGCGTGCGGACAAGAGCGGCAACCTGCAGTTCCGCCTGACGGCACGTAACTTCAACCCGGCAGCGGCCACCTGCGGCAAGGTCTGCATCGTTGAGGTCGAGGAGATTGTCGAAGTCGGTGCCTTGAAGCCCGACGAGATCCATCTGCCGGGCATCTATGTGCACCGCCTGGTGCTCAATGCCACCCCCGAGAAGCGCATCGAAAAGCGCACCATCACCGAGAAGCAGTAAGGAGCCAGTCATGCCTTGGACCCAAGACCAAATGGCCGCACGTGCGGCGCAAGAGCTGGAAGACGGCTTTTATGTGAACCTCGGTATCGGCATTCCTACCCTGGTGGCCAACCACACCGGTGACAAGGAAGTGTGGCTGCAATCGGAAAACGGCATGCTGGGCATTGGCCCTTTCCCGACCGAAGAGGCGATTGATGCCGACCTGATCAATGCGGGTAAGCAAACGGTGACCACGATTGCCGGCTCGTCCATCTTCAGCTCGGACCAGTCCTTTGCGATGATCCGTGGCGGCAAGATCAACCTGTCCATTCTGGGCGCCATGCAAGTGTCTGAAAAGGGTGACCTGGCCAACTGGATGATTCCGGGCAAGATGGTCAAGGGCATGGGTGGCGCGATGGACCTGGTGGCCGGCGTCAAGCGCGTGATCGTGCTGATGGAGCATGTGGCGCGCAAGAAAGATGGCACCACGGACCTGAAGATTCTGCCCAACTGCACCCTGCCGCTGACCGGCGTGGGCGTGGTGGACCGCATCATCACCGACCTGGGCGTGTTCGATGTGACCCCTGAGGGCCTGAAGGTGGTGGAGCTGGCGCCCGAAGTCAGCTTTGACGAGGTGCAGTCCAAAACGGGTGCGACCTTGGTCAAATAAACAGGCACAAACGCCGGGGCTATCGCCCATGCAAGCCGCCCGCCAATGTTTTGTTGGCGGGCTTTTTTGCGCACAGGCGAAAGCTGTCGCTTTCCCCATTGCTTGGTGCTGGAGCTGGCGACATACTGGCGGTTGTACTCGTCCCAAATGCACTCCATGAACGCCCCTTACACGCCCGCCGCGCTGTCCCACCCCTTGTTCACCCAGCACGATGTGCTGCGCATGCGCGAGGACATGGCCTTGGCCTTGCGGGCCGCTGCGCACTATGGCCTGGGAGAGGGCGTTTGCAACCACTTCAGCATGGCGCTGCCCGACGGGCAGCATTTTTTATTGAACCCGCGTGGCCTGATGTGGAGCGAAGTGCGGGCCGATGATGTAGTGATGGTCGATGCCCAGGGCGCGGTGGTGGCCGGCGGCCATGTGGTCGAGCCAACGGCCATGTTCATCCATGCGGCGGTACACCGCATTGCCCGCAAAACCTGCGTGCTGCACACCCACATGCCCTATGCCAGCGCCTTGACCTTGACGACGCAGCGCGCGCTGGACACCACCTTGAGCCAGAATGCGATGCGCTTTCATGGCCGGCTGGCCATCGATGCGCAGTACAACGGCTTTGCGCTGGACGAGCGCGAGGGCGAGCGCATCGCCAGCGCCATGCAAGGCGCGGACATCAGTTTTTTGGGCAACCACGGCATCATCGTCTGCGGCTCGCGCATGGACTATGCCTTCGATGACCTGTACTACTTGGAGCGCGCCTGCCAGGCGCAGGTGCTGGCACAATCCACCGGGGTCGCCCTGGCACCCTGCGATCCGGCTTTGGCCGCCACAGTGGCCGAACAGGCCAATGGCGAGCGTCTGCAATCGACGCTGTTTTTTGAGGCACTGCGCCGCCAATTGCCTTAGCAAACCTGCCTGCGCTGACGTACTTTGTGTTTGTGGAGATTTGGATGACTGAGAGACATTGGGTGCGCTGCACCCACGACCGGCATGCGCCGGCCATTTTGGCGATCCTGAATGATGCCATCGTCAACAGCACAGCGCTGTATGACTACCAACCCCGTAGCGCCGAGAACATGCGCACCTGGTTTGATGCCAAGGTCAAAGGCGGCTACCCGGTGATTGGTCTGGAAGACGCAGCCGGGCAATTGCTGGGCTTTGCCAGCTATGGCGCGTTCCGGGCCTACCCGGCCTACAAATACACGATGGAGCATTCGGTGTACATCCGCGAGGACCAACGCGGCAAAGGTCTGGGCTCGCAGCTGATGCAGGCGGTGATCGATGAGGCGAGAGCGCAGGATGTGCATGCCTTGGTCGGTGCCATTGATGCGGCCAATGCGGGCTCGATTGCCTTGCATGAGCGGCTGGGCTTCAAGTCAGTCGGCCTGCTGCCCCAGGTAGGCTTCAAGTTTGGCCGCTGGTTGGATCCGGCTTTTTACCAGCTACTGCTGCAAACGCCCGCCAACCCAGTCGACGGCTGAATGCTGTCGGGTGCGGGTACATGGGATAATCCGCACTTTCGCGCAGCGCAGGCCCGGTTTGCACCGGTTTGCGATGGCTGTATCGAGGCTCGATCACTCTGCGTAGTTGCCGTGCCAGCGCTCGTCGCTGGATCAGGGATCCGCTGCAAAACCCTCGCCCCATGGGCGTTTTGCAAAGGGGCCCGAGGCACTTGCCCTGATCTTTTGACTGGCGCTTTGCGGCCAGCGTCTGCCTTATGTCCCATCGCCAGCCTGTTCGCATCAGCGACATTGACAAGTTCGACACCATTGTCGATGCCCGTTCCCCCGCTGAATTTGCACTTGACCGTATTCCGGGGGCCATCAACTGCCCGGTGTTGAGCAACGAAGAGCGTGCCCAGATCGGCACGATTTACAAGCAGGTCAGCCCCTTTGAGGCCAAGCGCCTGGGCGCCGCCTACGTGAGCGCCAACCTGGCACGCCACCTGCACGACACCTTCCATGACCGGCCTGCCAATTGGAAACCGCTGGTGTATTGCTGGCGCGGCGGGCTGCGCAGCGGCTCCATGGTGACCTGGCTGCGCCTGGTGGGCTGGGATGCGCAGCAGCTGGCTGGTGGCTACAAAGGCTTTCGAGGCCATGTGATCGAGCGGCTGGAGTCGCTCGTGCCACAGCTGCGCTTGCAGGTGCTGTGCGGTGCCACCGGCAGTGCCAAGACCCGGGTGCTGCATGCGCTGGCAGAGCAAGGTGCGCAGGTGATAGACCTGGAAGGTTACGCCAGCCACAAGGGCTCACTCCTGGGCCATTTGCCCGGAGTGGAGCAGCCCAGCCAGAAGCATTTCGAGACCTTGCTGGCCACGCAGATAGCGCAGTTTGATCTGAGTCGGCCTGTGTATATCGAAGGCGAGAGCGCCAAGATCGGGCGCATCTCTGTGCCGCTGTCGCTGGTGGAGCATATGCGCCAGGCCCCGATCATCGAGATCGAGGCCTCAGCGCAGGCGCGGCTGGCGTATTTGCTGCGTGACTACGCCTATCTGGGTGCTGATGCCGGCCTGTTGGCCGCCAAGCTCGGGTATCTCAAAGAGCTGCAAGGCAAGGAGGTCGTGGGCCGCTGGCAGGGCTGGGCAGCGCAGGGGGCGCTGGAGCCCTTGTTTGCTGAGTTGATGGCCTTGCACTACGACCCGCATTACGAGCGCAGCCAGGCGCGCAATTTTGCGCAATGGGCAGGGCGCCAAAGCTTGGAGACGGAGGACCTGTCGGATGCGCGCATTGGCGAATTGGCCGCGCAGATCAGACAGATGGCTGTTTAAGCCTGCTGGGGCTTTAGAACGCAGGCAGGCCCAGCCGCTGCCCCAGCGGCGAAAACAGCAGGCACAGCGCCACCAGGTTGAGCACCACGGTCAGCCAGAACACTTGCAGAAAGGCCGGCTTACTGGATTTGTGGCGCAGCCAGCGCTGGGCCAGCAAGGCGCCTGGCCAGCCGCCCAGCAAACCCAGCAGCCACAAGTGCTTCTCCGGAGTGCGCCAATGCCCCTGCTGCGCGGCAGCCTTGTCCCAGGCGTACCAGGCAAAGGTGACCACCGAGGCCAGCGCATACCAGCCCGCAGCCCGCCAGGTGGAGCCAAAACCCAGGCCCAGCACCAGCAGCAGGCACGCCAATCCGGGAATAAACAGCAGCTCAGCGGCGCCGGCTGGGCGAGCTTTTCCCGTGGTCACAGGCGGGCGCTGAGGGTGCGGCGCTGCGGCGCCTGGGCGTGGTTTGGACGATGGGCGCGCTGCAGCGCTTGCTGGCGGAACGCCCAGCACGCGGGCGCGGCTGGCCCGTGGTTTGTCGCCTGCAGGTTTTTCCAGCACATAGCTCAGGCGCTGCTTGGCCTGGGGGCGCACCACGGTGTTGCGATCAAAAGCAGAGATATGTACAAACACCTGCTGCCCACCGCCATCGGGGGTGATAAAGCCAAAGCCGCGCTCGTCGTTCCAGGATTGCAGGGTGCCTTCAAACAGCATAGGCCTCCAGCTGCCTGGCGGCTTCTTCCCATTGCTGCTCGCTGAACACCGCCACGCCTGCCTGGCGCAGCAGGCTGCAGGCCAGGCCCTCGCCAGGCACGGTGTGGCCGGCAAATTGCCCGTCATAGACCTGGCTGGAGCCGCAGGTCGGGCTGAACTCTTTGAGCACGGCTACCCGAATGCCATGGCGTTGCACCAGTTGCAGTGCCAGTTGCGCGCCATGCACAAAGGCAGCGGTCACATCGTTGCCTGCGCTGTCGCGTACCTGGGCGGCATGGCGCAGCACCGCCATGCTGGTGCCGCCGACGATTTCTGCGGGCAGCCTGGGCGTGGGCAGGCCTGCAGCTGTCTCCGGGCAAAGGCTGACCACTTGCTGCTGTGCCAGCCAACGGTCGAGCACTGCGTGCTGCGCGCCTTTGTGGCTGCCGTCGTAGCGCACGGGCTGGCCGAGCAGGCAGCCGCTGACCAGTACCTTGGGGAGGGTGGGCTTCAACATGCCAGCACCTCCACCTGCTGGGCCTGGGCACTGGCTTCGCAGCGGAGGCTGTTGCCGATGAGCTGCAGCTGCAGCCCGTTGGCAAATTGCAGATGCAGACTGAGCGCCTCTGCCTGGTAGTCGCTGGGCACCGGCAGGGTACTGAACTGTTGCTGGCCCATGCGCAGCATGCCACCAACCAGCAGCCCAAAGCCATGCGCTTCGTCGGAGAGTGTTGGCGGGCAGGGGTTGAGAACCAGGCGCAGGCCATTGCTGTAGCGGCGCTGGGTCTCGCTTCCCCGGCGCTCGTTGATCAGCGCGGCTGAAAATTCGATGGTGCAGCCTTCAGCGGTGCTGCGGATGCGGCTGATTTCAGAGTCGGCAAATTCAAACTGGCGAGGCATTGCAGGATTGTCGCAGACCCAGGGGAGGGCCTGCGCTAGATCTGAACCAGTCATGCGTCCCCGGTCTGCGCCAGGCAGTCGCCCAGCCAGGGCATGGCCGATGCGGTCCAGATCTGCCGCTGCGGCGGCAGCTGTGCGCGTTCCTCCACACAACCTAGGCGGATCACGACGAACTCCGGGTTCTGGGCGGCACAGCCATACAGCGGCGTTCCGCACACGGGGCAGAAGACCTGGTCGCGGCGTTGGCCGCTTTGCGCGGTCTTGGTATAGGTCTGTATGGCGCCTTGGAGCGAGAAATCAGTGACTGCGGCTTTGACAATTGCCCGCATCGGTGCGCCGGACAGCACCTGGCAGTCGGTGCAATGGCATACGCTGACCTGGGCGGGATCGATCAAGGCGGTAAAGCGAACCGCTTGGCAGTGGCATGTGCCGTGGATGAGCATGGTGAAACCTGGGTGGCCGTGGTGTGGGGCTGCTGTCTTTGTACTGCATCGCGCCAGACCACGCAAAGCACCGCCTGCAGCGCATGTGGGAGCTTGGTGGCATGACTCTTGCATAACTGTTAACAAGCGAAAGCGGGACCTGGCCTGGGCGACCTGTAGGAATATCTTTACAGTCTCTGGCGCAGTAACTATGGTTGCATATAGAAACAACCAAGGGTTCTGTGTGAAAGCTTGATGAATTGCTTGAAATCAATAAAAACAACTGGTTATGGAGTATTCGACTCTGATCTTGTGCATGATTTCGCAAAATTCCAAGGGAAAACCCAGATATTTTTGAGAATAACTGGCTTGGATTTTGTTACATATTTATGAATTGTCTTCAAAATAAACCGTGCTAAAGTCGCCCGCTATGTCACCGAAATGGATTTGCACCCTCATCGTCGCCGCGGCTGCCAGCGTGCATGCTGCCCCCGAGAGCGATAACAAAGCCTCCGACCTGGATTTGCTGCTTGGCATTGGCCAAAGCAGTCTGTCCAAGCTCGACTCGGTGCATCACCAGGTCAAGGACCAGGCGAATGTGCTGATCAGCAATGCCCTGGGTCTGATTGGCGTGCCCTACCGCCGCGGTGGTAACAGTGCCGAGACCGGGTTTGACTGCAGTGGTCTGGTACGCGCTGTGTATGCGGAGAGCTGGGGCAAGATCCTTCCCCGCCGCGCAGAAGAGCAGGCAGCAGCGACCGACAAGATTGAAAAGGCGGAACTCAAGCCTGGTGATCTGGTGTTCTTTAACACCATGCGCCGGGCTTTTAGCCATGTGGGGATCTACATGGGGGACGGCAAGTTCATCCATTCACCCCGCACCGGCAAGACGGTCCGCGTCGAGAGCATGGATATCGCCTACTGGGAAAAACGCTTTGACGGGGCCCGCCGCGTGGAGCTGAGCGAAGAGGCGCGCAGCATGCTGATGCAGCAGGTCAACCTGGATGGCGCTGAGGCGCAGGATTTGATCGGGCGTGTGATGTCCAAGGCCAGCATGCGGGTGAACTGAGCCCCAGGCGCTCACCGCGAAACAAAAGCTTCCCCTGGGAAGCTTTTTTGTTGGCCGCAGGCAGGGCGACAGTTCAGGCGAAAAAAGGGCTGCCTAGCTGGCAGCCCATGGTTGCGCGGTTGAATGGGGCGATTACTTGATCAGCTGCAAAATATCGCGAAAGTCTTCGTGCTCGCAGCTGCGCAGCCATTCGAACACCACCATCTCGGTGGTGACCAGCTCAGCGCCAGCGCCAGCCAGGCGGTCAAAGGCGGCATCGCGGTTGCGCTCGGTGCGGCTGCTGCAGGCATCGGTGACGACGCAGACATCAAACTCATCTTCCAGCAATTCCAGCGCGGTTTGCAGCAGGCAGACATGGGCTTCGCAGCCGGCAATGATGATGCTGTTGCGCTCGGGCGCGGCTTGCGGGGGCTTTTGCAGATGCTTGGGGAGGCTGCGGGCATTGCCGCCTTGGGGTTTGGCAGGAGGGCGCAGCCATTCGTTCAGGCCTTCTGGCACGGCGCTGAAAAACATCTTGGCCAAGGTCTTGTCGCACAGCCCGCGCAGCTCTGCGGCATTGGGGCCGAGCTTGCTCGGGTTCTGCTCGGTGCCGAACACGGGCACCTGCAGTTGTTGGGCTATCTTGGCCAGGATCGTGGCGTTTTTCAACACCTGCGCGCCATCAAAAATGGCGGGCATCAGTTTTTCCTGGTAGTCGACCAGCACGAGCTGGGATTCTTCAAAATCTAAAAGCATGTGGCATTTTAACCGTGACCGTGCCAGGCGCGCTGGCACGACATGGGGGGTTGCGAAGGGGTGAGGCCGAAATTCATCGCGCTGCGGCCAGCGGGCTGCCGCATGCTGGTTGCAGTCTCAGCGCTTGTCCTGGTCCAGCGGCGGCGCATAGGCGGCCGGCAGCGCAATGCCGGCCTCATGCGCCACGCGCACGCAGTCGCGCAGATGCTGCTCGCCCAGGTAGCGCAGTGTGGCGTAGCCCAGCGCGGCAGAGACTGCCTGGCCCGCAATGGGCACATATTTGCTGGCCTGCTGCACGGTCAGACGCATGCCCAGGGCCTTGGCGCCGCGCATGATCACATCCTTAGTGATCAACTTGCCGATCAGCACGCCACCCAGCATGTTGACGGTGTTTTGCACCTTGGCGCGCTTGGCCGGGGCGAGACGGGCAATTTGCTCGTCGCTCAAGCCGAAATGGTTGCTGATTTGCGGAATCAGCCTCGACAGCAGGGCTGCGTCAACGGCCATGTCCAGCCCCGGCACCGGTGTAGCACTGGCCAGCGCGGCCACCAGCGCCTTGCGGTGTAGCAGCTTGAGGGACTGCTCTACCGCCTCCAGCAGTGCCGGGTTGCCTGTTTGGGCAGCCAATTGCAGTGCAGACAGGGGGCGGGGTTTGCGTCCAAGTTTCATGGGTGTGGAAGAGGGGAGTAAAAGTAAGAGGACGGTCTGCGCCAGCGGGCCGCCCCGGCTGGCGCAGACCGCCTGGCGCTTAGCGCTTGCGGATGAGACCGTAGAGTGCCAGCAAAATGATGGCGCCCACGACAGAAGCGATCCAGCCGGCTGCTTCGCCCTGTTGGTACCAGCCCATGGCCACGCCAGCGTAGCCGGCCAGCAGCGAGCCGGCAATGCCCAGCAGGATGGTCATGATCCAGCCCATCTTGTCGTCACCGGGCTTGATGGCGCGTGCAATCAGGCCAACGATGAGGCCTACAAAAATGGTTCCAATGATCGACATCTGTTTTTTCTCCGTTGAGCTGTGAACGCCAGCGCCTCGGATTGAGGCGGGCCTGGCCAATACGCCCTGAAGCGTACCAAGGCACTTTAAGGGCGTTTGTAGGAGAAGGCTTGAAATACAGCAGCTTTACGACATAAACAACGGTGAACTGCGGCTGTCATGCCCATGAAAAAAGCAGCCAGCGCCGCGAAGGGCGAAGGCTGCTTTTTTGGGGGGCTGGGCCTTGCAGGGCTCAGGCCAGGCTTATAGGCTGGTTACGCCACGACTTTGGCGATCGATGCGCAGACGTGCTCGATATTCTTGCTGTTGAGCGCGGCCACGCACATGCGGCCGGTGTCCGTGCCGTACACGCCGAACTCGGAGCGCAGGCGCACCATCTGGTCCTTGCTCAGGCCCGAGTACGAGAACATGCCGATCTGGGTGGTGATGAAGCCCATGTCTTGCTTGACGCCTGCGGCCTTGAGGCCGTCGACCAGCTTTTGGCGCATTTCCTTGATGCGCACGCGCATCTCGCCCAGTTCCTTTTCCCACAGCGCGCGCAGCTCGGGGTTGTTCAGCACCGCGGCCACCACGGCACCACCGTGGGTAGGAGGGTTGGAGTAGTTGGTGCGGATGACGACCTTGAGTTGGCTCAGCACGCGGCTGGCTTCTTCCTTGTCGCTGGCGACCACGGACAGTGCGCCCACGCGCTCACCGTAGAGCGAGAAGCTCTTGGAGAACGAGGTCGAGACAAAAATGTTCAGGCCGGCGGCGATGAACTTGCCGATCACGGCGCCGTCTTCGGCAATGCCATGGCCAAAGCCTTGGTAGGCCATGTCCAGGAAGGCGACCAGGTTTTTGGCCTTGACCACGTCGATGACCTTGTCCCACTGGGCGGCGGTGATGTCGTAGCCGGTGGGGTTGTGGCAGCAGGCATGCAGCACGACCACGGTGCCAGCGGCGGCCGCGTTCAGGTCGGCGATCATGCCGTCGAAATCGATGGCGCGGTTGGCTGCGTCGTAGTAGCGGTAGCTGCCCACTTCAAAACCGGCGTTCTGGAAGATGGCGCGGTGGTTTTCCCAGCTCGGGTCGGAGATCAGCACCTTGGCTTGGGGGTTGAGGCGTTTCAAGAAGTCCGCACCGATCTTCAGACCGCCCGTGCCGCCCACGGCTTGCACGGTGGCCACGCGGCCGGAAGCCACGACTTCGGAGTCAGCGCCGAACACCAGTGCCTTGACGGCACTGTCATAGGCGGCAATACCGTCGATAGGCAGGTAGCCACGCGGGGTGGGCTTGTCCATCATGGCTTTCTCGGCGGCCTGCACGCACTGCAGCAGCGGCAGCTTGCCGTTGTCGTCGAAATACACGCCCACGCCCAGGTTCACTTTGCTGGGGTTGGTGTCGGCTGCATACTGCTCGTTGAGACCCAGGATGGGGTCGCGTGGGGCCATTTCGACGGAAGAGAAAAGAGACATGTTGAGTCCTTGGTAGGTGGAAATCTGGCTTTGCATCCCCAAATGCCAAACAAGAGGCCATCGCCTCAATCGCAAATTTGCAGTACGCTTTGGGGTTAACCCCGTATTCTAGCGACGCCCGCTCGCGCGTGGCATACCCGACCTATGCACGAAGTCACTCCAGAGGCACCCCGCGAGGGGGAATTCATCCAATACCCGGGCTCGGCCTTTACCCTGTTCCAGCCTTATCCGCCGGCGGGCGACCAGCCAGCAGCCATCGATGCGCTCGTGGAAGGCATTGGCGACGGTGAGGCTTTTCAAACCTTGCTGGGCGTGACAGGCTCGGGCAAGACCTTCACGATGGCCAATGTAATTGCCCGCACCGGGCGCCCTGCCATCGTGTTTGCGCCCAACAAGACCTTGGCGGCGCAGCTGTACAGCGAATTCCGCGAGTTCTTCCCGAAGAACGCGGTGGAGTACTTCGTCAGCTACTACGACTACTACCAGCCCGAGGCCTATGTGCCCCAGCGCGACCTGTTCATCGAAAAGGACAGCGCCATCAACGAGCACATTGAGCAGATGCGTCTGTCCGCCACCAAGAGCGTGCTGGAGCGGCGCGACACCATTGTGGTCGCCACCGTCTCCGCCATTTACGGTATCGGCTCGCCGGAGTCCTATACCAAGATGCGCTTTATCTTGCGGGTGGGCGATGAGTTGAACCAGCGCGATGCAATCGCACAACTGGTGCGCATGCAGTACAAGCGCAATGATGCCGATTTCTCGCGCGGCACCTTCCGGGTGCGGGGCGACACCATTGACGTGTTTCCATCCGAGCACAGTGAGATGGCGGTGCGCATCGAGCTGTTTGATGACGAGGTCGAGAGCCTGCAGCTGTTTGACCCGCTCACAGGCCGCGTGCGCCAGAAGGTGCCGCGCTTCACCATCTACCCCAGCAGCCACTATGTGACGCCGCGTGACCAAGTGCTGCTGGCTATTGAGACCATCAAGGAAGAGCTGGCCCTGCGCCTCAAGCACCTGGTGGGGGAGGGCAAGCTGGTCGAAGCCCAGCGCCTGGAGCAGCGCACCCGCTTTGACCTGGAGATGCTGACCGAGGTGGGCCACTGCAAGGGCATTGAGAATTACAGTCGCCACCTCTCAGGCGCCATGCCCGGTGACCCGCCGCCGACCATGACGGACTACATGCCCAAGGACGCGCTGATGTTTCTCGATGAGAGCCACCAGATGATCGGGCAGCTGAACGCCATGTACAACGGCGACAAGGCGCGCAAGACCACCTTGGTGGAATACGGATTTCGCCTGCCCAGCGCGCTGGACAACCGCCCCTTGAAGTTTGTGGAGTTTGAGCAGCGCATGCGCCAGGTGGTGTTTGTCTCGGCAACACCGGCCGACTATGAGAAAACCCATGCCGGCAAGGTCGTCGAGCAGGTGGTGCGGCCCACCGGCCTGGTCGACCCCGAGGTGGAAGTGCGCCCCGCCACCCACCAGGTGGATGATGTGCTGCAGGAAATCCATCTGCGCACCAAGGTCCATGAGCGGGTGCTGATCACCACCTTGACCAAGCGCATGGCTGAGCAGCTGACCGAATACCTCAGCGACAACGGCGTGAAGGTGCGTTATCTGCACTCGGATGTAGAAACGGTCGAGCGGGTGGAAATCATACGGGATTTGCGCCTGGGCACCTTCGATGTTCTCGTGGGCATCAACCTGCTGCGTGAAGGCCTGGACATACCCGAAGTGTCATTGGTGGCGATTCTGGATGCGGACAAGGAAGGCTTTTTGCGCGCCGAACGCAGCCTGATCCAAACGATTGGCCGCGCGGCACGCAATGTGAACGGCAAGGCCATCTTGTATGCGGACCGCATCACCGATTCAATGCGCAAAGCGATGGACGAAACCAGCCGCCGCCGAGAAAAACAAATGGCCTTCAACGAGGCCAACGGCATTGTGCCGCGCACGATTGTCAAGCAAGTGCGCGATTTGATAGACGGCGTCTACAGCACCAAAGCCAGCGACGACATGGATCGGGCGGAAAAGGTGGCCATGAGCCGCGCCCAGGTCGAGGACATGTCGGAAAAAGAGATTGCCAAGGAAATCAAACGCCTGGAAAAACAGATGCTGGAAGCAGCGCGCAACCTCGAATTCGAGGCCGCAGCCCAGGCGCGCGACCAATTAACCATCTTGAAGCAAAGGGCTTTTGGAGGGTCCTCTTCAGAGGCAGGGAATACCCGTGGGCTCTAGGGATGTCAGCTTCTGTAAGTAATCTTTGCTTACCCGAGCGAGTTCAGGGGGCTTTGTGCTATACTGACACAAATTACTCAACAACAAGAATAAAGCCTATCGATGAATGGGACCTACCCTGCTTGCAGGGTGGAGCGACAGGCTACGACGATGTCATTGCGGGTGGCTTGCTTGCATTGGGCGTCTATGGTTATCAAGCCTGACCTCTAAGGAACGATTATGCGTCTCACCACCAAAGGCCGATTTGCAGTGACTGCAATGATTGATCTGGCTTTGCGCCAGAACAATGGCCCGGTAACTTTGGCTGCGATCAGCCAGCGTCAGCAGATTTCACTGTCCTATCTGGAACAGCTGTTTGGCAAGCTGCGCCGCCATGAGCTGGTGGAATCCACACGTGGCCCCGGTGGCGGTTACACCTTGGCCCGTAAAGCAGCTGAGATCACAGTTGCAGACATTATTGTGTCAGTAGATGAACCTATTGACGCCACGCAGTGCGGCGGCAAGGAAAACTGTATGGGTGAGGCAGGTCGCTGCATGACCCACGAACTCTGGGCATCGCTGAACCAGCGCATGGTCGAGTTTCTGGACTCGGTCACCTTGCAAAAGCTGGTCGATGACCAACTGGCCAAGGGCATCCAGATCGAAGACAAGCCGATCGTGCGCCGCGCGATCTCGACCACCCCGGTGGTCAAGCCTATCCGTGTGACCGCACCGAACTCGGTGTTTGCACTGGGCAATGTGTTTGCCAAATCCTGATTGTTGATGCGGCGCTGGTCGCCGCATCCCCGGCACCTCACTGGTGCCGGCGGGCTTCGCTGCGCCCCGAACGGGAGGCGGGCGAGTTCATGAAGTGATTGCGTTTTGTGTTTTTTTGCGTGTGCCCTGTGGCACACGCCAGTAGAGCCAGATATGGACACCACCCCACATTTCCCCATTTACCTCGATTACGGCGCCACCACGCCCGTTGACCCCCGTGTGGTCGCCGCGATGATCCCTTGGTTGTCCGAGAACTACGGCAACCCTGCATCTCGCAGCCACGCCTGGGGCTGGACGGCGGAAGAGGCGGTTGAGAAAGCGCGCGTGCAAGTTGCCGAGCTGATCAACGCCGATCCGCGTGAAATCGTGTGGACCAGTGGTGCCACCGAATCGGACAACCTGGCGCTCAAGGGTGCTGCCCAGTTCTACAAGGGCAAGGGCAAGCACCTGATCACCGTCAAGACCGAGCACAAGGCCGTGCTCGACACGATGCGTGCGCTGGAACGGGAAGGCTTCGAAGTCACCTACCTGGATGTCAAGGAAGATGGCTTGCTGGACCTGGACGTGTTCAAGGCGGCGATTCGCCCCGACACCATCGTCGTCAGCGTCATGTTTGTGAACAACGAAACGGGCGTGATCCAGGACATCGAAACCATCGGGAATATCTGCCGCGAAAAGGGCATTATTTTCCACGTGGATGCAGCGCAAGCCACCGGCAAGGTCGAGATCGACATCACCTCGCTGAAGGTCGATCTGATGAGCCTGGCTTCGCACAAGACCTATGGCCCCAAGGGCATCGGCGCGCTGTACGTTCGCCGCAAGCCACGCGTGCGCATCGAAGCGCAGATGCACGGCGGTGGCCATGAGCGCGGCATGCGCTCGGGCACGCTGGCTACGCACCAGATCGTGGGCATGGGCGAGGCTTTCCGCATCGCCAAGGAAGACATGGCCAAGGACTATGCCCATGCCAAGGCGCTGCAGCAGCGCATGCTGGACGGCCTGATGGACATCGAGCAAGTCTTTGTGAATGGTGACCTGAACCACCGCGTGCCCCACAACCTGAACATCAGCTTCAACTTCGTCGAAGGCGAATCGCTGATCATGGGCATCAAGGGTTTGGCCGTGTCCTCGGGTTCGGCCTGCACCTCCGCCAGCCTGGAGCCCAGCTATGTGCTGCGCGCCCTCGGCCGCAGCGATGAGCTAGCTCACAGCAGCTTGCGCATGACCTTTGGCCGTTTCACGACCAATGAAGACATCGACTACGCCGTGGCATCGATCCGTGAGAACGTGACCAAGCTGCGTGAGTTGAGCCCCCTGTGGGAAATGTACAAAGACGGTGTGGATCTGAGCACCATCCAGTGGGCTGCCCACTAATCCCGGCGCAGCCGCTAACTGTAAAGAGGTACCAAGATGGCATATTCCGACAAAGTGATTGATCATTATGAGAACCCCCGTAACGTGGGCTCTTTTGACAAAGGTGATGAATCGGTAGGCACCGGCATGGTCGGCGCACCGGCTTGTGGCGACGTGATGAAGCTGCAGATCAAGGTCAACGCTGATACCGGTGTGATCGAAGACGCACGCTTCAAGACCTATGGCTGCGGCTCGGCGATCGCCTCGTCGTCGCTGGTGACCGAATGGGTCAAGGGCAAGACCTTGGACGAAGCCGCTGCGCTCAAGAATGCACAGATCGCCGAAGAGCTGGCGCTGCCGCCCGTCAAGATCCACTGCTCCATCCTGGCCGAAGATGCCATCAAGGCAGCGGTCAACGACTACAAGGCCAAGCACAGCGCCAAGGCGGAGGCTTAAAGCGCCATGGCTGTCAAGCTTTCTGAGTCGGCTGCGCGCCACATCACCCGCTACCTGTCCCGCCGTGGTCATGGCGTGGGTGTGCGCCTAGGCGTAAAGACCACCGGCTGCTCGGGCTTGGCCTACAAGCTGGAGTATGTGGACGAGGCAGCGCCCGAGGACGTGGTGTTTGAAGACCATGGCGTCAAGGTGCTGGTCGATCCCAAAAGCATGGCCTACATCGACGGGACCGAGCTGGACTTTGTACGCGAAGGCCTCAACGAGGGCTTCAAGTTCCACAACCCCAATGAGCGTGATCGTTGTGGTTGTGGCGAGAGCTTCAGAATCTGAGGCCCTGTATTCAGGCGCCCATTCCGCTGCCTGATGCCGCGGTCATGGCCTTGTTTGTCGGCATCGGCGATGCCAAAACTGCAAACCGCCTGCGCTTTTGCCAGGCGGTTTTTTCATGATGAATCTGCAATCCAACGATTTCGAACTGTTTGGCGTGCCCGCCCAGTTTGCACAAGACCCGCAGCAATTGGCTGAGCACTGGAAGGCCTTGCAAAAGCAGGCCCACCCGGACCGCTTTGCCTCGCAGGGTGCCGCTGCGCAGCGCGTAGCGATGCAGTGGTCGGTGCGCATCAATGAGGCCTACCAGCGCTTGAAGGACCCACTCAAACGCGCCGCCTACTTGTGCGAGATGCACGATGCCCCCATACGCGCTGAAGACAACACCGCCATGCCGGCCGCTTTTCTGATGGAGCAGATGGAGTGGCGCGAGGCGCTGGAAGAGGCGCAGACCGCTGCCGACATCGATGCACTCGATGACCAGGTGCTGCGCTCGCGCCGCGCGCTGCTGGAGCGCTGCCAGCAGTTGCTGGATGTGGAGGGCGACTACCTGCAAGCTGCCCAGCAGGTGAGAGCCCTCATGTTTGTTGCGCGATTTAGCGGCGACATCGACCGCCGCCGCGAGCAACTGGGACAATAGGCTTTTGACCGAAGCAGGGTCGCCCACAGGGCGGCACAGCATGCTTTGGCGATCCCCCTGATGAGACCGCTGCCCCGCACCCAGTGCGGGTTGTAGGCAAGAGAACACAAGATAGACCGCATCCATGGCATTGCTCCAAATTTCAGAACCTGGCCAATCCCCCGATCCTCACCAACGCCGTATTGCGGTGGGCATTGATCTGGGCACCACGCATTCTTTGGTGGCTGCGGTGCGCAATGGCGTGGCCGAGTGCTTGCCTGATGACGAGGGCCGGGTGCTGCTGCCATCGGTGCTGCACTACCACGCCAATGGCAAGCGCGATATTGGCTATGCCGCTCTGGCCCATCCGGGCCAGGATGCCGCGAACACCATTGCCTCTGCCAAGCGCCTGATGGGTCGCAGCCTGGCCGACATCCATGCGCCCGAGCAATTGGCTTACGAGCTGGTGCAGTCCGAGGGCAGCGGCATGGTGGCCATCAACACGGCGGCCGGCCTGAAGACGCCAGTGGAGATTAGCGCCGAGATTCTGGCGACCTTGCGCTACCGGGCAGAGGACACCTTCGACAACGACTTGTACGGCGCCGTGATCACCGTGCCGGCCTATTTTGACGATGCACAGCGCCAGGCCACCAAGGATGCGGCGCAACTGGCTGGCATCAAGCTGCTGCGCTTGATCAACGAGCCCACCGCTGCGGCGATTGCCTATGGCCTGGACAATGCATCCGAAGGTATTTACGCGGTGTATGACTTGGGCGGCGGCACCTTCGATATTTCCGTGCTGCGTTTGGCGCGCGGCGTGTTTGAAGTAATTGCCACTGGCGGCGACTCTGCCTTGGGCGGTGATGACTATGATGCCGCGCTGGGCCAGTGGGTGCTGGACAAGACAGGGGGGACGGTGCAGACGGCGCAAGATAAAGCGCTGTTGCGCCTGGCCGCCAAGGCCGCGAAAGAGGCATTGACCGGCGCCGAGACGGTGACTTTTTCAGCGCAGCTGTCGGGTCAGCCAATTGCTCTCGACCTCAGCCGGGCTGATTTTGATGCCGCCACCCAGGCCTTGACCACGCGCACCTTGTCAGCAGTGCGCCGCGCTTTGGCCGATGCGCAGCTGGCCAAGGACGAGGTGCAAGGCGTTGTGATGGTGGGCGGCTCCACGCGCATGCCCCAGGTTCAGGCGGCAGTGGGCGCCTTTTTCGGCAAAGCACCGCTGACCAATCTAAACCCGGATGAAGTGGTGGCGCTGGGCGCCTCCATCCAAGCCAACCAGCTTGCGGGCAATGACACCAACGGCGATCTGCTGCTGCTTGATGTGATTCCGCTGTCGCTGGGTATCGAGACCATGGGCGGCCTGGTTGAGCGCATCGTCAGCCGCAACGAGACCATTCCGACCGCGCGTGGTCAGGATTTCACCACCTATAAAGACGGCCAGACGGCCTTGGCCATCCATGTGGTGCAGGGCGAGCGTGACCTGGTGGCAGACTGCCGCAGCCTGGCACGCTTTGAGTTGCGGGGTATCCCCCCGATGGCCGCAGGCGCAGCGCGTATCCGCGTGTCTTTCACCATCGATGCCGACGGCCTGCTCAGCGTGGCTGCGCAAGAGCTGGTCAGTGGTGTGGAGGCGCGTATCGATGTCAAGCCCTCGTACGGTCTCTCGGATGACCAGGTCGCCAACATGCTGCGCGACAGCTTCAGCACCGCCCAGGCCGATATGCAGGCGCGTGCGTTGGTCGAGGCGCGGGTCGATGGAGATCGGTTGCTGATCGCCACCCAAAGCGCCTTGGATGCCGATGGCGACTTGCTGACTGACGCTGAGCGCAGCCAGGTCGATGCGCTGATGGACCAGTTGCGCCATGCGCTGTCCGGCAGCGAAAGCGCGGCTGATATCGAGGCCCGCACCGACGCCTTGGCCAAAGGCACCGAGGGCTTTGCCGCCGAACGCATGAACCGTGGAATCCGCCAGGCCCTGGCCGGCAAGAACGTGCAATCCATTTAACCGACCCCACAAGAAAAACGACGCTCCCATGCCCATCATCAAAATCCTGCCCCATGCCGAATACTGTCCCAACGGCGCCGAAATCAAGGCGTCCACGGGTACATCCATCTGCGAAGCGCTTTTGGAAAACGGCATCAACATCGAACACGCCTGCGACATGAGCCGTGCTTGCACCACCTGCCACGTGATCGTGCGCCAGGGCTTCGACTCGATGGCACCCTCCGAAGAGGAAGAGGACGATCTGCTGGACCGCGCCTGGGGTCTGGAGCCGCAATCGCGCCTGTCCTGCCAAGCCATTGTCGAGCGCGACGATGTGACGGTGGAGATCCCCAAGTACTCGATCAACCACGCCAAGGAAAACCACTGAGCAGTGGTATGCGCCCTCGGTGCGGCGCATGTGGGGCTTTTAGAATCGGTGTTTTGAGTCGAGGGAATCGCAGATGTCGCGCCAAATTGTTCTGGATACGGAAACCACAGGTCTGTCGGCGGTCGATGGCGACCGGGTGATCGAGCTGGGCTGTGTGGAGCTGCTCAACCGCAAGCTCACCGGCAACAACTTGCACCTCTACTTCAATGCCGATCGGGACAGCCATGAGGACGCGTTGCGCGTTCACGGCATCACCACCGAGTTTCTGGCAGACAAACCACGCTTCCACGAAGAGGCGCAGCGCATTCGGGACTACCTGCAAGATGCGGAGCTGATCATCCACAATGCGCCGTTCGACATGGGCTTTTTGAACAAAGAGTTCGAGCGGGTCGGCATGCCGAGCCTGAGCAGCATGGTCAGCGGCGTCATCGACAGCCTGTTGATGGCCAGGGATATCTTCCCGGGTAAGCGCAATTCGCTCGACGCGCTGTGTGACCGCCTGGAAGTCGACAACTCCGGCCGCGATCTGCACGGTGCCTTGCTCGATGCCGAGCTGCTGGCCGATGTGTATATCAACATGACACGCGGTCAGGAGCAGCTGCTGTCGTCTGACAGCATGGCATCGAACAACAAGTCTTCTTCGACCCTGGTCGCCAAGCGGGTGGATTTCAGCCAGTTTGACCTGCCCGTCATTGCCCCATCGGAGATGGAGTTGGCGGCACACGAAGAAACGCTCGCGCAGATTGACAAGTCCAGCGGTGGCAAAACTATTTGGAGAAAAATAGCCTGAACTTGGCGGCATGCAATATTTTGCTGTCATAATAGAGGGCTTGACGACAAGGTCTTTTGGGTGATTAGCTCAGCGGTAGAGCACTGCCTTCACACGGCAGGGGTCACATGTTCGATCCATGTATCACCCACCAAAGTTTGTCGTTATGGTGTGCTCTAGGGCATGCTTGGGGTGATTAGCTCAGCGGTAGAGCACTGCCTTCACACGGCAGGGGTCACATGTTCGATCCATGTATCACCCACCAAAGTTTGTCGTTATGGTGTGCTCTAGGGCATGCTTGGGGTGATTAGCTCAGCGGTAGAGCACTGCCTTCACACGGCAGGGGTCACATGTTCGATCCATGTATCACCCACCAAACAACCAACCTCTTGAATGTTCTGTTCAAGAGGTTTTTTGTTGCCTGTATTGAGCGGCTGATCGCCATTGCCGGGGGAGGGCTGCGAGCCCCATGCCGTGCGGCAAGCGATACACGCTGCCAACACTGACCTGGGGATACCCGCTGGTCGGTTTTAGCGCGATACGGTGCTTGAGGGCGCTGCTGCAGCGGGGATGGGTGCCGCCGCGTCTGTGGGGTTGGCCGGAATGGCCAGCGCTGGCGCATCGCTGGCCAGCATGCCGCGGTCCAGCACGGCGATGTCGTTCAAGGTCAAGGTGCCGGCGGCCTGCTTGAGCTTGAGCTGGCCGAGTAAGGCGTTGTAGCGGGCCAGTGCCAGATCACGTTTGGTCTGGTAGAGCTGGCTTTGGGCATTGAGCACATCGATATTGATGCGCACACCCACCTGGTAGCCAGTCAGGTTGGCATCAAGCGCCAACTGGCTGGAGGCTTCGGCTGCTTCCAAGGCCTTGACCTGGCTGGCACTGGACTGCAGGCCAAAAAACGCGCTGCGCACATTTTGGGCCACCGTGCGGCGGGCATTGTCCAGGTCGGCCTCGGCCTTGGTCTCCAGGGCCAGGGTTTCCTTGACCCGGTTCTGCACCGAGAAGCCGGCAAACAGCGGCATATTGAGCACCACGCCTACGGTGGCCTGGTTGGCGTTGTAGCCATGGGTGGGCATCGTCACGCTGCCCTTGGGGTAGAGCTGGCGGCCCACGGTGGCCTGCAGATCGACGGTGGGCAAATGGCCGGTTTCTGCCTTCTTGGTGTCCAGCCGGGCATTGCTGGTGGCCAGCTGGGCGATGCGGATTTGGGGTTGCTCGCTTTGCGCCTGGTCCACCCACATAAGCACATTGTCCGGCGTTGTGGCAGGCAGCACCACCGGCTGCTTCAAGGGCCAGGGCTTGTTGCCGGGCGTGCCCACGGTGTTGTCCAGCGCCAGGCGTTTGACGGTGAGGTCGTTGTCGGCGGCAATCTCTTGCGCCCGCACCAGGTCATAGCGGGCCTCGGCTTCACGCGAATCGGTGATGGTGGCAGTGCCGACATCGAAATTGCGCTTGGCAGCGGCCAGTTGCTCTTTCACAGCGGCTTTCTGTGCGCTGACAAAAACGGTGCTGTCCTGCGCAGCCAGCACATCGAAATAGGCCTGGGCCACCCGTACCAGCAAATCCTGGCTGGCGGCATCGAGCTGCAGCCGGGCGATATCGCCGCCCAGCCGGCCTTGTTCCAGCGCAATGCGGTTGGCTGGGCGGTAGAGCGGCTGGCTGGCCGTGATGCCGATCTGGTGGTTGGGGCCATTGAGCCGCAACTCCGGGTTGCTGATGGCCGTGTGGCTGTACTGCGACTGGGCCTGCAGCCCCACCTGGGGCAGCAAACCCGCACGGGCCTGCTCGCCTCGGGAGATGGCCGCATCCAGGTTGGCGCGGGCCGATTGCCACTGCGCGTCATAGCCGCTGGCTTGCTCCACCATCTGCATGAGGCTTTGGGCCTGGGCCGGCAGCAGGGCCAGACCCAGCAGCGCCGCAGCGGCTGCGGCGCAGGTTGTTCTCAGACGAGGCAGGGCAGGGGCTTGGCGCATGGTGCAGTAGGGGATGGTTTGTGGAGCGGGAGAAAGGGCAGATGCCGGCTGCCGTGCTGGCAGCGGCGCTGCCGGGCGATCAGTAACGGGGCACCGAGGGGTCGTGCTCGGCACTCCATAGATCGATGCCGCCGGTCAGGTTGCTGACCTGGCTGTAGCCCTGGCGCTCCAGAAAAACGGCGACCTGCATGCTGCGCATGCCGTGGTGGCAGAGGCAGGCGATCGGACGGTCTTCGTCGAGCAGGTTGAGCGAGGCAGGAATCTGCTGCATCGGGATGTTCAGCAGCTCGAAACCTTCGGGCTTGACAGAGGCAGTCTGTAGTTCCCAGGGCTCGCGCACATCCAGTACCAGAGGGTTCTGGTCCGCATGCTGGGCCAGCCATTCATTGAGTTGCGCGGGGCGGATTTGCTCCATACATCACTTTCTGCAGCGCAGCCGGCCCCCAGGCCGCCGCGCTGCGGGGGTCATCAGAACTTGAAACGGGGTGCCTCGGCAAAGCCCTTGAGGCGTGCCACGACGGTGTCCCAGGGCTGGGTGATCGTCAGCTTGCCCTGCGTGCGGGTGTAGACGGTGGTACGCATCATGGGCTCGGTGCCCACAAAGGCGATCAGGCGACCACCTTCCTTGAGCTTGTCGAGCAATGCGGGAGGCACTTCATAGACCGAGCCGCTGAGCACGATCACGTCATAGCTGCCGCCGATGGCCTGGGCGTTGGAGCCGTCTTCCAGCACCACATCGACATTCTTGATCTGGGCGCGGTGCAGGTTGGCGCGAGCCAGCTCGACCAGGGCCGGTTCAATCTCCAGCGAGGTGACCTGCTTGGCCAGGCGCGACATCAGCGCGGCCATGTAGCCCGAGCCGGTGCCGATTTCCAGCACATTTTCATGGGGCTGGAGCTTCAGGTCTTGCAGCACGCGCGCTTCGACACGGGGAGGCAGCATGCAGTGGCCGTTGACCACGGCTTCTTCGCCGTCATCGCCCAGCAAGGGCAGCTGGATGTCCATGAACGCCATGTCCTGCAGGCCATCGGGCACAAACTCTTCGCGGCGCAGGGTGCCGATCAATGCCAGCACCTGTTGGTCGCCCAGGCTCCAGGGGCGAACCTGCTGTTCGACCATGTTGTAGCGTGCTGCGCGGTATTTATCATCCGTGCTGGGGGACATGTTCAGTGGCAAACTCATTGCAGACTCCGGTTGGCTTGTTGGGGTGGGGCAAGAAAAAACCCCCTATTTTAGGCCGCTTAGGGTTCCATAGCGGGGCGCCGCCATTTTTGGCCGAGCCATTTTGATAAATCATCGAGGTAGCAGTAAACAACGGGCACGACGACCAAGGTCAGCAGCGACGAGGTGATGACCCCGCCGATCACCGCCTGGCCCAGCGGCGCGCGCTGCTCGGCGCCTTCGCTCATCGCAAACGCCAGCGGCACCATGCCAAAAACCATGGCCAAGGTGGTCATCAAAATAGGGCGCAGCCGCACCTGGGCCGCCAGCAGCAGGGCCTGCTCGCGGGGCAGGCCGGGCACCATTTGGCCGTCTTCGCCGGGCTGGGGCTGGCGGGCGCGTATGGCAAAGTCCACCAGCAAGATGGCATTCTTGGTGACCAGGCCCATCAGCAAGATGACGCCGATGATGGAGAACATCGACAAGGTGGTGCCAAACATCATCAAGGTGAGCACCACGCCGATCAAGGTCAGCGGCAGCGAGGTCATCAGCGCCAGAGGCTGCAAAAAGCTGCGGAACTGGCTGGCCAGGATCATGTAGATAAAGATGACCGCCAGCGCCAGGGCCGAGAGCGCGTAGCCAAAGGATTCCTGCATGTTCTTGGTGCTGCCGGCAAATTCATAGCGGTAGCCGGGCGGGAAGGTGGTCTGCTCCAGCACCGCGCGGATGTCGGCCGCCACCTCGCCAGCGCTGCGCTGGTTGGCGTTGGCATTGAAGGCCACCTCGCGGTTCATCGCCCGGCGGTTGATGCGGTTGGGACCCGTGGTTTCGGTCAACGTGGCCAGTTGGCTCAGGCGCACCGTATGGGGCTGGCCGTTGGCGCCCATCGCAGTCAGCGGCAGCTGGGCCAGCATCTGTGGGTTCTCGCGCGCCTCGGGCGCCAGGCGCACCCGCACGTCATAGGTCTGGTTGTCGCCCGCGCGCCAGTTGCCCACGGTGTCGCCTTCGACCAGGGTGCGCAAGGCGGTGGCTACCTGGCCCATGGGCAGGCCCAGGTCCGATGCGGCATCGCGGTTGAACTGCAGCTGCACAATCGGCTCGCGCTCCAGCACGCTGCTATCCAGGTCCACCAGACCCGGAATGCTGCGCAGGCGCTCGCTCACCTGGCGGGCCAGGCGCTCCAGCTCTTGCAGATCCGGGCCTTGCAGGGAGAACTCCACCTGCTTTTGGCCGCCCACCGCTTCGAGCAGGCCCACATGGGTGACCTGGATGCCTGCGATCTGGTTCAGCTGGGCACGCAGGCTGGCCGATATTTGCTGCACATCCTGGCTGCGCTCGCTGCGGTCTACCAGGCGCACATACATGCTGGCGTAGTTCTTGCCATTGGCATTGCCGGTGTTGATGGTCGTCAGGGTGTAGCGCACGGCCGGGTTGGCGCGCACCACGGCTTCGACCTGGCGGGCCCGGGCCTCGGTGGCCTCCACCGATGCACCGACGGGCACGTTGAAGCGGATCTGGGTTTCAGAAAAATCGGCGCGTGGCACAAACTCGGTGCCCAGCAGGGGGAGCAGCAGCAGGCTGAGGATGAAAATCGCCACAGCCACCAGCAGGCTGGTCAAGCGGTGGCGCAGCGCCCAGGCCAGCAGGCGCTGGTAGCCCGCGCTCAGCTGCTCGGTGGCGGCCTCAAACGCGGCCAATGCCCGGCCCAGCGCCTGGGCGATTTTGTTCGGCGATCGCTTGCCGTCCTTGTGCACGCTGGGGTCATGCCAGACGCTGGAGAGCATCGGGTCCAGGGTAAAGCTGACAAACATCGACAGCAACACGGCCACCACGATGGTCAGACCAAACTCATGGAAAAACTTGCCGATGATGCCGCCCATAAAGCCAATCGGCAGAAACACCGCCACGATGGACAAGGTGGTGGCCAGGACGGCCAGACCAATCTCCTGCGTGCCTTCCAGCGCCGCGCGGTAGGCGGATTTGCCCATTTGCAGATGGCGCACGATGTTCTCCCGCACGACGATGGCGTCATCGATCAGCAGGCCCACGCACAGCGACAAGGCCATCAGGGTCACCATATTGATGGTGAAGCCGAAGGCGTACATGAAAAAGAAGGTGCCGATGATGGAGATCGGCAAGGTCAGGCCGGTGATGACGGTGGAGCGCCAGGAGTGCAGGAACAGAAACACGATCAGCACGGTGAGCACGGCGCCCTCGACCAGGGTCTCGCGCACGTTGTCTACGGCCACGCGGATGGGGCGCGATGCATCGGCAATCGGCTCCAGCCGCAGGCCGGGCGGCAGCTCGGGCGTGATCTCGGCCACCGCGCGGCGCAGGCCGTCCACCACCTCAATGGTGTTTTCCTCCTGCGATTTTTGGATCGACAGCAGCAAGGTGCGCGTGCCGTTGTACAAGGCCAGGTTCTTGAGTTCTTGCGCGCCATCCTGCACCCGGGCGACCTGGTGCAGGTAAATAGGCGCGCCATTGCGGCGGGCCACGATGATCTGGTTGAAGTCCTCGGGCCGTTTCATGCGCGAGTCGATCTGCACCAGCCGGTCCTGCTCGCGTGAGCGCACCGAGCCCAGTGGCAGATCCTGGTTTTCGCGGCGCACGGCGTCGGCCACTTCGCTCGCCGAGATGGACAACGCCTCCATCTGCTGGGGGTTCAGGTAGACATTGATCTCGCGCGGCGTGCCACCCACCAGGCTCACGGCACCGACGCCGCGCACATTCTCCAGCCGCTTTTTCAGCACCTGGTCGGCCCAGGAGGTCATCGCAATCGCGCTAGGCGGCGTGCCCCGGCTGGGATCAGGCAGCAGAGCTAACGACCAGACGGCCGCATCGGCCGGGTCAAAACGGATCACGCGCGGGTCTTTGACCTCGTCGCGCAGCAAGGGGCGCACGGCAGCGATCTTTTCGCGCACATCCTCGGCGGCACGGCGCCCGTCCACCGAAATCTGGAACTCCATGATGATGACGGCCGTGCCTGCGTAGCTGCGCGAGGTAAGGGCACTGATGCCAGCGACCGCATTGACGGCTTCTTCAATCTTCTTGGTGACTTCGCTCTCGACGATCTCAGGCGCGGCGCCGGGGTAATCGACCGTGATGACCACCACCGGAAAGTCGATATTGGGGAACTGGTCCACCTTGAGGCGCTGCAGCGAAAACAGGCCCAGCACCACCAGCGCGGCCATCATCATCGTGGCCAGCACCGGGTTGTTCAGGCTGAGGCGGGTGAACCACATGGATCAGGACGCGGGCGATGCGGCTGTGGCGGGCGCCGGTAGGGCTGCGGGCGCAGGTGCCAGCCTGACCGGCGTGGCTTCGCGCAGCTGGCCCACCTGGCCGCCCAGAATGCGCTGGCCGGCCTGCAGGCCTTGGGTCACTGCGACCCAGGTTGTGCCATCGCGCTGGCTGCGTGCGCCCAGCACCACGGGCTGGTGCTGCACCCGCAGCGATTCGCCCGATCCGACTTGGGGGCTGAGCAACTGCACATAGGGCTCAGGCTTGTCGGTGCGCACGGCGGCCAGCGGTATGGCGATGGTTTGCACTTGGTCAGTGGCCAGTTGTCCTTGCAGGTACAGGCCCTGGCGCAATGTGGCTGCCGCAGCGGTGGCCGATGCTGCCGGGGTAGTGATGCGCAAATACACCGTCACGCTGCGGTTGTTGGTATCGGCTTGGGGGTTGATGCGCACTACCTGGGCGCTGATGGGCTGGCCGCTGCCATCGACCTGCAACTGCGCCGTCTGGCCCAGGTGCAGCTGCAGCGAATCGGCCGCTGGCATCTGGGCCTGCAGTTCCAGCTCGCGCAAATCGACAATCTCCAGCACATTGGCATCCGGCCCCACCTTTTCACCATTGCTCACCCATTTGCGCGCGACCTGGCCCTGGATGGGGCTGCGCAGCACCGTGTCGCTGAGGTTTTTCTTCAGCACATCGGCGGCCGAGCGCGCGGCCTGGTAGTTGGACTGTGCGGCCTGCCATTGCGACTGGGAGGACGCTAGCGCGGTGGAAGAGATAAAGCCTTGGTCGGCAAGGGCGCGGTTGTTGTCGTACTGGCGCTGCTGGATATCTTGCTGCGCGCGGGCCGCATCGGCTTGCTGCTGGGCCTGGGCCAGGCGTGCCTGGCTTTCGGTGCTGTCTACCCGGGCGATGACCTGGCCGGCCTGCACCGGGTCACCTTCGCGCAGTTGCAACTGCTGCAACTCGCCGGCAATGCGTGCTTTGATGGTGGCGCTGTGCAGCGCCTGCACCGTGCCGCTGATGGGCAGGCTCAGCGCCAGGGTCTGGGTTGCCACCGTGAGGGCGTCGCTCGCCGCCAGTTGGTAAACGGCCTGCGCCTTGGCCTGCTCGGCCTGGGCCAGGGCAGCTTGCCGGTGCTGCTGCGTTGTCCAGCCGCGCCACAGGCCGCTGGCCAGCAGCACGGCAACCACGGCAGCGGCCAGCCAGGGCAGGGCGCGCTTCATGCGGCAGCTCCTGGGGGCTTGCCACCCAGGCCGTGCATCAGCGCATCGGCCTGCAGGCGCAAAAAGCGCGGGATATCAAAGTCGGGGTCGGGCAGGCAGATGCCGCCGGTGCTTTTGACGCTGGCACAAAAGATCAGCGGGGCCAGCACCAAGGTCACGCCATAGTCCAGATCGAGGGGCGCCAGCTCGCCGCGCGCCATGCCCCGGCGCAGCACGCGCTCAATCAGCCGGTTACCTGGCAGCACCACTTCCTGGCGGTAGAACGCGGCGATCTCGGGAAAGTTATGCGCCTCGGCCATCACCAGGTGCGGCAGGCCGCAGGCCTTGGTCGAGCCAATGCGCTGCCACCACACCTCGTAGCAGTAGTGGATCAAGGTGGCGGTGTTGTGCTCGTAGCTGTCCAGCTCCAGATCCCATTCAGCAAAGCGGCTGCTGAGCACATGGCGCACCACGGCCTGGAACAGCTCTTGTTTGCTGGGGAAGTACAGGAAGAGCGTGCCCTTGGAGACGCCTGCCAGGCGGGCCACCTCTTCGACCTTGGTGGCGGCATAGCCTTTGGTAACAAATAAATCCAAGGCTGCATCCAGCAGCTCGCCGGGCCGCGCCTCTTTGCGGCGGCTGCGGCGGGGCGCGGGCGTGGCCGGTACAGGTTCAGAGGGAGCGAGGGGCACGGTGGGCGACGCAATCAAAATTAATGACCAATGGGTTAGTAATGTAGGTGGCTCCCTGCGGCAAGTCAAGCCAAGGCCGCAAAACAAATAGCGCAAGCATTGGCACAGGCCTGTCTTTTTCTCTGTTAAAAATGGAGCCAGCAAACGGCTTTTACCAGCCGTTTGGCCTCCATGTCCTGCCCCTTTCTAGCCGGAGTTCCGATGTCCAATGAAAACCCGTCCCCTGTGGAAAAGATCTATCTTGCCGGTGGTTGCTTTTGGTGTACCGAAGCCGTTTTCGGGCGCGTGCGCGGGGTAGTAAAGGTGAGCAGTGGCTACGCCAACGGCCAGATCGCCAACCCGACTTATGAGCAGGTTTGCAGTGGCACCACGGGCCACGCCGAATGCGTGGAGCTGAGTTTTGAGCCGCAGGTGCTGCCGCTGGACAAGGTGCTGCACATCTTTTTTGCCACCCACGACCCCACCACGCTCAACCGCCAGGGCAATGATGTGGGCACGCAGTACCGCAGCGGTATCTACACCACCACACCTGAGCAGCTGGCCCAGGCACGGGCCTTTGTCGACAAGCTCAATGCCTCCGGCCAGCTGGGCGCGCCCGTGGTCACCGAGGTCGAGCCGCTGCAGCATTTCTGGAACGCCGAGGCCTACCACCAGGATTACTTTGACAACAACCCGCGCCAGCCTTATTGCACCTATGTGGTGGCGCCCAAGGTCGACAAGCTGGAAACCCGGTTTGCAGACTGGTTGAAGTAGGGCCGCGGAGGCCTGCAGCATGGGTGATGGGCATAATGCAACCCAATTGCATCAAAGCCATTCATCTCCTAGCCACCGATGTCCCCTCGCACTCCCTCTTCTGCCACTGCCGCTTTGAGCGTGCAGTCCCTGCCGCCCGGCATGCGTGCCACGCGTGCCACCAAGGCTTTGTTGGGCTTGGTGAGCGGCCAGCCGGGCCTGCAATGGTCGGTGGCCGAAGTTCAGGCCCGGCTGCAGAAGATGGGTGTGGATGTGAACCGGGTGACCGCCTACCGCCTGCTTGATCGCCTGGCCGCTGCCGGCAAGCTGGTCAAAAGCGTGGATGCTGAACGCCTGACACGCTACGCCTGGCGTGCGGATACCCAGGAGCCTTTGCAGGTGCGCTATGAGTGCACCGACTGCCATTCGGTGCAGAGCCTGCAGGAGCGCGCCGGTGATGCCGCTACCGCACAGGTCAACCAGGCGATGGCGCAGTACCTGCAGGTGCTGCAAGAGCAGGGCCTGGCCCCTGAGCAGACGGAATTGCGTCTGCAGGGCCTGTGTGCCGACTGCAAGCACGGGCACCAGAGCAAGACTTAGGCCTCAGGCCTCAGGCCTCAAGGCCGCTTGCCGCCAATCAACCCCGTCGAAAGCATGGTGCCGCCAATGATGATGGCCCCGCAGCCCAGCATCCAGGCGGTAATGGGTTCTGCCAGGAACCAGTTGCCGTAGACCAGCGCAAACACCGGTGCCAGAAAAGTCACAGCAATTGCGCGGCTGGGGCCTGCCGTCTGGATGATGTGGAAATACAGGATATAGGCCACGCTGGTGCACAGCAGGGCCAGTGCCGCAATGGCCAGCCAGGAGGACCAGGACGGCATCTGGCTGGGCCACATGGCGATGGTGGGAAGGAGCAGGCACAGGCTGGCACCAACCATGCTGCCGGTGGCGGTGGCCAGCGGAGGCACACCCACCAGATAACGTTTGGCAAAGCTGGCGGCCACGCCATAGCTCAGCGAGGCGCAGAGGCAGGCGGCCATCGCGGCGTAGGCACTCCAGTCGGTGGCCGTTGCGCTGGCAGGCTTGTCGTGCAGGGCGAGCAAGGCCACGCCGGTAAAACCCATCATCAAGCCCAGCACGCGCAGGGCGGTGATGCGGTCGCCCAGCCACAGCCAGGCAATGATGGCGCCAAAAAGCGGTGTGGAGGCATTGAGCACCGATGCCATGCCGGTGGGCATGTGTACCACGGCAAAGGCGAACAAGGAAAACGGGATGGCCGAGTTGATGATGCCGGAGAACAACACGGGCTTCCAGTGCTTTCGCAGCGCCGGCCACTCGCCCCGCACCAGCATCAGCGGCAGCAAAAAGAGCGAGGCCAGAATCACCCGCAGCCCTGCGGTGGGGATGGCACCAAACTGCGCAGCGCCCAGGCGCATGAACAGGAAGGACGCGCCCCACAGCACGGCCAGCAGCAAAAAGGCAGGCAGCCAGGGGCCAAATCCCGGTGAGGCCGACACAAGAGGGGGGATGGAGGCGGTGGCAGTGGGGTGGTTGGGGCGCATAAATTCTTGCAAGGGCAGAGCGCATGCTAGCGGTGTCTGGCCGGGGCATTGGTGACATTCTTGCGGTGCATTGATGCGCATCCCGGGTGGTTGGCAGGCAACACGGCCACCAGGGGCCTGGCAGCGGCCAATTGTGCCCCTATGCATACACTGCCAAGGTCCCCGCGTGGACAACTGGCCAGGCCCATCGCGGAGCGTGCCTACAATAGCGGTCTCGCAGCGAAGGCTGGGCCTCTGCTGGAGGCCGTTTGCAGGCCTGTTTTGCAGTAACAACAAGGTGAGTTCTGTGCCGATTTCTTCCGCAATCTTCAAAGCCTATGACATCCGCGGCGTCGTGCCGAGCACGCTCAACGAGAGCGTGGCACTGAAGCTGGGCCGGGCTTTTGGCCAACATGCGATTGCCGCTGGCGAGCTGGTGGTAGCCGTTGGCCGCGACGGCCGGCTCTCCGGCGATGCGCTCAGCCGCGCGCTGATACAGGGGCTGGTGGAGGCCGGTATCGAGGTGATCGATGTAGGCCGCGTGACCACGCCGATGCTGTACTTTGCGGCCAGCACGCTGTGCCACAGCGGCATCCAGGTCACCGGCAGCCACAACCCCAAGGACTACAACGGCTTCAAGATGGTGTTGGCCGGCCGCGCCATTTATGGCGAAGAGATCCAGAAGCTGCGCCAGATCATCGAAAAGGAGTGCTGGCGCTTCCAAGGCGGTGGCAAGCTGCGCCAAGAGGATGTGACGGCGGCCTATGTCGAGCGCATCGTGTCCGACATCAAGCTGGCCCGCCCGATGAAAATCGTGGTGGACAGCGGCAACGGCATTGCCGGCGCCACGGCACCGGGCATTTTCCGCGCGCTGGGTTGCGAGGTGACCGAGCTGTTCTCTGAGGTGGATGGCAACTTTCCCAACCACCACCCCGATCCGAGCAAGCCCGAGAACCTGCAGGACCTGATCGAGGCGCTGCAAGCCGGTGATGCCGAGTTGGGCCTGGCCTTTGACGGCGACGGCGACCGCCTGGGCATTGTGACCAAGGACGGCCAGAATATTTACCCCGACCGCCAGATGATGCTGTTTGCCCAGGACGTGCTCTCGCGCGTACCCGGTGGCGAGATCGTCTATGACGTCAAGTGCTCTCAGCGCCTGGCACCGGCCATCGAGGCGGCCGGCGGCAAACCGGTGATGTACAAGACCGGGCATTCGCTCATCAAGGCCCGCATGCGCGAGACCAATGCGCCGCTGGGCGGCGAGATGAGCGGCCATATCTTCTTCAAGGAGCGCTGGTATGGCTTTGATGACGGCACCTATGCTGGCTGCCGCTTGCTGGAGATTTTGAGCAAGGCCCAAAACCCTTGCGCCTTGCTCCACGCGCTGCCCAGCAGCTACAGCACGCCCGAGCTCAATGTGGAATGCCAAGAGGGCGAGCCACACAAGTTGAGCGCCCAACTCCAGGAGATGGCCGCCGAGACCTTCAGCGCGCCCGCGCAGATCAACACCATTGATGGCCTGCGTGTGGACTGGCCCGATGGCTTTGGCCTGATCCGTGCCAGCAACACCACGCCCGTGCTGGTGCTGCGCTTTGAAGGCCACACCCAGGCGGCCCTGCACCGCATCCAAAACGAGATGAAAGCCCTGCTGCTCAAGGTCAAGCCCGATGCCGTCATTGGCAGTGCGTCGCACTAAAGCGCGGCCGCATCCATGGGTCTGAGCCTGACGCTCTACGGCTGGGTCGCAAGGCTTGCCCGCCCGCTGGTACGGCGCAAGCTCGCCCGCCGTGCATTGCAGGAGCCCGGCTATGCGCAGGCGGTGGAGCAGCGCTTTGGCGATTACGGCGATCTGCCGCGCTACCAGGCGGTGCCCGAGATGCCGCTGGTCTGGATCCATGCGGTATCGCTGGGCGAGACGCGGGCTGCGGCCATCTTGCTGCGTGAGCTGCGGCTGCAGATTCCGGCCTTGCGCCTGCTGCTGACCAATGGCACGGCCACGGGCCGTGAAGAGGGGCAGAAACTGCTGCTGCCCGGCGATATCCAGGTCTGGCAGCCCTGGGATGACCGGGCCAGTGTCAAGGCTTTTTTACGCCATTTCAGGCCCTCCATCGGCATCTTGATGGAGACGGAGATGTGGCCGGGCCTGGCCGCTGGCTGCCAGCGCGAGCGCGTGCCGCTGGTGCTGGCCAATGCCCGGCTCAATGAAAAATCGCTGCACGGCGCCCAGCGCCTGGCTTGGCTCGCGCGCCCAGCCTACCGCAGCCTGCGCTCGGTAATCGCCCAGACCGAGGCCGATGCCAGCCGCTTGCGCGCGGCTGGGGCCGAGGTGACTGCGGTGCTGGGCAATCTTAAATTCGATGTCGAGCCCGATGCGGCGCAGCTAGACCAGGGCCAGGCCTGGCACCAGGCGGCGGGCAAGCCAGTGGTCATGCTGGCCAGCAGCCGGGAGGGCGAGGAAGCCTTGTGGCTGCAGGCGCTGGCACAGCTTCGCAGCGGCGATCCAGAAGTTGCCGCAGGCGTGCAATGGCTGCTGGTGCCGCGCCACCCGCAGCGATTTGACGAGATCGTCCAACTGCTGCAAGCCGCCGGTTTGCGGGTATCGCGCCGCAGCCAGTGGCAGCACGGGCCGCAGCCCGCCGATGTCTGGCTGGGCGACAGCATGGGCGAGATGCAGCTGTACTACGGCCTGGCCGATGTGGCTTTGCTGGGCGGCAGCTTTGCGCCGCTGGGGGGGCAGAACCTGATCGAGGCGGCCGCCTGCGGCTGCCCGGTCGTCATGGGGCCGCATACCTTTAATTTTGCGCAGGCGGCGGACAGCAGCGTGCAAGCCGGTGCTGGCTTGCGCGTGCCAGGCATGGATGAGGGCTTGCAACAGGCGGTGGCCCTTGCCAGCGATACGAGCCGCCACAGCCGCATGCGCCGCGCAGCGCTGCAGTTTGCCCAGGCGCACCGGGGCGCAGCCAAGACCACGGCGCAGCTGGTGGCCGCCGTGCTGGAGTCGACCGAGGGCTTTGTCAACTCCAGCTTCGAGGCCTCGCTTTTCGACGAAGATTCCGTCTAAACCGTTTTCAGGTTGGCGTTCAGGTCTTGGGGCGGGTGGCAAAGGCCAGCACAAAGGTCAGTGCCAAGGTCGGTAAGGCCGATCCCGCTTGCGGCGCCCAGGCGGCCAGGCCGTGGTAGAGCGCAATGCCACCCAGCCACAGGGCCAGCGGCAGCAGGTGAACGCCCGCCTGCGTGTGGGCGGGCTGGTAGCCACCCCAGGACAGCCGGCCCAGGATCACACCAAACAACGGCACAAAAATGGAGCTGAGGATCAGCAAAAAGGGCTCCAGGCTGTGCATGGGCAGCACCATGGCGAGGCCGGTGCTGGCCACCGCCATCACAATGCCCCAGGTACGCACACGCCAGGCGGGCAGCAGGCTGTGGGCCGATACCGCTCCCGAGTAGGCATCGCCATAGGCATTGTCCACTTCGTCGAGCAACACCAGCGACAGCGCAATCAAACCGCCCTGGGCCAGCAGCAAGGCGGCCACCAGATCGGTGCTGGGTAGCACCAGGGCCACCAGCACGCCCAGCGCATAGCACCAGATATTGGCAATGCCAAAACCGATCCAGGTGCCTGCCATGGCACTGCGGCTGTTGCGTCCATAACGGGCATAGTCGGCCACCAGCGGCAGCCAGGAGATGGGCATGGCCACGACCAGATCGAGTGCGGGCATCACGCCCATGCCGCCGGCACCTGGCCGGTTCCACAGCGCGGGCAGGCCTTGCTGCACGGCCATGCCGACAAACTGCCAGCTCAGCCACAGCAGCGACAGCACCACCAGCGGCAGGGCGATGCGCGAGATGAGCTGGCGCACCAGGCGCACCATGGAGCCGGTCATCAGCGCCACCAGCAGGCCACCCCAGAGCAAGGTGGCCAGCCAGGGCCAGTACGAAGCCTGCATGCCGCCGGCCTGGCGGCCAATGGCCACCGTCGATTCGCGCATCACCACCAGCTCGAAGGCACCCCAGCCCAGCAGCTGCACGATATTGAGCAGCACCGGCAGCTTGGCAAAGTGGCGGCCATAGACATGGTGGATCAGCCCCGCGCTTGACAGCCCCGTGTCGCAACCGATCTTGCCGACCCAGGCCAGCAGGCCGGCCCCGACGACCGAGCCACCCACAATGGCCAGCATGGTCTGCTCGGTAGACAGCGCGGGCATCAGGTAGGCGCCCACCTGCATGACCAGCAGGCCCACGCCCAGGCTGAACCACAGCGAGGCCAGGTGCCAGCCATTGAAAACACGCTCCTGCAGAGCGACGGGACGGAGTGCGAGGTTGGGTGAGGGAGCAGTGTTGGCAGTCATGGCCTGTTATTTTTTTGGAATTTTTTAAAGCGGCGGCAGCGCGCCGCAGCCGGGGCATTTACAAGTGCGGCTATTGTGCCTCTGCCTCAAAGCCCTGAGCCGGTGATTACAATCGCCAGCGAGATGACGATACACATGGATCCCTCCACCTGGATGCGCGATGGCCTGAGCCCCAGTTGCGTGGTGCTGCCTTCGCGGGGCGAAGGCCGGTTGCTGGACTACCTGGCACAGCGCCTGCCCATGGTGAGCCATGCGCAGTGGCAGGCACGCTTGCAAGCCGGCGAGGTGGTGGATGCGCAGCGGCAAGCCCTGCGGCCCGAGCAGGCCTTTGTGCCCGGCTTGCGCGTGTATTACTGGCGCAGTGTGGGTGCGGAGCCGCACATTCCGTTCGAAGCTGACATTCTTTACGAAGACGAACGCTTGCTGCTGGTCGACAAACCGCACTTTCTGCCGGTGTTGCCCACGGGCAAGTATGTGCAAAATTCGCTGCTGGTGCGGCTGAAGAGCGCAACGGGCAATGCCCATCTGTCGCCGCTGCACCGCATAGACAGGGATACGGCGGGCCTGCTGCTGATGTCCAAGGATGCAGCCACCCGAGGCGTTTACCAAGCGCTGTTCCGGGACCGCACCATGGACAAGCGCTATGAAGCGGTTGCCCCCTGGCGGGCGGATCTGGATTTTCCGCGCGAGCACCGCAGCCGTTTGCAAGAGAGTGAGCGGTTTTTTCTGATGCAGGAGCTGGCTGGCGCGCCCAACAGCCATAGCCATATCGACCTGGTGGAGGTGCAAGGCGCCTGGGCGCGCTATGCCCTCCAACCGGTCAGCGGCAAGCGCCACCAGTTGCGCGTGCACATGGCGGCCTTGGGGCTGCCGATCCGCAATGATGCCTTCTACCCCGAGGTGAATGATCCGCCGGAGGGCGACTTTTCACGGCCCTTGCAGCTGCTGGCCCGCGAGCTGCGGTTCCGCGACCCGGTGACCGGCCAGCTCCATGACTTTCGCAGCCAGCGCCAGTTGCTGCCGTTGGAGGGCTAGACAAAGCAAAGCCGCCCCGATGGCGGCTTTGGCGAAGAGCGTGCGGGGCGCGCAAGGCAAGAGCGTGGCGCGACAGTGATGGGTTAGCGGCTCAGCGTGCCCATGGTTTCGCCCAGCTGCACCGGCTTGCCCGCTGCCCAGTCGGCGTTAAAGGCGCTCTTGCCCTCGGGCAGCAGCAGCACAATGGTTGAGCCCAGCAGGAAGCGGCCCATCTCATCGCCTTGCTCCAGCACGATGGGCTGGGTCTGGTAGTCCCAGCTGCGTACCTTGCGCGAGCGGGGCGGGTTCACCTGGCCATGCCAGGTGGTGTACATGCTGCCCACAATGGTGGCACCCACCAGCACCATCACGACCGGGCCAATGCGCGATTCAAAGACGCAGACCACGCGCTCGTTGCGCGCAAACAGCCCGGGCACGCCGCGCGCGGTGAGCGGGTTGACCGAGAACAGATCACCTGGCACATAGACCATCTTTTGCAGCTTGGCTCGCAATGGCATGTGGATGCGGTGGTAGTCGCGCGGGCTCAGGTAGATGGTGGCGAACTGGCCGTTGTTGAACTGCGCGGCCAACTGCGCATCACCGCCTAGCAAGGCCGTGGTGCTGTAGCTGTGGCCCTTGGCCTGGAAGATCTGGTCCTGGGCGATAGCGCCACATTGGCTGATTGCGCCATCGACCGGGCAGACCAGATCGGCCTGGGCCATGGGGCGCGCGCCGTCCCGCAATTCGCGGGTGAAGAAGGCGTTGAAGCTTGGGTACTGCGCGATATCGGGCTGCGCCGCTTCGTCCATATTGACCTGGTAGCGGGCCACGAACCAGCGGATGAAGGCCGTGGTCGCGCCCCCCAGCTCGGCCGATGCCAGTTTGCCGGCCGTCGCGGTCATCCATTTCTTGGGCAGCAAGTATTGGGGCAAAACAGCAAATCGATCGCGCATGGTCTGGGCCGTCACAGTAAACCGACGATTCTATCGATACTGTGTCCAGTGCATGACAAACTACGCGCTGAAATGCAGCTTTTGTCGGCCATATGCTGACAATTTGTCGCCAATTTCCTGGCTTTGATGGCTATACCGCCAGCAAGGGCGACAGCGGCAGCGGCACTTGTAGGTCTGCGCCTGTTTATGATGGCAGACTGCACCGTTTTTGCCCCACGCTGTCGCTCCTGCCATGTCCCAAGCACGCCCCCCATCGCCCCCTGGTACCGCCCCCGAAGGAGCGGGCAGCCGCCGCGCGCGCTTGCAGCTGTGGCTGCGCAATTTCCTGCCCTCGGCTGCGCATGTCAATGGGCGGGAGCTGGCGCGCATGGTGCTGGGGGCCATTGCCATTCTGTGGCTGACGGGTATGGCCAGCCACCAATGGGGCAACCATGACCACACACCCTGGCTGTTTGCGGCCATGGGTGCCAGCGCCTTGCTACTGATCGGTACCCCGTCCAGCCCCATGGCGCAGCCCTGGCCGGTGATTGGCGGCTCGCTGCTGTCGGGCCTGGCGGGCTGGCTGTCGCTGCTGGTATTTGCCGACCCGCTGGTGGCGGCGGCCGTGGGCGTGGGCCTGGCCATCATGGTGATGGTGGTCTTGCGCTGTTTGCACCCGCCCGGCGCAGCCTTGGCCATGTGGATGGCGATCCAGGGCATGCACGATGTCTCGGTGCTGCTCTACCCGGTGGCGCTCAACCTGGTCATCCTGGTGCTGCTGGCCACCGCCTATAACCGCATGACGGGCAAGCGCTATCCGGCGCCGCAGCACAGCCAAAAAGCGCAGGAGGCGCAGGCATCGCGCTCGGCCAGCGCGCGCATGGAAGGCAGTGATATCGATGAGGCGCTGGCGCGCTTCAATGGCGTGCTCGATGTCAGCCGTGCCGATCTGGAGGCGCTGCTGCAGGGCGCGAGCCAGGCGGCCTTCAAGCGAACCCTGGGAAACCTGCGCTGTGAAGACATCATGGCCCACCCGGTGCATGCGACCCGCGCGGAAAGCACCGTCAAGGATGCCTGGAGCCTGATGCAGCAGCACGGGGTCAAGGCCTTGCCGGTGGTGGATGATGGCCTGCAGGTGGTGGGCATCGTGACCTCGACCGACCTGCTCAACCATGCACTGGCGGCCGGGCCCGAGGGGCTGAGCAGCAAACTCAAGCACTGGGTGCTGCGCAAGAAAAATACCGGTCAGTTGGTGGGTGATCTGATGACGACCGAGGTCTCCAAGGTGGGCAGCTATGACCGCATGGTGGACTTGATCGCCATTTTCTCGCGCGGCAAGCGGCACCATGTGCCGGTGGTCAATGGACAGGGCAAGCTGGTGGGCATCATCAGCCAAACCGATCTGGTGCGCGAGATGGCGGCAGCGCTGTCGTTGTCGCAAGAAGATGCCTAAGGACCCTAAGGACCCTCTGCAAAACTCCCTGCCGTGGTTTTCGGTACGGATATAAACAAAGCCCTGCGATAAACAGGGCTTTGTTCTTCAGGACGCGAGCGGTGGACCTGGGTTTGGAGCGGGGCGTCTAGCCCCGCTACCTTCGCAGCACCAGCCAGCTGAAAGCGCCCAGTGACAGCAGCGAATAGATCAGGCCCGGCGCTGCGGCGGTGAGCATCGGGTGCCAGTTCTGCAGATTGCCGGCAAAACCGAACACATTGTTCAGCAGGAAGAAGCTGATACCCGCCATCACGCCGCCAAACACATAGCCGGTGATGCCGCCCGAGCGGAAATGCAGGTAGGCAAAGGGCAGGGCCAGCACCACCATCACCAGGCAGCTGATGGGGTAGAAGACCTTGCGCCACAGCTCGATCTCGTAGCGCTGCGCACTTTGCCCGTTGGCCTGCAAATGGCTGACGTAGCGGAACAGGTCATAGGTGCTCATCTGGTCGGGCTTGAGCACGGCTGCGGCCACCATGCTGCTGGTGACCGTGGTGGGCCAGTCCATCTCTTCGATGTTCTTGACCTCGACCCGGGCCTGGCGCTGGTCGCCCAGGTAGTAGCGCTGCTCCTGGATATGGTGCAGCTGCCAGACCCCTTTGCCAAATTTGCCGCCGGCGGCCGTCAGCTGCATCTGGATGCGGCCCTGGTCATCAAAGCTGTAAACGCGCACGCGCTGCAGGTCGCCCTCTGGCGATATGGCGCGCACATTGATGGCGGCCATGCCGTCTTCGCGCTTCTCGCGCAGCCAGGCACCGGTGCGGCCGGTGCTCAGCTGCCCAAAGCGCTGTGCGCGTACGAGCTGGCTGGCCTGCTCGCCTGCGGGGGCTATGTAGTCGCCAATGGCAAAAGTCAGCACCACAAAGGCCAGGCCAATGCTCAGCAAGCTGCCCAAGGCCTGCCAGGGGCCCAGGCCGCTGGTGCGCAGAATGGTGAACTCCGAGGTCTGCGCCATGCGCGCCATCACAAAGATGGTGCCGATCAGCACGGTAATGGGCAGCAGCTCATAGACGTGGCTGGGGATGTTGAGCGCCACGCTCAGCAGCGCATCCTTGAGCTCATAGGTGCCGGTGCCAATCCAGCGGAACTCATCGACCAGGTCGAAGAAAAAGAACAGCGCCAGGAAGGCCAGGGTGACAAAGCCTACGGTCAAGGCGATGTCACGGTAGATCATTTTGCGAAAGGTCTTCATGCGCGGCTCCCCTTGCTGCGCAGCCATTGCAAGAGTGAGAACTGCTGGTTGCGGCTGAGCAGCAGCGTCCAGGCGAGCATGGCGGTCAGGCCGTGGATGAGTACAAAGGACAGTCCCAAAGAGGCGCGGCCCGAAGACACCCAGTTCTGGGCAAAGGTCATGAGGTTGTAATAGACGATGAAAGCGAACAGCGCAAACACCAGGCTGCTGCTGCGGCCCGCACGCGGGTTGACGCTGGCCATGGCCAGGCCCAGCACCACAAAATTGATCGCGGCGATTGCCAGCCCCAGGCGGTAGCCCAGCTCGCCCAGCAGGCGCGGCTGGTCACTGGCGATCAACTGGCGGGTGGGGATGTTCTTGACGGCGCCCATGTCGTTGGGGTCGATGGTGGCGGCACTGCCGATGCGCGTGCCGTACTCCTTGAAATCACTGACCTTGAGGCCCGGATTGTCCTTGCTTTTCTCGACGCGCTGGCCGTCGTTGAGCACGGCGACCCGCGCGTTTTCCTGCACTTCCAGGTGCGCGCTCTTGGCGCTGGTCACGGTGTCTTTTTTGTCTTCGTTGGTGACGATGAACACATTGCTGGCCTCCAGGTCCGAGCTGCGGTCACGGTCGATGAAAAACACCCGCGAGCCATCGGACGATTCCTGGAACTCCCCAGGCGCGATGCGGTCGACATCACCGCGCTGTTCATACTGGGCGCGAAGCTGCACAATCTGCTGGTTGGCCCAGGGCCATACCAGCAAGGCCAGCACCGCAATGACCACCATGATCGGCCAGGAAAAGCGCATCAGCGGCCGCAAAAAGCTCAGCAGGCTTTGGCCGCTGCTGAACCAGACGGCCATTTCGCTGTCGCGGTACATGCGCGACAAGGTGGCCACCACGGCGATGAACAGGCACAGGCTCAAAATGGTGGGCAACTGGCCCAGCACGGTGTAACCCATGACCAGCATCACATCGGAGGGATTGACGCTGCCGCGCGAGGCCTGGCCCAGCACTTTGATGAGCATCATCGTCATCACCACAGTCACCAGCACCACCAAGGTGGCACCAAAGCTGCGGGATAGCTCTTTACGGATCGAGGAATCGAATAACATTGGCGAGAAGGAAAGCACCGATTATGAACTTTGAACTCAAAACTCTGGATTTGGCCTCGGCCGCATTGCAGTCCGGCGACCTGTTGATTGCACTGGTTGCTGACGAACAACCCAAAACCAGTGACGCATTGTCCACCCTGATTGCCCACGCGCAGAAAAATGGTGATTTTGAGGCAAAAACTGGCAAGTTGCTGGCGATGTATGCGGTGCCCGCTATCGAGGCCAGGCATTTGTTGCTGCTGGGCATCGGTGATGCCTCGCCCAAGTCGCTGCGCCAGGCGCTGGCGGCTGTGGCCGGCCAGCTGACGCGTGAGGGCATTGAGCAGGTTGCCGTGGTCAGTGGCCAGGCGCTCAGCGAAGCGGCGCTCAACAGCCTGGTGCAGTGCCTGGCAGATGCCGCTTACCTGTACCGCACCACCAAGCCATCGGCCAAGGCCGTTGCGCTCAAGACCGTGGTGCTGGGTGTGCCCAACGCCCAGGAGCTGGCAGGCGCTTTTGAAGTGGCCAAGGCCACCGCCCACGGTGTGGCCTTTGCGCGTGAATGGGCCAACCGCCCCGCCAATTACGCCACGCCCAAGATGCTGGCCGATGCGGCCGAATCGCTGGCGCATGACAGCAAGCGCATCAAGTGCAAGATTCACAAACCCGAGGACGTGGCCAAGCTGGGCATGGGCGCCTTCATCGCCGTGGCCCAGGGCTCCAAAGAACCACTGCGCTTTATCGAGTTGCACTACCACGGTGCCGACAAAGACAGCAAGCCAGTGGTGCTGGTGGGCAAGGGCATCACCTTTGACACTGGCGGCATCTCCATCAAGCCAGCTGGCGACATGGACGAGATGAAATACGACATGGGGGGCGCTGCCAGTGTGCTGGGCACCTTCCGTGCGCTGGCCGAGCTCAAGCCCGAGATCAATGTTGTCGGCCTGATCCCGGCCTGCGAAAATATGCCCGATGGCGGCGCGGTCAAGCCCGGCGATGTGGTCACCAGCATGAGCGGCCAGACCATCGAGATCCTCAACACCGATGCCGAAGGCCGTCTGGTGCTGTGCGATGCGCTGACCTATGCAGAGCGCTTTGCACCCACGGCCGTGGTCGATATCGCCACCTTGACGGGCGCTTGCGTGATCGCGCTGGGCGCGCAGCGCAGCGGTCTGTTCTCGAACAACGACGCGCTGGCCGAGGCTTTGCAGCAGGCAGGTGAGCAGGCGCAAGATACGTGCTGGCGCATGCCGCTGGACGACGAATACGCCGAGGGCCTGAAGACGAACTTTGCCGACGTGGCCAATGTGGGCGGTCGCCCGGCAGGTGCCATCACGGCGGCCAAGTTCCTGCAGCGCTTTGTGGGCAGCATGGCCTGGGCGCATCTGGACATTGCCGGCACCGCCTGGCGCAGTGGTGCCAAAAAAGGCGCCACCGGCCGGCCCGTGGGCTTGCTGCTGCAGTACCTGCTGAGCAGCGCCCAAGGCGCAGCACCTGCCGAGCAAGCCAAGACGGTCAAGCCCGCCAAGGCCAGCAAGACGGACAAGCCCGCGGTGGTAGCCAAGCCCGGCAAGGCGGCCGTCAACGTCGACGGCGCTGACAAGGCTGACGCCCAGTAACTGCAGCGCAGCTTATGACCACCTCCACGACGGTAGCCTTTCACTTCAATGCGCCCAGCAAGCTCGCCTACGCCTGCAAGCTGGCGCGCAAGCTCCAGCGCATGGATATTGCGCTGGTGGTGCTGGGTGAGCCAGCCATGGTGGCACAGCTCGATGAGGCCCTGTGGTCCTTTGGTGGCGAGACCCAGTTTCTCGCGCACTGCCAGGGCGATGCGGATCCCCAGGTTCTGCAGCGCTCGCCCACGGTGCTGCTGAGCGCGCTGGGGCCGGCCTTGCCGCACAGCCAGGTGCTGCTGAACCTGGGTGCGCAGATGCCCTCCGACATCGCCCGTTTCGAGCGGGTGATCGAGGTGGTCAGCGCGGACGACGAGCAGGACCGCGAGCAGGCGCGCAGCCGCTGGCGTGCCTACGCCGCTCTGGGTTACGCCATAGAGCGCCGCGATCTGGTGATGAAAACGGAGGACTGAGCCGTGAACGAGTCCAGAATCCCCCCCAAATTTGTCCCCACCTTGACCGAAGAGGCCCTGCAGGACACCGCCGACGCGCTGCCCGGCGCAGCTGCGGCTGGCCCGGATGCACTGGCCGCGCCGCCGGACAGCACAGCGCCAGCTGTCGATGTGCTGCGCAGGCGGCGCGACGCCGACTTACCAGGGTCTGGCGTCTGGGCCCAGCCAACGTCCGACATCGCTGACTTGCCAACCTACAGCGGCTGGGCGCAGCAGGCCGATGCGGATTGGCCCTTGGGCAGCGGCGTGCAGGCCTTGGCTGCAACGGACCCAGCCCTGGCACACAGCACGGTCCTGCCTTCAACGATGCAGGGTGCTGACGAGGGCCAAGCCTTGCCATCCTTGGCTGGGGCAGGTGCGGTGGTCGACGACAGCGACGACCAGAATGCCGACACCCTGGTGCAAAGCTACAAGGGTGCGGAGGGCGTGGCGACGACGGATGCGACCAGCCACCTGGTCGAGTCGGCCGCCGAAACCGCCCAGGCGCTGGAAGAGGCCATCACGCGTCGGGTGACGCGGCGCGTGCAGGAGACCTTGGATGCGCGCCTGTCCGCTGCCGTATTGAAGGTGGTCGACCAGCAGATGGCCTTGCTGCAGTCCTCGCTGCAACTGGAGATCGACTCCACCATCCGCGAGGCGGTGGCGGACGCGGTGACTGAGATACTGCGTGAATCGCGCCCGCTGCAGCGCTGAGGTATCTGCTTTTTGGGCTAAAAATGACCTGCTGAAATAACCGAAGGTTGTAAAGAACTAAAATTTCGGTCTTTGCTGGTGGCTGTCGCATCGCTTACAGTACATCTATTCACGGTTTTTACAAGCGCCCGCTGAAAGCTGCAGGGCGCTTTCTTTATTCCAATGATTGAACTACGGGGTATCACCCAAACTTATCCGGGGAAAAACGGCCCGGTACAGGCGTTGCGTGGCATCGACCTGAGCATTGCCGCCGGTGAGGTGTTTGGCATCATCGGCCGCAGCGGCGCGGGCAAGAGCTCGCTCGTGCGCAATATCAACCTGCTCAACCGCCCGACCACCGGCCAGGTGATCGTCAACGGCCAGGACCTGACGGCGATGGACGATGCGAAGCTGCGCAGCGCTCGCCGAGAGATTGGCATGGTGTTCCAGCACTTCAACCTGCTGTCGTCGCGCACGGTGTTTGACAACGCGGCGCTACCACTGGAGCTGGCCGGACTGAGCAAGGCAGCGATCAAAAAGCGCGTAGATCCGCTGCTGGACCTGGTGGGCCTGGCCGCGTTGAGCGACCGCTATCCTGCACAACTCTCGGGCGGCCAAAAGCAGCGCGTGGGCATTGCGCGGGCGCTGGCCAGCGAGCCCAAGGTGCTGTTGAGCGACGAGGCGACCTCGGCGCTGGACCCGGAGACCACCCGCTCGGTGCTGGGCCTGCTCAAGCAGATCAACAAGGACATGGGCCTGACCGTGGTACTGATCACGCACCAGATGCAGGTGGTCAAGCAGATCGCCGACCGCGTGGCGGTGATGGAGGCGGGCAAGGTGGTTGAGATGGGCTCGGTGATCGATGTCTTTACCCGGCCACAGCAACCCATCACCAAGAGCCTGATCGACGAGATCGTGCCCCAGGAGCTGCCTGCCAGTGTCATCGCGCGGGTACGCAGCCTCAACGGCGCGCTGGCCACGGGCCAAGGCAAGCTGCTGCGCCTGTCCTATGCCGGCAACCTGGCTTACCAGCCCATTCTTTCGCGCCTGATCCGCGATTTTGGCTTGGATGTGAGCATCCTCAACGGCCAGGTCGATGAGATCCAGGACCAGACCTTTGGCTTTCTGGCGGTGTACGCCAGCGGTGATCTGGCCCAGCTGAACGCCGCGATCACGGCGCTGCGCGCCTCCGGGGTGCTGGTGCAAGAAGTCAATACCGAGGCCTTGGCCGCATAACACCCGCAAAGAGGTCATCGATGTTTGAGAATTTTTCAGAAATGATGCTGCAGCTGTTTGCCACCTCGCTGTGGGAAACGCTGATCATGGTGGGCATCTCCGGCGTGGCCGGTGCCTTGCTGGGTATCCCTTTGGGCGTGTTTTTGCGCCTGACCGACCAGGGCGGCATCTTGCAAAACGGTGCCGCCAACAAGATTGTGGGCTGGCTGGTCAATGCCGTGCGCTCCACGCCTTTCATCATCTTGCTGGTGGCGATCATCCCGTTTACCCGCTTCATCACGGGCTCGTCCATCGGCACAGCGGCCGCCATTGTGCCGCTGACCTTGGCCGCCGCGCCGTTTATCGCCCGCCTGGTGGAGACCTCGCTGCGTGAAGTGGACCACGGGCTGGTGGAGGCCGCACAGGCCATGGGTGCCAGCTCTTGGCAAATCGTCTGGAAGGTGCTGCTGCCCGAGGCGCTGCCAGGCATTGTGGCCGGCTTGACCATCAGCTTTGTATCGCTGACCGGCTACTCGGCCATGGCCGGTGCCATTGGCGGCGGCGGCCTCGGTGACCTGGGCATCCGCTATGGCTACCAGCGGTTTTTGCCGGACATCATGCTGGCTGTGGTGGTGATTCTGATCATCTTTGTGCAGCTGGTGCAGAGCCTGGGCGACTGGGCGGTGCGGCGCCTGAGCCATAAGTAGTCTGCTCCCTCGGCCGCAAGCCCCCAGCCCATGCGCCCGTGCGCATGGGCTTTTTTATGGATGGCAGCGCCTGTCACCCACGGGCGTTCTATGCGCTGGGCTCTGCCTACAATGCAGCATTTCCCACGCTTTGGAGACCGCCATGAATGCCGCCTTGCCCACTGCCACCGCACATGCCTTGCCCCTGCAGGCGTTGGACCCTGCGCAATGGCTGCGGGCCAAGCCCTTGCTCGATGAGCACTGGATCCAGGCCCACCCGGCGCTGGCGCGTGCCTTGCCGGTGGTGCTGGCCCGTGATGTGGGGCAGGATTGGCACAAGGCGGGCACGTTCCGCCACCATTTGCTGGGCGTAACACGCACCCTGCAGCTGTGGCAGCAGCCCGAAGATGTCAAGCTGCTGGGCCTGCTGCACAGCGTGTATGGCAATGCCTTTGTGGACCTGGTCAAGTTCGATGCCAGCAGTGAGCGTAGCCAGTTGGCGGCACTGGTGGGTGAGCCGGCTGAGCAGCTGGTCTATGAGTTCTGCATTCTCTCGCGGGCCCAGTTTGTGCAAAAGGTGCTGGCCGGTGCCATTGAGGCCGATGGCGCAGTGGTTCTGGAGCACAAGGGCACGCCGCGCCGAGTGGAGCCCTACACCGTGGCCGCCTTCATCATCGTCAGCATGGCCGACACCATCGAGCAATGGTTCAGCTGGCAGGACGACATTTTCTCGACTTTTCCGCAGGTGCCGCAGCGCTCGCAAAAAGCGCATTGGATGGCATCGCTCTGGCCCGGCCCCATGCGGCCCAGCGGCCGCATGCTGTCGCAGATTGCCAGCCTGGGCCTGGCGCTGCAGCACCCGGCACTCAAGGGGCTGTTGCCCATGCCACCGGTATTTGCCCATTGCACGCAGGGCTTGAGTCCGTCTGCCGATGCGGCAGCGGCTTCGCTGTACTGGTCGGTGATCCAGCAAGACCAGCCGCTGACCGATCTGGATGTGGCTACCGGGGTGCTGGAGCAGGCGGTGCAGCTCAACCCTTGGGTGGGCGAGCCGCAGATGGTGCTGGCCCAGCTCTACCTGAGCGCCGGGCGCGATGCCGACGCGCAGGCCGCAGCGGGTAGTGCGCTGCAGTGCTTCAGCCAATGGGGCAATGCCTGGGACAAGCGCGTGCAGTGGGATGCCTGGGTCGCCTGGACGCGCATCCTGCAGCAGCACGCGAAAAACGGCAACTGGCCCGAGCGCCTGGACAAGCTCAACAACGTGGCACTGCGGCCTGAGTAAGCGAGCCCGGCGGTTGTAAGCAAATGGCAAAAAGTTCTTTGTTGCGTTGCAAAATCGGGCGTACATTTCGGTATCGCATTTGAAAGGTATCGCTCCCGTGCAAAAACGTACATTGCTGCAATCCGTGCTGGCCCTGGCTTTGGCCGCCGGTGTCTCTGGCGCCGCAGTCGCACAAGACAAGGAAATCAAGATCGGCGTCACCGCAGGCCCGCACGCCCAGATCATGGAGCAGGTCAAGAAAATCGCTGAGAAAGACGGCCTGAAGATCAAGATCATCGAGTTCAGCGACTACATCCAGCCCAATGCGGCGCTGCAGTCTGGCGAGCTCGATGCCAATAGCTACCAGCACAAGCCCTATCTGGATGCCCAGATCAAGGACCGGGGCTACAAGTTTGTGGTCGCGGCCGACACGGTCAATTTCCCGATTGGCATCTACTCCAAGAAGCTCAAGAAGATCGATGAGCTCAAAGAGGGTGCGCGCTTTGGTATCCCCAACGACCCGACCAATGGCGGCCGTGTGTTGCTGCTGCTGCAGGCCAATGGCCTCATCAAGCTGAAAGAAAGCGCTGGCCTCAAGGCCACGCCTTTGGACGTGGTGGCCAACCCCAAGAAGCTGCGCTTTGTCGAGCTGGATGCCGCCCAATTGGCGCGCTCGCTCGATGACCTCGATGCAGCGGCCATCAACACCAATTTCGCCATCGCTGCGGGCCTCAACCCCAAGACCGATGCGATCGTGGTCGAAAGCGCCAAGAACCCCTATGTCAATATTCTGGTGATCCGGGAAGCGGACAAGGGCCAGCCTTGGGTGGACAAGCTGGTCAAGGCCTACCACAACGATGAGATCCGCAAGTTCCTCGACACCCAGTTCAAGGGTTCGGTGATGGCAGGCTTCTAAGCGCTGTCCGGCAGATAAAAACCTCGCAGCGCTGTGTGCTGCGAGGTTTTGTTTTTTGGGAGTACGAACCGACGCGTTCAGCTGCGTGCCGTTTTGGCCTTGGCGCGCTTGCTGCCCGGAACACTGGCCGATGCGTCTTCAGCCGGCAGCGGTTCGACCTTGACAATGGCCAGCGACATATTGTCGCCCGAGCCGTTGGCGCGCATGCGTGCCCGCTCAATCAAGAACTGGCTGGCCTCGCGGGGCGAGAGCAAGCGGGTGATGGAGGAGAGCTCGTCGGGCGAGAAGTAATGCCAGATGCCATCGCTGCAGGCCAGCAGCACATCGCCTTGCTTGAGCATGGGGATGCGGTGGTGCACCAGCGGTGGGTCATCCGCCGTACCCAGGCAGTGCAGCAAGATATTGGACTGCGGGTGGTAGCGTGCCTCTTCCAGGGTCAGCTGGCCTTGGTCGACCAGGGTCTGCACATAGGAGTGGTCGCTGGTCTGGTAGAGCAGCTGCCCATCGCGAAAATGGTAGATGCGCGAATCGCCCGAATGCACCCAGGCGCAGGCGCTGTTGGGCAAGATCAGGTAGGCCGCGATGGTGCTATGGGGCTCTTGCTCGGCAGAGATGGCCACCAGGCGGATGAGCAAATGGGCCTCGCGCACCAGGTTGCCCAGCATTTCTTCGGCGCTGTCCGTCTCGGGGGAGAAACGCTCGAACACCTGCTTGGCGGTGAGCATCACCTGGTCTGAGGCGGCGCGCCCACCGCTGCGGCCACCCATGCCGTCGGCCACTACCGCCAGCACACAGCCCTTGGCACGCGGATGGGCGAGCATGAGCACCTGGTCTTGCTGGTAAGGACGGTCGCCCTTGTCGAGGCCGGTAGCGGCAGAGAGACGGTAGCTGGTGCTCATGCGCAGTGGAAGTCGATATATAAAATGGATGGGCTAACAGGGCATCATAGAACAGATGGCGCCCCAGCATGGCAAACGGCGGGATCTGCAGCCGCCGGCCGATGTTTGTATACCAACATCGTCGCTGCTGCAGCCCCTGGCCTGGGCGCCAACGCGCTAGACTGCCATGTTCTGCCGCCTATTGTCGTTTATCCATGCCACTGCCTCATGACTCTGCCAGCGTTTTTCCGCTGCAGCTGCGCCCGCAGCAGGAGCAGATGATGGCGGCCATCGAGACGGCATGGTCGCAGGGCCAAAAAGTGGCGGTCGAGGCCCCCACGGGCACAGGCAAGACCTATGCCTACCTGCTGGCGGCCTTGGCCCGCAATGAGCGTTTTGTGGTCAGCACGGCCACCCGGGCGCTGCAGGACCAGCTGCTGGAGCGGGACATTCCCACCGTGCTGGCGCACTTGGGCCTCCAGCGCAAGGCGGTGGTGCTCAAAGGCCGGGAGAACTATGTGTGCCTGCTGGGCCTGGCCCTTGCGCGGGACAAGGTCCGGGATGCCCAGGCCAGCGGGCTGGCGCAGGTGGAGCGCTGGGCGCAGAGCACGCAGTCTGGTGATCTGGCCGAACTTGACGACATTCGCAATTTGCCCAGCTTGGTGCCGCACATTACCGCCAGCCATGACGAATGCCTGGGCCAGCGCTGCAGCCACTTCGACCGCTGCTTTTCCAACCGCGCCAGAGCGCGCGCCGCGCAGGCCGATATTTTGGTGATCAACCACCATCTTTTCTTCAGCGAACTGCGCCACCGCCAGATGCTGGGCGCGGGGCAGGGCTTTGTGCCCCTGGCGCCCACCATGGTCATGGACGAGGCCCACCAATTGCAGGCCATTGGTTTGAAAGTGCTCGCCAAAGGCCTGAACGTGGGCGACATGCGCGATTACCTGGCATCGGTAGAGCGCCAGACCGGGCTGCATGCACGCGGCTATGCAGCCTGGGAAAACCTGCTGCGGCAAGCGCAGCAGGCGCTGCTGCGCTGGATGGAGGCGCAGCAGATGGCACTGGATGAGGAAGATACCGCGTTGCAGCGCAGTGCCCGCCAGGCGCTGGTAGGTTTACACAATGCGCTGTCGGCCTTGGTGGCAGCCCTGCAGTTGGTGGCGGAGAGCGCGGCGGTGATCGGGCAGCTGGCGGTGCAGGGCGATGTACTGCTCCGGGCGTTGCGGCAATGGTCCAGCGGTGGTGGCCCAGGCGTTGTGCGTTGGTGGGAGTCGCCCGCTTTCTCGCGTAGCCCTGGCGGAGCTGGTCAAGCTGCTACCGGCCGCTATGCCTGGCGCCAGGGCTTCCGTGAATCGCCTCTATGGCTATGGCAGGCTTTGGCGGCCTTGGGTGCGGAGGTGCGTGCCAGCAGCTGGCTGGGCAGCGGCGTCCAGCGCTGGCTGTTTACCTCGGCCACCTTGGGCGGCGACGATGCACTGACCTGGTTTGCGCAGGGTATGGGCTTGCAAGCTGGCAGCCCGGTCGCCGGCGATGCCCCGCCGCTGGCGACCCTGCGCTTGCGCAGCCATTTTGATTGGGCGCAGCAGGCGGTTCTGGTGGTTCCCCAGGGCCTGCCGAGTGCCGATGCGCCGGCCCCGACGCGCGCGCAGGCCTTGGCCCAATGGCTGCTGCCCCATGTTCTGGCGCTACAGGGGCGCTGCATGGTGCTGTGCACCTCGACCGCGGCGATGGAGGCTTTGGCGCATGCCTTGCGAAGGGGCTTGCAGGGGCAGCCGATCGAGGTGCTGCAGCAAGGCGAGCAGCCCAAACGGCGTTTGCTGCAGGCGATGCGGATGGCGCCTGGTTCCCGGGTTGGCCGTGTGCTGGTGGGAACCCTGGGTTTGTGGGAGGGGGTGGACTTGCAGGGCCAGGCCTTACAGCTGCTGGTGATTGACAAGCTGCCATTTCCGCCCCGGCACGATGCCTTGCATGCAGCGCGGGTGCAGGCCCTGGGCGCCGCAGGCGTGGATGCCTTTGCGCGCTATATCCTGCCCCAAACGGCGATGCAGTTGCGCCAGGGTGTGGGGCGGCTCATTCGATCGGCCAGTGACCAGGGCGCGGTGGTGATCGCCGACGAGCGCTTGCACAACCGCAGCTATGGTGCGAGCTTGCTCGCGGCGCTGCCGCCGATGCCGCTGGTGCCCGAGGCCCAGTTGCAGGACTATTTGCGTGCCCTGGCGCAAGCCCAGGGCGATGAACAAAGCCGCATCCAGCATTCAACCAGTCGTTAAAAAAGCGGCCTGTGCCGCTTTTTTGGGGGGTGCCTCAGCGAAAGCCGAAGGCGCCGGGGATGCTCACCACATCTTCCACCAGGGGCGGTCATCCTTGCGGAAGCCGTTGGCCAGGAGGCGGGTGTTGGGGTAGCTGGCTTCGAGCACGCGCTTGGTGTCCGCAGCCATGTCGGCCATGTTCAGGCGCTCGTACGACAGCATCAGGATGTAGAGTGCATCCTCTTGCGCAGGCACCTCTTTGTAGTCGGAGATCGCGCTTTGGGCGCGGTTGACCGCTGCCACATAGGCACCACGCTCGTAGTAGTAGCGGGCCACATGGACCTCGTACTGCGCCAGTGAATTGACGATGTAGCGCATGCGCTTTTCAGCGTCAGGTGTGTACTTGGATTCGGGGAAGCGGGTGCTCAGCTCACGGAAGGACTCGAACGAGTCCTTGGCAGCCTTTTGGTCGCGCTCGGACAGGTCTTGCTTGGACACCCAGGAGAACAGGCCCAGGTTCTCATTGAAATTGACCAGGCCCTTGAGGTAGAGCGCGTAGTCCACGCCCTCGCTGGCAGGGTGGAGCTTGATGAAGCGCTCCAGGGTGGCAATGGCCTGGGCCTTTTCGCCGCTCTTGTACTGCGAATAGGCTTTTTCCAGCTGCGCTTGCTGTGCCATGGCGGTGCCAGCGGCACGGCCTTCGAGCTTTTCATACAGCGGAATGGCTTTGTCGAACGAGCCCGACGAGGCCTCGTCACGCGCTTCCGAATAAATCTTGTTCGGGCTCCAGCCGGCGGTAGGGTCCACATCGGTCGATGAACAGCCCGCCAGCAAAGCGGCGAGTGCTACGGAAGCGATAGCGGGAACCTTCGATTTGGGGTACGCAAACAGCATTTTTGGCTTGAAATCCATGGACGGAAAGCTGAAAAACCGCGTGGGGCGCCAAGGCCTGCCACGCAGCGGGGCAGCCTGTGCCGCGCCCTCTGATCTGGGCCATTGTAATCGGCGCGCGCCCCGATCACGAAGACCGGACTTGCCGCCTGTAGGGCTGTGTAACATTCGCGCAGGGATATGCCATGGTTTGCACGGACGGGCCTGCGGCTTTCCTACAATGCAGGGATATGTTCGTACACCTTCGCATTCACTCCGAGTTCTCCATCGTCGACAGCACCAATCGCATCGGCGATCTGATCAAATTTGCTGCAGGTGATGGCCAGCCGGCCATGGCGCTGACCGACCTGAACAGTCTGTTTGGCGCTATCAAGTTTTACAAAGCCGGGCGCGGCGCAGGTGTCAAACCCCTTCTGGGCGCCGAGTTGAACCTGGAGCCCGAGGTGGCCGGTGGCCCGCTGTCGCGCATCGTCGTGCTGATCCAAAGCCAGCAGGGCTACCTCAATCTGTCAGAGCTGCTGGCGCGCATCTGGATGGCCGACACCGTCAAGGCCCAGCCCCAGTGCACCTGGGCCTGGCTGCAGGAGCTGTCCGAGGGCTTGATTGTGCTGTCGGGTGCGCAGGCCGGGCCCGTGGGGCAGGCGCTGATGCGCGGCGACGAGAAAGCAGCGCGTGGCGTGGCCTTGCGGCTGGCCAGCCTGTTTCCACACCGCTTTTATATCGAGCTGCAGCGCGCAGGCCGCGCCGATGATGAAAGCCATGTCAGCGCAGCGGTGGCGTTGGCCGCCAACCTCAAGCTGCCGGTGGTCGCCACCCACCCGGTGCAGTTTGGCAAACCGGCCGATTTTGAATCGCATGAGGCCCGCGTTTGCATTGCCGAGGGCGAGACCCTGGGCAACAAAAAACGCATCAAGCGCTTTACCCGTGACCAGTACCTCAAGACCGCCGCCGAGATGGAGGCCTTGTTTGCCGATCTGCCCAGCGCCATTGCCAATACAGCGCAGATTGCCCAGCGCTGCAGTGTGACCCTGCAGCTGGGCAAGTACTTTTTGCCCGATTTCCCCACGCCCAATGGCATGCCAATTGATGCGTACTTCCGCCAGGCCTCGTTTGAGGGGTTGGAGGAGCGTCTGCAGCTGCTCTTCCCCAAAGAGGCCAAGCGCGAGGCTGAACGTGCCAAATATGTCGAGCGCTTGGAATTCGAGCTGGGCATCATCTTGAAGATGGGCTTTCCCGGTTACTTTCTGATCGTGGCGGACTTCATCAACTGGGCCAAGACCAATGGCTGCCCGGTGGGCCCGGGCCGGGGATCGGGGGCAGGATCGCTGGTCGCCTATGTGCTCAAGATTACCGATCTGGACCCCATCCACTACAACCTGCTGTTCGAGCGCTTTCTGAACCCCGAGCGCGTATCGATGCCCGACTTTGATGTGGACTTTTGCCAGGCCAACCGCGACCGGGTGATCGACTATGTGAAGGACCTCTACGGCCGCAATGCCGTGAGCCAGATTGCCACCTTCGGCACCATGGCCGCGCGCGCGGCGATCCGCGATGTGGGCCGCGCGCTGGACATGGGCTATGGCTTTTGCGATGGCATCTCCAAGCTGATCCCGAACAAGCCGGGTCTGCACGTCACCCTCAAGTACCCGCCCAACCCGCCCAAGGAAGGTGACAAATACACCTACGCGATCAAGGAAGAGCCGGTGCTGGCCGAGCGCATCGAGAAGGAAGAGGACGTCAAGACCCTGATCGAGATGGCGCAAAAGCTCGAAGGGATGACCCGCAACATCGGCATGCACGCCGGTGGTGTGGTGATTGCCCCGGGCAAGCTGACCGATTTTTGCCCGCTCTACCAGCAGCCGGGCAGCACCTCGGCAGTGGCCATGTATGACAAGGACGACGTCGAGGCCGTGGGCTTGGTCAAGTTCGACTTTTTGGGCCTGGCTACGCTGACGATTCTGGAGATCGCCCGGGAGTTCATCATCCAGCGCCACAAGGGGCAGGAGAACTTCCAGTTTGAAACGATTCCGCTCGACGACGCCCGGACTTACCAGCTGTTCTCGGCCGGCAAGACCGAGGCCGTGTTCCAGTTTGAATCGCGCGGCATGCAGCAGATGCTCAAGGAAGCCAAGCCCAGCCGGCTGGAGGATTTGATCGCGCTCAATGCGCTCTACCGCCCCGGCCCTATGGACCTGATCCCCAGCTTTGTGGCGCGCAAGCACGGCAAGGAAGTGGTGGAATACCCGCATCCGCTGGTGGAGAAAGTGCTGTCCGAAACCTACGGCATCATGGTCTACCAGGAGCAGGTGATGCAGACCGCCCAGATCCTGGGGGGCTATAGCCTGGGCGGCGCTGATTTGCTGCGTCGCGCCATGGGCAAGAAAAAGGTCGAGGAGATGGTGCAGCACCGTGCCACCTTCCGCGAAGGGGCGTCGAAGATCGGCATTGACGAGGCCAAGGCCGACGAAGTGTTCGATTTGATGGAGAAGTTTGCGGGCTACGGCTTCAACAAGTCGCACGCCGCTGCCTACTCCTTGCTGGCGTACCACACCGGCTGGCTCAAGGTGCATTACACGGCGGAGTTCTACTGCGGCAATATGACCGTGGAAATGGACAACACCGACAAGCTCAAGGTGCTGTACGAGGACGCACTGAAGATGGGCGTGACCTTCGAGATGCCCGATGTGAACCGGGGCCGCCACCGTTTTGAGCCGGTGACCGACAAGGTCATCCGCTACGGTCTGGGCGCTATCAAGGGCACGGGCCAGGCCGCCATCGAGGCGATTGTGGCTGCACGCGAAGGCCAGGGCACGGGCCCCCAGGGCGATACCAAGGGCCCTTTCAAGAGCCTGTTTGACTTCTGCCTGCGGGTGGACCGCAGCAAGCTCAACAAGCGCACGGTGGAAGCGCTGATCAAGGGCGGTGCTTTTGACAGCATCCAGCTCAACCGTCGGGCGCTGCTGGAATCGGTGGATGTGGCCTTTGAGTTTGCCGCCACCACCCATGCCAATGCCAACCAGGGCGGCCTGTTTGACATGATGGGCGACGACACGCTGGGCTCCAGCACCCAGGAGCCACCGCTGGCCGATGTGCTGCCTTGGGGCATCAAGGAGCGCTTGGTGCTGGAGAAGACCGCCATCGGCTTTTACCTGTCAGGCCATTTGTTTGACGAGGTCGAGCTGGAAGTGCGCCAGTTTGTGCGCACCCCCATCGCCCAGCTCAAGGACAGCCGCGAGCCCCAGACCGTGGCCGGCATCATCAGCGAGCTGCGCGTTATCAACGGCCAGCGGGGCAAGCTGGTACTGTTCAAGATCGACGACAAGTCTGCCGTCATCGAAGGCTCGATCGACGAGGCCACCTGGAGCCGTCACAAGGAACAGCTCAAGGACGACGAGTTCGTCATCCTGAGTGCCCGTATCGGGCAGGACCATTTCAGCGGTGGCCTGCGCGCCAAGGCGCAGCATGTCTGGGGCCTGGCCGATGCGCGGGCGCGCTTTGGCCGCTACCTGCTGGTCAACACCGACCGCCACCAGCCCGATGTTGCGCGTTTGATTCAGGAGTTTCCCGCAGTCGAAGAGCGCACTGACGAAGGGGTGCTGCGCCACGGCCTCAAGATCCGCCTGGGTGTCGTCTGCGGCCAGGGCGATGGGCGCGCCGGCGTGGAGCTCAACCTGGGCGATGCCGCACGCTTTTTCCCCAGTGACCAGGCCATGGCAGCCTGGTCCCAGGAAGCGGGCCACGAAGCCATCAAAATCGTTTACGAAAGCATGGTTTAAGAGGGATTTTGCCCGGGCTGAAAAACGGCTGTGCCAGTAGTTGCTGGCGCAGCCGTATTGAAGTTCATAAAAGCATCACCATCTTTGTTCATGTGGAAATTTAGCCTTATAGAATGATCTCAATGGCCACGAAACCTGTTGTTCCTCCCCCGCCGAATCTGCCCGCAAAGCCCCAACCACCGGAGGACGGTGGAGGCGCTTTGGTGGTCGAGCGCATTGCGCAGCGGGTGGAACCACCCAAGATGTACCAGGTGGTCATGCTCAATGACGATTTCACGCCGATGGAGTTTGTGATCGAGGTGCTTCAGCATTTTTTTGGCAAAAGCCGCGAGGCGGCCACCCAGATCATGCTGAAAATCCATTTGGATGGCAAAGGGGTCTGTGGTGTGTACTCGCATGAAATCGCTGAAACCAAGGTGGCGCAAGTGATGGATGCCGCCAATGGTGCAGGCCATCCGCTTCAGGCGGTATCGGAGCCTGTTGAATAACGGAATCCGATCCTCATCTAGAAGCAAGTTGAGTGTATTTGGCAAGCAAAAAAGGAGTTTCAAATGATTGCTCAGGAACTGGAAGTCAGCTTGCACATGGCTTTTGTAGAAGCCAGGCAACAGCGCCACGAATTCATCACCGTGGAGCATTTGCTACTGGCCTTGCTGGACAACCCCAGCGCTTCTGAAGTGTTGCGCGCATGCTCTGCCAATATCGATGACTTGCGTGCGTCGCTGACCAATTTCATCAAGGACAACGCCCCCCAAGTAGCGGGCGAAGACGAAGTGGATACCCAGCCCACCCTGGGTTTCCAGCGCGTGATCCAGCGCGCCATCATGCATGTGCAAAGCACGGGCAATGGCAAGAAGGAAGTGACCGGCGCGAATGTGCTGGTGGCCATTTTTGGCGAAAAAGATTCGCATGCCGTGTACTACCTGCACCAGCAGGGTGTGACGCGCCTGGACGTGGTCAACTACATCGCCCACGGCATCAAGAAGAATGACACCCCCGAGCTGCCCAAGTCCGAGTCCAGCTCGGATGCGGAAGAGGTTGGGAGCAACAACGCCGAGCGCGCTGAAAAGGCCTCGCCGCTGGAGCAGTTCACCGTCAACCTGAACCAGCAGGCCAAGGAAGGCAAGATCGATCCGCTGATCGGCCGCCAGTACGAGGTCGAGCGCACCATCCAGATCCTGTGCCGCCGCCGCAAGAACAACCCGCTCTTGGTGGGTGAAGCTGGCGTGGGCAAGACGGCGATTGCCGAAGGCCTGGCATGGCGCATCACGCAAGAGGATGTGCCTGAGGTGCTGGCCGAGGCCACCGTTTACTCGCTGGACATGGGCTCACTGCTGGCGGGCACCAAGTACCGAGGCGATTTTGAGCAGCGCTTGAAAGGCGTGCTCAAGGCCTTGAAGGACAAGCCGCATGCGATCTTGTTCATCGACGAAATCCACACCTTGATCGGTGCCGGTGCGGCTTCGGGCGGCACCCTGGATGCGTCGAACCTGCTCAAGCCGGCGCTCTCCAGCGGTCAGCTCAAGTGCATCGGCGCGACCACGTTCACCGAGTACCGGGGCATCTTCGAAAAAGACGCTGCGCTCTCGCGCCGTTTCCAGAAAGTCGATGTGGTCGAGCCCACGGTGCCCGAGACCATCGATATTTTGAAGGGCCTCAAGTCGCGCTTCGAAGAGCACCACAACGTCAAGTACGCGTTGGCAGCCCTGCAGGCGGCCGCCGAGCTGTCGGCCAAGTTCATCAATGACCGCCATTTGCCCGACAAGGCCATTGACGTGATCGATGAGGCCGGTGCCGCGCAGCGCATTCTGGCGCCTTCCAAGCGCAAGAAAACCATTGGCAAGACCGAGATCGAAGAGATCGTCGCCAAGATCGCGCGGATTCCCCCGGCCAATGTCAGCAATGACGACCGGGGCAAGCTGCAGACCTTGGAGCGCGACCTGCGAAGCGTGGTGTTTGGCCAGGACAAGGCCCTGGAAGTGTTGGCGTCAGCGGTCAAGATGGCCCGCTCCGGCCTGGGCAAGGTGGACAAGCCCATTGGTTCTTTCCTGTTCTCGGGCCCGACCGGCGTGGGCAAGACCGAGGCTGCCAAGCAGCTGGCCTATATCCTGGGCATCGACCTGATCCGCTTTGACATGTCCGAGTACATGGAGCGCCATGCGGTCTCGCGTCTGATTGGTGCGCCTCCCGGTTATGTCGGTTTCGACCAGGGTGGCTTGCTGACCGAAGCGGTGACCAAGAAGCCCCATGCGGTGCTGCTGCTTGATGAAATCGAGAAGGCACATCCGGATATCTTCAATGTGCTGCTGCAGGTGATGGACCACGGCACTTTGACCGATAACAACGGACGCAAGGCCGACTTCCGCAACGTCATCATCATCATGACCACCAATGCCGGTGCAGAGACGATGAACAAGGCCGTGATTGGCTTTACCAACCCGCGTGCGGCGGGCGACGAAATGGGCGACATCAAGCGCCTGTTCACGCCCGAGTTCCGCAACCGTCTGGATGCCATCGTCAGCTTCAAGCCGCTCGATGAGCAGGTCATTTTGCGGGTGGTCGACAAGTTCCTGCTCCAGCTGGAGCAGCAGCTTGCCGAGAAGAAGGTCGAGGTCACGTTCAGCGACAAGCTGCGCAAGCACCTGGCCAAGACCGGCTTCGATCCGCTGATGGGTGCGCGGCCGATGCAGCGCCTGATCCAGGACACCATCCGCCGTTCGCTGGCCGACGAGCTGCTGTTTGGCCGTCTGACCGATGGGGGGCGCTTGAGCGTGGAATGGGACGACAGCAACGCCGACAAGCCCGAGGTGCTGCTCGACATCCAGCCGCTGCACAAGAAGGAGCGTGCCAAGCAAGAGCCGGCTGAGCCTGAAGAGGAAGTCGCCGCCGATTGAGGCACCGTGCCACGAAAACAGCCGCTTGCGGCTGTTTTTTTATGCGCGCGGCTGTCACGCCGGCAGGCTACACTGAGCGGTCTCATCAACAGGAGCACGGTGCTGTGGCGTCCTTATCTCCGTATCTGACCAAGGAAAATCTGGTCGCGCTGCTGTCCGTGATCTGGCCGATTTACCTGGGGATCGTGGGTATCTGGATTCTGATGCAGCGGCGGGCCCCCGTGGCTACCCTGGGTTGGCTGCTGTCCATGGGGTCTTTGCCGGTGGTGGGGCTAATCGTCTACTACTTCATCGGGCCGCAGCGCATGAAGCGCCAGCGCATCAAGCGCCTGCGTGCGCGCAACAAAAACCATGTGCGCGAGACCACGCGCCGCATACGCGACGGCCAACCCCAGGCCCCCACCCAGCTGCGCGAGATGGTCAAGCTGGTGGAGGCCACCAGCGGTTTCCCCATCACCTCCGCCGAAAGTGTGGAGCTTTTAAGCGGCGGGGCCGCCACCTTTGACCGCATTCTGGATGACGTGTCGCAGGCCCGGCACCATGTGCACCTGGAATACTATATTTTTGAGCCTGACCAGACAGGCACGCGTTTGCGCGATGCGCTGGTGGAGCGGGCCAAGGCCGGGATCAAGGTGCGTATGCTGGTCGATGCGCTAGGCTCCAAGCGGGTCAACCGCAAGTTTATTGCGCCCTTGCTGGCGGCAGGCGGCGAGTTTGCGGTGTTTCACCCCACGCGCATCGGCAGGCGCTTGCGCCCGGTGATCAATTTCCGCAGCCACCGCAAGATCTTGGTGGTCGATGGCCAAATCGGCTTTACCGGCGGCGTCAACATCACCGACGAGGAAGACCGCCGGGTCAACCCCAATGCCTACCACGACGTGCACCTGCGCATGGCGGGGCCTATCGTCACCTGGCTGCAGACCACCTTTTTGGAGGATTGGGCCTATGCACTGGAAAAGTCCGCCCAGGACATGCCCGCCAACCTGGACTTGCTGCTGCCCGACATGCCCGATGGCTGCCATGCCATGCAGCTGGTGAGCTCGGGCCCGGACAACCCCACCGAGCCCATCCACCGCGCCCATGTGGCCGCCATCCAGTCGGCCACGGTGCGGGTCTGGCTGACCACGCCGTACTTTGTGCCGACCGAGCCTGCCATGTATGCGCTAACCAGCGCTGCGCTGCGCGGGGTGGATGTGCGGCTGCTGGTGCCGGAGAAGTCAGATTCCGTGTTTGTGACTGCTGCAGCCCGCTCTTACTACGAGGAGCTGATCAGCGCGGGCGCCAAGGTCTATGAGTACCATGCGCGCATGCTGCACTCCAAGACGCTGGTGGTGGACGATGACCTGACCATCATCGGCACGGCAAATTTCGACAACCGCAGCTTTCGCCTGAACTACGAGGTCTGTGCCATTGGTTATGGCCCGGAGCTCAACGCGCGGCTGCAGGACCAGTTCATGACCGACCTGGTGCGCTCCAAGCTGGTGGCCACGCGTCGCAAGCAGCGCTTTTTGCCCCGGCTGGGTGATTCGATCGCGCGTCTGTTCTCACCATTGCTGTAAGCACGCGCTGCCCAGTGTGCCTGGCAGCGGCTGCCGGAGCAGGCATACTAGCGGGCATGCAGAATTCCTTGTCCGCCCCCGCCAGCTTTTTCTGGCACGACTATGAAACCTTTGGCGCCGTGCCACGCCAGGACCGTCCCGCCCAGTTTGCCGGCATCCGCACGGACATGGACCTCAACGAAATCGGCGAGCCCGTCATGCTGTACTGCCAGCCTGCGCTGGATTATTTGCCCAGCCCGCAAGCCAGCCTGATCACCAGCCTGACCCCGCAGCACTGCCTGGAGCAGGGCGTGCCCGAGCACCAGTTTGCAGCGGCCGTGGAGGCCGAGCTGGGCCGGCCGGGCACCATTGGTGTGGGCTACAACACCATCCGTTTTGACGACGAAGTCACCCGCTACATGCTGTGGCGCAACCTGCGCGATCCCTATGCCCGCGAATGGCAAAACGGCTGCGGCCGCTGGGATCTGCTTGACGTGGTGCGCATGGTCTATGCGCTGCGGCCCGAGGGCATCCAGTGGCCCAAAAAAGAAGACGGTTCGGTCAGCTTCAAGCTAGAAGACCTGGCCCGCGCCAACGGCATCCTGCATGAATCGGCGCATGATGCGCTCAGCGATGTGCGCGCCACCATCGGCCTGGCGCGCCTCATCAAACGCCTGCAACCGCGCCTGTTTGATTTTGCGCTGGGCCTGCACAAGAAGGACCGCGTGATACAGGAGCTGGGCCTGCCGGCCACCTCCGCCAATGCACGGCCTTTTTTGCATGTCTCTGGCATGTACGGGGTTGAACGCGGATGCATTGCCGTGGCCTGGCCACTGGCCCAACATCCCACCAACAAGAACGAGATCATCGCCTGGGATCTGGCCCAGGACCCGAGCCAGCTGGCAGAGCTGTCCGTCGATGACATGCGCCTGCGCATGTTCAGCGCCACGGCCGATCTGCCCGAAGGTACAACGCGGCTGCCGATCAAGACTGTGCACCTGAACAAGTCGCCGATGGTGGTCAGCAGCCTGCGCACGCTCAGCGCCGAGCAGGCCGCGCGCTGGAAAATTGACATGGAACAAGCCATGCGCCATGCCGCCATTGCCCGCGATCTGCCTGACATGAGTGCTACCTGGGCTGCCGTGTTTGACCGCCCGCCGCTGCAAGGGGTGGATGTGGACCAGGATCTGTATGGCGGCTTTATCGGCCAGGCCGACCGCCGCCGCCTGAACCAGCTGATCGACATGCACCCGCAAGAGCTGGCCGTTGCCAAGCCCGGCTTTGACGATGCGCGTCTGCACGAGCTGCTGTTCCGCTACCGCGCCCGCAACTTCCCTGATTCACTGAACCCTGAAGAGCAAGAGCGCTGGCAGGCGCTGCGCATTGCCTTTTTGCACGAAGGCCTGGGCGGCGCGCGCACGGCCGAGCAGATGTTTGCAGAAATCGATCAGCTGTCTGAAACCGCCGATGAGCGCGCTGAAGAGATTCTGGGCACGCTGTACGACTGGGCCGATGCGATCATGCCCGATGCTTGAGCGCGCTTAGCGCCGTGGCGGGCTAGCGCTTGCTGCAAGTGAGGGCCGCAACTGCTGGGATCAGCCAAAGAACTGGTAGCAGACCACAATGGCAGCCACCACACCGGCAAACTCGGCCAGCAGCGCGCAGGGCACGGCGTGGCGTGCACGCTGGATGCCCACCGCGCCAAAATACACGGCCAGCACATAGAAGGTGGTCTCGGTGCTGCCCTGGATGATGGCGGCCGCCAGCGCGGGGAAGCTGTCCACACCATGGCTTTGCATGGTCTCGATCAGCATGGCACGCGCGGCGCTGCCCGAGAAAGGCTTGACCAGGGCAGTGGGCAGGGCGTCGACAAAACGGCTGTCCATGCCGCTCAGATCCACCAGCCAGCGGATGCCGTCCAGCGCATAGCCGAGTGCGCCAGAGGCGCGGAACAGACCGACGGCGCAGAGCATGGCCACCAGGTAGGGCAGCAGCCCCTTGGCAACATCAAAGCCTTCCTTGGCCCCTTCGACAAAGGCCTCGTAGACAGCGACCTTGCGCCAGGCGCCCACCACGACAAACAGCACAATCAGCCCGAACAAGGTGAGGTTGCCCAGCAGCGAAGATACCTGCGCCATGGCGGTAGAGGTCAAGGTAGCGAGAAAGGCCATAAAGCCGGCCAGCACCAACCCCACCGGCAGCAAATAGGCCAATACCACCGGGTGCCACAGCGGCAGGCGCTGCACGATGGCGACGGAGACCAGTCCAACCAGCGTCGAGACCGAGGTGGCCAGCAAAATGGGCAGAAAAACCAGGGTCGGATCGGGCGCGCCTTGCTGCATGCGGTACATAAAGATGGTGACCGGCAGCAAGGTCAGCGACGAGGCATTGAGCACCAGGAACAGAATCTGGGCGTTACTGGCCGACGTGGGGGAGGGGTTGATCTCTTGCAGCGCGCGCATGGCCTTGAGGCCAATGGGGGTGGCGGCGTTGTCCAACCCCAGCGCGTTGGCGGCAAAGTTCAGGGTCATCAGGCCCAGGGCCGGGTGGCCCCGTGGTACCTCGGGCATCAGCCGGGCAAACAGGGGGGCCAGCCAGCGGGCCAGCATATCCACCAAACCGGCCTTTTCTGCAATCTTCAAAAAGCCCAGCCACAAGGTGAGCGTGCCAAACAGCAGCACCATCACCTCGACCGAGAGCTTGGCCATGCCAAACAGCGCCTGCACCATGTCGGCAAAGATATGGCTGTTGCCGCCCACCAGCCATTGCGCGAATGCAGCCACTGCCGCCACTACAAAAAAACCCAGCCACAAGCCGTTGAGCATGGGAAACCCTTCGTCATCAGGCGCGCCGCAGCACCGGGGCAGTGCGCCATGCCGCTGATTGTGCGCGATGCCGGGTGCTGCCCGGCCCGTGCGGCTCGGAAACTGTGTGCCGGGCCGCAAATGCCGCTCTCAGCCGCCGCCGCTTATGCGGGAAAACCACAGGATGGCAAACGCAAGGGCGCGCCTGTTTGTCAGCGGTATGCAAGACAAAGGGAAATAATGGCTGCACAACAAAAGATGGAGACTGACTTCGATGAGCCGATTTGCCGACTTTTATGCCCGCTCGATCAACGACCGCGATGCCTTCTGGGCCGAGCAGGCGCAGCGCATCGACTGGCATGTGCCGCCCCAGCAAATCTGCGATTACAGCAACCCACCGTTTGCGCGCTGGTTTGCAGGGGGGCAGACCAATCTCTGCCACAACGCTATCGACCGCCATGTGGCCGAGCGGGGTGAGCAGGCAGCCCTGATTGCGGTATCGACCGAAACCAACACCGAGCGCAGCTACAGCTATGCCGAGCTGCACCGAGAGGTGCAGCGCATGGCCGCAGCGCTGCTGGCGCTGGGCGTCAAAAAAGGCGACCGCGTGCAGATCTATATGCCGATGATTGCCGAGGCCGCCATTGCGATGCTGGCCAGCGTGCGCATCGGCGCCATCCACTCGGTGGTGTTTGGTGGTTTTGCCTCGGGCTCGCTGGCCACCCGCATCGACGATGCCCAGCCCAGCGTCATCATCAGCGCCGATGCCGGATCGCGCGCTGGCCGCGTGGTGCCTTACAAGCCCTTGCTGGACGAGGCCATTGCGCTGGCCAGCCATAAGCCACAAGCGGTGCTGATGGTGGACCGGGGCCTGGCCCCCATGCCACTGGTGGCCGGGCGTGACCACCTCTGGGCTGATCTGCGTGCCCAGCACCTGGATGCGCAAGTGCCCTGCGAATGGGTGGAAGCGACCCATCCCAGCTACACGCTCTACACCAGTGGCACCACCGGCAAGCCCAAGGGCGTGCAGCGTGATACGGGCGGCTACACCGTGGCCCTGGCCGCCAGCCTGCCGGCGATCTTCGATGCCAAGCCCGGCCAGACCTTTTTCTGCACCAGCGATATCGGCTGGGTAGTGGGCCACAGCTACATCATCTACGCGCCGCTCATTGGCGGCATGGCCACCATCATGTACGAGGGGCTGCCGATCCGGCCGGACCCGGGCATCTGGTGGAGCCTGGTCGAGAAGTACAAGGTCACGCACATGTTCTCGGCGCCCACCGCCATCCGCGTGCTCAAAAAGCACGACCCTGAGTACCTGAGCAAGTACGACCTCAGCAGCCTGCAGGCCTTGTGGCTGGCGGGCGAGCCGCTTGATGAGCCCACGGCCAACTGGATCAGCGGTGCCATTCAGCGCCCCATCATCGACAACTACTGGCAGACCGAGACCGGCTGGCCGATCTTGACCCTGTGCAATGGCGTGGAGCCCCAGCCATCGCGCTTTGGCAGCCCGGGCAAGGCCGTGTTTGGCTACAACGTCAAACTGATCGATGGCGAAACGGGCACAGAGCTGCTGGAGCCCATGCAAAAAGGCGTGATCGCCATCGAAGGCCCCCTGCCACCTGGCTGCCTGATGACCGTGTGGCGTGACGACCAGCGCTTTATCAACACCTACTGGAAGAGCATTCCCGGCCGCCTGGTCTACAGCACCTTTGACTGGGGCGTGCGCGACAAGGAGGGCTACTACTTCATCCTGGGCCGCACCGATGATGTGATCAACGTTGCGGGCCACCGTTTGGGCACGCGTGAGATCGAGGAGAGCATCTCCGGCCATGCGGAGATTGCCGAGGTCGCCGTGGTGGGCGTGGCGGATGCCTTGAAAGGCCAGGTGGCACTGGCCTTTGCCGTGCCGCGCAGCAATGCGGTTGCCGGCGACAGCGCCGCATGCGCCACCTTGGAGAAATCGGTCTGCAACCATGTTGATAAGCAGCTGGGGGCAGTGGCCCGGCCAGCACGGGTGTACTTTGTGGCCACCCTGCCCAAGACGCGCAGCGGCAAACTGCTGCGCCGCGCGCTGCAGGCCGTCGCGGAAAAGCGGGATACGGGAGATCTGTCGACCATGGAAGACCCGGCTGCACTGCAGCAGGTAGTGGAGGCAATGGCCGCGGGCGAGCGTTGATGTGTTGGGCGGGGAGGGCGGTGTGAGGCCGCTGCTCACCACGCTTTCCTATGCATCCCTTGCCTGAATGGCCGAAAGCAGGGCGCAGAAAGTGGAATGCGCAGCCCATGGCAGGCGCCGTCACAAATCAACACCGATCTGCGACCCGAGCACAAGCGCAGGCGGATGTTGAAGAAAGCTTAGCCCAGTCGGCTCGGCGCAGTCATGGGTTGCACATGCTGGCGCACCGCCTCCAGCAGCAGCGTGGCTAGGCGGCTCGCCGGTGCCTCGGAATGGGCCTGCGCGCGATACAGCACGAGCGAGATCTGCGGCAGCGCTGGCAACGACAGCATCGCACGGTCGAGCGGGCGCACCTGCGCGGGCAGGCCGAACGGGGTGCGCACGGTGAGGCCCAGGCCGGCCGAGGTGGCAGCCCACAGCGCAGCCAGGCTGGCACTGCTGAAGGCCCGGCGCCAGGGCAGGCCAGCACGGTCGAGGGCGGTGATGACGATCTCGCGCAACGGGCACGGCGCGTCGAGCATGATGAGCGGCAACGGCTCCTTGCTCTTGGGCTTGCGCGTGCCGGGGCCCTGGTGTTCGCGCTCCGTCCACCAGGGGGCATCCACCCGCTCAAATGCCTTTGGGCCAATCCACAACAACGGGAGCCGAGCCACGCGCTCGGCGTACTGCGAAAGCGGTTGGTCGCCCGCATCCCATGCCAGCGCCAGGTCCAGCTGGCCCAGTTCGAGTCGCTCGCGCAGCTCGCTGCTGCGCGCCACGCAGGCCTCGATACGCACCTTGGGGTGCGCGCGAGCGAAGCGGCCCAGCACGGCGGGCAGCAGCGTCTCGCCGAAGTCTTCCTGCAAGCCCAGCCGCACCCAGCCCTGCAGGTCAGCGCCACGCAAAGCAGCACTGGCTTCGTCGTTCAGTTCAAGCATGCGATGCGCGTAGGCCAGCAAAGTCTCGCCAGCATCGGTGAGCGCCAGGCCCCGCCCTAGCTTGCGAAACAGCACGGTGCCGGCCTGCGCCTCCAGCTTTTTCAGCTGCGCGCTCACGGCTGAGGTCGAGCGCCCCAGCTTGTCGGCCGCGCGCGCATAGCTGCCGAGCGCAATACCAGTGGAGAAAGTGCGCAGCACGTCGAGATCGAACACTGTCTGGCTCATGGTGGGGGGGCTTTCCATCGTCCTGTTTTTTGGGATGATTATCGCAATATTTTCTGATATTCAAAACATTTGCAGCGGCGGATACTGCGTTGCACCATGACCTTATCCACTTCTTCTTCGACGTATCCAGCGCGCCACCGCTGGAAAGTGCTGGCCGCGGGTGTCGTCGCCAATGCGGCTTTTTCGGTGGCCTTCAGCGGCATTCCCATGACGGCGGTGCTGATGCGCAACGGCTACCAGCTCGACAACGCCACGCTCGGTCTGGTGCTCGGCCTCATGGGCCTGGGCATCGCGGTGAGCGAGTTGCCATGGGGTCTCTTGACTGACCGCTGGGGAGACCGCCCCGTGCTGCTGACCGGGCTGGGCAGCACCGCGCTTGCGCTGCTGGCGATGGCGCTCTGGGCCGCACCAAATGCGCAGCACATTCCAGGTCTTGGCTGCTTGGGCGCAGGCTTGTTGCTGGTCGGTCTACTGGGCGGTAGCGTGAACGGTGCGAGCGGCCGTGCGGTGATGACGTGGTTCGGCGCGAGCGAGCGCGGGCTTGCGATGAGCATTCGCCAGACCGCCGTGCCGCTGGGCGGCAGTATCGGCGCGCTGGTGCTGCCTTGGGTGGCGCTGCACTTGGGCTTTGCTGCGCTCTACAGCCTGCTGGCCGTGCTGTGCGCGCTGGGTGCGGTGATGAGTTGGGCCTGGGTGCATGAACCCCCCATTTCCGCGACGACGCCGCACACTACCACCCCCGCTGCAGAAGCCGCCCTGGAATCGAAGACCGGCCCGCTGCGCGATGCGCGCGTCTGGCGCATCGTGCTGGGCATTGGCATCCTCTGCGCACCGCAGTTTGCGGTGCTGTCCTTCGGCACCGTCTTCCTGCACGACTTCGGCCACGCAAGCGTCGCGACGATCACCGCCACCATGGTCTTCACGCAGATCGGCGCGATGGTGATGCGGGTGTGGAGCGGGCGCTGGACCGATCTTCGTCGCAACCGCCCGGCTTATCTGCGCGCTTGCAGCGCACTCAGCGTGGGCTTGTTCGCAGGGCTCGCGCTACTGGTGATGGCCGCGGGCACGAATGCCGCTGATGCATCGGCGCTGCGCGTCGCGTTGGTCGTATTACTGGGTGTGAGCGGTGTCTGCGTGTCGGCATGGCATGGCGTTGCGTACACCGAGCTCGCCGTGCTGGCCGGTGCGGCGCGCGCGGGCACTGCGCTGGGCATGGCGAACACCAGCGTGTTCCTGGTGTGCTTTGTCACGCCTTTATTGATCCCGCACCTGCTCGCCCTGCAGGGCTGGCCGATAGTGTGGCTGGTTGCGAGCGCCTGTGCGCTGCTGGCGATGCCGCTGCTGGCGCCGCGTGCAGCGGCGACAGCCATCAATTCAGAGATCCACAATCAGCAAACTTCCGTGGCTTCCCGATAAAACCGCATGAGGAACGCCGGCTTCGGCAATGTACATCTGACCCGCCTCAATGCGGAGCGCCTCGCCGGCAACTTCCAGCATCATGCGGCCACTGACGACCAGCAAGGCCTCATCGTAGTCATGCACTTCCTCGCCATACGGCATATGGTCCATCCGAAGCAATTTGATGTTTGTCGAGCCCACTCGTCCCAGAACTGTGGAGCGCCATGCCGCAGGGAGTTCATGGGCGATGGTAGGGAGGTCAAATAGGGCCATGTTTTTCTGCTTCCAAGTCGTGGTCCATCAGCAGGATCTCGGCGACACCCATCGCCCGCACAGCTGCTGGTATACAAGCATGGACTTTAGCTGAAAGATGGCATGGATGGTCACCGTCGACTTCTTCCCTGAAGCCCGTCGCTAGGCCAGCTCAAGCCTTGGTGCTCGGATGAGCACAATGGGCTTGTGACCGAATGCGCAGAATCGGGCCGTGCGCGGCAGCAACCGCTGCACAGCCTACTTGGCAAGCTAGCGAGGCCGCTTCAACGGTCTACAAACAAGGGTAAACCCATGACAATAAAGGTGTGGACAGCGCTACATTTGGTTAACCATTCAACATTTCCAAACGAGGCAATCATGCGCACCCACATGAGTAGGATCCATCTTCGCAGGGTTCGGCTATTGGCCGCATCGCTGGTTGCCCTCGCCGGGGCTTTTGCGGCGCCGTCCGCCTTTGCCCAGGCAACGCGAACCTGGGTGTCTGGAGTGGGTGATGATGCAAACCCCTGCAGCAGAACGGCGCCGTGCAAGACTTTTCCCGGAGCCATCTCTAAAACTGCCGTTGGAGGTGAGATCAACGTCCTTGACCCCGGTGGTTTTGGCGGGGTTACCATCACCAAACCTGTCTTAATTGATGGAGCAGCCGCTGGCACGGCTGGCGTACTCGTCAGCGGCACCAATGCCATCATCATCAATATCGACCCGGGAACCCATCCCAATGCTACCGTGGTTCTGCGTAATTTGAATATTGATGGAGTCGGCACGGGCTTGTCAGGGATCCAAGTACTCCGCGCATCCAAGGTTCTGGTCGAGCATGCCAAGATTCAAGGCTTCCAGAACGCCATCGAAGTGGCGAGCGGCGCAAACGCCCAGTTGCTGGTGCAACGCGCCGACATCGTGAACAACCGCGCGGCAGCCATTTCCATGGGTGATGCCAATAGCAAGCTCTACCTCTCGGATTCGTCGCTTTTTGGGAATGCCACCGCCTTCAATACCACCGCCGGCAACGTGACCACCTATAACAACAACCGCCTTGAAGGCAATGACAGTCCCAGCACGCCCACCTCGACCCTCTACGAGCGCTGAGCGGCGAAGGATCAGCCATGACATGCCCTCCACACTATCGGCTTGGCAGCGGCATTGCGCTGGTGATGCTGGCCTGCACCCTTGCGCCGCTGGCGCGCGCCGCGGAACTCGTGGTCAATGGTGGCTTTGAGCAAAACGCCGGCGCGGGTTCACTGGGCTTTACCGGCTGGCAAACCATGTCCCAACCGGGATCGCAGGGAGGCTTTTATGCACAGCAAGGCACCCAAAGTGCCCTGACCCCTGTCACCGTCGCAGCGCCGCCGCAAGGCACGTTTGCGGCGATGTCCGATCAGCCTGGTCCAGGGTCGCACGTCCTGTACCAGGATATCGCTGTGCCAGCGGGTAAAAGCGCGACACTCAGCGCTCAGGTGTATTTGCAAAGTGCAGCCCCTCCTTCTGCCGCACCCGCAACCCTGGATTACCAGACGGTACCCAACCAGCAGGCACGTATCGATATCATGGATCCGGCCGCGCCCTGGAACGACCTGGGCCCCGGCATTCTTGCCAATGTCTTCCAATGGCCTGGTGCAAGCGTTGGTAGCGGTTATCAAAGCCTTCAGTTCGATGTGACGCCCTATGCAGGGCGCACCATTCGCCTGCGGCTTGCTGAGGTGGACAATCGCCAGAGCCTTTTCTTTGGCGTAGATGCGATCAGTATCATCGCATCCGATGTCACACCCCCGGCCAGTGTTGGTGCAGACAGGCAAGGCAATACCGTCACATTAAGCTTCCCTCCCGTCGCATCCACCCCTACGGAGACCGTCACGGGCTACCAAGCCCAGTGCGTGCCCGTCGGTGGCGGTGCCGTCATCACGGCGTCTGCAGGGCAGTCGCCCATCACGGTGCCGGGCTTAGCCCCAGGCACTGCTTATATCTGTACGGTCGCTGCGCAGACCAATGTGGGCACCGGGCCAAGCAGCCCACCTATCACTGTTCCAGGCTTATCGACTGCAGCAGCCGCGCCCATACCCGCATGGAGCCTCGTGGCCACGCTGCTGGCATCGTTGTTTATGCTGGCCGGCTTGTTCTTCCGTTCTCGGGGTATTTCCCTCCGCCCTCTACGGCGCTAGCGACCCACTGCAAAACGTCCGGCCTGGGTCTGAACGCGGACGCGGGCGGTTCGCTGCGTTGCCTTGCTTATCCATAGCCCGCTATTGACTGCGAAGACGCCTTGCGTCTCATGCCGATCCGCGTCCATCCCATGGGCTAAGGGTTGTGCTGAGGGTCCCGAGATGCAGAGGAGGGCACCAAGACAGAGTTGGATACGCTTCTCGTTGTAGCCGCCGATGCCCGGGGCGACCACCGCAGTGGCCAATGTCCTCGCTAGCGTTGCAAATCAAGGTCATAGCTGACCCAGTTGGTCACTTGTGCAAGCTGGTCGTAGAGCTGGCGCGCCGGGGCATTGGAATCCGCCGTTATCCACCGCAACACAGCCCAGTTGCACTCTTTCCCTTTGGCCGCCACGCCAACGATCAAGCGGCGGCCAATGCCTGAGCCGCGCCTGTCTGGCGCCACAAACAGGTCGTCGAGAAACCCGACGTCCTGTGCGATGAGCGGGTCAGGGCAGGCACGAAAGTGCGCCAGCCCCAACAACTGCTGATCCTCCGCCTCTGCGACCAGCCCCTCCAGGGGATGGTGTGGGTCCATCAGCCATGACCATGACCGATCCAGAATCGCATCGGTCATGGTTGATTGGTAGAAGTCCGCATACTGGCGATAGAGCTGCGCCCAAGGCGTTCGATCGCGCGTTTCCAGGGGGCGGATTTTCAGGGGTCTCAACCGGGGGCTGTCTTTGTTCATACTGGCTCTGGTTCTGGCTATGTCATTCATGGGATGGGTCGGTGGTCACCAGGTCACGCAAGCTGCCGGAATTCCTTCGTGCGAGGGGAAGTGCGGTAGCACCTCCCGAGCCAACTCCTCCAGCACCTCGGCTGGCGGGCGCAGTGAGAACTGTATGCCAAGTGCAGCGTGGTTCACCCCTGCTGCCTGCCACTCCTCAAGCAAGGCGATCAGCCCTTTGCGCCCGGTGCGCAGAACATGGCCTCCGTGCAAGGGCGTGCGGGGATAAGCGGGGTCATCCACCAGGTCGATCCACTCGTTGGTCATGTGCGGTCGAAACGCACCCCCAGGAATCAGCGCACGCCAAGCCCGAATCTTTTCCGCCAAGTGCTGTGGTCCCCGGGGTGTATGGGTTGCGTTGGGGTAGGTCAGCCAGCCATCAGCATTCTCTGCAATCCACGCCAGTGATTGTCCCGATGATCCCGTCACCATCAGTGGAATGCGGTGGGACACGGGTTGGGGCAGAAGCTCGGCGCCTTCAAAGCGCCCCAGCGGAGAGCTGATGTCCAAATGGCCGGATTGCTGGAGCTGGCGTAGGTAGGAAAGCGCCTGGGCAAAACGATCGGCGCGGGCAGCATGCGCCAGTCCATAGGCAGGAAACTCTAGGGGCCTGTCGCCAGATGCCACACCCATTACCAGGCGGCCGCCGGAGAGTTGGTCAATGGTGGCGGCTGCTTTCGCCACGTCGATGGGGTGGCGCAAAGAGACAATGGCGCTCCCCGTTGCCAAGGCCAGTTTTGTGGTGCGCGCAGCCAGGTAGGACAGATAAGCGAAGGGGTCGAACACCTGCCCTGCATCTCCAAACGAGGGATCGAACAAAGGTACGTCGCGCACCCACACGGCAGCAAAGCCCTGCCTGTCCATCTCGGTGACCAGGTCGGCCTGACCTTGGAGTACGGACATATCCCCTTTGAAACTGCGCAGCGGTAAAAAGATGCCCAGGGTCAGCCGGTCCGGCGCGAACATGCGCCGGTAGCCAGGATGTGCGTAAAACGAGGCGTAGGAGGCGCCGGCCAGGCGTTGAGAGAGGTTGGATGTGTTCATTTTTTGGATCTGCTGCTGGTTCATGCACCGGTTGCGTGGGTCGGCAATGTGGTGCCCTTGCGGACGGCGGGCCGATCCGCGACCCGCTCAAACCATGCACTGAGGCAGCGGTGGTGGCTGAAGTCAAAGTGGATGATTCGTGCAATGTGCAGCCAAGCGAAATGGGCAATGTCTGCCATGGAGTAGTCGACACCGGCGAAATACGGGCGATCTGCCAAAGCCTGGTCCAGCACTGTGAACGCCTCCTCCGTCAGGCGCTGGTAGCGCTCCGTGGCCGACGGGATGGGCGGATCTGCAAAAAGCGAGAAGTGCACGCGCTGGCCCAGCATTGGCCCGACGCTGGATGCATGGAACTGCAACCATTTGATCGCCTCCCATCGGGCTCGCGGATCCGCAGGCAAAAGCTTTCCAGTCTTGTCGGCCAGGTACAAAAGGATGGCTGCGGACTCGAACAGCACCACACCTGTCTCGCTGTCCGTGAGTACCGGAATTCGGCCATGGGGGTTGAGCGCCAGAAAATCGGGCTGTCGGTGGTCGCCTTCATCGATGCGCACATGGTGCAGTTGGTAAGGCAAAGAAAGCTCTTCCAGTGCAATGGTCGCTTTGAAACCATTGGGGGAACTATCGGAATAAAGGTGCAGCATTGAGTTTGTAGATAAACTAAAATTAAAAGAATGGCTGAGAAGGCAAATTCTCTTGTCAAATACGCTGCGTGAAAAGCGATCATTTCTGCTTAGTAAATTTAGTAAATCTAAAGATATATATGGCCTATCCGTTACAGGCACTGCGCACATTTGTAGAGGTTGGGCAGCGCAAAAGCGTCAAGGCCGCAGCGCAGGCCCTGCACGTCACCCCCGGCGCCGTCAGCCAGCAAATCCGTGTGCTGGAAGATCGCCTTGGGGTTGTGTTGCTGGAGCGCGAACGCTTTGGTATGCGACTGACTGAGGCAGGTGCCAGCGTGTACCCAAGGCTGCGCGCTGCGTTTGTTCAGATTGACCAGGCCATGCAGGCCTTGGAAAGCGCCAAGGAAAGACGCAGCCTGACGGTCAGCACAGTTGCGACCTTTGCCGCATCGTGGCTAGTGCCTCGCCTAGGGCGGTTCAAGCAACTGCACCCGGATGTTGAAATCCGCGTGGAGGCCACGTCGGAATTGGTCGACCTGCTACGTGACCGCGTGGATGTGGCTTTGCGCCATGGACTGGGAGACTACCCTGGGCTGGAGGTCAGCCCGCTGATGGCGCCGGTTTTGACGCCGGTCGCGTCCCCCGAGTTCATGAAGCGCCACAAGGCGGTAATCCGCGAGGCGGGCGATTGCCTTGCCTACCCCTTGCTGCATGATGGCGATCGCGCAGATTGGCCGCTTTGGCTCAAAGCGCATGGAGTGGCTGACGACGGGCGCTCGGAGCGCGGCAACGCATTTGAAGACGACTTCCTGCTGATTCGCGCTGCAGAGGCGGGCCAAGGCCTGGCGCTGGTGCCGCAAGCCTACGCCCTGGAAGAGATCGCGGCAGGTCGGCTCATTCAGGTGCTGGACAAGCCTTGGCCCGCAAGATTTGCGTACTACGCTGTGACGCGGCCCGGGGCGGTTGAGCGCCCTGAAGTGCGCGCGTTTTTGGACTGGATCTGTGCGGAGGCGGCCATGTGAGCGCAGCCAGCCAATACCTGTGCCGCATCCCCGGCCAGCTTGCTCCTGCGTCGGCAAGACGAGTCAGGACCGTCTGCTTCTAGGTTTTTAGGCTTTTGGCTGTTGGCGGCCCTTGGAGCAAGATCGCTGCATGACTGCAACGACCCGCAGCAGATATCCCGATCAAGCGTCTAGAACAGATTGGGCGCAAAGCCGGCCCAGAAGAGGGGCAAGAATGACTCCGGGATGCGCGACCAGCGCAAACAGGCCTTCGATCTCTCCCACTGGGCCGCAGAGGGGCTTGCCGTCGGCTGTCATCGGACGCTGTGCAGCGTTGATGGTGACCGGGCCAGGTGCCACTGCAAGCCCGAACAGATGCGCAATGCGATCGCCCGTGCGCGCTGCAAGCGCGGAGAAGCCGCTGTCACCGTTTTCTGGATAGTCGGCTGCAGAAACCAGCCCGCCCCCCAGCGAGGGGCGCAGCTCCAGGTCCTGCGCACAAACGAGGTGCCGAAGGCCATAGGCTTCTGTAGCAAATCGAAGCAACACCGCTGGCGACTGCTGGATGGGCAGATCAACGCCTGCAGTCCAGGCGAGCGCGCGCGCTCCATAGCCATTGGCAAGCACCACTGTGTCGGCAGCCAGTCGCTGCCCTTGCACAACGACACCCACGACTCGGTTGCCCACCACGTCGACAGCATCAACGGCTGCTTGGCGCAGGCATGTTCCGAAGGCCTGTGCGCCGGCCAGCAGCTGGCGTGCAAATGCGGCGGGTTCCAATGCGAAATCGTCGGGCGCCCAGGCGGCGAGTGGCGGCGGCTTTGCAAGCATCGGCTCCTTGTCGGTGATCTGGGCGCGAACAAGACTGTGCATTCGCGTGCCGGCGGCCCTGTGCTCCGCAATCATGGCGGCCGTTTCGTCTTCCTGTGACCACCAAAGCAGCGCGCCGCGCGCGGCAATCGGCAACGGGCCGAGTTCGCGCTCGATCGATCCGAACTCCTCCAGCGCCTTCAACCTCTCAGCGAAGGCTGACTGGTTGTCAGAAGGGGTGCTCGCGCTGGCACCGACCCAGCCGAAAGATGAGGAGGTTGCCGTGCTGAGGCTGCCGGGGGCGCGTTCGATCAAGGTCACGGCTGCGCCGGCTTTGGACAGATGCCAAGCAGCCGAGGCACCCATGACGCCACCGCCCACCACGATGGCCTGGATTCGGCGGTTGGCGGCTGGGATGGGTTTGAACAAGATCGGCATGGGTGTGGGAGTGTGGAGGTGTGGGGGGTGATGCGCTGATTGCAAGGGCTGGATCGTGTTTCCGCTTCCATCGGATAGCGAGGGCTTCCATGGGCGGGGTGTCGGTCAGGTGAATCTGCACTCAGACGGAGAACCGGTACAGGCTGCATTCTGCCTGCCAGGCCCATGCTCCGAAAGCCAGCGATGAGGGGCCCCATGTTCAGCCATGGCGCACAAGGCTGTAGCCTTCCTCTGCGCTTGGCGCGGCGAAGTGCGCGGTGATTTGGTCGAACGCCTCATCGGTCGTTTCAAAGGGCTGCGCTCTCGCGAGATGTCGAGCGCAAGCTGCCTGGCGCTGCTTTATAGAAAAAAATGATAAAAATAAGAATTTATATAATTAACAGTGTATAATAAGCCCCGGCAGGGAGGTGTGCGCTGGATGTGCAACAGCTTCTTAGCCCGCTTGTTCGTAGCGCAGTGCTACCTCAAAGCATCTTTTGCGTAACTCGCCTTGTTGACCTGTAGAGCTGCAGTCAACACAGTACTTCTAAGCTTGCGCAGGTCTGCAAGGCCTGTGATCCTGATTGGTCCACATTTCTAAGACTTTTATTTCCATGGGCAAGTACGTCGTTTCGCCCGCGACCCTCGAGACCAGCAGTGGCCGCTTCAGCGCCTCTTTCTCGGTCCAGCGATCACAAGGCAATGGCAACTATTGCCGCGTATTCCGCTTTGACAAGACCTTCGCTTCTCGGGAAGCAGCACGGATATTTGCAGTCACCCAAGGCTGGCTTCAATCATCTATGCCGCACCCTCCGGCATGTTGATGTTCTGGTGAACCCAGATCCCGTCAAAAACTCCTCGCACATGTGACGTTGATCCTCACGTTCGCATTCGATCAGTGCGCTCTTTCACAGCGCACACTCATTTAGAAAGGCTCCAACATGAGCAACAAAATTTATGTGGGCAACTTGCCCTACTCGGTGACCGATGCCAGCCTCAAGAGCAACTTTGCCGAATTTGGTGATGTCTCCTCCGCAAAGGTCATGATGGACCGTGAAACCGGCCGCTCCAAGGGTTTCGGTTTTGTCGAAATGGCGTCCGCTGAGGTGGCCCAGGCCGCGATCTCTGCGTTGAATGGCATGTCAGTGGATGGCCGCGCGATCGTCGTCAACCTTGCCCGTCCGCGTGAAGAATCCAGAAGCGCTGGTGGATATGGCGACGCTGGCTTCCGCTCCAGCGGTCGCTCGGACGTGGGTTACGGCAACGGTGGCCATGGTGGTGGACGCTACTGAACGTCCTGACCATGTCAAAGACCTGGCGCGCAATGAGCTGATCCCAAGAGCTTGGACTGTTGAATGCCAGAGGCCCAAGGCCTGAGCGCGGTACGTTACCGGGCTCAGGCCTTTTTGTTTTTTATTTGGTCGGTGATGGTGGTGGTTGTGAATGCAGTCGTGCAGCCGGCATGGGCAGCGAAAGCTGGGTAGCAGACCGCAGCCATGCGCTGCTGCCGGCCAACACTGCGCCTTGTTGGCGACGCCCACGGAGGCAAGGGGGGCTGCCTTGGCTACCGCTGGCGCCCCCAGTTGGTGCCCGTCTTTTTTCTGATGCAGGGTCGGTGAGTGGTGTCTCTGCCCCATCACACGGCGTTGCCGATCCTCCCCGTCACGCAAAGGCTGAAGGCTTTGTGTGGGGGTGATGGCTTTGCTTTTGCGCGGTTTCTTTGCCTGGCATGGGTCCTTCAATGCGCCAGTGCTGCGTGGAATAGCTGAAATAAGGGATATACGCCGCGTAAATGGACGGATAAAGTAAGCAATTGTCAAAAAGGCAGTCGCTCGTGACGCGCCTGAGGGGTAGGGGAGGGATTTTTCTGCCCCTGTTTCTTTCGTTTTTTCCAGGCGAACCCATGTTGCACAGACTCCATTCCACTCCCCTTTGCGCCGTGCTTGTGCAAGCCAGCGCTGCGCTGGCTACAGCGGCTGCCGCGCCGGCGGCCCAGGCGCAGAGCATCACCGTGGCGCCCCTGGCGGCGCAGGCTCCGGCGGCCATCCCCGTGGGGCATCCCCTGGCCCTCGCGCTTCTTGCGCTGGCGATGGGGGCTTGCCTGGTCTGGGGATTGCGCAAAGGCCGCATCTCCCTGCACTCCCTGCGTGCTTGGGCTACGGGCGGCGCCATGGTCGTCACCGCGTCCCTGGCCGTGTGGGGAGATCGGGTCCAGGCGCAGATCCAGGAGTTGCAGGAGGCTTTCATCCAGGCGGCGGGGGAAACGCGCCGCATTCCAGTACAGGCAACGGCCCTGGCAGCCGATGGCGCACCCTTGGGATTCTTGCCGGTGGTCTACCAGAACCAGGCCCCGGCCAGGCTCAAGATCACGAACCTGACGGAGCCCGCGTGGAACACCTGCTTTCCCCTGGGTGTGCCGGCCATCCTTCCCACTACCACGCCGCGCCCGGGCAATGCCTGCGCGGTGGGCTTGGTGCTGGAGGCCGCAGGCTCCTGTTGGGTGGATGTGGCGCAGCTGTGCGCCGATGCGGCGGCCACCGTGCGCGGCAGCCACGCCAGCGTGCTCACGCCCGACAGCGTGCTGGTGGACACAGCCGGGCAGCGTGCGGGCAATGTGCTGTCCAACGATTCGGATGCCGATGGGGCGCTCGTGGTGGCCAGCTTCAGCTACGAAGGCCAGACCGTAGCGGCCGGCAGCTCCCGCAACGTGGCGGGGCGCGGTACCTTCGCGCTGCGGGCGGACGGTAGCTTCACTTTTCAGGCGGATGCGAACTACAGCGGTAGCTATCCGCTGGTCATCGGCTACAGCGTCCAGACCGGCGCGTCCAGTACGCTGAATATTTCCGTGAACCGGGTGCCAGTGGCTGGCAACGATACGGCTACAACCGATGCCGGTAGCTCCGTCACCATCGCCGTGCGCGGGAACGACAGCGATGCCGATGGGGACAGCCTGACCGTCACCGGCGTCAGCCAGGGCGCCAACGGCTCGGTGGTTGTGGATGCCTTGACGGGCAATCCGGTCTACACGCCCCATGCCGGCTTCTTAGGCGTCGATCACTTCACCTATACCGTCGGCGACGGCAGGGGCGGCAGCGTCGCGGCCAGCGTCACTGTGACGGTGAATGCCATCGTCCCGGGAAACCAGCCGCCGGTGACGGTCGCAGACGCGATCTCCGTGAGCCAGGGTGGGACGGCCAACACGCTCGTGGGCGGTGCCACCAGCGTGCTGGCCAATGACACGGACCCCGATGGCAACGCCCTGGTCGCCGTGCTGGTGACCGGTCCTTCGCAGGGGACGCTGAGCTTGAATGCGAATGGCACTTTTAGCTATACGCACAACGGCAGCACCACGGTGACGGACCGCTTCAGCTACCGCGCCAATGACGGGCAGGCCAACGGCAACGTTGCCACCGTCACCATTGCAGTGGTCGTGCCGGTCAACCGTGCTCCGGTGGCCAATGACGACCGCTTTGCCGTGAAGGTCAACACGGCGCAGGCCATTGCGTTCTCCCAGCTGCTGGACAACGACAGCGATCCCGATGGAGACAGTCTTTGGGTCGTGTCAGCCCAGTCCATCGCCCATGGCACCCTGAGCGTTGTGGCTGGCCAGCTTGTGTTCACTCCCGACGCGGATTTCGAAGGGCTGGCGGGGTTCGACTACACCATCAGCGACGGGCACGGGGGCATCAGCACGGCCAGGGTCCATATCACGGTGGGCTCTGCGACTGCGCCTTCACTCGTGCTGCTCAAGTCCTTGCTGGCCATCGCGCATGGCACGGGCGGCACCAGCGTAGGATTTCCGGTCACCACCCGGCTGCTGGATACCGATGGCTCAGAATCGCTGTCGGTGAAGATCAGCAACGTGCCCACGGGCTTGACCTTCAGCGCGGGCACCAACCTGGGCGGGGGCGTCTGGCAGTTCACGGCAGCCGAGCTGCCCCTGCTCATGCTGAACCTGCCCGGCAGCTACAGCACGAACGCCAGCAATCTGACGGTGCAGGTCATGGCCACCGAGGTGAATGGGGGGGCCACGGCCTCCACATCTAGCGTGGTCACGCTCAAGGCGGCCTACACGACCGTGGACATCACCACCACGGAGAGCGGCAGCTACACGGGCAGTTCGGCCAATGAGTACATACAGGGGGGAAGCGGCAACAACACGATCAATGCTGCCGGTGGCAACAACGTCGTCCTGGGCGGCGCAGGCAATGACACGCTGTCATCTGGCGCTGGCTCTGACATGCTCTCGGGAGGCAGCGGCAACGACACCCTCAACGCGGGGGCGGGTACCGACTGGCTTTGGGGTGGCGCCGGCAATGACACGCTCATCGGCGGCGATGCTGGTGAGAATTTTGTGGATGTGTTTGTCTGGCGTCTTGGCGATCAGGGGGCTGCCGGCGCCCCTGCGGTGGACCGTATTCAGAACTTCGCCACGGCTGCGGCAGGGCTCAATACCGCCGGCGGCGATGTGCTGGATCTGCGCGATCTGCTCCAGGGAGAATCGCTAGGGCCCGGCAATGGCGCGGGCAACCTGGCCGACTACCTGCACTTTGAGGTGGCCGGTGGCAACACCGTGGTGCACATCAGCCACACAGGAGGATTTGCCGCAGATGCGCATGCGGTAGGTACCAGCTACACCGCAGCGCAGGAGACGCAGCAGATCCTTTTGGAGGGCGTCAACCTGCCATTGCTGTACGCCGGCGCCACGACGGACCAGCAGATCATCACGCAGCTGCTGAACAACCAAAAATTGATCGTGGACTGACCGGCGCAGGCTCTGCGGCGATCGGGTGCAATGGTGCAAGAGGGCCTGAAGCGACCATCGTGACGGGTTTCAGAATTTGTGAGCCGCCTTGGTGGAACCAAGTCGGTCCTGTTCAGCGCATACCGTAGGCCCGCTCCACCTTCGCCACCCGCACCGTGTAATGCGCATACCAGCGCTCTGTGCCCATGCGCTGGGCGATCAGGTGATCGCTGTGGGCTTTCCAGCGGCGGATGTCGTCCTCGGTTTGCCAGTAGGACACGGTGATGCCCAGGCCATCGCTGCCTCGGCTGCTTTCTGCGCCTAAAAATCCCGGCTGCTGCCCTGCCAGCGCCACCATGGCATCGGCCATGTCGGCATAGGCCTGGTGCTCGGTGTCGCTGCGTTGCGAGGTGAAGATGACCGCGTAGTACGGTGGCTGCGGTGTATTTGCGAAGGCGGCGCTGTGCATGGTGTTGGCTTTGGGTGGGCGCGGACAATAAAAAAGCCAGCACGGCGGCTGGCTTGGCGGGATTCAGGGGGCGAGCATACAGCGTGGCGTCCCTGCATGAAGGGTAGCTCAGCGGATCAGGTCCTTGAGCTTGTCGGGCATGCCATTGGCCTCGTCGGCGCCTTCCATCGGCGTCTTGCGCTTGGTGATGCTCTTCCAGCCGTCGGCCAGTGCCAGCTCGGCATTGAGCTTGATGAAGGCCAGCTGGTCGGCGGGCACATCTTCTTCGGCAAAGATGGCGTTGGCAGGGCACTCAGGGATGCAAACGGCGCAGTCGATGCATTCGTCCGGATCGATGGTCAGGAAGTTCGGGCCTTCGCGGAAGCAGTCAACAGGGCAGACGTCCACACAATCGGTGTATTTGCACTTGATGCAGTTTTCGGTGACGACGTGGGTCATGGAATGGGTTTCGCCAGTGATTCAGACAAACAAACAGCGGAGGATTTTACGGTTTTTGTGCACAAGCACCTAGCCCACCTCCGAATAACGTGGTTTTTAACTGCGGGACTTGGGGCTTTACTCCACCAGTACCGCAGCAGCCGTGCTGTTGGAGGCCGTGTCCACCAGGATCAGCGAGCCCAATTCACGCGAGCGCACAAAGGCGGCTGCAGGAATGGCCTCTTGCAGCGTGATCTCGACCCGGCCGATGGCATTGGGTTCGAGCTGCTCGGCGGCATGGCGCTCCAGCGTGTTGATGTCCAGGCGGTTGAGCACCTTGCGCACCTTGGCCTTGATCCAGCGGCGGCCATGCAGCGCCCAGTACACGCGGCCGGCCAGCAAGGGCTCGTTGTCCATCCAGGCAATGGTGGCGGTGATCTCGCGCGTCACAGGCCAAGCAGCTTGCTCGGCGGGGGTATCAAAGTCGTCATCGGCTGCACGCGCTGCAACCGCTGCCGGTGCGGCAATGATCCAGTCACCGCGCGAGACGTCTACCTCGCGATCCAGCACAATGCCGGCGCTTTGGCCTGCACCGCGTGCCAGGGGCTGGCGGATGTGGTCCAGCACCTGGGCCACGGTGGCGCGTTGGCCGCTAGGCAAGATCTGCACGGCCGTGCCGGGCGCTACATCACCGGTGCCCACACGGCCCCAGAAAATGCGGCGACCCTGGTGGGTGTCGGCCGAGGCAGAAAACTTCTCGACCCATTGCACTGAAAAAGCGAAAGGCTGGTCGGCGTCGGCCGGGGTGCTGGGCAGGGTTTCCAGCAGCTCCAGCAGGCTCGGGCCCTGGTAGCCGGCCCAGCCGGTATGGGCGCTGACAACGTTCCAGCCCTTCAAGGCCGACACGGGGATGGTGGCTGCCACGGTGATGCCGGCCGCCTGGGCGAATGCCGCCAGGGCATTGCGGATATTGGCAAAGGCGAGCGCCGGGTCGGCCACTGCATCGAGCTTGTTGACCGCAAACACCAGCGAGTGCACGCGCAGCAAATGGGCCAGCAGGCTGTGGCGGCGGGTCTGGGGCAGCAGGGCGAGCTGGGGGTTCTGCCAGTCCAGCTTGGTGGCATCCACCAGCACCACGGCCGCGTCGGCACTCGATGCAGCGGTCACCATATTGCGGGTGTACTGCTCGTGGCCGGGCGCATCGCCAATGATGAACTTGCGCGTTTCGGTGGCGAAGTAGCGGTAGGCCACATCGATGGTGATGCCTTGCTCGCGCTCGGCAGACAGGCCATCGGTGAGCAGGGCCAGATCGGTCTCGCCGCTGCGCTGCACGCCGGCGAGCTGGTCCAGGAGCACCGATTTGCTGTCGACCAGCAGGCGCCCGATCAGGGTGGACTTGCCATCATCGACCGAGCCGCAGGTGATAAAGCGCAGGGCCGAAGCCGTGCCGGTGTTGGTGTGTGCAGGGCTGCTGGTCTTGCCTTGTGCAGCGCTGGCCAGGGTATCGGTCGTCATCAGAAGTATCCGTCTTTCTTGCGCTTTTCCATCGAGGCATCGCTGGTCTTGTCATCCATGCGGGTGGCGCCGCGCTCGCTCACATCGGCGGCCAGGGTCTCCAGCACAATGTCGTCGGCGGTGGCGGCATCGCTGCTCACCGGGCAGGTGCAGGTGATGTCGCCCACGGTGCGAAAGCGCACGGTGCGGCTCTCGACGGTCTCGCCGTCGCGGGCGGGAGTCAGCGGGGTGATGGGCACCAGCAGGCCCTTGCGCTCGACCACCTCACGCTGGTGGGCGTAGTAGAGGCTGGGCAGCGCAATGTTTTCGCGGGCAATGTACTGCCAGACGTCGAGCTCGGTCCAGTTGCTGATTGGGAACACGCGGAAATGCTCGCCGGGTGCCAGGCGGGTGTTGAACAGGGTCCAGAGCTCCGGGCGCTGGGCCTTGGGCTGCCACTGGCCAAAGCTGTCGCGGTGGCTGAAGATGCGCTCCTTGGCGCGGGCTTTTTCTTCGTCCCGGCGCGCGCCGCCAATCAGCGCATCAAAGCGGAACTCCTCAATCGCTTCGAGCAAGGTCACCGACTGGTGCACATTGCGCGATTCACCGGGGTGGGCCAGGCGCACAGTGCCGCGCGCCATCGAATCCTCGACACTGCGCACGATCAGCTCAGCACCCAGCTCCTGGGCGCGTAGATCGCGGAAATCGGTCACTTCGTGGAAGTTGTGGCCGGTGTCGATCATCAGCAAGGGGTAGGGGATGCGGCCGGCACCAAAGGCTTTTTCGGCGCATTTGAGCATCACCAGCGAATCCTTGCCGCCGGAGAACAGCAGCGCAGGGCGCTCAAAGGCGGCAGCCACTTCGCGCAGGATAAAGATGGTTTCTTCTTCCAGCGCGTCCAGGTGCTGGTTGCTCAGGTGGTTGAGCACATCGGTTTCAACACGGGCGTTCATATCAAACTTTCTTGTCAGGCGGGCAGCGCGCATTCAGTGGGCGATGTGCAGGCCGCATTCGCGGTTGTCTTCGCCCTTGGTGGGGTCCACATAGTCAAAGTTGTTGGGCAGACCGTGCTTTTCGCAGTATTCGTACAAATCCTTGGACGACCAGTGCAGCAGCGGAGCCACCTTGATGAGGCCATCGGGGTTCAGGCTGACAGGCTCCATCTGGGCGCGCACTGCCGTGTCGGTGGCGCGCAAGGCAGTGAACCAGACTTTGGGCTGGGTCTCGCGCAGCGCGCGGGCAAAGGGTTCGAGCTTCACTTCTTCGGTAAAGGCGGCGTGGCGGGGGTCATCCAGCGCGGGCGTGGCGCCTTCAACGGCCTCGCGGTGCGCGCGTGAGCGGCGGGGCAGGTAGATCTGCAGGTTCAGCCCCAGCTGCCGCGTCACCGCATCGGCAAAGCGGTAGGTGGCCTCGGTGTTGTAGCCGTTGTCCATCCAGACCACCGGCACATCCGGCCGCACTTGGCTCACCAGGTGCAGTATCACCGCTTCAAACGGGCGGAAATTGGTGGTCACGATGCTGGTTTGGCCCAGCGACAGGGCCCAACGTACCAAGCCGGCGGCGTCCTTGCCCAGCTCGGCGTTCACGCGGGCCAGCTCTTGGGGGCTGAGGGTGGTCATGCTCATGCGGCCGCCTGGTCAAAATGGGGCTTGGCTTCCACGTCGCCTTGGTAAAAACCGGCAAAACGCTCAAACTGGCGCGCGGCATCGGCCACGTCTACGCCGTCTTTCAGCACCGCGCTGCTGAAACCGGTGCGGTGCATCTGCACCAGCTGGTCGATCAGCACATCACCCAGCGCGCGGATATCGCCTTGGAAGCCACGGCGGCGGCGCAGCAGGTAGGCCTGGCTGAAAGCGCGGCCATCGGTAAAGGCGGGAAAGTCGAGGTCAATGCGCTCAACGCCATCCAGCGCCACCTGCATTGCATCGGCATCGTTGGCCAGCAGCAGCACGCGGGTGTCGCCTTCAGCAGCTGGCGTGTGGGCGCCTGCGGCCAGGATCTGGAAATCGGTAGGAATGCTCATCGTTGCTCTTCTCAGGACTCAGGCTTCGGTGGTTTCTGCGGTGGTATCTGCCGCTTCGGGCAGGCGGGCGGATTTGCCAGCTTCCTTGAACGGGTCCAGGCCTACGCGGCGCACGGTGTCGATAAAGCGCTCACCGCTGTCGCGCAGATCGCGGTAGGTGGTCAGCACGGCTTCGATCACACCCGGCACCTCGGCGGCGCTGAAGGACGGGCCAATGGCCTTGCCGGCCTGGGCGGCGCCCGACAGCGTGGCGCCGTCGGAACCGCCCACGGTGATCTGGTACCACTCCTTGCCGTCCTTGTCGACGCCCAGGATGCCGATGTGGCCGCTGTGGTGGTGGCCGCAGCTGTTGATGCAGCCGCTGATATGCAGGTCGATATCGCCGATGTCATCGAGCTCGTCCAGGTCCTGGTAGCGCTCGGTAATGGCAGCGGCAATCGGCAGACTGCGGGCATTGGCCAGCGCGCAGAGGTCACCGCCGGGGCAGGCGATCATGTCGGTCAGCAGGTCCACATTGGTGCTGGCCAGGCCCAGGGCCTTGGTTTGCAGCCACAGCGCGTGCAGCTGGCTGACATGCACCCAGGGCAGCACCACATTCTGGTCGTGGGTCACACGGGCTTCGCCGGCAGAAAACTGGTCTACCAGTTGCGCCAGTGCGTCGAGCTGGTCGCCGGAAGCATCACCGGGCGCCTGGCCGACGCGCTTGAAAGACAGCACCACGGCGCGCAGCTGGGGGTTTTGGTGGGCGCGCACATTGCGGCTCACCCAGCGGCCAAAGGCGGGTTCACGCACACCTTGCTCGGTCAGCTGGTGCTTGGCTTCGGTGGCGTTCACCTGTGGGTAGCCCGACAGGTCGGGTGCAACAAAGCAGGCCGCCACGCGGTCAAATTCGGCTTGCGGGATGGTGTGCGGGCCGCCATCGACCTCAACGATCTGGCGGAACTCTTCTTCCACCGAGTCGATATAGACCTGGCCCTCGGCCTTCACCAGGATCTTGATGCGGGCCTTGTACTTGTTGTCACGGCGGCCGCGCTCGTTGTAGACGCGCACAATCGCTTCGATGTAGTTGAGCACCTGGTTCCAGGGCAGAAACTCGCGGATGGGGGTGCCGATGACGGGCGTGCGGCCCATGCCACCGCCGACAAAGACCTTGAAGCCAATCTCGCCGGCCGCGTTCTTGGTCAGGTGCAGGCCCACATCGTGCCAGCCGGTGGCGGCGCGGTCTTCTGCAGAGCCGCTGATCGCGATCTTGAACTTGCGCGGCAGAAAGGCGAACTCGGGGTGCAGGGTGGTCCACTGGCGCAGCACTTCGGCGTAGGGCCGGGGGTCCACCAGCTCATCCACGGCGACGCCGGCCAGCGCATCGGTGGTCGTGTTGCGGATGCAGTTGCCACTGGTCTGGATGCCGTGCAGGTTGACGCTGGCCAGCAGGTCCATCACATCGGCGGACTTGGACAGCGGAATCCAGTTGAACTGCACATTGGTGCGGGTGGTGAAATGGGCGTAATGCGTGGGCAGGTAGGTGGTGCCCATGGCGCCCTGGGTCTTCAGCGCTTCCTGGTAAAGCTCGGCCTCTGGCGCATCGTAGTCCCGTGCAATGCGGGCCAGCACGCGGATCTGGTCGGCATTGATTTCGCCGTAAGGCACAGCCACCCGCAGCATGGGGGCGTAGCGCTGTACATACCAGCCGTTTTGCAGGCGCAGCGGGCGGAATTCTTCTTCGCTCAATCGGCCAGTTTCCCAGCGGATGAGCTGGTCGCGGAACTGGTCGGCTCGGGCCTGGACAAACTGGCGGTCAAATGGGGTGTATTGGTACATCGTGGTGCAGGTGTTGCAACTGGCTAGCCCGGGATGGCCCGCTGCCCCAATGGCGGCGTAGCTGGACTGTTTCGATGTACTGTAAAAAGTTTTTATATAAACTCAAACTACTTTTTTCTCAGTCCTGTATGACATTGAGTTATATAAAAATGGCGAATGCTAGTGAGTAAATGGCATATTGAAGGGCGCCATCTCAGGCGGTGCACCTGGGTGTTTGCCTGTTATTGGCAGTAGCGGTCGCTGGCCAGCGCCAGGGCCAGCGGGTTGGCCAGCGGCAAAGGCTCGGTATGCAGGCGGGCGGCCAACACCTCTGCGCAGAGCAGCGCCCAGGTCAGCCCGCGCGATCCCATCGCCGTGGCGACCCAGGGGCTCAGCAGGCCATCGGGCAGTGTCTGCGCTGGCAGCAGCGGCCCCACCAGCGGCAGGCGGTCGGTGGATGCGCAGCGCAGCTGGGCCCAGTGTTGGGCTTGGGCAAAGGCTGCTGCATCGGGCCGGTGACCGGCGGGCAGCAGGGTTTGCAGCTTGGCCCAGTTGCCGGCATGGGCGGCAGCGGCATCTTCTGCCGTGGGCGGCAGCTGGTGCTGGCCGCGCTCAAAGCTGGATCCCATCACCCAGGCCGCCTCGGCAGCGGTGCCACTATGAAAGCAGGGCACCCAGCTGCCATGGCCGTTGACGGGGTGCCGCACGGTGGGCGCCTGGCCTGCCGGGTAGACCCCCCAGCTGACCTGGCCGCGAATGGTTTGCAGCGCCTGGCCCGCACGGGGGGGCTGGCCGTTGATGCGGATGCTGGGCGTGTGCGGCCCGGCGCAGAGCACCACCAGATCGGCATGGGCGTGTTCCTGGCCTTGTGCATCCTTCAGCGACCACTGCAATGTGCCTTCCAGCGCCTCCATCGCATCCACCCGTGCAGCACCTACAAAGCGGATGCCGGGGTGGTCCAACAAGGCATGGACCAGGGCGGCGGGCCGCAACCAGCCACCGCGCGGGTGCCAGAGCGCGGGGGTGTCGACTGGCAGGCCCTGGGCTAGCAGCTTGTCGGCGCCGGCTTCCACACTCCAGCCGGCAGCCAGCTCTGCCAAATCTGTGGACCAGGCCGGCGGCCGCTCATGCGCGGCACGGTGCACCGGGGCCGTCGCCGGCCCATCGCCATGGGCAGCGGTTTCGTCATTGGGCGTGGCGAGCTGGCGGCGCTCCAGCACGCCGGTCATCTCCCAATCCACCCCCGCTTGCAGCAGTTGCTGCGCCCATTGCAAGGTGCAGCGCTGGCCGGCGCGGCTGATACGGGAGAGCAGGCTGTCGTCGCTGCTGGTGTGGGGCGCAAAAATGCCGGCGGGCAGCGCAGAGGCCCCGGCAGCGGGCGCTGCACCGGAATCCAGCACGGTGACTTGCCAGCCGCGCTGCGCCAGTTGCCTGGCGCAGGCCGCACCGGCAATGCCGGCCCCCACGATGGCGGCGTGGCGGGCACCGCTGTGCAAGCGGGCGGGCAGCTGTTGCGCACCCAAGGGCCACAGCGGAGCTTTGCGGGGCTCCCAACGGGGGGCAAACACGGCATGCAGGTAGCCGGGTTGCTGGGGCTGCGCGGCTGGTGTTTGCACCTCAAAACCGCATTGGGCCAAGTCTTGCCGCAGTCGGCCATCCAAATTCCAGCTGGCCAGCTGTGTGCCACGCCGGGCGCAGCGTGCCACGGCCTTCAGGCTGTGCAGGCTCCACAGCGCTGGCTGGGTTTCTGGGTCCGGGCCGTTCAGGTAGATGCTGTCGGCCACCAGCTCCTGCTGGCGCAGCATGGGCTGGCTGTCGCCTATCAGCAGACTGAGCAGTACTTGGCCGCCCGCCAGGCGCAGCCGGTGTACGCCCGGCAGCAAGCCCCAGCATTGCGCAGCCAGTTCCTCGGCCAAGGGCAGCAGATGCGGAAAGTGGTGGGCCTGCTCCAGCACAGCAGCCGCTGACATGGGATGGACCTCGGTGGCCACAAAGTGCAGCAGCGCGGGGCGGGCCGGGTCCTGCTGCCAGGCATGCCAGGTGACCAGAAAATTCAGCCCCCCGCCAAAGCGGGCCTCCAGAATGCGCCACTGCGGCTGTCCAGCCCAGGCCTGGGGCAGGCCACAACCGGCCAAAAACACCTGCTCCGCCTGGACCAGTGCATCGACGGCTTTGTGGGGGCTGAAGGGGCTGCCGTTGGCCATCGATTGCAGGTTCTCGGTCATGGCTTGCGAAGAAGGTCTCAAAGACTGGGCATTGTAGGGAGTTCGATCGCAAAGGCTGGGAAGGCTCGTGGTGGATGGCAGATTTGTGACAATTTGTTGTCAAACCCGTACTATCATGGCTTCCATGCCTGCTCGACTGTCTGCCCGTTTTCTCGCCTCTCACTGCATGCTCTGGGCGCTTGCCCATGCCGTCCCCAGCCATGCCGCCGATAGGCCAGCTGGCGCGCTGCCCGCCGTCCATAGCGCAGCGCAGGCGGAGCAAGCCCCATTTCTCAGCACGTTAAAGAACCTGGTTCACGTTGAATCAGGCAGCCGCGACTATGGCGGCGTGAGCTATATCGCCCAGGTAGCGGCCGAGCGGCTCAAGGCCCTGGGTGGCGATGTGCAGATCATCCCGGCCACTGAGGTGGTGCGCCTGGAAGACACGCCCGAGCAGTTGGGCCCCATGGTGCAAGCCGTCTTCAAGGGCCGGGGCCAGTCCCGCATCATGATGATTGCGCACCTGGATACCGTCTACCAGCGCGGCGATGTCGACAAGCAGCCTTTTCGGATCGACGGCGAGCGAGTGTATGGCTTGGGCGTGGAGGACGAAAAGCAAGGCGTAGCGCTGGTGTTGCACAGCATCGCCATGCTGCAAAAGCTGGGCTACGACGCCTTTGGCGAGATCACCGTGCTGTTCAACAGCGACGAAGAGATCAGTTCGCCGGGCTCGCGCCGGCGCATCACGGCACTGGCGCGCGACCAGGATGCCATTTTTTCGTTCGAGAGCGGTGGCCTGCAAGGCAGCTTGCACCTGGCGACCAGCGGTATCGGCGCGATGTTTTTGGAGGTACAGGGCAAATCGTCCCACGCCGGCGCCAAGCCAGAAGCGGGGGTGAACGCGCTGTACGAGCTCTCGTACCAGCTGCTGCAGATGCGTGATCTGTCGCAGCCCGCGCAGGGGCTCAAGCTGAACTGGACGGTCGCGCAGGCGGGCACCACCCGCAATGTGATACCGCCCCATGCACAGGCACAGGCGGACGCCCGGGCGCTGCGGGCCCAGGATTTCCAGGCGCTGCAAGAGGCAGTGCAGGAAAAAATCAAGAACCGCCTGCTGCCTGACAGCAAGGTGACGGCCCGCTTTGAGCTGCGCCGCCCGCCGATGCAGGCCAGCGATGCCGCACGCCGCATTGCTGCGCAGGCCAAAGCCATTTACCAGGATGAGCTGGGCATACCGCTGCATGTGAACGATGTGGCGCTGGGCGGCGGCACCGATGCCGCTTTTGCGGCCCTCAACACCCGGGGCGGTGTGGTCGAGGGCATGGGGGTGTGCGGCTACGGCGCGCATGACCTGTATGGCGAATACATCCTATTGGACTGCATCGTCCCCCGGCTGTACTTGGTAGCGCGCATGGTGATGGCGCTGTCGGAGCCGACCCCGCCTTGAGTGCCTGGCTCCGGGGTGCTCTTTAGCCCTTTTTCTGCAGCATCTTGATGACGCTGGAGAAGTCCTCCGCACCATGGCCCGCAATGCTGTGCGCCGCATACAGCTGGCGTGCCATGCCGCCCAGCGGGGTGCTGGCCTTCACGGTCATCGCGCTTTCTTGCGCCAGGCCCAGGTCCTTGAGCATCAGATCCGTACCAAAACCGCCGGTGTAGCCGCGCGTGGCAGCACTGGCCTCTTGCACGCCGGGGAAGGGGTTGTAGACCTCCAGCGCCCAGTTGCCGCCCGAGCTGCGGCGCATGATCTCGCTGAGCACCTTGGGATCCAGGCCATTGGCAACGCCCAGCGCAATGGCTTCGCTGGTTCCCACCATCAAAATACCCAGCAGCATGTTGTTGCAGATCTTGGCGGTCTGGCCCGCGCCCACGTCGCCGGCGTGGAAGATGTTCTTGCCCATTTTCTCCAGCAAGGGGCGGGCGCGCTCCAGATCAGCGGCGCTGCCGCCCACCATGAAGGTCAGGGTGCCAGCAATGGCGCCGCCCGTGCCACCCGAGACGGGCGCATCGATAAAGCCGATGCCCAGCGCTTGCGCAGCCTTGGCCACCTTCTGGCTGGTTGCTGCGGCAATGGTGGAGCTGTCGATGATCAGTGCGCCCTTGGTCATGCCTTGCAGCAGACCGGCTTGGCCGGCGTTGCCCAGAAACAGGCCTTCGACATGCTGGCTGGCAGGCAGCATGCTGACGATGACCTCGGCGCCTTGTACAGCCTCCTGGGCACTGGTAGCAGCGCTGCCGCCTTCGGCCACCACCTTGGCCACGGCCTCGCGGCTCAGGTCAAAAGCGCGGACCTGGTGGCCAGCCTTGGCCAGGTTGATGGCCATGGGCGCGCCCATATTGCCCAGGCCGATGAATGCGATAGTTGCCATGTTTGTCTCCTTGAAGTAATGCTGGTTGGAATAGCTTGGCGGGAAATAGGTGTTGATTCAGTTGGCGATGGCCGCCCCGCGTGTCTGCAGCAGATCGCGCAGTATGCTGCGGTGACAACGCGCTTCGTCATCGCAGTAGCAGCCGACCGAAAAATGCGTCTGCTGCGATAGGGCCGCCAGCAGATCGAGCGTGCGTGCGGCGGGGGCCTCGGCCAGCTGCTTGCGAAAGGCTTTGTCAAAGGCCCGCCACAGCTTGGCCGCTTCCGCGTTGTGGCCTTGTTTGTCCAGCTGGTGCGACTGCAGCGCCATCTGCATGGTCTCCGGCTCAGGGGAGAGTTCGGGGTACCACTGGTCGTAGTAATTGCGGCTGGCAAACTCGGCCTTGGGCACGCCGCGCGGAGGGCGGCGGACCGTGCCGATGCGCAGGCCTTCGCCAGGGGCGCGGGGGCTGCCGAGTTGAACGATACGGATCGGCATGGTGGTGGTGTTCTCCGGGGATTCGCTGGCGCTTAAAGATCGCTGTCAAACACGCTGTGGCGTTTGCGGGCGGCAGGTGCCGGGTCGGCATCGCCAGCAGTCTTGGCGGTTTTTGCTTTATTCGCGGGCTTGGCGGATGGACCGGTTGGGGCGGCCTTGGGCTTTTTCTTGGGGGTGGCCTTGGCCCGGGGGTTGAAGGCCAGTGCTGCATCGATCCAGTACTGCCAGGCTTCGCGTGTGGCATAGGCGGCGGGGCCTGCCAGAAAATAGCCGTCCATCAGGCCCTTGGATGACAGCGGGCGCAGGCCCGGTGTTTCTGCCACCTGCGCATGGCTTTCGGGCGCCAGGCGCAGCAGCAGCTCATCGTTCTCCACGCCCAGGCACATCTTGCCGTCCACCATGAAGACATGGCAGCCAAACATGGTCTTCTCTTCCACCGAGACGCCTACGGCCTGCTCGGCCAGCGCCAGGCGCACGGCATCGATGAGGCGCAGGGTTTCGGGGTCTAGAGGGCGGCGTGGCATGGGTGGGGATACCTTGAACAGGGGGGCTCAGCGGATGGCGTCCGGCGCATCGCCATCGAGCATGCGCCGGGCGATGATGACCCGCATGATCTCGTTGGTGCCTTCCAGAATCTGGTGCACCCGGGCATCGCGCATCAGGCGCTCAAGCGGGTACTCGCGGATATAGCCGTAGCCGCCATGCAGCTGCAGCGCATCATTGCAGACGTTGAAGCCGGCATCCGTCGCAAAGCGCTTGGCCATGGCGCAGTAGGTGGAGGCATCGCGCGCACCGGCATCGAGCTTGCTGGCGGCCAGGCGTACCATCTGGCGCGCGGCGACCAGCTCGGTGGTCATGTCGGCCAGCTTGAACTGCAGGGCCTGAAAGCTGGCAATCGGCTTGCCAAACTGCTTGCGCTCCTGCATATAGCGCTGCGCCTGCGCCAACGCACCTTGGGCAGCGCCGACTGAGCAGGTGGCGATGTTGATGCGACCGCCGTCCAGGCCCTTCATCGCAATCTTGAAGCCCTCACCCTCGCGGCCCAGCAGGTGGTTGGCGGGGATGCGTACATTGTCAAAGCTGATGGTGCGAGTGGGCTGGCTGTTCCAGCCCATTTTTTCTTCTTTCTTGCCGTAGCTGATGCCCTCTAAGTGCGCGGGCACGGCAAAGGCGCTGATGCCCGAGGCGCCCGATTGGGCGTCGCCTGTGCGCGCCATCAACACCAGCATGTCGGTAGCGCCCGCCCCGCTGATGAAGGCCTTGCTGCCGTTGATGAGGTAGTCATGGCCCACCAACTCGGCCCGGGTCTTGAGCGAGGCGGCGTCCGAGCCGGCACCGGGCTCGGTCAGGCAGTAGCTGGCCAGCTTTTGGCCGCTGCTGAGCTGCTCGCCCCATTCTTCGCGCACGGCGTCGCTGGCCCAGGTGCCCAGCATCCAGGTGGCCATGTTGTGGATGGTGATAAAGGCGGTGGTCGAGGGGTCGACGGCGGCCAGCTCCTCGAACACCAAGGTCGCATCCAGCCGGGGCAGGGCCAGACCACCGGCGTTCTCGGGCGCATACAGGCCGCAAAAGCCCAGCTCACCGGCCTTGGCAATGGCTTCGCGGGGAAAGACGGCTTCGGCATCCCAGTGCGCGGCATGTGGGGCCAGCTCCGCTTGGGCAAAGTCGCGTGCGGTATCGGCAAAGGCGCGTTGGTCTTCTGACAGCTCAAAATCCATGGCTTGTGTCTCCTGTCTCTTATGCGTGGGTGCCGGGGGGCGGGGGCCCTGGCACTGCCGTTTTTGTTTTTACGCTTGCGCTTGCTGTGCTACAGCAACGCGGCTGGCTATGGTTTTTGCAAAACCTCGGGGGGCGGGCCTTCATGCAGCCAGACCATCAACTCCTGCTTGCGCTTGCCAATCTCGGCCACCAGGCATTCGTGGTAGCGGCGCGGCCAGTCAGGCTGGGCCTCGTGCGCGGCCTGCTGCTTTTTACAGCTGGTGGCGCGCTGGCGTATCCAGTCATTCTGGTTGCGGCGCAGGGCAGGGCGCTCGTGGGCCGAGAGAATGCGCATGACGTCGCCATACAGGATGTTGTTGTCGGTATCGGCTTGCTGAAAGGCCTGCACAGCGCAGGCATTGGTCTGCTCGGTGCTGCCGCCGCTCACGCAGGTAGCGCCCGCTTGGGCGAGCGCGCACTGTGGGGCGAGGGCAGCCGAGGCTACAAAAAACAGAGCCAGCAGCGCTGGGCGGGATGGAAATGAAATAGCCATACCTGCGATCATCGCCGCAAAAACAGCGGCCGCCCCGCAAAGGGCCGCCGCTGTGTTGGGCTTACTTCAGGCTGATGGTGGTGTTCACGCCGTGCGAGATGGTGCTGTCGTCAAACCAGCGGGCCGTCACCGTCTTGGTCTGTGTGTAGAACATCACCACCTGCTTGCCGTAAGGGCCCAGGTCGCCAAGCTTGGAGGCGCGGCTGCCGGTGAACGAGAACAGCGGCACAGGCACAGGGATTGGCACATTGATGCCGATTTGGCCCACATCGATCTCTTCCTGGAACTTGCGTGCGGCGGCGCCGCTTTGCGTGAAGATGGCCGTGCCGTTGCCGTTGGGGTTGGCGTTGATGAAGGCGATGGCTTCATCGATATCGGCCGCTTCGGCGATGCAGAGCACGGGGCCAAAGACCTCCTGGTCATAGATGGCCATGCCGGGCTTGACGCCGGAGAAAACGGTAGGGCCGACAAAGTTGCCCTTCTCGAAACCTGCGACGGCGGGCTTGCGGCCATCGAGCTCCAGCTTGGCGCCATCGGCAATACCGCGCTCGATCAGGCTTTCCACCCGCGACAGGGCTTGGCACGACACGACCGGGCCCACATCGGTACCGGCCTCGGTACCGGCAGACACCTTCAAGGTTTTGGCTTTTTCGACCAGATCGGGAATCCATTTTTGGGCCTCGCCCACCAGCACGACCACCGACAGGGCCATGCAGCGCTGACCAGCGGCACCAAAAGCAGCACCTGCCAGGGCATTGAGCGACTGCTCTTTGTTGCAGTCAGGCAGCACGATGGCGTGGTTCTTGGCGCCCATCATGCACTGCACGCGCTTGCCGTTGAGCGATGCGCGGTTGTAGACATGGGTGCCGACCTTGGTCGAGCCGACAAAGCTGATGGCCTTGATATCGGGGTGGTCGCAGATGGCGTTGACGGCGTCTTCACCGCCATGGATCACGTTCAGCACGCCAGGGGGCACGCCGGCTTCCAGCGCCAACTCGCACAGGCGCATGGTCACCATCGGGTCTTGCTCGGAGGGCTTGAGCACAAAGGTGTTGCCCGTCGCAATGGCCATCGGGAACATCCACAGCGGGATCATCGCCGGGAAGTTGAAGGGCGTGATGCCGGCGCAGACACCCAGGGGCTGGTTCAAGGTGTAGGTGTCGACACCATTGGCCACATTGTTGGCCAGCTCACCCAGCTGCAGCGAGCCGATGTTGGCGGCGTGTTCGACCACTTCCAGGCCACGGAACACATCACCTTCAGCATCTGGCAGGGTCTTGCCTTGCTCGGCCGTCAAGATGGCGGCCAGCTCTTTCATGTTCTCGCGGATCAGCTGCTGGAGCTTGAGGAAGATGCGGGCGCGTGCGCCGATGGGCGTCTTCTTCCAGGTTTTGAACGCTTCTTTGGCATTGGCGACGGCGGCGTTGATTTCTTCCGGCGTGGCATACGGCACGCGGGCCAGCACCTGTTGCGTGGCGGGGTTGACCACGTCACGCCATTGCGTGGTCTTGGATTCGACCAGTTGGCCGTTGATCAGCAGCTTGACCGTTGGTGCCAAGGTGCTGGTGGATTGCGGTGCGTTCATATTTTGTCTCCTGGGAATCTGGGTAACGAAAGAGCCGCGGCAGGCTGCAAGCAGGCAGCGCACCGTTGGTACACATGGTAGGTGTGCGCAATCGCCCAGACAAGAGGTTGGCTGCACATGGGCTGTGCAGCTGTGCACATTTGGAGGCGGCGAAGACCTGGGTGCATACTGCTTGGCGTGCATTTTCCAAGGAGGTGGCCATGGGTTTTTTCGACAAGCTAGGGCAATTACTGGGTGGCAAAGCTGCGGCGACGGCAGCACCTGTCGCGTCGCTACCATCGGCTTCGGCAACTGCTACTCCGCAGGATTGGCAAGCACTGTGCACGGCCGTCGGCCAAGCGTTGGTGCCTGACGATGCACAGGGCTTGTGGGACGAGGTGCAGCAGGCGCTGGGGCAACCGGCGCAGTATCTGGACCGCTTTGCCGCAAAGTTGGCCAACCGCGGTATGAACGAGCCGGCGCATGTCACGCCTTGGCTGGCGCTGGTCGAAGGCCTGCAGTGGCGAGGCCAGAACTACGAGCTGGATTGGAAGCTGAACATGGACGATGCCATCTGGGCGCTGCAGCAGCTCAAAACCGTGCAGCAGCGCGCGCTGCCCTTGCAGGCCTTGGCGGGCAGCGTCGCCTTGAGCCACGATGCCTTGCTGGAGGCGGGCGACTATCTGCGCAGCCAGGGCCTGAGCCTTGTTAGCATCGATATCGAGAGCGACTGCTATCCGCTGTCGGTGCTGGAAACCAGCGCTGTCGCGCCTTTGCAGGCCTTGGCGCAAAAGGTGGGCGGCAAGCTGGTGGTGCTGCACAATTAGTTGCGCAACAAAATAACCTTTTGCCTTTCTCAGGGCAAACCCTGTTTTATCCTTGCGCACCTTCGCGGTGCGTCCCAGTCTCAGCTGGGAGAGCGCACTGTCTTTTTCGCTAACGTACTGCGCTTTATCCCATGAGCAAACAGGCCCCAGCGGAGCAATCGGGGGCCGAGCCTGGCACCGATGATCTCCAACGCAATCTCAGCAACCGCCATATCCAGCTGATCGCCATCGGTGGCGCCATCGGCACGGGGCTCTTCATGGGCTCGGGCAAAACCATCAGCCTGGCGGGCCCGTCCATCGTGCTGGTCTACGCCATCATCGGCATCATGCTGTTCTTTGTGATGCGGGCCATGGGAGAGCTGCTGCTGTCCAACCTGCAGTACAAGTCCTTCATCGATTTCTCGGACGATCTGCTGGGCCCCTGGGCCGGTTTCTTTACCGGTTGGACCTACTGGTTCTGCTGGGTCATCACCGGCATTGCCGATGTGATTGCGATCTCAGCCTATGCCCAGTTCTGGTGGCCTGATTTGCCGCAGTGGGCACCGGCGATTGCCTGTGTGGCGGTGCTGCTGTCGCTCAACCTGCTGACCGTCAAGCTGTTTGGCGAGGTTGAGTTCTGGTTTGCCATGATCAAGATTGTGGCCATCGTCGCCCTGGTGGGCACGGGCCTGTACATGGTCAGCACCGGCTTTAGCTCGCCTTCTGGGCGCCAGGCCAGCCTGGCTAACCTCTGGAATGACGGGGGGCTCTTCCCCCATGGCGCCATGGGCTTTTTCGCAGGCTTCCAGATAGCGGTGTTTGCCTTTGTCGGTATCGAGCTGGTCGGCACCACCGCTGCCGAGGCCAAGGACCCGCACCGCACCCTGCCGCGCGCGATCAACTCGATCCCCATTCGCATCATCATCTTCTACGTCTGCGCGCTGATCGCCATCATGGCGGTGACCCCCTGGCGCGATGTGGTGCCCAGCAAGAGCCCCTTTGTCGAGCTGTTTGTGCTCGCCGGCCTGCCGGCTGCGGCCAGCGTGATCAATTTTGTGGTGCTGACCTCGGCGGCATCGTCGGCCAACAGCGGCGTGTTCTCCACCAGCCGCATGCTCTACGGCCTGGCGCTCAAGGGTGATGCACCGCGCTCGTTTGGCAAACTTTCGGCCAGCAGCGTGCCGTCGCGTGGCTTGTTGTTCTCCTGCGTCTGCTTGCTCGGCGGCGCCTTCATGATGTGGGTCATCCCCAACCTGGTGGAGGCCTTTACCTTGGTCACCACGGTCTCAGCCATCCTGTTCATGTTTGTCTGGTCGCTGATCTTGCTGTCCTACATCAGTTACCGCAAGCAGCGGCCTGAGCTGCACCGCGCATCGCACTACCGCATGCCCGGTGGTGTGTTCATGTGCTGGGTGTGCCTGGCGTTTTTTGCCGCGGTGCTGGTGCTGCTCACTCTGGAGCTGGATACCCGCCAAGCGCTCATCGCCACGCCGGCCTGGTTTGTGCTGCTGGGCCTGGCCTATGCCTGGCAACGCCGGCGCGCCAAACTGGCTTGATGTGAAGCAGTAAGCGCGCCATGCAGCGGCCCCGATGTTGCAAATTTGCACAATAATGCTGTGCATCATCGACAAGGGGCTGGCATGGATTGGGATCATTTGCGCTTTTTCTGGGCCTTGGTGCAGGCGGGCACCTTGGTAGGCGCCGCCAAGGCACTGGGCGTGGAGCACACAACCGTATCGCGCCGCATCCAGGCGCTGGAAAAGCAGCTCGGCGCCACCTTGTTTACCCGCGAGGGCAGCGGCTACAAGCTGACCGATGCCGGCCGCCAGCTGCAGCCGCGCGCCGAGGCCATGGACCAGATTGCGCGGGGTATCGCGCCCATTGCGGCCAGCCAAAATGCCGAAACCCCCAGCGGCGTGGTGCGCATCGGCGTGACCGAAGGCTTTGGTACCCAGGTGCTGGCCAAGCACCTGGCCTTGCTGGCCCAGCGCTACCCCTTGCTCACCATTGATTTGCTGGCCGTGCCGCGCATGCTGCAGCTCTCGCGCCGCGAGGCCGATATTGTCATCTCGCTCGATCGCCCCGTGCGCGATAACGTCGTGACCAGCCGCCTGACCGAGTACCGGCTGTACCTGTATGGCCAGCGCGAATACCTGGCGCGCCACCCGCTGATCACCGCGACTGAGGGCCTGGCCAGCCACCGCTTTGTGCACTATGTGGATGACCAGTTGTTTACCAAGGAGCTGCAGTTTCTCGACAGCCTGAGTGCGCCCCAGCGCTTTAGCTTTCGCAGCACCAGCATCCTGGCGCAGTACACCGCCGTGCGTACTGGCGCAGGCTTGGGGGTGCTGCCGGGCTTTTTGGCCGACAAAGATCCCTTATTGCAGCGGGTGCTGCCCGAGCAGGCCCAGTTCACCCGCACCTTCTGGATGTCCATGCCGCCCGAGCTGCGCTCGGTGCCCGGTATCCAGGTGGTGTGGCGGTTTTTGCAGGCGACGGTGCAGGAGCAGCAGGCATTGCTGATGTGCTGATGCGGTGATCCGCCTTTGTGCCGTTGTGCTGGCGCGTTGGGGCAGGCATAAAAAAACCGGCTGCCGAAGCAGCCGGTTTGCAGAGTCACAGTGCGTAGGCTTACATGTTATTAGGCAGCACGGTAACGATCTCAGGGAAGAACCAGAGAATCACCAAGGCCATCACCATCAGCACAAAGTAGGGCGCGCAGACCCGCGCCAGGTAGGTGATCTGCTTGCCCGTCATGCTTTGCAGCACAAACAGGTTAAAGCCCACCGGCGGTGTGATTTGCGCCGTCTCCACGGTGATCACCAGGAAGATACCGAACCACAGCGGATCGATGCCTGCAGCGTGGATGATCGGCAGCACCACACCCATGGTCAGCACGATGGTCGAGATGCCATCGAGGAAACAGCCGATCAGGATGTAGAAGATGCCCAGCACGATGATCAGCATGGCTGGCGACAGGTTCAGGCTGCCGACGAATTCGGCCAGCTGGCGTGGCAGACCGATGTAACCCATGGACAAGGTCATAAAGGACGCGCCGGCCAGGATCAGCGCGATCATGCAGTACAGGCGCGTGGCACCGAACAGCGAGGCCTTGAAGTTGTTCCAGGTCAATGCACCCTGCGCGGCAGACAGTATCAACGAACCCAGCACGCCAATGGCAGCGGCTTCGGTGGCCGTGGCAATGCCCGAGTAGATGCTGGCGATGACCGAGGCGATCAGCAGCACCACCGGGATCAGGTGGCGCGACTCATAGATCTTTTGCCTGAAGCTCATCGTGCCATCGGCCTTGGGGATCTTGCTGGGGTTGAGCAGGGACCAGACAATGATCCAGCCGCTGAACATCAGCGCCAACATGATGCCGGGCAGCACGCCAGCCATGAACAGCTTGGAGATCGACATTTCAGCCGCCACACCGTAGACGATCAAAATGATCGATGGCGGAATCAACAAGCCCAGGGTGGCCGGGCCGCCTAGGGAGCCGATGACCATGTTCTCGGGGTAGCCGCGCTTCATCAGCTCGGGCACATTCATCTTGCCCACGGTGGCGCAGGTCGCGGCCGACGAGCCGGAGACCGCCGCAAAAATCGTGCAGCCAATCACATTGGTGTGCAGCAGGCGACCAGGCAGCAGGTTGACCCAGGGCGCCAGGCCCCGAAACATGCTCTCCGACAAATTGGTGCGGTAGAGAATCTCGCCCATCCAGACGAACAGCGGCAGGGCCGTCAAGGTCCAGCTGCTGGCCGAACCCCAGATGGTCATCGCCATCGCATCACCGGCCGCGCGGGCGGTGAAGAATTCCATGCCAAACCAGGCCACACCGGCCAAGGTCAGGCCTACCCAGACGCCGCCGCCCAACAGGGCCAGCAGCACCACAATCAGCGCAATGCTGGCGGTAATTTCATTCATGGTGGGCATCCTCTTTGGCCACAGCTTGGCGTTTGCCCGTCAGCTCCAGCACCAGCTCGTCGCAAAAGGCGATAAAAAACACCAGCGTACCCAGTGCCATGAAGAGCTGTGGAATCCACAGCGGCGAGGCGTCCATACCCACGGAGATGTCGTCGATCTCCCAGGATTGCCAGACCAGACGGGCGGCGTAAAACGCCAAAAAACCCGACAGCACGGTGGCGATGCCCAGGGCAATCACTTCCATGGTTTTGAGGGCGGAGCCCTTGAGCGCACCCAAAAGCAAGGTCACACGGATGTGCTCGCCTTTTTTGAGTGTGCTGGCCAGGGCCATAAAGCCCGCTCCGGCCATGGCATAGCCGGCATAGGCATCGGTGCCGGGGGCGCTGAAGCCCACCAACCGGCTCACCACGGTGAGCAGCACCATCACGAGGATGCCGATCATTGACAGCCCCGCCAGCCAGGCAGAGGCGTCATACAGTCCATTTAATAGCTTGCGCATGCTTGTCATTCAAAGCAGTAAAGGTTGCTGACTGTGCAGCCCGCCAAGACCCTGCCGGCGGGCTGCATAGAGAGGAGGCCCTGGCTTACTTGGATGCCTGGTAGGCGTCCAGAATGGCCTTGCCTTCGGCGCCGGCCTTGTCGGTCCATTCCTTGACCACCGTCTCTCCCACCTTGGCCAGATCAGCCTTGAGCTGGGCCGATGGCAGCTCGATGCTCATGCCGCCTTGCTTCAAGGTCGCCAGCGACTTGGCATCGACTTCCTGGGATTCCTTCCAGCCGCGCGCTTCGGCAGCGGCAGCGGCCTTGAGCACCGCTTCCTGCTCGGGCTTGCCCAGCGCGTTGAAGGCCTTCTTGCTGACGGTCACGGCGTTTTTCGGAATCCAGGCCTGCACGTTGTAGTAGTACTTCAGGTTTTCGAACAGCTTGTTGTCGGCGCCGGTCGCGCTGGAGGTGATCAGGCCATCGACCACGCCGGTAGCCAGTGCCTGGGACAGCTCGGCCTCTTGCACGGTGGCTGGTTGCGCACCAATCAGCTCGCCGATGCGGGCGGTGGTGGGCGAGTAGACGCGCCATTTCATGCCCTTGAGGTCCGCCACCGAGTTGATGGGCTTTTTGGTGTAAATACCTTGCGGTGGCCAGGCCACCGAATACAGCAGCACCTGGCCTTGTTTGTCCAGCAGCTTTTGCAACGCAGGCTTTTGCGCTTGGTAGAGCTTGAAGGCCTGCTCATAGCTGTTCACCAGAAATGGCAGTCCGTCGACGCCGAAGATCTGCGATTCGTTCTGGAAACTCACCAAAAAGAATTCACCCATCTGGGCATTGCCGGTTTGCACGGCACGCTTGATTTCAGGCATCTTGAAAAGCGATGCACCAAAGTGGGGAGTAATCTTGAGTTTGCCGGCCGTCGCTGCATCCACGTCTTTGACGAACTGCTCGTTATTCTTGGAATGGAAGTTGAATGGTGCATAGGCCGTTGCGAAATCCCATTTGGTTTGGGCAGCGGCTGCCGTAGCAAACCCCATGCTGGCAACCAAGGTGGCGGTGGCACAAAAAACTCGACGCTTCATGACGGCTCCTTCTAGAGACAAATAGGGCGCAGCGGACGCTGCCCGGGATGAATACGATCAACAGCCACAACAGTGCCTGCTATGCTGGTGAATTGTTTGCCAAAATTAACATTTATTGCATTGCAGCGCTATACGGGGTTTCAACAATCACTAAATCTTGTAGGTTTCAAAATATCTTTTGTGGGATGTGGTATTAAAAATTGTTCAACGATTTTTGATTTTGAACGTACATGTCCATTATTTGTGCCACCACCTTTTCCTAGGGTTAATACCAGGCTTGCTTAAAAAATGCGCATGTCTGCGGCGTGGGCAGCAAGGCGTTAAGCAAGGCTTAAGAACGACAAAATATCTGGAAAACACAGGCGCAAAAAAACCACCATGGCGGTCTTGGCGCCGTGGTGGTCTGGGTGAATCAGTCGGGTTGCTGCGCGGGCAATCAGCCCTTGGCTGGGGTATCCGTTTTTGGCGTATCTGAGGGGCTATCGGTAGTGGTTACCACCGCTGAAGCGCTGGTGCTGCTTGGCTTGGCAGCTTGCCAGCCGATGAACTGGGGGTAGATGGTGGCCACGCCTGCACCATTGAAATCCCAGCCCTTGCACTGCCCCAGATGGCGGGGTGGCTGGTCGGTTTGGGGCCGTGCAAAGGCCTGGTTGACGCTCTGAAAAGCGGCGGTGGCCATGTTGAACAGCAGCTCGCGCATATGGGTGCAGCCTTCTATCTGGCCCAGGTTGGCCTCGATGGCTTTGCGCCAACCCCGGGCCATACAGCTACCGACCATGCGCTGCATGGCAGGCAAGGCCAGCGGGCACTCGCCTAAGGGGTGGGCATCCATCGCCACTTCGATGGCACGAACTGTAAGTGTTGTATCAATGGTACAACGAATCCACATGTGGTGAATGGGCTCTCCGGCCCGTCTTTTTCGCTCGCCTGACAGCACCAGGTCATAGGCCTTGGTGTCCACCAGTTCGCCTTCGACATCCCAGAGGCCATCCTCGCGCTGGAAGCTGCGGTAACGCACATCGCGCAAATGTTTGGGGACTCGGTTGGGTACAGGGGACAGTGGCATGGGAAGGTGTGTGGCGGTGGGGTTGTTTTTATTGGAGCCCAGTTTGGTACTGGCTATGCGGCGCTGCCATGCATCCAGTAGAGACACTATGGGTCTGTTGTGCCAGGCTGTCTGTGCAGCAGGTGACAGTGGCTGCGCAGGCGCACAAGTCTGTATTGTAAAAACAATCACGCCGCCGCTGCGGCCAGGGCGCAGCGGCGGCGTTAACGGAGTGTCAACAGCTGTTGATTAGCCGTGGCGGATGGCGACGGTCTTCAAAGTGGTAAAGCCGTAGAGCGCCTCAAAGCCTTTTTCGCGGCCATGGCCGCTGGCCTTGGTACCGCCAAAGGGCAGCTCCACGCCGCCGCCTGCGCCGTAGTTGTTGATGAAGACCTGGCCGCTGCGCAGGCGCTTGGCCACGCGGAACTGGCGGCCGCCATCGCGCGTCCAGACACCGGCCACCAGGCCGAACTGGGTGGCGTTGGCCATCTGGATGGCTTCTTCCTCGGTGTCAAAAGCCATGGAGCTGAGCACGGGGCCAAAAATCTCTTCCTGGGCCAGGCGGTGCTGCACAGGTACATCGCGCAGCAAGGTGGGCGCCTGGTAGTAGCCACCCTCGGGTGCTTCCTCGATGATCTGGCCTTGCGCCACGACGGAGATGCCGTCGTTGTGCGCATCGCTCAGAAAATCCCAGACGCGTTGCTGCTGGCTCTGGCGGATCAGCGGGCCCAGGTCCAGGTCCAAGGTGGCGGGGCCCACGCGCAGCGCTTCAAAAGCGCTGCCCAGGCGTGCCAGCAGGGTTTCGTAAATGCTGCGCTCTACCAAGAGGCGCGAGCCGGCCGAGCAGGTCTGGCCGGAGTTCTGGATGATGGCGTTGATGATGGTGGGGATGGCGGCATCCAGATCGGCGTCGGCAAACACGATCTGCGGGCTCTTGCCGCCCAGCTCCAAGGTGCAGGGGCAGTGGCGCTCGGCAGCGGCCTGCTCGATCAGGGTGCCGATGCGGGGGCTGCCGGTAAAGCTGATGTGGTCCACATCGGGGTTGCGGGCCAGTGCATCGCCCACCTCATGGCCAAAGCCGGTGACGATATTGATGGCACCGGCGGGGAAGCCGACATCGGCGGCCAACTGGGCCACGCGGATGAGGCTGAGGCAGGCGTCTTCAGATGGTTTGACCACGCAGACATTGCCTGCCGCCAGCGCCGCGCCCACGCAGCGGCCAAAAATCTGCATCGGGTAGTTCCAGGGCACGATGTGGCCGGTCACGCCATGGGGCTCACGCCAAGTCAGCACGCTGAAATCGTTGGGATAGGGGATGGTCTCGCCATGGAGCTTGTCGGCAGCGCCGGCATAAAACTCAAAATAGCGGCCCAGCGCCAGTGCATCGGCCTTGGCCTGCTTGGTGGGCTTGCCGCAGTCGCGCTGCTCGATGGCAGCCAGCTCGTCGGCATGCTCGAGCACCTTGGCCGACAGGCGCATCATCAGGCGGCTGCGCTCTGCGGGGCTGAGCTTGCGCCATACGTTGTCGTAGCACAGGCGCGCGGCTTGCACGGCAAGGTCCACGTCTTCCGCATTGCCGCGCTGGATTTCGTCGTAGGGCTGCCCGTCCGAGGGGTCGATCACGGGAATGGTCTTGCCCGACAAAGAGGGTACAGAGGCGTTGGCGATGTAATGCAATTGCATGGCGTTGTTCCGTTCTGGGTGCAATAGGCGGCCGAGACTGCCCGATGGCAGGCTCAAAACGGCCCCCACGATAGCGCAGGAATGGGCCAGCGCCTACCGGGATGAGCCCGTGGTTGTCACGGGTTTGACCACTGCATTTGACAATGCGGTTGGCATTTTTTGGGCAGCGGCTGGCCAATGCACCTAAAATCACGGGGTTTTGCTGGTGGCTGGCGGCTTTTTCAGACGCCCTCCAGGCACTCCATTCAATTGACCTCATAGGAATCGCATGTCCTTCGAAAAACTGACCCCTGGCTCCAAGGCCCCTGATGTCTTCAACGTTGTGATCGAAATCTCGGCCAACTCCGCTCCTGTGAAGTACGAAGTGGACAAGGATTCGGGCTGCGTGTTCGTGGACCGCTTCCTGGGTACCGCCATGCACTACCCCGTGAACTACGGCTATGTGCCCCAAACCCTGTCGGGCGATGGCGACCCCGTGGACGTGCTGGTGATGACGCCTTTCCCCCTGCCTACCGGCGTGGTGGTGCCTTGCCGCGCCATCGGCATCCTGCACATGGAAGACGAATCGGGTGTGGACGGCAAGGTGCTGGCTGTGCCCACCCAAAAATTGCTGCCTGCCTACGACAAGATCAACCACCTGAGCGACATCCATGACCTGGTGCTGCAGCAGATCTCGCACTTCTTCGAGCACTACAAGGACCTGGAAAAGGGCAAGTGGGTCAAGGTGCTGGGCTGGAAGGGTGTGGACGAGGCCCACAAGGAAATCGTGGACGGCATCGCCAACTACAACAAGTAAGCAGACGCGGCCTGCAAGGGCCAGCCCTTGCCACGCCATGCTCACCAAAGCCGGTTTTTAACCGGCTTTTTGCTTTTGGGCGACGCGCCAGGCGCTAAGCTGGCGGGCAGATAAAAGCAAAGGAGCGAGCAAGTGGCCGATATTGTCGATTGCGTGGTGATTGGTGCGGGTGTGGTGGGGCTGGCTGTGGCCCGTGAGCTGGCCTTGGCCGGGCGTGAGGTGCTGGTGCTGGAGGCGCAGGATGCCATTGGCACGGGGACCAGCTCGCGCAACAGCGAGGTGATCCATGCCGGTATTTATTACCCGCAAGGATCGCTGAAGGCGCGCTGGTGTGTGGAAGGCAAGGCCCTGTTGTACGCCTACTGCCAGGAGCGCGGTATTGACCACCAGCGCTGCGGCAAGCTGATTGTGGCCACATCGGAGGCGCAGCGCACCAAGCTGCAGGACATTGCTCGCCACGCCGCCGCCAATGGCGTGGATGACCTGGTGTTGCTCAGCCGCGAAGAGGCGAGGGCGCTGGAGCCCGCGCTGGAATGCGTGGCAGCCCTGCATTCGCCCAGCACTGGCATTGTCGACAGCCATGGCCTGATGCTCAGCCTGCAAGGCGATCTGGAAAACGCCGGTGGCATGGTGGTCTTCAACAGCCCGCTGGCTGCCGCACGTTGTGAGGATGGCTCCATCGTGTTGCGCACCGAAGATGGCACGGAGCTGCAAGCCAAGACGGTGGTCAACGCCGCTGGCCTGTGGGCGCCTGACCTGGCACGCAAATTTGAAGGTGCCGACCTGTCGCAATTGCCGCTGGCTCACTACGCCAAGGGCAACTACTTCACGCTCGGCGGCCGCGCGCCGTTCAAGCAGCTGATCTACCCGGTGCCCGAAGTCGGTGGCCTGGGCGTGCACCTGACCTTGGACCTGGGCGGCCAGGCCAAGTTTGGCCCGGATGTGCAGTGGGTGGAAAGCGCGGATGACCTGGTGGTTGACCCTGCGCGCGGCGATGCCTTTTATGCCGCAGTGCGCCGCTACTGGCCCGCATTGCAAGACGGTGCGCTGGCAGCGGGCTATGCCGGTATCCGCCCCAAGATCAGCGGCCCGGGTGAGCCGGATGCCGATTTTGTACTGCAAGGTCCGGCGGTGCATGGTGCGCCAGGCCTGTTCCATTTGCTGGGCATCGAATCGCCGGGGCTGACCAGCTGCTTGGCGATTGCCCAGGCAGTGCGCGAGGCGGTGGAGAGTCCTGCTGCCTAACAAAAGTGCTGCAAAAACGACAAATAGATGCTTTTTGACGGCGATAGTCGGAATCTTCTGACAGGCAGGGGTGCATATCGGAACCTGGGGCTGCGGATTTCTCCGTTAACATGTAACCGAGCACTCGCTATGCAACGGCTGGTATGTCCGCTGCTTAGCGAGTGCGACACTTTCCTGTAGCCTGACCAAGAAAAGGATGATGAACATGCGTAAATCCAATTTGCTGAGCGATACCGTTGAGAATGCCCAGGCTGATCTGGAAAAACTGGTAAGCGACCTGCGTGGTGTGCTGTCGAGCAAGGATCTGGACAGCATCCCAGACATCAAGCAACTGCGCCAACGCCTGGAAGACAGCGCTGGCGATGCACGTGAAGGCGCTGTGCGCGCTGCGCAAGAAGCCGCCCGTCAAGCCAAAGAAGCCGCACTGGCCGCAGACCGCTATGCCCACGACGAGCCATGGCGTGTTGCCGGTGCCGCACTGGCTGTCGGTGCGTTGATCGGCTTCATCTTCTCGCGTCGTTAAGCCACGCTGCCAGCGTCGGCGCAATCGCCGTGCTGGCATGGCCCACTGGGCCGACACCAAGAACAAGGGGCACTGAGCGGCCCCATATGCACGAGGAGAGTCCATGAACTGGTTGTCTGTGCTGGGCGTTGACGACATGCTGGCGCGCTTTCGCGCTTTGCTGTCGGAAAGCGCTATAGCTGCTGAAGACCGAATGGATCTGCTGGCCATTGAATGGCAGGAGCAGAAGAAAAACCTGATTTGGTTGGTGCTGATGGGTTTGGTGGTCGCGGGCTTGACCATCGTCGCCCTGACGGTACTTTCTGGCGCCATCATTATTTCCTTCTGGGACACGCCTCACCGCATGCTGGCGACCTGGCTGGTCGCTGGCGCTTGGCTGGTGTTGTGGCTGGGGGTTTTGGCCTTTTTGTACCTGACCACCAAGAAGGCGGCCAATCCTTTCAGGCTGACGAAGACGGTGCTGCGCCAGGACTGGCAAGCTGTCAAGGGACGTCTCAAATAATGCAGGGGAGCAATGCGATGATCAACCCAAGCAAAGACGCTGATCTGTTGCTGCTGCAGGTGACCGATCCCGAGGCACGCGACGTGCTGCAGCGCATCCAGATGCAGCGCGAACGCATTGACGGGCGCCGCCTGGCGCGCCAACAAGCGCTGGCTCTGCGCCGGGACACCGGGGGCCAGCACGCCCCTCTGGGCCAGGGCACGCTGGTGGAGCGCCTGGTGGTATTTGGCCGCGAGCACCCAGTGGTGTGTGCTGGGCTGGTGGGTATTGGCCTGCTGGTGGGTCCGCGCAAGCTGATCCGCTTGGCAACGATTGCGATGCCCATTGTGATGAAGCTACGCCGCAGCCACTGACCCCAGTCATCCCGGATACCCGTCTGCGCACAGTCGCTGCGACGGATTTTTGAGCACCTACGACCGCCATGCCGCAATGCATGGCGGTTTTTTCATGCCCTATCGCCATGCGCGTCGTCCCGGCCATAGGGACAGCCCGCTTGCTGCCTGCGATGGCATAGAGAAAATACGGTTTCAAGCGCCGCTTATCTGGTTAGAATGCGCGGCGCGCTGTGTATATACGCATTGCGTGGTGTATTTGCTTTGTGCGTTGTGCTTGGCGCTGCGAGCCCTGTCATTTGCGGGCCAGCCATGTACGGTTGCGCTTAAAGATAGAGTGGCCATTAGCCTCAGCACCATGTTGGCGCAGTACACGGTACAGAACTTGCTTCTCTCGCCCGCCCACTTGGATGGCAAGTGGATCTCACCTCTCTAAGGAGCTTCTTGATGACTACAAGGCGTCGTATTGTTCAAACCTGCCTGGCTGCGCTGCCCCTCGCGCTGGCTGGCCTCTCGGCTGCACCGGCATGGGCCCAAAGCAAGGTCAAGGTCGCGGCGGTTTACACCGTGCCTTATGAGCAGCAATGGGTCAGCCGTATCCACGAGGCGCTGAAGGCCGCCGAGGTGCGGGGTGAGATTGAGTACAAATCGAGCGAGAACGTGGCCAATGCCGATTACGAACGTGTGATGCGTGAGTACGCCACCGGCGGCGCGCAGCTGATGTTTGGTGAGGTGTTTGGCGTGGAGTCTGCCGCCCGCAAGGTGGCCAAGGATTTCCCCAAGACGGCCTTTGTGATGGGCTCGTCCGGCAAGGTCCAGGCGCCCAACTTCAGCGTCTTCGACAACTACATCCAGGAGCCTGCCTACCTGTCGGGCATGGTGGCTGGCGGCATGACCAAGACCAACAAGATCGGCATGGTCGGCGGCTTCCCCATCCCTGAAGTCAACCGCCTGATGCACGCCTTCATGGCCGGCGCCAAGGAAACCAACCCCAAGGTGGAATTCACCGTTAGCTTCATCAACAGCTGGTTCGATCCACCCAAGGCCAAGGAAGCCACCTTTGCCATGATCGACAAGGGCGCTGACGTGCTGTATGCCGAGCGCTTTGGCGTGAGCGATGCGGCCAAGGAAAAGGGCAAGCTGGCGATTGGCAATGTGATCAACACCCAGGCGCAGTACCCCGATACCGTGGTGGCCTCGGCACTGTGGCACATGGAGCCCAGCGTGGAGCGCGCCATCAAGGCGGTGAAGGACGGCAGCTACAAGGCCGAAGACTACGGCCCGTATTCGATGATGAAGCACAAAGGCTCGTCGCTGGCTCCATTCGGCACCTTCGAGAAAAAGCTGCCCGCTGACCTGATCGCCAAGGTGCAGGCCAAGCAGGCGGACATCCTGTCGGGCAAGTTCAGCGTAAAAGTCGACGACACGCAACCCAAGTCCACGGCCAAGTAAGCCTGGGTTGGATTGCATAGGCGCTGAGTGTTGAAGGCACGGCGCCGCTAACTTCCAGCCCTGGCTATGGCCGGGGCTGTTTCTGTGCCGGCTTCAAGGCCCCGTTTTTTGCCCAGCGAACCCAGCGGCCACCACCCATGTCTCCTCCAAGCTCTTCTCCCGTCGTGCTCCAGCTGCATGGCATCACCAAACGCTTTGGCCCGCTGGTCGCCAATGACGCCATTTCGCTGACCTTGCACCGGGGCGAGATCGTGGCCTTGCTGGGCGAGAACGGTGCGGGCAAATCCACCTTGATGTCCATCCTGTTTGGCCACTATGTGGCCGACGCAGGGCATATTGAGGTGATGGGCCAGGCGCTGGCACCCGGCCAGCCGCGTGCCTCGCTGGCCGCTGGCATTGGCATGGTGCACCAGCACTTTGCGCTGGCCGACAACCTGAGCGTGCTCGACAACATCATGGTAGGCAGCGAATCGCTGTGGCGCCTGCAGTCGGCCAAGCGCCAGGCCCGCGCCAAGCTGGTGGCGGTGGCCCAGCAGTTCGGCCTGGTGGTTGACCCTGATGCCCGGGTAGCGAGCCTGTCGGTAGGCGAGCGCCAACGGGTGGAGATTCTCAAGGCGCTGTACCGAGGCGCCAAAATTTTGATTCTGGATGAGCCGACTGCGGTGTTGACCCCGCAGGAGAGCGAGGCGCTGTTTGCGACCTTGTCCCAGATGGTGGCGCAAGGCCTGTCGATCATCTTTATCAGCCACAAGCTGGGCGAAGTGCTGCGCGTGGCAGACCGGGTCGCTGTTTTGCGGCACGGCAAGCTGGTGGCCGAGGCGCCCACTGCCGGTACCACCCAGGCGCAGCTGGCGCAGTGGATGGTGGGCGAGGCGGTGAGCCTGCCCGAGCGCAAACCTGCAGCCCGGGTGGGCGACGAGGTCTGCAGCCTGCGCAATGTGCACACCGCAGGCTCCGTCAAATCTACCGCACGCGATCGCCTGGTCGATGTCTCGCTGGAGCTCAAAGCCGGGGAGATGGTGGCGATTGCCGGGGTCTCGGGCAATGGCCAGGTGGCCTTGGCCGACATGCTCTGCGGCATGCGCCGCCCGGGCCAGGGCAAGGTGACGTATTTGGGCGCGCCGATGCTGGCATCGGCCCTGGCCTTGGTGTCGCAGGGCGTGGCCCGCATTCCGGAAGACCGCCATGGCACCGGCGTGGTCGGTGATTTGCCGGTGTGGGAAAACGCGGTCTCCGAGCGGCTGCGCAGCCCTTGGTTCTCGCGCTGGGGCTGGGTGCGCCGTGCGCAAGCTCGCAGCCAGGCACTGTATGTGTCAAAGCAGTTCGATGTGCGCGGAGGCGGGCTGGACGCGCCGGCCCGCTCGCTGTCGGGCGGCAATATGCAAAAGCTGATTCTGGGCCGGGCCTTGCTGGCACCACAGGGGGCTGAGGGCATGGCCCCACGCCTGATCGTGGCGCACCAACCCACCTGGGGCCTGGACATTGGCGCCGTGCGCTTTGTGCACCAGCAGCTGCTGGCGGCGCGCGATGCAGGCGCTGCGGTGCTGCTGATCTCGGACGATTTGGACGAAGTGCTGGCGCTCGGTGACCGCATCGGCGTGATGCACGAGGGGCATCTGTCTCCCGTGCTGCCTTTTGCGGATTGGAGCCGCGAAACCATTGGTCTGGCCATGGCCGGATCCCCCATGCCAGCGCCTGCGCGCCAGGGCTGAGAGACTGCAATGCGTATAGAAAAAAGAGCAACCCCCTCGAAGCTGGCCATGGTGGCCGCGCCCTTGGGCGCTGTGCTGTTTACCTTGGCCATCAGCGGCTTGCTGGTGCTGTGGGCAGGCGCGCCGGTGGGTGCTACCTATGTGGCCTTGTTCAAAGGCGCCTTTGGATCGCTGTTTGCACTGTCCGAGACATTGACGCGTGCGGTACCGCTGATCCTCACCGGTCTGGCTGCGGCAGTGGCCTTCCGAGCCCGGCTTTTCAACATTGGGGCAGAGGGCCAGCTCTATGCCGGCGCCGTGGCTGCCGTGGCCGTAGGCGGCATGCATGGCGGCACGGGCTTTGAGCTGCCGATCTATGTGCTGTTTCCGCTGATGCTGCTGGCAGCCGCACTGGCCGGCGCGGCCTTGCTGCTGGGCCCCGCCTTGATGAAAACCAAGCTCGGGGTGGACGAGGTGGTCACCACCTTGCTGCTGAACTTTGTCATGCTGCTGGCGGTGTCGTATCTGCTCGATGGCCCGATGAAAGACCCGATGGCCATGGGCTGGCCGCAGAGCGTGGCGCTGCAAGGCGATCTGGAGCTGGGCAAGCTGATTGCGCAAACCCGTTTGCACAATGGCTTGCTGATCGCGGTGGGCCTGGCGGTCGCGCTGTGGCTGCTGCTGCAGCGGGCGGTGCCGGGTTTTGACATCCGCGCTGCAGGTGCCAACCCCCGTGCGGCGGCCTTTGCCGGCGTGCCGGTGACGCGGACCGTCGTGCTGGTGGCTTTGCTGTCGGGCGGCCTGGCCGGGCTGGCAGGCGCCATCGAGGTTGCAGGCCGCACCAGCTATCTGACCCTGGACATGTCGCCCGGCTATGGCTACAGCGGCATCGTGATCGCCATGCTGGCGGGCCTGCACCCGTTAGGCGTGGTGGCCTCGGCTGTGTTTGTGGCTGGCATGCTGGTGGGGGCCGACAGCATGAGCCGTGCGGTGGGGGTGCCCAATGCGATTGCCGATGTGATCGTGGCGGCCTCGCTGCTCTCAGTGCTGGTGGCCAGCCTGATGACCCAATACCGCTTGCGCAGAAAGTGAGAGCTGCGATGTTCAAAACACAAAAACAAAGCGCAGCGCGAGGTGCAGCATGAGCGATGTGATGGATATTTTGGCCAATGCCTCCTTCTGGGTGGCCGTGCTGCGCACGGCCACGCCGCTGTTGCTGGGTACCCTGGGCGTGCTGCTGTGCGAGCGGGCCGGGGTGCTGAACCTGGGTATCGAGGGCATCATGGTGGCCGGCGCTTTTACCGGCTGGCTGACTGTGTACGCCGGCCACGGCCTGTGGACGGGGGTGCTGGTCGCCGCGCTCACCGGCGCGGCGCTGGGCAGCCTGCATGCCTGGCTGACGGTGGGGCTGGCGTTGTCGCAGCACGTCTCGGGCCTGGGCATCACGATGCTGGCCACGGCCTTGTCTTACTACGGCTACCGCGTGAGTTTTCCCAAGGTGAATACGCCGCCCACCATCACGCCCTTTGAGGCCATGGACTGGCTGCCGATACCGATTTTGGGTGAGCAAACGGCCTTGACTTTGTTGGCGCTGCTGCTGGTGCCGTTCCTGGCCTGGGTGCTGTTTCGCACGCCGCTGGGCCTGGCGGTGCGCATGGTGGGCGAGAACCCCCAAGCCGCAGAAGGGCAGGGCGTGGCGGTGATGGCAGTGCGTAGCGGTGCGATCATTGCGGGCTCGTCGCTGATGGGTGTGGCGGGCGCCTTCTTGACGCTGTCGGCTTTCAATGCCTTTTTCTTCAACATGGTCAACGGCCGGGGCTGGATCTGCGTCGCCCTGGTGGTGTTTGCCTCCTGGCGGCCGGGCAAGGCCTTGCTGGGCGCGCTGCTGTTTGCGTTCTTCGATGCGCTGCAGCTGCGCCTGCAGCAGTCGGGCGATGGCCTTGTGCCTTACCAGTTCTATTTGATGCTGCCATACCTGCTGTCGATCCTGGCGCTGGTGCTGGTAGCCCGCAAAGCCGCGTACCCGCAGGCGCTGATGAAACCCTACCGCAAAGGCGAGCGCTGAGCGAAGGTTCGCGCCCCACGATGCAGCCTATGGTCTGCCTACAAGGATAAAAAATGCTTGATTTATTGATTCGCAATGCCAGCTTGCCCGATGGCCGCAAGAACATGTCGGTCGCTGTGCAAGACGGCAAGATTGCCGAAGTGGCCGAGGGCCTGCAGGCGCCCGCTGCCGAGACCGTCGATGCCCAGGGCCTGCTGCTGAGCCCTCCCTTTGTGGACCCGCATTTCCACATGGATGCGACCCTGAGCTATGGCATGCCGCGTGTGAACGAAAGCGGGACCTTGCTGGAAGGCATTGCGCTGTGGGGCGAGTTGAAGCCCCAGCTGACCCATGATGCGCTGGTGGAGCGCGCACTGGCCTACTGCGACTGGGCGGTGGCGCGCGGCCTGTTGGCCATTCGCAGCCATGTGGACACCAGCGATCCCAGCCTGCTACCGGTCGAAGCCATGCTGGATGTGCAAAAGCGCGTGGCGCCGTACATCGATCTGCAGCTGGTCGCCTTTCCGCAAGATGGCGTGCTGCGCACACCGGGCGGGCTGGATAACCTCAAGCGCGCGCTCGACCTGGGGGTGGATGTCGTCGGCGGCATTCCCCACTTTGAGCGCACGATGGCCGATGGGGCCGAGAGCGTGCGCATTCTCTGCGAGCTGGCGGCCGAGCGCGGCAAGCGGGTGGACATGCATTGCGATGAATCGGACGACCCCATGTCGCGCCATGTGGAAACGCTGGCTTATCACACGCATCGCCTGGGCCTGCATGGCCGGGTGACCGGCTCGCACCTGACCTCCATGCACAGCATGGACAACTACTACGTCAGCAAGCTGATGGCCTTGATGGCCGAGGCGCAGCTGGGCGTTGTCAGCAATCCCTTGATCAATATCACCATCCAGGGCCGACACGACACCTATCCCAAGCGCCGGGGCATGACGCGGGTGCCGGAGCTGATGGCCGCAGGCCTGACCGTTGCCTTTGGCCATGACTGCGTGATGGACCCTTGGTACAGCCTGGGATCGGGCGATGCGCTGGAGGTTGCGAACATGGGCCTGCATGTGGCGCAGATGACCAGCCGCGCCGGCATGCAGCAGTGCTTTGATGCCATCACCCGCAACCCCGCCCGCCTCTTGGGCCTGCAAGGCTATGGCATTGAAAAGGGCGCCCATGCCGACTTTGTGCTGCTGCATGCCAAGGACCCGGTTGAGGCCTTGCGCCTGAAAGCGACGCGCCTGGGGGTTTGGCGCCGGGGCCAGCGCATTGCTAGCACGCCGGCGCCGGTGGCTACGTTGAATGTGCCAGGGCGCCCAGCCAGCACCACTTTGCTGAGCGCGCGTTAAGCAGCGCCTTTCAGCGCTGCTGCAGGCGCTTGCGGATGGGCTCGAACTCGGGGGTGGCGCTGCGCTTCACCGGGTCGGGCTGGCCTTTTTCCATCGCATCCCAGTAACGCCAGCCGACCTTGGCCTTGCCTAGCTCGTAGTCCATGGCTTCCCAGTTGTCTTCGCGAAAGCTGTAGAAGGCCCAGTGGTAGCGCTTGTCCTCGGCATAGGACAGCACATCGTCCAGGTACTGGCTGCAGCTGTCGAGCATGCGCACGCAGCCAAACTCGCCCATCACTATCTGCTCAGGCGGGATGGATAGCGAGCGTGCCCAGCCGTTGACGGCATCCAGGTACTGCGCCACGCGTTCCTTGTTCCAGGGCTGGGTCTTGCCGGCAAACGGCACCTCGCCCGGGTAGCGGTAGGGCTGCTTGCGCTTTAGGTTGGGGTCGCTGGTGGCCTGGTAGGGCTCGTACATGTGAAAGCTGTACAGCACCCGTTTGTCAGCTAGTGCTTCGGGCCAGTAGGCAAAGGCATCGGCCGCGCCATACCAGCCGGCATCGACCATGATGGGCGTGTCCGGGTCTACGGCACGGATCTGGGCCACCAGGTAGCGGTAGAAAGCGGGCAGGTCGCGCGGACCGCCCTTGGCCTTGGCATACCAGGCCTGCATGTCCGCTTTGCTGGCATGCTCGGGCAGGCCGCCTTGTTTCTCGGGCGCGGGTTCGTTGATCAGGTTGTAGGCCGCTATGCCGGGTGTGTCTTTCAACGCGGTGGCCAAGTCTTTCCAGAACCGGCCGGCTGCCTGCCAGTGGGCTTTGTCCTGCCAGATACGGTCATCAAACTTCCCCTTATTGTTCTGCGACCAGCGCGACAGTGGAAGCGACAGCGGTGCAATTACCACCTTCAAGCCCGCCACATCGGCCTTGGCCACCGACGCTTTCAGGGTGGCCAGATCCACAGCGGAGAGGCGCTGGTAATCATCGGCATTGCCCATCAGGAAATCACGCTGCTCGGGCTTCCATTTGTCATACGACAGCCGCACCCAGCTGGCGCCATAGCCGCGCAGCGCTTCGTAATAGCGGGCATCCGGCGGTAGGCGGTTGAAGCTGTTGCCACCCCGTTGGGTGTGGGTCCAAAAGGACGCCAGGTCGGCCGCTTGCACGGGTGCGGACAGCGCCATCGCGACGACCAGGCTGGGTACAGAGATCTTGAACATCGAAGCAGGGCGCTGAAGGCCGGTGACTGGGGATGCGGGCGATGCTATCACTGGGATCGGTTTGATTGATTTCTGTTTGCAACCGGCTTGCTAGCCGTTACTGGCCGTTTTACGAGGCCTGCCGTTCGGCCCAGCCCTTGCGCTTGCTCACACAATGGCTTGGCCATCTCGTCGGTATCGAGAAAAATCGGAGACTTTGGTGGCGCTTTTGCTTTTTAGGGATGACTAGGCAGGTTTGCAACAGATTCCTGGCCGCCACCTTCGCCCAGCAGCCATTGCCGCAGCTGCGCAAAAGCGGGAAACTGCATGCGGTCGGGCCGGTAGCACAGGTAGTGGCCATGCTCGACGGCGGTGCTGCCTTCGAATGGCGTGACCAGCACGCCCTCGGCCAGTTCGTCTTCGACAAGGATGAGGGGAACAAAGGCGATGCCCAGACCACAGCGCGCAGCCTGAATCAAGGCCGAGTACTGCGCAAACCGGGGGCCCGCAATCAGCAGCTGGTGGCTGATGCCATGGGCAGCGGCCCATTGCGACCAGGCGCCCTGGGCTTCTTCATGGTGCAGCAAGGTGTGCGATAGCACATCGGCGGGGTCCTGGATCTTGTGCAGGCCTTGCATTAGCTCGCGGGAGGCGATCACCACGAACTCGCGGCCCGCTATGTATTCGTTCACCACACCGGCGTAGTCAGCGGGGTTGTAGCGGATGGCGGCATCGACATGGGCCGGCAGGTTTTCCAGCGGCGCCAGATGGCGGCTAAAGCTCAGCGTGGCACGGGGATGGGCCTGGCGGAAGTGGGGCAGGCGGGGAATGAGCCAGCGGGTGAAGAAGGTCGGCACGCAGCTGAGCGTCAGCACCGCATGGCTGTCGGCGCCGGCGCGGACCTCATAGGTGGCGGTTTCGAGGGTGCGCAGGCTGCCCGAGATCTTGAGCCAGTAACTGCGGCCCACGGGGGTGAGCTGTACGCCACGCCCCACTTTTTGCAGCAAGGCCGTGCCCAGAAAGCTTTCCAGCGAGGCAATCTGCTTGCTCACGGCACTGGTGGTCACGCACAGCGAGGAGGCAGCCAGGGTCAGGCTGGAATAGCGGGCTACGGCGTCGAGCGCGAGCAGTTCCTGGATGGTGGGGCAGTCCCGTTTCATAGTGTCAGTCAGCGGTTTTGTTGATGAAAAGTTGGAAGAAAACTTTCCATTAATTCAATCATGATGCGGCATTGTCACACCAATGCAATACCAATATAAGGCCTGATCGCTACACTAACGTGTCTGAAAAGGCAAGTATCCGTTTTTTATTGGGAGACAAGATGGTTCGTGGCATTGCCATCGTCTATGGCCTGTATCTGCTGCTGCCGATGGCATTGTTGGCCGTGGGCAGCTTCGGGCAGAACTGGACCAACACACTGCTGCCTTCGGGTTTCACCGGGCAGTGGTACATGCAGTTGTGGAGCGACCCGTCGTTCCGCAAGGGCTTCATCTCCAGCCTGGTGGTGGCGCTGTCCACCTGCGCGATCAATGCGGTGCTGGCGCTGCCGCTGGCCTATTCCCTGCACCAGGGCGCAACGCGTGGGCGCGCCTTCGCGGCCCGCATCGTGAGCGCCATGCCTGTGGCGGTGCCCGCCATCACGCTGGGGTTTGGCTACATGATTGTCTTCAACACCGATACCTTGCCCTGGCTGGGCAGCACACCGCTGCTGATTGCCGCGCATGTGATCGCAACCTTGCCTTATCTCACCAACACCTTGCTGACCGACCTGCGCCACCTCGGCATCGAGCGGCTGGAGCAGGCGGCCGCCACCTTGGGGGCGGGCGAATGGCAGCGCTTCAGCGGCATCGTGCTGCCGAGCCTGCGCCAGAGCATGCTGTCCGGCCTGGTGATGGTGGCGGCGCTGTCGATCGGGGAGTTCAACCTGTCCAATCTGCTGGTCGGTTTCCAGAACCGCACTTACCCGGTGGTGCTGCTGCAGGCCTTCTATGGTGCAACTGGCTTTGCCTGCGCTGCCACGGTGATCTTGCTGCTGCTGGCCAGCCTGGCCGCACTGCTGTCTTCTTCTCTTTTGCGTAAATCCCCATGAGCCTGACTTTCGATAACGTCAGTTACCGCTACCCCGGCAGCCAGCAAGGGCTGCACGAGGTGTCCTTCGATATTGGCCAGGGCGAACTGGTGGCGGTGATCGGCCCCAGCGGCTCGGGCAAGTCCACTTTGCTCAAGCTCGTCGCGGGGCTGGAGACCGGCTACCAGGGCCGTATTGCACTGGCGGGCCAGGACATGGCGGGCACGCCGGTGCACCAGCGCGGTATAGGCATGGTGTTCCAGAGCTATGCGCTGTTTCCGCACCTGTCGGTGCGGGACAACGTGGCCTACGGGCTGGCGCTGCGCAAGATACCCGCCGCGCAACGCCATGCCCGGGCCGCAGAGCTGCTGGAGGTGGTGGGCCTGTCGGATTTCGCGCAGCGCGGTGTGCAGCAGCTCTCCGGCGGACAGCAGCAGCGGGTGGCCCTGGCGCGCGCGCTGGCCATCGACCCGCGCGCGCTGCTGCTGGACGAGCCGCTGTCCGCGCTGGATGCCAGCGTGCGAGGCCATCTGCGCGACCAGATCCGGGCACTGCAGCAGCAGTTTGGCGCCACCACCTTGCTGGTCACCCACGACCAGGAAGAGGCGCTGGCCATGGCCGACCGGGTGGCGGTGCTCAAGGAAGGGCGGCTGCTGCAGATCGCCACGCCCAAGGACATTTACGAAATGCCGAACTGCCGCGCTGTGGCGGAGTTCGTCGGGCTCTCCACCATTTTGGAAGGGCAGGTGGCCTCCAGCGGCCGCGTGGATTTTGGCTTTGCCGAGCTGTCCGTGCCCACCGGAACCTATCGCCCCGGGCAGAAGGTGCATGCGCTGATCCGCCCCGAGCATATCGAGCCAGACCCGCAGCCTGGGCAGACCAACACCTTGCAGGGGCGCCCGGGCGCCAGCCGCTATCTGGGGTCGCTCACGCGCTACGACTTCGAGGTGGAAGCTGCGCCGCGCGCCTTCCTGGCCGAAGGCAGGCAGCCAGCACGCCAGGCCATCGCCATCGCGCCCGAGCACATTCGCCTGCTGGATGCCTGAGCCCAGCCCATCCGTTCAACACGACACCGACACCTTACTCTTCAACGAAGGAAAACCGCTATGCAACGCCGACATCTCATCCAAGCCGCTGCTGCCTTGCCTTTGGCAGCCCTGGTTCAGCGCACATCCTGGGCGCAAGAGGGCGCGGAGCTCTATGCCGGAGAAAAGGAGCTCTACGCCTTGGCCAAAAAAGAAGGTTTTTGCGTGTCCTTCGACACCGGTCCGGAATGGGCCAACTGGAAGGCCTTGTTTGCCGAGTTCAAGAAGCGCTACCCCGATGTCGAGCTGGGCTACAACGACCTGGGATCGGCCGCCACCGTGGTCGCGCTGGAGAAGATGCGCCGCCGCCCCCAGGCAGACACCGCGTACTACTTTGCGGCCTCGGCCGTCGATGCCTCCAAGAAGGATGTGGTCGCGCCTTTCAAGCCCATCCACTTCGACAAATTGCCCGAGGTGTTCCGTGAGGCAGAAGGGCGCTGGTTCACCATCCACACCTTGAACATCGCCTTCCTGGTGAACAAGAAGCTGGTCAAGAATGTGCCCACCGGCTGGGCCGATCTGCTCAAGCCCGAGTACAAGAACAGTGTGACCTACCTGGACCCCCGCAGTGCCGGTGTGGGCCAGGTGCTGACCTTGGCCGCAGCCTATGGCAACGGCGGCAGCGTGGACAACGTCAAGCCCGGCACGGATTACCTGGGCAAGCTGCATGCCGCCGGCAACGTGCAGCGCGTGGAGGGCACCACCCCCTATGCCAAGTTCATCAAGGGTGAGATCCCGATCTGGATCGGCTACGAGAACGATGGCCTCAAGGCCAAGCATAGCGATGGCATGGGCGAAGCCTGCGAGGTCGTCATCCCCAAGGAAGCCAGCGTGGCCGCGCCGTATGCCATCAGCCTCGTCAAGGGCGGCCCCAACCCGAACGCCGGCAAGCTGTGGCTGAACTTCATCATGAGTGACGTCGGCCAGCAGCTCTTTGCCAAGGGCTTCGTGCGTCCTGCCGTTCCGGGCGTCAAGCTGCCCGACGATGTGGCAGACAAGCTGCCGGTGGCGGCGCAGATCCGTCCGCTCGATGTTATCAAGGCCTCGGCCAAGAAGGCCGAGATCGACCAGCTCTGGGCGCAGGCCACGCTGGGTCGCTCATGAGCGGTTGGATCCGCCGTTTTGGCGCATGGCCTGCCTGGTGCTTCATGGCGCTGTTCTTTGTGCTGCCGCTGGCATCGCTGGTGCCCGAAGCCATGGCGGACGGCGGCAGCGCCTTTGCCCGCTTGTGGAGCAACCCGCTGCTGGGCCGGGCGGTGCTGAACACGCTGGTGCTGGGCCTGACCGCAGGCGCAGTCTCTGGCCTGGTGGGCACGGTGATCGCCATTGAGCTGGGGCGCCAGCCGCTGCAGCGCCGGCGCTGGATGATGACCTTGCTTGGACTGCCGTTGGCCTTCTCGGGCCTGGTGATCGCCTATGGCTTCATCCTGGCCTTTGGCCGCTCGGGCTTTGTCACGCAGCTGCTGGTGGCGCTGGGCTTTGACGGCGCCGCCGTGGGCAACTGGATCTATGGCACGGTCGGCCTGGGCTGCGCCTATGCCTACTACCTCGTGCCCCGCGTGGCGTTGTCGCTCTACCCGGTGTTCGCCAACCTCGACCTGCGGCCCATGCTGGCGGCGCGAACCTTGGGCGCTACGCGCTGGCGCGCGTTCCGCGACACGGTGGTGGCCGAGGTGGCGCCATCGGTGGTGTCCAACGCCTGCCTGGTGGCTGCCATTGCCATGGGCACCTACGGCACGGCACTGGCGCTGGTGGGTACCCAGCTCAACATTCTTCCGCTGATGCTGTTTGCACAGGTCAGCGATGGTGGATCGGACCTGAGCGTCGCATCCGCCTTGTCATTGCTTTTGATGGCGCTGTGCGTCATCGTCATGGGATTGGGAGACGCGATTGCTCGCCAACGGGAACCACATGCAGCAGGACCACATTGAAGCGCTGGGCCTGCCGCCCGGGCTTACCGAGGCTTTGCGGCGGCTGGCCATGCACCAAGCCAGCCCGGCGCGTCACCGCCGGCCGGTAGGGGTGATCGGGCCGGGCGATGCCGAGGGGCAGGTCTACGACGATGCGCGCCTGATCGCCCGCGCACTGGCTGCCGCCGGCATGGCCATTGTGTGCGGAGGGCGTGGCGGCGTGATGGCTGCGGCCTCACAGGGCGCCACCGAAGCGGGCGGGGTCGCCATCGGCATCCTGCCTGAGGAAGACGAGCGCAATGCGAATCCCTATCTCAGCGTGGCTTTGCCCACGGGCATCGGTGAAATGCGCAACGCCCTGATTGCCCGCAGCGCACTTTGCTTGGTCGCCGTGGGCTACAACATGGGAACGCTGTCCGAGATGGCCCTGGGCCTGAAGTGGGAGCGCCCGGTGTTCGTGCTGCACGGCGAGCTGTCCTTGCCCGGCGCGGTGGAGGTGGTGGATGTGCAGCAGATGCTGGGCTGCGTCGTGGACTGCCTTTTGGGCGATGCCGCGTCTGCCTGAATGTCGGCGATGCGGCCGGGAGGGCCCTACACCTCCCGGTGCAAGAACTGCTTTCTATAGCTCGCTGGCGAAATCGAAAACATCCGCGTGAACTGCAGGCGAAATGACACGGTGGAGCCAAAGCCTGCCGTCTCTGCCACCTGGTCGATGGAGCCGTCGCCGCGCTCCAGCAGGCGCTGGGCGACGGCCAGGCGTTGGTGCAGCAGCCATTGCACGATGGTGGCACCGGTCTTGCGTTTGAAATGGCGGCTGAAGTTGCGCGGGCTCATGTGGGCTTTCTGGGCCAGTTGCTCCACGTTGATGGGCTCGTTGAGATGGGCCATGGCCCAGTCCAGCGCGGCAGAGACGGCATCCGGGCGATCTGTCTCGGACAGCGGCATCTCGATGTACTGCGATTGGTTGCCGTGGCGGTGCGGGGCCACGACCAGGCGGCGCGCTACCCGGTTGGCGATTTCTGCGCCATGGTCGACGCGGATCAGGTGCAGGCAGCAGTCGATGGCGGCTGCGGTGCCGGCCGAGGTGGTGATGTTGCCGTCATCGGTGTAGAGCGCTTGGCGGTCGAGCTTGACGTCCGGATGGTCCTTGGCGAAATCATCCGCCCAGGCCCAGTGGGTGGAGGCCGAGCGTCCTTTGAGCAGCCCCGCTTGGGCCAATACGAAGGTGCCTAAACACAGACCCACCACCCGCGCGCCACGGGCATGGGCTTGCTGCAGTGCGACCAGCAGGGCGGTGGAAGGCTGCGCATCGGTTGAGCTCCAGGAGGGAATGATGACGGTGTCGGCTTGCTCCAAAGCGCTCAGGTCGTGCGCCACCTGGATGGCGAAACCGGACAAGGTGGACACGGCCCCGGTGCGCTCAGCGCAGACCCGCAGCTCATAGCGCGGCGCCCCCAGCCGCAGCAGGTCGTCTCCAAACACGATGCAGGGGACGGACAAGTGGAAGGGACTGATCCCGTCGTAGGCAATAACAGCAATCGTGTGCATGGCGGTGAATCTGTGGATTTGGCCGGATCTTAGCGCAACTTGTCTATTTGGCTACTTTTGCATTTTCTGCAAATGAACAGAATAGAGCTATCGATTCAGACACACATAAAACCCTTGCTGGTCGGTATCTAAGCGCTTATTCAATCTTTTAATACTAGGAGTTAATGATGAAATTTTCCATTGCTGCGGCCGTTCTGGCCACCTCTTCTTTGATCGCTTGCGCCGCAGGTGCCGCTGATGGCCTGGTGTCGGTTCCAGTGTCGCAACTCAAGTGGACCGAATTGGCAGGTTCGGGCGGCATCAAGTATGCCAATCTGCGCGGCGATCTGACGGGCAAGGACGCCTACGAAGCCTTTGTGCTGTTCCCCGCTGGCCGCGACAACCCCACCCACCACCACAGCAAGTCGCTGCCTACCGTGGTAGTGCAAGGCACGTTCTACGCTGTGATCGATGGCAAGCGCACCGAATACCCTGCAGGCTCTTTCTACGATCTGCCTGCCGGCCTGATCCATGAAAGCGGCTGTGTGGCAGGTATGGATTGCTTGCTGTTTCAATACCAGAGCGGTGGCTTTGATTTGGTGACTAAATAATATCTTTCTTGGGTTATATGATTTACTGCATCTGCAGATAGTCGATCGCCCTGATAGATAAAAAATGGCAGCCTAGGCTGCCATTTTTTATGCCGGGGTCAAGACCCCTGGCGAGTGCTGCTAAAGCCGCAGCATCAATCGGCGGTAGGTGGCACGTAGCCAACTGCCGCATCGGCACCGTCGCCAAAGAAGTGGTTTTCCATTTGGCGGGCCAGGTACTGGCGCGCCCGCAGGTCGGCCAGGTTCAGGCGGTTTTCATTGACCAGCATGGTCTGGTGCTTGAGCCAGCCCGCCCAGGCTTCCTTGCTGACGTTCTCCCACAGACGCTTGCCCAGCTCACCAGGGTAGGGGGGAAAGTCGAGGCCCTCGGCTTCTTTGTGCAGTTTGACGCAGTTGACCATACGTGCCATGGGAGATGTTTCCTTCGTTGGGTTGACGCTGGGGCGCTTTCGGGGCGCTGGTCCCAAGCTGCAGCAGCCTGTTGGCCATGCCAACCGCTGCATGCCTTGTCCGGGTGTGGACAGGCGCTTTTGCGTCTTGTTAATAACTTTCAGTCATTAAAAACTGAATTAATAGTAGTTTGAGTTTTGATGGCGGCGTTTCAGAATGTGTTCAAGCCTTGCAATCCACAAGATTTTTGCCATTCTGAAAGTGTTCCATGCAACAACGCCGCCACTTTATCAAGTTTCCGATAGCCGCAGCCGCAGCCGCGTCTCTGATGGCACTGGCACCAGCCTTTTTCAGCAGCACTGCACATGCCCAGGCCGCAGCACCCGTGACCTTGCTCAATGTGTCCTACGATCCCACGCGTGAGCTGTACAACCAGTACAACCAGGCTTTTGCCAAGCACTGGAAGGACACCACCGGCCAGACGGTGACGATCAAGCAGTCGCACGGCGGCTCGGGCAAACAGGCGCGGGCCATCATCGACGGCATCGAGGCCGACGTGGCAACCTTGGCCTTGGCCGGTGACATCGACGCTTTGAACAAGTACGGCCAACTGGTGCCCGCCGATTGGCAAAAGCGCCTGCCGCTCAACAGCGCGCCTTACACCTCGACCATTGTTTTCCTGGTCAAAAAGGGCAACCCCAAGGGCATCAAGGACTGGGGTGACTTGATCAAGTCCGATGTGAAGGTGATCACCCCTAACCCCAAAACCAGCGGCGGCGCGCGCTGGAACTATCTGGCAGCCTGGGAATTTGGCAAACGCAACTACGGCGGTGAAGCCGGTGCCAAGGACTACATCACCAAGCTGTTCAAGAATGTTCCGATTCTGGACACTGGTGCGCGCGGCTCGACCGTGACCTTTGTGCAGCGCGGCCAAGGCGATGTGCTGCTGGCCTGGGAAAACGAGGCCTACCTGGCGCTGAAGGAGTTTGGCCCTGAGAAGTTTGAGATCGTCACGCCCTCGCTGTCGATTCTGGCCGAGCCCACCGTGACTGTCGTGGACAAGGTGGTCGACAAGCGTGGCACCCGCAAGATTGCCGATGCCTACCTGCAGTACTTGTATTCGGAGGAGGGCCAGGACATTGCCGGTCGCAATTTCTACCGCCCCACCGCAGAAGCAGCCAAGGCCAAGTACGCCAGCCAGTTCGCGACGCTCAAGCTCTTCACCATCGACGAAGCCTTTGGCGGCTGGGCCAAGGCCGATGCTGCGCACTTTGCCGATGGCGGCAGCTTTGACCAGATTTACACCAAAAAATAAGCTCGGACGCTGAACAAGCCGCCTGGTGCAAATGCTGGTGGCTTGGTCCAAAAAGGTGAATGTTATGAATTTTCAGCAACTGCGGGCCGTGCGTGAAGCCGCTCGCAATGGCTACAACCTGACCGAGGTGGCGCATGTGCTCTACACCTCGCAGCCAGGCGTGAGCCGCCAGATCCGCGAATTGGAAGACGAGCTGGGCGTGGATATCTTTATCCGTGCCGGTAAACGCCTGACCGGGCTGACGCCGCCGGGCGAGGCCATCTTGCCGATCGTGGACCGACTGCTGCTGGAGTCTGAAAACCTGCGCCGCGCTGGCGCCGATTTTCATGCCAGCCGCAGCGGCCAGCTGAGCATTGCCGCCACCCACTCGCAGGCCCGCTATGCCTTGCCGCTGGTGGTGCGCGATTTCCGCGAGCAGTTTCCCGATGTGGCTCTGCACCTGCACCAGGGCTCGCCCCGGCAGGTGGCAGAGATGCTGCTGAGCGGCGCGGCCGACATCGGCGTGGCCACCGAGGCGCTCACGGGCTATGCCAGCCTCGCGACCTTGCCCGGTTACCGCTGGACCCACTCGGTGGTCGTGCCGCCGGGCCACCCCTTGCTCGCCCAGCAAGAGGCCGGACGGCCGCTGACCCTGCAATCCCTGGTGCGTTTCCCCATCATCACCTACGAGCAGGGCTACACCGGCAGATCCCACATCGATGAATCCTTTGCAGCCGCCGAGGTAACGCCCAATGTGGTGCTGACCGCCATGGATGCCGACGTGATCAAGACCTATGTGGAGCTGGGCATGGGCATTGGCATCGTTGCCTCGATCGCTTTTGACGAGGAGCGCGACCGCAATCTGCGTGCGATTGATGCAGGGCATTTGTTCAAGGTCAACACCACCCGCATTGCGCTGCGCAAAGGGGTTTGGCTGCGCGCCTATGCGCTGCAGTTCATCGAAAGCTTTGTGCCCACCTTGAAGCGCGAAGTGGTGTTGCAGGCGGTATCGGCAACCGCCCCTGAGGAGGCGGCGGTACAGGTCGCAACGCAGAAAGCAGCCTGAGCAAACACCGGGGTATAGGCACGCGCTTTTCGATAATCGCACGCTATGATGCACGTTTTCAACGTGTGGATGAGGAGATAGCGTATGCGCAAATCATTGATGGCGACGGGTCTGGTGGCGGCTTTGGCCTTGGCTGGCTGCAAGACCATGGACACAGGCAACCTGGGCGGTCTGATGGACTCCGGATCGACGGCGATGAAGGCCATGACTTTGACCGACGGCGATGTGGTGGCCTTGTCCAATGAATCCTGTGCTGCGCTGGATAAACAAAACAAGCTCGCCCCCGCCAACAACAAATACAGCCAGCGCCTGGCCAAGGTGGTCGCCAACATGCCCCAGGACGTGGAAGGCAAGAAGGCCGACTACAAGGTCTACCTGACCAGCGATGTGAACGCCTGGGCCATGGCCAACGGCTGTATCCGCGTCTACAGCGGCCTGATGGACCTGATGAACGACGACGAGCTGCGCGGCGTGATCGGCCATGAAATCGGCCACGTGGCGCTGGGCCACAGCAAGCGCCGCATGCAAACGGCTTATGCCACCTCGGCTGCACGCCAGATTGCTGCGAGCAGCGGCAATGCCACCTTGGCATCGCTGTCCAGCTCGCAAGCCGGTGAACTGGGCGAGAAGTTCATCCATGCGCAGTTCTCGCAGGCCAACGAGTCTGCTGCTGACAACTATTCTTTTGACCTGCTCACCAAGCAAAAGATGGAGCGCAAGGGCCTCGTCACTGCGTTCGAGAAACTGGCCAAGCTGAGTGGCGGTGGCGGCGGCTCCTTGATGGATTCGCACCCCCCATCGGAAGCCCGCGCCAAGGCGATGCAGGCACGGCTGGACAGCGGCAAGTAAGCAGGCGATAGCCTGAGGAGGGACTGACGCGGTGCACGCCGCCGCGCCAGTCCCTTTTTTGTGCTCGTCCATTTTTGAGTGCCGACCTTCTGTGGCTTGCGTGACGCCACCGCGCAGTTCGCGCTGCTATGCTGGCAGGCCCAACTCAAAGAGGTGTTATGCATTTACTGTTGTTGAGCAACTCACGCGCCCCCGATGGCGGCTACTTGACTTTTTGCCGCGATGCGCTGGCAGCCCAGATGAACGGCGTGCAAAAGGCGCTGTTTGTGCCCTTTGCGGGTGTGACGCTCAGTTGGAATGACTACACCGCACAGGTGCAGGAGGCCATTGCGCATACAGGCGTGCAGCTGGTAGGTGCCCACCAGGACGACGCCCTGGCGCAGTTTTTGGCCGGGGATATCCAAGCGATCATCGTCGGCGGTGGCAACACCTTCCAGCTGCTGGCCGAATGCCGCAAACGGGGCTGGCTATTGCGTATTGGCGATGCGGTGCGCTCGGGTCGCATGTCCTACACCGGCTGGAGCGCGGGGGCCAATCTGGCGGGCCTGACGATCAACACCACCAATGACATGCCCATTGTGGACCCGCAGGGCTTTGACGCGCTGGGCCTGGTGCCGTTTTGCATCAACCCCCACTATAACAACAGCCTGCCGCCTGGCCACCAGGGTGAGACCCGCGACCAGCGGCTGGCAGAGTTTTTGATTGCCAACCCGGCCAAGCAGGTGGTGGCTTTGCCTGAGGGTAGCTGGCTGCGCGTGCAAGGCGGCCAAGCCCAGGTGGCTGGGCAGTTTGCGGCCAAGCGCTTTACAGCGGGCAAGCCGGTAGAGGACTTGCCCGTGGGAACTGCGCTGGCGCTTTAAGATTTAGACGCGCTCGAAGATGGCGGCAATACCCTGGCCGCCCCCAATGCACATGGTGACCAGCGCATAGCGGCCGCCGCTGCGGTGCAGCTCGTGAATCGCCTTGACGGTAATGATGGCGCCCGTCGCACCAATCGGGTGGCCCAGCGAGATGCCCGAACCATTGGGGTTGACCTTGGCCGGGTCAGCGCCCAGGCCCTTGGTCACCGCGCAGGCCTGCGCAGCAAAGGCCTCGTTGGCTTCGATCACGTCCATCTGGTCGAGCTTGAGGCCCGTTTTGGCCAGCACGGCCTTGGAAGCTGGGATAGGACCAATGCCCATGATCTTGGGATCGACACCCGCATGGGCGTAGCCCACCAAACGGGCCAGGGGCTTGGCACCGCGTGCCTTAGCGGCCGCCGCTTCCATCAGCACCACAGCGGCTGCTGCGTCGTTGATGCCAGAGGCGTTTGCGGCGGTGACAGTGCCATCTTCCTTGACGAAGACGGGCTTCATCTTTTGGAAGTCTTCGATCTTGGCGCCGGTTCGGAAGTGCTCGTCCTTGTCAAAGGCGATATCGCCCTTTTTGCTCTTGAGGATGACCGGCACGATCTGGCCCGCAAAGCGGTTCTCGGCCCAGGCCTGTTCGGCGCGCTGGTGGCTGCTCAGCGCCAGTTGGTCCTGGTCATCGCGGCTGATGCCGAAATCCTTGGCCACGTTCTCGGCGGTGACGCCCATATGGATGTTATGGAAAGGATCGTGCAGCGCACCGGTCATCATGTCGATCATCTTGAAATCGCCCATGCGTGCGCCCCAGCGGCTGGTGGTGCTGGCGTAGGGCGCGCGGCTCATGTTTTCGGCCCCTGCGCCAATCGCCACGTCATAGTCGCCCAGCAAGATCCCTTGGCTGGCGGTCACAATCGCCTGCAGGCCTGAGCCGCAGAGGCGGTTGACGTTCATCGCAGGCGTCTCTTGTGGGCAACCGCCCTGGATAGCGGCCACGCGGCTCAAATACATGTCCTTGGGTTCTGTATTGACCACATGGCCAAACACCACATGGCCCACGTCCTTGCCTTCAATGCCGGCGCGGGCCAGCGCATCCTTGACGACCAGCGCGCCCAGCTCGGTCGGTGGAACATCCTTGAGGCTGCCGCCAAAGGTGCCGATAGCTGTGCGCACAGCGCTGCAGACAAGTACTTCACGGGACATGGAAAGCTCTCCTGGTTGGGATTGGAATAGGAATGTTGCCTTGCAGCATTATTGCCAGCCCGGCTGCCGATGGGTAAACCGGTTGCTGCGGGAGGGCGCCTAGGTGACAGTCCTGGCACACCCCTGAAGCGATCAGGCTTCGCGCACGTCAGCAATCACGTTCTGGCCAAAATCGGCGCGGTCCAGCCAGGCCAGCACCTTGGCGCCGGCTTCGGCCGGGCTGCTGAGTTTGCCGCCTTCATGCAGGCCTTTGAAATTGCCTACATCGGGGAACGCGTCTGCATCGGCATTGCGCAGCTGCACCTGCATGTCGGTGTCGATGACGCCAGGCGCGAGCGAGACGATCTTGGCGCCATGGGGTTTGTGGGCTTCTTCCAGGGCCACGCAGCGGGCATAGGCATCCATGCCGGCCTTGGCCGTGCAATAGGCGGCCTGCGATGCCATGGGTCGGCGGCCCAGGCCGGATGAAACATTCAGCACTTTTTTGGGCACGGTCCAGGCTTCGGTCGCACCCAGGAACACACCGGTCAGCGCCATCGGGGATTCCAAGCCCACGCGCAGCGCATTGCGCAAATCGGGGGTGGGCACGGCCGACAGCGGGGCGATTTGCGGTATCACGCCGGCGTTGTTGATCAAGGTAATGCTGGCCCAGTCAGCGGCATCAAGGCTGCGCAGCCAGTCGCCCAGGCGCTGGGCGGCGGTATCGGTATCGCCCAGGTCTTGTTCCCACTGGATGAGCTGAGCAGGGGTGGCAGCTGCAGCGGCCAGCTCGCTGGATGAGCGGCGCGCAATGCTGAGCACAGTGTGGCCCTTGGCCAGAAGTTGCTGGCCCATGGCCAGGCCCATGCCGCGCGAGCCGCCGGTCAGGATAGTGAGGTGTTTGGTAGTCATAGCCAGCTATCGTAACGGCAGATAGCGCTGTGCGTTACGGCGTTTTTCCCGGATGCCTGCATTGGCGCGGCGGCTTGGTTAGGATGGGCAGCTTTGGAACCATAGAGACAAAGGAAGCGCAGTATGAACCAATCCAAAGTAGCCATTGTGATCGCCGGTGGCTCCGGCATGGGCGCAGCGGCGGCACGCCAGCTGCACCAGGCAGGCTATGCGCTGGGGATTCTGTCGTCCTCCGGCAAGGGCGAGGCGCTGGCCCAGGAGCTGGGCGGCGTGGGGGTCACGGGCTCCAACCAGAATGTGGCTGACATGCAAAAGCTGGTGGCTGCGGTGATGGCACGCTTTGGCCGCATTGATGTGCTGGTCAATGGCGCTGGCCACGGCCCCAAGGGCGATCTGCTGTCCATCAGCGACGAGGACTGGATCAAGGGCCTGGAGGTGTACTTCTTGAACGTGGTGCGCGCCACGCGCCTGGTGGCCCCCATCATGCAAAAGCAGGGCGGCGGCGCCATCATCAATATCTCGTCAGCCTGGGCGTTTGAGCCAGCGGCGCTGTTCCCCACCTCGGCCATGGCGCGCTCGGGCCTGGCGGCCTTCACCAAGATCTTTTGCGATGAATACGGCAAGTACAACATCCGCATGAACAATGTGCTGCCGGGCTGGATCGACAGCTTGCCCAAGAAGGACGAGCGCCAGGCAGCGGTACCGCTGCAGCGCTACGGCAAGGCAGAAGAGATTGGGGCAACGGTCGCCTTCTTGGCCTCCGAAGGTGCGGCGTACATCACGGGCCAGAACATCCGGGTGGATGGCGGCCTGATGCGCCACGTTTAAGGCCCTTAGAAGTCTGCTGCCAGCCGGCAATCCAGCCGTGCACCTGTCACCGGGTGTGCAAAACCCAGCTGCTGCGCCTGCAGCAGCAGGCGCGGCGCCATGGCTTGCACCGCCGCGCTGGCGTACAGGCCATCGCCCAGCATCGCATGGCCGATGGCCTGCATATGCAGGCGCAGCTGGTGGGTGCGGCCGGTCAGCGGCTCCAGCCACACGCGGGTGCTGCCAGCGGGGATGGCAGGCAGGACAGCCGCTTCTTCGGCGTCCATCGCCCGCCACCAGGTCTGGCTGGGCTTGCCCATCTCCCCATCCACCCGCTGCAAAGGGCGGCGCTCCCAGTCGGCGTTCAGGGGCAGGTCGACCAGGCTCCAGATGTGCCCATCCTGCGGCATCGCGGCATGCAGCGCATGGCCGGGCGCCAGCGGCTGTGCAGTGGGGCGGCCGCAGACCACAGCGGCATAGCGCTTGCGCACGCTGCGGGCCGCAAAGGCATCGCCCAGCGCGCGCTGCACGGCCAGGCTGCGCGCCATCACCACCAGGCCAGAGGTAGCCTGGTCCAGCCGGTGCACCACCAGGGCATCGGGCCATTGCTGCTGGGCCCGCGCGCTGAGGCAATCTTGCTTGTCTTCTCCCCGGCCAGGCACGCACAGCAGGCCCGATGGCTTGTTCAGTACCAGCAGGTGCGCGTCGATGTATTCGGGGATCAGCATGGGGCAGGGGGGGAAGAGCAGCGCCCGATTCTAAGTGCTGAAGCCTAGGTGACAGAGCGCACTGCAGGTTGCGACCGCCAGCCTGTACTGTATGCCTCGTCATAAGCTGCAGGCATTTGCTCATGTGACCCAGGCGCAGTGCGGGTTGCTACGATGCCCTTTGCCGCGCACAAGCGCTATAAAACAGATGCATGCCGGGGGGGGGCTACGCAGCTGAGCCTGCGAGCCGCCACGGCCCATACCCAAAGGAGACCCAATGCTTGGCCTGATGCAAAAGCAGCAACTGCTGACTTCCAACCTGCTGGAGTTTGCAGAGCGTTACCACCGCGATACCGAAATCGTCTCGCGCCGCGTGGAAGGTGATATCCACCGCTATACCTATGGGGAGTTTGCGCAGCGTTCCCGCCAGCTGGCACAGACCCTGGACGGCATGGACCTGGCAGCCGGCACGCGCGTGGCGAGCCTGGCCTGGAACGGCTACCGCCATATGGAGCTGTACTACGGCGTGGGCGGCTCGGGCCGGGTCATCCATACCCTGAATCCAAGGCTGCACCCCGACCAGGTGGTCTGGATCGTCAACCACGCCGAGGACGAGGTGCTGTGCTTTGACAGCTGCTTTTTGCCCATTGTGCAGGCCATTCACGCGCGCTGCCCTACGGTGTGCCAATGGGTGGCGCTGTGTGATGCCGACAAGCTGCCTGCGGATGCCGGCATCCCCGGCCTGGTCGCCTATGAGGCCTGGATTGCCCAAGCCGATGGCGTTTACCAGTGGCCCGAGTTTGACGAAAACACCGCCTGCGGCATGTGCTACACCAGCGGCACCACGGGCAATCCCAAGGCGGTGCTGTATTCGCACCGCAGCACCACTTTGCATGCCTATGGCGCCTCGCTGCCCGATGTGATGGATATCTCGTCGCGCGATGTGGTACTGCCCGTCGTACCCATGTTTCACGTCAACGCCTGGGGCCTGCCGTTTTCCGGGCCGCTCAATGGGGCCAAGCTGGTGTTTCCCGGCCCGGCGCTCGATGGCCCCTCGGTCTACGCGCTGATGGAGGCGGAGAAGGTAACGTTTGCGGCGGGGGTGCCCACGGTCTGGCAAATGCTGCTTGGCCATGTGCAAAGCCAGGGCCTGCGCTTTAGCAGCCTGCAGCGCACCATCATCGGCGGCTCGGCCTGCCCTCCGGCGATGATCAAGACCTTCCAGGAGGACTATGGCGTGACGGTGTTGCACGCCTGGGGGATGACCGAGCTCAGCCCGCTGGGCACCGTGTGTACCCTCAAACACAAGCACCTGGCATTGCCCGCAGAGGCACAAGCCCAACTGCTGGCCAAGCAGGGTCGGGTGATCTATGGCGTGGACATGAAGATCATCGGGGACGATGGCCAGGACCAACCCTGGGATGGCAAGACCTATGGCGATCTGCTGGTGCGCGGCCCTTGGGTGGTGGCAGACTACTTCCGCAACGAGGGCCCTTCACCGCTGGTCACTGACGCGCAAGGCCGCGACTGGTTTCCCACCGGCGATGTGGCGACCATCGATGCCGATGGCTTTATGCAGATCACCGACCGCAGCAAGGATGTGATCAAGTCGGGCGGCGAATGGATCAGCTCCATCGATATCGAGAATATTGCGATGGCGCACCCCGCCGTCGCCATGGCCGCCTGCGTGGGCATGGCCCACCCCAAGTGGGATGAGCGGCCAGTCGTCTTTGTGACCCTGAAAGCCGGCGCTGCCCTCAGCGAGGAGGCCTTGCTGGCCTTCTACCAAGGCAAGATGGCCAAGTGGCAGATTCCCGATGCCGTCCTCTTTGTGGACGCCATCCCCCTGGGCGCTACGGGCAAGATGCTCAAGACCCGGCTGCGCGAGCAGTTCAAGGACTATGTGCTGCCGACCTGAGCATCCACCTGGACAACTCTTCACGCATACAAGGAGGCCATCGCATGGCGCGCAAGATTGGGCAACTATTGGATCTGACGGGAAAAACGGCGTTGGTGACGGGGGGCTCACGCGGGCTGGGCTTGCAGCTGGCCCATGCCTTGGGGGAGGCCGGTGCCAAGGTGGTGGTCAGCAGCCGCAAGGCCAGCGAGCTGGAGGCCGCAGTGGCGGAGCTGAGCGGCGCAGGCATTGATGCGCGCTGGATTGCGGCCGACTGCGCGGTGGACAGCGAGATCGAGCGCCTGGCGATCGAGGTGCTGGAGCGCGTGGGCGATGTCGATATTCTGGTCAACAATGCCGGTGCCAGCTGGGGCGCGCCGGCCGAAGACCATCCGGCCGCTGCCTGGGACAAGGTGATGAACCTGAATGTGCGCGGCTATTTTCTGCTGTCGCAGCAGCTGGCCAAGCGCTGCATGATTGCACGCAGGCAGGGCGCCATCATCAACCTGGCATCGATTGCCGGGCTGGGCGGCAACCCGGCGGGCATGAAGACCATTGCCTACAACACCAGCAAGGGCGCGGTCATCAACTTCACCCGCGCGCTGGCGGCCGAGTGGGGGCCCTACGGCATCCGCGTCAATGCCATCGCACCGGGATTTTTCCGCACCAAGATGGCCAATGGCCTGATCGACCAGATCGGCGAGGACACCATGACCGCTGGCGTGCCGCTGGGGCGCCTGGGTGGTGATGACGATTTGAAGGGCGCGGCGGTGCTGTTGGCCAGCGATGCGGGCAAGCACATCACCGGCCAGTGCCTGGCGGTGGATGGCGGCGTTAGCATCGTCACGGCGGGCTGACCTGATTAAAAGGCCAGCCCGGCTTCGGTGATCAGCTGTGGTCCGTCTGGGCCAGGTAGAACCACTCGCGGTTCACGGCGGCATCCGCCTGGGGAAAGATCACGCAGCCATCAAACGGGGCCAGAATCTGGCTGCCATCGGCGCGTGTGGCCAGCAGGTCACCCTTGGTAAAGGGGTCAAAGTTCTGCCAGTCCTTGTGCATGCGGTCATCGGCGCTTTGGCGCATAAACACCTGGCGCATGTGGTGGGTGGTGTACTGGGCGACGGGCTCGACGGTCACATCGGCCATGTCCAGCAGGTTCAGCACGCCAGCGATGCAGCGGTCGGCGATCTCGATGGCTTGGGGCTCTTCGTGCGAGCCCGACTCCACGGTGATCGCGTAGCCGCCCCGGCTGCGCATGAACTCATTGGTGCCAATGCCGTGCTCGGGGCGAATGGCGCCGCCGCTGGCTTGCACCGCCTGCTCATACACCTCCAGCCAGCCTTGCACAATCACCGGCAGGCCCACGGCCTTGGCAAAAGCCTCTTCCTCTTGCTGGCGGGCAAAGGGCTCCAGGCTGCCCGTGTTGTTGAGCGGGCCGGTCATCGCAAAGGGCTGGCCATCGCCGCTGTACGAGTGCAGATCAAGCAGGGCGTCATGGCTCTCCAGCAAAGGCGTGAGCGCATTGACCATGTGGTCCTCAAAGTTCTGCGGCTGCGCTTGGGGCACAAAGTTGCGGTTGAGGTTGCGGTCGCCTTCGCGCTCGTTCTTGATAAAGGCCTTGGGGTTGGCCACGGGCACCATCGTCAGGCGGCCGCGCTTGAGACGCACCTGGCCCGATTCAAAACGCGCGATCCAGCGCTCGATCGCATGGGTGCCACTTTGCTCATTGCCGTGCACGGCGCCAAAGATCAGCAACGACGGGCCTGGCACGGCCGATGCCCAGCCGTAGCTGCGCAGCGCGGCAGGCTGCTCGGCGGAGTCGCTGTGGTTCAGAGGGGTGATGTGAAAGCGAGAGACGGTCATTGCAGTTTTCCGGTGTGATGGCATGCCAGCCCGGGCCGCTGCATCACAAGCCTTGCATCCCGCCAGGGGCTGTCGCACCAGAGCAGGGCGCAAGGTTTATACCCACAACCGTGGGGCAGGGGGCGGCGTGTGCCATTGGCACCTGCTCGGAGGTGCCAGCAGCCATCCTACCGCATCGGGCGCTGTAGGCGGCCGATTCTGCTATCAATTTTGATACGCAAAGCAACGGTTACCTGGCCCCTGGGGGGCACGGCGCTCGGCAAAAAGCAAAAAAGACTGCCCAGGCAGCCTTTTTCAGCAAAGCGGGCGCTTGGCCCATAGCGCTTATGCGGCGCGGGTGAACACCAGATCCCAGACACCATGGCCCAGGCGCAGGCCCCGGTTCTCGAACTTGGTCAGCGGGCGGTACTCGGGCTGCGGGGCATAGCCCTCGGCGGTGTTCTTCAAATCGGGGTTGGCCGAGAGCACTTCCAGCATCTGCTCGGCATAGGGTTGCCAGTCGGTCGCGCAATGGATGTAGCCACCGGGCTTCAAGTGGGCGACGAGCTGAGCCACAAACGGCGTCTGGATCAGACGGCGCTTGTTGTGCTTTTTCTTGTGCCAGGGATCGGGGAAGAACACATGGATGCCATCGAGCGAGCCTGGCTGCAGCATGTTCTCCAGCACTTCCACGGCGTCGTGCTGGAAGATGCGGATATTGGTGATCTCCTGCTCGCCAATGCGTTTGAGCAGTGCGCCCACGCCGGGCTCATGCACTTCGCAGCACAGAAAGTTGTCGTCGGGGCGAACGCGCGCAATGTGCGCGGTGGCCTCACCCATGCCAAAGCCGATCTCCAGAATCACCTTGGCCTGGCGGCCAAAGGCGGCCTCGGCATTGAAAGCCTCGCCGGTGTAGGGCAGCACATAGCGGGTGCCCAGGGTTTCAAAGGCTTTGGCCTGGCCGGTGGTGGTGCGGCCTGCACGGCGCACGTAGGAGCGGATGGTCTTGGGATGGGCCACATCCGCAGGCGCATGGCCAGGGGCACTGCTGGCATCGCGGGCGTTGGTGATGATGGGCTCGGGCACGGGGCCGGCAGCAGGCGTCGAAGAAGATTGCATGGTCATGGAGGTGCCGCTCAGCACAAGCGGCAGGGTGGCGCTTGCCCGGTAAGGGGCGCTCGGCCGCGTCAAAAAAGGGGCTATTGTAGATTTTTCCAGTCTGCAATGGCAAAACGGTGGGCAATCGCCGTGTGCGCTGCCTGCAAAGGGGCAGCAAAGTCGCTGCCTATAATGCCTTTTTCATTGTGAAGTCTGTCGTGATTGCAGGTCTGTGTGCGACAGGAAACACGGGGTGGTGGCCCAGGCGCAGCTTGCGCTTGTTGGCCTTTTTTGCCCCATGGGTTCCGGTATGGGCCTGCCTTTGCGCCAGCATCTGGAGCAGCATGGACATCCTTTCGTCGTTGGAGCCGATCGTGCGCGAGCTTATCGCGCCGGCGGCCGCGCATACCGATAGCCAGGCGGTCTACCCGCGCCAGGCGCTGCAGGCCTTGGGCAGCCAGGGGCTGCTGGGCTTGATCAGCGCGCCCGAAGTAGGTGGCATGGGCGCCGGCCTGCCCGAAGCCGTACAAGTGGTCGAGCGCATTGCCCAGGACTGCCCTTGCACGGCGATGGTGCTGACCATGCACTACTGCGGCGTGGCGCTGATCGAGCCTTTTGCCGAAGAAGACACCCGGCGCGCCATTGCACAGGGCCGCCATATCACCACCCTGGCCGTGTCGGAGACCGGCTCGCGCAGCCATATCTGGGCGCCCACCGGTACCGCCGCGGCACAAGGCCAGGACACGGTGCTGCTCCATGCCCACAAAAGCATGATCACCTCGGCCGGTGAGGCGGACTCCTATGTCTGGATCTCGCGGGCGAGCGGGGGCGAGGGCAATACGCTGTGGCTGGTCGACAGCCGCCTGCCGGGCCTGCAGATCCCGTCACGCTTTGATGGCATGGGGCTGCGCGGCAATGCCTCGTCACCGATCATCGCCCAGGGCGTGGCCCTGCCGCTGGCCTGCCGGCTGGGCGAAGATGGCCAGGGTGAAGACGTCAAGGCCCGCTATCTGATGCCGTACTTCCCCACCTTGATTGCGACCACCTCGGTAGGCCTGATGCAAGGCGTGCTGCGCCGCGCGCTGCAGCATGTGGCCAACACCCGCTTTGCCGAAAACGGCAGCGGCCTAGCCGACCTGCCCACCATCCGCGCTTACCTGGCCAAGGCCCAGCTCAAGGCCGACCAGGCGCGCTTGCTGCGCGATGACGCCGTGCAGGCGGTGCTGGCGGGGCGGCCCGATGCCAAAACCCGGCTGCTGCAGTGCAAGGCCGCTGCGGCTGAGGCGGCGCTGGAAGTGAGCGATACGGCGATGCGCGTCTGCGGCGGCGCGGCCTTCCGCAAGGACCTGGGCATTGAGCGGCTGTTCCGCGATGCCCGCGCAGCCTCGGTGATGGCGCCCACCACCGATGTGATCTATGACCTGCTGGGCAAGGCGCTGTGCGACGCCGCAGCCTGAGCCCCCGTAAGCAACCAACCTGAGAGACATGTATCCATGACAGCTTCCTACACCACCCTCAAGATGGGCGCCGTGGCCTATGCGCCCAAGGTCATCACCATCTGGGAGGGCTTCAAGGCCCACTTCATCGAGCAGGGCCTGTACTTTGACTATGTGCTGTATTCCAACTACGAGTCGCTGACCGAGGCGCTGATGGATGGCACCGTGCAGCTGGCCTGGAACTCGCCACTGGCCTTTGTGCGCGCCGAGCTGATGGCGCGGGCCGCTGGCCAGCAGGTGCGCTCGATCGCGATGCGCGACACCGACATGGACGTGCAGTCGCTGCTGGTGGTGCGCGCAGACAGCCCCGCCCAGACCCTGGCCGACCTGCGTGGCCAGACCCTGGGTTTTGGCGCCATTGATTCGCCCCAAGCCACCTTGATACCGCTGGACCACCTGCGCCAGCACGGCCTGCTGGCCGGCCAGGACTTTCAGGCGCGCCGCTTTGATGTGCTGGGCGGCAAGCATGGCGACCATATTGGTGGCGAGCGCCTGGCGGCCAAGGCCATGGTGGCCGGGGAGATTGCAGCGTCCTGGATGGTGGCCAAGAACTACCTGGCCTTTGCCGCCGAAGGGACCTTGCCCGCAGGTGCCACGCGTGTGCTCGACACCTCGCAGCCTTTTGACCACTGCAATATGACCGCTGGCCCGAGCATCAGGCCCGCCGATGCGGCGCGCTTTACCGAGATTTTGCTGGCCATGTCCTGGGACGACCCGCTGATTCGCCCCTTGCTGGAGCTCGAAGGCCTCAAGGTCTGGCACCCTGGCCGCGCTAGCGGCTACGTGCCCTTGGCCCGTGCGGTGCGCGATGCGCGCTTTTATGATGACGCGGGCCGTATCCTGGCGGCGGACTACCGGTATTGACGCCCATGGAAAAGCCGCTAGCCCCCTCCAGCAGTACGGACCCCGCACGCCAGGTTCTGACCGACCCCGCCAGCTTGCCGCTGGTGGATTTGGGCCGGCTGGGCTTTGATGCCGGCGCGCACCTGCTGGTCAAGCATGGCCTGGTAGCCGTGGCCGTGGGCGCTGCCATCCGCGTCAGCGGCCAGGCGCCGGGCTGGCAGGCGCAGCTGGCGGCCTGGTGCCAGGCCCAGGGCCATGCGCTGCAAACGCCTACAGGTTGGCTGCGCCAGCCGGCCTTGGTGGTACGGCGTGGCAGCGCGCAAGCGGGCCGCTGGCGCCATGCCGCCGTGGCCGGCCACAGCGATGCCAGCCAGCCCGGCGCGGTGGCGGCGCGGGCTGACCCGGCCTGGGGCTTGGCGGCACGGGGTGCAGCGGTCGAGGCAGGCGCACCGGCCTTTGCCTTTCGCCTGCAGGACAAGGCCGAGTTCTGGTCCGACCAGGCCGGGGACCTGTATGCGCAGGCCGTGGCCGCGCAATGGAATGCCGACACCGATATCGACTGGGACCATGCGCCCGAGCCACCTGCAGTGATCGAGGACGCCATCGTCCAGGTAATGACCTATATGGTCGAGAACGAGAATGCGGCGCTGATTGTGCCGGCGCGGTTTCTGGGCGAGCTGCACCCGCACTACCGCGAGCTGCAGGCGGCGCTGGCCATCCAGGTGGCCGACGAGGCGCGCCATATCGATGTCTTTACCCGCCGCATTCGCCGCCATGGGCGTGAGCCAGCGCTCTCCACTGCAGGGGGCCAGGCCTCGCTGCAGAGCTTGCTCGCGGAAAAGGATTTTTCGGTTGCGGGCTTTTTGCTGTCGGTGCTGGGCGAGGGCAGCTTTGTCAACCTGCTGCAGTTCTTGCAGACCTATGCGCCCGATCCATTGACGCGCCAGATCTGCCGCCTGGCTGCCCGCGATGAGGCACGCCATGTGGCGCTGGGCATGTCGCACCTGCTGCATCGCCTGAAGCAGGAGCCCGATTTTCGCCACCGGCTGGCCCAGGCGGTGGAGGCGCGCCATGACGCGCTGGCCGGCACATCAGGCTTGAATGAAGAGGTGTTTGATGCGCTGATCCTCGTGGGGGCCGGTGCCTTGTCCTCCGATGCGCTGGCGCTGGGCAGCCAGCGCGTGCAGCAGCTGATGCAGGACATGGCCGATGGCCGCTACACCAAGCTGGTACGCCTGGGCTTTGAGCGAGGCCATGCGCAGGAGCTGGCCTCCTTGCACACGCGCAATTTCATGTAGCGGCTAGGTGGCGGCGCGCCCATTGCGCCGTCCAATCGGCCAGCGCATCGGGGATGGATCTGGCCTCGCCCGCCTCCAGCCCCAGGTGCTGGGCGGACTGGCGCAGCACGGCGATGCGCTGCTCGGCACTGTCCACCACGACGGCCGGCGCGCCATATTGCTTGGAGAGCTTTTCGCCATCGGCCTGCAGCACCAGCGGTGTGTGCATGTAGCGCGGGGCTGGCAGACCTAGCGCACGTTGCAGCAGCAGCTGGCGCGGGGTGTTGTCGGCCAGGTCGGCGCCGCGCACCACATCGCTGATGCCTTGCTCGGCGTCATCGACCACCACGGCCAGCTGGTAGGCCCAGAGGCCATCGGCGCGCTGCACCAGAAAATCACCCACGCTGGCGGCCACATCCTGCTGCAGCGGGCCCAGCCAGCGGTCTTGCCACAGCAGTTGCTGGTCGCTGTGCAGCACGGGGTGGTCGGGTGTGGCTGCCTGGCCATCCTCTGCCGCCTTGGCAACCAGCTGGCCTTGGTAGCGCTGTGTGTGAAAGCGCCAACTGCGGCCGGTCTTGCCGTGCAGGCCATCGCGGCAGGTGCCCGGGTAGGGGCGCTCGCCGTGGCGCTCATGCACATGGCCTTGCGCGGCCAATGCGGCATCCATATCACGGCGCGTGCAGGCGCAGGGGTAGGCCCAAGCTGCTGCCTGCAACTGCGCCATCGCCAGGGCATAGAGGCCATGGCGGGCAGATTGCCACTGCGGCGGGGCATCGGGGACCAGCTGCAGCGCATGGAGCTGGCGCAGGATTTCCTGGTCCATGCCCGGCGGGCAGCGTGGCGGGTCAATGTCCTCAATGCGGACCAGCCAGGTGCCCTGGTGGGCGCGGGCATCCAACCACGAGGCGAGCGCTGCCACCAGCGAGCCGGCATGCAGCGGGCCGGTGGGCGAGGGGGCAAAACGGCCGGTATAAGCGCTTGAAGTCATCGGAGGGGGAGTGTAACCCCGGCCGATTAGGCGCTATGTGCCGCTAAGCGGCACGATGGGGCATGCAGATGCGACAACGCCACCGCAGCAGGCGCGGTGGCGTTCAAAGGCAGGCGGTAGGGGATCTTATTCGCCCAGCACGGCCAGCGCCATCTCCAGGCCGGAGACAAAAGCGTCTTCGACCCGATAGCCCAGGCACCAGTCGCCGCAGAGGCCGATGGCGCTCTTGGCGTTCCAGAGGTGGCTGCGGGACTGGCCCTTGGCGTCCTTGGGCAGGGGGTTGATGGTCTTGGCATAACCCCATTGCACGACACGGATGTCGCTGGGGGTGGCGCGGATGCGGGTCAGCTCGGAGAAGGCTTGCAGCATCTTGGCGGCGACGCGCTGGGGTTCGTCGTTCTCGTGCTTGCGCGCCCAGTCGGGGCTGGCCTGCACGGTCCAGCGCTCGACCTTGCCGCGCCCGGGTTTGGACGACTCGCGCGACAGCCAGGTGATGCGGGGGTGTTCGGTGCGGGCGGCATTCCACTGCGGGCCCATGTTGGTGATGCCGGGGTCTACGGCATGGGCAAAGGTCAGCAGCAGGGTCCAGCTCGGGGCGATGTAGACATCGGACAGCTGCCAGTCAGCGGGCACCGTCGTTTCGCTGTCGGCCAGCAGTTCCTGCGCTTCAGGCGAGGGGATGGCCAGCACGACGCCGTCGAGCCCGGCGTAGACATGCACGCCGCCGTCTATATCTTCGGTGCGCAGCTGCCATTGGCTGGCGTTGAGGGCATCGCGCTCAAAGGCCAGCGCGTATTCGTTGAGGTGGACGGTCAGCGGCGCGGCCCAGGAGGCGACCAGGCTGTCCATCGTGGGCACGCCGATCAGGTGGGCTTCCATGCCGCGCTGGGTGGTGACGGCGACCTTGCCGGTGGCGTCCAAGGTGCGGATGGCGTTGACGCTCCAGTTGCGGGTGACGCTGGGCGTGGTGTCCAACGCCAGCTGAAAGCGCGGGTCACGCACGGTAAAGAACTGGGCACCCACATCGAAGCTGCCATGCGCGCTGTGGCGGCTGGCCATGCGGCCGCCCACTTGCGGCTGCGCCTCGATCACGGTGACCTGGTGGCCCGCCTGCTGCAAGGTGCGTGCGCAAACCACGCCGGCCATGCCGGCGCCGACGACAGCATAGTGCTTGCGCGTCGCCAGCACGATATTGGAAGAAGAGGATGCAGATCGTTTGGGTTTGGGGGGAATGCGAGAAGACATGAAAGACTTTCTGTACTGTTTCGACAAACGATAAGGCTTCACAGATGGCTGCATGTGCAGCGCTATCTGGGGAACCACTCTACACGGTGTTTACACCCATTTTTCTCAGGATTTATCCCACATAGTGGTTGCTCAGTAAAGAAGTGCGTGTGGCCTCGGACTGCAGCTGGTCCAACCACCACTGCAGCGCCTTGCCCGGGCTGGTGCCGCGCCAGGCGTAGCGCAGCTTGATCTTGCGCGGTGGGCGCATCAGCTCGCGCTCTACGAGCTGGCCGCTGCGCAGGTAAGGCAGGGTCATGTTGTCAGGCAAAAAACCGCCGCCAATGCCGCGCAGTTGGGCTTGCAGCTTGGCCTGCATGGTGTCCACCGTCAGCACATCCTGGCCGTTGAGCACGCCGATGGTCTGGCCATGGCCGCTGCGCGAGGAGTCGGCCACGGCAATGATGCGGTGCTGGCGCAGCACCTCGTCGCTGATGGGCTGCATCTCATCGGCCAGGCGGTGGTGGGGCGCTACGACATAGCGGAAGGTGATCTCGCCCAGATCGAGCTGCTGCAGGCCCGCCACGTGGGAGGCGTCGACGGCAATCCCAATGGCCAGGTCGGCACGGCCCGAGCTGAGCGCCTCCAGGGTGCCGGCCAGGATGGAGTCCGTGATCTTGAGCCGGGTGGGCGGCGCAATGGTGTAGAAGGCTTCGATCAGCTCCAGCAAGGTGGTGCGCGAGACGACGCCATCGACGGCAATGCGCAGCTCGGGCTCCCAGCCCGTGGCCACGCGGCGCACGCGGTTGGCCACGGCATCCACCTCAGCGAGCAGGCGCGCGCCTTCGCGCAGCAGCTCCTGGCCGGCCTCGGTGGGCCGGGCCTGGCGCGCGCTTCGGTCAAACAGCAGCACGTCCAGGGCATCTTCGACCTGGCGGATGCGGTAGGTGAGGGCGCTGGGCACCAGGCCGAGCTGGCGTGCTGCGGCGGCAAAACTGCCGCTGTCCGCGACCAGTTGCAGCAAGGCCAAGGTATCGGGGGTGAGGACATCGCGATCACGCAACAAGGCCATTTGACGGTTCTTTCCTACATGCGGCTCTGGGCAGATCGTTAAATCTTCGCTGCTGAGGCCGGCTTGGTTCAGGCCTGAAAACGTATTGGCGATTCCTACGCGCTGCGAGGAGATCGTTACTGCGTTCTTGAAAAGCCCATCAGATTTTTTGAATGATGCCATCAAAACCGTTGCCCCGCAGGCAGAAGCTGCGGTTTTACAGTCATGGACATGGTGATGAACAGCGCAATGTGCGCCGTTTGCCAGACAGGAGATCAAAAATGTTGATGGTTCGTAAATCTGCTGATCGTGGCCATGCCGACCATGGCTGGCTGCGCTCCAACCACAGCTTCTCGTTTGCCGGTTACTACGATCCCCGCTTCATGGGCTGGGGCAATCTGCGCGTGATCAATGAAGACCGGGTGGCACCAGGCAAGGGCTTTGGCACCCATGGCCACCGCGATATGGAAATCATCAGCTATGTGCTGGAGGGCAACCTGGCCCACAAGGACAGCATGGGCCATATCGAAGGCCTGCCCCCTGGCGATGTGCAGCGCATGAGCGCGGGCACCGGCGTGGAGCACAGCGAGTTCAACCATGCCAATCAGGAAACGCACTTCCTGCAAATCTGGATCGAGCCCGATAAAAAAGGCATTGCGCCGAGCTATGCGCAAAAAACCTTTGCCGATGCGGACAAGCGCGGTCAGCTGCGCCTGGTGGTCTCGCCCGACGGTGCGGACGGCTCCATCAGCATGAATGCCGATGCCCGCATGTATGCCGGTTTGCTCGACGGCCAGGATGAGGCGAGTGTGGCGCTGTCTCCAGGGCGCAAGTCCTATGTCTATGTGGTGCGGGGCGATGTGTCGGTGAACGACACGGCCCTGCACACCGGTGATGCAGCCTATCTGGACCAGGAAACCTCGGTGCGGCTGGCGCAAGCCCGTGATGCCGAAGTGCTGGTGTTTGACCTGGCTGCTTGATGCAAGGGGGCGCTGCCTTTGCGGACAGCGCCCCGTGTTCGGTGAGTGATGGTGGTAGTTATTTCAAGGAGAAAAATATGAACGCTTTGCAAAATCCTTTGGCCCTGCTGGGCCGCATTCTGATCGCCTGGTTCTTTGTGATCCCGGGCTGGGGAAAATTGACGGGCTTTGCCGGTGCCGTGGGCTATGCCCAATCTGCCGGCATGCCGATGCCCGAAGTGGGCGTGGCCGTTGGCCTGGCGATTGAGATCTTGGGTGGCCTGGCCTTGCTGCTGGGCCTGGGTACACGCTATGCGGCAGCCATTCTGGCCATCTTCACGCTGGCCGCCACAATGATTTTCCATGCCTACTGGGCCGTGCCGGCTGAGGCGGTTATGGTGACCAAGCTGCTGTTCAACAAGAATATCGCCATCGTGGGCGGCCTGCTGGCCTTTGCCGCCTTTGGGGCAGGTGCCTGGAGCTTGGACGCCAAGCGCCGCTCTGCCTGATAGCGCTGCTGCAAAACGCCGAGTCCTTTGAGTAACGGTAGCTCAGGGCTCGGTCTTGAGCGCCGTCTTGCGCAAGCCGTCATCGACGGCGCGGCGCTCGTCAAACACAAAGCAGCTGCCCTGGTAGCCGCTGCCGTCGGTTTCTTCAAAGTATTTGAGGATGCCGCCTTCGAGCTGGTAGACATGCGAGAGGCCTTCTTCCTGCATCAGGATGGCGGCTTTTTCGCAGCGGATGCCACCGGTGCAGTAGCTGACCACCGTCTTGCCTTCCAGGTCTTCGCGGTGGGCCCGCAGTTGGTCTGGGAACTCGGTGAATTTGCGCAGCCGCCAATCGATGGCGCCGACAAAGGCGCCTTCGTCCACCTCGTAGTCATTGCGGGTGTCCAAGGTGACCACCGGGCGCCCTTCATCGTCATGGCCTTGCTGCAGCCAGCGCTGCAGATCGCGGGGGCTGACGGAAGGCGCACGGCCAATGGCGGGGCGGATGGCCGGGTGGTCCATGCGGATGATCTCGGGCTTGACCTTGACCAGCATCTTGCGAAACGGCACCGTTTTGGACCAGCTTTCCTTGGGCTGCACATCGGCAAAGCGCGGATCCTCGCGCAGCGCATCCACCCAGCGGTGGACGGCATCGGCGGGCCCTGCCAAAAAGAAATTGATACCTTCTTCCGCCAGCAGCACGGTCCCCTTGAGCGCCAGATCGGCTGCGCGCTGGGCGAGCAGGTCGCGCAGCGCTTCGCAGTCGGGCAGGTTGACAAACTTGTAGCAGGAGATATTGAGAATCGAGGGCACGGTGGTTTCTGGCAAAGCTTCTGTTAGGAAATAGCCGTTTGCGCTGGGGCGCAAGGCGGGCGGCTATTTTAGCCAGGCAAGCGCTGGCCCTTCAACCCAGTGATGGGCTGCGGCCTGGAACACCGAGGCCGCCGGGATGGCCTAGATGGCGTATTCGATCCCGTCATCGTTGTACGCACGGCGCATTGTCTGCAGAAACTCGGCATCGGTGCGGTACATGCGCAGACGGGGGTTGTCCTGCAGCAGGCCCGCACGTTTGAGGCGGGCCTCCACCGGCAGCTTCATGCCCACGATATGCAGCATGCCGCCACGTTTGGCGGCCATGCGCTCCAACCGCACAAAGGCCTCAACACCGGTGATATCGATCTGGTTCATGGGCTGGGCCAGCAGCGCCAGCTGCCGGTAGTGCGGGTGCTGTGTCCAGACATTGGCGGCTCGCTCTTCCAGCGCGGCGGCCGATGCAAAGTCCAGCTCCGAATCCATGCGCAGAGCCAGCAGGTCGGGTGCCAAGGGCGGCAGTTGCCAGAGATGGCGGTCACGCAGGCTGCCGTCGGGATGCAGGCCCACCTCCACAATGCGGGGGTGCAGGCGGTTGTAGAGAAAGTAGCAGGAGCTGAGCAGAATGCCCGCGAGCACGCCCCAGTAAATGCGCGGTGCGGTCAGCAAGGTGATGCCGAAGGTGGCGACGGCGATGCTGCCTTCGATACGCGAGATCTTGAACAGGTAGACAAGGGTGCGGGGCTTGACCAGGTTGGCCACGGCCGTCATGACGATGGCGGCCAGTGCGGCCTGGGGCACATGGTAGAGCGCGGGGATGAACCACAGCACCACGGCGACGACCAGCAAGATGGAAAACACATTGGCATAGCCCGTTTTGGCGCCGGCCAGCAGGTTGACGGCTGAGCGCGAGAAGGATGCACTGGTGGCAAAGCTGCCAAACAGGCCGGCGCTCATTTTGGACAGGCCTTGCGCGACCAGCTCCTGGCTGCTGTCCCAGCGCGTGCCCGCCTGCTGGTGTTCAACCTGGGCGCTGGAGGCTGTCTCCAGCGCGCTGACCAGCGAAATCACCAGCACCGGCATGACGAGCAGGCCGAACTGCGACCAATCGAGCATGCCCGGCCAGACCAGCTGAGGCAGGCCCGTGGGCAGGTGGCCGACCACGGCGCCGCCCTTGTCGGCAAAGTCGGTCGCCCAGCTGATGAGACCGGTGCAGCCAATGACAAACACAGCGGAAGGAAAGGCTGGGCGCCACTTTTTGGCAAGCACCAGCAAAGCGATGCTGGCCAGGCCCAGTAGAATCGAGCGCCAATCAAACAGGCCCAGCGAAGGGTTGTCCCAAACGGTAGCCCAGTCGCTGCGCATGCCCAGCAGGCTGGGCAGCTGCGAGGCCAGAATCAGCAACGCTGCCGCCTGCGTGAAGCCGGCGAGCACGGGCGAGGTCACCAGGTTGAGCAGCCAGCCCGCGCGCACCAGGCCCAGGCTGAACTGAACCAGGCCGGCCATGATGGCCATCCAGGCGGCCAGCACCACCCATTGGGCCGAGCCCGGCTCGGCCATGCCGGTGAGCGAGGCGCCGATGAGCAAGGCACTGAGAGCCGTTGGCCCTACGCCCAAACGCGGCGAGGGGCTGAACAAAATCGCAATAGCGGCCGGAATGATGGAGGCATAGATGCCCGTAATCAAAGGCATGCCGGCCAGATGCGCGTACGCCACCCCTTGGGGAACCAGCATCAGGCCGACGGTCATCCCCGCCATGAATTCGCCCCGCAACAGCTGTTTCGTCGGTCTGGGCCAGCGCAGGAACGGGAAAATTCGGTAAATCAGGGAGGGCTGCATGGCTGCATTGTCGCTGCATAGCCCCGGGTCTGCAGCGCGGCCCCTGCGCAAGGGCGACTGCCGCGCCGTGGCCATTGCCGGCCTGTGAAGAATTGCCAAGCCAGCGTGTCATGCAGGTATAGCTTGCTGCAGCTTGTCGCAAAGCCTTGGCAGAGCGCCGCCGTGCAGCCACAATCAGCGCTGCTGCCAGTGCCTTGCTGGTGCGCTTCAGCCCTTGCTGCCTTTGCCCTGCTTCCCATGCGCTTGTTTCGCCGTCCATCCCTTGTCCGATGTGTTGCCGTTGCGGCCCTGGCGTTGGTTGCCATGGGGTCACTCGGCGCGCTGTGGCAGGGCGGGGTCCTGCAGCAGGCCTGGCGTTGGAGCCAGGGGCTGGCGCAGACGCTCGATGCTTCGGGCCTACGGGCCAGCCAGGCCGTGGAGCGTGCCGCACAGGCCAACCGCCGGCGGGCCGACGATGATGCCATTTCCTCGCAGGTGATGGATGCGCTGGCCGCCTCGCAAAGCGAGGAGCTGGGGGCCCTGCAGGTCGAGACTTCCCATGCCATGGTGACCCTGCGTGGTACGGTTTCGTCCCCGTCGTTGCTGGACCGGGCCGTGGCAATTGCCAACAATGCACCCGGCGTGCAAGGGGTGTTCAGCCTGATCCAGGTGCGCCCGGATGCGCTGGGTTGATGGGGCGCAGCCCTGCCTGGCCCATGGCATTAGCCCAGGTCTGGTCCGCAGGTAAGGCCATTGGCCGCATAATGCCGCCCAACGCCGATGGTCGGGGTTTTGTGCGCAGAACCCGGCACCGTCCTTTCATTTTTGGCGGCCCAGCGCTTGCCTTATCTCTATCTAGTTCGCCGCCATGCACCAGCACGACCACTCTCATGACCACGCCCATGACCATGGTCACTGCGACCACGCGCATTGCCAGCACCACCATGCACACGGCCCCAAGCATATTTATGTGTACTCGCCCTCGGGTGCGGTGCGCGACAAAAAGGCGTTCCAGCGGGCGCTAAAGCGCCTGGAGGCCATGGGCCACCGGGTGGAGGTGGATGCAGATGCGCTGGCCTCCAGCACCCGTTTTGCCGGAGACGACGAGACCCGCCTGGCCGCGATCTCACGCGCCTGCCAGAGCGGCGCCGATGTGGCGCTGATCAGCCGTGGGGGCTATGGGATCTCGCGCCTGTTGCACCGCATCGACTACGAGCAGATTGCCACGGCGATTGCCTCGGGTACGCGCTTTGTGGGACTGAGCGATTTCACGGCCCTGCAACTGGCGCTGTATGCCAAGACCCGCGCAGTGACCTGGGCAGGCCCGGCGTTGGTGGGGGATTTCGGCGCAGCTGACGGTGTGGACGACATCATGCAGGATTGCTTCGAAGACCTGCTGAGCGGTGCGGGCGAAGGCACGGGCTGGCGTCTGTCGCCTGAAAAGGCAGGCACCGTCACGGGCGCTTCGGCCTCGGGCGATGTCTACATCCCCAAGGCAACGCTCTGGGGCGGCAACCTGGCGATGTTGGCTTCTTTGGTGGGCACCCCGTACCTGCCCAAGGTCAAAGGCGGCGTGTTGTTTATCGAGGATGTCGGTGAGACGCCGTACAAGGTCGAGCGCATGCTGACGACCCTGCTGCATGCCGGCGTGCTGGCACAGCAAAAAGCCGTGGTGTTTGGCCAGTTCAGCGATTACCAGCTGAACGCGCATGACAAGGGCTTCAAGCTGGCCAGCGTGGTGCAGTGGTTGCGCACCCAGATCGAGGCCCCGGTGTTCACCAACCTGCCTTTTGGCCATGTGCCCACCAAGGTGCTGCTACCAGTGGGTGCCCAGGTGTCACTGAGTGTGGAAGGCCGTGATGCGCTGATTTATTGGGGCCATCAATAAGCAATCTGCATGGTTGGTTTTCGCCGCAACCGTGATTCGCTATTGCCCATGCGGCCTGGTGCGTGTTTGTTGTATCAGTGCCGTACCAGCCCCGTCTGACCATATTAAACAATTCGTAAGTTAAATGGGCGGGGCGGGACTGGTGGCGAGCCCTGGTTTGCAGTGTAATATGCAGGGTCGCTATTGATGCATAGGCTGGCGTTGCTCCTGGGGAGGAGGTAGCACCTGCCGTAACAAGAAAATCCATGACAACTGTCGCCACCGTGGTATTCATCGATATCTCGGGCAGTACCGCATTGTTCGAAACCTTGGGCAACGAGCGGGCTGCGCGAGCAGTCGCGGGCATGACGGATGCGTTCAAGCAAGTCGTCGTGCAAGCGGGCGGGAGGGTGGTCAAAACCCTGGGTGACGGTGTGCTGGCCATATTCACCAGCAGCGCCTTGGCCGTGAGCGCCATGACCATGCTGATGCGCCGCCACTACGGCCAGTGGGATTCGCTGCCTGCCTCTCAAAAGTTTCATGTCCGTGTCGGCATGAGCACCGGTGAAGTCGTGCTGATGGAGGGCGACTGCTACGGCGACTCCGTCAACATGGCGGCCCGTTTGTGCGAGAAGGCCGGCCACCGCGAAGTCTGGGCGGCTTCGTCGACGATGGAGTCCGGTGCCCGTGTCGACACCGTTTTTGTGCCCATGGGCTGGATGGATGTGCGCGGCAAGGCCGAGCAGCAAATGCTCTACCAGGTGCAATGGACCGAGCCCGAAGCCCAAGAGGTGGTGACGGCCTATGACTCCGTGCTGCCGATGAAACCCGAGGCGGTGGTACACATGCGCCTGCGCTTGGCCTCCGGTGGTGTTGAGCGCTTTTTCAACACCCAGGAGATGCCCGTTTTTGTGGGCCGTTCTTCCGATTCGGAATGGGTGGTGCTCGATAGGCGTGTCTCTCGCCAGCATGGCCGCATTGACTGGCGCGGAGGCAATGTGATCTACACCGATTTGAGCCGCTATGGCACCTGGGTGAGTTTTGGGGCCAATCCGGCCACGGCCGTGCGCCGCGAGTCGGTGCAGTTGCATGGCGTGGGCGTGGTGTATTTTGGGGTCTCGCCCGAGGATCCGACAGCACCCAGCACGGCGTTTTCAGTCACGCCAGCCTGATCACCCGCTGCCCACCCGCTGACTCAGGGCGTTGGCAAGGCCGCCAGCATCGCAGCCATGCTGGCCCCATCGGTGGGCCGAACCACCCGTGCCACTTCCTGGCCATCCCGCAGCAGCACCAAGGTAGGCCAGAGCTTGACGCGGTAGCTGCGCCCCAAAGGGCGGCCTGGGCCATCTTCCACTTTCAGATGCCGGATATCGGCGCGCGGTCCCAGCGCTGCTTCTATCAGCGGTTGTGCGCCCAGGCAATGGGGGCACCAGGGTGTGCCAAATTCCAGTACCGTTAAACCGGCTTGGCTATCGACATCGGCGCGCAAGGGCTCCTGGCTGAGGTGTTGGGCAGAGTAGGTCACGATTGGGTCTCGGTGTTGCGTGGCGGATTCAGCCCTTATAGCACTGGGGTGGCGCCAGGCACTCAGCGATGCGTCACCTGTGCATCGGCTTGTAGCCAGGCCAGTTCTTCGGACGTATTGGCGTTGTAGAACGCCTGGGGCTCGTCAAATGGAACCAGGCAGTGCGCATGCAGGCCCGCCCACTGCCGAACGCGGCGCCCGCCTTGGGCCAGAAATTGCCGGGCACTGCCTGCCAGGCTGTGGTGGATCAGGCAAAAAGTGGGCTGGGGCACTGGGCGCTGGCTGTCGGCGTCCGTCGCTGGGCTGCAGGCGATGGCTACCAGGCTGTTATTGGCCACCGCCGCCTGCGCCAGGCGCTGGGCCAGGTGGAGGGGGAAATGTGGCGTGTCGCAAGCCACCGTGACCAGCCATGGGGTGGGGCAGGCGGCCAGCCCCGCCGCAAAGCCTGCCAAGGGGCCGGGATAGGCTTCGGCCTCGGGAAGCGGCAGGTCTTGCACTAGCGCGTAACCCATGGCCTGGTAGGCATCCAAATGGCGGTTGGCATTGATCAGCACCTGGCCTACTTGGGGTTGGAGGCGCTGGGCGCAATGCAGTGCCAAGGGCGTATTGGCCAGCAACTGCAGGCCTTTGTCCGCGCCGCCCATGCGCGAACCCTGGCCACCGGCCAGCACCAGACCGGTGATGTGTTCAGGGGCAATGAAGGACAGGGGGAGGGGCATGGTTGTGAAAGGCGGTGTGGCGCTGGAGGGCCGCGCAGGCCCCAGGCCGGCATCAGCCGCCGATATAGCTCATCTCGACGCGCCGGCGCTGCAGGGCGATCTCCGGGTGCAGGCTGCGCTGCTCGCTGTAGTTGTCGCTGCGCTGGCCCCAGACTTGGGCAAGGGCCTGGCGGATCTCAGTGTCGCTGGCGCCTTGGCGCAGCATGGCGCGCAGGTCCCAGCCTTCGCTGGCAAACAGGCACAGGAAAAGTTTGCCTTCGGTCGACAGGCGCGCACGGTTGCAGTCCTGGCAAAAGGCGTGGGTGACGCTGCTGATCAGGCCGATCTCTCCCAGGCTGGGGTCGTGCTGGCCATTGGCCCCCACATAGCCCCAGCGCACGGCGGTTTCGCCAGGCGCCGTCGCAGTCAGTGGTGTGAGTGCAAAAGCAGACTGCAAGCGCTCCAGCAAGGCATCGGAGGGCAGGACCTCTTCCAGCCGCCAGCCGTTGGTGGCGCCCACGTCCATGAATTCGATAAACCGCAAGGTAACACCGCTGCCCCGGAAGTGGCGCGCCATGGCAACCACTTCCTGGTCATTGACGCCGCGCTTGACGACCATATTGACCTTGATATTGGCAAAGCCCACGGCCTGCGCGGTCTCGATGCCTTGCAGCACCGTGGCCACGGGGAAATCCATGTCGTTCATCTGCCGAAACAGCGGGTCGCTCAGGCTGTCCAGGCTGACCGTCAAACGCTTGAGCCCGGCGTCCTTGAGCGCTCTGGCCTTGCGCGCCAGAATGGAGCCATTGGTCGTCAAGGTCAGGTCCATGGGCGAGCCATCGAGCGTGTCAAGCTGCGCCAACTGGGCAATCAGTGATTCCAGGTTCTTGCGCAGCAGCGGCTCGCCGCCGGTGATGCGCAGCTTGCCCACGCCCAGTTGCGCAAACAGCCGGGCAGCGCGGGTGATCTCTTCGAAGCTGAGCAGGTCGCGGTGGGGCAGGTACGCGTGATCCTTGTCGAAAATATCCTTGGGCATGCAGTAGCTGCAGCGGAAATTGCAACGGTCAGTCACACTGATGCGCAGATCGCGCAAGGGGCGGCTGCGTTGGTCGTAGACGTAGCCGCCGCTAGCCAGTGCCGCAGCCGGTGCTGCAGGCATGGCGCGGCCCGCGTCGCGCAGGCGCAGGTCAACCAGGGGAATGACGGGACGATCCATATACTCAATGGTACTAGAGCAGGCCTGCCAATGCGGGCTTGCGGATATGCGGCGGATCAGCAGTTGGCGAAAAGTACCAATCATTGGCCGCTGGGGGTCGGACTTGGTGTAAGGTTCGCCCCCTTGTTCTCTTTTGATTTGCCTTTGCCATGACTTTGCCTAGCCACGCCCTTTCTTCGCCCGCCACGGTGGATGTTGCCGTCATCGGGGGTGGCCCGGCTGGATTGATGGCCGCCCAGCGCCTGGCCCAGAACGGGCTGCAGGTGACGGTGTATGACGCCATGCCTTCCGTGGGGCGCAAGTTCCTGCTCGCCGGTCGGGGTGGTCTCAATCTCACCCATTCCGAGCCTATGGCCTCATTCGTTGGGCGTTATGGCTCGCAGCAGGCCGTGGTGGCTTCCTGGCTGCAGTATTTTGGCGCGGCCGAGGTGCAGGCCTGGGCCAAGGATTTGGGTGTTGAGACCTTTGTGGGCACCTCGGGCCGGGTTTTTCCCGCCGATATGAAGGCTGCGCCCCTGCTGCGGGCCTGGTTGGTGGCCCTGCGTGCTGCCGGTGTGCGTTTTGCGATGCGCCACCGCTGGCTAGGCTGGGACGAAGCCGGCGCACTGCGCTTTGCCATGCCTGAGGGGGAGATCCAGGTACCCGCCCGCGCGACCGTGTTGGCGCTGGGGGGCGGCAGCTGGGCACGCCTGGGCTCTGATGGTGCCTGGGTGCCGCTGCTGCAGCAGGCGGGCATCGCAACAGTGGCGCTGGAACCTGCCAACTGCGGCTTTGATGTGCGCATGCTGCCAGTGCCCGGCGGCGAGACGCAGCCAGGCTGGTCGCCTTTCTTCAGCAGCAAGTTTGCCGGGCAGCCGTTCAAATCGGTGGCCATTCGCTTTGAGGGCGGATCGGGCGCAGTTTTTGCCCGCCGGGGCGAGTTTGTGGCAACCGACAAGGGCGTAGAAGGCAGCTTGGTCTATGCCGTGTCTGCACTGCTGCGCGAGGCAGTCAAAACTCAGGGCAGTGCGACATTTATGGTGGATTTGCTGCCTGACCACAGTGCCGAGCGCGTGCTAGCCGAGGTGCGCCATCCGCGCGGATCGCGCAGCCTAGCCAGCCACCTCAAGAGCCGTCTGGGGCTGGAGGGGATCAAGGCTGCGCTGCTGTTTGAAGTGCTGGGCAAGGAAGGCATGCAGGATGCCCAGCGGCTGGCTGCCACCATCAAGGCCGCGCCCATCACGGTCACTGCCACCCGACCGATCGATGAGGCGATCAGCACCGCAGGTGGTGTGGCGTTCAACGCGCTGTCGCATGACTTGATGTGCAGTGCCAGGCCTGGCCTGTTTTGCGCCGGTGAGATGTTGGACTGGGAAGCGCCGACGGGCGGCTATTTGTTGACGGCTGCGTTGTCCAGCGGTGTGCGTGCAGCCCAGGGCGCGGCGCACTTCCTCAAGGGCTAAGGCAGCCCCAGGCAGCGCCGGCTAGGAGGCCGCTGCCAAACCATTCTTGAAGTGCAGCATCACGCAGGCGCGTGCCGCGCCGCTGTTGCGCGTGGCCAGCGCCTGCATCAAGGCGCGGTGCTCCTGCAGTGATTCCTCAATGCGGCCGGACTTGAACAGCGAGTTGTGGCGGTTGAGCTTCATCACCTTGCGCAAGTCGGCCACCATCTGGCTGAGCCACTTGTTGTCCAGCAGCTCCAGCACGCGCATATGAAAGCGCTCATTGGCAATAAAGAAGGCGTCGCGCTCGTGCACGGTGGCCTCCAGCGCGTCATGCAGGCCTTGCAGTTCGTCTATCTGTGCATCGCTCGCGCAGCCAGCCAATTCAGCGGCAGCATCGCTCTCCAGCAAGGCCAGCAGGTGGTAGACCTGGAGCAGGTCTTTTTGCGAGACCTCGGTGACATAGGCGCCTCGGCGCAATTTCATGGTCACCAGCCCTTCGGTAGCCAAGACCTTCAACGCCTCGCGCAAGGGCGTGCGGCTGATGCCGATTTCCTCGGCAATCTTCAACTCATCGATCCAGCTGCCTGGCGGCAGTTGGTGCGCAAAAATACGTTGCCGCAATAGCTCGGCAACGTCCTGGTACAGCGCACGTGGCGCAAAATTGGGGAGGCTCATCGGTGGCGCCATTGTACAGAAGGCGACTGAAATTCAAAATTTTGCATTCATAATTATGAATAATGTACACTTGCCTGGCGGCCGTGGGTCGGCCAATATGCACTGTCTATAACGTATTTCGAGCTTGAGACATGACTGATTCCGCGAAGCACAACACTGCATCCGAGTTTCCCAAGGCCGACCGCGCCGCTTGGGACAAGGCCGCCAGCAAATCCGCCCCTGGCGGTGATGTCAGCAGCCTCGATTGGCTCACGCCCGACGGCATCACCGTCAAGCCGCTGTACACCGCAGCCGACACGGCTGATCTACCGTTTGCCGATACCTTGCCCGGATTTGCGCCATATCTGCGCGGCCCTCAAGCCACGATGTATGCCGTGCGGCCTTGGACCATCCGCCAATACGCAGGCTTTTCGACTGCCGAAGAATCCAATGCCTTCTACCGCAAGGCGCTGGCCGCTGGTGGACAGGGCGTGTCCGTCGCGTTTGACCTGGCCACCCACCGTGGTTACGACAGCGACCACCCGCGTGTGACGGGCGATGTGGGCAAGGCCGGTGTGGCCATCGATTCGGTCGAGGACATGAAGATCCTGTTCAACAGCATTCCGCTGGACAAGGTTTCCGTTTCGATGACGATGAATGGCGCGGTGCTGCCGGTGCTGGCGGGCTATGTGGTCGCCGCCGAAGAGCAGGGCGTGCCGCAGGACCAGCTCTCGGGCACCATCCAGAACGACATCCTCAAAGAGTTCATGGTGCGCAACACCTATATTTACCCGCCCAAGCCGAGCATGCGCATCATCGGCGACATCATCGAGTACACGAGCCAGAACATGCCCAAGTTCAACTCGATCTCGATCAGCGGCTACCACATGCAAGAAGCTGGGGCCAACCAGGCGCTGGAGCTGGCCTTTACCTTGGCCGATGGCAAGGAGTACGTGAAGACCGCCATCGCCAAGGGCATGGATGTGGATGCCTTTGCCGGCCGCCTGTCGTTCTTCTGGGCAGTGGGTATGAATTTTTACCTGGAAATCGCCAAGATGCGTGCCGCCCGCATGCTGTGGTGCCGCATCATGACCGGCTTTGAGGCCAAGAACCCCAAGAGCCTGATGCTGCGCACCCACAGCCAGACCAGCGGCTGGAGCCTCACCGAGCAGGACCCCTACAACAATGTGGTGCGCACCACCATCGAGGCCATGGCCGCCGTGTTTGGCGGCACGCAGTCGCTGCACACCAATGCGCTCGACGAAGCCATTGCCTTGCCCACCGAGTTCAGCGCCCGCATTGCGCGCAACACCCAGCTGATCATCCAGGAAGAGACCCATATCACCAACGTGATCGACCCCTGGGCTGGCAGCTACATGATGGAAAAGCTGACCCAGGACATGGCCGATGCCGCCTGGACCATCATCGAAGAAGTCGATGCCATGGGTGGCATGACCCAGGCCGTGGACAGCGGCTGGGCCAAGCTCAAGATTGAGGCGGCCGCTGCCGAGAAGCAGGCGCGTATCGACTCGGGCAAGGAAGTGATTGTCGGCGTCAACAAGTACAAGCTGGCCAAGGAAGACCCGGTTGACATCCTCGAAGTCGACAACGTCAAGGTGCGCGACAGCCAGATTGCCCGACTGAACCAGATCAAGGCGACGCGCGATGCCGCTGCGGTAGAGAAAGCGCTGCAGGCGCTCACGGCCGCCGCTGAATCCGGCGAAGGCAACCTGCTGGACCTGGCCATCCAGGCCGTGCGCCTGCGTGCCACCGTGGGTGAGGTGTCGGATGCGCTGGAAAAATCATACGGCCGCCACCGCGCTGACACGCAAAAGGTGACCGGTGTCTACGCGGCCGCCTATGACTCTGCCGAAGGCTGGGACACCCTCAAGGGCGAGATCGCCGCGTTTGCCGAGGCACAAGGCCGCCGCCCGCGCGTGATGATCGCCAAGCTGGGCCAAGACGGTCATGACCGGGGCGCCAAAGTGGTGGCCACCGCCTTTGCCGACCTGGGCTATGACGTAGACATGGGCCCGCTGTTCCAGACCCCCGAGGAATGCGCCCGCCAGGCCATTGAGAACGATGTGCATGCTGTCGGCGTCTCCACCTTGGCCGCCGGCCACAAGACCTTGGTGCCGGCGATCATCGAAGAGCTCAAGAAGCAGGGCGCGGACGACATCATTGTGTTTGTCGGCGGCGTGATCCCTGCGCAGGATTACGACTACCTCTACAACGCGGGTGTCAAAGGCGTGTACGGCCCCGGCACGCCGATCCCGGCCAGCGCCAAGGATGTGCTGGAGCAGATCAAGAAGGCGGTAGCCGTCTAAATCGGTATGACAAAGGGCAAACAAGCACCTTTTTGGCAAGACTATTTGAAGGCTCTGGTAATGATGTTCGTGGAGCCTGTGCTCGGCGTTTCGCACCTGTACTTGTTGTACCGGGTGCTTACTTTGCCTGCTTGGGGTCAGGTCGTAGTCGGGCTGTGCGTATGGACTGCACTGGGTTATGGTGGCTATTTGCTGCACCAAAAGATGAAGAAAGGTCTGGAGAAACCATGAATCTTTCTTTCGCGCCCGTCTCAGATGCGGACTTCGAAGCGCTGTTTGCGCTGCGCATCGCCGCCATGCGCCCCAGCCTGGAGCGGCTGGGGATCTTCAATCTGGACAACGCCCGCAAGCGCTTTCAAGGCCAGTTCGACCCGCAGTACATGCAGCATATCTGTGTGGATGAGGGCGCGGGCGAAGGCCCTCAGCGCGCCGGTTTGCTGACAGTGATTCCCGAGCAAGATGGCCGCCTGAAACTGCAGCACCTGTACCTGCTGCCCGTCTGGCATAACCGCCGGATTGGGGACTGGGTTATGCAGCAGGTGCAGGACCGGGCGCGACGCGACGGCCGCGCCGTGTGGCTGGAGGTGCTGAACCACAGCGATGCGATTCGGTTTTACGAACGCCATGGCTTTGTACATATCGGCGGTGACCCGATTGATCTCTTGTACCAGTGGCGCCCGGCGCAGGGAATGTGACATGGTATTTGTTTTAAAAATGATGGTGGCAGCCGTTCAACCGAACAACGCTAGCAAACTGCTTTTCCCCCAGGTGGTGGCATGAGCCCAGAGATAGCCGAGCGCATAGCCGCCATCACGCAGACCGGCGCCCCTGCGGTGCAGCGCCGCGCGATGGCCAAGGCGATCACCTTGCTGGAATCCACCCGCGCGGACCACCGCGCACTGGGCGATGAGTTGCTGACGGCCTTGCTGCCGCACACGGGGAAGTCGCTTCGCCTGGGCATCAGCGGCGTGCCAGGCGTGGGCAAATCCACTTTTATTGAGACCTTGGGCCTGTACCTGATTGGCAAAGGCCTGCGGGTGGCGGTGCTGGCGATCGACCCCTCGTCCACCGTGTCCGGTGGCTCCATCCTGGGCGATAAAACGCGCATGGAGCAGCTGTCGATGCGGCCAGAGGCCTATATTCGGCCCAGCCCATCGAGCGGCACCTTGGGCGGGGTCGCGGAGAAGACGCGCGAGGCCACCCTGGTCTGCGAGGCCGCCGGTTATGACGTGGTGATGGTGGAAACGGTGGGAGTCGGGCAGAGCGAGATTGCAGTGCATGGCATGACGGACATGTTCTGCCTGCTGCAGCTGCCCAATGCCGGCGATGACCTGCAGGCCATCAAAAAAGGCGTGATGGAGCTGGCGGACCTGGTCGTGATCAACAAGGCCGATATTGACCCGAATGCGGCCACCCGCGCGCAGTCGCAGATCACATCGAGCCTGCGTTTGCTGGGCATGCATGGCGGGCATGACCATGCTGCGCAGGGCGCGCTGTGGCAGCCCCGGGTGATACAGATCAGCGCGCTGCTGGGGCAGGGCGTGGAGGCATTCTGGGATGCGGTGAGCAGCTACCAGCAGATGCAAACGCACAATGGCTGCCTGGCGCAGCGGCGCGAGAAGCAGTCATTGGCATGGATGTGGGAGCGCATTGACCATGGCCTCAAGCTGGCGTTCCGCGCCCACCCCGCCGTGCGCGATATGCTGCCGGAGGTACAGCGGCAAGTGGCGGCAGGCCAATTGGCGGCTTCTACAGCAGCCAGAAATTTGCTGCAGGCACAAACCGGCCTGGCAACGATTCACAAAGCGGATTGACGGGCGGCAGCGCAGCCCGGATCCAGACACAGAGACAACCTAGCTTCAAGGATGGAACATGCAAGATATCTTGGAACAACTGGAAAAAAAGCGTGAACTTGCCCGCCTGGGCGGCGGACAAAAGCGCATCGATGCGCAGCACAAAAAGGGCAAGCTCACGGCTCGCGAGCGCATTGAGCTGCTGCTGGACGACGGCACCTTCGAAGAATGGGACATGTTTGTCGAGCACCGCTGCACTGACTTTGGCATGGAGGACACCAAGATCCCGGGTGACGGCGTGGTCACCGGCTACGGCATGATCAATGGCCGACTGGTGTTTGTGTTCAGCCAGGATTTCACCGTGTTTGGCGGCGCGCTGTCCGAGACCCATGCCGAGAAGATCTGCAAGGTGATGGACCAGGCGATGAAGGTGGGCGCGCCGGTCATCGGCCTCAATGACTCGGGCGGTGCCCGTATCCAGGAAGGCGTGGCGTCGCTCGGCGGCTATGCCGATGTGTTCCAGAAGAATGTGCTGGCCTCGGGCGTGGTACCCCAGATCTCGATGATCATGGGCCCTTGCGCAGGCGGCGCGGTGTATTCGCCGGCGATGACGGACTTTATCTTCATGGTCAAGGATTCGAGCTACATGTTCGTCACTGGCCCCGAAGTGGTCAAAACGGTGACACATGAGCAGGTCACCGCGGAAGAGTTGGGCGGCGCCGTCACCCACACCAGCAAGAGTGGCGTGGCCGACATGGCCTTTGACAACGATGTCGAGGCGCTGATGATGCTGCGCCGCCTCTACAACTACCTGCCGCTGAACAACCGCGAAAAAGCGCCGGTGCGCGCCACCACCGACCCGGTCAGCCGTGCCGATATGTCGCTGGACACCTTGGTGCCCGAGAACCCGAACAAGCCCTACGACATGAAGGAGCTGATCCTCAAGACCGTGGACGATGGCGATTTCTTTGAGTTGCAGCCTGAGTACGCGAAGAACATCCTGATTGGCTTTGCCCGCATGGCCGGCCAGACCGTGGGCATTGTGGCCAACCAGCCGCTGGTGCTGGCCGGTTGCCTGGACATCAAGAGCTCCATCAAGGCCGCCCGCTTTGTGCGCTTTTGCGATGCCTTCAATATCCCCGTGGTCACCTTTGTCGATGTGCCTGGCTTCATGCCTGGCACCAGCCAGGAATACGGCGGCATCATCAAGCACGGCGCCAAGCTGCTCTATGCGTATGCGGAATGCACCGTGCCGAAAATCACCGTCATCACCCGCAAAGCCTACGGCGGGGCCTACGATGTGATGTCTTCCAAGCACCTGCGCGGCGATGTGAACCTGGCCTGGCCGCAGGCGGAAATCGCAGTGATGGGTGCCAAGGGGGCGGTCGAGATCATCTTCCGCGAAGACAAGAACGACCCGGAAAAGCTCTCCAAGCGCGAAGCCGAATACAAGAGCCGCTTTGCCAACCCCTTTGTCGCCGGTGCCCGGGGCTTTATCGACGATGTGATCCTGCCGCACGAGACGCGCAAGCGCATCTGCCGCAGCCTGGAGATGCTCAAGAACAAGCAGCTTGAGAACCCCTGGCGCAAGCACGGCAATATTCCGCTGTAAGCGCGAGCACCCTGAATGACCTCGCTCGCCGCCATCGCCTCCCCCACCGCCGCACAGCGGGCGCGCTGCGCCCTGGGCGCTGCGGTGGTGCTGGCGTTGGCCGTGGCTGCAGCCGGTGTGGCGGCACAGCCCCAGTCGCAGCACCCTGGCATGGATGCAGGCGCCCAATGCGTGGCACGCAGCGGTGCCCCCCTGGCCCAGGCTTGGCAGTATGTTTTTGCCTACCAGGGCGATTGTGAAAACGGCCTGGCCCAGGGCGAGGGCAGGGCGCAGTGGCAGCCACGCAATCCAGGCCATGCCGAGCCCATCGTCTGGCAAGGCCGTTTTGACCGGGGTATTTTTCTCAGCCGTGCGGCTGTGCTGGCGGCCCGGCCCTTGGCCGACAGCCAGGTGCTGCTGGATCTGGGCCCGCTGGCCGACAGCGAAGGCAAGGGCGGGCGCCTGTGGGTGCAGGCGGCACTCGATGGCCGGCAGCCGGCAGATGCCTGCGCGCCTGTCGCCTTGCATGTGCTGGTGGATATCCATTCGGCGCTGGGCTCCGAGCAGGTGGCGCGGCAGTGGCTGCAGGCAGCGCTGCGGCACTGGCAGTTGGCCTGCACCTCGGCCAAACCCACTGCGGTGCAGGGCTTGGTGCGCTTGATGCTGCACCAGGGCTTTGAGCTGGCGGTTGATGCAGATGGCCACCTGCCCGTGCCTGTGGTGCGGGCGAGTGCCTCGCTGCAGGGCCGTGAGCTGCTGTTTCAGCAGTACAGCAACAATGCCAGCGCGCAGCAGCAGCGCAATGCCGGCCAGCCCGAGCAGCGCAAAGAGTACAGCGCCAATGCGCAACGCCTGCAGGCGATGGTGCGCAAATATGGTGCCCAGCGCGTGCTGGACCTGCCCACCTTGGACAAGAGCCTGCCCCGCCTGCGCGGGCAGGTGGTGCTGGTGGGGGTGCGGCCCGAGCGGGTGTTGTCTCGCAAGAAGGCGACCGTGCGTACTGCGCACCGGGACGGCTGGGACAACACCGCTGCCGTGGTCGAGGGCCCGGAGATCGCGCAATGGGGCAAGGACAGCCGCGTGCTGGCCGTCAAGGTCCTGGGGCGCTCTACCGATGTGCGCACGCAAGACCAGGCCATATTGCAATTGCTGGGCAGTGCGCGCTGCAGCGAGGTCGATTGTGAAGACTATTTGCTCATGCCCGGCGGGCAATGGGCGCAAGACAGAGCGCTGCCGTAACGACGGCAGCATGGCGGCCCAACAAGAGATTCAACCGAGAGACGACAAACCATGTTCAGCAAAATCCTGATTGCTAATCGCGGCGAGATTGCATGCCGTGTGATCGCCACTGCCCGCACCATGGGCATCAAGACCGTTGCGGTCTACTCCGATGCGGACAAGGACGCGCGCCATGTGAAGCTGGCCGACGAGGCCGTGCACATTGGCGCAGCCCCCAGCCGAGAGTCCTACCTGCTGGCCGACCGCATCATCGATGCTGCGCGCCAGACGGGTGCGCAAGCCATCCACCCCGGCTATGGCTTCCTGTCGGAGAACGAGGCCTTTGCCAAGCGCTGTGAGGATGAGGGAATTGCCTTTATTGGCCCCAAGGCGCATTCGATTGCTGCCATGGGCGACAAGATCGCTTCGAAGAAACTGGCGAATGAAGCGAAGGTCAACACCATCCCCGGCTACAACGATGCCATTGAGAACGCGGAAAAAGCCGTGGGCATTGCGCAGGGCATTGGTTACCCGGTGATGATCAAGGCATCGGCCGGCGGCGGCGGCAAGGGCCTGCGCGTGGCCTACAACGACAAAGAGGCGCTCGAAGGCTTTACCGCCTGCCAGAACGAAGCGCGCAACAGCTTTGGCGATGACCGCATCTTTATCGAAAAGTTTGTGCAGGAGCCACGCCACATCGAGATCCAGATTCTGGGAGACAGCCACGGCAATGTGGTGTACCTGAACGAGCGTGAATGCTCCATCCAGCGCCGCCACCAAAAGGTGATCGAAGAGGCGCCATCGCCCTTCATCAGCGATGCCACCCGCAAGGCCATGGGCGAGCAGGCCGTGGCGCTGGCCAAGGCCGTGCAGTACCAGAGCGCTGGCACGGTGGAGTTTGTGGTCGGCAAGGACCAGGACTTCTACTTTCTGGAAATGAACACCCGCCTGCAGGTCGAGCACCCGGTGACCGAGTGCATCACCGGCCTGGACCTGGTCGAGCAGATGATCCGTGTGGCCGCTGGCGAGAAGCTGGCCTTCACCCAGGCCGATGTCAAGCGCGATGGCTGGGCAATCGAATGCCGGATCAACGCCGAAGACCCGTTCCGCAATTTCCTGCCATCCACCGGCCGCCTGGTGCGCTTTGAGCCGCCCAAGCAGACCATGTGGCAAGCCGATACCGCGCATTTGCAGGGCGTGCGCGTGGACACGGGCGTGTATGAGGGCGGCGAGATCCCCATGTACTACGACTCGATGATTGCCAAGCTGATCGTGCACGGCAAGGACCGCAACGAGGCGATTGCCAAGATGCGCGAGGCGCTCAACGGCTTTGCGATCCGGGGCATCAGCTCCAATATCCCTTTCCAGGCGGCGCTGCTGGCCCATCCCCAGTTTGTCTCAGGCCAGTTCAACACCGGCTTTATTGCCGAGCATTACGGCCAGGGCTTCCATGCCGAGGACGTGCCCCACGAAGACACCGATTTTCTGGTGGCACTGGCCATGTTCCGCAATCGCCGCTACCGCGCGCGCGCATCCACCATCAGCGGCCAGATGCTGGGCCACCAGCTGCGTGTGGGCCACAGCTACACGGCAGTGGTGCTGGGCGCCGAGGGCCAGCACAGCTTTGTCTCGGCCGAGGTGACTGATTTTGACGACGAAGCCCGCGTCTGCAAGGTCAGTATTGGTGACAAGATCTATCAGTTCAGCAGCGAAGCGCTGTTGCGTGATGTGGTCACCCACGGCAGCTGCAACGGCCAGCCCTTTACCGCACAGATCGAGCGCGGCACGGCCAAGAACCCGCTGGCCTTGCGCGTGATCCACAATGGCACGCAGCGCGACATCCTGGTGCTGTCGCAGCGCGGCGCTGAGCTGTACGAGCTGATGCCTTACAAGGCGCCGCCAGATCTGTCCAAGTTCCTGCTCTCGCCCATGCCCGGCCTCTTGGTCGATGTGGCGGTGCAGACGGGGCAGAAGGTGCAGGCGGGCGAGAAGCTGGCCGTGATCGAGGCCATGAAGATGGAAAATATTCTGTTTGCCACCCAAGACGGCGTGGTCAGCAAAGTCAGCGCCTCCAAAGGCAACTCACTGGCGGTGGACGATATCATTCTGGAATTTGAATGATCTGACTGCTTCGCCACGACGCAGACCCGCTGCCCCGCAGCGGGTTTTTTTGTGCTGAGCCAAGGCTGGTACGAGAGGATAGGAATGCTACGAAGTTTGTTGATGGGTGCTGCGCTGGTACTGCTGGGGTTGGGCATCGTGCCCTTGGCGGCCGGGCACTTTCACCTGGGGGTGCTGGTGCCTGTGGGGCTGGGTCTGGTGGGTGGCTACTTGGCCTGGCGCTGGGCCGCTGTGCAGGCCTGGTGTGTGGTCGCACCTTGGCGGCGCTGGTTGTGGCGTGCTGCCTGGCTAGGGCTGCTGCTCTGGGTGATCAGCGTGGGCTGGCTCTGGCACATGATTGCGGGCCTGGGGCAGACGCCCGCCGCCGTGCCGCCTGTGGCCGCCATCGTGGTGCTGGGCAGCGGCACCGAAGATGGCAAACCCCGCCCGGCGCTGGCCATGCGGCTGGATACCGCTGCGCAGTTGGCCGCGTTGCAGCCCCAGGCGGTGCTGGCGGTGACCGGCGGTGTGGATTTTGGGCAGGACGAGAGCGAGGGCGCCATCATGGCGCGTTACCTGGCAGAAGTGCATGGGCTCGATCCCAGCACGATGGTGGTGGAAGAGCGCAGCACCAGCACGGTGCTGAACCTGGAATGGACGGGGCCGATGCTGCAGGCGCGGGGTGTGGACCTGGCGCAGCCCATTGCCATTGTGAGCAGTGATTTTCACCTGTGGCGTGCGCTGCACATCGCCAAAAGCCAGGGCTTTGGCCAGCCGATTGGCGTGGCAGCCCCCACACCGTTGCTGACCCGTTTCAATGTCTGGTTGCGGGAGTACTTTGCGGTGGCCAGCAGCTGGGCGCTGGGGGAGTGGTAGGCGCTTAGGACAAGACCTCAGGCACTTGCACGCCGCACCAGGTGGTAGCCCAAGTCCAGCCGGGTTTGTGGCACCGGCTGGCTTTTCACCAGTTGCAGTAGCATCGTGGCAGCCTCTGCGCCAATGGCGCTACGGGGGGTGTGGATGGTGGTGAGGGGTGGCACCATCTGGGCGCTGCCAGGCAGGTCGTTGAAACCGGCAATCGCCATCTGCGCAGGTACCGACAGGCCCAGGCGGTTGGCCGCCAGCAGGGCGCCCTGGGCCAGGTCGTCGTTGCAAAAGAACACGGCATCCACGCCACCACCTAGCTGCAGGACCTGCTCTAACAGCTGGGCGCCCAGCGCAAGCGATGAGCGCTCGGGGCTCAAAATCTCCAGCCCCGGATCGGCCAAGCCGGCTTGCTGCAAAGCCTGGCGGTAGCCCTGCAGGCGCTGCATGACCCGGGCATCGAGCTGCGCGCCGCAAAAAGCAATGCGGCGGTGGCCTTGGGCCAGCAGGTGCTCGGTCATGGCGGCGCCGGCATCCGCCTGGGAGAACCCAACGCTGTAGACCGGAGCCGGCGGATGGCTGTCGGCATGCAGCTCCATCAAATGCACGCAGGCCGTGCCACTGGCAGCCAGCAGCTGGGCGCTGCCGGCGCTGCGCTCGTAGCCGGTCAGCATCAGGCCGGCAGGGCGCATGGGCAGGTAGGCGCGCAGCAGCTGCTCTTCCTCGGCGGGGCTGTAGTGCGACACCCCAATCAGCAAGTGGTAGCCCGCCGCAAACAGCACTTTGTGGGCGGCTTCGATCAGATCGACAAACAAGGTGTTGCTCAGCAGCGGCACGATGACCAGCACCTGGTTGCTCTTTTGCGATGCCAGCGCGCGTGCGGCCGGGTCGGGCACATAGCCCAGGCGCAATGCGGTCTCGCGCACCTTGTCGGCCAGCGCAGGTGCCACCCGGCGCTCGCCACGCAGTGCGCGGGAGGCGGTCATCGGGCTCACGCCAGCGGCGTCGGCCACATCTTGCAAGGTGATGCGCCCGCTTGCACGTGAGCGGCGATGGGCGGGTTCTGGCAGAGGGGCGGGAGAGGCGGATGGGGGCAGGGGCAAACAAGTCTCCTGGGGCGCTGCAGCAAATATCCGGTATGATAGCGCTATCCCATTCTCCATGGGCAGAAATGCCATGCCCCGTTGCTGCGGCAAAGCTGGGTCGCTGCATAAATCCATGCATGCCGACCGGCTTTAACAGTTTGATCGCAGGCAGTGCTTATTTTTTATCTATGCTGGATAGCGCTAACACAATGAACAAACCTTCTGTTGATTCTGCTGCTCGGCGGCCCCTGGCGCTGGTGGTGATGGGGGTGTCGGGATGCGGCAAATCCAGCGCGGGCGCGGCGGTAGCCCAGCGCTTGGGCTGGCGTCTGGTGGAGGGCGACAGCTACCATGCCGCTGAAAGCGTCGCCAAGATGCAGGCTGGCACCCCATTGACCGATGCCGACCGTGCTGGCTGGCTGCAGCGGCTGGCGCAACTGCTGGCCGAGGCGGGGGAGGGTGATGGCGTGGTGCTGACTTGCTCGGCCCTCAAGCGCCAGTACCGGGAGCTGTTGCGTGCCGCCCAGCCACGGTTAGGTTTTGTGTTCCTGGATCTCCGCTACGACACGGCATTGGCACGGGTGCAGCAGCGCGCAGGCCATTTCTTCTCGCCAGAGCTGGTGGCCAACCAGTTTGCGACCTTGGAAGACCCGCGCGATGAGGCGCAGGTGTTCACGGTGGATGCGGATACCCCCATCAATGCCATTGCCGTGCAGGCCCAGCAGTGGCTGGAAGCACAAAAACCATAAACGGCAACAAAGCCAAGTGCCAGCGCCGCATGCGGCTGCTGTGCTATAAAAATTACATAAAAGGGATGCGGTGGCCTTGGCTGCGCGTCCCTGTCAAGCAAAGGATTCCCCATGATGCAGATCCACCCGGTTGTTCAGACGGTCACCGACCGCATCCGCGCCAAGAGTGCAGATACACGCAGCGCCTATTTGGCACAGGTCGATGCGATGGCCCAGCGCCCGCCGCAAATGCGGTCCATGGGCTGCGCCAATATTGCGCACGCCGTGGCGGGCGTGCCAGCCAATGACAAGCTGCGCATTGTCGAGATCAAGGGCCCGAACGTAGGCATTGTGACGGCCTACAACGATGTGCTCTCGGCCCATGCGCCGCTGCAGCGCTACCCCGATATCTTGAAGGATGAGGCCCGCAAGCACGGCGCCACGGCGCAGGTGGCGGGCGGCGTGCCCGCCATGTGCGATGGGGTGACCCAGGGCATGCCGGGCATGGAGCTGAGCCTGTTCAGCCGCGATGCGATTGCGATGGGCACGGCCGTGGCGTTGACCCATGACACCTTCGATGCCGCGCTGATGCTGGGGGTGTGCGACAAGATCGTGCCTGGTCTGTTGATCGGCGCCTTGCATTTTGGGCATCTGCCGATGGTGTTTGTGCCGGCCGGGCCGATGACCTCTGGCCTGTCCAACAACGACAAGGCCAAGGTGCGCGAGCTGGCCGCACAAGGCCTGGTTGGCCGTGAAAAGCTGCTGGAGGCCGAGATGGCCGCCTACCACGATGCGGGCACCTGCACCTTCTACGGCACGGCCAACAGCAACCAGATGCTGCTTGAAGCCATGGGCTTGCACGTGCCAGGCAATGCCTTTATCAATCCGGAAGACGGCGCGCGTGAGCTGCTCACCCGTGAGGCCATGCGTACCGTGCTGGACATTACCGCGGGCAAGCGTTTTGCGCCGATTGGCCGGGTGGTGGATGAGCGCTGCATTGTCAATGCCATGGTGGCCTTGCTGGCAACCGGCGGCTCGACCAACCACTTGATCCACTGGGTGGCCGTGGCCCGCGCGGCAGGCATCGTCATCGACTGGAATGATTTCGAGCAGCTGTCGTCGGTCGTGCCCTTGTTGGCACGCGTCTACCCCAATGGCGCTGCCGATGTGAACCAGTTCCAGGCCGCAGGCGGGCCGGGCTATGTGATTGGGCAGTTGCTGGCTGCAGGCCTGATGCACGGCGATGTGCTGACGGTGCGGGCAGGGGGCCTGGCGGCCTATGCCAGCATCCCGAGCGTGGAGGCGGGCAAGCTGGTCTGGCGTGAGGCAACGCAGTCGGGTGACGACAGCGTGCTGCGCCCTGTCAGCGCGCCTTTCAGCGCCACTGGTGGCCTCAAGCTGCTGACTGGCAACCTGGGCCGCAGCGTGATCAAGGTCAGCGCCGTGCCGCTGGACCGCCATGTGCTGCGCGCGCCCGCCTGGGTGTTTGACTCGCAGGATGCGCTGCAGGACGCATTCAAATCCGGGGCACTGGAGCAGGCCTGCCAGACGAACGGGCACAACGGCATCGTCTGCGTGGTGCGCTGGCAGGGCCCGCAGGCCAACGGCATGCCTGAGCTGCACAAGCTCACCCCGCCCTTGGCCGTGCTGCAGGGCAAGGGCTACCAGGTGGCCTTGGTGACGGATGGCCGCATGAGCGGAGCCTCGGGCAAGGTGCCGGCTGCCATCCATGTGTCGCCTGAAGCACTGGCGGGTGGCTCTCTGGCCAAAATTGAGAGCGGCGACCTGGTGTTGTTGGACGCTGAAACCGGTATCATGCAGGCCGAGGTGGATGCCGCCGTCTGGGAGGCGCGCCCACTGGCCACGATACCGGCCGAGCAGCTGCGCGCCAATGGCCGCGGACTGGGCCGAGAACTGTTTGCCGGATTCCGGCGCAATGCGCTGAGCGCAGAAGAAGGAGCCTGCACATGGCTGAGCAACTGACCGCCTTATCGATCATGCAAGACGCACCGGTGATTCCGGTGATCGTGCTGCGCGACGTCAACCACGCCGTGTCCATGGCCAAGGCCTTGGTCGCTGGCGGTATCCGGGTGCTGGAAGTGACCTTGCGCACGCCCCAAGGCCTGGCCTCGATCGAGGCGATTGCCAAGTCCGTGCCCGAGGCGATTGTGGGCGCAGGCACCGTGCGCAATGCCGCCGATGCACGTGCGGCTGCGGCGGCAGGGGCCCGCTTTGCGGTCAGCCCGGGCTACACCACCAGCGTTGGCGAAGCCTGCCGCGAAGCCCGCTTGCCGCTGCTGCCCGGCGTGGCTACCAGCAGCGAAATCATGCAGGCCCAACAAGACGGCTTCAATGAACTCAAGTTCTTCCCCGCGCTGCAAGCGGGCGGCATCAACATGCTCAAGGCCTGGCAAGGTCCCTTCGCCGAAGTGCGCTTTTGCCCCACCGGCGGTATCACGACCGCCAATGCGCCAGAGTTTTTGGCGCTGAAGAATGTGGTGTGCGTGGGTGGATCCTGGCTGGTGCCCACCGACACCTTGGAGCGTGGCGACTGGGAGCACATCACCTTGCTGGCGCGTGAGGCCGCTGCCTTGCCCCGCAAAAGCGTATAACGCCCGGGCCAGTTAGCAAAGCGGCCCCAAAAAGCAAAAGGGCAGAGGCCCTTACGCGGCTTCTGCCCAAGACGCACGAGGCGCCCGAGGTATCAGGGATTCAAGGGGCCAATGTCTGGCCATGCGGGATCCATCAACAGGCGTTTTGGTTTGTGCCCTGCACGCTGCTGTTCGGCAAAGCAGCAGGTCATCCAGACGGGGCCCAGGCCTGCAGGTCTGCCCGATTCCGCACCAGAAGTCTTATTTTTTTGGCTGGGCCTGATCGGTTTGTGCATAGCCGGGCGACTCTTCGCTCCAGGCTTTGTACCTGCCCGAGTCGGGCTGGAATTGTTGGCCGGGGAACAAGGTGCGTTCAATGTCGCGCAACACCGTCATGCCCACGCCATTGAGCTTGAGCAAGCGCTCCGGATAGGCCTCGACCACCTGGTCGACGGTGGTTATTGCATGCCTGCCAAGGCTATTGAGCGTTCTGCGGGATAGCCGTTTGTTTAAGAGCAATTCAGTGGCCATGGGATCTTCAATCTATATAACAGGGCTGCGATGTCTGTCCCTGGAACGAAGATAGGGCTTGCAAGCCTGCCAAGTTGCCCCCAGCCGGCTCGCTACGCCCCGCGCTCACGGGAACAAAGGTGGATACAAATCATGCGTAATCGCATTTGTTATTCATTGATTCTATCATCATATATGTAATATGTATTAGAAGGGCGGCTGAATCGGAGCCAAGCAATAGCGATTTCGATGAAATCAATGTAATAAAATGTATTGAGTGCCGCTGGATTTCCCGTGTTTGGCTGCACCCAGCTTGCGTTTGTCTCGCTGCCATTCTCGTATTAAAAGCAGGTATTTTCAGATCTCAAGCGTCGCCTAGTTGCGCCGACTGCGGTGAAATCGGTTTCTCGCCAGCTGACAAAGCATTGCCGTCTTTGTTTTAGGCCGCAGCAGTTCAATAAACCCTTTGATTTATTACATTGGTCTATCAGCTTATGTAACCCATAAAAACGGTTAAAGTAAGATTTTGATTGCCAAAAAATACCCAATACCTGCTGGCAGTTGTCGCCAAAGCCCTCTCTTCGCCCGGTTATGCCCACCCGTAAAGCTTCGTCGCTGACGATCACCTTGATTTTGCCTTTTGTGATGTTGATTGCATTGCTAACGGGCGTGCTGGGGGTGTTGTGGTATTGGACGGGCAGCAAGACGGTGTCTATGCTGTCCAAGCAACTGATGGTGGAAATGGCCGAGCGCATTGGACAGGCGGTAGACCGGCATATTTTCAGCTCGCGCTCCATCATCGAAGCCAGCTTCCCCCGGGGTTTGCCGGCACCCCAGCGCATTGAAGATGACATGCCTGCACTGCGCAGCCGCTTTTGGGCGGCAACATCGCTCACGCAGCGCCAGGGCGATTACGTCTATTACGGCAATAGCCAGGGCCAAGGCCTGGGCCTGCTGCGCAGCAATGAGACCCAGGCAGAGTTGCGCGTCAAACTGCACGCCCAAGAGGTTCGCAGCATCTACTTGCTGCCGGGCATCCGCGCCGAGCCGCTCTTTTTGCGCAAGGAAAACAATCTTTTCGATCCGCGCACCCGCCCCTGGTACCGCATGGCCCAGCAGGCGCCGGGACATATCTGGACGCCGGTGTACATCGACTTCAATGCCAAGGACCTGGTAATGACGCGGGCACGCCATGTTCTGGGAGAAGATGGCAAGGTCGCCGGTGTTGTGGCCACCGATGTGTTGTTGAACCAGTTGCGGCTCTTTGTCGATGGCCTGCATCTGGCAGAGGGCGCGCAGGCCTTCATCATGGAGCCCAACGGTGACTTGGTTGCCGCCACCGGCATGGACAACATCCGTGCAGAGGCAAACCAGCAACCTAGCCGCGTGAATGCAGCGAGCGCCGGCAATCCCTTGATGGAGATTACCTACCAAAAGCTCAGGCACGAGTTTTCCGAATCGAACGAAGTGGCCCGGACGGCGTTGATTTTTAATGCCGAAGACCAGGCCATTGAGGTGGCCTACCTGCGGGTGACCGATGATGCCGGCCTCAACTGGCTGGCCGTGGTGGCGGTGCCGCACCAGCAGATGCTGGCCGGCATTCGCGCGCATGTGGTGCTGGTGATTGCCTTGGGTCTGCTGGCCCTGGGTGCGGCGCTGGCTTTGGGCCTGCACATCTTTGGTGGCCTGGCCAAAGACATGCGCTCGCTCACCTATGCCGTGCGCAGGGTGGGCCAGGGCGAGATCGATGTGCCCATTGGCGTGGAGCGCAATGATGAGATTGGCGAGCTGGCCAACAATGTCCACCACATGCGGCACCGTCTGTTTACCGATGCCCTCACGGGTGCCGCCAACCGCAGTGCGCTCAATCATATTCTGGAGACCTTGACCCGCCCCGGTACGGCCAAGCCGGCCGTATTCGCGATTTTGTTCATCGATCTCAACCAGTTCAAGCCGCTGAACGACCGCTGGGGCCATGAGAACGGCGATATGGCGCTGATCGAGGTGGTGCAGCGTTTGAAAGAGGTACTGCGCAGCAACGATGTGTTGATCCGCTTGGGCGGGGATGAGTTTGTGGCCGTGCTGCAGGGCATCTCCAGCCAAGAGCAGCTGGAGGTCGTGCAGGCCAAGATCCGTGAAGTGTTGGCTCCCGCCTTGACCAGCTTGAAGGGACTGCCTGAAGGGGAGTTGGTCCACCTGGGCGCTTCGATTGGTCAGGCCATCTATCCGGTTGATGGCGCAGATCCGCAAAGCTTGCTCAAGCATGCCGATCTGGACATGTACAAAAACAAGCAGCAAGGCGGCGACGGCCGCTGACCGATGGTTGCCAGGCGCAGGCAAAAAAGCCAGGCGAAGGCCTGGCTGCTTGGGTGCTGAAAACCGGCGCTAAGGGGCTTAGCGCAAACCGCCGCCCGTGCCGCTTTCTGCGCGCTGGATCAATTCAATCTTGTAGCCATCGGGGTCCGTCACAAAAGCGATCACGGTGGTGCCGCCTTTGACGGGACCGGCTTCGCGGGTGACATTGCCACCATTGGCCTTGATCTTCTCGCAAGCGGCATAGGCATCGGGCACGCCCAGGGCGATATGGCCATAGGCGTTGCCCATGTCGTAGCTCTCGGTGCCCCAGTTGTAGGTCAGCTCGATCTCAGCCTGGCCGGGGTTGCCGTCTTCATAGCCCACAAAAGCCAGCGAATACTTGTACTCGGGGTTTTCCGAGGTGCGCAGCAGGCGCATGCCCAGCACCTGGGTGTAGAAATCGATGGAGCGCTGGAGGTTGCCAACGCGCAGCATGGTGTGCAAAAGACGCATGGGGTTTTCTTTCTTGTGAAGGCAGCGGCAACGCAGGGCTGCCGCAAGGAAGACGGTCGCAGAGGCGAACCAAAACCGTTTGAGTGTAGCGCCCGAGCGCGGCGGGCGCAGCCCACAAAGCACAACCCCTGCACGGGGCAGGGGTTGGAAGCAGAAGCGACGAGGCGAGAATTACTCGACCTTGGCCTTTTCACGCAGCTCTTGCTGGTACTTCTGGATTTGTTGCTGGCGCAGTTGCTGCTCGATCTGAGGCTTGACTTCCTCGAACTTAGGCAGCTGTGCTTCGCGCACATCGTCCACGCGGATGATGTGGTAGCCGAACTGGGTCTTGACAGGGGTGTCCGTCATCTGGCCCTTCTTCAGCTTGGTCATGGCTTCGGAGAACTCAGGCACGTAGTTGGCTGCGTTGCCCCAGTCCAGATCGCCACCGCGCTGGCCCGATCCTGGATCCTTGGACTCCTTCTTGGCCAGGTCTTCGAACTTGGCACCCTTCTTGATTTGGGCGATCAGGGCCTTGGCCTTGTCTTCGCTGTCCACCAGGATGTGGAAGGTATGGTATTCCTTGCCCTTGTTGGTCGCGACAAACTTGTCGTACTCTGCCTTGGCAGCGGCGTCGGAGATGGGGTGGGCCTTTTCATAGGCGGCGAACAGCTCCTGGGTCAGGATGCCTTGGCGCGCCAGCTCGACTTGGCCCTTGAAGGAGTCGGTAGCATCCAGGCCCTGGGCCTTGGCGGCCTGGGCGTAGATTTCGCGCTCAATGATGGCTTCCTTGATTTGGCCTTCTTGATCGGCGCTTACAGGGCGACCGCTGCGCTCCATTTGTTCCTTGAAGGTCTGCAGCAGCGACGAAGGCACGGGCTTGCCATTGACGATGCCAATGTTCTGGGCCACTGCGGGCAGCGCAGCTGAGCCAAGCAGCGCAGCTGCAACCAGACCGGACAAGAGCTGTTTTTTCATGCGAAATCCAAATCGTTTATCTGTAAAGGAAATATACACCAGTGATTTCATTGTTTTGGCGTATTGAGGACTTCAATGGCAAGGGCATGTAAACCCGCGTCAATGAATGCTTGGAGCGCATCATACACAAGGCGATGCTGGCCAATGCGTGATGTGCCGGTAAATAAGGGTGAAGCGATACGCAGCCGAAAATGGGTGCCAAAACCGGTTCCGTTCGCGCCTACATGGCCCGCATGCAGGCCGCTTTCATCGATCACTTCCAGTTGGGTGGGCGAGAGCTTGTCGCGCAGCGCAGCCTCAATGGCGGCGGCGGTAATGTCCTGGGGGTGCATAAGAGATTAGGAAAAAGTAGCGCTGGCGGGGTAGGGCCTTGCAAGGGTGCAGCAGGATCGCTGCACGCCAGGCCATCCGGGCTTCAGGGTTGGTCTTCGGGGCTTTGCTGGATATGGCGGCTGAGGTACATGGCCTGGCCGATGACAAACACCAGCATCAGGCCCAGGCCGCCGAACATCTTGAAAGTGACCCAGGTATCCAGGTCGAACTTGTAGGCCACCCAGATATTGACAATGCCCATGATCGTGAAAAAGAGCGCCCAGCTGTAGTTCACGGTGTTCCAGACTGCTTGTGGCAGCTGCACCTGCGACGACATCAGCTTTTGCATCAGGTTTTTATTGAAAAGCCACTGACCGCCCAACAAAACCACCGCCATCACCCAATACAGCACCGTGGGTTTCCACTTGATAAAGGACTCATCGTGAAAGAGCAGGGTGGCGCCACCAAACACCACGATCACGCCCAGGCTGATCCACTGCATAGGCTCGACCTTGCCGACTTTGAAGCGCAGGTAAGCGATCTGGGCAATGGTTGCGGCAATGGCGACCCCTGTGGCCACGAACACGCCCCACACCTTGAATGCCGCAAAAAACAGCAGGATGGGGAAAAAATCAATCAAAAATTTCATATCAGGCGATGCGGGCTGTGCGTGGCGCGGCTAAAAAGCAGGCGCGCTGTGCGGACAAGAAAGCAGGGCTTTGGGTGCTTGTGTTTTGTTGAGTAGGGCGTCTGCAGGCAAGCTGCTAATGATACGCGAGCTATTTTGGCGCCAGCTTAAGCCGGGCTGAAGCCTCAGCCAGGCTTTGCCGGGGTGTCAGAGCACCAGCGGCAGCCAAAGTTCCACACGGCGTCACACAGAGCCATCGGCGCCAGGTGTGCCCCTGCCTTATTCCGGCTTTTCAAAGTCCAGCGCGGCCGAGTTCATGCAGTAGCGCAGGCCCGTGGGCTGAGGGCCATCGGGAAACACATGGCCCAGGTGGGCGCCACACTGGGCGCAGACCGTCTCCACCCGCACCATGCCATGGCTGCGGTCCACATTTTCCTGGATCGCGCCGGGGATGGCTTCGGAGAAGCTGGGCCAGCCGCAACCGGCATCAAACTTGGTATCGCTGTCAAACAGCTTGGCGCCGCAGCAGATGCAGTGGTAGCTGCCATCTGCCCAGTGTGCCTCGTACTTGCCGGTAAAGGGGCGCTCGGTAGCCGCATGGCGGGTGACCTGGAAAGCCACCGATTCGGCTTGCTTGGATGCGAGTTCGGCCTGCCACTGGGCATCCGATTTTTGAACGGGAAAGCTCATGATGAACAGCTGATTTCAATATGTTGCGCCCATTCGGGCGGGAGGGCGGCCAGATCGTCGCAGCCGGGATGCTCTGCATATGGTGCTGCCAGCACGGTTTGCAAGCGCTGAAACGGTGTCCAATTGCCCTGCTGTGCCGCAGTGATGGCCTCCTGGCCCAGATGGTTGCGCAGCACATAGCGCGGATTGGCGGCAAACATGCGCGCGGCGGTGGCTGCTGCGTCGCCGGGCTGCAGCAGCGTTTGGTACTGCTCGCGCCAGGTTTCAAAGCCAGCGTCGCCATGGAACCAATGGGCCAGCGCAGGCAGGCTGTCATCGGCCACCGCCTGCGACAGCGCCCGCCAGAACAGGCTGTAGTCCGTGCGGTGCTGCTGCATCAGGGCCAGCAAGGGGTTGACCACAGCGGCCACCGCCTCGGGCGCGGTGCTGCGGGCAGGGTCCAGCCCCAGCTTGGCGCCCAGCGCGCGCTGCATGGCTGGCTCCAGCGCGGTTTTGTAGCGCTCCAGCGCCGCCAAGGTGGTCGCTTCGTCTTCGATCAGCGGTAGCAGCGCCTGGCCGAGGCAAAACAGGTTCCAGTAAGCCACTTGCGGTTGTCGCGCAAAGGCATAGCGGCCGCCGGTATCGCTGTGGTTGCAGATATGGTTGGCGTCGTAGTGGTCCAGAAACTGGAAGGGGCCGTAGTCAATGGTCAGGCCCAGAATGCTCATGTTGTCGGTGTTCATCACGCCATGGCAAAAGCCATGCGCTTGCCACAGCGCAATCATGCCTGCCGTGCGCTCTGCCACTTCGCCCAGCAGCACGGCATAGCGCGCTGCCGAACCGCTGGCATGCGCGGCCGCTTGCGGGAGGTAGCGCTCGGCCACATAGTCGGCCAGGCGGCGCAGGCTGCCGATGTCATCCCTGGCTGCGAAATGCTCAAAATGCCCAAAACGCACAAAGCTGGGTGCTACCCGCGCCACCACGGCCGCCGTCTCTACCGTCTCGCGGTAAATGGGCTGGGGGGAGGTGACCAGAGACAGCGCGCGCGTGGTGGGCACGCCCAGTCCCTGCATGGCTTCGCTGCACAGGTACTCGCGTATGGAAGAGCGCAACACTGCGCGGCCATCGCCCATGCGTGAGTAAGGGGTCTTGCCCGCGCCTTTGAGCTGCAGCTCCAGTCCCTGGGGCGAGCTGCTGGAGCTGATCTCGCCCAGCAAGATGGCCCGGCCATCGCCTAACTGGCCTGCCCACTGGCCAAACTGGTGGCCGCTGTAGACGCTGGCCAGCGCGTCCATGCCTGGCAGCAGCGCATTGCCGCCCAGCACCTGCGTGGCTTCGCTGCTCGCCAGCCAATCAGCGCGCAGGCCCATGTCCTGGGCCAGCGCATCATTGCGTGCCTGTATGGCCAGCTCCGGCATGGGCGTGGGTTGCAGGCGGGTGTAGAAGACAGGCGGCAGGCTGGCAAAGCCGTTGTGCCATTGGCTGCCTGGCTGCAGCGCAGCTTTGGCCGAAGAGGGGGCGGGGGGGGATGACAGGCTGGAATCCATGCAGAGATTGTCTGCCTACCGGCTTTTCCCAGGTGGGGTTGTGTCTATACCGCCGCTGCCGCGCCGCAACATTATTTGACCCTGCTCTGGGCCCATAACCGCAATGGTCGGCGCTTTTGTCTGTGGTGGGCCGGGAGGGCACGTTATTATGTCGGCCTGAGTTCTACCGCTTTGTTCAATAGAAGACATCACAAAGCCGTTGGCAGCTGCGCGGATACCGGGGTTTGCCGCTGGCTGCGGCCTGCCCCGACGGTGATACCGCCAGGCAGCGCATAGCGGCCCACCCAAGAGAAAACGAGCACCGTGCGCCTCAATTCCATCAAGCTTGCTGGCTTCAAGTCCTTTGCGGAGCCCACCAACTTCATGCTTCCAGGTCAGCTGGTCGGCGTGGTTGGCCCCAATGGCTGCGGCAAGTCCAACATCATGGATGCGGTGCGCTGGGTGTTGGGCGAGTCCAAGGCCAGCGAGCTGCGGGGTGAGTCCATGCAGGACGTCATCTTTAACGGCACCACCCACCGCAAGCCGGCCAGCCGCTCCAGTGTGGAGCTGGTGTTTGACAACAGCGACCACCGCGCTGGCGGCCAGTGGAGCCAGTACACCGAAATTGCGGTCAAGCGCGTGCTCACGCGCGATGGCAGCAGCAGCTACTTCATCAACAACCTGCCGGTGCGCCGGCGCGATGTGCAAGACGTGTTTCTGGGCACGGGCCTGGGCCCGCGCGCCTACGCGATCATCGGCCAGGGCACCATCAGCCGCATCATCGAGTCGCGCCCCGAAGAGCTGCGCCTGTTCCTGGAAGAAGCCGCCGGCGTCTCCAAGTACAAGGAGCGTCGCCGCGAGACCGAAAACCGCCTCAACGACACGCGTGAGAACCTGACCCGGGTCGAGGACATCTTGCGCGAGCTGAACGCCAACCTCGACAAGCTGGAAAAGCAGGCCGAGGTGGCCGCCAAGTACAACGCGCTCAACGCCAGCGCTACCTTGAAGCAGCACCAGCTGTGGTTCTTGAAGCGCAGCGACGCCGAGCAAGAGCAGGAGAAAGTCCGCATCGATGGCCTCAAGGCCGTCAATGACCTGGAATCGCGCCTGGCCGATCTGCGCCACGTCGAGGCCGACCTGGAGACCATTCGCCAGTCGCACTATGCGGCGGGCGATATCGTCAACCAGGCGCAGGGCAAGCTCTACGAGGCCACCGCCGAAGTGGGCCGGCTCGAAGCCGAGATCCGCTATGTGGTCGAAGGCCGCCAGCGGGTGGAAAACCGCCTGGTGCAACTGGCCGAGCAGATCGCCCAGTGGACCATCCGCAAGGACGAATCCGAGGGCGAGCTGGAAAACCTCGCTGGCCAGGGCATGGACGCCGAAGAGCGCGCCGAGACACTGGCCGCCCAGCTGGAAGAGCAAAACCTGCAGCTGCCCGATATGGAAGAGGCACTGCGCCAGGCCCAGCAGCGCGCCAATGAACAGCGCAGCTCCGTCACCCAGGTGCAGCAGCAGATCCAGGTGCTGGCCGCAGAGCAGCGCAGCCTGAACGAACAAAGCCGTGGCCTGGAAGTGCGCAGCGAGCGTTTGCGTGGTGACCGCAACGCCATGGCCGCGCCTGACGAAACCCGCTTGCTCAATCTGCAGCAGCAAAACGAGGAAGCCGCCGAGGCCGCTGAAATTGCCGAAGCCCGCCTTCTGGAGCTGCAAGACAGCGTTCCGCAGCTCGATGACACCCGACGCAGCAAGCAGCAGCAGGTCAACCAGGAAGGCGCCAAGCAGGCCGAACTGGCCGCACGGCTGGAAGCCTTGAAGGCGCTGCAGGAAAAGGTCAAAACCGACGGCAAGCTCCAGCCTTGGCTGGCCAAGCATGGGCTCGATGGCCTGCAAGGCCTGTGGAGCCGCATCCAGGTGGAATCCGGTTGGGAAAATGCCCTTGAAGCAGCATTGCGTGAGCGCCTGGCGGCATTGGAAGTCAGCCGCCTGGACATGGTGCGCGGCTTTTTGGGTGCCGGTGCCCAGGATGCACCGCCTGCCCGCCTGGCTTTCTACAGCCTGCCCCAGGCGCCCGGTACCGCCCCGGCAGGCCAGATGGCCCAGCTCTCTGATTTGCTGCGTGTGCACGATGCAGGCCTGCGCGCCGTGCTGGTCGACTGGCTGACCGGCTGCTACACCTGCCCCAGCCTGGATGAGGCGCTGGCCCAGCGCAGCCGCCTGCAACCGGGCGAAACCATTTTTGTGCCGACCGGCCACTCGGTCAGCCTGCACAGCGTCAGCTTTTACGCCCAGGATTCCGAGCGATCAGGCATGCTGGCCCGGGCCCAGGAAATCGAGCACCTGGAAAAGGAACTGCGCGCCCAGTCGCTGATTGGTGAAGAGGCACGCAATGCCTTGGTACGCGCCGAGAGCGCCTACGCCGATGCATCGCAGCGCCTGGTCGCCGTGCGCGCCGAGGCCGCACAGACCCGCAACCGGGCCCATGAGCTGCAGGTCGAGACTTTGCGGCTCACCCAGCTGGCCGAACAGGCCCGGGCCCGCACGGCGCAGATTGATTCCGACCTGGGCGAGGTGGTGCAGCAGCTCGAAGAGATCCAGGAGCGGCGCATTGCGGCCGAGGCCCGTTTTGAAGAGCTGGACATGCAACTGGCCGACAGCCAGGAGCAGCATGCCCAGTTCGACGAGAAGGTGTATGACGCCGAGCGCAAACTGGCCAGCGCCCGCGAGCAACTGCGTGCGCTGGAGCGCCAGTCGCAGGAAGCGGTCTTTGGCCAGCGCAGCATGGAGGCGCGCCGTGCCGAATTGAACCGCACGATGGAAACGGCCGTGCAGCAGGCCAAGGCTCTGGGCGATGAGCAGCTGCGCGCGCAAGAAGAGCAAAAGCGCCTGAACGACGCGGCTGCGCAAGGCGGCTTGCAAGATGCGCTGAACCTGAAGATGGAGCGCGAAAAAGACCTGGCCGCGCGCCGCAGCGAATACGACGATCTGACAGCCCGTCTGCGCAGCAGCGATGAGCGCCGCCAGCAGTTTGAGCGCGAGCTGCAGCCGCTGCGCGACCGGATCACCGAGTTCAAGCTCAAGGAGCAAGCGGCCCAACTGGGTCTGGAGCAGTACACCACCTTGCTCGAAGAGGCGCAGGCCGATCTGGAAGTGATCGCCGCCTCCGTCAAGGATGGCCAGGTGCGTCTGACGGGCCTGCAAAGCGAGATCGACCGCCTGCACCGCGAGATTGATGCGCTGGGCGCCGTCAATCTGGCCGCGCTCGATGAGCTGAACCATGCCCGCGAGCGCAAGACCTTCCTGGACTCGCAGATGGACGACCTGACCCAGGCCATGACCACCTTGGAGGACGCGATCAAGAAGATCGATGCCGAAACCCGGCAGTTGCTCTCGGGCACCTTCGATACCGTCAACACCCATTTTGGTCGCATGTTCCCCGAGCTGTTTGGTGGGGGCCAGGCCAAGCTGATCATCACCGGCGACGAGATTCTGGACTCGGGTGTGCAGGTGATGGCCCAGCCGCCCGGCAAGAAGAACCAGACCATCCATTTGCTCTCGGGTGGTGAAAAAGCGCTGACCGCGATTGCGCTGGTGTTTGCGATCTTCCAGCTCAACCCGGCACCGTTTTGTTTGCTCGACGAGGTGGACGCACCGCTGGACGATGCCAACACCGAACGCTATGCCAAGCTGGTGGCCTCGATGAGCCGCAGCACGCAGTTTCTCTTCATCAGCCACAACAAGATCGCCATGGAGATCGCCCAGCAACTGATTGGTGTGACAATGCAGGAGCAGGGCGTCTCGCGCATTGTGGCTGTGGATATGGAATCTGCCTTGTCGATGGCAGATTCGGCGTGACAGATTTTTAAAAACGAAAACGTATGAGTAATTTTCAACTGGCGTTGGTGATCACCTTTGGCGTGATTCTGGTTTTGTACATCGCCTACAACACCTGGTCGGCGCGCCGCAACGAGCCCAAGAAACCCCGACCTGAAGAGCCCGGCCAAGCCGGAGAATCCTCCGAAATGCGTTACGAACCCGGCTTTGATGGCCGTGCCGCTCCGTCCGCCACCGGCGACCCGGTGTTTGACGCCCAGATGGGCGGCCATGGCAGTGGCGATGCCTTTGCCGCAGGCGCAACGGCACGCAGCGGCAATCCTGGTACCTACCTGGGCGACCGCCAACAAATCCTCGATCCATTGACCGATGCGATCGCGCCCATCCACACCGATGGCATCGTCTCGGGCAATGCGGCCATCGCCGCCATGCCCAGCAGCTTTCGCGCCGGCAACAAGGCTTTCAATATTGAGGGGCTGAACGACAGCAGCCAGACTTGGGAGCTGCCCCGCGCCGGCGCCCGCTATACCGCCTTCCAGGCTGGCGTGCAGCTGGCCAACCGCCACGGCCCAATGAACGAGATCGAGTTTTCCGAGTTCGTGACCAAGGTGCAGCAGTTTGCCGACAGCATTGGCGCGGCGCATGATGCCCCCGACATGCTGCAAGAAGTAGCCCGCGCACGCGAGCTCGATGCCTTTGCCAGTGAGCATGATGCACAACTGGCCTTTATGCTGCGTGCCAAGCGCGCATCCTGGAGCCCTGGTTATGTGGCCCAGGTGGCAGCCAAGCATGGCTTTGTGCCCGCTGGCCCCGGCCGCATGGTGATGCCTTCGGGCATCGAGCAGATGCCGGCCATTTTGGCACTGACCTATGACGCCCAAGCCGCCCTGGCAGACGACCCAGAAGCCAGCGCCTTGCGCGATGTGCTGCTGAGCCTGGATGTGCCCCATGTCGCTCGCAGCGAAAAGCCGTTTGACAAGATGCGTACCGCTGCCGAGGCGCTGTGCGCCGAGATGGACGGTGTTATCTGCGACCAGAACGGTACGCCCTTGCCGATCATGGTGGTCGACCCCATTGCCCAGGATCTGGAGAACTTGTACGACCAGCTGGAGCAGCGCGATCTGGCCGCAGGCTCGCTGGCCGCTCGGCGTTTGTTCAGCTAAGCCTGTGCCGTTTCACCCAAGGCTGCTTGCGCAGCCTTTTTTGCTTTGTGGCCGCTGCTTTATAAGCCCAGACGCTGCGGCTTTGGCCGTATAGTCGCAGGCATCAGAGCCCGCAGAGCCCCGTGCTTTGCCAGATTTTCGGAGTCAAGCCGCATGGCTGAGAATATTGATCTTTTCGCGTCGCCCGCTGCGGGCGATGCCCCCCAAGACGCCGCTGCCCAAGTGCAGGCCCTGCGCGCGCAGCTGCTGCAGTGGGCGCATGAATACTATGTGCAGGATGCGCCTTCGGTGCCCGATGGCGAGTATGACCGGGTCTACCAGCAGCTCGAAGCGCTGGAGAAAGCCCACCCCGAATTGCACAGCGCGGACTCGCCCACCCAGCGCGTCATCGGCGCTATTCTGGATGGGCTAACCCCGGTGCGCCATGCCGTGCCCATGCTCAGCATCCGCACCGAGACGGACAACGAGGCCAGCGGTGCGCAGGCCTTTGATGCCCGCATCCGCAAGGAGTTGGGGCTGGATGCCGCCGATCCTGCGGTGGAGTATGTGGCCGAGCCCAAGTTTGATGGCCTGGCCATGAACCTGCGTTACGAGGGTGGGCGCCTGGTGCAGGCTACCACCCGTGGTGATGGCGAAGTGGGAGAGGACGTTACCCACAATATCCGCACCATCCGGCAGATTCCGCTGCAGCTGCGCCAGGATGCTGTGGTACCGCCAGTGCTGGAAGTGCGCGGTGAAGTCTATATGCGCCGCGATGATTTCGACGCCCTCAACCGCAAGCAGGAGGCCGCAGGCGGCAAGACCTTTGTCAATCCGCGCAATGCAGCAGCCGGTGCAGTGCGCCAGCTCGACTCGAACATCACGGCCCAGCGTCCGCTGTCCTTTTTTGCCTATGGCGTGGGCGAAGTCACGCCACCTGCCCAGGGCGGTGTGCAGTGGGACAGCCATTACGCCATGCTGATGCAGCTGCGCGCCTGGGGTTTTCCGGTGGCGCCCCAGGTCTGCGTCGCCAAGGGCGCTGCCGAGCTGGTGGCTTTCCACCAGCGCATGGGGGCCGAACGTGCCAACCTGGGTTATGAGATCGATGGTGTGGTCTACAAGGTCAACAGCCGTGCGCTGCAGCAGGAGCTGGGCTTTGTCAGCCGAGAGCCGCGCTGGGCGGTGGCCCACAAGTACCCGGCCCAGGAGATGGTCACCCGGCTGGAAGGCATTGACGTGCAAGTGGGGCGCACTGGCAAGCTAACGCCGGTGGCGCGCCTGGCACCGGTGTTTGTTGGTGGTGTTACTGTCACCAATGCCACCTTGTCCAATGTGTTCGACATCCGCAAAAAGGGCGTGCGCATCGGTGACGATGTCATCGTGCGCCGCGCGGGCGACGTGATTCCTGAAGTCGCAGGCAGGGTGCCGGGCGAACGGGGCCAGTACGTGCCCAACTTCTCGATGCCTCGCCAATGCCCGGTCTGCGGCAGCGATGTGGTGCGCGAAAAAGGCGAAGCCAACCACCGCTGCACCGGTGGCCTGTTTTGCGTGGCCCAGCGCAAGGAAGCCATCCTGCACTATGCGCACCGCCGCGCCCTGGACATTGAAGGCCTGGGCGACAAGCTGGTGGACCAGCTGGTGGACAGCGGCGTGATCCGCAGCCTGCCCGACCTCTACAAACTGGGCATCGCCACGCTCTCAGGCCTGGAGCGTATGGCCGAAAAGTCTGCCCAGAATGTGCTGGCCGCGCTGGAGGCCTCCAAGAAAACCACGTTGGCGCGCTTTGTGTTCGGCTTGGGGATTCGCCATGTGGGTGAGTCCACTGCCAAGGACCTGGCCAAGCACTTTGGGGTGCTCGATGCCATCATGGACGCCTCAGTCGAAGACTTGCTGCAAGTCAATGATGTAGGGCCGGTGGTGGCCAACAGCCTGCACACCTTTTTTGCCCAGCCGCACAACCGTGAAGTGGTAGAGCAGCTGCGTGCTGCGGGCGTGCATTGGGACGAAGCCGTGCCCGCAGAAAAGCCCGCGCAAATTCTGGCCGGCATGACCGTGGTGCTCACCGGCACCTTGCCCACGATGGGGCGCGATGAGGCCAAGGACCTGCTCGAAGCCGCCGGCGCAAAGGTCTCCGGCTCGGTCAGCAAGAAGACCCACTACCTGGTGGCCGGAGCCGACGCCGGCAGCAAACTGACCAAAGCCCAGGAGCTGGGCGTGAGCGTTTTGGACGAAGCGGCCATGCTGCGGCTCTTGCAAAACGGTGCGCCTTGATCGGCGGCATGGGCTAGTTCGGCAGGGCTGCTTAGCATAGGAGGGGTTGAGAGGGATAGGGGCTTTCTCTGACATCGGTAGGCAGCAGATGTCAATACGATGAAAAAGTCAGTGGCTGCCATCCTGCAGCCCTGCTTTTTTATGCAGAGGAGATGCCGTGAGCTATACCCTGAGACAAGTTCAGACCTTGCTGACCAAGCCAGAGTTGGAGCTGTTCCAAGCCAGCCGTGCGACTGTGATCAAGGATCTGACGGAGCGCCAGCTCAGCAGCAAGATCACTCGCAGCCGAACCTTGCGCGCCAAGTACCGTGATCTCTTCCAACGCCAGACGGTGAAAACCCAGAAGGGCCCAGCTGCGGGACGTCGGCCATCGGGCAATGACAACAGCCGCACGGAGGCCAAGGCCGAGGTCATGCAAGAAGTGCTGGGGCGTTTTGAGGAGCGCTTGGCCAAGGTGCAATCTGCGGCCCTGAAGGCCGCTGCCAAGCCCGCAGCAGCGAAAGGCACCAAGACAGCGGCGCTGAAGAGTGCTGCCAAAAAGCCGGCCGCCGCAGCGAAGAAAACCACGGTCGCTGCACCGCGCAAAGCAGCCGCCAAACCGGCAAGCAAAGCGACACCTGCAGTCGCGACAAAAGCCGCCGCAGTGAAGAAAGCCGCAGGCGCTAGCAAGGCCGCCAAGGCTCCGGCCAAAAAAGCGGCATCGTCCGCTGCAGCACCGGCCAAAGCGCGCAAAGCCGCTGCTGGCACTGCCAAGGTAGGCGGCAACGCCGCTGCTGCTGCACAAGGCGCCGTCCCCACCCGCCAGCCTGCAGCGGCCAGCCGTGGCAACCCCATCAAGGCCCAGCCGGTGAACAAGAAAATCAAAGCCAGCGGCCAGTCCAAAACCCGGGCAGCCCAGGCCAAGCGCGACAGCCGCTAATCAAGCATCAAAAAATGCCGTACCCGCTTATCGCTGGTACGGCATTTTTCATGGAGGGCCGGCGTTGACAGGCCCAAGGCCTGGCTAGCCTGGGCCTCAACCGGTTCAAGGCTTCTGTTTCTTGGGGGCTGCAGGGCTGGGTGCCGCTGCGGGTTGTTGGGCCTTGGTGTAGGCCTTGGCCATCATCTCGCGCAGCAGGCCAGAGCTGGACTGCTGCATGACCCGGTTGATGTCAGCCTGTTTGCTTTGCATCAGCTGCGCATGGGGCGATTGCGGGCCCTGGTCCAGCAGCGATTGCAGCTGTGCTTCGTTGAAGTTTTGCGCATAGGCGGCCGCCAGCTGGGTATCCCAGCGCTTTTGGTAATCAGCGGCCACAGAGCGGGTTGCGGTGATCATTGCCTGGCCCGCTTGCTGCTGGCCCATTTTGTCGATCAGCGCCTGGTACTCCGGCGATTTGGCTGCAATCTGCAAACCCACCTGCGGCAGACTGTGGCCGAGCTTGTATTTCTCAACCAAGGCCAGTGCAATGTCTTGCAGCTTGGCGGCATGGGCAAAACCGGGCAGCAGGGTGCCGGTGGCGGCCAGCGCCCAGCCGCAGAGCAGGCGACGGCGAACAGCGGAGGAGGTGGTGAAAGTGTTCATCATGGCTAGCGATCCGGTCAAGACGAGGTAGTTGCGGTTGAAGGCTTGGGCAAGACCAGCGGGCCCGCAGGAGCCTCCAGGTCGATGACATGGATGTCAAACACACCGCGCTTGCGGTCTTCAAAATAGCGCTCCAGCGTGACTTTGACCGTGCGGAAAGCGATCTCGTCCCAGGGGATCTCTGCCTCGCTGAACAGTCTGGCTTCAATGGTCTCCCAGCCCGGGTTGAATTGGGTGCTTTGGAGCTGGGCCAGGTAGAACAGGTGGACCTGGCCGACATGCGGCACATTGACCAGCGAGAACAGCGGACCCATGGTGATATCGGCGCCTGCTTCCTCATCGGTCTCGCGCTCGGCGCCCTGGCCGGTGGTTTCGTTCAGCTCCATAAAGCCGGCGGGCAAGGTCCAGTAGCCCTTGCGCGGCTCGATATTGCGAAGGCACAGCAGCACTTTGTCACCCATATAGGGAACGGTACCCACCACGTTCAACGGGTTCTCGTAGTGCACGGTGTGGCAGGCAGGGCAGATGGCGCGGATCTTGGTGTCGCCATCATCGGGCAGGCGGTGCTCAACTTTGGTACCGCAGCGGCGGCAAAAATCAACGGGGGCGCGAGAAGTCATGCGTTCTATTGTGCTTCATGGACGCTGTGCTGGCGGCCGTGGTCAAAAAAAAGCGCCACCGCAGCGGGTGGCGCGTTGCGGTGGCATTACACCAGTGCAATTTTCAAGGGAGGCAGGCCGGTCACGCCGCCTTCGAGCACATCACCCTTGACCACGGCGGCGACGCCTTCCGGTGTGCCGGTGAAGATCAGGTCGCCCGCTTGCAGCTCCCAGGCTTGCGAGATCACTTCAATGGTCTCGGCGATGTTCCAGATCAGCTTTTGCACATTGCTGTGTTGGCGCTCGGCGCCGTTGACCTGGAGCCAGATCTCGGCGTTGTTGATATCACCGGCCTGGGCGGCGGGCACCAAAGGCGCAATCGGTGCGCTGGCTTCAAAGGCCTTGCCAATTTCCCAGGGGCGTCCTTGCTTTTTCATCTCGTTTTGCAGGTCGCGGCGGGTCATGTCCAGGCCCACGGCATAGCCCCAGATATGCGCGGCTGCGTCGGCAGCCGCGATGTTCTTGCCGCCCTTGCCGATGGCCACTACCAGCTCGATTTCATGGTGCAGGTTGCTCGTCAGGGTCGGGTAAGGGATCTGGCCGGTGCTGCCAGCAGCCACGGGCACAACCGCATCGGCAGGCTTCATGAAGAAAAAGGGCGCCTCGCGGCCGGTAAAGCCCATCTCTTTGGCATGATCTTCGTAGTTGCGGCCCACGCAGTAGACGCGGCGCACGGGAAACAGCTGGTCGCTGCCGAGGACAGGCACGCCGGTTGGCGAGGCTGGAGGGATGACGTATTGGCTCATGCTGGACTTTGGTTGGAGGCGGAGAAAACCGCCCGATTGAAGCGGTGCCAAAAATTATGCGGCAAAACAAACCGCTCTGCAGAATCCCAAGCCGCGCCCCTGCTGGTCTTGGCATGCCAGATAGCTACCGCTGTCATGCGGGTGACTGGGTGACCCGCGGTTGCAGCGGCCTGCGTTATGCTCGGTCGCCATGAAGCTGCACAATTATTTCCGCTCCTCGGCGTCCTACCGGGTGCGCATCGCCATGCAGGCCAAGGGCCTGGCCTATGACTACCTGCCGGTGCACCTGGTCAAGGCCGAGCACCGCGCCTCCGCCTTTGCCAGCCATGTGGGAGATGCCCTGGTTCCGGCGCTGGAGACCGATGACGGCCTGTGGCTGAACCAGTCGCTGGCTGTGATCGAGTGGCTGGACGAGGCCTACCCGCAAACGGTATCCATGCTGCCCGGCAATGCGCTGGCGCGTGCACGCATCCGTGCGCTGGCCTTGCAAGTGGCCTGCGAGATCCATCCGATCAACAACCTGCGGGTGCTCGCCTACCTGAGCGGTGAGCTGGGCCACAGCGATGCCGAAAAAGCCCTGTGGTACCAGCACTGGTGCCGCACCGGCCTGGAGGCCTTTGAGCGCCAGCTGGTGCTGCTGGCGGCAGAGCGCCAGGCGCAGGGGCTGGCACCATCGCGCTTTTGCTGGGGCGATACCTTGACCATGGCTGACTGCGCCCTGGTACCGCAGATCTTCAATGCCCAGCGCTTTAAGGTCAGCCTCGATGGCCTGCCGCTGACCATGGCTGCGTATGAGGCGGCGTTGGCGACCGATGCGGTGCAAAAGGCCCAACCTGCCGTCTGCCCGGATGCCCAGCCATGACTGCGGCTGCGCATTCCACCTTTCCCACCGACTGGCTGCTGCCCCAGTGGCCCACACCGCCGGGTGTGTTTGCGTTGTGCACTACCCGGGGTGGCGGTGCCAGCCAGGGCCTGTTTGGTGCTTCCAACCTGAGCTTTAATGTGGGCGATGTGCCCGGCCATGTACAGCACAACCGGCAGCTGCTGGCCCAGGCCATGCAGGCGCTGGAAGTGCAAGCCGGGCAAGGCGCAGACAAGGCCAGGCCACGCCAGCCGGTGTTTGTGCGCCAGGTGCATGGCAGCCATGTGCAGGTGCTGGGCGAGGGCGGGGATGAGCAGCCGGCGGATGCCAGTGTCAGCGATGTGCCCGGGCTGGGCTGCACCGTCATGGCCGCCGATTGCCTGCCGGTGCTGTTCTGCCACCAGCACTTGCCGGTGGTGGGTGCCGCCCATGCCGGTTGGCGCGGTTTGTTGGGGCAGGGCGGAACAGGGGTGCTGGAGAACTGCTTTGCCGCCTATGCCGAACGCGTACGTCAACAAGCGGGCCAGGCAGCCTTGAGTGATGCACAAATTGCGGCGCAGACTTTGGCCTGGCTGGGGCCTTGCATCAGCCAGCCGGCATTTGAGGTGGGTGCCGAGGTGCAGGCCGCCTTTGTGGGGCAAGACCCGCACTGTGCAAGCCTGTTTGCTGCTGGCAACCCGGGCAAGTTTTTTGCCAACCTGAGCGGCCTGGCACGCCACCGGCTGCAGTGCCTAGGCATCGGCCAGCTGTTTGGCAATGACGGCAGCCAAGACTGGTGCACGGTGGCCAACAAAGAGCGGTTTTTCTCGCACCGGCGCGATGGCTCGACCGAGGGTGGCACCGGTCGATTTGCTGCTTGTATTTGGGTCGCCTAGGCCTGCATTGTTAGTCATGTTTTGGTACCAAAGTACTCATTTATCTTGAAATGAGTACTTGGGTTATCTTTTTGATAAAATAACATGCAATCTAAACTACTCATATTATTAATTATGAGTAGAATATGCAGCATGACTACCCCATTGATGGCCACCTTGGTGGCGGCACGCAAAGCCCAGCAGCTGACCCAGGCCCAATTGGCCGAGCAGGCAGGGCTGTCGCGTATGGCAGTGCAGCGCACCGAAACGGGCGATGTGGACCCGCGCTATTCCACGGTGGCTGAAATGGCCCGGGTGCTGGGCATGCAACTGGTGGCAGTGCCTGCTGACTTGCTGCCCGCGCTGCAGGCGTTCATCCAATCGGGCGGCAAGTTTCTGGGACAGCCCACGGGGGCGGAAGCACCGCCTTCCGTGGTGGACAGTCTGGCAGACCGAAAGGCTTAACCTTCGTCAAAAACGCTTGCCATGAGCACCTCCATCCGCTACCTGCGTTTGTACATGCACCAGCCGGTCAGCCTGGGCGGCGGGCGGCGTGCCATCGGCTACCTGTCGCAGTACGGCGATATCTTGCGCGTCTCGTTCGAGGACAGTTATGTCGCGGATCGCGAGCGGCCCTTGCTCTCCCTCAGCTACCAAGGCGCCACCGAAGCAGATACCCAGCGTATTTTGCATGCGGCGCGCGATGCCCGGTTGGTGCGCACCGATGGCCGTTGGCCGGTGTACTTTCAGAATCTTTTGCCCGAAGGCCACAACCGCCAGCGTTTGGCGGCCGAGCGAGGCTGCTCGCCCGATGACGAGTTTGAGCTGCTGGCCGCTGCCGGCCATGATCTGATGGGCGGGTTGGAGGTGGAGCCGATGCCGCGCGACGAAGCCATCCCGGATGTGGTGCGCCACTGGCACACCTCCCAAGGGCTGGATGTGCTGGAGCCGGGCTTTGTGGAGTTTCCGGTGGCGGATGCCGCATCGCTGCCAGGCATTGTCACCAAGTTCAGTGCGGTGCAGGATGGCCGGCGCTACACGGTACGCCGCAAGGGTGCTACGGGCAGCGTGATTCTCAAGCTTCCCAGCACCCAGCATCTCGACCTGGTTGCCAACGAATTCAGCTGCTACCAGCTATGCCAGGCTCTGGGGCTGACCACGGCTGATGCGCAGATCATCAGCCGGGCCCAAGCCGATTTGCCTGAGCACCTGCCTTTTGACGAGATTTTGGCCGTGCAGCGCTTTGACCACCTGCCCGATGGAACTCGTGTGCATATGGAGGAGTTCAACCAGGCGCTGGGTTACGCGCCGCGCCACAAATATGGCAAGGGCCTGCAGCAGGACTGGCCCACCATGCTGCGCGTCCTCGATCGCCTGAGTCCGCAACCAGTAGCCGATACCCGTGAGTTTCTGGCGCGCACCGTGGCCGCCATTTTGATGGGCAATACCGATGCACACCTGAAGAACTGGGCGTTGGTCTACCCCGATGGGAGGCATCCGCGTCTGGCACCGGTCTATGACTGCGTATGTGTAGCTGCGTTCTTTGATGGATCAGCCGCGCAGCAGTATGCCGTTAACAAGGCCATCGACAGTACGATGCGGGCGCTGCGCTGGGACGATGTGGCTGTGCTGCTGCGCGCTGCCGGTTTGCTGCGCGTACCACGCCATATTGCCCTGCTCAAAGAGGTGGTGCGGCAGGCGCAGCACAGCTGGCCCAGCCTGTTAGCGCAGGCCCCTGCGGGCATGGCGGCGGTGGTGCAAGCGCGTCTGCGCGGCGGCGTGGCGCTTGCAGGCAGCTAGGCGCCAGCTCTAATTCCTGATGGGCTGTCGCTTGTATGTCAGGGTTTGCCCCAGGCATCCTTGCAAAAGCGTTATGCTCCGAGCCTGCCTATTGCTGGAGCCTGTGCTGTGCTGCCCTTTGAAGTTGAAATTCCCTTTGTCAGCCACCTGGGCTTTAGCTTGCACCGCTGGGAAAACGGCGAGGCAGAGCTCCATTACCAAGCCCGGCCCGAGCACCTCAACAGCTTCGAAGTGACCCATGGCGGTGCGTCCATGACCTTGCTCGATGTGACCATGGCCCATGCCGCGCGCAGCGCCATCCCCGGCAGCGGGGCGGTGACCATAGAGATGAAGACCAGCTTTATGGCCCCTGCCAAAGGGGCCTTGGTGGCGAAGGGCAAGCTGCTCTCGCGCAGCAACCGCATGGCTTTTTGCGAAGCCTGGCTGTACGACGAGCAAGGTGCCTTGTGCAGCCATGCGACGGGCACCTTCAAGTACGTGATGCCCGACGTGGTGCAGTCCTTGCAGGCCGCCAAAAAACAGATCAAGACCGACTGACCATCGGATCGGCCGGTTGGATAGACGGCGGGGCCACAGCCGTTTCCCCAGGTTCCTGATAGATGAACAGAACATGCCAAAGCCTTCTTCAACCGCAGACCAACTGAGCTGGTCCTTCCAAACTTTTTCCGAACTGAGCCCGCAGCAGCTGTATGACCTGCTGCATGTGCGCTGCCAGGTCTTCATTGCCGAGCAGGTGGCGTTTCAGGACCTGGACTACAAGGACCAAAGCGCCTGGCACTTGTCGGGGCGTGATGCAGCCGGTGTATTGCAAGCCTATGTGCGTGTGCTCCCGCCGGGCCTGGCCTACGCGGAGCCATCGATTGGCCGCGTTGCGGTCATGCAGGCGGTGCGCGGCACGGGCGTGGGCTGGGAGCTGATGCGCCATGCCATGGCGGAGACGGACCGGCTCTGGCCAGGCTCTGCCATTCGCATCGGGGCCCAGGCCTATTTGCAGAAGTTCTATGAAGGCTGTGGTTTTGAAGTGGTCTCTGACCTCTACCTGGAGGACGATATCCCGCACCTGACCATGCTCTACGCCGGTCCATCGCAAACCCAGGCAGCCAGCACACGATGACAAACACGGCATTGGTCTGGTCGGCAGCCCGCTGCGCTGCATCGGTGGCCCCGCATGGCCATTAGCAACGTTCAAGCCTCCTATTCACAGGAGGGCCTGCCCATGCGCGAGCGGCGTTGGGCTATGTTGGTGATTGTGCTGGGCTTGATTGTGGCGGTGCTCGACGGCAGCATCATGAACCTGGCGCTGCCCACGGTCGCTAAGCAATTGAATGCATCCCCAGCCGAAGCCATCTGGATCATCAATGCCTACCAGCTGGGCACCCTGGGCTTGCTGCTGCCGCTGGCGGCCTTGGGTGAGCGCATTGGCTACCGCAAGGTCTACCTGATCGGTCTGGTGTGCTTTACCTTGGCATCTGCGGTTGCCATGCTGGCCCAGTCGCTGTGGCTGCTGATTGCAGCGCGGGGCCTGCAAGGCATGGGGGCCGCAGGGGTGATGGCCGTCAATGCGGCGCTGGTGCGTTTGACCTACCCGGCGGCCAAGCTGGGCAAGGGCATGGCGCTCAACTCGCTGGTGGTGGCCATCTCATCCGTCGCTGGGCCAGGTGTTGCGGCGCTTATTTTGTCGGTGGCCAGTTGGCCCTGGCTGTTTGCCATCAATGTGCCTTTGGGGATCTTGACCTTGTGGCTGGGTCGCAAGGCCTTGCCGCGCAATCCACAGCAGCTGCTGGATGCGCCGCATGCCAAATTGACGCCGATTGATGTGGTGCTGAACTTTGCGATGTTCTCGCTGGTGTTTCTGGGCGCCGAGCGCATTGGCGCGCGGCATGGCATGGAGTCGGGTGGCTCGGCCGCATCGGGCTGGCTGATGCTGGGCCTGGGCCTACTGCTGGGCGCCTGGTATGTGCTGCGCCAGCGCAAGCTCAGCCTGCCTTTGCTACCGCTTGATTTGCTGCGCATTCCCATTTTTGCGCTGTCCATGGGCGCTTCGGTGGGGGCGTTTGCGGCGCAGATGCTGTCGTTCATCGCGCTGCCATTTTTGCTGCTCGATGCACTGCAGCGCAGCCATTTTGCCGCGGGCATGCTGATGACGGCCTGGTCGGTAGCCATTGTGCTGGTGGCTCCAATGGCCGGGCGCTTGATTGGCCGGGTGGAAGACGGCTTGCTGGGCGGGATCGGCATGGCCATCCTGGCGCTGGGCCTGCTGAGCCTGGCATTGCTGCCAGTGGACCCAAGCGATCTCAATATCGGTTGGCGTATGGCCTTGTGTGGCCTGGGCTTTGGGCTGTTTCAGTCGCCCAACAACCACACCATCGTCACCTCCGCACCGCTGGCACGCGCGGGTGCTGCTAGCGGTATGCTCGGAACCGCTCGCCTGACAGGGCAATCCCTGGGTGCCGTACTGGTGGCCATCATCTTTACCATGTGGCCCGTCTCTAGCGGACACGGCACGACGGTGGCGCTGTACCTGGCTGCTGGTTTTGCGGCGATGTCGGGGGTGTTCAGCAGCCTGCGCCTGCGCCACTCAGCGCACTAAGAACGATCTGGTGGGGGTGGGGTAGACGCCGAGGCTTCTCGGGCAGCCGCTTCTGCCTGGTGGCGGCTGCGGCGCCGGGCCGGCGTGCCGGCAATGAACAGCAGCAAACCCAGCGGCAGCGCGCCATAGAGCAGGAGCGTAAAAAACGCACCCAGCACACTGCCTTGGGGGCTGACGGCTTCCACCACCGCCATCAAGACCACCACATAAAGCCAGGCTATCGCGATCAGGTACATGCCCTGGAATTTACCCGAAGTTGTGGGCCACCGGCACGCGGCTGCCATTTTTTGCCTCTAAGATGCACAGAGTTCCATGCCCTGCATGGTGCCTGACCAGGGAGACGATGATGACGCAGCAACCGTATTGGGGACTGGGCAGCGACCAGATCCAGCAACTCAGCCAGATGACCAAGCAATGGATGGAGCGCATGCAGTCCTTGCAGACCATGGCCCCCCCTTTCAATGCCATGGGCGCCCCCACGGGCTTGATGGCCGGGCTGGGGCAGGCCCCAACGGCCGCCCCAGCGGTCAGTTTTGACATGGAAAAACTCCAAGCCGTCCAAGCGCAGTATGCGCAGGCGGCGCTGGCTTTGTGGACAGAGGGCGCCAAAGGCGAGGTGGCTTTGCCCAAGGACCGCCGCTTTGCCGGCGATGCCTGGCAGCAAAACCCAGTCTCCACTTTCACGGCTGCCAGCTATGCGCTGCATGCCCAGACCATGATGGCGATGGTTGATGCTGTGCAGGGCGATGAGAAGACCCGTTCACGTGTCCGTTTCGCTGTGGAGCAATGGCTGGCGGCTACGGCACCCAGCAACTTCCTGGCCTTCAATGCCGAGGCGCAGAAGAAGGCCATCGACACCCAGGGGCAGAGCATTGCGCAGGGCTTGCAGAACATGCTGGCCGACATGCGCCAAGGCCATGTCTCTATGACGGACGAGTCGCTGTTTGAAGTTGGCAAAAATGTGGCCACCAGCGAAGGGGCCGTGGTCTTCCAAAACGAGCTGTTCCAGCTGATCGAGTACAAGCCGCTGACCACCCAGGTCTATGAGCGGCCGATGCTGTTTGTGCCGCCCTGCATCAACAAGTACTACATTCTGGATCTGCAGCCAGACAATTCGCTCATCCGCCACAGCGTCGCACAAGGCCACCGCACCTTTGTCGTCAGCTGGCGCAACCCGGACGCCAGCCTGGGCGGCAAGGGCTGGGACGACTATATCGGTGGCGCTGTGTTGGAGGCCATTGAGGTGGTCAAGGCCATCTCTGGCCGCCCACAGATCAATGCGCTGGGCTTTTGCGTGGGCGGCACCATGCTGGTCAATGCGCTGGCGGTGCTGGCGGCGCGGGGCGATGATTCGGTGGCCAGTGCCACCTTGCTCACCACCCTGGTTGATTTTGAGGACACGGGCATTCTCGATGTCTTCATTGACGAGAATTTCGTCAAGTTCCGCGAACTGACCCTGGGCCAGAATGGCCTGATGGCGGGCCAGGAGCTGGCCTCCACCTTCAGTTTTCTGCGCCCCGTTGACTTGGTGTGGAACTATGTGGTCGGCAACTACCTCAAGGGCGAAACCCCGCCGCCATTTGATCTGCTGTACTGGAACAGCGATTGCACCAACTTGCCCGGGCCGTATTACGCCTGGTATCTGCGCAATTTCTACCTGGAAAACAAGCTGGTTGAGCCCGGAGCCCTGACCGTATGCGGCGAGAAGATCGATGTCAGCCAGATCGATATGCCCATCTACCTCTACGGCTCGCGCGAGGACCATATCGTGCCCATCGGTGCAGCCTATGCCTCCAGCCAGGTGCTGGGGGGCGATAAGCGCTTTGTCATGGGTGCATCCGGCCATATCGCCGGTGTCATCAACCCGCCCGCCAAAAACAAGCGCAGCCACTGGTTGCGCGAGGATGGCCAGCTGCCGGCCGATATTGATGCATGGATCGCCGGTGCCGATGAGCTGCCTGGCAGCTGGTGGACGGACTGGAGCCAGTGGTTGGCGGGGCATTCCGGCAAAAAAGTGGCTGCACCCAAAAGCTATGGCCGCGCCCGCACCGCCTACCAGGCGCTGGAGCCTGCACCAGGGAGCTATGTCCAGGCCAAGGCTTGATCACCACGCGCAGGCGGCCTGGTTGCAACAGCCGGGTCGCCATTCAAATGCTGCGGTGCAATAATTAGCACCGCATTGCAGCCTGACAAGACGGCCTCAGTGCCCATTTTGAAAAGGAAAAAATCATGGAAGACATCGTCATCATCTCGGCCGTGCGTACGGCTGTCGGTAAATTTGGCGGCTCGCTGGCCAAGGTGCCTGCCACCGAGCTGGGCGCTACGGTGATTCAGGAGGCGCTGACCCGTGCCAAGGTCGCCCCTGACCAGGTCGATGAAGTGATCATGGGCCAGGTGCTGGCCGCTGGCGTGGGGCAAAACCCAGCTCGCCAGGCGATGATCAAGGCGGGCGTGGACAAGAAGACGCCCGCACTGACGATCAATGCCGTTTGCGGCTCTGGCCTCAAGGCGGTGATGCTCGCGGCCCAGGCCGTGGGGCAGGGCGATGCCGAGATCGTCGTGGCCGGTGGCCAGGAAAACATGAGCCTCTCGCCCCACGTGCTCAATGGCTCGCGTGACGGCCAGCGCATGGGTGACTGGAAGATGACCGACACCATGATCGTTGACGGCCTCTGGGACGTCTACAACCAGTACCACATGGGCATCACCGCCGAGAACGTGGCCAAAGAGTTCCATATCGACCGCGACAAGCAAGATGCCTTTGCACTGGCCAGCCAGCAAAAAGCGGCCGCTGCGCAGGACGCTGGCAAGTTTGACGAAGAAGTGGTCACCGTGCTGATCCCGCAGCGCAAGGGTGATCCAGTTGCCTTCAAGGCCGATGAATACATCAACCGCAAGACCAATGCAGAAGCATTGAACAGCCTCAAGCCCGCTTTCGACAAGGCTGGATCGGTCACCGCCGGCAATGCCTCCGGTCTGAACGATGGCGCCGCAGCGCTGGTGATCGCCAGTGGCAAAAAAGCCAAGGAGCTGGGCGCCGAGCCGCTGGCCCGTATTGCCGGCTTTGCTACCGTGGGCCTGGACCCGAAGATCATGGGCATGGGCCCCATGCATGCGGTGCGCAAGGTACTGGCAAAAACCGGTTGGAAAGCCGAAGAGGTCGATCTTTTCGAGCTCAATGAAGCCTTTGCCGCGCAGGCCTGCGCGGTGAACCAGGAACTGGAGCTGGACACCAGCAAGGTCAATGTGAACGGCGGCGCCATTGCCATCGGTCACCCCATCGGGGCATCCGGTGCGCGCATTTTGGTCACCTTGCTCCACGAGATGAAACGCCGTGGTTCCAAGCGCGGTATCGCCGGCCTGTGTATTGGCGGCGGCATGGGCGTGGCACTGGCTGTGGAACGCCTTTAAGTACAACGCCGCCGCGCAACCACCAACCGCCCGTATGGGCGGTTTTTTTGTCCTTGGTTGGCCCAGCCTATGCCTTGGTACTATCAGTTTGACGGGCGCGGACCCTGGGCTCATTACTCCAGATTCATAGACCCATGCTGTGTCGCAAGTAGGGTGATGAATACCTGACTATGGCTCGGTATTTCTTGATAGGGTTATCCATTAAATCCGCGAAAACGATCAAAAGCGCGCCTGTTTAAGGCTCGTTTTTGATCGTAATCTGGGTCAAATTTACCGATATTTGCCATGACTGCAAGAATTTGTTTGCTTGGCGTAAACGAGAATTTTTGCAACAGCTTTCTTGGTTACAGTGAGAGTTCGCAAGCATTCCAAGCAAAACCAAGGAGATGTCAATGAGTCAAAAAGTGGCCTATGTAACCGGCGGTATGGGAGGCATTGGGACGGCCATTTGCCAGCGTTTGCACAAAGACGGATTCAAGGTGATTGCGGGCTGCGGCCCCACCCGTGACTTCCAGAAATGGTTGGGCGAGCAAAAAGCGCTGGGCTATGAATTCCACGCCTCAGTGGGCAATGTCGGCAATTGGGAATCTACCGTGGAGGCGTTTGCCAAGACCAAGGCAGAGCATGGCAGTATCGACGTGTTGGTGAACAATGCCGGCATTACCCGAGACCGCATGTTTATGAAAATGACGCCCGATGACTGGCAGGCAGTGATCGAGACCAATCTGAACTCCATGTTCAACGTGACCAAGCAGGTCGTGGCCGACATGGTGGAAAAAGGATGGGGCCGGATCGTCAATATCAGCTCCGTCAACGGCGCCAAGGGCCAAGCAGGCCAGACCAACTACTCGGCTGCCAAGGCCGGCATGCATGGTTTCTCGATGGCCCTGGCCCAGGAACTGGCAGGCAAGGGCGTCACCGTCAATACCGTCAGCCCCGGCTATATCGGCACTGACATGGTCAAGTCCATCCGCCCCGATGTGCTGGAGAAAATCGTGGGCACCATTCCCATGAAGCGCCTGGGGGAGCCCAACGAGATTGCTGCGATCATCGCCTGGCTGGCATCGGTCGATGGTGGCTATGCGACAGGCGCAGAGTTCTCGGTCAATGGTGGTTTGCACACACACTGATCGCAAGCACAAAGCCATGAAAAACGCGCCTCACAAGGCGCGTTTTAGTTTTGTATGGAGCGGGTGATGGGAATCGAACCCACATTATTTGCTTGGGAAGCAAGAGTCCTACCACTGAACGACACCCGCGCACTGGGCTGATTGTAGCGGGAGAAAGTATCGGTGCTCCATCACTGGTTGCCGTATTTCACGCAGATCGGCCAGCAGAGGTTCAGTTGTTTCTCATACCCGGGAGCTGCCAAGTCTGCTTTTTGTCATCCAGTGGCTGGAGCTTCCATTTTTGCAGCTCGGCGTCACGCTCCTTGTCGCGCCGCACATCAATGCGCCTGGCCGTGTGTTTGGCAACCACGGCCAGTTTCTGCAAATCCGTTTCGCGCAGCGTGGGGTCGGGCTCGGTGCTGAAGCAGCACAGCGTGCCGTAGATCTGGCCATCGGCCAGGATGATGGGCGTGCTCAGATGTGCGCCAACGCGAAAGGGCGTGGCGGGGAGCTTGGCCGACTCGATGTGCTCTGCCGCGTCATGCACCAGCGGCGGCAGGCGGCCATCGAGCACGCACTGGCAAAAGGACTGCTCCAGCGATGAGCCACCGCCGGTCTTGATCAAGGCCTTGTCAGGGTGGTGGTCCACATGCTTGAACATGCGCTGGCCGTCGTAGATCTCGGAGACAAAAATCACGTCCATCTTCAGATGCTCGCGCAGGCCATGCAGCACCTCCTTGACGTTCTGGTCGATCAGTTCATCCGAGGACTCTGCCGTGGCCACCAGCAGTTCGCTCATCGATACCTCCAGCGCGTCAGGTGCGTAATCCCATAGATGGATAGCCATAGATACTCTCTCTATTTCCATGCGCTACCCGCTAGCGCATCTTCGACGCGTTTCATGATAATGGCAGAGAAAAGCACCCTTGGGCTCTGGCGCGTGAATGAATTACTCTTTTACATGATGCCCAGGCCGTACTTGGTTTGGCGGCGCAATCAGTCCGCGGCGTCGAGCCAAGTGAGACGGCCTTGACCTAGTTCATTCATGCGGTCAACAAAGCCGGGGACCTGCGATGCCACCAACGCAATGTCGGCCAGCACGTCATCGCCATGGGTCACTTCCAGCAACTGGGCGTTTGCGGCGCTGACTTCACGCCGCATGCCGCCTTCTAGGGCATAAGGCAATCTGCATAGCAGGCGGGCCATGGTCTGGCGCTCTATTTTTTCTGCCTGCAGCATGGCCTGGGCGATGGCGTCGGTGTAGGCCCGAACCAGGCCGCCGGCACCCAGTTTGACGCCACCAAAATAACGCACGACGGTGGCCAGTGCGCCCTCGATCTGCTGGTGGCGCAGGACATCGAGCATCGGCCGGCCTGCAGTGCCACTGGGCTCGCCATCATCGACTGCGGCCGACTGGCCGCCCGCCATCAATGCCCAGCACACATGGTTGGCACCCGGGTGCTGGGCGCGCAGTCCCTGCACAATCAGCAGGGCTTGCGCACGGTCCTGAACGGGCTGAACACAGCCGATGAAGCGGCTTTTCTTGATGACCAGTTCGCTATGAACCGCCTGGGCCAAGGTATAGGGCATGCGTGGCGAGAAGAAGACGTTTGCTTACAGTGTTATGCGTCAACGTCGCGGAGATGTCATGCGTTAGACACATATCATTGTTTCAATGACAGAAGTGCTCCAGCGATGGAGTTGCTACTGCAGCGGAGACCCATCGTGCAGCAAGGCTGCGAGTCTACCCCGATTTTTTAGAACCACTCATACCCACCGACTGACACATTAGCCTGGAGCGATCATGCAACACCAACTGCAAACCAATTTGGATTCCTTGAACAACCATGGGTTCGGACGTGCAGGTTTGGAGACGCCCGCCTATGTGACCGAAGTGCTCGCTGCTCTGCCAACCACCCCCAGTGCCAATGATGACGGCGGCTATATCGACCTGGCCCAGCGCGTGCGCGAAGGTGGTGAGTGGTAAGCTGCTGAAGGGTATGCATCGCTGGGCGCACTTTTGCGCTCGCTGATTCGATCCGCAGGCGCACACAGGCAGCAGAGGCTGCCTTTTTTATTTGCAGTGAACCGGGCAGCCATGCGACAATATGCGGCTATTTGATGCAGCGCAATAAAGTCTGACTTGTGAGTCGGCTTGCGCACGTTGCCAGCGCTGCCTTCCTGGCATGGGGCATGCACTCACAGATGCTCCGAAATACATAGCATCAATACCCGTACAAATGCGTGCTACGGGCTATTTTTATAGAATATCGGACCCTGCCGTTCCTGGCTCCGAGCCTCTGCGCGCATTACCCCACGACTGTTGTTGCCCATGTCTGCCCCGATTGATGTCTCTTTCTTTGAGCGCGCTGCCAAGCCGCTGACCAGCTACAAGCCTTATTGGGCCAAACGCTTTGGCCCTGCACCATTCTTGCCCATGAGTCGGGCCGAGATGGATCAGCTGGGCTGGGATAGCTGCGACATCATCTTGGTGACCGGCGATGCCTATGTGGACCACCCCAGTTTTGGCATGGCCGTGATTGGCCGCGTGCTGGAAGCGCAGGGCTTTCGCGTGGGCATCATTGCGCAACCGGACTGGCAAAGTGCCGAGGCCTTCAAGGCTTTGGGCAAGCCCAATTTGTTTTGGGGTGTGACAGCGGGCAACATGGATTCGATGATCAACCGCTATACGGCTGATCGCAAAATCCGCTCGGACGATGCCTACACCCCCGGCGATGTGGGTGGCAAACGCCCGGACCGCGCCGCCATTGTTTACAGCCAGCGCTGCCGCGAAGCCTACAAGGATGTGCCGATTGTGCTGGGCGGCATTGAAGGTTCGCTGCGCCGCATCGCCCACTACGACTACTGGAGCGACAAGGTGCGCCGCTCGATCGTGGTGGACAGCAAGTGCGACATCTTGCTCTACGGCAACGCCGAGCGCGCGTTGGTCGAAGTGGCCCACCGCATTGCCGCGCGTGAGCCGGTGGAGAACATCACCGATGTGCGTGGCACGTCGTTCTTCCGCCGCGCCTCCGAAGAAGGCTGGTTTGAAGTGGACTCGACCACGGTGGATGAGCCCGGCGAAGTCGAGCCCCACATCAACCCCTACATGACGACCAGCGAGCAGGCGGAGGCCCAGGGCCAAAGCTGCGCCAAGGAAGATGCCGAGAAAGAGGGCGCCGATGCCTCCGCTGCTGCAGCGGCTAGTGGCAGCGGCGCGGGCAGCACGGGTGCTGCGAGCTTGTCAAATGTGCAGCCCCTGACGTTTGTGCCCAACCTCTCGCTGCGCCACAAATCCAAGATGCCGGCGCGCGACCGCACGGTGTTGCGCCTGCCGAGTTATGAAGAGGTCAAGAGCGACCCGATTCTCTATGCCCATGCCAACCGCGTGCTGCATCTGGAGACCAACCCCGGCAATGCCCGTGCCTTGGTGCAAGCCCATGGCGAAGGCACCACGGCGCGCGATGTTTGGATGAACCCACCGCCCATTCCGCTCACTACCGCCGAGATGGACTGGGTGTTTGGTTTGACCTATGCCCGTAGCCCGCATCCGTCCTACGCCGACGAGAACGGCAGCCACGAGGCCGCCACCAAGATCCCGGCTTGGGAGATGATTCGCACTTCGGTCAACATCATGCGCGGCTGCTTTGGTGGTTGCACTTTCTGCTCCATCACCGAGCACGAAGGCCGCATCATCCAAAGCCGTTCTGAAGACTCCATCATCCAGGAGCTGGAAGACATCCGCGACAAGGTCAAGGGTTTCACCGGCACCATCTCGGACCTGGGTGGCCCCACGGCCAACATGTACCGCCTGGGTTGCAAGAGCCCGCAAATCGAGGCTGCCTGCCGCAAGCCCAGCTGCGTGTTCCCTGGCATCTGCCCGAACCTGCACACCGACCACGGTCCGCTGATCAAGATCTACCGCCGCGCCCGCAAACTGCCCGGCATCAAGAAGATTCTGATCGGCTCGGGCCTGCGCTATGACTTGGCGGTCAAGTCGCCTGAGTACATCAAGGAGCTGGTGCAGCACCATGTGGGCGGCTACCTCAAGATTGCCCCCGAGCACACCGAGGCCGGCCCGCTCAACAAGATGATGAAGCCTGGCATTGGCAGCTATGACCGCTTCAAGCAGCTGTTTGAGAAGTTCAGCGAAGAGGCGGGCAAAAAGCAGTTTCTGATTCCGTACTTCATCGCCGCCCACCCGGGCACCAGCGATGAGGACATGATGAACCTGGCCATCTGGCTCAAGAAGAATGGCTTCCGTGCCGACCAGGTGCAGACCTTCTACCCTAGCCCCATGGCGACGGCCACGGCCATGTACCACAGCGGCCGCAATACGCTGACCA
>JAVWTB010000003.1:0-205751 GCA_036667955.1 Comamonas sp.
GCCCAAAGCTGCTTGATGCTATTTCTAGACCGTCCAACTTATGGGGGTCAGTTCAAACCGGTGGCTTCGCTGTTTGGAGCCTGCAGGGGTTACTGCTTACGGGCTGCAATCGCCTTCTCGGCAGCGGTCACCAGGTCGGCACCGACTTGCTGCTTCCACTTGTCATACACCGGGCGCGTGGCTTTCACAAAGGCTTCGCGCTCGGCAGCGCTCAGCTCGGTCACGGTGACGCCGTTGGCGCTCAGCTCTTTGACCAAGGGCTTGCCCGCTTCAATCATGCCTTTGCGGGCGATGGCGATTTCTTCCTGGCCGGCTTCGATGGCAGCCTGGCGCACGATGTCCTGGTCGGCCTTGCTCCAGCTGGCCCAGATGTCCTTGTTCACGACAAAGATCAGCGGGTCATTGATGTAGCCCCACAGGGTCAGGTACTTCTGGCCCACGGTGTTGAGCTTGGCGGCCTGGTAGACGGCCACTGGGTTCTCCTGGCCATCGACCGCGCCGCTGGCCATCGCAGGCTGCGCGTCGGCCCAGCTCATCTGCGTGGGGTTGGCGCCCAGCGCGCTGAAGGTGTCCACAAACAGTGGCGAGCCGACCACGCGGATCTTGAGGCCCTTCATATCGGCAGGGGTCTTGATCGCATGCTTGGAGTTGGAGATTTCGCGGTAGCCGTTCTCACCCCAGGCGAGGGGCACCACGCCGGCTTTTTCCAGGCGGGCAAACAGGCGCTTGCCGGGCTCGCCCTGGGTCAGCGCATCGGCTGCGGCATAGTCGGGCATCAGAAACGGCAGTGCAAACAGGTTCAGCTCCTTGATCTGGGGCGACCAGTTCAAAGTGGAGCCGACTGCCATGTCGATCACGCCCTGGCGCAGTGCCGAGAACTCACGCGTCTGGTCGCCCTGCACCAGGGACACCCCTGGGTAGAGCTTGATATTGATGCGGCCTTGCGTGCGCTCACGCACCTTGTCGGCCCAGATCTCGCCGCCCTTGCCCCAGGGGAAGGCCGTGCCCAGCACCAGCGACATGCGGTACTCGCTTTTGTAGTTGCCTTGGGCCTGCACAGCGGGTGCGGCAAAACTCAGTGCAGCGGCTGCAGCCAAGGCAGTGGCGAGGAATTGACGGGTTCTCATAGTTTTGTCTCCGGGTGGTTCAAGGGAAAAGATAGCTCGGGTTGGGAGCTGGGTACAAGCGTGTGCGCTTGCACCCAGCCCAGGCTCCGATCAGTAGCCCAGTTTGGCGGGCAGCCACAGCGCCAGCTGCGGGAAGGCGATGACCAGCACCATCACGCAGAACATGGCAAACAGCATCCAGCCGACCCAGCGCACGGTCGATTCCATGCGCACGCCAGCGATGCGGCAGCTGACCATCAAGTTCACCGCCAGCGGTGGGGTGAATTGGCCCAGCGCCACCTTCAGGGTCAAGATCACGCCAAACCAGACGGGGTCCCAGTGGTAGTGCTGCATGATGGGCATCAAGAGCGGCACAAAGATCAGGAAGATGGAGATGCCGTCGAGGAACATACCGACGGTGATCAGCATCAGGATCAGCAGCGCCATCACGCCCCATTCGCCCAGGCCTGAGTTGACGATGGCGTTGGTGATTGGGTCGATGACACCCAGGGTCGACAGCGAGAACGCGAAGATGCCGGCCAGCGATACCACGATCAGGATCACGGCCGACAGCTCGCCTGCCTCGCGCAGGATGGGGAACAGGTCGCGAAAGCCAATGGTGCGGTGCACCACCATGCCGACGAACAGGCCGTAGAACACCGCCACCACCGCCGCCTCGGTGGGCGTGAACCAGCCCATGCGCATACCGCCCAGAATCAGCACCGGCGCGGCCAGGCCCCAGGCGGCTTCGCGCAGGCTTTTCCAGAACTCGGGCCGGGGCAGGCTGGCTTCCAGCGCGCCCATCTTGTGTTTGCGCGACATCCAGACCGCCGGGATGATCAGCGCCAGGCCGGCAAGAATGCCCGGAATCATGCCGGCCGCAAACAGCGCAGGCACCGATGCACCGGGCACCAGCACGGAATAGATGATGAAGGCCACCGACGGTGGAATCAGAATGTCGGTCGCCGCAGCGGCACCGACCACGCTGGCCGAGAAGCTGCCCGGATAACCGGCGCGGCGCATGGCCGCAATCATCACACCGCCCACTGCCGCCGCATTGGCCGGGCCCGAGCCGGAAATACCGCCCAGAAACATGGCCACGGCAATGGCTACCAATGGCAGCATGCCCGGGCCGCGCCCCACAATCGCCACGGCAAAGTTGACCAGCCGCAAGGCGACACCTGAGCGGTCAAAGATCGAGCCCACCAGCACAAACATCGGAATGGCCAGCAACGGGTATTTGCCCAGACCGGCGTAGAAGTTCTGCGGAATGGCCAGCAGGCCAAACCATTGCGCATCGGCATTGGCCAGCGCAATGGCCACAGCGCCGGCCAGGCCCAGGGCCGCGCCAATCGGCACGCCCAGCAGCATCAGAGAGATAAAGCCAATAAACAGCAGGGTGGCAATCATGCGTGCTCCCTGGTGGTGGGCGTGGTGGTGGCTTCGTCACCGTCGGTGGCCACATGGGCAAAGCTGGCGCGGCCCTGGCGCAGGTACAGGCCCAGCGCGCGCAGGGTGATCAGCGCGGAGAACACCGGCAGCCAGATGGAATACCACCACTGCGGCAGGCCGATGCCTGGTGAGGTTTCTTCATAGCGGTAGTCGTCCACCACCACGCGGATGCTGAGCACGCAGATCAGCGCAAACAGCAGGGCCACCGTCAGCGCACCAAAGCGGGCAAAGGCCTTGCGGCGGCGCGCATCGCCCCGCTCGGCAAAAAATTCGATGCGGATATGCAGGTTGCGTGCCACGGCCGCCGAGCCCGCGACCATGGCCAGCAAGATCATCAGAAAGACCGATATCTCCTCGGTCCAGGCGAAGGAGCCATCGGTGAAATAGCGCACGATGACGTTGGCAAAGGTGATGAGCGCCAAGAGCGCCATGATGAGGACCGTGAGCCAGTCTTCCAGCCACAGCCCTTTGGCAGGGGCGGGCTCGCTGGGCAAGGTGGTGGAAGTGGCAGCGCTGCTGCCGCCCGGAGCGTGAGGGGAGGGTGATGCCATAACAAGCGGTCGCGAGAGGGCTCGGCGGAGCCCAAGGTGAATGCGGAAAACACAAACCGCCTTGTGAGCGGACCATCGGCATCGGATAGATGGGTATCTGCAGCGAATGCCGCGCATGGCAGGTGGGCCAGTGGGGCCAGATTATGGCCTTGATCCGAGGGCTTGCAAGCCATCCATTTCCCGGGGATGTGGCGGCGAAGTCGCGCATGTCACCTGCCTACTTGCATTGGACGGTGACTGGCGTGTGGATAATGCGCGGATGGAAACCAAGTGGCTTGAAGATTTTGTGAGTCTGGCGGAAACGCGCAGTTTCAGCCGGTCGGCGCAGTTGCGCCATGTCACCCAGCCGGCATTCTCTCGGCGGATTCAGGCCTTGGAGTCCTGGGCAGGAGCGGACCTGGTGGACCGCAGCTCCTACCCGACGCGGCTCACGCCCGCAGGCAAGACGCTGTACAACCAGGCCATCGAGATCCTGCAGGCGGTGCAGAGCACGCGGGCCATGCTGCGCGTGCATTCGTCTTCGGGCAAGGACATCATCGACTTTGCCGTTCCCCATACGCTGGCCTTCACGTTCTTCCCCACCTGGGTCTCGGGCCTGCGCAATGATTTTGGCCTGTTCAAGAGCCGCTTGATCGCTCTCAATGTGCACGATGCGGTGATGCGCCTGGTCGAAGGCGGCTGCGACCTGCTGATTGCCTACCACCATGAATCCCAACCGATCCAGCTGGATCCGCAACGCTATGAAATGGTGAGCCTGGGCCGCGAGGTAATGGCGCCTTACTGCAAGCCCGGGCTCGATGGCCTGCCACTTTTCCTGCTGCCCGGTGCTTCCGATGTACCGCTGCCGTTTCTGGGCTATGCGCCCGGTGCCTACCTCAGCCGGGTGACCGATCTGGCACTCAAGCAGGCGCCCGAGCCGGCCTATCTGGATCGCGTCTACGAGACCGACATGGCCGAAGGCCTCAAGGCGATGGCCATGGAAGGCCATGGCCTGGCTTTTCTGCCGCAGAGCGCTGCCAAAAAAGAGCTCAAAGCCAAGAAGCTGGTGCGTGCCGACTACCCCAGCTCGGCCCAGTGGGAAGTGGCGATGGATGTGCGTGCGTACCGGGAAAAACCGCAGTCCAACGATGCGGTGAAAACCGGCGCACAGGCGCTGTGGGACTACCTGGTGGCCCGCAATCCCGTGCACAGTCCTTGAAGTCTATAAATATATAGATTCAGTGGATTTGCAGGGTAATTTCTAATATGCCATTTGGAATTTCTGTGCAATGCTTGCGGATTGCTCGTGTTGCAGTTGGTTAGATGTACGTGAAATGTTCGAAAAAGGCTATGAATTGTTAGCAATTCATTGGTAATTTTCCGGATGTTTGCAGCGCTTAGTCTGCTGGCATTATCTGGACGGACTGCACAATACGGAGCGTGTCAGTTGTCGCTTTGGCGTCTGTTGAGGCCAGCCGGTGACAACTTAATTGATTTATCTGGAGGTCTGATGATGAAGAAACATTTGCTGGCTTTTGCGGTGGCAGCGGTTGCGGCAGGAAGCGCGTTTGCGCAAGCGGGCGATACGCTGGCCAAGATCAAGTCGTCGGGCAGCATCACCCTGGGTGTTCGCGAGTCTTCGGGCCTGGGCTACACCTTGGGCAACGGCAAGTACGTTGGCTTCCACACCGAGATGGCTGAGAACGTTGTGAGCGATCTGCAAAAGCAACTGGGCCTGGCCAAGCTGGAGATCAAGTACCAGCCCGTGACCTCGCAAAACCGCGTGCCTCTGGTGCAAAACGGCACCGTGGATCTGGAATGCGGCTCCACCACCAACAACCAGTCGCGCCAAAAGGATGCTGCTTTCGCCTTCACCACCTACGTGGAAGAAGTGCGCATCGCTGTGAAGGCCAACTCCGGCATCACCGGCATCAAGGACCTCAACGGCAAGACCCTGGTGACCACCACCGGTACGACCTCGGTGCAGACCCTGCGCAAGAACAAGCGCGCTGATGGCCTGACCTTCAAAGAAGTCATGGGCAAGGACCACGCTGACAGCTTCCTGATGCTGGAGTCTGGCCGTGCTGATGCCTTCGTCATGGACGGCTCCATCCTGGCCGCCAACATCTCCAAGTCCAAGGCTCCAGCCGACTACAAGGTCGTCGGCGAAGTGCTGTCGGTCGAGCCTATCGCCTGCATGCTGCGCAAGGACGACGCTGCCTTCAAGAAGGCGGTGGACGATTCCATCGTGCGCCAGATCAAGGATGGCTCGCTGGAGAAGCTGTACGACAAGTGGTTCATGCAACCCATTCCACCTAACAACGTGAAGGTGGGCCTGCCGCTGTCGGCTGCAACCAAGGACGCTTGGGCCAACCCCAACGACAAGCCCATGGAAGCCTACGAAGTCAAGTAAGCACACCATTTAGGTACCGCCCTTCCAGCCTGGGGTTTGGGGGGGCGTTTTTGTTGGTACTGGTTTTTGACAGTTGCAATCTGGTACCAAACATTGCTACAAAGACAAAAAAAGAGGTAGTCCTATGAATTGGGATTGGCAAGTATTTTGTGAAGACACGATTGAGCGCCAGGTCGTGCAGGGCTGTTTCGGTAAAAACGGTGATGTCACGTATCTGGACTGGTTGTTGTCTGCGTGGGGATGGACTATCTCCGTTTCCTTGTGTGCGTTGGTGATCGCGCTGATCCTCGGCTCCGTCATCGGTACCCTGCGCACCCTGCCTGACCGGCCTTGGACGGTGCGGCTGGGCAATGCCTGGGTGGAATTGTTCCGCAACGTTCCCCTGCTGGTGCAAATTTTCCTGTGGTACCACGTGGTGCCTTCCATCTTCCCCGCACTCAAGCAAGTGCCTGGGTTCTTGCTGGTGGTGCTGGCGCTGGGCTTTTTTACCTCGGCGCGTATTGCCGAGCAGCTGCGTGCCGGTATCCTGGCGCTGCCGCGCGGCCAGCGTTATGCGGGCATGGCGCTGGGTTTCACGACCTTCCAGTACTACCGCTATGTGCTGCTGCCCATGGCCTACCGCATCATCATTCCGCCGCTCACCAGCGAGTCGATGAACATCTTCAAGAATTCGTCGGTGGCCTTTGCCGTGTCGGTGGCCGAGCTGACCTTGTTCGCGATGCAGGCGCAAGAGGAAACCTCTCGCGGTATTGAGGTCTACCTGGCGGTGACCGCGCTGTACATGATCTCGGCATTCGTGATCAACCGCATCATGGCCTTCATTGAAAAGAGAAGCCGTATCCCGGGCTTTATCGCCGCAGGCGGCTCCGGAGGTCACTGAGATGAATTTGAATCTTGATTTTTCGTTCTACAACTGGGATCTGATCCAGAACTTCATCATCAAGGGTCTGGTGTTCAGCGTGATGCTGACCATCGTCGCAACCCTGGGTGGTATCTTCTTTGGCACCCTGCTGGCGCTGATGCGCTTGTCGGGCAAGAAGTTCCTGGTGCTGCCTGCCACCATCTACGTCAACGGCATGCGCTCCGTGCCGCTGGTGATGGTGATTCTGTGGTTCTTCCTGCTGGTGCCCTTGCTGATCGGCAAGCCCATCGGGGCAGAGATGTCGGCGGTCATCACCTTTGTGGCGTTCGAGGCCGCCTACTTCTCCGAGATCATGCGGGCCGGTATCCAGTCGATTCCGCGTGGCCAGGTGTATGCCGGCCAAGCCGTGGGCATGACCTATGGGCAGAACATGCGTCTGGTGGTGCTGCCCCAGGCTTTCCGCAACATGCTGCCGGTTTTGCTGACCCAGACCATCATCTTGTTCCAGGATACGTCGCTGGTCTATGCCATCGGCGCCTACGACATGCTCAAGGGCTTTGAAGTGGCAGGCAAGAATTTCGGCCGCCCGGTCGAGGCCTATCTGGCTGCTGCCGTGCTTTACTTCATCATCTGCTTTACGCTGTCGTGGTTCGTTAAGCGTTTGCACAAGAAGATCGCCATCATTCGCTGATGCGGCAATACAAAGGATATCCAAATGATTGAAATGAAGAATGTCTCGAAGTGGTACGGCAGCTTCCAGGTGCTCAACGACTGCTCCACCAGCATTGCCAAGGGCGAAGTGGTGGTGGTGTGCGGTCCTTCGGGCTCGGGCAAGTCGACCCTGATCAAGACGATCAATGCGCTCGAGCCCATCCAGAAGGGTGAAATCTGGGTCAATGGCACGGCCATCCACGACCCCAAGACCGACCTGCCCAAGCTGCGCAGCACCGTCGGCATGGTGTTCCAGCATTTCGAGCTGTTTCCCCATCTGTCGGTGACCGAGAACCTGACGATCGCCCAGATCAAGGTGCTGGGCCGCAGCGCAGACGACGCCAAGGTCCGTGGCCTGAAGATGCTCGATCGCGTGGGCCTGATGGCGCACAAGGACAAGTTCCCTGGTCAGCTCTCCGGTGGTCAGCAGCAGCGCGTGGCCATTGCCCGTGCGCTGTCGATGGACCCGAGCGTGATGCTGTTTGACGAGCCCACCTCGGCCCTGGACCCTGAAATGGTCGGCGAAGTGCTGGATGTGATGATCGGCCTGGCCCACGAAGGCATGACCATGATGTGCGTGACGCACGAAATGGGCTTTGCCAAGAAGGTGGCCAGCCGCGTGATCTTCATGGACGTGGGCGGAAAGATCCTGGAGGACTGCTCCAAGGACGATTTCTTCGGCAACCCCGATGCCCGCCAGCCGCGTACCAAGGACTTCCTGAGCAAGATCCTGCAGCACTGATTGCTGCACATATCGCACCCATCCATGGCCGCTTGATGCGGCCATTTTTTATGGGTGGTGTTATTGGATCGAGGGGGAGAGGCAAGCCCACCGCTATGGATGGGCCGGTGCGCAGGCGCTTGATGGCGAGCGCTACGGCTCAGCGACTCGTCGGAACGCAGGGGCCGCAGAGCGCGGCCCCGGGAGAGGATCAGTTGTCGAACTTATCGCTGGGAAAGCGCAGCATGTCGGTGAGCAGGTAGGACATGGGCACATTCAGCGCAAAGCCCTTGCCGGGCAGCGGCGACTCAAACCACTTCTTGTACAGACGCGTGATCTCGAAGTTCTGCGAGAGGTTGCGCATCTCCGCATCGAACACCTTTTTCATGCGCACATCGCTGTCGCGCATCATCAGCGACAGGGGCTCGATCGACATCAGCTTGCCGATCAGTTTGAACTGCTCAGGCTTGTCGGCCTGCGCACGGTGGGCCGCGAGCAGGATGTCGTCCATCAACCAGACGTCGGCGGTACCGGTCTGCACGGCCTTGAAGCAGTCGTTATGGGTGAGGCATTCGCTGTGCTGGATCTTGAGGCCGTTGACGGCCACACGGCGCTCGAGCACCTGCAGCGAGGTGGTGCCCTTGGTGGTGATCACGCGCTTGCCCGAGAGGTCGTCCACATCGTTGATGCCGCTGTCGGACTTGACCAGCATGCGCACACCGGCGATGTAATAGGGCAGGCTGAAGGAGACATGCTTGCTCTCGCGCCGGTCCTTGGTGTTGGTGGTGTTGCTGCAGTCCACATCAATGGCGCCGCTGGCCAGATCGGTGAAGCGCGTCTGGCCGTTGATGGCGCGGTATTGCACCTCCAGCTTGGCCAAGCCCATGCTCTGCTGGAGCTTGCCGATCAGTGCCTGGCAGATGTCGATGGCGTAGCCCACCGGTTTTTTCGTCTCGCCCATCTCGTAGGCAAACGGCAGGCCATCCGGGCGGTAGCCGACGGTGATGCGCTGCGACTCCCGGATCTTGTCCCAGCTGTCTGGCAAGGGCGCCTGGGCCAGGCTGCTGCTGGCGATGCCCAGCAGCAAAGCGCCGCGGAAAATATGGTTTAGCCACATATTGCACAGTCCTTGATTAAGAATTCCTACGGCTTCAGATGATACGCACAGAGACTGTCTGTTCTATGAGAGCCTACCCTTAACATTGGGTTACTTTTGTCCAATGCTCGGGGACTGGGATGACGTCGGCATGACCGATGCGACAATGGCGGGATGAGCACCGCACCCTCCACCATCAGCATCATCCGACCCGACGATTGGCACATTCATCTGCGCGATGACGCCGCCCTGGCCACCACGGTGGCCCATGCAGCGAGGCAGTTTGCCCGCGCCATCGTCATGCCCAACCTCAAGCCGCCCGTCACCACGGCTGAGCTGGCGCTGGCCTACAAGGCGCGCATCGTGGCGGCCATCCCCCAGGGCCTGCAGTTTGAGCCGCTGATGACCCTGTACCTGACGGACAAGCTGGCGCCCGAGGAGATCGTGCGCGCCAAGGCCGCTGGTGTGGTGGCCTGCAAGCTCTACCCCGCAGGCGCCACCACCAACAGCGACCATGGCGTGACCGATATCCGCAAGATCTACCCCACCCTGGAGGCGATGCAGCGCGAAGGCATGCTGCTCTTGGTACACGGTGAGGTGACCGGCAGCGATGTGGACCTGTTTGACCGCGAGGCGGCCTTCATCGACCAGCACATGCTGCCGCTGCGCCGCGATTTCCCTGAGCTGAAAATCGTGTTCGAGCACATCACCACGCGCGAAGCGGCCCAGTACGTGACCGAGACTGACCGCTTTGTTGGCGCCACGATCACGCCCCAGCATCTGCTGTTCAACCGCAATGCGATCTTTACCGGTGGCATTCGCCCGCATTACTACTGCCTGCCCGTGCTCAAGCGCGAGGAGCACCGCCTGGCGCTGGTGCAGGCTGCCACCAGCGGCAATCCCAAGTTCTTCCTGGGTACCGACAGCGCCCCACATGCCGCCCAGCTCAAAGAGCACGCCACCGGTTGCGCCGGTTGCTACAGCGCCCATGCCGCGATCGAGATGTATGCCGAGGTGTTTGACAAGGTTGGCGCGCTCGACAAGCTCGAAGGCTTTGCCAGCCTGCATGGTGCAGACTTCTACAATCTGCCGCGCAACACCGACCGCATCACCCTGCTACGCGAATCCTGGACCCCGCCCGAGTCCTACCCCTTTGGCCAGGCCGACCTCAAACCCCTGCGCTCGGGTGAAGCGCTGCCCTGGAAGCTGGCGGACTGAGCGTTTTTATCATTTGATGCGTGGATAAGCGCGAGGCCACAGCGCAGGATTCTCCCGAGCCGGGGGGCTGGTCATCGTTGGACTGGCAGGCGCCCTGGCTGCAGCCCTACCAGGCGCTGGGCCTGCAGATCCGCCAGCTCGACTGCCAGGGGCTGGCCATGCCCGATCTGCTCAACCGCCTGGGTGATTGTGGCCGGCGTTTTGTGCCGCAGTCGGCCCTGCCGCCGGGCGAGGCCTATGAGCGCTTTATCGCACGCACCGACTGTGTACCCACCCGCGAACATATGCATGACGGGCTCAACGGCCTGGTCTGGCAGCGCTTTGCGCGCACCAAGGCCCGGCTCAATGCCTTGCAGGCCCAGGCCATTGACGACGCCGGCGGCGTGGGCGCCAGCCGTGGGCCCTTGCGCGATGCGCTGACCCTGTTTGACGAAAACGGCGCCGTGCTGCTTGCCCCCCAAGCCCTGTGGCAGGCATTGCAGCAGCGCCAGTGGCAGCGGCTGTTTGTCGAGCTGCGGCCGCTGTGGCAGCAGGCGCAGCTCATCGTCATCGGCCATGCGCTGCTCGAAAAGCTCATCAGCCCCAGAAAACCAATCACTGCACATGTTTTTTGCCCGCCGCAGCCCTGGCCGATGGTGGACAATATCGACGCGGTCATCGCCGATTCTCTGGACGCTGCGCACCTGGCGGGCAAGCCCTTCACGCCCTTGCCGGTGCTGGGCGTTCCGGGATGGTGCCAGGAAAACCAGCATTTTTCCTTCTACGATGACCCAGGCGTATTTCGCTCGGCCCGACGGCCACAAATATCATAAGCATCCAGCCGTCTCCTCAAAGTGTGGGTAAGGTCTTGAATTACCAAGACATTGCCCCCAGTTACCGAGCACTGTGTTCCCCTCCTTGGAGAATCAACCCCATGAAACGAATGTTCCTTTTTCTGGCGACCAATATCGCCGTCGTTGTGGTGCTGGGCATTGTTGCCAGCCTGCTCGGTGTCAACCGCTTTTTGACTGCCAATGGCCTGAACCTCGGGGCCCTGCTTGGCTTTGCCTTCATCATGGGTTTTGGCGGCGCCATCATCTCCTTGCTGATGAGCAAGCCCATCGCCAAGATGAGCATGGGCGTCAAGATCATCAACCAGCCCCAAAGTGCGGATGAAGCCTGGATTGTCGAGACCGTGCGCCGCTTCTCCGACCAAGCCGGCATCAAGATGCCCGATGTCGGAATCTACGAGGGCGAGGCCAACGCTTTTGCGACCGGCGCCTTCAAGAACTCGGCCCTGGTAGCTGTCTCGACCGGGCTGCTGCAAGGCATGACCCGCGAAGAGGTGGAGGCCGTCATCGGCCACGAAATTGCCCACGTGGCCAATGGCGACATGGTCACCATGGCCTTGATCCAGGGCGTGATGAACACCTTTGTGGTCTTCCTCTCGCGCGTCATCGGCTATGCGGTCGATTCGTTCCTGCGCCGCAATGACGAGCAGAACTCGGGCCCCGGCATTGGCTACATGATCACCACCATCGTGCTGGATATCGTGTTCGGCTTTCTGGCCGCCATCATCGTGGCCTGGTTCTCGCGCCAGCGCGAGTTCCGCGCCGACGCCGGCGCTGCCCGCCTGATGGGCCGCAAGCAGCCGATGATCAATGCGCTGCACCGCCTCGGCGGCATGCACCCTGGCACCCTGCCGCAAAGCATGCAGGCCATGGGCATCACCGGCAGCCTGGGCAAGCTGTTCAGCTCGCACCCACCGATTGAAGAGCGCGTGGCCGCGCTGCAAAACAACCAGGTGCAATAAGCCTCGGCTTGCCGCCTCTCAAAAAGCACTGCCTTGGCAGTGCTTTTTTGTGCCTGATGCACGGCTGGATACGGGTTGGCTGGGCGCTGCCAGCCCAGGCTTTTACCGCTGATTTACGCGCCGCTCACCGGGCGTTAAGGCAGGGCTCCTTCAATGGAGTTCTTGCCATCACTGGAGATGCACCATGTCGCACACTCCCACCTCTAGAGACCCTCTGCAAAACTCCCTGCCGTGGTCTGAACGCGGGCTCGGGCGATCCGCTGCGTTGTCTTCCTTGTCAATAGCTACGGCTATTGACTGCAAAAGACGCCTTGCGTCTCATCCCGATCCGCGTCCATCCCGTTTGGCGAGGGTTTTGCAGAGCATCCCTAGGCGTTCGGCCGCTCTGTGTGCCGGCGCCCTGGCAGTCGCCACCCTGGTGACCGGCTGCGTTGTCGCACCCGCCGAGCCTTATGCTTATGGCAATACCGGGGCCGTCGTCGTATCGTCGCAAGCGCCACCGCCCCTGCGCTATGAGCCTGCTCCGGTCGTGGTGGCGCCCGTGGCCACCCAAATCTGGATTGGCGGCTTTTGGGACTGGAGCGGTGGTCGCTATGTCTGGCGTGAAGGCCGCTGGGCAGCGCCTCCCCACCATGGGGACCGCTGGGTGCCCCGTGAATGGGTGCGCAGCCCCCATGGCTGGCAAGCCCGTGGCGGGCACTGGGAACGCCGCTAAGGCTCTTAAGCTCCCGGTTGGCGCCTGGGCGCCGTACAGGCCCTAGGCTTAGGCTGCAGCGCCGGTCAGCGGATCGTGTAGTTCAGCTGAAACATCAGCGCTGACTTGCCCAGTACATTGAGCTGGCCGCCCCAGCGCTCGTTGTAGTTCCAGCCCACCGCAGGGATGGCGGTGAAGCCCCAACCGTTGCGGTTGTTGAGCGGAATCTTGCGGTGGTAGGGGTACTTATAGCCATGGATGACGCCGCCGGTGAGCTTGAAAAACAGCTGTGGGGTGCCAGACAGCGGCTGGAACTGCCAGCCGTAATAGGCGTACTGGCTGGGCTGGCCAAAGGAATTGCTGAAATAGGCAAAGCCGACGACTTGGTTTGCATCGAGCTTTTTCTCGGCATTGAGCAGCCACACATATTTGTGCCGCTCGTCATCGGGCTCAAAGTCGCGCTCTTTCTTGGCGTTGGAGAAGTGGTAGGTGTAGGGCGAATAGCCAAAGGTCCAGCCGGACAGTGCTGAGCTGCCGCTGTCGTCCGGATCGTCAACGCTGGCCGCCCAGAGGGGTCCAGAAAGCGCACACAACAAGGCCGCACTTATGCCGGTCGCGGCCAGGCGGAATGTAAGGGTGTGGGGAATCGATCCAGACATGGGCAACCTTCAGCAGCATCAGAACAATCCAAAATTCTAGGATGGCTTGTGCTCGCTGAGGTTGGGGCTGTGGCGCCAGGGCTGCAAAGGTGTAAGAGGCGGTTTTTTAAGCCTTTTTTAAGCTGGGATACGGTAAATTATCGGAGCTTTTTGGCGCCTGGCCGCTTGCCGAGAGCGGCGCCTGGCGAGCCATGCTGGGCTCTGAGACGTAGCTTCCCTGGCATCCCCCCCAGCACATCATGCGAGCCTCTGGCCGAGGCCAGAGGGCATGCGGCAGATACTTACAAGGCGCCGCCCGATCCGCGTGAGCCGGACGAGGGCACCGGCACACCCAATATGGCGCAGGCCACGGCCTCGCCCACCTTGATCCCATCGACACCCGCCGACAGAATGCCGCCGGCATAGCTGGCACCTTCGCCCGCCGGGTACAGGCCGCGCGTGTTGTCGCTTTGAAAATTGCCGCCTCGGCCAATCTTGACCGGCGACGAGGTGCGGGTCTCCACACCCGTCAGGATGGCATCCCACATGTCGTAGCCCCGGAGCTTCTTGCCAAAGGCCGGCAGCGCTTCGCGCATGGCCTCGATGGCGTAGGCGGGCAGGGCCTGGTGCAGGTCGCCCAGATGGACACCCGGCTTGTACGAGGGCTGCACCGTGCCAAAGGCAATCGAGGGCGTGCCATCAACAAAATCGCCGACCAGCTGGCCGGGTGCGCTGTAGCTTTGTCCGCCGAGCACATAGGCCTTGGATTCCAGCTGGCGCTGCAGCACGATGCCCGACAGCGGGTGGAAGGTGCCCGGCGCCAGGTTCTCCACGCCATAGGTCTTGCCGTCAAAGGCCCAGGCAAAGCTCTCGGCATCGCGCGGGTAGTCCTCGGGGCTGATGGCGCAGACCATGCCGGCATTGGCATTGCGCTCGGCGCGGGAGTACTGGCTCATGCCATTGGTGACCACGCGCTCGGGCTCGCTGGTCGCAGCCACCACGGTGCCGCCCGGGCACATGCAAAAGCTGTAGACGGCACGGCCATTGCTGGCATGGTGCACCAGCTTGTAGTCGGCCGCACCCAGCAGCGGGTGGCCGGCATCCTTGCCCCAGCGTGCGCGGTCAATCACGCTTTGCGGGTGCTCGATGCGGAAACCCACCGAGAAGGGCTTGGCCTCCATGGCCACGCCGCGCTCGTAGAACATCGCAAAGGTGTCGCGTGCGCTGTGGCCCAAGGCCATCACCGCGTGCTGGGTGGGCAGGGTATAGCGCTCGCCGCTGGCCAGGTCCAGCACCTGCAGGCCCACCAGCTGGCGCTCATCGCCTTCTACCAGCACATCGGTCACCTTTTGCTCAAAGCGGATCTCACCGCCCAGCCGCACGATTTCCTCGCGGATGCCTTCAACCACCTTGACCAGCTTGAAGGTGCCGATATGCGGGTGGGCCACAAACAGGATCTCGGGCGGCGCGCCGTGGGTGACGAACTCTTGCATCACCTTGCGGCCCAGGTGGCGCGGATCCTTGATCTGGCTGTAGAGCTTGCCGTCCGAGAAGGTGCCTGCGCCGCCTTCGCCAAACTGCACATTCGATTCAGGCGTCAGCCGGCGCTTGCGCCACAGGCCCCAGGTGTCCTTGGTGCGCTGGCGCACCGTCGTGCCGCGCTCCAGCACGATGGGCTTGAAGCCCATTTGCGCCAGCACCAGCGCGGCAAAAATGCCGCAGGGCCCAAAGCCCACGACCACCGGGCGATTCTGCATATCGGCGGGCGCCTGGCCCACCGGGTACCAGGCCATATCGGGCGTTGGGTTGACATGGGAGTCATCGGCAAAATGCGCCAGCAGCGCCGCTTCCTGCGCGGGCTCTGCCAGGGTCACATCAACGATGTAGACAGCCAGCAGCTCGGACTTGCGCGCATCAAAGCTGCGTTTGTGCACTTGCAGCTGGGCAATGGCCGAAGGCTGCAGGCCCAGGCGATCGGCCGCCAGCTGGCTGAGCGCCTCTTGGGGCGCGTATTCGGTGTGGTTTTCGGGGTGGTAAGGCACCGCCGAGAGGGGGATTTTGAGTTCTGCGATCCGGATCATGGCTTGTACCTATCAAGCAAGGGCCTGGATGGTAGCCGATATGGCGCTGCCAGTGCGGCCGGGCGGGCGGCATCCACATGGCGCCCTAAGGTAAAAAGCATAGCAACGGTGCTTCAGCTCTGGAGCTCCAGGCGCGAGTACCCAATCCCCGCCGCTTTCTCCACCCGGATCTGCGCGGGGATACGCTCTTTGAGCACCTCCACATGGCTGATGATGCCGATCATCTTGCCGCTGGCGTTCAGCGTGTCCAGCGCCGTCAAGGCGATCTCCAAGGTGTCGCCGTCCAAGGTGCCAAAGCCTTCGTCAAGGAAGAGCGAATCGATCGAGGTCTTGCTGCTGACCAAGTCCGACAAAGCCAGCGCCAACGCCAGGCTGACCAAGAACGCCTCGCCGCCCGAGAGGGTGCGGGTGTCCCGGGCCACATCGCCTTGCCAGCTGTCAACGATATCCAGCTCCAGCTCGCCCGTCGTTTTGCGCTGCAGCAGGTAGCGGCCATGCAGGCGCGCCAGATGGCCGTTGGCAAGGGCCAGCAGGTGGTCCAGGGTCAGGCCCTGGGCAAACTTGCGGTACTTGTCGCCCTTGGCAGAGCCGATGAGGCCATCGAGCTGCTGCCACAGATCGCTGTCGCGCTCCTGCGCCGCAATCTGCACCAGCAAGGCCTGCTGGCCGCTGCGGCGCTGGTCGTCATCGGCCAGGCGCGCGCGGTGTGCGCCCATGCGTTCCGCCGTCTGGTTGCGCTCGTCCCCCAGTGCCTGTAACTGCCCATCCAGCGCCTCGGGTGCCTCCTCCGTCAAGGCCTGGGCCTGCAATTGCTGATGCTGTTGCGCCGCCTCTTCGGCCACGGTGCTGGCGCGCTGCAGTGTTTGCTGCAGGCCATCGCGCTGCTGGCTGAGCCGCTCCAGCTCGCCCGCTGGCAGCAGCGCTTGTGCAAAGGCCTGTGCATCGGCAAAGGGGCTGGCCTGCAAGGCCTGATCCCAGGCGGCCTGGGCCTGCGTCTCCGCCCACTGCCGCTCGGCCAGTTGCTGGCCCGCTTGTTGGGTCTGGCCTTCGAGGATGGCGAGCTGTTGTCGGGTCTGTTCCAACAACGCAGCGCAATCCCCCAGGTTTGCAGGCAGCGCCATGGTCGCAACACCAATCTGCGCGGGTGCCTGCGATTGCGCCAGGCGCTGCTGCCATTGCTGGGCCTCCTGCGCGCACTGGCTGGCCTGGTGCTGCTGCAGCGCCAGTTGCTGGGCGATGGTGTGCAACTGCGCGCTGCGCTGCTGCCACTGCTGCCATTCCTGCTGACGGGTCTGCAGCCAGGCATCGGCATCGGCCGCAGTGGGTAAGGGCAGGCCCAGCGGGGCCAGGCTGGATTGCAGCGCTGCCTCGGTTGTACCGGCCAGGGCCTGCAGGTCTTGCACCGCTTGCATCAGGCGCTGCTGCTGCGTGCCGTTGTCTTGCTGGCTGCGCTGCAGTTGTGCTTGCTGGTGCTGGGTATGCTGCAGCGCCTGCACGGCAGTATGGGCGGCGTCTTTGGCGCGTTGCAGTGCTTGCTCCGCTGCTTCGGCCGCGGCCAGCGCTTGTTGCAGCTGGGCGGCTTGGGCGGCGCTGGTTTGCTGTGCTTCCGCCAGTGCCTGCAGCTGCTGCCAGGCGGTATCCGCGATGGGAGGGGCCATGCGCGTGCTGAGTTCCAGCCATGCCTGTTGCCATTGGTCCAGGCGCTGCTCAGCCACCGCCAGTTGGGCCTGCAGGCTGGTTTGTTGGTTCAGCCCGGCTGCATGCGCGGCATTCAGTTGTTCGCCCTGGTGTTGCAGTGCTTCGAGTTCGGCCTGGGCGGCTTGTAGTGCTGCGGCGGTAGCGGACACATCCAGCGCCGCATAGGCGGCAACCGCAGGGTGCTCATGGGCGCCGCAGAGCGGACAGGCTTCACCGGGCTGCAGGGCCAGGCGGTGGGCTTCCAGGCTTTGGATGCGCTGTTCTTGGGCCAGCAGTTGTTGCTTGTCGCCCACCCGTTCTTTCTGGGCCTTGTACTGGCTGCGCAGTGCGGTCAGCGTGGCTTGCTGCTGTGCCACCGGTGCGGTGCAGGCCTGCAGGGCGTCACGCAGCTGCTCTGCATCCCGCGCCAGCGGTTGGCGCTGCTGGGCGTGTTGCAACAACTGCTGCCAGGCTTGCTGGTGTTGCTGTGCCGTTTGCCAATGGACGCGCAACTGGCCCAGGCTGCCGCCATGGGGCGCCAGAAGTGCTTGCTGTGCTGCCTGCGCGTCTTGCGCTGCCGCATCGGCCTTTTGCTGCGCTGCCTGGGCTTGTTGCAGTTCGGTGGCCTGTGCGGCTATCTGCTGCTGCAGCGAGTGGCCTTGTTGCTGGGCTTGCTGCAACGCGGCCTGCGCTTGCGCCAACTGCCGTTGTTGCAGCTGGCGCTGCGCCAGCTGCTCGCGCCAACCGCTCAACTGGTCGCCCAGTGCGGCATGGGCAGGGTGCTGCTGCAGCCAGTGCTGCAGGTCGGTCTGCTGCGTTTGCAGCTGCTGCAGCGCTTTCTCGGCTTGCTGCTGGGCTTGTAGCGCCAGCGTGCTGGCATGCTGCTGCAGCTGCCATTGCTGGTGGTGGGCGTCGGCCAGGCGGCCCTGCAATTGCGTCAGTTGGGCCTGGCCGGCTGCGGTGGCTGCTTGCGCCTGCTGCCAGCCCGCATGCAGCGGGGCGATTGCTTGCGCCGGGCCATGGGCGTGTAGGCGCTGCAGATCAGGGGCGGCAGCCTGCAGCGCTTGCTGGGCCTGCTGCAGGCGCTCATCGGCCTGGTGCTGCGCCTGCGCCGCTTGCGCGGTCTGCTGCTGCCAGCGCTGCAGGGTTTGCAGGGCGGTATGGCGTGTTTGCAGCGTGCCCAGGGCCGCTTGCAGTTGCGCGGCTTCGGTTTGCAGCTGCTCGCGCTCGGCCTCGGGCAGCAGCTGCATGCCGCCGGCCTGGGCTTTGTCCCGCTCCAGCGCCTGGCGGGCATCGCGGGCGCGCTCAAACACGGTTTGCGAAATCTGGCTGTAAATGTCGGTGCCCGTCAGCTCTTCGAGCAGCTCGGCGCGCTCATTGGCTTTTGCCTCCAAAAATGCTGCAAACCCGCCCTGGGCTAGCAGCATGGATTTGGTAAAGCGCTGAAAATCCAGCCCGGTGATCTCGGCCATCTGGCGCAGTTTGTCGCTGCTGTGGGTGCTCAGAATTTCTCCATCGGCCACGCGCGCCAGCTCTACCTTGGGGCCTTGCAATGCGCCGTCGGCCTTGTCGCGGGCGCGGCGCTGGCTCCAGAAGGCACGGTAAACCGTGCCCTTGACCTCGAACTCCACCTCCGCCAGGCAGTCTGCCGTGTGGCGCGTCATCAGGTCGTTGCTGCCTGCGCTGATGGTGGCCAGCCGGGGCGTCTGGTGGTAGAGCGCCAGGCAAATGGCATCGAGCAAGGTGGATTTGCCCGCACCGGTCGGGCCGGTGATGGCAAACAGGCTGTTGTCGGCAAAGGGCGCGGTGGTGAAGTCAATGCGCCACTCGCCTTTGAGCGAGTTCAGGTTTTTGAGCCGCAGCTTGCGTATCTTCATGCGCTCTCTCCGCCCGGGTTGGCCAGCGACCGCACCACCGTTTGGTAGCGCTCGGTCAGTGCCTGCTGCAGTTCTGTATCTATGGTTTCCAGCGCCAGGCGGCGTTCAAACACCTGTGCGGGTGTCAGTGCGTCCAAGGCGTCGATGGCGGGGCTGTTCCACTGCGCGGCTGCGCGCCCACGCTGCCGTTTGACCCGCAGCAGCTGCAGTGGCAAATCCTGGGCCATGGCCTGCACCCGCAGGGTCAGGTCGGCCAGGTAGTCGTCTTCTTCAATGGTGATGTCCAGCCACACCGGTTTACCTGGTTGGGCCTGGGTACTGGCCTGCTGCAGCGCTGCTGGCAATGCGGCGAGGTTGCTGCGCAGCGCCACCATGGGTTGGAACACCGGCACGGGCAGTGCAGTCACGGCCTGCAGACCTTCTGCCCCCAGCTCGACCAGCAGCATCTGTTTCGGTTGCTGCGCTTCGTCAAAACCCAGCGCGATGGGTGAGCCGCTGTAGCGGATGTGGTCGAGCCCGCCCACCTTCTGGGGCTGGTGGATATGGCCCAGCGCGATGTAGTCCACAGGCGGAAAGGCCTGGGTCGGAAAAGCCTCCAGCGCGCCAACATAGATCTCGCGCACCGATTCGTTGCTGCTGGCGCCGACGGTGGTGAGGTGGCCGGTGGCGATGATGGGCAGCCGCCGCCACAGGCTTTGCTGCTGGGCGGCCTGCTGCTGCAAAGCCGCTTCATACACCTGCTGGTAGGTTTCCTGGATGGCCTGCTGCAAGGCCAGCTGCTTGTCTTGCGCGCTTTGCTCGGCCTGGCTTTGCAGCACGTCCCGCGCGCGGATAAAGGGCAGCGCGCAGACGATGCAGCCGGGCGTGCCATCGCGGCGGGGCAGGATGCGCACATGTTGCTCAGGCGCGCCGGTGGCGGCAATCACCTGGGTGCCCAGGTGCTGCAGCAAGCCCTGGCTTTCTTCCAGCACTGCGACCGAATCATGGTTGCCGCCCAGCACCAGCAGCGCCACGCCGGCCTGGTGCAGGCGGGCAATCAGGCGGTTGTACAGTTCGCGGGCGTAGCTGGGGGGCGCACCGGTGTCAAAAATATCGCCTGCGATCAGCACCGCATCTGCTGCCTGCGCCTGTACCTGTTCCAGCAGCCAGTCGATCAGCGCGCTGTGCTCCGCCTGGCGGCTTTGGCCCATAAAGTGCTGGCCCAGGTGCCAGTCCGAGGTGTGAATGATGCGCATGGTCGGGGGAGGGGATGGAGAGATCGCGGGAACCCTGTTGATGGTAGTCGCTGCGCGCAGCGCGGGTCAAAGAAAAAGACCTCGCCAAGGCTTTGCGCCCTGGCGAGGTCTTGCAGACGAGGACGCAGTTATTACTACTTGGCGCCCACCGCCTTGCGCGCCGCCGCGCGGTTGTAGGCAAAGCCGATGACCACCAAGGCCAGCACAATGGCCTGGGCCAGCCAGGTCTCCACCGTGGGGAACATGCCCAGCAGCTCGATGCGCGGCGCGGCCAGCGGGGTGGCGCTGACCCAGCCGGCTTCCTGCAGCGACGACACGCCCTTGCCCACCAGCACGACCGCCAGCACAGCCACCAGGATGGAGGTGGCCGAGAAAAAGCGACCGATCGGCATGCGCGCGCTGGTGCGCAGCAGCACCCAGGCGATCACCGCCAAAATCGCAACGGCAGCCAGGCCGCCACCCAGCAGCGCGCCATGGTGGCCGTCCGATGCCAGGGCCGAGAAGAACAGCACGGTCTCGAACACCTCGCGGTAGACGGAGACAAAGGCCAGCGCAAACAGGCCCCACATGGAGCCCTGGCCCATGCTGGCCGAGAGCTTCTCGCTCAAATAGCTTTGCCAGCGCCCGGCGCTGCTCTTGCTGTGCATCCACAGGCCCACACTCAGCAGCACCAGTGCGGCAATCACGGAGCCCAGGCCCTCGGTCACCTCGCGGCTGGCGCCGCTGATCTCGACCAGGTAGGTGGCCACGGCCCAGGTCAGGCCGCCTGCCACCAGCGCCGAGCTCCAGCCCGCATGCACATAGCGCAGCGCATCTTGGCGGCCGGCCTTGCGCAGCAACGCCACCATGCCGATGACGATGAGCAAGGCCTCCAGCCCTTCGCGCAGCAAGATGGTGAGCGCACCGACAAAGGTGGCGGTAGCATCGGATGCGCCGGCGCTCAGCTCGGCTTCGACCTGGCCAAACATGTTCTGCAGCTGCTGGGCGGCGGCTTCGGCCTCTTGCACCGTGCCGCTGGCCACTGTGGCGCGGTACTGCACCATGGCCGATTCGACCTGCACCATCAAGGCCTTGTTGCGCGCGGCAATCGTAGGCTCCAGCGGCTCGAAGCCATCGAGGTAGGCGGACAAGGCCAGCTTCATCGCCTGGCTGCGGTCACCCGCTTTGAGCGCCACCAGGCTTTGGGCCAGGCGCTGGCGCGACAGGGCCACGCCCGTGGCCTTGCCTTCGCTGATCGCTTCGGGGTTGGCGCGCAGATAGGCCAGCACAGCGCGGGCCTGCTCGATCGGCATCGCAGGGGTCAGGCTTTGCGCGGTGGTGGTGCTGAGCGCTGCCAGGTCGGTAAAGCGCGCACGCAAGCCGGCATCGCTTTGCCACAGCGCCTTGCCCGTAGCGCGCAGCTCGTCGTTGTACGACAGGCCGCCGACAAAATAGGCCAGGGCCCAGCGGTCGTCCTCAGGCAGCGCGCCAAAGGCCACCATCGAGGTGCCTTCCACGCCCTGCGAGGTCACCTGGTAGAGGGCCATCAGGCTGCGGGCATTGGCCCGCTGGGCATCGCTGAAGGCAATGGGCTGCGGATCCAGGCCTTGCGCGGCAGGGCCATCGCCGCCCCCGGTGGCACCGTGGCAACTGGCACAGATTTGTTGAAAGAGTTGAGAGCCTTTTGTTATATCGGGGGCCTTGGCCGGCGCCACCGGCATGGGGTAGGCCACAACCAGCAACCCGGCCGCCTGGTGGGCCAGCTGGGCGACTTCATCAGGCGCCGCCTTGGCTTGCACGGCGGTGCGCAGCTGGCCTACCAGTGCCGCGACGCGGGCCTTGTCGGCATGGGCGGGCAGGGCCTGGGCCTGCTGCAGCGCATTGGCGCTGAAATCCAGCATCTCGGCGTATTCGCCTTCACTGACGACATGGCCATTTTCCACCGCACCGCCGTAATCCACGGCGACATAGTCCAACAACTGCCAGAGCTGGCGGGCATCGGTGGGCTGGGTGGTAGATGCAGTGGCGGAGGGCGCCACAGCCGGAGTTTGGGCCAGGGCAGGGCCACTGAGCAGTCCGGCAAAAAGTGCCAGTGCCCAGCCAAATTTGAAGCGCATGGAATGTTATGAATAAGAATTATTCGCGGTATTTTAATCTTGTTTGCATTCTGTACTGCCGCAGTCGCCTAGCCTGAATGGAGAGGAGAACCGCTCCCCTTGGCCTGCTCCACGCGAGCCGTTGGACCCCCGGGAAAACGCAATTGGTAACCATTTCCGTATCGCAGATCGATACACTGCGGCCACGCGCTTGTGCTCATGGGGAGGGCAAGGCGTCGCACGCCGCATGCCCTGTGCCGTGCCGCAACGAGGAGAGAAAAATGGAAAAGCTAACAGGATTCGCCGTAGCCGCCGTGGTCGCATGTGCCGGTTTGATGGGTTGCAGCAAGAAGGAAGAGGCGCCCAGCAGCCCTCCGGCAGCCGCAGCCCCCGCGCCTGCACCAGCAGCCGCTGCACCCGCGCCAGCGCCCGCTGCTGCCGCACAAAAGGTTCAGCCCGGCAAGTGGCAGGCCACCACCGAAATGAGCGGCCCCATGGGCCAGCAGGCACTGGCCGGTATGGAGCAGGCCTTCAAAACCATGACGCCCGAACAAAAGAAGGCTGCCAACCTGGACAACGCCAAGGTTGAAGGTGGCAAGCTGGTGCAAGAGATGTGCATCACCCCCGAGATGGCCGGCAAAAACCTGCAATCCCTGGCCGATTCGCAGCTGAAGAACATGCCCGGCTGCAGCCCTGCCGACATCAAGACCGAAGGTAACAAGGAATCCATGCGCTTCACCTGCGGCGAAGGCAAGATGAGCATGGTCCTCGAAGCCGTCTACACCTCGCCCACCGAGAACACCGTGACCAGCACCATGGACATGGCCGGCCAGGGTATGACCACCAAGGTGAGCAGCAAGCGCGTGGGCGATTGCTGATAGGGAGGCTCGCGTGCCGCTGCTCTGGCGGTGGTGCGTGGCGCTTTTGAATGCAGAAACGCAGCTTTGGTGGCTGCGTTTTTGCTTTGGAACTACCTGTATTAATTGTGAAGCATTATCGGTTTTAAGAATGCTTTGTCAGTTTACAGGCGGACGCTATTTTCTCTTGAAACCAAGGCTGGTCTGGGTCAGCGGTTCCATAATTCGTTGCGATAAATGTATTGAAATTAGGGGGCTCTGGAGGCTTCCGGTCAATATCAATGCAAGAATGAGGTACATGTAAAAAGTAAATCAAAATGAGCATCCCTATGACGTCCACCGTCCTTCCAGAGAAGTTTTGTCCTCAATGTGGCAAGAGTACGCTGCCGCTTCCAGTTCCACACCTAAGTGCGGAATGCAAGCAATGTAGTCGCACTGTGCATTTCGTCCGGTCAGGAGAAAACGGTGAAGGGATTTGCATTGAGGCCGGAGAGCGTTTTTCCATTCCCGTTGGCTGGTTAAATCTATCGTTGGAGCCAGGACCTCAGGGGAAACTGTATCGTTCGGGGCTCTCCTTTTTACTGAACCAGTTCTTCGTTGGTAAAACGCCTGTTGAGAAGGATATTACTGAGTTTGTTGTCGAACTTGAAGAGGACTTCGATAGTTACATCAAGAGGACCGAAGCTGCAGAAGGATTGGATCTGTCAACGGAAGACGGTGCAACAGAACTGGTTGCTCGACTTGAAAAGGACAAGCAGTCTCGAGATTGGTATATCGTAGCTGCGGCAATATTCTGTGGCGGCATCAAACATGCGATTGAAGAAGATAACGCTCAGAGGGCTGCATGGGCTGGTTACATGATGGGTACATGGCGAGGTTTGTCTATCGTCAGCGAGCCAGTTTTTGAAGAGACTCTTTGGAGGGGCTACCTTGCAAATGAAGTAGTTTTCGAAGCAGCCGCAGCAGCGGGCAACCGTAGTCCCGCTGAGCTAGAGGCTTTGAAGAAATTAGAACCGCTCTTTCAACAGCTAGATGAGACGACTCTGCATGCGTTAGTTGAAAGCGGAATTCCAATTGGCCCGAAAATCAACATTACGCATTTACCGGAGCCCTTGCTGCGAGCCCTAGCGAAGCATGAGATTGCTTCACGAGAACGTGAACGCCAAGACGCAAGGCAAGCTGAAAAAGACAAAGTAGAAGAGGAACGCTGGCGCAAGAAGGATCGCCGCGAAGAAATTGAGGTACGAATCAAGTGGGCGGCTATCGGTGCAACGGTTGTGGGGGCCATTGCGACATTGGTTGTGAAGTTCGCTTAAGGACTGGCCTCCAAACGAGCAAGATTAAACGACTGCTATCGGCTGCATGGAGCAAGGCTTTGGTTGTGGGTGTGACCCCGATAAGTGAAGCGTGAGCGAATTTCTGTGTTCAGGGCATTGATACTTTCCTGCCGTGGAGGGTCAGTGCGGCGACGTCCGAAAAATGCTGCCAACTCTGCGGATATAAAGCAATACTCAATGAGAAATTGACCCCGAAAGTCTAACGGACCTCGTACTTCGCGCTTCCCGGCCTGTACGGCTGCAAGGAATGACCTTCGGTCTTGGGAAGTACTACAACCGGAATCCATCCCATGCATGGCTACTGCTCCACCCGCATGACCTTGCCCAGGTCCACACCCAAAGACTGCGCTTTCTCCAGCAGAGCTTGCCGTTGGGCCTCCGGGATGGTCTTGCTGCGGGACAGAATCCACATGTAGTCCGCGCTGCTGCCGATGACCAGGGCGGTTTGGTACTGGTCATCGAGACTGACCACGTTGTAGCCACCGTAGAAGGGGCCGAAGAACGAGACCTTCAGCGCAGCCTCATCGGCTTGGCCGAGGAAGCGCGCCTTGCCTTGCGCCTCGCGCCATGCCTGCTTGGCGGGGTCATAGCCGCGGTTCAGCACGGTGACGCTGCCATCGGCATTGAGGCTGTAGGTGGCAGAGACCTGGGTCAGGCCTTTTTCAAAGCGGTGGTCAATGCGTGCCAACTCATACCAAGCGCCCATGTACTTGCTGGCGTCAAAGCCGCTGACCGGTTGTACGCCTTGGGGGACAGAGACTGCGCAGCCGGGCAAGGCGACTGCGGCGCCGGTGATCACTACGGCAAGGGCGGTGGCGCGGAAGAGCGCGCTTGTGGAGAAAGGCATCGTAGGTTTCCTTTTGGTTTTGGCCGTGCCCAAGCTGGGGAGGTTGATGAACAGGCGAGGATCCAGGGTGAAACAGGGTGGGGCCGCTGGCGATAGGCGCACATGCAGCGCTGCTGTCGTCCCGGTCTGGCATCAGGCCTTGGTGATGCGGCGCACGCTGGCGAAATACCAGCGGTCGGGCAGGCAGCGCAGCAGGCGCATCCAGCGGGTAAAGCGGCGGGGAAAGTTCATCTCGAAGTGGCCCCGCGCCCAGCCTTGCAGCATGTGCTGCGCCGCTTCTTCGGGGCTGATCAGTGCTGGCATGGTGAAGCGGTTCTGGGCGGTCAGGGGGGTATCGACAAAGCCCGGGTTGATGATGGAGACGCCCAGGCCCTGGGGGTGCAGATCGAGATAAAGGTTTTCTGCCAGGTTGTTGAGCGCGGCCTTGGTGGGGCCGTAGGCCAGTGACATCGGAAGCCCTCGGTAACCAGCGACGCTGCCGACCAGCGCGATGTGGCCGCGCCCGGCTTGCAGCAGCATGGGGAGTACGGCGTCCAGCACATGGAGTACGCCGACGTAGTTGACGGCCAGGTGCTTTTGCATCTCTTGCAGGTTGAATGCGGTGGCGCGCAGCGGCCGGTAGTGGCCTGCGCAGTACAGCACCAGGTCGGGCGCTGCACCCAGCGCGCTATGGACCGCTTGTGCGGCAGCCGCCACCGTCTCCGGCTGGCTCACATCCAGCGGTATCGCCAGGCAGCCAGGGCGGACTGTGGCAAAGTCCTCCAGCGCAGCGCTGCCCCGGGCCGATACGATAACGCGGGCTCCCCGTGCCTGCAGTGCCTCGGCCGTGGCCCGGCCTATGCCGGAGGACGCGCCGACTATCCACACGGATTGCCCTTGCCAGTCCGCCATCGGCGGATTGAGCTTGGCTTGCAGCAGCGACATCAGCCGGGCTCCTTGGTGAACGACAAGGTCACATCGCCCAGGTGGATACCGAACTTGCTCATCGCCGTGCGGTTGAGCATGGTGCGCCCGTCCATCAGGTACATCCAGTCGTCCATCCGCACGTTCCAAACCCTGCCATCGACCGGCAATGCCAGCACGTAGTTCCAGCGCAGGGCGTTGCCGGCGGCCTGGCCCGTGGCCAGCCCAACGACATCCTGCGCCTGGCCGGTATAGCGGCCATCACCCAAGTACTTGATGTGCCAGGTGCGTTCTTGGGTGCTGCCATCGCTGTAGACAAAGTGCTCTTCCAGCACGCCGTCATTGCCCGTCCACTTGCCGGTCATGTGTACGGTAAAGCGCTTGACGACTTTGCCCTTGCGATCCGTGAACATGCCGTGGGCCGTGAGCGGGCCGTTGAAGTACTGGCGCAGATCCAGCTGCGGGCGCTCCTGGGCATATTCCTCGACCGAGGGGCCCGCGCAGCCGCTCAGTAGGGCCAGCGTGCCTACCAAGGCCAAACCGATACCGGCGCGCCGCAGGGTGATCAAGCGGGGGGTGCATGGCGTGGATTTCATCGTTACCTCCAGGAGGGTTGCAGGCGCTCAGCGCGCCAAAGACAAGCAAGGGCCATCAACTTGAGCAGGCAGGGCAGGCCGCCATAGGCCCAGGCCAGCGCCTGCAAGCCAGCAGGATCGGTGCTGCCGCTGTGGTAGCCCACGGCTGCGAGCAGCGGCAGGCACAGCCCGGCGGCGAGGGCCAGGTTGAGCTTGGTGGCACATGTCCACCAGCCCAAGTAGCGGCCATCGCCGGAGCCGCCATGGCCGGACTCGTGGATCACGCCGGTCAGCAGTGCGCCAGGCACCGCCAGATCCGCACCCAGTGCCAGGCCACTGGCCAGGCAGATGGTGGCAAAGGCCCAGGCATCGCCGGCGCCCAGCAACGATGCGGAGAAAAAGGCGATGACGCTGGCCAGCATGCCGGCGCGCCAGCTGGGCGCCAGGCCCCAGCGGGCAACGGCTTTGACCCACAGCGGCAGGCCCAGCGCGGCGGCGGCAAAGTAGCACAGCAAAAACAGCGGCAGCAAGCCGGGTGCCTGGAGCCGGTCCACTACAAAAAACGGCAAAAGCGTGGCGGGGATGGCGGCAGCCACACCGTTGAGCATGAACACCGACAGCAGCCGGCGAAAGGCCGCATCGCGCCACGGCGACGGCTGGGGCAGGGCATGGCGCTGTGCGGCAAGCGCGCCAGCATGGCCAGTTCCGCCGCGAGGATCGCGTAGCCGGTACAAACCCAGCAAGCCCAGGCCGAGCGCTGCCACCAGCACCGCGCTGGTCGCGTCCATCCCCAGCAGGCTGGGCAGCACACTGGCGCTGAGCACGCCGACCAGGGTGGCGCCCTCGCGCCAGGCCGTCACCTGCGTGCGCCAAGCGGCCTCACCGCCCCAGCGGGTGCCCCAGGTTTGGTGCAGGATGCCGACCGCGCTGTAGGCCAGGGTGCTGACCAGCAGGCAGCCTGCCAGCCAGCCCAGCATCTGGGTGCTATTGCCAGTGGGCGGATGCCACAGTGCAACAAACCCGAAGGCCATGACCAGACTGCCCAGCGCTGCCTCCAGCCAGGCGGCACGCCGTCCGCGCTGCAGCAAGCCATCCGCCAGGCGGCCTAGCGCAGGGTCAAACAGCGCATCAAAGGCCCGGGTGGCGAGCAGCACAGCGCCCAAGCCGGCCAAGGGTGCACCTGCCACCGCCGCATAGTAGTGGGGCAGGGTGACGTACAAGGGCAGCGATACGAAAGCCAGCGGCGCCGCCAGCGCGCCATAGGCAAGCCCCGTGCGCCAGGAAAGCGCTTGCTGCACATGGGGGGCGCGCATGGCGGATGGCCCTCAACCCTGGCCCAGCAGCGCAGCGCGCAGCGCCGGTGCGGAGGTCTGCTCCGACAGCCAGATACCAAAAAACAGGCGTGCATACAGCGCATCGTCGATGGCAGCGGTTTCGCGGCCGTTGTGCAAGAACACGACCTTGCCCGTACCGTCGCTCATGCCCAGCAGGCGATCCTGCGCGACCACATCGGGGAAGGCCTGCTTCATCATGCGCAGCCACTGGCGGCCCTGGTCTTCGGAGAAGGGCTCGACCCGGCGCATCTCGGCGATGGAGCGCTCGGCGATGGCCTCGCCCTCCAGCTTGCGGTCATAGACCAGCTCCAGCGCAAAGGGCTGGCGGGCATAGTCGGCCGGGTTGAAGCCCGGGGCCGCCCACAGACGCGCTTCGTAGACCCGCAGGCCAAAAAACCGCAGGACACCGGTGCCTACCAGGCGAGCGCCCGGCATGGCAGTGCGCAGCTCAGCAGGGATGGCAGGGGGTGCAGCGAGGAGGTCGTGGGTCATGGCAGTCATGGTGAGAGCGAGAAAGCTGGCGCCCCAGCCCAGTGTTTGGCGTCGGCGAAGTTCAGTCATGCGCCGGCCTGCGCAAAGTGAATTGGACGACGTCGGTGTTGCCCATGTCGAACGATGCCTCGCAGTAGGCGAGGTAGAAGCGCCAGATGCGTACAAAGCGTTCATCAAAACCTTGCTCGCGGATGGCGTCGATCTGCTGCTCAAAGGCCAGGCGCCAGCGCCTGAGCGTCTCGGCATAGTCGCTGCCAAAGTGCAGCTTCTTTTCCACAGTCAAGCCGGCCTGGCGCGCTTCGCGCTCAAAGGCCTTCACGCTGGGCAGCACTCCGCCCGGGAAGATGTATTGCTGGATGAAATCGGTCGAGCGCAGGTAGCGCGCAAACAGGTCATCGCGCAAGGTGATCGACTGCACACAGGCATAGCCGCCGGGCTTGAGGCACTGGCGCAGCGACTGGAAATAGCTGTGCCAGTACTCCTGTCCCACCGCTTCAAACATCTCGATGGACACGACGGCATCAAAGGGCTGTGACTGGTGCTGGCTGGCCAGGTCGCGGTAGTCCTGGTAGCGCAGATCAACCTGGTCTTGCAGGCCCGCTTGGGCGATGCGCTGCAAACCCCATTGGCGTTGTTCGTGCGACAAGGTCACCCCCGTCACCTGCGCGCCAAACTCGGTGGCGGCCGTCTGCGCCAGTGCGCCCCATCCGCAACCAATTTCCAGCAGGCGCTGGCCGGGTTGCAGCCTGGTCTCTTGCAGCGCGCGGCGCATTTTTGCGTCCTGGGCCTGCTCCAGATCGGCCTGGGCCAAGGCATCACCGCTGCGCCCCTCGAACCAGGCGGCGCTGTAGTTCATGCTCGGATCCAGAAACAGGCGGTAAAAGTCATTGCCTAAGTCGTAGTGGGCATGGATGTTGCGGGCGCTGCCCGCCCGCGTGTTGCGGTTGAGCAGATGGCGCAGCCGAAAGCCCAGCCGTCCCCACCAGTTGCCATACACCAGCTGCTCCATGTGGTCGCGGTTGCGGATGCACAAACGCAGCAGTGCGGTCAGGTCGGGGCTGTCCCACTGGCCTTCGATATAGCCCTCTGCCAAGCCGATGTCGCCCGAGCGCTGGATACGTTCCAGTGCCTCCCAATCGTGGAGGGCACAGCGCGCATCGGCCTGCGATGCGGCCTGTTGGGCGAAGTGCCGCAGTTGCCCATCGGGGAGCTGCAGGTCCAGCTGGCCGCAGGGCAAATGCGCCAGCAGATGCAGTACCTGGCGCGCGCTGCGGGGGATGGAGCGCGCGGCCTTTTCGGAGCGGCTCGACAAAGAGGCAGTGGAGGTGTTCATCGTGTGACGAAGCGCTTGGGCTCTGAGGGTTTGCGGTGGAAAGGCAGGCGTTTGGACCAGAGGCGCAGCGCCTGCCAGTGGATGCGAAACAGGACGCCCCAGGTCATCAGCGGCATGCCCCAGAATGCACGCCTGAGCGTGGCGGCATTCAAGGGATGCAGCGCCCCGGTTACGCCGGTGCGCAGCAGTGGGCCCGCCTCGTCGTGCAGGTCTACCTGCACCTGGTTGCGGGTGTCGCTGCGCACAAAGCGAAAGCGGTATTCGCCCTGTACCTCGCAAAACGGCGACACATGAAAGCATTTGACCGCCACCTGCTCCCTGCCCCAGGCCAGATCGGGCCCGGCCAGCAGGTAGGCATGGCGTTCGCCAAAGGTGTTGTTGACCTCGGCCAGCACGGCGGCCAGCGAGCCATCCGCGCGGTGCGCATACCAAAAACTGACCGGTTTGAAGGCATAGCCCAGCACACGGGGGAAGGTGTGCAGCCAGACCTCACCGCCCGCGTCGTGGATGCCTTCTTGCTGCAGCAGCTGGTCAAACCAGGCCAAGCAGTCCGGGCTGCCGTCGCCATGGTCGCGGTCATAAAAGCTGATGGCACCGCGCCGGTTGCGGCGCAGCACCACATCGGGCTGGGTGCGCAAGCTGCGCAGGGGCAGCAGCAGAAAGTAGCCCGGGTAGCGGAAGGCATGTACCACGGGGCGCAAGCGCTGGTGCCAGATGTGGCCAAAGCCGATCAGCGGTTGGTCGTTCATGCGACCTCCTCCAGCGCAGGCGCGTTGGCTACCGATGGCGCGCTGGCCAACGACTGGCAAACGCCATCCGCAGCCATCAGCCCGGAGCGCAGGCCGTCCTCGTGGAAACCATAGCCGCACCATGCGCCGCAAAACCAGGTGCGCAACTGGCCTTGCAGCTGGGGAATCTGGCGCTGGGCGAGGATCGCTGCCTGGTCAAAAACCGGGTGGCTGTACTGGATGCGTGCATGCACTTTGTCCGCTGCAATCGGGCGGGCGGGATTGAGCGACACCACCACCGGCTGCTGCCAAGGCAGGGGCTGCAGCCGGTTGATCAGATAGTGCAGGCAGACGCCCGCTTGCTCGGCGCTGGCGGCGGCTGCCCGCTCGTAGTTCCAGGCAGCCCATGCCGCAAGGCGCTGGGGCAGCACGGCGGTATCGGTATGCAGCACTGCCTCATTGGGCTGGTAGCGGATGCTGCCCAGCACAGCCCGCTCGGCGGGTGTCGCACCCTCGCCCAGCAGTTGCAAGGCCTGGTCGCTGTGGCAGGCCAGCACCACTGCATCAAACCACTCCGAGCGATGCGCCATCTGCACCATCACGCCCTGGGGGTGGCGCTGCAAGCCCAGCACCGGCGTGTTCAGGTGGGTCTCATGGCGGCCGTCCCGCTGCAGCCGGGCCAGCATGCGGCGTACATACTGCTGTGAGCCTCCGCGCACGCTGTACCACTGAGGGCGGTTTGTCACCTGGATCAGCCCATGGTTGTGGCAGAAGCGAATCATGGTGGCCACCGGAAAGCGCAGCATCTGGTCGGTGGGGCAAGACCAGATGCAGCCCAGCATGGGCAGCAGGTAGTCGCTGCGAAACGCATTTGAAAAGCCGTGCTGGTCCAGGAATGCAGCGATGGAGTCCGTCATCTGCGCCTCTGCCTGGCGCTCGGCCATGTCACTGGTCAGGCGATTGAAGCGGGCGATGTCCCGCAGCATGCCCCAAAACCGTGGGCGCAACAGGTTGCGTTTTTGGGCAAAAACACTGCCCAGGGATTTGCCACTCCATTCCAGCGCTGCGCCTGCGTCGGCACGGGGCACCTGAACGGAGAACGACATTTCAGACGGAACCGTCTCCACACCCAGGTCTTTGAAAAGCTGCGTCAGCAAGGGGTAGGTGCGGTGGTTGAACACCAGAAACCCGGTGTCCACGCCGTGGTGGATGCCATCCAGGCACAGATCCACGGTATGGGCGTGCCCCCCGAAATGGCTGCCGGCTTCGAACAGGCAGACCTGGTGCGATGTCTGGGAACTGGCCAGGCGGACCGCCGCAGCCAAGCCAGAAATGCCCGAACCAATGACAGCTATGCGTTGCATGAAAGGGCCTTTGTAGATTCGACAGCCATGCAGAAATACCTTGCGGATCATTTGTTGAACTGATGAGTTCACACTATAAACCACAAATGTCAAATTTGCACTATTTAGTCTCCGTGATGACCTCGCACGTCATAAAATGGGCTGCATGAATGCTCGGTCATCAATCAAGGAACAAATACAGCGCGTGCGTGAAGAGGCCATCGTGACCGCCGTGAATCGGCTGCTCGCGACCAAGGGCTACGACGCCATGACTGTTGATGAGGTGGCCGCTGAAGCGGGTATGGCCAAGGCCAGCCTCTACAAGCTGTTCACGTCCAAGGAGGAACTGGCGGGCGCCGCCATGGTGGGGGTGCTTGATAGGGCTTTGGGTTTTGTGGATGGCTTGCGCAGTGAGGCACAAGAGGCTGCACAGGCAGGCCAGCCGGTCTCTGCGTTGGATCAACTCAAAGCCGTGGTGCGCTGGGCCATGCGCACCCAGTTGGAAGGGGAAATGCCTTCACTGCCCGCGCAAAACTCCAACCTCAGCGCTTCGTTGCAATCCAACGATGCCTATATGGACCGGCTCATTGCGCTGAGTAACCGGCTGAGCATCTGGATCACCGAGGCCCAGACCAGCGGCCAACTGCCACGGCATCTGCCTACCGAGCTGGTGCTGTACACCTTGTTTGCCCGTGCCTGTGATCCCGTCCTGGGCCTGCTCAAGGAGTCGGGGCAGTACAGCGATGACCAGATCATCGACTGGGTCACCAGCACCACCTTTTACGGCCTGGCGGTCCCCAGCGCGGCGCCCGCTGCGCGATAAACCTGGCTCCGTTGTCGCCTAGAGCGGCCTTGCGCGGCCTTTGGGTGCCGTGCTCAGGATGGCGACTGGCCGGCGCTGTGCGGGCCTGCCGCCTTGGTCTTGACCGCCGCGTTTTGGCGCAGCCAGCGCATCAGCATGCCAATGCCCGGCAATTTCTCATACAGCTCTTCTGCCGCGTCCCAGTAGTCGCGGTGCTGGGATACGCGCCCTTGCGCATCCAAGGTCAACAACGAAGCGCCACGGATGCACTGCTGCACGTCGGGGCGCCAGCGCCGGAAGCGGAAGCGGAAGCGGAATTCCCATTCCAGTGCCGCCCGGCGATCCTGCACCAAGGTCTGCGTGATGACGAAGCGTGGTTCATGCAGCACCGCAAACATGTGCTCAAAGATGGCGGTGATCGCGGGCAAGCCGCGCACCTCGTTGAACGGATCCTTGAAATACGCATCGCCTGCATAGCAGCTCTCCAGTTGGTGGAGGCTTTGCGGCGTCAGCGTTTCGTAGAACTGGATCAGCCTGGCGAGCGCAGGCGCAGATGGATCGGAAAGCGCAGAGACGTCGGACATGAGGGGGATCACTTTCGCAGGGTGTTCTGAGGTGCGGACCCCGCAAGCTTAAGACACCGAGGTCCTTTTTGGCCGCGAGACCCTGGGCTTGTTGGGTAGGCGGCAAACAAGGCGCTTTACACAGCACATCAGGTTTAATAGACGACTGGTCTATTTTTAACTACAATACAGCCATGACCTTGACCAAGAAAGCGGAAGCGACCCGCCAGCACATCCTCGATACCGGGCACCAGCTCGTGCTGCGTAAAGGCTTTGCCGCGCTGGGTTTGCTGGAAATCTTGAAGTCCTGCAATGTGCCCAAGGGCTCGTTCTACCATTACTTCCCGTCAAAGCAAGCCTTTGGCTGCGCGCTGCTGCAGCAGTATGTGGACGGCTATGGCCACAAGGTCGATAGCCTGCTGGCGCCCGATGGCACGGGCTACGAACGCCTGATGCGCTACTGGGGCGCCTGGATTTCTGCGCCCGGCGATGCCAGCTGTGGTTGGGCCGAAGAATGCCTGGTGGTCAAGCTCGCTGCTGAAGTGGCAGACCTGTCTGAAGAGATGCGCCAGGTGCTCCATACCGGCGTACAGGGCTTGCTCGCCAAGCTCGGCGCCTTGATTGATGCGGCACGCAGCGATGGATCGCTGCCCGCTGGCCCGCCATCGCTGGTGTTGGCGCGCGTGATTTACCAAATGTGGCTGGGCGCGGCGCTGCTGGCCAAGCTGAGCCAGGACAAGTCTTCTTTGGTGCAAGCGCGGGCCGCCACCGTGCACCTGCTGACCTGTGAAGCCGCACCAACCGTTTCTCCCCCACCCCTGCGTTAACCTCCCAAGGAGTCTCCCCATGAAAGTTCTATTTGTTCTGACCTCGCACGACCGCCTGGGCGACACAGGCCGCAAGACCGGTTTCTGGCTGGAAGAATTTGCAGCGCCTTACTACGTCTTCCAGGACGCGGGCGCCGAGATCACCCTGGCATCGCCCCTGGGCGGCCAGCCGCCACTGGATCCCAAGAGCGACGAGCCGGATGCGCAAACGGCAGCCACCGAGCGCTTCCGCAAGGATCCAAAGGCACAAGCGGCCTTGGCTGCGACCACCCCGCTGGCACAGGTCAAGGCCGATGACTTCGATGCCGTGTTCTACCCCGGTGGCCATGGCCCGCTGTGGGATCTCGCCAATGACGCCACCTCGATTGCTTTGCTGGAGGCCTTTGAGCGCGCGGGCAAACCGCTGGGTCTGGTCTGCCATGCACCCGGGGCCCTCATCCAGGTCAAGGCCGCCAATGGCCAGCCTCTGGTTGCCGGACGGCGCGTGACAGGCTTTACCAACAGCGAAGAAGATGCTGTGGGCCTGACGGCGGTCGTGCCCTTCCTCATCGAGGATGTGTTTACCCGCTTGGGCGGCGATTACCACAAGGGCCCCGATTGGCAAGTGCATGTGGAGGTCGATGGCCGCCTTGTCACCGGCCAGAACCCCGCCAGCAGCGAAGCGGTGGCTGAGGCCTTGCTCTCCATGCTGGCTTGAAAAGGACCGACACCATGCGCAGTGCCATTCACACCAGCTTCGGCGAGCCCGTTGACGTGCTGAGCTTGGGCGATCAGCCCATGCCCCATCCTGCTGCCGGCGAGGTTCGCATCAAGACCTTGCTGGCCCCTATCCATAACCATGACCTGTGGACCATTCGCGGCCGCTATGGCTACAAGCCCGAGCTGCCGGCCATTGGCGGCAGCGAGGCCGTGGGCGTGGTGGATGCCCTGGGCCCAGACGTTGAGGGCGTGGCCTTGGGGCAGCGCGTGGCGGTGGCGGGCGTCCACGGCACCTGGGCCGAGTACTTTCTGGCGCCCGCGCGCTTGCTGGTGCCGATGCCTGAAGCTATCCCCGATGAAGTCGCGGCCCAGCTCATTGCCATGCCGCTCAGTGCCTTGATGCTGCTGGAGTTCCTCAACGTCAAGCCTGGGCAATGGATTGCGCAGAACACCGCCAACGGTGCCGTCGGCAAAACGCTGGCCATGTTGGCCAGCGCGCGTGGCGTGCATGTGCTCAACCTGGTGCGCCGCGATGAGGCTGTGCAGGCGCTGAGTGACTTGGGCATCGCCCATGTGTTGTCGACCGCGCAGACGGATTGGACGCAACGCGCCAGCGCCCTGCTGGGCCCCAGCGGGGCCTATGCCGCCGTCGATTCGATCGGGGGCGCTGCCAGTGCCGCGCTGCTGGCCTTGCTTGGCGAAGGCGGCACGTTGGTGTCGTTTGGCACCATGGCTGGTGAGCCCATGCAGATTGATTCGGGCGCCATGATTTTCAAACAGGCCACCGTCAAAGGCTTTTGGGGCAGCAAGGTGAGCGAAGCGATGTCGCCCCAAGACAAGCGGCGCCTGCTGGGCGAGCTGATACAGCGCATCCTGAGTGGTGATCTGCAATTGCCAACCGAGGCCATCTACGATCTGGCCGACGCCGCCCAAGCCGCAGCGGCCAGCCTGCAACCGGGCCGCAAGGGCAAGGTGCTGCTCAAGCCTTAGGGCATCGTAAGGGCTGGAGGGGGCTGCTACTCCCCCCCCATCCCATGCCCGGCAGCGCCTGCTAGCTCCGTGTTCCCCGCTTACCGGTGGCGGCGCTTTTCCAATAGCCAAACTCGTCTTCATGCACCTCATAGTCCAGCTCCTGCAGGCGCTCGTGCAGGCGTGCCTGGGCGTCGGCCACGCCCTGGTTGTAGAGGCTGGGGCCGATTTCCTGCAGGAAGAAACCCAGCAAGGCGGCAGCGGTGATGTTGCCGATGCGCTCGCCCTGGGTGTGCTCAAAGTAGCGTTCGATGGATTGGACGGCACGGTCGTGCACGTCCTTGCTCAGTTCAATGGCCATGGTGCTGCTGAGAAAGGGTTCTTATAGAGGTCCATCCACCGGCTCGGCCAGGAAGCCGCCGCTTTGGTGGGCCCAGAGCTTGGCGTAGATGCCGCCTTGGGCCAGCAGCTGCTGGTGCGTGCCTTGCTCGATGATCTGGCCCTTGTCCATGACGATCAAGCGGTCCATCGCGGCGATGGTGGACAGGCGGTGGGCGATGGCGATGACCGTTTTTCCATGCATGAGGCTGTCCAGGCTCTCCTGGATGGCGGCTTCGACCTCGCTGTCCAGCGCGCTGGTGGCCTCGTCGAGCAGCAGGATGGGGGCGTCTTTCAACATCACGCGGGCAATGGCCACGCGCTGGCGCTGGCCGCCAGAGAGCTTGACGCCGCGTTCGCCCACCTGGGCGTCGTAGCCGCTGCGGCCTTTCAGGTCGGTCAGCGTGGCGATGAAGTCGGATGCCTCGGCCTTGTCGGCGGCGGCCAGCATCTGCGCTTCCGTCGCATCGGGGCGGCCGTAGAGGATGTTGTCGCGCATGGAGCGGTGCAGCAGCGAGGTGTCTTGCGTCACCATGCCAATCGCGCCGCGCAGGCTGTCCTGGGTGACATGGCGAATGTCCTGGCCGTCAATGGTGATGCGCCCGCCTTGCACTTCATGAAAGCGCAGCAGCAGGTTGACCAGCGTGGATTTGCCGGCGCCCGACCGGCCAATCAGACCAATGCGCTCGCCGGGGCGAATGTGCAGGTTCAGGTGGTTCATCACCTTTTTGCCATCGGCCTTGTAGCCAAAGCTCACGTCCTCAAAGGCAATGCCGCCCTGGGCCACTTGCAGGGGCTTGGCGTCGGTGTCATCCACAATCGTGCGGGGTTTGGTCAGTGTGGTGATGCCATCCTGAATGGTGCCCACGTTCTCAAACAGGCCCGTCATCTGCCACATCACCCAGTGCGAATAGCCCATCAGGCGCAGCGCCATGGCGATCACGGCTGCCACCACGCCGGCGCTGGCCTGGCCGTTCATCCACAGGTAGAGGGCGGTGCCCGATGCGCCCAGCAGCAGCAGGGTGATCATCAGGTGGTTGGCGATCTCGAACAGGCTGACCAGGCGCATCTGGGCCTGGCCGGTTTGTTTGAAGGCCTCCATCGCGCTGCGGGCGTATTCGGCCTCGCGCTTGGTGTGGGCGAACAGCTTGACGGTGGCGATATTGGTATAGGCGTCCGTCACGCGGCCGGTCATCATCGAGCGGGCATCGGCCTGGGCCTTGCCGATCTTGCCCAGGCGCGGCACAAAGAACATGCAGGCACCGATATAGGCGATCAGCCACAGCAGGAAGGGGATCATCAGCCGCCACTCAAAGCTGGCCGCCAGGATCAGGATGCCGATCATGTAGACGCTCACGCCCACCAGCACGTCGACGATCATGAACACCACTTCGCGCACGGACAAGGCCGTCTGCATGATCTTGGTGGTAATGCGGCCGGCAAACTCGTCCGCATAGAAGGACATGCTTTGGCCCAGCATCAGGCGGTGAAACACCCAGCGCAGGCGCATCGGGAAATTGATGGCCAGCACCTGGTGCATCACCTGGGTGTGCAGGGCCAGCAGCAGCACGCTGCCCAGCAAGATGCCGGCAATGCCCAGTGCCGTGCGGCCTTGCTCGGCCCAGAAGTTGTTGGGCGACATGGTCGCCAGCCAGTCGACCACATGGCCCATGACGGCGAACAGCATGGCCTCGTACATGGCCAGCAGGGCCGAGGTGGCGGTGAGCAAGCCGATCCAGCCACGCATGCCCTGCGTGCAAGCCCACATAAAGGCAAAAAATCCCTTGGGCGGAACCTGGGGCTCGGCGCTGGGATAGGGCGGCACCCGCCGCTCGAAAAACGAAAACATGCAAATCTCTCCTGCAATGGGGCTGGGGCGCTGGGTCTGCGCCGGCCCTGATGCTGCACGGTAAGCAGCGTAGAACCTGTTGGTATTAACAGTGGTAGCAACCCCGATCTGGCAAGTCTAGCGGGGTGGGCAGGGTCCTTGGTGGGCCGCCGATATAACCCTTAGTGATTCTCTGCAAACTCCCTGAGAGGGTCTGAGCGTACTGCCCAGTCGTCCTCATCACCGCTGGCGTCGGCCGCCTTCAAAACCACCTTGCAGCATAGGCCTATTGGCTTTTTTCATTCCGGTGGCGAGCGGCACTGGCCCGCTGTTTTTTGATCTGTCTTCAGGATAGTGTTGTGTTGTTTGTCTATCGATAAGTCTCATGACTATGACTATATAAAAAACCATAGGTGTGTTCACCTATGTGACAGCGCGCTTGCTGTTTCTAAGATACTGGCTTCTGAAATGAGGTGTTACTGATGGCATACAAATCGACAACAATGCTGCATTTGTCCCAAGCGGCCCGCTGGAGGCTTCCAGCCCTGACGGCTGTGACCCTGGCAGTCAGCCTGAGCCTGGGCGCCTGCGCCAGCGGCCCACAAAACACCCAAGCCGCTGCGGCGACCCCCGCCGTTGCCGCCGCACCGGCAGCCGCTCCCATGGCTGCCAGCCAGCCTGCACAGCAAGGCATGCGCAATGTGGTGGTGCTGGCTACCGGCGGTACCATCGCTGGCGCCGGTGCATCGGCAATGAACAGCGCCACCTACAGTGCCGCCAAGGTGCCGGTGGACAAGCTGCTGGCAGGCCTGCCTGAGCTGTCCAAGGTAGCCCAGGTGCGCGGTGAGCAAGTCTTCCAGATTGCATCCGAGAGCTTTACCAATGACAACCTGCTGGTGCTGGCCAAGCGCGTATCGGCGCTGGTCAAGCAGGCCGATGTGGATGGCGTGGTTGTCACCCACGGCACCGACACCCTGGCCGAAACCGCCTACTTCCTGAGCCTGACGGTGCACACCAACAAGCCCATCGTGGTGGTGGGCTCCATGCGCCCAGGCACCGCCCTGTCGGCCGATGGTGCACTGAACCTGCTCAACGCCGTGAGCGTGGCAGCGGCCAAGGATGCCGAAGGCAAAGGCGTAGTCGTGACGATGAACGACGAGATCCAGACTGCCCGCGATGTGAACAAGGATGTGAACATCAAGACCAATGCGTTCCAGAGCCAGTGGGGCCCCCTGGGCATGGTGGTGGAAGGCAAGAACTACTGGTTCCGTGCGCCGGTCAAGCGCCACACCATGCAGTCCGAGTTCAACATCGACAGCATCTCCAGCCTGCCAGCGGTGGAAGTGGTCTACAGCTACGGCAGTGTGCCGCGCACCGCCATTGATGCCTTTGTAGGTACCGGCGCCAAGGCCATCGTGCATGCCGGCACGGGCAATGGCTCGGTGGCAGACCGCATCGTCCCCGCACTGCAGGAAGCCCGCAGCAAGGGTGTGCAGGTGATCCGCTCGTCGCGCGTGCCTTACGGCTTTGTGCTGCGCAATGCAGAGCAGCCGGATGACAAGTACGACTGGGTCGTCGCCCATGACCTGCGTCCAGAAAAGGCCCGCCTGCTGGCAGCGCTGGCGCTGACCAAGACCAACGATCCCAAGGAAATCCAGCGCATTTTCTGGGAATATTGATCGGCTCGGTGCCTGGCTGCGGCTGGGCACCTGCCTCAATACCGCGCACACCATGGCGTGTACCAAGGACAGCAAACGCTGTCCTTTTTTGCGTCCGCTGTATTGCTCACTCTAGGTCGCTGGAGCAGCTGCCAATGTCACAATCGCGGCATTCACAGGAGCAAAAGATATGGCGCATGCGTGGACCCGAATCAGCTACGAAGGCTTTGCAGCCTGGGGTGCCCAGTGGCCCGATGGCTCCTCGGCGGTAGTCGCAGAGCAAGGGGCGCAGCTGCTGTCCTGGACGACCGCTGATGGCCGCGAGCACCTGTACCTGAGCCCCGCCAGCCTGCGCGATGGGCAGGCCGCGATTCGCGGCGGCGTGCCGGTGTGCTTTCCGCAGTTCAACACACGCGGGCCGCTGCCCAAGCATGGCTTTGCACGCAACCTGCCCTGGCAGATGCTGGAGGCCGATGAGGGCGGCATCGTGATGCAACTGACGGACAGCGACGCCAGCCGGGCCTATTGGCCCCATGCCTTTGATGCCCGCCTGCGCATTGCCGTGCAGGCCAGCAGCCTCTCGATTCGCTTGGATGTGCAAAACACCGACCAGGCCGCCTGGGCCATGACCTGCGCGCTGCACAGCTATCTGCAGGTGGACAATGTGACGCAAACGGTGTTGTCCGGCCTGCAGGGCTTGGCCTGCTGGGATGCATTGGCCGATACCCGCTTTGTGCAGGCGCCGGGTGATGTGGGCTTTGCGGCAACCACGGAGCAGGGCTTTGACCGGGTGTTTTCCACACCGGGCGCTGCGGGCACGGTGCTGCAACTCCACCAGCCCGATCTGCCAACCGGGCGCCGGCTGGAGATTGCCCACAGCAGCACGGCCAGCGAGATGGTGGTCTGGAACCCGGGCCTGCAGCTGAGCCACAGCCTGGCTGATATGCCCGATGACGGCTGGCGCCAGATGCTCTGTGTGGAAGCGGCCAGCATCGACACGCCGGTGCTGCTGGCACCGGGCCAGCAGTGGTCGATCAGCCAGACCCTGACCGTGGGTGGAGACCGGCCGAGCAACTCGTAAACATGAGGCCTGTTGCGGAATTGTGGGCGGCCACTACCGCAGGCCAGGGGAAAACCCGATAATGGCGGCCTTGTCATTGTTGGCATGGCGCTGGTTGCCATGCTTTTTTGTTTATGCCGGGTTCTGGGTCTCGTACTGATCAATCTACCGCCGCGCCAGCCAACGAGCTGCGCCGTGATCTCAAGGCACGCCATCTGTCGATGATTGCCATTGGCGGCTCCATCGGCACGGGCCTGTTTGTGGCATCTGGGGCCACTATTGCCCAAGCAGGGCCGGGTGGTGCCTTGCTGGCCTATGGCGTCATCGGCCTGATGGTGTATTTTTTGATGACCAGCCTGGGCGAGCTGGCGGCGTTCATGCCGGTGTCGGGCTCGTTCGCCACCTACGGCGCGCGCTATGTGGACGAAGGCTTTGGCTTCGCGCTGGGCTGGAACTACTGGTACAACTGGGCGATCACCATTGCGGTCGATCTGGTGGCCTCGCAGCTGGTGATGGCCTACTGGTTCCCCGATGTGCCGGGCTACTGGTGGAGCGCGCTGTTTTTGTTGCTGATGGTGGCCCTCAATGCCATCTCGGTGCGCGGTTTTGGCGAGGCCGAATACTGGTTTGCGGCGATCAAGGTGACGACGGTGCTGGTCTTCATCGCGCTGGGCGTGGCGATGATTTTTGGCATTTTGCGCGGCGGCCCGACCGACGGCGTCTGGGGCGCAATGGCCAACTGGCAGGTGGCGGACGCGCCGTTTGCCGGCGGCTTTGCGGCCTTGATCGGGGTGGCGATGATCGTGGGCTTCTCCTTCCAGGGCACCGAACTGATCGGTATTGCGGCGGCAGAGTCCGAGAATCCCGCCAAGAACATTCCGCGCGCCGTGCGCCAGGTGTTCTGGCGCATTTTGCTGTTCTATGTGCTGGCCATTGCGGTGATCGGCTCGCTGGTTACCTACACCGATCCGCATCTGCTGCGCAATGGCGTTGGCGATATCAGCGTCAGCCCCTTTACCCTGGTGTTTGAGAAAGCAGGCCTGCTGTCGGCAGCGGTGATCATGAATGCCGTGGTGCTGACCTCCGTGCTGTCGGCGGGCAACTCGGGCATGTATGCCTCCACCCGCATGCTCTACACCCTGGCCTGCCAGGGCATGGCGCCGCGCATTTTTGGCCGCCTCTCACGCCATGGCGTGCCGGTGATGGCCTTGCTGGCGACGACGGTGATGGCCGGGCTGTGCTTTTTCAGCTTTTTGTTCAGCCCGCAGACTGTCTACCTGTGGCTGCTTAACTTGTCAGGCATGACCGGCTTTATCGCCTGGCTGGGCATTGCCATCAGCCACTACCGCTTCCGCAAGGGCTTTGTGGCCCAGGGCCATGATGTGTCAGAGCTGCCCTATGTCTCGCCCTGGTTCCCCTTTGGCCCCATTTTTGCGTTTGTGCTGTGCCTGGTCATCACCCTGGGCCAGAACTACGAGGCCTTCTTGAAAGACCGGATCGACTGGGGTGGCGTGGTGGCCACCTACATCGGCCTGCCGGTGTTCCTGCTGATCTGGTGGGCCTACCGCTGGGCACGGGGCAGCCGTACCGTGGCCTATGCCGATATGCGCTTTGATGGCCAGGTGGAGAGCACGAAGTAAATCGGCAGTCTGCTCTGTTGGCCCATAGATGGCAAAAAGCGAGTCCGGGGACTCGCTTTTTTGTGGCTGATCGCCAGGGGTTTTATTCGCCGCGTGGCACGGGCTGGCGACCAATCGATACATAGCCCAGCCCATAGCCAGCCACCAGGGCCGGGTCGTAGAGGTTGCGGCCGTCAAAAATCATGCGGTCGCGCAGGCTCTGGGCCAACTGGCCAAAATCGGGCGCGCGGAAGATTTGCCACTCGGTGACGATGGCCAGGCAGTCAGCGCCTTGCAGGCTGGCCTCAGGGTCGGCGGCCAGCACCAGGTCGCTGCGCTGGCCGTAAATGCGCTGCGCTTCCTGCATGGCGACCGGGTCATAGGCCTGCACGCGTGCGCCTGCGGCCCACAGCGATTCCAGCAGGTTGCGGCTGGGCGCCTCGCGCATGTCATCGGTATTGGGCTTGAAGGCCAGGCCCCAGAGTGCAATGGTCTTGCCCTGCAGCTGGCCGCCATAAAAGGCGCTGATGCGCTCGAACAGCACGTTGCGCTGGGCTTCATTGCGGGCCTCGACGGCATTGAGCAGCAGGGGGTCGAAGCCGATCTCCTCGGCGGTGCGCACGAGGGCCTTCACATCCTTGGGGAAGCAGCTGCCGCCATAACCCACGCCGGGGTAGATGAAGTGGTAGCCAATGCGCGGGTCGCTGCCAATGCCGCGGCGCACCGCTTCCACATTGGCGCCCAGGCGTTCGGCCAGGTTGGCGATCTCGTTCATGAAGCTGATCTTGGTGGCCAGCATGGCGTTGGCGGCGTACTTGGTCAGCTCGGCACTGCGCACATCCATCACCACGATCTTGTCGTGGTTGCGGTTGAAGGGCGCATACAGCTCGCGCAGCCGCGCCTCAGACGTGGGGTTGCTGGTGCCGATGATGATGCGGTCGGGCCGCTGGCAGTCGGCCACGGCCGCGCCTTCCTTCAGAAACTCCGGGTTGGACACCACATCGAAGCCATGGCTGGCACCCCTGGCGGCCAGGCCCTCGGCAATCACCGCGCGCACCTTGTCAGCGGTGCCCACCGGCACGGTGGATTTGTTGATGACGATGCGCGGGCCATCCATGTACTGGGCAATGGTGCGGGCCACGGCCAGCACGTATTGCAGATCGGCACTGCCGTCTTCATCAGGCGGCGTGCCCACCGCTAAAAAGATGACCTCGCTGTGCGCCACGCCCAGGGCCGCATCGGTGGTAAAGCGCAGCCGGCCATTGGCATGGTTGCTGCTGACGAGCTTGTCCAGCCCCGGCTCGTGGATGGGGATCTGGCCGGCCTGCAGCGCGGCGACCTTGGCGGCATCGACATCGACACACAGCACCTGGTGGCCGACATCGGCCAGCACGGCGCCTTGAACAAGACCGACATAGCCGGTTCCAAAAACAGTGACTTTCATACGCGGTAGAACGAGCGGTACCAGTCGACAAAGCGCTGGATTCCGTCTGTGACAGTGAAAGAAGGGGAGAACTGCACCCAGGCCTGCAAGGCCCGGGTGTCGGCCGAGGTGCTGTGCATGTCGCCGGGCTGGATGGGCAGCATGCGCTTGTTCGCCTGCATGCCCAGGGCTGCTTCCAGCGCGCCGATGTAGTCCATCAGCACGGTGGGTTGGCTGTTGCCGATATTGAAGATGCGGTAGGGCGCGGTGCTGGTGCCCGGGTTTGGGTGCAGCGCGTCATAGCTGGCATCGGGCTCGGCGGGCTTGTCCAGCACCCGCAGAATGCCTTCAACGATGTCGTCGATAAAGGTGAAATCGCGCACCAGTTGGCCGTTGCCGTAGACATCAATCGTCTCGCCCGCCAGGATGGCCTTGCTGAACTTGAACAAGGCCATGTCCGGCCGGCCCCAGGGCCCATAGACCGTGAAAAAGCGCAGGCCGGTGGTGGGCATCTGGTAGAGGTGCGAGTAGGTATGGGCCATCAGCTCATTGGCCTTCTTGGTGGCCGCGTAGTAGCTGATCGGGTGGTCCACGGCGTCGCTCTCGGCATACGGCATCTTGGCATTGCCGCCGTAGACGCTGGAGCTGCTGGCATAGACCAGGTGCGCCACCTGGTGCTTGCGACAGCCCTGCAGCACATGGCCAAAGCCCAGCAGGTTGGAATCCGTATAGTCGTCGGGCTGGTCGATGGAGTAGCGCACCCCTGCCTGGGCGGCCAGGTGCAGCACGCGCTGGGGCTGCACCTCGTCAAACAGTGCGGCCATGCCGGCGCGGTCGGCCAGATCTAGCTTGATAAAGCGGAAGTTGGGGTGGCTTTGCAGCTGCGCGAGCCGCGCTTCTTTGAGCGCGACATCGTAGTAGCTGTTGAGGTTGTCGATGCCAACCACGGGCAGGCCTCGCTCCAACAGGCGCAAGGCGCAGTGCATGCCGATAAAACCGGCAGCGCCGGTGACGAGAACAGGTTTCATGGTGTGATGGGTGCGGGCAGCCACAGATACTGGTAATGCATGGGCGGCGTGCTGGCACGCATATGAGAAAACGGAAGGGTCAGATCTTGTACGGACGCGCCGGGCACCGCAGCCAGCACGGGCTCCCACCAGGCGGGCGTGGCCTTGTCCATGCGGGCAATGTACAGCAGGCCGGTGCCGGTCTGGGCGGCCCGGGCGCGGGCCTGCGCCAGGCACTCGGCCATGCGGCCAAACTCTGCGGTGCAAGCCATGGCATAGGCTTTGGGGTTGCGTGAGCGCAGCATGGCGGCGACCATGTTGTCCGAGCCGACGATGACGCCTTGGCCGTCATAGCCCGCAGCCGCCAGCGACGCGCTCAGTTGCGCGACGGGGTGGTTGAGCTCATCGGACTCTTTGCGCAGGTTGGACTGCCAGGGCCGCACCGTGGCCAAGGTCAGGAAGACCAGCGCAAACACCAGCACCGTCGTGGTGTAGCCCCGGCCCACGCCATCGGCCAGCAGGCGGGGGCGCCAAACATACAGGGCCAGCGGTGCTACGGCCGTCAGCGGCAGCACCCAGCGCTGCTTGAAGTTGCTGACATCGCCCACCAGCACCATGCCCACCAAAATAGCAAACACCAGGGCCAGGTAGCGCCACAGCAGCGGCCAGGCCCAGACCCGCCACTCGGGTACCGCTGAATCTGCGGCTAGCGATGGGGTCGCCTCGGCCTTCCACAAACGGCCCCGGTAGCTGGCCAAAGTAACCAGCAGCCACAGCCCCAAGGTAGAGAACACGGCCTTGGCCAGGGCGCCCAGGCCCTTGAGGTGGGAGACCTGGGTGGAGATGTCCATCTTGTTGATGGTCTCGGAGGTGGCCTCACGCCAGTGCTGCAACAGCCACAAGCCGTGCGGCGCAAAGATCAGCAGGCCGATGAGGGGGGCCAGCCACCAGCCTCTGCCCAGCAGCGCCCGGCGCACCTGGGGCACGCTGAAGGCGGCTACGGCAAATACGCCAATCAGCATGGCAAAGCTGTACTTGGCGAGCATGCCCACGCCGCAAAAAATGCCTAGGCCGACAAAATTGATCAGCGCCGGCGCGCGTACCTGGCGCAAGGCCATCCACCAGGCGCCAAAGGTCATCGCGGTGACGAGGATGGTGTGGGTCTGGTCGCGCACGCTGTCCCAGCCAAAGGGCAGCATCAGCAGCAGGCCACCGGCGACCCAGAAGGCGCCCTTGGCGGGCAGCAAGGCGCGGCCAGTTTTCCAGGCCAGCACATAGGTCAGCACAATCAGGCTGTGTTTGACCAGCGACAGCGCCAACACCGAGGGCCCGAGCAACTGGCCCACCAGCCATTGCAGCCAGCTGTACGCGGGGGGCTGGGCGCCATAGCCCAGCAAAAACTGCTGGGACCAGAGAATTTGTTCGGACTCGTCCCATTTCATGCCATCCGAGATGGCCACGCGCGAGAGGACATGCGCACAGGCCAGCACCAGCACCCAGGCCAGGGGGTGGCGGTAGAGCTGGGACTGCCAATCTTTGGCGGGGGAGGGGGACGCAGACGTCATGGCAGAAACACGAAATGCGGGTGCACACAGGGCCCGCAGCCCCAAGGCGCGGCACCAGCCTGTCGCATCAGCAGCAGAGGAAAGAGCGGATCAGGTAGTATAGGCGACCGCTGTTTTACCAATGCCAGAAGAGTCGCCAACCCCGGTTGGGCTGCGCCGCATACCGCTTCCGGTCTCGGCTCAGCCGCCCGTATGAGCGGCTTTTTGCAATGTGCCATCTATGTCTCCTGCTGTTTCCATCGTCGTCCCTATCTATAACGAGTTCGACAATCTGATCGCCCTGGTCGACCGGATTGACGCGGCCATGCGCTCGCAACCGCTGAGCTATGAGCTGATTGCCGTCGACGATGGCTCCAAGGACGACAGCGCCAAGCGCCTGCTGGAGCTGGCCGCCACGCGCCCCTGGCTGCGCCCGGTGATCCTGGCACGCAACTACGGCCAATCGAGCGCGCTGCAGGCCGGTTTTGACCGGGTGCAGGGCCGCTATGTGGTGACCCTGGATGCTGATCTGCAAAACGAGCCCGACGACATCCCCCTGCTGCTCAACCGCCTGGAGACCGACCCGAGCGTGGACATGGTCTCCGGCTGGCGCAAGGACCGCCAGGATGCGGCGATCTCGCGCAAGCTGCCGTCCAAGATTGCCAACCGCCTCATCTCCAACGCCACCGGCGTGCAACTGCACGACTATGGCTGCGCGCTCAAGGCCTACCGCCGCCACATCATCGACCGTGTGCACCTCTACGGCGAGCTGCACCGCTTTATCCCCTCGCTGGCGCGCGATGCCGGTGCCCGCATCACCGAAGTGCCGGTGCGCCACCATGCCCGCACGGCGGGTGTCTCCAAGTACGGTATCGACCGTACCTTCCGCGTGATCCTGGACCTGATCCTGATGGTCTTCCTGATGCGCTACCGCCAGCGCCCGCTGCACGCCTTTGGCGGCCTGGGCCTGTGGCTGGCCACGCCGGGCTTTCTGATCCTGGCCTATTTGTTCATCGTCAAGCTGATGGGTGAGAGCATTGGCGGTCGCCCCTTGCTGATCATTGGCGTGATGCTGGTGCTGATGGGAATGACCTTTGTCGCCGCCGGCTTGATCGGCGAGCTGCTGACCCGCATTTACTACGAATCGGGTGGTGGCCGCCAGTACTATGCGGACGACTACGTGCTCGACGACTCGGGCGAGACCCCCCGCATGGTGCGCCAGGATGCCGTTGCCGCGCGCGTGCAAGCGGTGCAGCCTGCTGCCGCCCCCCATCTTTAAGCGCACCCTGGTGTGAACCGTACACAAAAAGCCTGCATCAAGGCCTTGTGTGGCGCCGCTTTGCTGGGCGCCGTGGCGTATTTTGCCGACCCTGCTGCCCTTTGGGCCCGTCTGCGCGCGGCAGAGGGGCGCTGGCTGCTGGCGGGGCTGGCGGCGGCCATTGCGTCCAACGTCGTATCGGCCTGGCGCTGGCGCGCACTGGCGCAGTGGTTGGGCGCGCCGATGCGTTGGCACGATGCGCTGCGCTGGTATTTCCAGGCGATTGGCCTCAATGCCTTGCTGCCCGGCGCCGTAGTGGGTGGTGATGTCTACCGCGCGGTGGTGCTGCAGCGCAGTGGCCAGGGCAAGGCCGCTGCCTCGCTGTCGGTGCTGCTCGACCGCTTTAGCGGTCTGTGGATGCTCTGCGCCATCGGGGCCATTGGCGCAGCGCTGTCGGCCAGTGCGCTGGCGCCCGTGCTGCGTGTCTCTCCGCTGGCATTGCAGATCTTGATGGTGCTGGGGGTCATCGTATGGATTGCGTTGCCCTGGCTGCTGTTGTGGTGGCTGGGCCAGCGCCAGGCAGCCAGCCTGCCGGCATGGCTGCAGCCCCTGCTGCAGGCGGCTGCGCGGCCGGACTTTAACCGCCAGATGCTCGTGCAGGCGGGTTCCTCGGCGTTGGTGCAGCTGCTGTCTGCGGCCGCCTTGGCGCTGGGTGGGCTGGCGCTGGGCATTCAGCTCGATCTGGCCGCCTGGGCCTTTGCGATGGCGCCTATTTTTCTGATGGCGGCCTTGCCCGTCAGCGTGGGCGGTTGGGGCACGCGTGAGGCGGCCAGTGCCGCCGCGCTGGCGCCCTTTGGCGTGCCGGCGGCCTTGGCGGTGGGCGTGGGGCTGATCTATGGCGTGTATGCGCTGGTGCAGGGCGCGCTGGGCGCGGTGGCTTTTGGCTTGCCCAGCCGGCGCGAGCGCGAGGCGGATGCGCCATCCTGATGCGCGTGCCGCTTAATGGCTGAGCTCAAGAAAAAAGCAAGTCCGTAGACTTGCTTTTTTTGTGTCCAAGGCCTGCGCAGAGGCGCAGGCGCTTGGGCCGTCTTTACACCGCCGTGATCGACACGGCCTTGGAGTTCAAATAGGCCTCCATGGCTTCTGGGCCGCCTTCGCTGCCGTAGCCGGAGTCTTTGATGCCGCCGAAAGGGAACTCGGCCGATGGCGTGGCAGCCTGGTTGATCCAGACCATGCCCGCTTCGATCTGGTGCGACAGCAGCTGCACGTTCTTGTACGAACGGGTGTAGGCGTAGGCAGCCAGGCCAAAAGGCAGGCGGTTGGCTTCGGTGATCGCGTCTTCCAGCTTGGTAAAGCTGCGGATTGCGGCGATGGGGCCAAAGGGCTCGTCGTTGAACACCGAGGCGTTCATCGGCACATCGGCCAAGATGGTGGGGGCGAAGAAGTTGCCTTCGCTGCCCACGCGCGCACCGCCAGTGGCGACTTTGGCGCCCTTGGCGGCTGCGTCTTCCACAACTTGAGCCATGGCGGTCAGGCGGCGGGCATTGGCCAGGGGGCCCAAGGTGGTGCCATCCGTCAGGCCATCGCCCAGCTTCAGGCTTTCGGCGTGCTTGACGAAGGCGCTGACAAAGGCGTCCTTCACATCGGCGTGCACCAGGAAACGGGTGGGGGAGATGCAGACCTGGCCGGCATTGCGGAACTTGGCCGCAGCCGTGGCCTTGACGGCCAGTTCCACATCGGCGTCTTCGGCGACGATCACCGGTGCGTGGCCGCCCAGCTCCATGGTCACGCGCTTCATGTGCGCGCCAGCCAGGGCGGCCAGCTGCTTGCCCACGGCGGTGGAGCCGGTGAAGGTCACCTTGCGGATGACCGGGTGGGGGATCAGGTACTCGGAAATTTCGGCAGGCGAGCCGAACAACAGGCCCAGCACGCCCTTGGGCAGGCCGGCGTCGACAAAGCACTGCAGCAGGGCGGCAGGCGAGGCGGGGGTTTCTTCAGGCGCCTTCAACAGGAAGGAGCAGCCAGTGCCCAGTGCAGCGCCGAGCTTGCGCACCACCTGGTTGACGGGGAAGTTCCAGGGCGTGAACGCAGCGATAGGGCCGACAGGCTCCTTGATCACCAGCTGCTGCACATTGGGCACGCGGGCAGGGACGATGCGGCCATAGACGCGCAGGCCTTCATCGGCAAACCATTCGATGATGCCGGCGCCGGCCAGCACTTCACCCTTGGCTTCTGCGAAAGGCTTGCCTTGCTCCTGGGTCAGCAGGCGGCCGATCTGATCGGCACGCTCGCGCAGCAGGGCAGCGGCACGGCGCATGGTGTTGGCACGCTCGATGGCCGGCGTGGCACGCCAGACCAGGAAACCCGCCTGTGCCGCCTCCAATGCACGGTCCATGTCTTTCTTGGTGGCATGGGCGACCTTGCCGATGGGCTTGCCCGTGGCAGGGTTCAGCACGTCGATGGTCTTGCCATCGGAGGCATCGCTCCATTCGTTGTTGATCAGCAGTCGGGTATCCGGATATGCAGTGGTCATTGCCATTTTTCCTTGAGTGTCTTGGAGGTATCCAGTGATCGGGCTGTCGCGGGCAAATAGGGGGGATGGATTGCCCATGAACAACTGTAAATGCTAACCGTTAGTGCCCCTGTGCGTAGTCGCGCATGGCAATTTCGACATGCTGGGGCGGGCATGTACCGGATTTCTCCACAATAGAGCCGTAGCCACGTGGTAAAACATGGGGTTTGCTGCGCGGGCGCCGTCGTTGCACCGCGCCCTGCGCCTGCCAGGTGTGGCCTGGGCCGCGCCACCATGAGACTTTTGGAAGCTTCAGACCATGTCATTGATACGTACCAGCACTGCCGTTGTCACCGTTTTTGCCGCACTGCTGGCAGGTTGCGTCACCAACGAGCCAGCGCCAGCGCCGGATGCTGCCGCCACCACCACCACGGCCCCTGCCGCCAATGCCGCCCCCGCTGCGGCTGGCTGCGCAGGCAATGCCTGTGATGCAGCCCCCCAGCTGCTGACGGGCGCATCGCCCCGCTTCCCGTACCCCGCTGGCGCCCAGCCGCAACCGGCCAGCGTTCGCGTGCAGTTTGTGGTTAACACCGATGGCGCTGTCAGCGATGTGAAGACCCTGACCACCACCTCCAAGGACATGGCCACCGAAGTGGAACGCGCGGTGCGCCAGTGGAAGTACCGCCCGGCGATGAAGAACAACCAGCCGATGAAGGTGATCCTGCAGCAGCAGTTTGACTTCAAGCCCTGAGATCGCTAATCGCTGATGGCTGGTCGTATTTGAGCGATCTGCCAAAACGAAACGCCCGTTGCATACCATGTGCAGCGGGCGTTTTTGCTGTCCTGATCGATGGGCCGGTTAGGGCAGCGCGCTCAGGCGCTCGGCCAGTTCGATAAAACCGGCACCACGCTCGCCGCGCGTGACATAGCGCGGCAGGTGCTGCAGCTGCGGCACAAAGCGTTCAATATTGGCTACACCAAAGCTGTTCTCAAAGTGCTGGAACATCAGTTGGTCGTTCGTGGAATCGCCGATATAGCACCACTGGCCGATCTCTGCATCGAGATCGCGCCCAAACAGGGTCTGGACGATCCAGCGCGCGCCTTCCAACTTGTTGTGCCCGCCAAACCAGCCATTGATATGGATGGAGCTGACGGTGGCATTCATGCCGGCCGCCTGCATCAGCGCCACGCACTGGTCAATCTGCGCCTGGGGCATCTGCCTGAACTCGCTGTGGTCCACCGCAATATCGCATTCGCGCCCGGCCGAATCGGTGGCGCGCTGCGCGCCCGGCACGGTCTGCTCGATCTGCGCAAGCACCGCCTGCATCTTGGCAAAGTTGGCAGTGCGCGTGGCTTCGTCCTGCTGGTAGAGCTTGTCCAGCCCACCGCTGGCATTGCGGCGCAGCGCCACGGCGCCGTTCTCGGCCACGATGGCATCGACCGGCCAGGCCTGGGCAAAGGGCAGGCTCCAGCCCACGGGACGGCCGGTGATCGGGATCACGGCCAGGCCTTTGGCCTTGAGTGCGGCGATGGCCTGCACCACCTCGTCAGGGACAACGCCCTCGGTGGTCAGGGTATCGTCGATATCGGTCAGCAGGCCGACGATGGGGGCGGTCGGCTGCCATTGGTTCAGAGCAAGCATAGAAAGAGGAGACTGCGAGAATGTCAGCGGAGATAACGTTTGAGGCGGAGTGTAGGCGCTTCTACCAGCCGCCAGGACAGCCAGCCGGCCAGCAAGGTCAGTGTGGCCACCAGTGCCAGACTGCTGGCAAAACCCAAGTCGGGCCAGAGATGGCGAACCGTCTGCTGGATCGGGAAGGCGTACAGATAAACCCCGTACGATACATCACCCCAGCCGCCTGCCCGGCGAAGCACCGGCCAGGACAGGGTGCCCACCCCCACAAGAACGGCGGGCAGAAACAGCAGTAACGCAGAATAGCTAAAGCCGCATGCCCACAGCAGCCCACCAGCCACACAGGCCGCAGCACAGCAGGCCAGGCGATAGCGCAGAAACCAATCGTTGACCGTAGCGATCAGCGACCCAAAGACAAAATAGGCAGGAAACTCCCACCAGTGTGTCATGACACCCCGCAGGTCCATGGTCATTTGGGTGAGGAACCACAGCAGGTAGCCCAGGCAGCAGCAAGCCCATACCCAACGCCATCGCAATAAGCCCAAAACCCCGGCTGCAGCCAGTACGGCATAGCAGCTCACCTCCATGGGAATGGTCCACAACGATCCGTTGACCGTATGGGGCAAGGCATTGTTCTCAAAAACCCCAGGCAGGCTCCAGCGAATCTGCAGCAGCATGTTGTGCAGATAGTCCCAGGTCATGGGGTCGTGCAAGTAATCGCGCAGAGGTAGTGTCGTCAGGCTCGGGCCCAGCAGGAATATGGCCAGCAGCACGACAGTAGCCAAGGCGGGCCAGATGCGCAGCGCGCGCTTGGCACAAAACACCCAGAGGCGTGGCTGCGAAAACCAGCTGATCGTCACCAGGTAGCCGCTGATGACAAAGAAAGCCATCACTGCTATGCCGCCAATCATTGCCACATTCATCCAGCTAGGCGGCATGGTGCCCGTCACCGGGTACTGGTGGCTGAACAGTACCGCCAAGGCGGCCGCCAAGCGCAATGCGTCAAAATTATTGGCCTGGTGCAGGCGCTGTGGTTTCATGCGGTGTTCAGTCTAAGCATTTGTCTTGCATATCCTGGGCAGGAGGCATTCGGTCCAAGCCCTTAGCACAGTCTTAGTGTTCGCTGCGCTGGCGGTACAGCAACCGGGTCATGCTGAGGTAGTTCACCGTCATCGCGACCAGGGTGCCGGCTGCCACGTAGAGCATCAGCCACAGCGGGCCCTGGGGGAGAGTCCAGGCCAGCAACGAGTACACCCCCAAGTTGACTGCGCCCCCGCCCAACATCAGCCCCAGGTAGCGCAGGTACTCGGTCACCAGGCTGCCGCTGGCGCTGCGGCCCGCAAAGGATATGTTGCGGTTGATCAGCCAGGTGGTAGTGGCAGCTACCCAAAACGACACAGCCCGTGCGGCATACACACCCAGGGCATCACGCAGCAAGGTCAAAACCACTACATCAACGACAAATGCGAGCGAACCTGCGATCAGGAACCACAGCACAGATCGGTTGATCTTGAAACTCATCACGGGCTCGGTGTATTGGCCACAGAAGCGAGATAAGCAAATTGCTTAATCTCGCGCCGCGTCAAGGTAATGGCTTGCAGGATCAGGCCAGTGACAAAGGACACGCCACCGCAGACCATCAGGGCAGATACCAGACCCAGGGTGGGAAAGCGCCGCACCATACCCGTTTGGTGGTATTCCCATACGATGGGCGCTACCAGTGCAATGGCGATCAGCGCCAGCGCAGCGCCCAGCCAGCCAAAGAACTGCAAGGGTTTCTCGCTGACCACCAGGCGGCCAATGGTCTTGAGGATGCGCCAGCCATCGCGGTAGGTGGACAGCTTGCTGGCGGAGCCCTCGGGCCGGGCGCCGTAGGGCGTATCGACCTCGGTGCAAGGCATGCGCAGCTCCAACGCATGGACATTGAGCTCAGTCTCGATCTCGAAGCCCTGCGAATGGGCCGGGAAGGATTTGACATAGCGCCGTGAAAACACCCGGTAGCCCGAGAGCATGTCGCGGAAGCTTCCGCCAAAGATTTGCTGCACTGTGCCTGTGAGCAACTTGTTGCCCCAGCGATGGCCTGGCCGGTAGGTAATGCCTGTGTCGCCCGCCTCGGGTTCAGCTTCCACGCGCGCGCCCACCACCATGTCCAGCTGCTGATCAATCAGCAGGTCAATCAGCTTGCGGGCTGAAGGCGCATGGTAGGTGGCGTCGCCATCCGCCATCACATAGATATCCGCATCCACATCGGCAAACATGCGCCGCACGACATTGCCCTTGCCCTTGAGATTGACATTGCGCAGATGCGCGCCTACTTCAAGAGCGATCTCCGCGGTGCGGTCGGTCGAGAGGTTGTTGAAGATGTAGATTTCCGCTTCCGGCAAGGCCTCGCGAAAGCCTTCCACCACAGGGCGCACCGTCAACTCTTCGTTATGGCAGGGGAGGATGACGGCGATGCGCTGGTTGCGGTAGAGGCGGGATGGAAATTCGGTCATATCAGAAATTATTCTTTATCATTCACACGGCTGCCGCATTGTGCCCGTGTTTGAGTTTCGAGCGCAGCATGCCTGCAACCTGCCAGACGACTACGACCTGCATCGCCAATGACAAGGGAACGGCTGGGAATATATACAGAATGTAATTGCTAGGGATGGAAGTGGCTTCCAGAATGCCCAGCAAAGTTACGCGGGTGACGATGGCAGCGGCCAGCATGGTGGTTAATAGCCAGGCACCATTGGGAATAGCTCTGCGTCTGATCCATTGCAACAGCGCGCTCGCCGACCAGACTAACCAGATCGCAAAGGATAGAGGCAGACCCACTGCTGAGATTTTGCTCATGGTAGTGGCTATAGCTTGCGCCACCCCCCAACGCAGTTTGTCCCGAGGTGAGGTCATGTCCATTTCAAAAACGGGGCTGTCGGCAGTGGGTGCTAGCGGGCCATTAGTCACCACATCAAATAGTTTCAGGTGTAGCGGGGAGCCCAGGCTTTGATAGGGCTTGAGCGTACCTTGGTCCAAATTCGCGAGCGTGCCAAACACGTCCCAAGAAGCTCTGGCAGAGTCCCAAGCATAGCTTTCGCGCCAAGGGGGCAACATGGTGGCACGTGGTGGCAGGCAGTCACCTGGACGTAGCTTGCAACCCGCATCAATCTCTTGGGCCAGACGTCGGTAGAACTTGCTGGCTTCTCTTGCACTGCTGTAATGGCCAGCTTCTGCCACAGCACCGCGAACTGCCCACATGAACCAGCCGGACAAGATTTCCGGGCATGGCGATGTTTGTGTTTGTTCGCAACCGACTTTGCGCCAGCCTTCTCCACGCTCACCTTCGAAATAGGGCTTCAGTTCGCGGGCAGCAGCGCTCATCTCGTAAGCACGTTCACGCGCATCTTTGGGGAACAATACATAGCGTTGCCATTGGTCATGGCGAATGCGTGTCAGCGCGCCATAACCGGAGAGAAAATCAGCGGAGCGAAAGTCGTTGTTGCGATAGACGCCATACTTCGCGTAGTTGACTGTGTTGACGGCACCCACCATCAGGGTCGCAATCAACACAGGCAAGGCCATGTAAGCTAGCAAGGCTTTCCAGGCGCTTAGGGCCTTGCGTTGGGTCCACAAGTAGTAGCCAAGCATCAGCCCCAGCGCTGGCAGCAGCCACACGCCTTCTTCACGCGTCAGCCAAAACCACCCACCGACACATCCCATCGCTAAAAGCGATGGCCAGCGCAGGCGGAGTTGCGTTGCAGGCGCCAAGCTGGCATCGGCCTGCAACCAACAACGGATGCCCAGCGCCAGCAAGAACAAGGTCTGCGAGATATAGATGCCCTCACGCATCACCCGTGCTCCTGATTGCTCCATCCATGCTGCAGGCTGGAAGGCCAGCACGGCAAACAGCACCAGTACCAAGCTGCGTGATCGCAGTAACTGGCCGGCTATGTAAGCAAAAAAGCCTGCAGAGGCCAAATAAAGGGCATGCTCGGAGAACTTCAGGGGGAGTGCGGTTGCGTGGTTGAGCAGCAGGTACAGTGGGTAGCCAATGCCTTTGGCATGTGTCAGGTTGTCGTAGTGACCTAGCCAACTGCCCCTGCCTATTTCGGCAGCCAGATGTACGAAGAGCAAATCGTCGTGGGCCGCCCAGCCCACTGCAAAAACGGGGAAAGCCATGCGCAGCCACAGAGACAGCACCGCAAGCGCGACGAGGATGTAGATATGGCTACGCGGTAGTGTCAAATTCTTGTCTGTCATTTATCTCGTGATTGCTGGCTTCTGACGGCAGTTTCTTGGGGTACGAAGCTCTGCGCAGGATGGGCTCAGGAAAAGTAAAAAAGAGCGAAATCAAGTGAAGCACTAATGGGCGTCATTAGTGAAATATCAGTGCCGGTGACCCTTGTCAAGCCGACTTGGTTTGTTCGGTGCGGATTCTGACATACAACTGTCTGGCTCCATTTCCCTGAGCATGTCTAGTAAAAGAACCAAGCGAGCTTCATCACAGTTTTGCAGCGTCAACGGGAGTCTTCTAAGCCGTAAACATCATGGCGCTCTGCCAAGGCTTGACGCTATGACATGGGAGGAGCATGAAGGCACATCGGAAGGATTGTTAAGCAGTTTGCGTTCTCCAGAGCGTTTGTCCAATGAAATCAGCGTGATGCAGTGAGGCGGCGCTTGTTCTGGATGGGGGATCATCATCTTGAAGCCATTCAGTACCGACACTCTGTTTTGGGTGTTTTGCGGAAGATCTGGGCGAACTATTGGGGTCAGCTGAACGCTTCCCTCGGTGATGGGCTCTGTGATGACTTCCATTCCATGCGCGTCGGGGTCACTCGTCCAACCGGCCCAGCCATGAAGCACCAAGGCCGTTGGGTATTGGGCACCTCGCTCAAAGCCTCCATCGGTGGAAAGTGTGTCAGGATATCCCGTCACCACATCCGCATGCGCTATTTGCATAAAGTGGTCCATCGGCACCTGCACCGCATCGGTTTGCTGGAGGCGAGGATGAGGTATGAGATCGGGGACCACATGCGCGTAGCGGTTGAAGATCAGATTGCGCTCGTCTGCTGGTATGTCTGCAAAGTGCTTTTCCCAAAAGGCCATTGGCGGCACTGCATTGGTGTGGCTGAGCGAGCGAAACCCCAACCCATTGGCAGTGGCCGCATGCAATTGTGGAAACACCAAAACACCATCATTTTTCTTCTCTTGCTGATGCAGATATTCGACCACCTCATTGGCTTGAAGATTAAAGATGGGCCAGGCTGACTGCAAAGGGTTGAAGCGCCCAAACAGCACTGCTCCAAATACCAAGGACGCCAGAGCCAGTGCTTCATGGCTCTGAATTTTGCGCGTGCGTACCAGCGGGAATAGCAAGATCAGCGGAAATAGGAAAAACAGGTCTTCGGCGCGATGGGCACCTAGCGGATATTTGAAAAGTCCCCAGCCCGCAATGATGAAGGCGCAAAGCGCAAGCAATCTGCCGAACGATAACGCCAAACCTAGCACGTGCGCTGAATATAAGATGATGATCGTCAACAACACACCGCTTGCGTACTGCATACGTGCTGGCTCTACATGGTCCCACAACAGCACTTTGCCAAACACTGAAGGGATCGGCAGCACCATCCAAGCAAACTGAACCGCGAACCCTGCGAGCAATACAAGGAATATTCTTCGTTGGGTGGTGTTGCTCCACAGTAAACCAATATTCCGGTAATCAAGAAAGAACAGCACGGCAATGTAGTAGTACATCCCAACAGTCCCGATCTCGCTCATGTTGAGGCCAATCAGACTGTTGTAAACCCAACTGAAATTGATCGACGGGAAGATCCACGAGAGCATGAAGCGATCGCTGATCCCGCCGCCCATGGAGTGCCGGCTTCCCGGGTAAATGGTGGCGCTGGTGGCCGAAAGATAGTCATACAGATACAGGCCTGCCGTGCCGGCGGCCAAAGCAGCGGCCAGGCCCACCCAGACAAGTGTGCGAGGCTGAAAGAGTCGTGGCTTGCCCGCCACCAATAACACCAGACCCACGAATGCGAGTGAAATCTGAACCGGAGGGTAGAAGTTCGTCAGCAGCCAGAAGACTGCAGCGTAGTAGAACCAGATCAGCTGCCAGTGCAAGCGCAAATTCAGCCAAAAGGGCATGATGACCCACGGAAATATCGCAAGAATAGGGCCTTTCTCGTTCCACCAGAATTGGCTAAATCCTGTGAAATACAGGCCAAACGACAGCAGAACTGCTGTGGCATTGCTGGCGCCAAATCGTGTGAACAGGAATGCATAACCCGTGATGAAGAGTGCAAAAATGGCAAACCAGTGGAATGAGTATGCGTATGCAGGGTTGGCCCACCCGTATAGCCACATCGTGGGTTTGAACGCCAGGCCCCAGTCTGCAATGGGGAGGCCATAGTTGATGCGCAAGTCTTCTTGGAATAGCGATGTTTTGTTATAGCGCTCAAAGCCGTTGCGGACGGTGGCTTGCGTCAGCGGCGTTACCACAGACCACTCATCTGCACGGATAGATCTCGCCTTTCCGAGAGTAGGCTCGATATCTTGGTAGGCGTAGATATTTTTTAAGGGGTATGCGTACGATGAAGGCGACCAAGCGTTGCCAATGTATACCAGTCCGCAAATGATCCAAAGCCCTAAAAATACAAAACGCCAGCCCATTTTCTGCATTGAAAACCTTGATATATATATTGAAATCTCAACACATCGACAGTCGTCAAGGGTTGGTGACTGCGAGTATCACATCAATTGGCGAGGCTTTCACCATGTTCTGTTTCATGGGAAAGCGAGCACAGCATGCCCCACAGAACCAGCGGAGGCATGGCGAGAGAGAAAGGAACCAGCGGGAAGAGGTAGAGCATGTTGTTGCTCGGGATGGATGTCGCCTCCAAAAAACCCAGCAAGCCCACGCGCGTGATAATCCCTACCGCGACTGCCGATGTAGCCCACCATGCTGCCGTTGGCAGCACCCTTTTGCGCAGAAGTTGTAGCCCTGCAACCGCTGACCACATGACCCAAAACACGAATGCCAAGGGCAAGGCGTAGGTAGAGAGCGTGGTGATCCCGGTGGTCAGCCGCTGAGCCCAATGCATTCTTAGGTCGTCGCGCGGAGACTTCAGTGTATGTTCGCCCCATGCGCCTTTGGATGCACCTGCAGGAGTTAACGTCCCGTTAGTGACTGCATCGAACAAGGCCAAGTGCTTGTTGTCCCCTTCACTGGCCTGTGTGTGGGCGGGTATTTTTCCCAACGTGGAGAGCGTCTGGAAAACGGCCAAAGAGGCTTCAAGGGTATCGCCGACATAGCCTACGTGCCACGGGGGTAACAGGGTTTTCCGCATGGGCAAGCAGTCGCCCGGTCGCTGTTTGCATCCTTCCTCGATCTCGGCGGAGAGACGACGGTAGAACGCCCTGGAATCACGAGCGCTGTTGTAGTGTCCTGCATGGGCTACCGCGTCACGAAGTGCCCACATAAACCATCCGGAAAGAATCTCTGGGCAGGGAGACGTTTGGGTTTGGTTGCATCCCGCAGCGAGCCAATGCTGGCCAACATTGCCTTCAAAAAAGGGCTTGAGCTCGCGCGCTGCGGAACTCATCTCATACGCCTTTTCGCGCGCATCTTTGGGAAACAGCACATAGCGCTGCCAATTGTCATGGCGAATGCGCGTCAGGGCACCATAACCTGCTTGGTAGTCGCTGGATCGGAAGTCGTTGTTGCGGAAAGTGCCATAGACCGCGTAGTTGACTGTATTGATGGTCAGGACCACCATCGATGCAGCTAGCAGAGGAATCAACAGAAAACCCAGAATGGCGCGCCATTGCAAGCGCCAATCCGCTTGGCGTAGCAGCCAATACCCCATCATCAGGAACATTGAAGGGGCTAGCCATATTCCCTCTTCGCGGGTGATCCAGAACCAACCCGCAACCAAGCCAAGCGCTATCAGCGCGCGCCAATGTCTATTTATCTGGCTCATCACTGTTTGCGTAGGGGGCAACACCCAGCAACAGATACCTAAGGTAAGCAGCAGCAGTGACTGGGAAATGTATAAACCCTCCCGTACCACACGCCCACCTGCTCCAGCCACCCAAGCGGTGGGAATGAAAGCCAGCAGGAAAAAAAAGACTAAGGCGGAGGCACGTGAGCGGTAAAGTTGAGCGATGGTGACTGAGAAGTAGGCGGCAGTGGCTAGGTAGAGGGCGTGCTCGCTGAATTTGAGGGGAAGACCGGTTGCATGGTTGACCAGCATGAACAAGGAGTAACCGATTCCTTTGGCGAGCGTGAGATTGTTGTAATCGCCCAGCCAGTTTCCCAGTCCGATGTCAACAGCTTGTCTGACGAACAAAAGATCGTCGTGTGAGGCCCAACTGACTGCATGGATAGGGAATGCCATTCGGATCCATAGAGAGAGAATTCCGATTACTGCAATACCTAACCATAAAATGGATGTGGACTTGAGTTGATTCTTCATTTAAATCTTCAGCAGCCAATGTTAAAGGTGTTGGTAGATAGGGGCTGTTCACCGATAGTTTTGTGACTGCCATCCTCGGTTAAAAAATTGGCTAACTATTAAATAATTCTCTAAATTTTGGAATCATATATTCTGGGGGTTCACCAAAGGGTTGACGCATGGTGTCAGACCAGTTGTATACAATAATTCCTGCTGGAGGCGGTGAGCCGCTCCCTCCGTTTATGGAGGCGAGGGCCGTAATTGGGTCAGCCTCAGTAATCGTCCATGATTTTTGCTTTCTTTCTGTATTGATGCGCTCGAAATCAAAGGAAGCTCCGCAGAAGCAAGAAACGCCAAGGTTGGTACCTGAAATTGAACTGGCATCATACGGTCTTCTCATTATTGTGTTTTCTGTATTTGCGTCTGACTTTGGAAGTATGTTCGTCGTGATGTGTGTAAATAATTTCGATTTTGAAATCCCCTGATTTTCATACTCGTTAGCAATGAATAATATGAAATCTCTAGAGACATCCCCGAGTATTTTATGAAAATCTTTTTCGCTGGGTGGATTATCTGGTCCATAATTTTTGCCATTTATGGGATTGATGCGATTCGCCAGAGCGGCATATCCTATTGGAGTAGGATTCAAAGGTATCACCGATGGGCTGACTTCTGTTTCCCAACCAAAGTCCACTCCCATAAATAAACTGTTTGCTATCGGATCAGTTTGTATATCTGATTTAATGAAGTTGGTAATAAAATTTATATCTGATTTTATTTTTCTTCTAACGATGGAGCTTTCGAAATTTGGTTTCAATCCAACGGGTGTGTATTCGTTGTTTTCATTGCGTCCCCAGCCATTGCTAAAGGTGGTTAATGGTGTTCCCCAATCCGTGTATTCGGCCCAGTCCATTGGGTCAGCTTTAAATGGATCTGCATTGACTGGAAGAATCCATTCGTGGTTGGCGTGAATGTAAAAGTAAAAATTATTTATCTTGGCGCTGATGATTAATGCTTTAAGTTCAATTAAAGCCTCTTGCTTTTTTATTTCTGGATTATTTTGCATCAAATCCAAGGTGTATTTCATTCCAATTCTGAAGCGCCCGTCTGGACAGGTTGGGTTGCAAAATGCATTGCGAATATCTTCCGCAATTGCCAATTGACCATTTGGTAAGACATCGGTATCTCGCCAATCAGGATAAGGGTTTCCTGTGGAGAATGCTATTATTTGAGGGCGCTGCCATTGTGTCCAGCAAAAAGCTACTGCTCCTTCGGTGGAAGTTGCGTAAACATGTGTATTGAAGGTTCCGTACTCGGGGTTCCCGGGTTTGTGTTTGGAAATGTTGACATCTGCATACCATGTTCCTGACCCCGCATCAATGCCATCGTACCAAATGAGATCATCCTGCCCCTCCATTTCGCCCCATGTCGGAAATTGAACCTTCTCGGCATTTAAAACATCTCGCGCATATATGCGCAAAAAGCCTTCATGCGCGACGGTTGTTTTAGCGCTGGGCTCAACTGCTCCACAACTCGGTTGGTTAGAAACCCTCGTCCATGTTGCTCCTCCGCAAACACTTTCCGCCCCAGAGGCAGTTTTCACATAAACATGCGTATCGAATTTGCCGTATTCTGGACTGTTAGGCTTGTGTCGTGACATGTCAATATCTGCATACCAAGTGCCATTGCCTTGGTTTATGCCTTCATACCAAACCAGATCATCTTGTCCGTCAGATTCTCCCCAGGTTGGGAATCTTGTGCTCGTTGCTTCAGCTGCAATACCATATGCATGAATTCTAAATGTGCCTGATATTTTAGATGTTTGTGAATCTTCCGGGGCGACATTGCAAGTTTGAGATAAGGCGGATAAGGGAACTAAGAGGAATAAATAAATTATAATATTTTTGAAATAATTTGACATTTTTATGGGTTCTTTCAATGTTGGTTGGGGTGAAGAGGTGTAGGGGGTGATGCATAATCGAAATAAATAAATTTATAAAAATAGTTTGATTGAGGTGATTCAATTGAGAATATTGATCTTGAATATGAAGGGTGATGAGATTTCGATTATTTTCGTCTTTGATTTTTGAGTTCTTATGCGGGTAAATTCTTGATTGACTAATTTGGATATTAGAGATAATTTTATTTATAGCTTTGTTATGGATGGGTTTTATGGTTGTGGGATGTTCTCATATGAAAATCCATGAATATATATATAGATTTTTATGTCGTTGCATAAGATGGCTCCAGTAAATGAGTGTTGATGGATTTATGCGAAAAGCTGTGCTATTTCTAACCTGGTTGAGGATGTTCGTATTTGGTTGAAGGGAAAAGTCGTGAGGACATGGCAAACGAGAATGGCATCAACAAAAGCGGCTATGGAGGCCATGCCTTGCTGAAGGTGGATGCGGAAGAGGTGCGAACAGCTGCTAACACGACAGCTGCGTACTAACCCGGCCAGATTTGCAACTCAACGAAACTCAGTTGATCTGGGTTGATTTGAGCCGCGACGGATGGGTCGTGCAGAAAATGCCATCGGGCGTTGTAAAAAAACTTCGCCCACATCGCAAATGCCCGTGGCCAGGCTTGAAGGAGGTCGGGTTCATGGGCTAGGCCCGGCCCGGCGCATTGGCAAATCGTGCAAGCCTCAAGTCAGATGGGTAGAGCAAGCCATAGAGAGATGCAGTTGCAGAACACGTGTGAACCAGCAATAACGTGCCTGCAGCCATTGCCAGGTTCAGCAACTACAGGGGATGCGATTCGTTCTTTAAGAGGGCGCTGTGGTGAAACGGATGCCTCGTTGAACTGAGCATCGTCGCTTTAACTGCATCTTGTCCACTGCGCAGGCAACTGCTTGGGGATAAATGCGCACCGTTAGCAGCCAGAAGGGACTGATGAAACGAGTCGAGATATTTGGACAATAGCGCTGCTTGGGGGCTGCGCAGGTCATTGAGGGCAGTCCATGCGCAAGATGGTAAACATAGCCCGGATGTACAAGAGCAGCAAGCTAGCAATCGCACAAACGCGAACGCCCGATGCATTGCATCGGGCGTTATTCGCTGGGTAAGTCTGCCCGGCAGGGCAGTGAGCCGGGCAATAGGTGCAGCAGTCAGCGGCTACAAAAGCTGCTTCTGTGCAGCGAGCGTGTCTTAGCTCGTCTGCAATTCCAACCCCGCATGCTCGCGCAGCGGATGGAAGTGGATCTTCGGAAAACGCTCTTGCGCCAGGCGCACGTCATACGGGCTGGTACACAGATACGCTAAGGTGTTGGCCGCGTCATGCGCCAGGCGCAGCGGGTAGGCGTGTTCAAACTCGCGCAGCTCGGCGGGGGTGTCGGCGGTGATCCAGCGCGCGCCCGTGTACTGGCAGCCGTCCAGGCGCACTTCGCAGTCGTATTCGGTCTTCAAGCGGTGCTGTACCACTTCGAACTGCAGCTGGCCCACAGCGCCCAGCAGCATGTTGCCGCCGGCATCGGGCTTGAAGACCTGGATGGCGCCTTCTTCGCCCAGTTGCATCAGGCCTTGCTGCAGTTGCTTGGTGCGCAGTGGGTTTTTCAGCACCACGGTCATGAACATTTCTGGCGCAAAGAAAGGCAGGCCGGTGAACTGCAGGTTGGGGCCATCGGTGATGGTGTCGCCCAGCTGCACGCCGCCGTGGGTGGTAAAGCCGATGATGTCGCCCGCATAGGCTTCGTCCACCGCTTCGCGGCGCTGGCTCATAAAGGTCACCACGCTGGTGGGGCGCAGCTCTTTGCCGGTGCGCTGAACGCGCATCTTCATGCCTGGCGTGTACTTGCCCGAAGCCACGCGCACAAAGGCGATGCGGTCGCGGTGGTTGCTGTCCATATTGGCCTGCACCTTGAAGACCACGCCCGAGAAGCTGCTGTCTTCCGGATGGATGGTCTTTTCCTCGCGGTTGCGGTTGACTTCGGTATAGGCGATGCGCGGGCCGGGTGGGGGTGACATGTCGACCACGGCGTCCAGGACTTCCATCACACCGAAGTTGTTCACCCCGGAGCCGAAGAACACGGGGGTCAGCTTGCCCGCCAGGAAATCCGCATGGTTCCATTCGGCAGACGCACCTTGGGCCAGCTCCATCGAGTCGAGTGCGTCGTCAAACGCCTGGCCAAAGCGGCTGCGCAGCTTGTCAGCCTCGCTCAGCGGGATGACTTCAAAGTCCTTGGGCCCCCGGTCGCTGCCAGGCGTGAACACGGTCATGCTCTGGGTCAGCAGGTTGATGATGCCGCCAAAGCTCTTGCCCTGGCCCACCGGCCAGGTGATGGGGCAGCAGGGCATGCCCAGCTCGCGCTCCACCTCATCCATGATGTCCAGGGGGTCGCGCACTTCGCGGTCCATCTTGTTGACGAAGGTGATGATGGGCGTGTCACGCTGGCGGCAGACCTCGATCAGGCGGCGGGTCTGCGATTCCACACCGTTGGCCGCATCAATCACCATCAGCGCCGAGTCCACGGCGGTCAACACACGGTAGGTGTCTTCCGAGAAGTCCTTGTGGCCGGGGGTGTCGAGCAGGTTGATGACATGGTCGCGGTAGCTCATCTGCATCACCGACGAGGCCACCGAAATACCCCGCTGCTTTTCAATCTCCATCCAGTCCGAGGTGGCATGGCGCGAGGCCTTGCGGCCCTTGACGGCACCAGCAATCTGGATCGCACCCGAGAACAGCAGCAGCTTTTCGGTCAGGGTGGTCTTACCCGCATCCGGGTGGGAAATGATCGCAAAGGTGCGGCGGCGTTGGGTTTCGGGAGCGTAGGACACAGTACGGATGGGCAAAGAGCGCAGGCCCAGGGCGGGACTGCCAAAAAACAAAGCCAGCAGGTGCTGGCTGGGACTGCGGGCATTTTAACGGAAAGCGTTTTGCCTGGGGCGGGGCTAACGCAGGTAGCGCTTGAGGCGCAATGCAGGCGATTCGATCGAATGCCACAGCACATACCCCAGCAGCAGCGATAACAGCATCGACAGCCCCATGCTGGCGTAGAAGTTCATGCCTGGCCAGACGGCGTACACCGCCTGGGCGATGGGGCAGCCCGACAGGTAGACGCCGTAGGAGGGATCACCCGGCCGGCTAATCCAACCCGATACCTCCGATGTGCGGGTGCCCAGGAAGATGAGCAAGGCGGGCAGCACCAAAAGGCCTGAGGTGTGCTGCAAGCCGGTCAGCCAGAAAAACATGGCCACCGGAATGAGGCCAAATGTGATGGTGGCCGCATGGGCCAGAAAGCGCTCCCGGTGCAGCGCGATGAGGGAGCCACAGGCAAAGTAGGCCGGGTACTCCCACCAATGCATCATCGTTCCGGTGAAATCGGCGTTGTAGCGCGCCACAAAGAGCAGCACAAAGGCCACCAGCACCAAGCTGGCGAGCCAGCGGTAGCGAAACACCCCCACCAGCCCGGCGACTGCCAAGGCGGCGTAGCACATGGTCTCTATCGGAATGGTCCACAGCGGCCCATTCATCAAGGTGGCGAGCGGGTTGGCTGTAAAAACCTCAGGCAGATTGACATAGGCGCGGTAGAGCAGCAGGTTCTTGACGTACTCCAAGGTCTGGTCGTGGCTGAGAAAGGTACGCGCTGGCAAGTCGGTAAAAGCCAGGCCGAACACAAAAATATTCAGAACCACGGCAGCGATCATGCCCGGCCACAGGCGCAGCAGGCGCTTGGCGCAAAACTTGAGCACATGCGGCTCACGCAACCAGCTGGTGGTGACCAAGTAGCCACTGATGGTGAAAAACGTCATCACGGCCACCCCACCAATCATGCCCACATTCATCCAACTGGGGCCGTCGCGGCCACTGATGTAGTAGTGGTGGCAAACGATCACCGCCAGCGCCGCGCAGATTCTGAGGATGTCAAAAGAGTTGCTGCGATGGGGCATGGAGGGCTGAACGGGCATGGGGTGGAAGTGAGCGCGGCACCACTATACATGGCCTGGGCGGGTGTCCATCGCCTCTGGGCGGTCGCATCTTGATGCCATCTTGATATCCCCCATCGCATTCTCAGCGCCTGCTTGATGCGCGCAAATCTACATTGGCGCCAACGCAGGCGTTTTGCCTGCGCAACACAACCGCGCCGCTTGCCCGCATTGGGTGGGTAGGCGGTGCAGCAGGAGAAGTTGATGTCGCTCAATTGGGTGGATGTGTTGGCCGTGCTGGTCAGCGCAGCGTTGTTTGTCTATCTGGGTTACGCGCTGCTGCGGCCCGAGAAATTCTAAAAAGGAGAGGGCCATGCACATGCTGCAAGACCTGGTATTTGTCAGCCTCACGCTGGTCTGCTTTGTCGGCCTGCTGGGCTTTGTCCGCGCCTTGGTGCGCATCTGACCGGGAGCTGCTATGGGTTTAGCCTGGATCGAATATGCCGCCTTTGTGGCGGTGCTGGTGCTGCTGACCATGCCCATGGGCTGGTGGCTGGCGCGCTGCTTTACCAGCGCGCACCACAGCCGGCTGGAGCGCTGGACCTACGCCGCCATCGGCGTAGACCCGCAAGAGCGCATGGGCTGGCAACGCTATGGTGCGGTGCTGGTACTGAGCAATGGCTTGCTGATGCTGCTGGGCTATCTGCTGCTGCGGTTGCAGGGCAGTTTGCCGCTCAACCCGCTGCAAAATGCCGCGCAGACGCCAGATCTGGCGTTCAACACCGCTGCCTCTTTTATTACCAACACCAACTGGCAGGCCTATGCGGGCGAGAACAGCCTGAGCAATGCCACGCAGATGGTGGTGATCACCGGCTTGATGTTTGCGGGCGCCGCCGCCGGGCTAGCGGCAGCGGCAGGTTTTGTGCGCGGGCTGGCCCGCTCTGGCAGCCAGGATATCGGCAACTACTGGGTGGACTTTGTCCGGATTTTGTGGCGCGTGCTGCTGCCGCTGTCTTTGGTGCTGGCCCTGGTGTATGTCTGGCAGGGGGTGCCTCAGACCTTGAACACCGAGGTGCTGGCCCATACGCTGGACGGCGGCCGCACGCAGCAACTGCTGATGGGCCCGGTAGCCAGCCTGGAGAGCATCAAGCACCTGGGCACCAATGGGGGCGGGTTCTTCAGCATGAATGCGGCCCATCCTTTTGAGAACCCTACCCCGCTCAGCAATATGCTGCACATCCTGGCCATGCTGCTGATACCTGCGGGCATGACCTATGCGCTGGGCTCCATGCTGCTCAAGCGCCGCCAGGGCTGGGTGTTTTTTGGCGCCAGCCTGATCATCTTTGTGGGCTTTTTGGCGCTGGTCTGGACGGCCGAGCAAAACGGCAGCGGCCTGCTGGCGCGCGCTGGTGCCGACCAGCAGTGGAGCGCCACGCAGCCGGGCGGCAACATGGAAGGCAAGGAGCTGCGGTTTGGCATTGTCGATACCGCCTTGTTTGTCACCACCACCACGGCGGCCACCACCGGTTCGGTCAATGCCATGCATGACTCGCTCACGCCCCTTGGCAGCATCACGCCCCTGGCGCTGATGATGCTCAACTGCGTGTTTGGCGGCGATGGCGTGGGCCTCATCAACCTGCTGCAGTACGCCATCCTGACCGTGTTCCTGGCCGGCATGATGATCGGACGCACGCCCGAGTTTCTGGGCAAGAAGATCGAGGTGCGCGAGATCAAGCTGGTGATGCTGGCGGTGCTGGCGCACCCGGCTTGCATCTTGGGCTGGACGGCACTGGCCGCGCTGTGGCCTGGCGCGGCAGACAGCTTGAACAACCGGGGTCCGCACGGCTTTTCGGAAATTCTCTACGCCTATGCCTCGGCCACGGCCAACAACGGCTCGGCTTTTGCAGGCCTGAATGCGAACACGCCTTTCTTCAACACCACCTTGGGTCTGGCCATGCTGATGGGGCGCTACCTGACCCTGCTGCCGCTGCTGGCTGTGGCCGGCAGCATGGCGAGCAAGCCCAGCGTGCCAGCCGGTGCCGGCACCTTCCCCACCGCCACACCGCTGTTCATGGGCCTGCTGGTGTTTGTGGTGCTGGTCGTGGGAGGACTCACCTTTTTGCCGGCCCTGGCGCTGGGGCCGGTGGTGGAGCAGTTGCAGATGCTGGGTGGGCAGCTGTACCCCTGACCGCCGTTTGGACCCGAGATGGACATTTATTTGAACGTACCGGGGCACGGCCAGGCCGTGCCCGCAGGAGAAAAACATGACAAGCCTTGATTCCGATAAACGCCTGCCAGCGCTGAATGCGCAGCAAGCTGCCGCCCCCGCCGCCGCAGGCTGGGGCCGCACGCTGGGCAGCAGTGCCCGCACCGCCGTACTGGTGCTGCTGCTGTGTGGCGTCGCCTACCCACTTGCCACCACCGGCGTGGCCCAGGCGCTGCTGCCGCATGCGGCCAATGGCTCGCTGGTGCTGCGTGATGGGCAGATCGTAGGCTCGGCCCTGATCGGCCAGCAGTTTGACAGTGCCCGCTACTTCCATGGCCGGCCCAGCGCCACCACGGCGCCCGATCCCAAGCAGGAAGGGGCCAGCATCCCCGCACCCTATAACGCCGGCCTGTCCGGTGCCAGCAACCAGGGCGTCAGCAGCCAGGGGCTGGCCGATACCGTAGCTGAGCGGGTGGCGCAGTACCGCAGCACCAATGGCCTGGCCGCCGATGCATCCGTGCCGGTCGATGCGGTCACCGCATCGGCATCGGGTCTGGATCCGCATATCTCCATCGCCAATGCCAGTCTGCAACTGCCCCGTGTGGCGCGCGAGCGGCAATTGCCCCCCGCCCAGGTGCAGCAGTTGCTGGACCAGGCCACGCAGCAGCGCACCGGCTACTTGCTCGGTGAGCCCCGCGTGAACGTGCTGGCGCTCAATATGGCGCTGGATGCACTGCCTAGCCGGAGCCAACCATGAACACGAAAAAACTGACAACCTCCGCCGGCCTGGGCGATCTGGCACTGCTGCAGGCCGCCGCCTGGGATGCACTGCGCAAACTCTCGCCCCGCCTGCAGTGGACCAACCCGGTCATGTTTGTGGTCTACCTGGGTGCCTGGCTCATCAGCCTGCTGTGGCTGCAGAATCTGCTGACGGCGCAGGCCAATAGCGGCTTTACGTTGGCGATTGCCGGCTGGCTGTGGTTCACCGTGCTGTTTGCCAATTTTGCCGAGGCACTGGCCGAGGGCCGCAGCCGCGCCCAGGCCGCCAGCCTGCGCGGCATGAAGCGCGACACCGTCGCCAAGGTGCTGCAGCAAGCGCAGCATGGCGCAACCTGGACCGCCCAACCCGCCAGCAGCCTGACCAAGGGCACGTTCCTGCTGGTCGAGGCCGGCGATGTGATCGCGCTCGACGGCACCGTGGTCGAAGGCGTGGCCTCGGTCGATGAGAGCGCCATCACTGGCGAATCCGCCCCCGTGATCCGTGAGGCTGGCGGCGATTTCTCGTCGGTGACCGGTGGCACACGCGTGCTGTCCGACTGGCTGGTGATCGAGGTCACGGTGAACCCGGGCGAGTCGTTTCTGGACCGCATGATCTCCATGGTCGAATCGGCCAAGCGCCAGAAAACCCCCAATGAACTGGCACTGGGCATCTTGCTCGTGGGGCTGACCTTGGTATTTTTGCTGGTCATCGTCACGCTCTGGCCTTTCTCGGCGTTTGCGGTGGCGCAGTCGGGTGCCGGCACGACTGTTAGCGTTGCCGTCTTGGTGGCCTTGCTGGTGTGCCTGATCCCAACCACGATTGGTGGGCTGCTGTCGGCCATTGGCGTGGCGGGCATGGGGCGCATGATGCAGGCCAATGTGATCGCCACCTCGGGCCGCGCGGTAGAGGCCGCTGGCGACGTGGATGTGCTGCTGCTGGACAAGACCGGCACCATCACCCTGGGCAACCGCCAGGCCAGCGAATTCTTGCCCGCCCCGGGCGTGAGCGCCGCGCAACTGGCACAAGCCGCCCAGCTGTCCTCCATCGCCGATGAAACGCCAGAGGGGCGCAGCGTGGTGGCACTGGCCCATGAACGCCATGGGCTGAGTGCCACCGCCATCGACCCCAGCCAGGCCCAGGCGGTGCCGTTTACCGCGCAAACCCGCATGAGCGGCCTGGACATCAGCACGCCCCAAGGCCAGCGCAGCCTGCGCAAGGGCGCGGCCGATGCACTGCGCCGCCATGTCGAGGCGCTGGGCGGGCAGTTGCCGCAGGCGGTGCTGCTGGCGGTGGAGAGCGTCTCGCGCAAGGGCAGCACACCGCTGGTGGTGGCGGATGGTGCCCAGGTGCTGGGGGTGATTGAGCTCAAAGACGTGGTCAAGCCCGGCATGCGCGAGCGCTTTGCCCAGCTGCGGCGCATGGGCATCCAGACGGTGATGGTCACCGGCGACAACCCCTTGACCGCCGCCGCCATAGCCGCTGAAGCCGGTGTGGACGACTACCTGGCCGAGGCCCGGCCCGAGGACAAGTTGCAGCTGATCCGCAGCCACCAGGCCGCCGGCCGCTTGGTGGCCATGACGGGCGACGGTACCAACGACGCGCCCGCGCTGGCCCAGGCCGACGTGGCGGTCGCCATGAACAGCGGCACGCAAGCGGCCAAGGAAGCCGCCAACATGGTCGACCTGGACAGCAACCCCACCAAGCTCATCGAGGTGGTGGAGACCGGCAAGCAGATGCTGATGACGCGCGGCGCGCTCACCACCTTCAGCATTGCCAACGATGTGGCCAAGTACTTTGCCATCATCCCGGCCGCCTTTGTCGCTACCTACCCGCAGCTCGCCTCGCTCAACATCATGGGCTTGCACAGTGCCGATTCGGCCATCCTCAGCGCTGTTATCTTCAACGCCTTGATCATCATCGCGCTGGTGCCGCTGGCCTTGCGCGGCGTGCGCTACCGGGCGGTGGGGGCTGCTGCCTTGTTGCGTCGCAATCTGCTGATCTACGGTCTGGGCGGCTTGTTGGTGCCGTTTGCGGGTATCAAGCTGATCGACATGCTGCTAAGCGCCACCGGCCTGGTCTGAAGGTTTGGCGAGCAGCAGTAGCAACCCCCACAATAGCAGCCATGCCAAGCAACCCCAGCACCCCCAACGCCCCTGCAGCACGGCCCGATCCGGACGCGCTGGTCGCCCAGCTCAAGGCCGACCAGCAGCAGGCGGCCAGGGGCAAGCTGCGCATCTACTTTGGCTCCAATGCCGGGGTGGGCAAGACCTATGCGATGCTGGCGGCCGCGCAGCGCGAGCGCCAGGCGGGGCGGCAGGTGCTGGTGGGCCTGGTCGAAACCCATGGCCGGGCCGAGACCGTGCAGCAGCTCCATGGCCTGGAGCTGCTGCCGCGCCGCCTGCTGGCCCACCAGGGCCGGCAGCGTGAGGCCTTTGACCTGGACGCAGCGCTGGCGCGCCACCCGCAGGTGCTACTGCTCGACGAGCTGGCCCACAGCAACGCGCCGGGCTCGCGCCACCCCAAGCGCTGGCAGGATGTGCAGGAGCTGCTGGAAGCGGGCATCGACGTCTGGACGACCGTCAATGTCCAGCATCTGGAAAGCCTCAACGATGTGGTCAGCGGCATTGTGGGCATCCAGGTGCACGAGACCGTGCCCGACCATATTTTTGACGATGCCAGCGAAGTCATCGTGGTCGACCTGCCGCCCGAGGAGCTGCTCAAGCGCCTCAAGGCCGGCAAGATCTACCCGCTGGAGCAGGCCGAGCGGGCGTCGCACCATTTTTTCCGCCTGGGCAATTTGCTGGCCCTGCGCGAGCTGGCGCTGCGCCGCACGGCCGACCGGGTTGATGAAGACATGCGCGACTACCGGCGCGAGCGGGCTATTGGCGATGTCTGGCCCACGCGCGAGCGCTTGCTGGTAGCAGTAGGCGGCCAGGCGGGCGATGATGCGCTGGTGCGCCAGGTCGCGCGTCTGGCCCGGCGGCTGGAGGCTGATTGGATGGTGGTCTATGTGGACGCGCCCGCGCGCCAGCACCGCTCACCCCATTCGCAGGAGGCGGTGCTCAAAACCCTGGCCCTGGCCGCCCGCCTGGGCGCCGATACCGCCACCATACCGGGCGCGCAGGTTGCGGTGGCCTTGGTCGATTTTGCCCGTGAGCGCAATGCCAGCCATCTGGTGCTCGCCCGGGTGCCGCCCACGGCCACGCGCTGGTGGCCCTGGGCGTCTACACGCCTGCCCGAGCAGATTGCACGGCTGGATCCGGGCCTGGATGTGCTGCTGCTGTCGGTGCCCCGCCCGCGCAACCGGCCCGAGCCCGTCGCCACGCCTGAGGCGCCCTGGGCATGGAGGGGCTACCTGGGCACCAGCCTGGCCTGCTGCGCCGCAGCCCTGCTGGCCCAGGTGCTGCTGCAGGTGTTTGACCCGGCCAATGTAGTGATGCTGTTTTTGCTGGTGGTGGTGCTGTCGGCCTTGCGCTGGGGCAGGGGCCCGGGCGCTTGGGCGGCGCTCTTGTCGGTGCTGCTGTTTGATTTTTACTTTGTGCCGCCGCGCAACTCCTTTGGCGTTAACGACACCCAGTACATCTTCACCTTTTGTCTGATGCTGGGCGTGGCCCTGGTCTGTGGCCAGCTCATGGCCCGCTTGCGGCATGAGGCCCGGGTGGCGGCCGAGCGGGAGCGCCGTGCAGGCGCACTGGCGCGCCTGGCCCGTGATCTGTCGGGGGCGCTCACCCAGGCGCAGGTGGTGCAGACGGCGCTGACCACCATGGCCGGCGTGCTCGATGCCCGCACCGGCCTGCTCTTGCCCGATGCGCAAGAGCAGCTGCAAGTGGCGCCGGGCAGTGAAGCGGCGATGGACCCCAGCGTGGGCCGCTGGAGCATGGAGCACAGCCAGATGGCCGGCCGGGGCACAGATACCTTGGCCGCGTCGGACGCGCTGTATGTGCCGCTGATGGCGCCAGTGCGGGCGCGCGGCGTGCTGGTGCTGCAGCTGCGCACACCCGAGCGCCTGCGCGTGCCCGAAGAGCGGCGCCTGCTGGATGCCTGTGCCAGCCAGATCGCGCTGGCGCTGGAGCGCGTGCATTTTGTCGAGGTGGCCCAGCAGACCCAGGTGGCGATGGAGGGCGAGCGCATGCGCAACACCTTGCTCTCGTCGGTATCGCATGATTTGCGCACCCCCCTGACCAGCATCCTGGGTGCTGCCCAGGCCGGCTTGCCCCATGCACCGCCCGGTCCCGCGCAAGACATGCTGGTGCAAATCCGCAACCAGGCCCAGGCCTTGCAGCAGCTGGTGGACAACCTGCTGGCCATGGCCCGGTTGCAGCAGGACGGCGTACACCTGCAGCGCGCCTGGATCCCCGTCGATGAGCTGGTCGGCAGTGCCTTGCGCCAGCTGGGCGGGCGCATGGCCGAGCACCCGGTGCAGGTCCACTTGCCGCCCGATTTGCCGCTGCTGTGGATTGATGCGGCGATGCTGGAGCGGGTGCTGGTCAACCTGCTGGACAACGCCAGCAAGTACACGCCGGTGGGCACCGCCGTGCAGGTCACCGCGCAGGTCGAGGGCGATCAGCTGCTGCTGCGGGTGCAAGACCGGGGGCCAGGCCTGCCAGCACACCTGGCGCCCGAGCAGCTGTTCGAGCCCTTCAGCCGGGGCCATACGGAGTCCAGCATCTCCGGCATTGGCCTGGGCCTGGCGCTGGCCCAGCGCATTGTGCAGGCCCATGGCGGCGGTTTGAGTGCCGCTGCGGCGGAGCCGGGGCCAGGCGCGGTGTTCAGCGTGGCGCTGCCGGTGCTGCCTCAGCCGGCGCTGGATTGAGTGAGCGGTTGATCGCCGGGTAAGCGGCGCAGCAAATAGATATCCATGATCCAGCCATGCGCCGCGCGTGCCGCTGCGCGCGTAGCCACAATGCGCTCCGCCGCTTCGGCCAGCGGGCCCTGCTCCAGGCACTGCTGGGCCATGCCCAGGTAGGCACCCCACCAGATGTAGACATCCTTTGTTTGTTCGGCGGACAAGCAGTTAAAGCTGCACTGGCCGTCCAGCATCACCACCAGCGTGTCCACCCCTGCCGGCCAGCCTTGCTCGCGCAGCTGGCGGCCGGTGGTGACGGTAAAGGGCTGGCCAATGTCATTGACGGCGATCGCATGCGCGGCCGTGAGTGCCTGCATCGAGGTGATACCGGCGATAACCGTGACCTGCAGCGGCGCGGGCTGCATGCGCGCCGCAATGCGCAAGGTGCTGTCGTAGAGCGATGGATCGCCCCAGACCAGCAGCGCCACCTGCAGCACGCCGTTGCCCGCACGCGGCACCAGGCCACTGGCCAGCGCCTGCGCCATCGCCGCCTGCCAGCGCAGGGTGATCGCGGCATGCCATTCATCCACCTGGTTCAGGTAGTCATCGCCCTGGCTGCGGCGCTCGGGCATATCAAAGGCGGCGATCTGCGGCCCTGGCTGCTGCAGCACCGCATCGCAGAGCGACTGGCGCAGGGCCGCCAGCTCGGCCTTGTCCTCGCCCTTGTGGGGCAGCAGCAGCAGGTCGGCCGCATTCATCGCGGCGATGGCCTGGCGGGTCAGGTGGTCGGGGTTGCCGGTGCCGATGCCGATGAGGGTAAGGGCCACAGGCGGCAAGCTGCTGCTCATGCCTGGCCTTCGGTATCCGATTGGCTTGATGCGAGCGGCCGGTCGGTGGCAGTGTCCACAGCGGTCTGCGGCGCCGGAAAGCGCGGCTCCGTGCCCTGGGGCCGGTAGCGGCGGTCGTAATCGGTGGCGTAAAGGCGGCTTTCGCCAAAATCCTCGGCGCTGATGCTGCGGCCCACCAAGATGATGGCGGTGCGCTCCATGCTGGCAGCCACGGCCTGGGCCAGTTGGCCCACGGTGGTGCGCACGACGGTTTCATCGGGCCAGCTGGCGCGCCAGACGATGGCGGCCGGGCAGTCGGCGCCATAGTGCGGCAGCAGCTCGCTTTGCACTTTCTCGGCCACATGGATGGACAGGTGAATCGCCAGCACCGCGCCAGTCGCGGCAAAGGCGGCCAGCTGCTCGCCCTCGGGCATCGCGGTGGCGCGGCCGGAGGTGCGGGTTAGCACCACGGATTGGCACAGGCCGGGCAGGGTCAGCTCGGCCCCCAAGGTGGCGGCGGCCGCGGCAAACGAGGGCACACCCGGCGTCACGCTGTAGGCAATGCCTAGCGCGCGCAGGCGGCGCAGTTGCTCGCCCATGGCCGACCAGACCGACAGATCGCCCGAATGCAGGCGCGCCACATCCTGGCCCTGCGCATCGGCAGTGCGGATTTCTTCAATGATCTCGTCCAGGCTCATCGAGGCGGTGTTGACGATGCGCGCACCTGGCGGGCAATGGGTCAGCAGCTCGCGCGGGATCAGCGAGCCCGCATACAGGCAGACGGGGCAGCGGGCCATCCGATCGCGGCCGCGCACGGTGATCAGGTCGGCAGCGCCGGGGCCGGCGCCGATGAAATGCACGGTCATGCCGTAACTCCTTGGGTTTGTGGATCAGCCGGGCGCAGGCCCGCTGCCAGACAACAATAGGGGGTGGTGCTGCGCTCGCGCAGCGCGGCGGCCAGGGTGGCACTGCCATCGCCAGCCACCAGGCGCGCCAGCAGCAAGCGGGGTGCGGGCGCGGCCGCCGACAAGGCCACGGCCTCGGCCACGCTGCCGGTGCCATAACGCGCCAGCAGGCGGGGCGACTGTGTCACCACGGCTTGCGCGGGCAGGGCCTCTTCAGCCACCGCCAGCATCGCCACCGCAAAGGGCAGCTGCGCGGCCCACTGCTGCAGCGCCGGCCGCTGCTCCTTGCCTTGCAGCACGGCTATTGCGCAAAAATTTTCCAATGCGGGCTGCTGCTGCCGGGCTTGCAGCCACAGCGCCTGCAGGTCGGCCGCCTGGGCCTGCGCACGCAAACCCAGCCCCAGCACCACGCAGCGGTGGGGCGCTGTCCCGGTCATGCCTGCCAGCTCCACTGCACCAGCGGGCGCGCCGCCTTCCAGCTGCGCATGCGGCCCAGTGCTGCCGCGCTGGATAGCTCCAGCTGCAGCAGCTGGCCGCCCAGCTCGCCATGCAGCTGCACCAAGAGCGCCTGGGTTTCCAAAGTCACCGCATTTACCACCAGGCGGCAGCCTGCAGGCATGTGGGCGCGCAGCGCAGCAAACAGCGCCGCATCAAAACCGCCGCCGACAAACACAGCTTGTGGCGCGGGTAAATCTTGCAATGCCTCCGGCGCCAGGCCGTGCACCACCTGCATGCTGGCCTGCAGACCAAAGCGCTCGGCATTGCTGCGGATATTGGCCACGCGCGCGGCATGCTGCTCAATGCTGGTGGCCAGGCCGCCGGCCAGGCACCATTCCACGGCGACCGAGCCCGAGCCACCGCCAATGTCCCAGAGCCGCTCGCCGCGCCGGGGGGCGAGGGTGGCCAAGGTCAAGGCACGCGCAGGTGCTTTGGTGATCTGGCCGTCGTGGGCATACCAGTCGTCGGGCCTGCCGGGCACCGCTGGCAGCGCAGCGCCACCTTGGGCGATAAAGGCCACCGTCACCGGCGCCTGCGCCGGGTCGGCCTGTAGTGCAGCGGCGGCCTCATCGGCGCGCAGCATGCGGCAGCGCTCGCGCGGGCCGCCTACGGCTTCCATCACCCACAAGGGGCTCTGGCCCCAGCCTTCCTGATTGAGCCATTCGGCCAGCTGCACCACAGCCGCGCCATCGCGCAGCAAGCTGATCAGCTGGCGGCCAGGGGCCAGGCGGGGCAGCAATTGTGCAATTGGGCTGGCGTGCAGGCCCAGGCAGTCGCAGGCCTCCAGCCGCCAGCCCAGACGGGCGGCAACCAGAGAAAATGTCGAGGTTTGGGCATGGCAGCACCATTCCTGTGGCGACAAATGCGCCGCCAGGCTGCCACCTACGCCATACCAGAAGGGGTCGCCAGATGCCAGCACTGCTACCCGTTTGCCCCGTTCGGCCAACAATGGGGCCAGGCCAAAAGGCTGGGGCCAGGGGCGGCCACGTGCATCGATGGCGGCCAGCTGCAGATGGCGGGGGCCGCCAAATACCAGTTCGGCCTGGTCCAATGCCAATTGGGCTGCCGGGCTGAGGCCTGACAATCCATCCTCGTTCAACCCTATCAATGTCAACCACGGATCAGCCATGACGCATGTTCTCCTGCTGGGCGGCACCAGCGGCGCCAGCGAGTTGGCCCAGGCCCTGTACCAGGCAGGTGTGCAGGCTTGCTTCTCTTACGCCGGCGTTACCCAGCAACCGCTGGCCCAACCCCTGCCGACGCGCAGCGGCGGTTTTGGCGGGGCCGAGGGCCTGGCGGCCTTTATCCGCACCCAAGGCATCAGCCATGTGGTGGATGCCACCCATCCCTTTGCCGCGCAGATGAGCCGCAATGCCTGCGAGGCCTGCGCCGCCACTGGCACCGCCTTGCTGGCGCTGGAGCGCGCGCCCTGGCAGGCGCAGCCCGGCGATAGCTGGACGGGAGTGGCCAGCATGGCCGATGCCGCCAGCGCGCTGCCTGAGGCAGCGACGCGGGTGTTTTTGGCGGTGGGGCGCAAACAGTTGGATGCCTTTGCCACCAAGCCGCAGCACCATTACCTGCTGCGGCTGGTTGATGCACCCTTGCCCGGCAGCCTGCCGCTGCCCCGGCACACCGTTGTGCAGGGCCGGGGCCCTTTCAGCCTGCAGGACGACCTGGCCTTGCTGCAGCAGCAGGGCATTGCATGGCTGGTCGCCAAGAATGCGGGGGGGGCCGCCACGCGCGGCAAGATCGATGCGGCCCGTGCGCTGGGCCTGCCGGTGCTGATGGTGCAGCGCCCCGTGCTGCCCTTGCGGCCGCGCACTGAAAGCGTGGCGGCCGTGCTGCATTGGCTCCGTCATGGCGCCTTGCCATCCACATTGCCGTAGTAGCGCGGCGTATAGGTGTAGCGGCCCACGCGGCGGGTGAGGCTATTGCCCACCAGCACCACCGTGCGCATATCGGCCATCTCGGGCTGGGCATCGGCGAGGCTGCAGACCTGGAGCGATTCCTCCGGCGTGGAGACGGCGCGGGCGAACACCAAGAGGCGCTCGGGCTCGCAATGCGCGCGCAGCAGCTCCAGCAGGCGGACAAACCCCTGCGGCCGGCTTTGTGAGCGCGGGTTGTAAAAGGCCATCGCAAAATCTGCTTCGGCCGCCAGCGCCACCCGGCGGGCAATCACCGGCCAGGGCTTGAGGTTGTCCGACAGGTTGATGCAGCAAAAATCATGGCCCAGCGGGGCGCCTGCGCGGGCGGCAGCGGCGAGCATGGCGGTGACGCCGGGCAGCACCTGCACGTCCAAGGCCAGCCAGTCCTGTGCCTGCGGTCCCTCGGCGCTTTCGATGGCTTCAAACACCGCCGATGCCATGGCAAACACGCCCGGATCGCCAGACGAGACCACCACGACCTGCCGGCCCTGGGCGGCCAGCGCCAGCGCCTGTTGGGCGCGGTCCAGCTCCACCCGGTTGTCCGAGGCGAGCCATTGCGGCTGGCGGCTGCCAGCGGGCGCGCTGTGCGCGATCAAGGCCTGCGCACGCGCTACATAGGGGAAGTAGCCCACGACATCGTCGGCCGCCAGCAAGGCCTGCAGCACGGCGGGCGTGATCTGGTCCAGATCACCGGGGCCCAGGCCGGCAATGGTCAGCTGACCGCTGCTTACCATGCGGCCTCCGGGCGGCGGCCCTGCCCGTGCACCAGCACGATCGCAAAATAGGGGCAGACCTCGTCGCCCACGTCGCTGAGGCGGGCGACCTGCTGCTGGTCGGTGGTGCCGTTTTGCACCAGCCAGGCGGCGTCCGCCCGGCCCGCGCGGGCCAGGGCGCGGCGGATGCGTGGCAGGTTGCGGCCGACCTTCATGACGACCAGCGCATCGGCCGTATCCATGCGGCGCACCAGCTCGTCTTCGGAGAGGGTGCCGGTCATCACGCTCAGGACATCGTCGCCCCAGGTGATGGGCTCACCGGTAGCATGCCAGCAGCCCACCATGCCGGGGATGCCGGGGACCACCTGCAGGCCCACATCGCCACGCGCGCGCAGCCGGGTGTAGAGGTGCATAAAGGAGCCGTAGAGAAAGGGGTCGCCTTCGCACAGCACAATGACTTGCTCATGTTTGGCCAGCTCGGCCAGGCGCAGGCACCAGTCGTCATAGAACTGCGCCAGCTGCTGCACATAGGCGGGGCTGTCCACCGGGATTTCGGTGGTTACCGGGTACTCCATCGGGTACTCGGCGACCTGGGGGCTGAGCATGCCATCGACCAGCTGGCGGGCCTTGCCGGGCCGGCCTTTTTTGCGGAAAAACGCCACATGGCGGGCGCCGCGCACCAGGCGGTCGGCCTTGATGCTCATCAGCTCGGGGTCGCCCGGGCCCAGGCCCACGCAGATGATGCCTGGGGCGGCCAGGCTGGTCTTATTCAACATGGCTGGCCATGGCATTGACGGCGGCCACGGTCATGGCCGAGCCGCCCAGGCGCCCGCGCACGATCATCGCTGGCACCGGCAGGTCCTGCATCAGCGCCTGCTTAGATTCGGCCGCGCCGATAAAGCCCACCGGGAAGCCGATGATGGCCGCAGGCCGGGGGCAGCTCGGGTCCTGCAGCATGTTGAGCAGGTGAAAAAGTGCGGTAGGCGCGTTGCCAATGGCCACCACGGCACCGGCCAGGTGCGGGCGCCACAGCTCCAGCGCCGCAGCGCTGCGGGTGTTGTTCATCTTCTGCGCCAGTTCGGCCACGCCCGGCTCATGCAAGGTGCAGATCACCGGGTTGCCGGCGGGCAGGCGCGAGCGGGTAATGCCTTCGCTGACCATGCGCACATCGCAGAGCACGGGGGCGCCGGCCTCCAGCGCGCGCTGGCCAGCGGCCACCACGCCGGCAGAAAACTGCACATGCGCGGCCAGCTCCACCATGCCAGCGGCATGGATCATGCGCACTGTTACGCGCTCCTCACCGGGGGTGAAGCGCTGCAGATCGGCCTCGCGGCGAATGGTGGCGAAGGACTGCCGATAAATCTCGGCGCCATTGGTTTCGTAGGTATGAACCATCACATTTCTTCAAACAACAGCCCGGGATTGTCGCGCAGACTGCGCGCGCTCCAGCGGGAATCGGGGATGGCTTGCGCGGATGCCTGGCGGATCCGCCCAAACTCGGGTTCGGTGCCGCCCGCCTGGGCCACTAACGTAACGGTGGCGGGCAGCTGGCGTGCGCAGCCTTTGCTGCAGCCAGAGACATGCAGGTGCGCGCCATCGGGCACATGGGGGGCCAGCGCCAATGCCAGATCCTGTGTGGGCGCCAAAGCCTGGTGGCAAGCAGGCGCACCGCTGCAGGCCGAGACGCGCAGCCGGGCATCGTGCGGATGGGTGATCCAGTGGTCTGGGTTGTTCAAGCCTGCCGCTTCTATCGCAGCGCTGTCTGATGGCGTCAGGCCTTCGACCAGCAGCATGCGCCAAGGTGTCAGCCGCAGGCCGCTGATGCCGCTGCCGGCCAGGCGCGCCAGTGCATCGGCAGCGCATCGGCCGAGGGGCGCGGCCACCAGCAGGCCAAGACCACTTTGCCAGCCAGGTTGTGGGGTGCCGCCTGCGGGCGTGTATGCAGGCAGCTCGCGCAGGCCGTCGGGCATGGCCAGCGCAGCGGCGGTGTTGGGGCTGGCCTGCGCCTGGCGCATCAGCTGGGGCAGGCGGCCCGGGTGTGCGCCAGCGTCGCGCCGCGCGCGGGCCTGGGTGGCGCACCAGCGGGCCAGGGTCAATGTCGCTTGTAGGGCCATAGGGAGGTTGGTTGCCAGCCAAGCCATGGGCTGGCCAGGCACCTGCAGCAGCCAACTATCAGAGGCTTGGCGGATCAGCTGCAGATCGGCGGACACCTCGGCCAGGCCCGCATGGCGGCCGCTGGCGATGGACATGCCAAATTTGGCAGGCAGGCCGTCCAATGCGGTATCGGATGCCATGGCTTGTTGCAGCGCCTCGGCCAGCGCCAGCAGGCCATCGTCAGGTTGGCACAGCGGGTCCAGGATGAGGTTGCGCAGCTGCTCCTGGCGCGCGTCAGGGTCCAGCAGGCCCTGGGCGGCCAGCGCATCAAGCAGGGTTGCATGCTGATCGGGCGCCACGCCGCGCAGCTGGATATTGGCGCGGCTGGTGAGCTCCAGCAGGCCGGCGCCATGTTGCGCAGCCAGCTCGGCCAAACGCAGCGCCTGCGCGGCACTGAGCCGGCCCAGCGGCGGGCGTACCCGTACCACCAGGCCATCGCCAGAGGCCATGGGCTGCCAGGCACCAGGGCACCAGCCTTGGGTCTGTGGAGGGGGGGAGGGCGAGGTGGCAAACATGGGGCGGGCGGCAGCGCAGTCGCAGTGCCGGGGTGCTGAAGTGTAGCGAAGTGCTTGCCTGCCCCGTGGGTGCGGGCGCAAACCACCCCGGTTTTTTGTCACAATCGGGCGCATGACGCTTGCAGCCCCCCGCATCCTCTTGGTGGATGATGACCCCAATATCCGCCGTTTTGTGCGCCTGGCCATGGAGGACGAAGGCTGGCAGGTCTTTGAGGCTGACAGCGCCCGGCGCGGCCTGATCGAGGCGGCCAGCCGGCAGCCCGATGCGCTGGTGCTGGACCTGGGCCTGCCCGATGCCGATGGCAAGACGGTGATCACTGAGCTGCGCGGCTGGAGCAGCCTGCCCGTGCTGGTGCTCTCGGCCCGCGAGCAGGAAGACGAGAAGGTGGCAGCGCTCGATGCCGGCGCGGATGACTACCTGAGCAAGCCCTTTGGCGTGCCCGAGCTGCTGGCGCGCCTGCGTGTGATGCTGCGCCGAGGCCAGCGCAGTGGGGGCGACAAGCCCAGCAGCACGGTGCGCTTTGGCGAGGTGGAGGTGGATCTGGCCACGCACGAGGTGCAGCAGGCGGGCGTGGCGGTGCATCTGACACCGATTGAGTTTCGTTTGCTCGCGGCCTTGATCGCTGGCCAGAGCCGGGTGCTGACCCACCGCCAGCTGCTGCTGCAGGTCTGGGGGCCCGAGTACCTGGACCGGCCCCACTACCTGCGCGTACACATGGCCAACCTGCGCCAGAAGATCGAGGCCGAGCCGGCCCAGCCCCGGCATCTGCTCACCGAGCTGCAAGTGGGCTACCGCCTGGTGGGGTTACAGGGCTGATGCCCTTATAATCTCGTTCCATCCGAGGAGCGTTGCAACGTTTCCCAGTCTGGCCAGGCGCCAGACCACCATGGGGCGTGAGGCTCGGATTTCATCTCGCAACGACGCTCACCCACGCTTTCTGTGCGGTGAGATGGCATTCCCTCCTTCTTCCGCGGAACGTGGTTTCTCATTCAAATTTTGGAGAAAACCATGAACGCTGCTGTTCGCTTCAACCCTGCTGATTCGGCCATTACCGACATTACCCTTGCCGCCTGGGGCCGCAAGGAAATCAATATCGCTGAAACCGAAATGCCCGGCCTGATGGCCATCCGCGAAGAATTCGCCGCTGCCCAGCCCCTGAAGGGCGCGCGCATCACCGGCTCGCTGCACATGACCATTCAAACGGCCGTGCTGATCGAGACCCTGAAGGACCTGGGCGCTACCGTGCGCTGGGCTTCGTGCAACATCTTCTCGACCCAGGACCACGCCGCCGCCGCTATTGCTGCCACCGGCACGCCTGTGTTCGCCATCAAGGGTGAGTCGCTGAAGGATTACTGGGACTACACCCACAACATCTTCGAATTCGGCGCCAAGGGCACTGAAGGCGAAGGCCCCAACATGATTCTGGACGACGGCGGCGATGCCACTGTGCTGCTGCACCTGGGCCAGAAGGCCGAGAAGGACATCTCCGTGCTGGCCAACCCCGGCTCGGAAGAAGAAAAGATCATGTTCGCGGCCATCAAGGCCAAGCTGGCCATTGACAGCACCTGGTACACCCGCAAGTCGGCCGAGATTCGCGGCGTGACCGAAGAAACCACCACCGGCGTGCACCGCCTGAACGAAATGTCGGCCAAGGGCACTTTGCTGTTCCGCGCCATCAACGTGAACGACTCGGTGACCAAGTCCAAGTTCGACAACCTGTACGGCTGCCGCGAATCGCTGGTCGACGGCATCAAGCGCGCCACTGACGTGATGATCGCTGGCAAGGTGGCTGTGGTGGCTGGCTACGGTGACGTGGGCAAGGGCTGCGCCCAGGCTCTGTCCGCACTGCGCGCCCAAGTGTGGGTGACCGAGATTGACCCCATCAACGCACTGCAAGCTGCGATGGAAGGCTACAAGGTCGTGACCATGGAATATGCCGCCGACAAGTGCGACATCTTCGTGACCACCACCGGCAACAAGGACATCATTCGCCACGAGCACATGATTGCGATGAAGGACGAGGCCATCGTCTGCAACATCGGTCACTTTGACAACGAAATCGATGTCGCATCGATCGAGAAGTACGAGTGGGAAGAGATCAAGCCGCAAGTCGACCACATCACCTTCCCCGATGGCAAGAAGATCATCCTGCTGGCCAAGGGCCGCCTGGTGAACCTGGGTTGCGCCACCGGCCACCCCAGCTTTGTGATGTCCAACTCGTTCGCCAACCAGACCTTGGCGCAGATCGAGCTGTACACCCGCCCTGATGCCTACGAAGTGGGCAAGGTCTATGTGCTGCCCAAGGTCCTGGACGAAAAGGTTGCCCGTCTGCACCTGAAGAAGGTGGGCGCACAACTGACCGAGCTGAGCCAGTCGCAAGCCGACTACATTGGCGTGAAGAAGGAAGGCCCTTACAAGCCTGAAACCTACCGCTACTAATCCAGGAGCCGCTGATACGGCCCCTGATACGTTGTCTCATGGACCGTGTTAGCGCCTCTGGGTGAGTACCCGGCAGGCATTTATGGTGAAGACTGGCTGCTCCGCTTGGCGGGCCAGCCGGTCGTTTTGATTGAAGGAACGCGCATGCGCGCAGATGTGTTTTTGGTGGAAACGGGCCTGGCGTCGACCCGCTCGCAGGCCCAGCGCCTGATTGCTGCCGGTGTGCAGTGGCGCACAACCGCGCTGGCCCCGTGGATCAAGGTCGCCAAGAACGGCGATGAGATCCCGGCAGGCGCCCAGGTGGAGCTGCTCGATGATTCGGAAGCCAAGTACATCTCGCGCGGTGGCCTGAAGCTGGAAGGCGCATTGGCGGCGACCGGCCTGATGGTCAAGGACCTGCGTTGCCTGGATGTGGGCCAAAGCACCGGCGGCTTTACCGACTGCCTGTTGCAGGCGGGTGCCCAGCAGGTGATTGGTGTGGACGTGGGCACGGCCCAGTTGCACGAACGCCTGCGCGGGGACGAGCGGGTGGTCTGCGTGGAAGGCTTCAATGCCCGCGCGCTGACGGCCGATTCTTTGCAAGCGGCCTGTGAGTTGGCGCTGTGCGAGATCGTCGTGGACGAAGAAGACAACGACACCCAGCCCGTCGCCCCCTATGCCTGGATGCGCAATGGCGGCCAGGTGAGCGAAGAATACGACGACAGCCAGGACGCGAAAGAGCAGGAGATCGAGGACTTCAAGGCCGAGCGCAGCGCCAAGCAGCGCGCCAAGGCCGAAGGCACGGCCCCCGTGGAGCGCCGCCGCCGCCCTGGCACCGAGAACGTCGATATCCGCCCGGAGTTTGACTTCGTGACCGGCGATCTGTCCTTTATCTCGCTGACCCTGGTGTTGCCCGCCGTGGTGACTGTGCTCAAGCCCGGCGGCCAGCTGCTGATGCTCGTCAAACCCCAGTTCGAATTGCAACCTGGCCAGATTGGCAAGGGCGGCATTGTGCGCGACAAGGCCTTGTACGCCGAGGTGGAGCAACGCATCCGCACCTGCCTGGCGGAGCTGGGTCTGGAGGTCAAGCAATGGCTGGATTCGGCCATTGATGGCGGTGACGGCAACCACGAGTTCTTTGTGCATGCACAGCAAGGCGCGGTCGTCAAGGCGGTGGCACCTGCCGCTGCAGCTGCGGATGCGGAGGCCCCTGCAGCGCCTGCCAAGAAGGTGGCGGCCAAACGCCCATCGCGTGCCGATATGCGTGCCAAACGCGATCTGCAAGAGCTGTATGTGGACCCGGAAGCGGCCAGCTTTGGGCAGCCCGGCCCGGCGCGCGGCAAGCAGAAAAAGCGCAACGAGCGCTGAGTATTGACGACTTGGAAGACGGCCATGACCTTTCCCATCAGTTTTGAATTTTTCCCGCCCAAGACGCCTGAAGGCGCAGACAAGCTGCGCGTAGTGCGCCAGGCGCTGTATGCGCGCCAGCCCCAGTTCTGCTCGGTGACCTATGGGGCCGGAGGCTCCACGCAAGAGGGCACCTTTGGCGTGGTCAAGGCGATCCTGGAAGAGGGGTTTGATGCGGCATCGCACTTCTCGTGCGTGGGTGCGACCAAGCAGACCGTGCGCGCGCAGCTGCAGCAGCTCAAGGACATGGGCGTCAAGCGCCTGGTGGCCTTGCGCGGCGATCTGCCCAGCGGCTATGGCCTGGGTGGCGAGTTCCACTACGCCAGTGATTTGGTGACGTTTATTCGCGACGAATTCGGCAGCGATTTCTTCATCGAAGTGGCCGCCTATCCGGAAATGCATCCGCAGGCGCGCAGCCCCGAGGCGGACCTGCAGGCCTTCCTGGCCAAGGTGAAAGCGGGTGCCGATTCGGCCATCACGCAGTACTTCTTCAACGCGGATGCGTTTTGCAGATTTCAAGAAGATTTACAAAAACGCGGGGTAGACCTGCCGGTCATCCCGGGTATTATGCCGATCACCGGATCGACGCAGTTGCTGCGCTTTTCGGATGCCTGCGGTGCCGAGATCCCGCGCTGGATTCGTCTGCGACTGCAAGGCTATGGAGATGATGTGGCCAGCATCCGCGCCTTTGGGCTGGATGTCGTGAGCCAGATGTGCGAGGACCTGCGCCGCCGTGGTGCCGTGGGCCTGCACTTCTACACCATGAACCAAAGCGCAGCCACCCTGGCGATCTGCGACCGGCTGGGGCTGTAACCAACAGCCCCCGGAATCTTGCAGCGTGGTGGCCTTGATTGCGCCCGAACGCTGAAAGACCAGGGAGTTGCTGTTGCCGTCATCCAACCTATCGTTCTGCCGGTGCTGCTGGCTGGCTGCTGTCAGCGTGGCCATGCTGGCGGGCGGCTGTGTGCATGTGCCCAGCGATGGCGAGGAGACGCAGCCGGTACCGACCATCGCTGAGAGCCAGCCACTGGTGAAGCCCGCAGATGCCTCGCCCCCACCTGAGCGCTCAGCAGCAGAGGCTGCCATTACCTCGACGGCCCCTGAAGAGCTGGCCGCATTGGCGGGTGAGCGCCGAGGCCTGGGCCTGGTGCTGCCGCCTTCGGCGCCGCTCAGCAGCATCGATGGCCGCTCCCGCCCCTGGGATGTGCCCGATATTCCCTCTGAACTCAAACAAGATCCTTACCGCAGCTCCGACCAACAAGGCATGGCCTCCTGGTATGGCGGCCAGTTCCATGGCCGCAAGACGGCCAATGGCGAGCGCTTTGACAAAGGCGGTCTGACGGCAGCCCACAAAACCCTGCCGTTTGGCACCCAGGTCTGTGTGCGCAGCATGGTCACCGGCAAAGCGGTGGTCGTGCGTATCAATGACCGGGGGCCGTATGCCGGCGACCGCATCATTGACCTGAGCCAGGGTGCGGCCCAGGAGCTGGGCATGCTGGGTCTGGGCATCAAGCCGGTGGAGCTGTGGACCTTGGACGACGATGACGATAGCTGCCCCTCGTTTGTGCTGGCCGGGCGGCGCGGCAGCGGTGCGCTGGCCGGTGATGCGGCCGCCCGGGGCCAGCATGCCAGCAAGGCAGCACAGCACCATGGCCGCGTGCGTGCGGTGGTGCCCGCTACCAAGTCCCGGGCCAAGTCTTCCAAGGCAGCACCTGCGGCACGGCGCAAAAAGTAACACTGCAGAACCCGGAATACAAAACGCAGGCGCATCCTGGTGGATGGCCTGCGTTTTTCGTTGGTGGCTGTGGGCCTTGTCCCCAGCTACCTCCGCCGCCTCAAGCGCTTACTTGCCGCCGCTCTCCAGCACATAGCCGGCATTGCTGTCTTGCTGCATCAGCTCGGCCATCTGCGGCAGGGCCACCTTGAGCTGGTCCTTCAAGGTGAAGGGCGGGTTGATCAGGAACATGCCGCTGGCAGGCAGGCCGGGGCGCTTTTCTTCGCCCTGGCGCATGGCGGTGGTGATCTTGCTGTTCTTGACCGTCAGCTCGGCATTGAGCCAGCTCTTGCCGGCCTTGTTGGCCAGGGTCTTGAGGCGGCGCGGCAGGTCATGGGCTTCTTGGCGCGGAATGATCGGGTACCAGACCGCATAGGTGCCGGTGGGGAAGCGCAGCAGGCTGTCGGCCACCATGTCGATGACGCGGCCGTAGTCGGTCTTCATCTCGTAGCTGGGGTCGCAGAGCAAAAAGGCGCGGCGCGAAGGCGGAGGCAGGAATTTCTTGATGCCTTCAAAGCCGTCTTCCAGCAATACCTGGATCTGGCGGCCCGCCTTCAACTGCGCAATATTGCCGCTCAGCGAGCGGCAGTCGGTGGGGTGCAGCTCAAACAGCTTGAGCTTGTCGCGGTCGCCCAGCAGGCGCTGCGCGATAAAGGGCGAGCCCGGGTAGACCTTGTAGGTGCTGCTGGTGTTGAAGGCCTTGACCATGTCCACATAGTCCTGCAGCAGGGGGCACAGGTCCTTGGCGCCTTCGAGGCGGCGGATGCCCTCATCGGCTTCGGCGCTGGTGGTGGCGTAGTCGCCGTCCAGGCGGTACAGGCCCGCCCCGGCATGGGTATCCAGTGCAACCAATGCCGCCTCTTTTTGCGTCATGTATTGCAGGGTGGCAATCAGGATGGTGTGCTTGAGCACATCGGCGTGATTGCCGGCATGGAAGGCGTGGCGGTAACTGAACATAGGGCGCCAATGGTAGCGATATGCGCCACGCTACGGCGCTAAAGGGACATGCAGCAGCTGCTACAGGCCGCAAAAACACCAAAAAAATGTCCCAATCGTGCCCTTTACCGGGATGTAAGGAGGCACTTTACGTCTTGCCGAAAAACTTTTATAATGGAGAGCTTCGCAGCGATTTTTATGAATCCCGCGGCGAGGACTTTGCGTGCAGTGCCCAGGCGCCGCAGGTAAGGGAGTACCGCCTAAGAGGCTTCCTGCGCGACGAAAGTTGCGTCTAGAAGAAGCACCGACCGCGGAAAAGGATTCGCCAAACCCTCTATTGAAAGAGAAAACTCATGTCTACATTCAGCGCAAAACCCGCTGAGGTGCAACACGAGTGGTTTGTGATTGACGCCACCGATAAGGTGCTCGGACGTGTCGCCAGCGAAGTGGCACTCCGTCTGCGCGGCAAGCACAAGGCCATTTACACACCTCACGTTGACACCGGTGACTACATCGTCATCATCAACGCCTCCAAGATCAAGGTCACTGGTACCAAGAACACGGACAAGGTGTACTACCGTCATTCGGGCTTCCCAGGCGGCATCACTGCCACCAACTTCCGCGACATGCAAGTGAAGTTCCCTGGCCGCGCTCTGGAAAAGGCTGTCAAGGGCATGCTGCCCAAGGGTCCTCTGGGCTACGCCATGATCAAGAAGCTGAAGGTCTACGGTGGTGATGAGCATCCTCACACCGCCCAACAGCCTAAAGTGCTGGAAATCTAAGGAGTCCCGAGATGATTGGTGATTGGAACAATGGCACCGGCCGTCGCAAATCCAGCGTCGCCCGTGTGTTTCTGAAGAAGGGCTCCGGCAAGATTGTTGTGAATGGCAAAGACATTCAGCAATATTTCGGCCGCGAAACCTCGATCATGATTGCAAAGCAGCCCCTGGTGTTGACCGGCAATGTCGAAACTTTCGACATCCAGATCAATGTCCACGGCGGCGGTGAATCCGGCCAAGCCGGTGCAGCCCGCCACGGCATCACCCGCGCTCTGATCGATTACGACGCAACGCTGAAGCCACAACTGAGCCAAGCCGGCTTTGTGACCCGCGATGCCCGTGAAGTCGAGCGTAAGAAGGTCGGTCTGCACTCTGCACGCCGCGCAAAGCAGTTCTCCAAGCGTTAATCGCTGGGCTACTTGCCAAGAAACCGCCCCTCGGGGCGGTTTTTTTATGGCTGGTGGCAAGATGCGCTAACCCTCTTCAAGTGGGGTGGGCGCCGATTCTGCAAAAAGCCTTTCAGGGTATTCCCACACTGCAATTGGCGTCACCCAGCGCATCGGCTGCGAAAAACATGCGCATGGAGTACCATTCTTTGCAGTACATCAAATAAGACAGGAGTCGTCTCCCATGAGCGAAGTTGCTGAAAACACCATGACGGAAATGCCCACCCCGATTGTCTTTACCGACAGCGCAGCGGCCAAGGTGGCCGATCTGATCGCCGAGGAAGGCAATCCGGATCTGAAGCTGCGCGTGTTCGTGCAAGGCGGCGGCTGCTCGGGCTTCCAGTACGGCTTTACCTTTGACGAGATCGCCAACGACGACGACACGACCATGACCAAGAATGGTGTGTCGCTGCTGATCGATGCGATGAGCTACCAATACCTGCTGGGCGCCGAGATCGACTACAAGGAAGACCTGCAAGGCGCGCAGTTCGTGATCAAGAACCCGAATGCCTCAACCACCTGTGGTTGCGGATCGAGCTTCTCGGTATAAGCCCGCGCAGTCTATGATCAAAGGCATGGCTGCATTGCTGGCCTGCTGGTCCAACCCCTTGCCACAAGCCGCTGTTCATCAGCGGCTTTTGTTTTGCCCATGTCCGCTCCTCTGACCCCACATCTGCCCACCGGTCTGCCACCCGCGCCCATTGCGCCCCACAAGGAGCGTTTGCTGTGGCTGGTGGCGATTGCGTTTTTTCTGCAATCGCTGGATTCCACCATCTTGAACATTGCCTTGCCGACGATGGCGCATTCGTTGGGGGAAAGCCCGCTGAAGATGCAGTCGGTGATCGTCGCCTATTCGCTCACCACCGCGATGCTGATTCCCGCCTCGGGCTGGATTGCCGACCGCTTTGGCACGCGGCGGGTGTTCATGTGGGCGATTGCCTTGTTTGTGCTGGGTTCGGTGCTCTGCGCGCTCTCGCCCAGCCTGGGCTTTTTGATTGCGGCACGGGTGGTGCAAGGGGTGGGCGGGGCGATGATGCTGCCGGTGGGGCGCCTGGCGGTGCTGCGCAGCCACCCCAAGGGGGATTTCATCCGCGCGATGAGCTTTATTGCGATTCCCGGCCAGATCGGCCCCTTGCTGGGCCCGACCCTGGGCGGCTGGCTGGTGGAGGTCGCCACCTGGAACTGGATCTTCTGGATCAATGTGCCCGTCGGCCTGTTCGGCGTCTGGGCCGCGCGCCGCTGGATGCCGGAGACCACCTGGACGGTGCCGCGCAAGTTTGATGGCCTGGGCTATGCGCTGCTGTCGTTCGGCATGGTGGCCATCTCGGTGGCCTTGGATGGCATGTCCGGCATGGGCTTGGGCATGGCGATGGTGGTGGTGCTGATGGTTTTTGGCCTGGCCAGCCTGGCGAGCTACTGGATGCATGCGCTGCGCGTGCCCGAGCCTTTGTTTCCACCGCTGTTGTTCCGGGTGCGCTCGCTGCGCGTGGGCCTCTTGGGCAACTTGTTTGCCCGCTTCGGCACGGGTGCTGCGCCGTTTCTGATCCCCCTGCTGCTGCAGGTGGGCCTGGGCATGCCGCCGATGAACGCCGGCATGATGATGCTGGCCACCGTCATGGGCAGCATGCTGGTCAAGCGCTTTGCGGTGCAGACGGTGCAGCACTTTGGCTACCGCCGGGTGCTGCAGGTCAACTCGGTGATGGTCGCCATCATGCTGGCCAGCTTTGCGTTGACCAGCGCCAGCCAGCCGCCCTGGTTGCTGTTGCTGCAGCTGTTTGTGTTTGGCGGCTTCAATTCCATGCAGTTCTCTGCGATGAACTCCGTCACCCTGAAGGACCTGGATGGCGAGTTTGCCAGCAGCGGCAACAGCCTCTTGTCGATGGTGCAGATGCTGGCCATGGGCATTGGTGTGGCGCTGGCTGGCGCGCTGCTGTCCGGCTATGCCGACCGCTGGATCACCGACCCGGACAAGTCGCTGCGCGCCATTCACGCCACCTTTTTGACGGTGGCCTTGATGACCCTGGCCGCTACCCTGGTCTTCAGCCAGCTCGACAAGGATGAGCCAGTCAAGCCTGCGCCGGATGGCGGAGATGCCTGAATGCCTGGTCAGCCAAGCGCTTTTCAGTGCGGATAAATAGCACCTAGCACCCGGGGCCCGCGCGCACCAGTCACCGCCGGCAGGTTGCCGGGCAGGCTGTGCCAGCACTGGCGGGCCAGCCAGGCAAAGGCGCTGGCCTCCACCTGCTGCGGAGGCAGGCCGTGTTCAGCGGAGCTGTCCACGGCGATGCCGGGCAGCAGATCGGCCAGCCGCTGCATCAGCTGCTGGTTGAGCGCGCCGCCGCCGCAAACAACCAAGGTTTGGCCCTCGGCAGCGCCGTGGCGCTGCATATCTTGCGCAATGGCCAGCGCGGTGAAGGCGGCGAGGCTGGCCTGCACATCGGCGGGTGCCGCGCCGGGCGCATGGCGCTCCAGCAAGGCGGTCAGCCAGCTGGGGTTGAACAGGTCGCGCCCCGTGCTCTTGGGCGGTGGCAGCTGAAAAAAGGGCTCTTCCATACAGGCCGCGAGCAAGGCCGGTATCACCTGGCCGCTGGCCGCCCAGCGGCCGCCATCGTCATAGGGGTTGCCGGTGTTCAGCTGGCACCAGTGGTCCATCAGCGCGTTGCCGGGGCCGCAGTCCCAGCCGCGAATGTCATTGCCATCCAGGCGGCTGATGTTGGAGATGCCGCCGATATTGAGCACCCAGCGCAGGCCGTCCGCCCCGCCAAACACGCTGTGGTGGAAGGCGGGCACCAGCGGCGCGCCCTGGCCGCCCGCAGCCACATCGCGGCTGCGGAAATCGGCCACCACGGCGATACCGCTCAGCTCGGCCAACAGCGCGGGGTTATTGAGCTGCAGGGTGTAGCCGGTGCCATCCCAGAGGCCTGGCTGGTGGCGCACCGTTTGGCCATGGGCGCCAATGGCAGCAATGTCGGCCGGCTGCAGCTGGCTGCGCGCCAACAAGCGGTCGACCACCTGGGCATAGCTGCGGGCCAGCGCATTGCCAGCCAGTGCGGCGCGGTGCAGCTCTTGCTCAGCCGCACTGTTCAGTGCCAGCAGCTCGGCCCGCAGCTCCGGGGCAAAGCCGGTGCTGGCGTATTGCAGCACCTCCATGCGGCCTTCTTGCCACTGGGCAATCACACCATCCACACCATCCAGCGAGGTGCCGGACATCAGGCCAATAAAGCGTTCAGTCATCGTTGTTCAGCCTGCAAAAGCAAAGGCCCCAACAATAGCAAGATTGTGGGGGCCTGTGGGCGGTGGCAGCCGTTGTTACGCGCTGCCTGGCCGGTGGTTACTGATTCGCGCTGGTTTCCAGCATCAGCATCTGGTCGTTCAGGGCCAGGCGCATGCTGTTGGCCAGGTTGTCAAACTTGGCGCGGGCCTGGCGGCTGATGGGCTTGCTGGTTTCGCTCTCGGCGACCATGGCCAGCGGGTCACGCTGCTCACCGGCGACGCGGAACTCAAAATGCAAATGCGGGCCGGTGGCCCAGCCGGTCTGGCCGACGGCACCAATCTCGTCGCCCTTGCCCACACGGGCGCCTTGCTTGACGGCGATGCGGCTCAAATGGGCGTAGACGGTTTCGTGCTTGTTGCCGTGGTCGATGTAGATCACATTGCCATAGCCGTTTTGCACGCCAGCATAGGTGACCAGGCCATCGCCCACGGTACGCACCGGCGTGCCTTGCGGGGCAGCCAAGTCGGTACCCTTGTGGGCGGACCAGGTCTTGTGGATGGGGTGCACGCGCATCGCAAAGGCGCTGGAGACGCGGGTGTATTTGACCGGGGAGCTGATGTAGCTGCGCTCGCCGCTTTCACCGGCAAAGTTGTAGTAAGCGCCCTTGTCCTTGGGCGAGTCCTGGAACCACATGGCTTCATGGGTCTTGCCGTTGTTGCGGAACTCGGCGCTCAGCAGGCGGCCGGTACCCAGCACTTCGCCATCGGCTTCCAGGGTTTCGTAGACCAGCGAGAAGCGGTCACCGGCGCGCAGCGCACGGCGAAAATCGATCTTGTCGGCAAAGATCTCGACCATCTGGTTGGAGACGTTGTCGGGCAGGCTGGCCGCATCGGTCGCCGCATACAGCGAGCTGCGGATGATGCCGCCCGACAGGCGTGTGCCATGGGTCAGGGGCAGAAACTCGGTCAGGGTGTCGAACTTGCCATCGGCTTTGCGGATGCTAAAGCGCTGGAACACATCGCTGCTGTCACCGGCCCAGCGCACCGTGAGGCTGGTCAGCTCGTGGCTTTGGGTCGTCTCGGCAGTGACCTGGCGGCCGGCTTTGCCAATGATGGCGCTGCGTGCCTTGGCATTGCTGCGGATGAAGGCCGCCGCTGCCGGGTCGGCCACGCCCAGGCGGCGCAACAGCGACTCCGGCGTGTCGTTGCTGCGCACCTCATCGGTGCGGTACAAAGAAAAACCTGGTCCATCGACCAGGTCTGCGATCGCAATGTCCGACGCCAGCGACTCGACGGGGTATTGCACGGTCTGCACAGGCATGTCGGAGGGGTTGGGGCCCAGCTCAGCAACGGCAAAAGCTGCGCCACCGCCGGTCATCAGCATGACGGCGAGGGCTGCAGCGAGACGCTTGGGGTGAGCTTGGGCGGTATTGACCAGCTGGCGAATGACGAGGCCGCCAGCGGTGATGAATCCGTTATTCAATGTTCCATCCCGGTTATGGATTGCCTCTTGTCGGCTGCGTAGTCGGAGCCCAAAACAAACCGCGTCTGCAGGCGCGGTAGCGGTTTTTTAACAAGACGGCACAAAAAAAACTTAGGTACAGCGTTCGCGGGTCTGGATGAAGTCCCCTTGGGACATCGTCTGACAGACGCGGCTAGAATAAAACGCTGCAACGCAAGGGCTGGAGTATAACGCCCTTGGCTTTGTTGGCAACCTGAGAAACCCCATATGAATCAATCGACTGTTACAACTTACCCTGTTACCGACCGTGTGCAAGAGGCTTTGCAGGTAAGTCTGCGTGGGGTGGATGAGCTGCTGCCGCAGGAGGAATGGGTCAAAAAACTGGCCAGATCCGAGGCGACGGGCGTGCCGTTGCGCATCAAGCTGGGCCTCGATCCCACCGCCCCGGATATCCACATTGGCCACACCGTGGTGCTCAACAAGATGCGCCAGCTGCAGGACCTGGGCCACACCGTCATCTTCCTGATCGGCGACTTCACCACCTTGATTGGCGACCCCTCGGGCCGCAACAGCACCCGCCCGCCGCTGACGGCCGCACAAATCCAGCTGAATGCCGAGACCTACCGCGAGCAGGCCTACAAGGTGCTGGACCCGAGCAAGACCGAGCTGCGTTACAACAGCGAATGGTGCGACAAGCTGGGCGCCCGCGGCATGATCGAGCTGTCGGCCAAGTACACCGTCGCGCGGATGATGGAGCGCAACGACTTCCACACCCGTTTCCACGAAGGCAGCTCCATCAGCCTGCATGAGTTTCTGTACCCGCTGCTGCAGGGCTATGACTCGGTGGCGCTCAAGAGCGATCTGGAGCTGGGCGGCACCGACCAGAAGTTCAACCTGATGATGGGCCGTCATCTGCAGGCCGAGTACGGCCAGGAGTCGCAGTGCGTGCTCACTATGCCGCTGTTGGTGGGCCTGGACGGTGTGCACAAGATGTCCAAGTCCAAGAACAACTACATCGGCATTACCGAAGACGCCAACACCATGTTTGCCAAGGTGCTGTCGATCTCGGACGACCTGATGTGGGACTGGTTCACTTTGCTGTCCTTCATGGGGCTGCCGGAGATCGCCGCGCTCAAGCTGGAGATCGAAGGCGGCCGTAACCCCAAGGATGCCAAGGTGCTGCTGGCCAAAGAAATCACCGCACGCTTCCACAGCGCCGCAGCGGCCGAGGCGGCCGAGCAGGATTTCATGAACCGCAGCAAGGGCGGCATCCCCGACGACATCCCTGAAGTTGCCCTGAGCGGCGCGCCGCTGGGCATTGGCGCCTTGCTCAAGCAGGCCAACCTGGCGCCTTCGACCAGCGAGGCCAACCGCTTGATCGATGGCGGTGGCGTGCGCGTGGATGGCGTGGTGATCGAGGACAAGGGCCTGAAGCTGCCGGCCGGCACCTTTGTGCTGCAGGTGGGCAAGCGCAAGTTTGCCCGGGTCACTTTGGCGTAAAGCTGCCCTCGCGCCCAGGTAAAGCTGGGTTTGCCGGGCTGGTCTTGCACGGCCAGCTGTTCTATAAAAGAGCCGCTTCCCTGGTTGGGAGCGGCTCTTTTTCTTTGAACCCCCATTTCATCGCTGCTGGCAAGCGCCAGCACAGCACGGAAAGCCCAGATCATGCACAACAACAAACGCCAAGCTTGGTGGGCAGTCGCCCTGGTTATGGGCCTGCCCGCCGCAGCCTGCGCGCGCGCCAGTACCCAGCCCGCCGCTACCGCCTGCCCGGTAGCGGTACCGGCTGATGCACAGTGCTTTAGCGCGGCCATGCCCTCGGGCGCGCAGGTGATGGCCATCCTGCCGGCGGGCTGGCAGGCCGCGCAAGGGGTGGCCGTGATGCATGCCCACGGCGGGCCCAGCCTGGGCAAGGCCAGCCTCAAGCGGGTGGAAGAGGATGCCACCCGCTGGGCGGTGATGCCCGCCAGCGGTTACGCCTGGGCAGGCACCAGCTACCAACGCGGCGGCTATGGCGTGACGATGTCGGCAGACGACATGGAAGAACTGCGGCAGTGGTTTGTGCAGCGCTTTGGCCAGCCGCGCCGCATGGTGCTGCATGGGCAAAGCTATGGCGGCGGCGTGGCATCGGTAGCCGCAGAGCGCTACGGCAGCCAGCCGGTGGGGCCGTCGGGGCGCCCCGCTTTTGACGGCGTGCTGCTGACCAGCGGGGTGCTGGGCGGCGGGGTCGATGCCTATACGATGCGGCTGGATCTGCGCGCGGTCTACCAGTTCTACTGCCACAACCACCCCTTGCCGACCGAGCCGCAGTACCCGCTGTGGCAAGGCCTGCCCGCTGGCAACAAGATGACACGCAACGACCTGGAGCGCCGCGTGCATGACTGCACTGGCATCGACAAACCTGCGGCTGAACGTAGCCCCGAGCAGACCCGGCGCCTGCAAGGCATTCTGGCAGCGGTGCCCGTCACCGAGAAAAGCCTGAACAGCCACCTGAACTGGGCGACCTTTCTGTTCCGCGATCTGACCCAGCTGCGCCTGGGCAACCGCAACCCCTTTGACAGCAGCCGCACCGCCTACCGGGGCGTGGATGCGCAAGCACAGCAGCAACTGAACGCAGGGGTGCTGCGCTACGCGGCCGACCCGCAAGCCGTGGGCCAGTTGCTGGCCGACAGCCGCCCCACCGGCCGCACCACTCTGCCCACCGTCACCTTGCGCGGCATCCGCGACCAGACGGCCTTTGTCGAGCTGGCCAACAGCTACCAGCAGATCCGCGAAGCAGCGGGTACCGCCGGCAGCCTTGTGCAGGCCTACACCAGCGAGGCCGGCCACAGCTACCTGAGCGACCCGGAATACCGTGCCGCGATGGCCGGCTTGCTGGCCTGGATCGACCAGGGCGACAAACCCACGCCGCAAAAACTGGCCGAGCGCTGCGCCCAGCAGGCCAGCCGCCCGGCCGTCGCGCAAGAGGGCAAGAGCAGCAGCAACACCGGCTGCCATATCGAGCCGGATTACCAGCCCCAACCGCTGAGCAGCCGGGTGCCCGGGCCGCGTCTCTGAGCGTGGCGGGCCGGGCAGGTCAGCGGCTTTACTGCAGCTCGATTTTGGCCTGGGTCGCAATCCGCTTCCACAGCGCAATCTCATCGGCCTGGAATTGGCGCATCTGTGCCGGGCCGCCGCTCATCGCTGTGGCGCCCAGGTTGGCGTAGAACTGCTGGGTTTCGGGCTCCACCGCGATCTGCATAAACCAGCCTGCCAGCTTGGCGCTGATGTCCTCCGGCGTCTTGCTGCTGACCATCGCGCCGACCCAGGTGTAGGCCTCGATGCCGGGCAGCCCCGCTTCGCGGGCGGTGGGCACATTCGGCAGCGCCGCCACGCGGCTGTCGGAGGCGACGGCCAGCCCGGTGAGGCGCCCGGCCTTGATCAGCTCTTGCACCGAGGTGGCCTCGGCAAAGGCGTAATCCACCGTATGGCCTGCCACGGCGGTAGCGACCTCGCCTGCGCCCTTGAAGGGCACATGCACGGTCTGCACCTTGGCCACATCGTTGAACAGCTCGCCCATCAGCTGGTAGCCGGCCGAGCCTGCGCCAAAGTTGATCTTGCCGGGGTTCGCCTTTGCCTTGGCCACCAAATCCTTGAGCTGCTTGGTGTCGCTGTCGCCCGGTGCCACCACCACGGCGGGGGCGCGCATCATCATCGTCAGCGGCGCAAAATCCTTTTGCGGGTCATAGGGCAGCGCTTTGAACAGCGCCGTGTTCACCGCCAGGGTGGAGTTGCTGCCAATAAAGACGGTGTAGCCATCTGCCGGCGCCGCCAAGGCCTGCTTGACCGCGATAAAGCCGTTGCCGCCCGGCCGGTTCTCCACCACCACCGGCTGGCCAATCAGCATCTGCAGCTTTTTGGCGTAGTAGCGTGCCGACGTATCGGTGCCACTGCCCGGCCCAAAGGGCACGATGAATTTGAGCGGCTTGCTGGGAAAGTCCTGGGCCTGCAGCGCCGGGCTGGCCGCGCAGGCGAGCAGGACCGTACACAGCGCCAGCGCCCGTCGGCGGCCAAAACGAGGGTTGAACATGGCAGTCTCCTTGTGTCGTTATAGGTGGCTGCCTGCAGGTGTTGAACGCGCAGGCAGCCGCTTTGACTGTAGGGAGGGTGGTCTGCCTTGTCTAATAGTGAATTGGCCGGGGCTGAGAGGATGGGCGTATCAGCGCTGGCGCTGCACAGCCCACATCAGCCGCCCGAGGTATCGCCAATTGCCGTGCGCGTAGCGGCAGCCTGCAGTTGCAGCCAGGCGCAAAAGGCCGTGACCTCGGGGCGCTGCTGGCTGCGCGGGCCAATGATGAGCCAGTAGGCCAGCGGGGAGTCCATGCGGTATTCGGGCAGTACTTCGACCAGGTCGCCGCTGGCCAGTGCGTCGGCCACCAGGGGCATGCGCGCCAGTGCCAGGCCCTGGCCGGCCAAGGCGGCCTGCGCAATCTGGTGCGCGTAGTTGAGAAACAGCCAGCGCTTGGGCTGCAGATTGCCGCAGCCATGCAGCTCCAGCCAGCGCTCCCAGGTCAGCCAGTCCAGGTGCTGCAGGCGGTGGGCGTCGCCCGCCTCGATCAAGGTATGGCGGGCCACATCGGCCGGTTGGCTGATGTGTGGGTGGCTTTGCAGCAGCCAGGGACTGGCGACAACGGCCAGCTGCTCGCCAAACAGGCGCTGGGCCCCGGCGCTGGCGTGCTGGGGCAGGGAGTAGCGCAGCGCCAGATCCACATCCGAGGTTTCCAGGTCGAGCACGTTGTCGGTGGCATCGATACGGATATCGATCTCGGGGTTGTCGCGCTGGAAGCCCTCCATGCGCGGTATCAGCCACATCGACGCAAAGCTGGCCCAGGTGGTAATTGCCACGCTCTTGCGGCCACTGGTCTGGCGGATCAGGCGCACAGCAGAGTCGATGCGCTCAATGGCGGGCGACACAGCGCGCTGCAGCTGGGCGCCGGCGCTGGTCAGCTCCACCGCGCGGGTATGGCGCAGGAACAGCGCAATGCCCACCTCGTCCTCCAGCGCCTGGATCTGGCGGCTGACGGCGGATTGCGTCAGCGCCAGCTCCTCGGCGGCAGCGCGAAAGTTCAGATAGCGTGCCACCGCCAAAAAGGCGCGCAGATGGCCCACGGCGATGGGCCGGGTGCGAAGCAGGGAGGGCGGCAAGGGCAGGTCTGGCATGGTGAAGGCGGCAAATACAGACACACAACAAAGGGCAGGGCGCTGGGCGGGACGGCAGATGCGCTGCGCTGCCGTGGCCAGCGCCCATTCTCTGCGCTTATGCAAGGGGCAGTGGCTCCAATGTGCGGTGCCGGGCAGGGCATGCCTGGCAATGTAGCAAGAAGTACACACTGCGCGCGCTGGTACGCCCGGCGCGGCGCTCCATCATGCTCCTGCTTCGATAGCTGTCGCTGGCTCTGCCAGGGCTTGGGTCTGCAGAAACCCTGAAAACTAGGGTTAACCATTAATGCCTTGGCTGCATCGATCGCCCCTGTTTTATTCATTGGACGCAGGCGCGGCCGAGGCGCAAGATACGCATATCGGGTTAACCCTAGGAATCGCACCGCATCCAGGGCCCTGCAAAGGAAATCACCATGGCAATGTCTGCATCTCATGTTCTGTCCGCCGGCTCCATCGCTGCACGCCCCTTGCGCGCCAGCGGCCGCGCCGCGTCGGCCAATGCCGAGATGCGCATTCTGCCGTCCGGCAAGGCCGTCAGCTTTGTGCCCCAGCGCGATGTCGTGCTGCGCATCTCCGAAGGCACCGCCTGGGTCACCTTGGGCTTGGGCCTGAGCAACGAGGCCAGCCTGCAAGCCGGTGACCTGGTACTGCATGCCGGCCACAGCGTGGTGCTCAAGGCCGGGCAATCGGTGGTGATCGAGAGCAAGCGCCAGGATGCGCTGGTCTACCACTTCCCCAAAAACCAGGGTGGCCAGCCCAACCTGGATGAGCAGCCCGCCCGCTGGTTCACGCGCTTTCAATGGGGCAAGACCGACGGCAGCATGTTCTACAACATCTGAGTTCCGCGACCTGATCGACCGCCAGCCTGCCCCGTGCAGGCTGTTTTTTTGCCTGATCAGCGGCCAGGCAATCCCAGGCTGAGGCCTGGCTTGGCGCGGCGGGCGCGCGATAATCGCAGGGTTTTGTCTTTTAGAGGTGGTGCCCGGCACCGCCTCGCTGATTCACCATGACCGCTCCACTCGACATCATCATCATGGCCGCCGGCAAGGGCACGCGCATGAAAAGCCGCCACCCCAAGGTATTGCAAAAGCTGGCCGGGCGTGCGCTGCTGCAGCATGTGCTCGATACCGCTGCCCAGCTGCAGGCGCGCTCGGCAGTGGTGATCACCGGCCATGGTGCAGACCAGGTGGAGGCCGCCATTGGCCAGAGCAGCGCCGGCATCAGCCAACTGGCCTTTGCGCGCCAGGAGCCGCAGCTGGGCACGGGCCACGCGGTGCAGCAGGCCGTGCCTTTGCTGGCCGACGATGGCATGGCGATTGTGCTGTCGGGCGATGTGCCGTTGACGCAGGCAGACACCTTGCAAGGCCTGCTCGATGCTGCAGGCAGCGACCGCATGGCCTTGCTCACCGTCAACATGCCCGACCCGACTGGCTACGGCCGCATCGTGCGCAATGCCGAAGGCACGGTGCAGCGCATCGTCGAGCAAAAGGATGCGAATGCGAACGAGCGTGCGATCACGGAGGTTTACAGCGGCATCATGGCCGTGCCGCTGCACCGACTCAAGCCCTGGCTGGCGAAGCTGAACAACCACAACGCCCAGAGCGAGTACTACCTGACCGACATAGTGGCGATGGCCGTTGCCGATGGCGTGGCCGTAGAGGGCCACTGCATTGCCGATGTGCTGCAGGTGGCTGGCATCAACAGCCCCCAGCAGCTGGCTGAGCTGGAGCGTGCCCACCAGATGCGCCAGGCCCAGGCGCTGATGGCCCAGGGCGTGCGCATGGCCGACCCGGCCCGTTTTGACCTGCGCGACGATGCGCGCGGCGGCAAGGCGCAGCTCATCTGCGGCCAGGATGTGGAGATCGATGTGGGCTGCATCTTTGGCGGCCAAGTGCGCATTGGTGATGGCGCGCGTATTGGTGCCTACTGCCATATCAGCAATGCCGACATTGCGGCTGACGCTGTGATCCACCCTTTCACCCATATCGATGGCGAGACCGCTGGCGCGGTGGTGGGCGAGGGCGCGCTGGTGGGGCCTTTTGCCCGCTTGCGCCCGGGTGCCCAGCTGGGCAAGCAGGTGCACATTGGCAATTTTGTCGAGGTCAAGAACTCCCGCCTGGCCGATGGCGCCAAGGCCAACCACCTGGCCTACCTGGGCGATGCCGATGTGGGCGAGCGGGTGAACTATGGCGCTGGCTGCATCACCGCCAACTATGACGGTGCCAACAAGCACCGCACCGTCATCGAAGCCGATGTGCATGTGGGCAGCAACTGCGTGCTGGTGGCACCGGTGACCATCGGCGCTGGCGGCACCGTGGGCGGGGGCTCCACCATCACCAAGAACACCCCGCCCGGCGCCTTGAGCGTGGCGCGCGGCAAGCAGGTCAGCATTGCGAACTGGAGCCGGCCGCAGAAGAAAAGCTGAGCCTGTCTTAAAAATCCACCGATGCCGACACCACAAAGGTGCGGGGCACCATCGGCGATACCGCCCCCCAGGAGGTGACGCCCGCCCAGGCATTGCGGTTGGCCACGTTCTGCACCGTGGCGCGCAGGGTGGTCTTGCGATCAGCGATGCGGGTGCTGTAGCGCAGGCCCAGATCGGCGCGGGTCCAGGCAGGAATGCGCAGCTGGTTGGCCTGGTCGGCAAACTGGGCGCCGGTGTAGGCCAGGTCGCCAATCAGGCTCAGGCCCTGCAGCGCGGGCACATCCCATTCCAGGCCCACATTGGCCAGCAGGCGCGAGGTGCCGATGGGCCGGTTGCCCACCAGCGCAGCCGTGGCGGCACGGGTGATTTCCGGCTTCAGCACGGTCAGGCCGCCCAGCAGGCGCAGGCCCTTGGCGGCCTCGCCATAGGCATACAGCTCCATGCCCAGGTTGCGCTGCTCGCCATTGCTTTGGTAGACGCCTTGGTTCAGCCCGCCGCTGGGCTTTTCGATGCTGAACAGCGCAGCGGTGGCCATGAAGCTGCCCAGGTCGTATTTGCTGCCGATCTCGTACTGGCGACTTTTGTAGGGGCGCAGCACCTCGCCGTAGTTGCTGGCTGAGGGCGGCGCGATATCGCCCTTGCTCAGCCCTTCAATGTAGTTGGCATACAGCGACCAGTTCGGCGCCTGGCGCCAGACCACGCCCAGGGCCGGCGTGGTGACCCGCTCGTCATAGACATTGGCCGTGGCCCCGCTGAGCGCATTGAAATTGGTGGACTTGATCATCTGGTGGCGCAGGCCCATCGACAGCTGCAAGCGGTCATCCAGCAGCGCAAGCGTGTCGACCAGGGCCAGGCTGGTGTTGCGGTTGTCATGGATGCGGGGAATGGCGCTGGGCCGCGCAATGTTTTGCGGGCTGTGTGCAATGGGCGCGTAGATGTTGGAGCCGATGGTGCTGCCCGCTTGCAGCGCGCGGTGGAACTCCTCGCGGTAGCTGGCCAGCTGCAAGGTGACGGAGTGCTTGACCCCTGCCAATGCAAAGCGCGAGCGCAGGCCGGCATCGATGGTGCTGCGGTCCACATCGAACACCGCATAGGTGGGGGTGCTGCTGGTGGCGCCGGCGGCCGAGGTCAGGCGTGGTGCGGAGTCGTAGAGGCGGTCTACATCGGCGCGCGACTGGCCCACATTGGCAAACACGGTGAGCTGCTCGGTGACATCGAACTCGGTGCGCAGCAGCACGGCGCGCTCGCGGTTGTCCGACCATTCCCAGGCCTGCGAGGCATTGCGCTTGCCACTGGGGGCGGCCGGCAGCGCGCTGAGCCCGCTGGGCATGATGGGGCGGCCCACGCCGTCGATGCGCTCGTCCTGCGAGAGGATATCGAGGGTGGCGCGGAACTGTGCCACCTCGTAATCCAGCGCCAGGGCCAGCACATGGCCGTTGCTGCGCTGCTGCTCCACCACGGTATCGCCCTGGTACTTGCTGGCGTTGATACGGATGCCGTACTGGCCCTCATCGCCAAAGCGGCGGCCCACATCGGCATGGCTGTGCCAGAGGCCGTCGGAGCTGTGGCCCACGGTCAGCCTGGCCACCTCCTCATTGGCGCGCTTGGGGGCGATGTTGATGACGCCGCCCACCGAGCCATTGGGCGACATGCCAAACAGCAGCGCGCCCGGGCCCTTGATGACCTCGATGCGGTCCACGTACTCGGTACGCACCCGGTAGTTGGGCGCAATGCCGTAGATGCCGTCAAAGGCGATTTCGCCGGAGTTGCCTTCCCAGATCGGAAAGCCCCGGATGTAGAGGTTGTCCACATTGCCGCCGGGCAGCACGGTGTAGCGCACCGAGGGGTCGCGGTTCACGGCTTCGGCAATGGTGCTGGCCTGCTGGTCGCGCACCGCCTGCGCCGTATAGCTGGTGGTGCTGAAGGGCGCATCCATATTGCTGGTATTGCCCAGCACGCCCAGGCGCACGCCCTTGGCCACCTGACCACCGGCATAGGGCGCGGGCAGCAGGTTGACGTACTGGTCACCAGCAGACACCGTGACGACGGGCAGGGTGTGGTCCTGCGCTGGCGCAGGGCTGGGCGCCGCTGCAGGAATCGGCTCCAAGGTCAAGGTGCCGCCCGCAATACGGCCCTGCAAACCACTGCCCTGCAGCAACTGGGCCAGGCCCTGCTGCAGCTCGTAGCGGCCACTGAGCGCCTGCGACTGCCGGCCTTGCACCAGGTCGGAGGCATAGGTCAGCTGCAGGCCGGCTTGGCGTGCAAACTGGCTCAAGGCAGTGGCCAGCGGCTGGGCAGGTACATCCAGCGACAGGCTTTGGGCAGCGGCCAGTTGCAGGTGCAGACCCAGGCTGAGTGCCGCGCAGGCACGGGCCACGGCCGAGCGGCGGCGCAGGGCAGAAGAGACGGAGGACAACACAGAGGACGCAGGGGCGAGAGGCATAAAAGCTTTCAGCAAGAGCGAAGGGAATGGCCGAAGACAGTGGCCTGGGGGGCCAGATCGGTCTTCTGAAAGCAAATACGAGCCAGGCCGCAAAACCCTGAAAAAAAGATGCTCAGCCCTTGCGTCGGGTGATCTGCAGGCTGCCATCGGCTTGGGGCTGGACCTGCACCGGCGCGAACTGCGGCAGGCTGCGCAGCCAGCGCTCGGCCTGCACGATGCGCACATGGCCGCTGATCGGCAGCTGTGCTGTGCCCTCATCGATCTGCAGCCTGCGCGTGCTGTAGCGCCCCAGGCGCTCTATCACCTGGCCCAGCGGCTGCTGGTCAAAGGCCAGCTCACCGTCGCGCCAAACGGCAGGCTTGGGCTGGGGCTGTGCCTGCCAGGCGGCTGCGCTATCTGCCAGCGGCACTTGCAGCGATTGCTGGCCTTCCACAACGATCTGCTGGTGGCTGCCCTGCTGCTCCACCCGCACTTGGCCCGATTCGACCTGCACCAGCACGCTGTCAGGCCCCAGCTCTACGCCAAAGCGGGTGCCCAGTACGCTGATGCGCACGGGCCCAGCCTGCACCACAAAGGGCCGGCTGGTATCGCGCGCCACACTGAAGAAGGCGGCTCCGGCCAAAAGCGCGGCCTCGCGGATGCCAGCGCGGTAGCGCAGCTCCACATGGCTGGCGGCATCGATGCGCAGCTGGCTGCCATCGGGCAGATCCAGGCTGCGCTGCATGCCGGTGCCACTGGCGAGGCTGCCTTGCCACAGCAGGCGCTGCTGCCACAGCTGCCAGGCAGGCCAGCCCACAGCGGCCATGCCCGCCACACCCAGCAAGGCACCCAGCGCACCCCTGCGCCTGCGCCGGGCTGCTGCTTGCTGTGCGCCATCGGCATCGCCGCGCCAGCGCAACAGGGTGGCTTCCAGGCAGGCATCGGCCTGCATCAGGTCGCGCTCTACGGTGTTCAGCGATACCTGCAGGCTCTGCGCAATCTGCGCATGGGTCTGGCCCTGCAGGCGGTGGGCCAGCAGGGCGGCTTGCATGCGCTCGGGCAGCTCGGCGATGACCTGGGCCACCAGGTCCAGCGCCTGGCGGTACATGGCCTGGTCGGCTACATCGCTGGCGCTGGGGGGCTGCAGCTGCTCCCAATCCTGCAGGCTGCGCTGCTGCACACCGCGCTGGCGCAAATGGTCCAGCGCCAGGTGTTTGGCGGTGGCAAACAGGTAGGCCCGGGCGGCCTCTTGGCTGGGGGAGCTGCCATCGGGCAGTTGTGCGGGCGCAGCGGCCAGGCGCAGCCAGGTCTCTTGCACCAGATCACGGGCCTCATCGCGGCTGCCGGTTTTGCCGGTCAGGTAGGCCAGCAGCTGCGGCTGGTGGGCACAGAAAAGGGCATGCCAGCGCTGGGCGCTCCAGGGGGCAAGAGAGGATGGCATGGCAGTGGCAAGGGGTTGAAGACGAGAATGACAATCATTCTAGTTTCTGGCCCTTAGCCTTTGTGCGGTCATGCCCGCCCAGCGGGGTGCAGGCGAAGGTACTGCCTGCTAACGAGACGAGTCGGCCAGGCTCAGGTTGCCGCTGCCGGGCCGGGCATGCTGGCCAGCTCGGCCAGGTGGGCGGCCGAGATGGGCTCCAGTTCGGCATAGCTGCCGTATATGCGGGGAGCACCCTTGGCCTGCTCCAGTGCGGCTTCGGCTTGCTGGATCCACTCGTCCACCGTTTGGTGGTACTTGGCCAGGCTGGCAATGCCCACGCTCACGCTGATCTGCACATCGGGCCAGTCGCGCAGGCGGCGGTTGAGCGCCTGGCTATGGATGCGGTCGGCAATCTGGTTGGCAATGTCCAGGTTCACGCCAGACAGCAGCACGGCAAAGGAGTCGCCGCCAAAGCGGCAGGTGGCGTCGCCGGGGCGCACGCAGGTGCGCAGGGTATTGGCCACCGCAATGATCACCTCGTCCCCGGCGGTTTCGCCGTGGCGGCTGTTGAGTTCGCGAAAACCATCCACATCCACCACCAGCAAAAAGGCGGGAATGTCTTTTTGCTTGGCATAGGCGAAAAGGCGCGTCGCCAGGTCCTGCCAGTACATGCGCCCGAAAAAGCCGGTCATCGCATCCACGCGCCGCATCACCGTCAGCATCTGCTCCTTATGGGCCAGGGACTGGAGCAGATGCCCCGTGGCCATGCCTTGCATGACCAGGTACAGCGCCACGGCCAGCAGGCTGCCGACGATGGTGAAGGTGCTGGTGCTGTGCTGGATATCAAACGAGGTGAGCAGCCCGGTAATGGCCAGGCCTGCGATGGCCCCGGCAATGGCCAGCACGGCATGGCGAGCGCTTTGCATGGCGTAGGTGCAGTGGATCAGCACCATCAGCATGATGGCACTGGTCAGCAGATGGAAGTGGACCAGGGCAACCCACACGCCCACCACCAGGCCATCCACAAAGGCCAGGATGACATCGTTGACGTCGGAGTTGCCATTGCGGCGAGTCAGCCAGCGGGACAACAGCGGCCAACCCAACAGGGGCAGGGCAACGGCCAGCCAGATGGGCCAGGAGGCATGGCGCTGCCACAGCGCTCCGGCGGCGGCCAGCGCGCAGGCCGCCAAGAAAACAATGCGGCCCCAGTCGCTGCGCTGCTGGGTGCTGTCCAATCTGATATACGCCATGTATAGCCTCTCTTCCCCGATGAGTAATCCGTTCCGATCTTGGAGCCAAGGCTTCGCAATGTTACCTATTGATACTCATGCTGCCAGTATGAGGCCGGACTATGGGCAAAACAAGCGGCGGGAGTGTTGTTACATTTGCTGAAGGTTTTTGTCAACAGCGGCGGCAAGAGAGTGGCCATCCACATCGCTGCCAACGGAGGCGGCTACCCAGGGCCCTGGGGCGGCAGGCCACAGCAATGCCCGTATTTACCAAGCGGGTAATGGCAGAGGCAGCTGCGGTGGCGGCAGGGATGGACGCCGGCTCTACGCCCAGGGCAACTGCCGCAGCACCCTTCTTTAACCCTGGTGGGGCAGGTGCGGGCCTTTGGGCAGGGGAATGCGGGTCACGAACTTGCTGCACTTGGTGGCAAAGTAGGTTTTGACATTGCGCACATTGCCTTGCGAGGTAAACAGCTTGTGGGTCAGCGCCAGGTAGCCGGGCATGTCATGGGCATAGACCACCAGCACAAAATCGGGCCCGGGGCTGACCCGCCAGCATTGCTGTACATGGTCATGCTGCAGCACGGCGGCCTCAAAAGCGTCAAGCTCTTCGGCACCTTGCCGGTCCAGGCTCACTTCCACCAGCGCATGCAAACCAAAGCCCTGTACCCGGGCCAGCACATCGGGCGACAGAATGGCGACCTCGGCGGCAACGATGCCGATCTCTCGCAGCCGCTTGATGCGGCGCAGGCAGGTGGGCGGGGAGACATGCACCTTGTCGGCCAGCGCCTGGTTGCTGACCGATGCATCTTTTTGCAGGGCATCGAGCAGCTGCAGGTCGATGATATCAAGCGTGAATTCGTTCAAATTATCAGTCACTATGAAATTTTATTTCAATGAAAATTAATTGAGAAATATTATTTCAAAAAATCATAAAAATGGAAAGAAAATAAAATGCGTACCTGTCTACACTGCAGCCATTGTTGATCAAGGAGTGAAAGCTATGTGCGGCATTGTTGGTGCAGTCTCAACGCGCAATATCGTCCCGGTGCTGGTCCAAGGCCTGCAGCGCCTGGAATACCGGGGTTATGACTCCTGCGGCGTGGCCGTGCATGAGGCGAGCCTGGACGGCCGCCAGCCCGGCGGCCTGCGCCGTGCCCGCAGCACGGCCCGGGTGTCCGAGCTGATGGAGCAGGTGGCCAGCGAGCAGCTGCAAGGCGCGACCGGCATTGCCCACACGCGCTGGGCTACGCACGGCGCGCCTGCTGTGCACAATGCACACCCGCATTTCAGCGTCGGCCCAGGCGTTGCCGATACGCAGGCCGTAGGCCGGGTTGCCCTGGTCCACAACGGCATCATCGAAAACCACGAAGCCCTGCGCGCCGCGCTGCAAGCCAAGGGCTACCAGTTTTCCAGCCAGACCGACACCGAAGTGATCGCCCACCTGGTAGACAGCCACTACGACGGTGACCTCTTCAGCGCTTTGCAGCAAGCCATCAAGTCCTTGCGCGGCGCCTACGCGATTGCCGTCATGCACAAGGACGAACCGCACCGCGTGGTGGGTGCGCGTGCAGGCTCGCCGCTGATCCTGGGCGTGGGCAACAACGAGAACTTTCTGGCCAGCGATGCCATGGCCCTGGCAGGCGTGACCGACCAGATCGTCTACCTGGCCGAAGGCGATATGGTCGACCTGCAGATTGGCCGCTACTGGGTGGTGGACCATGCGGGCAAAACCCTGGATGCCGCTGACCGCCCGGTCAAGACTGTGCATGCCCACAGCGGCGCGGTGGAGCTGGGCCCCTACCGCCACTACATGCAAAAAGAGATTTTCGAGCAGCCGCGTGCCATTGCAGAGACGCTGGAAGGGGTGCAAAGCGTGGTGCCCGAGCTGTTTGACGGGGCGGACGGCGCCGCTGCCTGGCGGGTGTTCAAAGAGATCGACGAGGTGCTGATCCTGGCCTGCGGCACCAGCTACTACAGCGGCTGCGCTGCCAAATACTGGATCGAAGGCCTGGCGGGCATCCGCTGCAATGTGGAAGTGGCCAGCGAGTACCGCTACCGCAAGAGCGTGCCCAACCCCAAGGCCTTGGTGGTCACCATCAGTCAGTCGGGCGAGACGGCCGACACCCTGGCTGCGCTGCGCCACGCGCAAAGCCTGGGCATGACCAACACCTTGACGATCTGCAATGTGTCCACCAGCGCCATGGTGCGCGAGTGCAAGCTGAGCTACATCACCCGCGCGGGCATGGAGATTGGTGTGGCCTCCACCAAGGCCTTCACCACGCAGCTGGCGGGCCTGTTCCTGCTGACCTTGGCCTTGGGCCAGAGCAAGGGCCATATCACCGAGGCGCAATCCGATGCCTACCTGGAGAAAATGCGCCATCTGCCTGTGGCCTTGCAGGCCGTGCTGGCGCTCGAACCCCAGGTGGTGAGCTGGGCCGAGGACTTTGCGCGCAAGGAAAACGCGCTGTTCCTGGGCCGTGGCATCCACTACCCCATCGCGCTCGAAGGGGCCCTCAAGCTCAAGGAGATCAGCTACATCCACGCCGAAGCCTACCCGGCCGGTGAGCTCAAGCACGGCCCGCTGGCGCTGGTGGACAGCGAGATGCCGGTGGTCACCGTTGCCCCCAACGACGAACTGCTGGAAAAGCTCAAGAGCAATATGCAGGAAGTGCGTGCGCGCGGTGGTGTGCTCTATGTGCTGGCCGATGCCAACAGCAATATTGAAAACGCCGAGGGCGTGCATGTGATCCGCATGCCCGAGCACTACGGCGTGCTCAGCCCCATCCTGCATGTGGTGCCACTGCAGCTGCTGTCGTACCACACCGCGGTGGCACGCGGCACCGATGTGGACAAGCCGCGCAACCTGGCCAAGTCGGTCACGGTGGAGTAAAGCGGCTCCCGGGGCGAGCCGCGCCCACCCCGTGGCACGTGGCTTTTGCCCCTTATCTCCCAGGCCCGCCATCACCCGGGCCCGCCGGGCTTGCTGCTGCGGATGCCCCGCACCATGCCTTCGGCCCCGCCCGGGCATCGCCCATCGGCTAGCTTTCCGCATTGCAAAATCTTCTTGCCTAGGTCGGCGGGAGGCGTGCTCTCACGCCATAAATGGGGCCACTAGGCCTCCCCGGGCTTGGCGGCCTTTTGTCCTTGCGCGACTGAAGTAGCCAAGGATTCGCGTCGGCATCCGCTGCGCCGATCGGGCTCTGGAGCAGGCTATGCGCTATGGCCCGACAAAGACCGACGTTCTGTCCTTAGCAGCCCCATCCATGCGGCAGCTGCAAGGCTGCTGCCCGATCGCAAAGCCGGTCGCGGGACGCGCAGCCACCACCCACTAGTACCTCCCAGGGGTCCTCCCTCAGCGTTTTGATGTGGATCAAAACGCGGGCTTGTTTATAGAAATTGTTGTAAATAGGCCAATCTATAAGTGACAAAAACTATGTTGACAATTGGGCCGATGCGCCAGCGGGGCCCAAAGTTACACTCCGGCTGCAGATTCCATCGATGAAAAATAAGAAGCAATAGAAAAAAATTATTCTTAAATTTGCCGTCACCTGAGCCTGAAGGCGTACGACGCGAAGGTATTCATTTAAGGTTTTTATTATAGAGATAAAGGGTTTTAGTGCTGGTGGCTGCTGTGTCAATGAATGGTGCCAATAACTTTTCAAATATATCGTTTTATTGATTATTTAGCTCAATATGAAAGCTCAGTCCATCATGCGCAAAAAAACGCTTTCTCGTCTTCAACTGGTATTCCCCTTCTGGGCGGGTGCGCGGTGTTCTTCTTACCCACCCCTCCATCGGTCCTCTGGTCCGCTGCGGCAAGCGGTGCTCAAGGGCTTTACCTTGATCGAGGTGATGATCGTGGTGGCGATTATTGCGATTCTGGCAGCCATTGCTATTCCCAGTTACCAGGAATATATCAAGCGCGGTCAAATCGTGGATGGACTGGTGCCGTTGGCGGATATGGGCGGGAAAATGGAGCAGTTTTTCCAGGATAACCGTACTTATGAAGGCGCTTGCACAGCAGGAGGCCTGGCGCCGGCACCTGCCAATACGGCACGTTTTACCTATGCCTGTTCGTCTTTGACCAAAACCGGATATACGGTGACGGCGACAGGCATTGGTAGCATGGCCGGCTTTGGTTTCACGCTCAGTCAGCAAGGCCAGCGCGCCACCACCGGCACGCCATCAGGCTGGACGGCCGGCAGCAACTGCTGGTCGGCCCGCAAGGATGGGAGCTGCTGATGCTGCATTTTGTGGCAATGACGCCTCGTCGCGCCCATGGCTTTACCTTGCTGGAATTGCTGGTGGGCATTGGCATCATCGCCTTCTTGCTGCTGATGGCGATGCCCGGCATCCGGGTTTATTTGCTGGACACCAAGATCCGCGCGGCGGCCCAGGCCTACTACGACGGCGCACAGCAGGCGCGCTCGGAGGCGCTGCGCCGCAATACCGATGTGACCCTCAGTCTGACCAACTCCAACCAGGGGTGGTCGATCGCTGTTGGTGGGGCCGGGATAGCAGTCAAAGCGCCGGAGTCGGCCTCCATGCTCTCAGTCACCGCCACGACCACGGAGGTGAGCTTCAACGGCTTGGGCAATGCCTCGGCGGCGAACACCGTCAAGTTCATGTCGGGAGACAGCAGCCAGTGTCTGGCCAGTGGCCCGCAGCGCTGTCTGCAGGTGCAGGTATCGCAGGGCGGCCAGGTGCGGCTTTGCGATCCCAGCATCACCACCGCTGGAGACAACCGCAAATGCTGAGCCATCCCTATGTAAAGCGGCCAACGCGCTCACCAGTGCCGGGGCTAGGCGCCCGCCCGCAGCGCGGGATGATGCTGATCGAAGCCATGGTCTCCATCCTGCTGCTGATGCTGGGGATTTTGGGCATTGCGGGGCTCACGGCCAAATCCACGGCACTCAGCGGCCAGGCGCAGTACCGCACCGAGGCGGGCATGTACGCAGAGCAGATCATTCAATTGGTCTCGCTGAACGTGGACCGCAGCTCGCCCACGGCATTGGCGCAGTCGCTCGAAGCCTTTGCGCACCAGGCAGATGGTACCGAACGCTGTAGCTACAGCGGCAGCGAACTGAGTGATAGCTCAGAGCTGGGCAAGGTCCTCAAAGCGGCGCGCGGTGAATCGGCCAACCCCTTGGTGGGCCTGCCAGGCGCCACCGCCAGCGGCCAGCAAGTGATGGTGGAAACCGACAACCACCTCAACCGGGTGACGGTGCGGCTGTGCTGGCAAGGGCCTAGCGATGCGGCCAAACGCATCTACGAAATACAGGCATTCGTGCACTAGAAAAAAACCACCCAGGGAGGGCCATTGCCATGAAAGTTTACGCACCACGAAGGCCGCCGCCGCATGGGCGCATGCAGGGTTTTACGATCATCGAGATCATGATCGGGCTGGCCATCGGCTTGCTGACTTTGCTGGCCATCTACAAGCTGTTTTCCACCTCCGAGGGGCGGCGCCGCACCACCGCTGCCGTCAGCCAGGCGCAAACGGCAGGAGCCTTGGCGCTGTTTGCGATTGAGCGCGACATCCGCTCTGCCGGCCTCGGCTTTGCGGGCATGGATCCCGTCTACCTGGGTTGCGCTGTACAGGCCTACAAGCGCACGGGCCGCGACCCTGCCCAGTACACGTTTCCGCTGTTGCCGGTGCAAATCGTCAACGGCAATGAGCTGCGTGTGCTGACCGGCTCGTCGGCCAATATGTTTATCGGCGCGCGCTACAGCGCCAGTGCCAGCGGCGTCTTCACGATGGAGCGCAGCAATGCCGGCTTCCAGGCTGGCGATGTGGTGGTGGGGACCAGCGACACCGATCCCGGCAAGTGCCTGTTGATGGAAGTGACGGCCGGCGCGGGCTCGTCCATCACCGGGCCGGGTGGTGCGGCTGAAGCTGACCCCAGCGTGCGCCACATGACCAGTGGCTACACCAGCTTTTACACCGGCGCATCCCTGACACCGGAGCGCAATGGCGGCTCTTTCGTCGACATGCTCGATGGCGCCGCCACCAGCCTGGGCGAGGGCTGGCTGTTCAGCCTGGGCAACCAGCCGACTCGCAACGTATGGCGGGTGCAGGACAACCAGCTGATGCGCTACAACTTTCTGGATGAGACCGATACCAAGAGCGTGGCCGTCGCCGAGGACGTGCTGCAAATGATGGCCGAATATGGCTTTGACAAGGATGGCAGCGGCAAGATTGACAAGGAGGATGAATGGACTTCCTCCGACGCGGACCTGGTCTCGCCCAAGCTGGGGCAGCTGATGGCGGTGCGGGTCGCGATTCTTGTGCGCAGTTCGCAGTATGAGCGCGACGCGGTCACAGCAGCAGCGCCCAAGTGGGCCAATGGCAGCAAGGATTTTGAGATGGGCACCGGTGACGACTGGCCGCACTACCGCTACCGCGTCTATGAAAGCGTGATTCCGCTGCGCAACACGATTTGGGGACAACAACAATGAACAAACACCCTCTACGGCGCACTCCACCTTTTCCGAGGGATGGCGCGTCAGTGCGCGCACAGCGAGGCGTGACTTTGCTGGTCGCCCTGGTGGTGCTGCTGGTGATGACGATTACCGGCCTGGCCCTGGTCCGCACCAGCACCTTGGGTGCCGGTGTGTCGGGCAGTCTGGCGCTCAAGCAGGCAGCCACATCCGGCGCAGACCTGGGGCTGGAGACCGGCCTGGCCAAGCTGGAAGTCTTGGCGGCCACGGGATCCAGTGCCCTCGATGCCAACAACAGCAGCTTTGGCTATTACGCCAGCGTCGATCCGAAGGTGTCGGCCCAATCCCTGGGCTGGGGCAGTGCCCCTGTTGCCGCCACCAGCGATGCCCTGGGCAACGAAGTGCGCTACCTGATCCACCGGCTCTGCAGCAAAGCCGAAGCGCTCAACGCTGCCGGGCAAAGCTGCGTGATGCCCCAAGGCGAAGGCTGCTCGGGCTCCAGCGAGTCCGTGGGCAGTGTCTCCAGCTGCACCCAGCGGCCCATGTACCGCATTACCGCCAAGGTGACCGGCCCGCGTGACACCGAAAGCTATGTGCAGATGAGCACCTACTAAAGCCTGCCCGGATCAGCATCCGGGCATGGCTGCGTGGGATCGGACAGAAAAAATCTAGACCAATAAGAGGAGTGCGAATAGATGAAAAATATAACTTTCGCAGACAGAGAGGGCCGCAAGGCAGGGGTGCGCGCTTGGCGTACCCCGCTGCTGTGGTCGCTGGGCATGGCGGCCTTGGTGGCCGGCGCGGTAAGCGGGGGCATGGCCATCGCTGATACCCCCCACAACCCGGTAGATATTGCCGATGTGCCGGTCAATACCTTTGCTAACCAGGACAAGCCCAATGTGATGCTGTTGATGGACACTTCGGACTCGATGAAGTGGACGCACATGCCGGACGACTGGGACCCGATCAATTACTCGGCAACCTTTTTCCCGGTGGGCTACAAGAGTTCGTTGTGCAACAGCCTGTACTACAACCCCGCCGCCAAGTACGAGCTGCCGGCCCAGCCTGACGGCACGGCCTACGCCCAGCCCAGCTTCGCGGGGGCTTGGATCGATGGCTACGACCATTCCAAAGGTTCGGTGAACCTGGCGACCAGCTTCCAGGCCTACGACATCTCCACCCGTCTGCGGCAAGAGACCATCTACAACGACCCAGCGCAAGCGGCCTATTATTTTGAATGGGTACCGCGGGTAACCGGGGTGACGCCTTCATTTGAAGGTGCCGATGTCACGGCCGGTGCCTGCAACAAGGTCAGCAACAGCGCCATCAAGGCGGACAACGGCAGCTTGCTGATCAACCAGGCCAGCGCCAATATCAACACGGGCAGCACCACCGCGCCCGATGGCTACTGGATTCGCCGGGGCATCACGACCGCGGCGCAGCAACAGAACTTCGCCAACTGGTACAGCTTCTACCGCACGCGTATCAACATGGCCAAGTCCTCGATCAGCTTGGCCTTTAACTCGCTGGACAACAACTTCCGCGTGGGTTTCCTGACGGCGGCCAAGCCAGAGACCAGTTCGTTCAAATTCATGCCCGTCAAGGATTTCGAGAGCACGGACAAGGTCAACTGGTTCCAGACCATCCAATCGGCCAAGACGGGTGGCAGCTCGCCCACGCGTGAGGCCCTGGCCCGCGTGGGGCGCTATTACGCCAACAAGAGCGACAGCATCAACACGGCCATGGCGCCCTTTGTGGACCCGGTCGTCTCCGCCTGCCAACGCCACTACGCGATTGTGACCACCGATGGCTACTGGAATGTGGGCCAGGAAACCAAGGGCCCGATGCAACTCGATGGCACCACCTTGGTCGGCCAGCAAGACGGCCCCGACAGCGACCCGGCCTACAACCGGCCGCTGACCGGGCCCGATGGCCTGACCCCCCGCCCGATTTATGACGGCTCCACCAGCGGATCCTTGTTTCGCCGAGACGCCAGCATTGGCTATGCCTGGAACGCCTGCGGCCTAGGCTGGCAAACCCTTGTTCCTGGCGGCGGCACCAAGACCGAGACGACCTACAAGAAGATCACCAAGAAAAGCGTGAAGACCCAGGCGGTGACCTATGGCACGGTGCTGGGCTTTTACAAGAGCACCTTGTGGACGGAGCAAAAGGCCGAGAAGAAAACGGGCTATGCCAATTCCATGCGCACCTACTGGAATGTGGCTGCCACCAAGATGGTCTACCAGCGTGTCTACAAGCACAAATACACTTGGAACTCCATCACCCAGAGCCAGTACCGCAATGCCATGACCACGACCTGGGCCACCGAGAAGCAAGAGCCTTTTGGCAAGGCCGTGTACAAGCGGGTCGAGCAAAAGCGCTATTTCTACTCCTACATCAACCAGGCGATTGGTGAGATTCCGTTCAAGACCACGGACAAGAGCGTGTGCGAGCCCTATGGCTGCAACCTGGTCGGCAGTGACCAGTGGCAGCTGGTGAGTGCCAGCTGTTCGCCGGGCATGGATGGCGACTACAAGGTGGAGTGCCAGACCAGCGAAGTGCCGACCAGCGCTTCGGTCTGCAGCAACAATGGGCAGTTTGTGCCTGGCCAGGGCACCATTTATTGCGAAGGCAGCTCCGGTGTCTCTCCCATCAATGGGCCGGTACCTGCTTGCGGCACACTGCACCCGGCTTTGGCCGCCAGCGGCGTGACCGCCAGCATGGTGCTGTTCAGCGGCTGCAACAGCAGCCACAGCGTGACCAGCTATGTGACCGATGCCCAGTGCGTGAACACCAGCCCGGTGGCACCGGACTTCAAGAAGTCGGTCTGTGCCAAAGAGACGGTTGGATCAGCCGTTAATAACTTCTGCACGGCAGGTGTGAGTGGCAGCAATGTGTACACCACCTGTGGCCCCAAGGTGCCGACCACGCAGTTTGTCGACAGCTGCCCGGATCTGTCCAACACGGCGACCCAGATGGACAAGGTCTGCGGTGCTGCGGAGCAATACTCCAGCACAGCCGTACCAGCAAGCAGCTGTGTAGCGTCCACATCGCCGACCATCGTCACCTGCGAAGCACCGTACACGACCACCTACGGAAGCGCTGCGGTCAACCCTGCCAGCTGCACCGGCGACACCGTTTGCGAGATGAAGTACTCGGACTGGGGCTATGCCGCCAGCTGCACGCCGCAGTCGCCTTCTGCGGGCAACAACTGGACGGGTGTGGAATGCAGCTCTGGCGGCGGCACCTGTACGCCAGCCACGGGTTCGCCGTCTTCCATGGTCAATGGCGCCGTGCAAAGCTGCACGGCGGCAGGCCCATCGCCAGCCAACGGCTGCTTCCTGGTGACCTGTGAAGGCAAGACCACGGATCCGGTCGAGACGACCAGCTGCAGCACGACGCCCGGCCCCTCGGCCAGCAATGGCTGGGTAACCACCCAATGTGTGGCCAACAACCAGAACAATCAGCCAGTGCAAAGCTGTCCACAGAGCGGTTTGGTAACTAACTGCAATCCGCAGAGCACCACCACGGACATGGCTTACGGCGCCTGCGTGGAGTCAGGCCCGAGCAGCGACAACGGCTGGACCACGACGACCTGCGCAAAGGTGGAACAGGTGAGCTACCTGAGCAGTGCGGCCGCCTACGCTGCCTGCACTGCCGGTACCGCTGCCAATGGTGTTGAAACCATCTGCGAGCAAGAGGGCCCTACGACCACTACGGTGTCGCAAGGCCAGGCCTGCGCAGCGGGCTACGATCCGCTGACCCACAAGGTCACGGTCTGCAATGTGGAGAGCAGCACCACCGTCTTCTCCGCCGATCAGCCAGCCAACTGCACAGCGCCCAGCTGCACGCCAGTGCTGGGCAAGAAGAAGGTGTTCTCCGGCACGGCGACCACGCACCGCGTGAACCTGCTGGGCTCGACCGAGAGCACGCCCCAGCTGATCTCCACGGTGACGATCCCTGTGACGGATCTGGAATCGCCCGCGCAGTGCTACAGCGCGACGGAAGCCGCTGGCATGACCTTGCCCGCCAATGGCCGCCCGCTGCCTGCCAACACGGTGGTGTGGAGCAAACTGCCTGCCGCGCACCAGGCCTGCACCAAGCTGCCTTGCGATGCGGTGGAGCAAAGCACGGTCTCGGGCGGCAGCCGCAACTCTCTGGCCGATGTGGCGCAGTACTACTACGGCACCGATCTGCGCCCCGAGCTGGCCAACCTGGTCAAGCCCGCGGGCACCGGCGCAGAAGATGACAAGGTGACCTGGCAGCATATGGCGACCTATGTGATCGGCATGGGCGTCTCGGGCACCTTGAAGTTTGACAAGGACTACAAGAATGGCGCGGGTGATTTTGCAGGCATCCGCAATGGCACCAAGACCTGGCCCGTGTGGCCTGCCCCGGGCGTCACCAACTACGAGCAGCCCCAGTCCATCGATGACTTCTGGCACACCGCCGTCAATGGCCGGGGGCTTTACTTCAGCGCCAACGATCCGCAGGCCATCAAATCGGGCCTGGGTCAGGTGTTTGCCGATATCCGCGCTGCGGTGGGCTCTGGTGCCGGTGTGGCGGTGTCGTCGGCCATGATCGAGACGGACAACAATTTTGCCTATGGCGCCCTGTACCGCAGCGGCCGCTGGTCGGGCGAGGTGCAAGCCTACGAGATCAATGTGGGCACGGGCGTGCGCAGCTTGATCCCCAACTGGTCTGCCAAGACCAAGCTCGATGCGCGCGATCTGGCCAGCGATGACCGCCGCATCTATTTCATGGATGGTGCGACCTTGAAGAACTTCAACTGGGGCAGCTTGGGCGGCCTGCAAAGCCACTTCAATGGCACGGCGGCCCAAGCGCTGCTGTCCCAGTACAGCCCGATGAGCGATACGCAAAAGACCGCTGCGCTGGGTGAGAACCTGGTGAAGTTCCTGCGTGGTGACCGTAGCAAGGAAGGCTATGTCCAAGGCGATGACACCAAGCTCTACCGCAGCCGCGAAAGCCGTCTGGGCGACATCATCGGCTCGCAGCCGCTGTATGTGGGCAAGCCCCAGCGCAAGTACCGCGATGCCGGCTATGCCGCCTTCCGCCTGGCGCAGAAAAACCGCCGGCCCATGGTGTACGTGGGCGGCAATGACGGCATGCTGCATGCCTTCTATGCCGATACCGACCTGAGCAAGCAAGAGACGATTGGCGGCAAGCTGGTCTACCCCGCAGCGCGCGAAGCCTGGGCCTTTGTGCCCAAGGCCGTCATGCCTGTGATGCCGGCGCTGGCCAGCAACAACTACGACGGCAACCACCGCTACTTTGTCGATGGCTCGCCGGTGATGGCTGACATCTTCCACGACGGCGCCTGGAAAACCATCCTGGTGGGCGGCTTCAACAAGGGCGGCAATGGCTATTACGCGCTCGATATCACCGATCCTGAGACGCCCAAAGCCCTGTGGGAGGCCAGCGCCTCCAGCATGGGCCAGAGCTATGGCAAGCCGCTGATCACCAAGATGCCCGACGGCACCTGGGTGGCGCTGCTCACCTCGGGCTACAACAACGCCGACGGCAAGGGCTATGTCTATGTGCTCAATGCCGGCACTGGCGCGGTCATCCAAACCATCACCAACCCCGATGGCGCAGGCATGAAGGACCTCAACAACTTCATGAAGGACCCGAGCGGCAACAACACCAGCACCTTGTTCTACGGTGGCGACATCCAGGGCAACATCTGGCGCTACCAGTGGATCAGCGGCAGCTACCAAGCGAAGAAGGTCGTGCAGCTCAAGGACGATGGCGGCAATGAGCAGCCCATCACCACCCGCCTTGAGCTGGTGCAAAGCCCCAACGTCAGCGCACTGCCGCGTATTTTGGTGGCTACCGGAAAGCTGCTGGGCCTGGGGGATCTGAGCACCACTGGCAAGCAGACCATCTATGGCATTGACGATGTACCTGATGGCTACAGCAGCAGTGGCGCTTCGTTCCGTGCTGGCCTGAAGCAGTCGGAACTGAAGAACGTCACCACCAGCGGCAAGCTGACGCGGACGCTCCAATGTGCCTCGACGGTGTCTGATGCGGTGTGCAACGATGCCACCAAGAGCTGGTTTGTGGATTTGCCCGATACCGGTGAGCGCGTCAACGTCGATCTGCGCCTGGCCAATACCACCTTGGTGGTGGCGAGCAATGTGCCGTCGACGGAGCCTTGCGTGGCGGGTGGCAAGGGCTGGATCAACTATCTGGATTTCCAGACGGGGCGTGCGGTGAACACCACCACCGGCATGGCCGGTGAGGCCATTGGCGGTCTGATATCGGGCAATGACCTGACCATCAACCCCAACGGCGATGTCACCAGCCACGTCTCGCCCAGCCAGGTGCCAGAGAATCCGATTGACATCCGGATCCCGGTGGCGACGCCCAAGCCGCTGGGCAAACGCATCAGCTGGCGCGAGCTGGTCAACAAGTAGGCGAGGGCTCCAAGGCGGTGGTGGATACCGACCACCGTCCTTGGTCAACGGCAAGCCCTCATTGGGCTGACGCCGGTTCGCAAAAAGGCAAAAACGCGCAAGCTCACAAGCACACAAGCGCGTTTGCAATGGAGAAGGGAGCATGGACACATGCTCCCTTTTGCATTGTTGAGCCGTTTCGAGGCGGGCAGCCTGCGCCTGGTTATGTCTTTATGGAGGGATGCGCGCCATGCGTGCGCGGCCGCTCATACAGCGTATAGCTGCGGTAGGACTTGTGCGGCCCGCGCACCTGGTGCTCGATGACAAAGCCGCCGCTGCGCAGGAACGCATAGCTGCTGTCATAGCGGTCCGCAATGCACAGATGCGAGCTGCTGGCGCTCAGCTGCCTGTCCTGGTCGATGGCAGGGCGCAGCTGGTGAAAAAGGCGCTGATGCTGCGCATCGAAATAGATGCACAAATCCGCGCCTTGCTGGCAGAAAAAATAGCTGCCGCTGGCGCGAAACGATGCGCCGTTTGGCAGCAGCAATTGGCCGTTCTCTACATAGTGTGACCCGTCGGCGCCTAGGGGCTGGAAGCTGGCATGGCCTTGCACGCTGCCCATCGGGGCCAAGGTTGCCAGGTCTTGCAGACTGCGGCTGAAACGCCAGTCGCCCTGTAGCGCGGCAAGCAGCTGCTCTGCCACCCAGGGGGGCTGGTGCTCGGGGTTCATCGCGGTATTTTCCATTCGCTGTGCATCTCCATTGCAGGCCTTCTTTTCGCCTTGGGTTGCCGCAAATTTTGCCAGGGTTTGCAGGGCTGCTGCATGGCGCTGAGCGGCATGGAATGGGGATTTCGGGGGGTAGGTGAAATCTGACTGCGTGTGCGTCCTGCCACCCACAGCCTGCGGTCTGGTGGCTGTTGATAATTCATTCACGCCATTGAGGCACAGCAACCCCGCCATTGTGGAGGCGTTGCATGCGATGACACCCAGGAGATTATTTTTTGAGCTTCATTGATGGACTCAAAAAATAGTCGACTCCCTTTACCAAAACGATCTAAGGAACAAACGCCATGAAGCTCCAACCTACTATCGCCGCCCTGTGTGCAGCTGCTTTCTTCTCCGGTGGCGTGTTCGCCATGACCTCGGCGGAGCAAAAAACCGAGAAGACCCGTATTGAAGCCGAGCACAAGGCAGCCAGCGACCAGTGCAAGCCGATGAAGGGCAACGCCAAGGATGTCTGCAAGAAGCAGGCGGACGGCCAAAAGAAGATCGCCATGGCTGACCTCAAGCACCGCGCCGAGCCCACCGAAAGCCACCGCCATGACCTGGCTAAGGCCAAGGCAGATGCCCAATACGACGTGGCCAAGGAAAAATGCGATGACGCCACCGGCAACACCAAGGACGTGTGCCAGAAGGAAGCCAAGGCCGCCCATGTGAAGGCGCTGGAAGCGGCCAAGGTCGCCGAGGTGAGCCATGACCCATCGTCCAAGCCCTCGGATGTGGCCGATGCCCGCAAGGACGCTGCTGACAAGTCGCGTGAAGTGGACTACAAGGCTGCCAAGGAGCGCTGCGATGCCATGGCCGGTGATGCCAAGGATGCTTGCGTGACCGATGCCAAGCGCAAGTTTGGCCAGTAAGCGGTTCTGACCCCTGGCAGCGCTGGCACGCCAGCATTGCCCTTTGCCCCCGGTAGCCGCCATGCAACGGCTACCGGGGGCAAGCTGTGTGTGGTGCCCATGGATGTGGGCACTAGCACTCCAGCCAGGCCTTGCCTGTAAGGCGTTGACAAAAAAAAGACCTCAACCGCCGCTGATACACCGAGACAGGCGTACATTGGCTGTTTCTATCCGACAGCGAAAGCGCAGCATGGCTTCCTCCCTCCGATCCCTTCTCTACACCAGCAGACTTGCCGCCGGTTATGGGCCGACGGAAGTGGGCCACATTGTCAAACAGGCGCGCGAGATGAATGCCATCCATGGCATCACTGGGGTGCTGGTGTTTGATGGCGAATGGTTTGCGCAGTATGTGGAAGGTACGCCTGAAACCATGGCCGTGCTCGAAGCCCATTTGCGCGCAGATCCCCGGCACAGCGATTTCTTGGTTATCGACAGTGCACCAGCCGGCCCCGAGCGGCGCTTTCCCAACTGGGTCATGGGTTACGCGGATGGGGACATTGATAGCTGTGGTCTGGATATCTCAGCGCTGGCACAGGCCGAGTCGTATGAGGCGCTGCAGCGCTTCGCCCATGCCATCAAAACCCTGGATGTTCTTTGAGCACTGCAATGTCAGCGTGCCTGGCTAGGCGACACCTAGTCTAGGCAGGCGTTGGCCGCTGCGTATCGCACAGCCCGTCAAAGCGGACTGTGTCGGTTTTTGCGGATACGCATGCGGGCTGACAGGCCGGCGTCACCAGTTCATGATGGGCGCGAACTACAACGACAGCGCATCGACTGACTACGGCCTGGATTGCTTCAACAGCGCGGGCAAGCCCGTCGCCTGCATGAACCGCATCAGCAACGGCTTTGCGATTGGCGACTGGCGCGACTTCATCACCTCGGGCCAGGGCATTGGCGAAGTGTCCACCGCCCGCAATGGCAAGGACACCGTCACGCGCATCAAGACCTGTGGCAGCTATGCCGCCACGCGTTTGCGCATCACCGATCCGCTGTCGGTCATCGTCGGCGCGCGGCTGAGCTGGCAGCGCAATGTCTCCAACGGCGTGGTCACCTCGGACTTCAGCCACGAGGTCACCCCGTACCTGGGTGCCGTCTATGACCTGAGATGCCAATGGCGCATCGGGTGTGATGACCAAGGGCTTTGAGCTGGACTCCTCCGGCCGCATCACCCCCAGCTGGAATGTGTATGGGGGCTACACCTTCCTGTCGGTGAACAACCCCAACGCCAGCGGCGCGCAGGATGACCCCAAGCACCTGCTGCGCCTGAACACCAGCTACCGCCTGCCCGGCAGCTGGAACAAGCTGACCCTGGGCACCGGCCTCACGGCACAAAGCAAGATGCACCAGGTCGCCACCGGCACCAGCCACCCCACCGAGGGCGCCAATGTCAATATCGGCCTGAAGGCCTACACCTTGTTCCATGCGATGGCGCGCTATGAGATCAACAAAGATCTGGTCGCCACCCTGAACATCTCCAACCTGTTCGACAAGACCTACTAGCGCCAGTACGGCTTCTACTCGGGCGCCATCTACGGCGAGCCGCGCACTGTGCTGGCGCTGCTGAGTCCTTTTTTGGGAGGGCTATGGCTTAAGGCTGCTGCAGTTCATTCGCAAGGCGCTGGCACCAAACTTGGGCCTCCGTCTGCAGACCAAAGCTGCTCAGGTGCATCGCGCGCTCGCCTCGCACACGCAAGCGCAGCACATAGTAGGGGCCATCTTCCGAGCTGCGCTCCAGAACGCTGGGCGGCTCAATATCGGCATAGCGAATGGCGCGCACTGGGAGGGGCAGGCGCCCATGGCGCACCAGGCAGCGCTGGCGCTGGTCAAAATGCAGCCGCAGACAGCGCCCGCATGCCAGGCAGAGGAAGAACATGCCTAGCAATACCGGCAGCGTGATGCAGAAAGCCAGCAGCAGCAACTGCCACCAAGGCAGGCCCCAGTGGCCATGCTGCAAAAAGGGCAGCGGAATCAAAAACATCGCCAAGCCAATCACGGCGACAAACAGCCGCATCGGCCAGCTGATGTGCTCTGCGTAGTGCAAGCCGTCTTCAGATTCGCGGAAGCCATGGGTCATGTCATGCCTTGTTGCGCGGGTGTATTGGAAGCCCCTGTATGTGTTTGCCCTGGGGCAGGCTTGGCTCTGGATTCTACGGTGCGGCCCCACACCATGGAAGGCGAGGGTGCCCAGATGCAAGAAACCCGGGTCTGCATGTCATCGCAGACCCGGGACTGGTTCGTCGCCGAAGGTGGTGGGGGCTACTCAGGCCTCTGGCAGCTGGAACTCAAAGCGGTAGGAATGCTCGCCGTTGTCGATCGTGATCTGCATGCTGCCGCGCAGGCCCAGCAGTGCATCGGTGGCGGAATCAGGCACGACAGTGATGCTTTGTGTGGACTGGCCCTGCGCCATGCTGGCGCTGTGCTGCAGCACAAAACTGCCGCTGCGGCCATGCAGGCTGCCGTGGACCCACTCCATCGCCACATAGCCTGCAGAGCCGGGTGTGCTGCTGCGGAACGACAGCATCTCGCCCTGGCTGCTGGCCTGCAGGTCGCCGCTGAATTGCTTGTCCAGCGAGAGCCGGCCCAGGCCGGTGGCCTCCGCCGCAGGGCTCAGGCCCTGGGGTTGCAGCTTGATATCAAAGCGTCCGGTGGCGATGTGGTTCATGGCAAGTTCCAGGCAAAAGTGGGATTCTTGCACGATACTGTATTTATGTACAGTTGTTGCCTTTGATCTAGTAGTCGGATGGCTTGGCCGGGGGCGTTTGCGGGGTCTGGAGTTGGTCGCCATAGCCCTTGAGCATGTCTTGCAGCGCCTGGTCATTGCGGGTAAAGGCGCGGCAGCGAAAGCAGACCATGCGGTGCTGCCAGGCAGCAATCTTGGTGGCAGTGCCCGCGTCTTCCAGTTGCCCGGAGGTCAGTTGAAAAATGTAGTCACGGCACTTCATGTCGCACTTTCTTGGTCAAACCAGTTTTGGTGCAGGCACAGTTGCAGCTGCTTGCGCGCGCGGCTCATGCACTGCCAGTAATCGGCCTTGGTGATGCCCAAGGTGCTGCAAATCTCTTCGGCCTCGCATTCCAGAAACTCCTTCATCGAGAACACCCGGGCAGGCTTGGCGGGCAGCTTGTGTACGCACAGGTCAACGATGCTGAAGAACTGGTCGTTCTGCAGTTGTTGTTGCGGGTTGACCCAGCTAGCAGGCGCCACGCCATCGACCCAGTGGCCCCGCTTGTCGAAAAGAACCTGGTCGAGGTCGTCCTGAAAGGCTTCGTCATAGCTCAGCGGCGCCCGGTATTTCTGGCGCAGGCGGTCGCTGATCTTGTTGCGCAAAATGCCGAACAGGTAGCTCTTGGCCTGGGCCGGGTCAAAGCTGGCAGGGTCCAGCAGCAGCAAGGCAGTCAACGTATCTTGCACCGCATCTTCGGCCTCTTCCCGCGAAGGCAGGTGCAGCTGGGCGAAGCGCAGCATGGGGCTGCGCCATTGAACGGTGATGTCTGCTGCGATGCGGTGCATAGACTCCTTTGCTTATCGACGGCAACAACGGTCCAGAGACCAGCGCCCCGGCCCTTGGCTGACGATGGCTGCCAACATGATGCCCAGCATCAGTGGCACTTTAAAGCCCAAGCCGGCATCGCTGTCGATCTGGTTCCAGCCGGCCCAACCCAAGTCAAAATGTACGCTGTACACCGCCACATAGGTGATGAAGATCAACCCCAGTGCGGCAACGCGCGATGCCAGCCCGATGATCAGCGCAACGCCCAGCGCCAGCTCGGTAACGCCTGCAATACCCCAGTTGAGGCTGGCGGGCAGCCAGCTCACCGGAATGGGAAAGTCCAGCCCTGCAAACCAGGCCGGAGCCTCCCAACCCGATGACAGTTTACGAAACCCTGCCAGCACAAACTCCTGCCCCACCCAAAGGCGCAGCAGTAGCGGGCCCAGGCCATCAATCTTCGCGCGTGCTTTCGCGCTCAACGAATTCAAGGAATGCATCTTTCATATCTCCATAGTAGGCCGAACTCCAGCGCGAATCGCGCACGAAGGCGCTGATCAATTCGCGCCATGCCGTCTCGCCCAATTGTTCGCGCAGCTCGGGGAAATGGGCTTCCACCATTTGGCTGGCACCCACATACACCAGGTGGCGGTAGGCGCGCATGCCGTTGTCGCTGTAGCCCGGGGGTACCTGGTCTGAGACGCCTCTCACGTAATCGTAGAAGTTCGCAGACATGACAGCTCCTGGTTGATGACATCCATGCCCGGGACATCGTTGTCCCACTCCAGCAGCACGGGTGTGCCGTAGTCCTCAGTCAATCGGTGTGCCAGCTGCTGGGTACAGGCCTCTACCGGCTGGCTGTGCGTGTCCATGAACAGGTCAAAGCGCGTGTCGAACTCATGGCCGGCGACATGCATGTAGCTCACACGGTCCATGCCCAGGCGTTGCACAAATTCATGGGGACTGAGGCCGCCGTGGTTCTTGTGGTTGACCGACAGGTTGTTGAGGTCCAGCAGCAGTTGGCAGTCGGCACGCTCGAGAACCAGACCGAGAAAATCCGCCTCCGGCATGGTGCCGACATTGGTGTACCAGGTGGTGTTCTCGATAGCGATGCGCATGCCCAGCGCATCTTGCACAGCGCGGATGCGGTCAGCCACGCGATGCGCCTGCGCGGCGGTAAAGGGCACGGCAAACAGGTCATAGAGCTGGTAGCTGTCGCCGCTGGCCGCCATATGGTCGGAATATAGCGGGGCCCCTAAGGCCGTCATCAGCTGGCGCAGATCGCGCAAAAAGGCGGTGTCTAGTGCAGCGGTGCCGCCCAGGTTCAGGGCCACACCGTGCAGGTGCACCGGGCGGCCAGAAGCGATGAGGTCGTGCAACGGGGTCAAATCCCTGCCTACCCAGTTCTCGGGTGCGACTTCAAAGAAATCAGCCTGCACAGCTGACATGTCCCAGTCCAGCATTTCACGTCGGAAGCCAAGGCCAATCATGGTGTACTCATTTCTGTTGGGGCACGGGCTGGTCGGTGGCCAACCCGTGGCCTGCGTTACTCTCCAAAGCTCTCGCCCTGTGGCAAGGTGCCGGCCATGCGGGCCTTGGAAGCATCCGCTACGACTTGTGCACGGCTGAGGCCCATGCCTGAGGCCTTGTTTGTGAACTGTGGCGCATCAAAATTGCCGTCGAAGCGCATCGTGCCGTCCATGCGGGCCTGGCTGAACTGCATCCGGACTTGGTCGCGGCTGAGGCTGCTGTTTGTGGGGGCGTAGGCCGGGTAGTCCGAGCCATTGCCCACGGGGGCGGTGCTCATGGCCTGAGCGCTACCGGCAAGTGCCAGGCTGGCGGCCAGAAGAATGCGGGTGGTGGTGGTAGTCAACATGGTTTCTGATCTTTCTGTGGTGGAGTCGGGTGAGAGCTTGGCGCTCACCCTGGTGTTGCGTATGGCGAGATATAGGCTGGGTTAGTGGGTGCCCGCGCCATCTTTCTTGGAGCAGCCGCCGTCCTTTTTGGAGCAGCCTGCGTCCTTTTTCGAGCATCCGCCGTCTTTCTTGGAGCACTTGGCTTCCTTGGTGCTCGATTCCTTTTTGCCGCAGCTGCCGGCGCCGCATTTGCTGTCCTGGCTGCCAGCAGCCCAGGCGGAAGTTGCGAGCACAGCAGCGGCCAAGGTGGTGAGGGTCTTGATGTTCATGGTGTATTTCCTGGTGATGAAAGGTTGAAAGTGCACAGCACAGTGCTGCCACATGGATGAAGTCGTTCGACAGCATCCATTCCTGACATCTTTTTGAAAATATTTTTTGGAGCCTGCAGAAATGCAGGCGCTGACAGGGCTCGGTACGAGCTTGAAGCGGTGTGCCCGAGTGAGATGGGCAGCGTGGCTGAGGTCTGGCTCAGCGCCGCTTCAGTGGGGTATGGGTATCAGGGCAGCAGCGCAGGATCGAGCTGCACGCGCATCAGCGCACCGGCAATCAGCGCATGCATGCCCTGGGCCAGGTCTTCTTCCATCTCGGCGGTTTCGGCCTCGTAGCTGGTCTGCACCACGGTCTCTTGGCGCGCGGCGGAGTAGACCGAATCAGCGGCGGCCAGACCGTGGAAAGCGACTGTGGCCAGCAGCCAGCGTGATTGCTCCTTGGTGATGCGGTAGGCCTGCGCCACCTCTTGTTGGTGCGCATCGATCTTGTCGAGCATGGCCTGGGTGGCGACCAGTCTGCGGATGACATACGGCGTCACGCCCGGGTAGGTCTTGGCGAACTCGCGCACCGAGTCGCTAAAGCGGATCAGGTAGTCCTGCAAGCCTTCCTCCAGGCCCACCTTGGGCAGAGAGAACTCCCAGCGCCGGAAGATCTCCTCGGCCACCATGTGCTTGAGCTCAGCCAGGCTGGGCACATGCTTGTACAGCGCCATATGGGTGACGCCCAGTGCGCTGGCTACCCCGACAAAGGTGAGGTGGGGCAAGCCTATTTCTATGCCCGCATCGGCAATGCGCTCATGGGTGACCAGGCGTGGGCGTCCGCGTGGGGCAGGTTTTTTTTCGGACATTTTCTCTCCAGATGCCAAGCCATTGTCGGGCAAACCGCGGCCACGATAGCTGTAAAAGATGTACGGTGATTATTTAGTTTAGTATGATGCAACTAATTATTGTTCTTGTTGCGTTTCGCATCGGTGCTGTCTGGCGATCTTGAGCCTGTGCTCTGTGGCTGGGGTGGTTTCGCGGTGCACGGGCGGGGGCACCTTCGTTTTTCTCTAGGTCTTGCTTTCATGCATGCAGATGACGCGGCAGCTGCCGCAGCCCAAGGGCCTGGCCCGATCAGGCGGGTGCTCCACCCGATTCGCGGGCGTTTGATCGTTGCGGCCCTGTTGTCCGCCTTGGGGGCCATGCTTGGCCTGGTGCCGCTGGCAGCCATGGTGCATATGGTCCAGGTCGCCATGGGGCAAGGGGATGGCGCTGCCAGCATCTGGCCCTTGCTGGGGGTGGCGCTGGTGTGCCTGTTTGCCGCTGCACTGCTGATCTTGGCCGGCGAGGTACTGGCGCACTGGGCGGATAACCAGCTTACCCACGGCCTGCGCCGGGCCGCTGTGCAGCGGCTGGGCCAGGTGCCGCTGGGCTGGTTCAGTAGTCGCTCGTCGGGGGAGGTCAAGCAGGTGCTGCAAGACGACATCGCCACCTTGCACAGCCTGAGCGCGCATTTCTACACCTCGGTGGCGCGCGCGGGCGGCGCGATTGCGATGGCGGTGCTGTACCTTTTGCTGCTCGATTGGCGCATGGCCTTGATCGCCTTGCTGCCGTTCCCCGGCTATGTTTGGTTTCTGCGCCGTGCGCTGCGCGCCAGTGGCGCGCAGATGGGCGTGTTTGCTGGCCACATGGGCCGCATCCAATCGGCGGCCGTCGCCTTTATCGCCGGCATGCCGGTCATCAAGGCCTTTGGCAACAGCGGGCAGGGCCAGGCCAGCTACCAGGGCGCGGTGGATGCGTTTGCCCAGGCCTTTCGGGATTTTGTGCGCCCCCTGGTCGGCGCCATGGCCCATGCCCATGGCATGGCCGCTCCAGTCACCGTGCTCGGCTTTGTGCTGGCCGGTGGCTGCCTGCTGGGCAGTCTGGGCGCGCTGGCGCCGATGGATCTGCTGCCCTTTGTCCTGGTGGCCCCGGGCATCTGCGCGCCGGTGCTGCTGCTGCACACCCTGCTGCATGACCTGCAAGGCGCGGCCGCTGCCGCCCAGCGCGTGCTGGCGCTGCTGGATACACCCGTGCTGGCGCAACCCGCCCCGGGCGAGCAACAGCAGCCCCAGGGCCACAAGGTCTGCTTTGACCGGGTGGGCTATGCCTATGCCGGTGGCCAGCAGGTGCTGGAAGACATCAGCTTCACGCTGCTGCCCGGCACGGTGACCGCCATCGTCGGCCCCTCGGGTGCCGGCAAAACCACCATCGCGCGTTTGCTGCTGCGGTTTTTTGACCCGACCGAAGGCCGCATCACTTTGGGCGGGGCCGATCTGCGCGCCATCGGCAGTGCGCAGCTCTACCAGCGCATCGGCTTTGTGCTGCAGGATGTGCGCCTGGTCCATGCCAGCCTGCGCGACAACATTGCGCTGGGCCGGCCTTCGGCCAGCATCGAAGAGATCGAGGCCGCCGCGCGCGCTGCCGATGTGCATGGCTGCATTGCAGCGCTGCCGCGCGGCTACGACGCGGTGGTGGGCGAAGACGCCCAGCTGTCGGGGGGCGAGCGCCAGCGCATCAGCATTGCCCGAGCGTTGCTGATGGATGCGCCCATTTTTGTGCTGGACGAGGCCACGGCCGCCGTGGATGCCGACAGCCAGGCAGCGATACAGCGCGCACTCTCGCGCCTGGCGCAAGGCCGCAGCGTGCTGGTGATTGCCCACCGGTTGGACACCATCATGCAGGCCGACCAGATTTTGGTGCTGGATGGCGGCCGCCTGGTAGAGCAGGGCCGCCACGCAGACCTGCTGGCCCGGCGAGGGCGCTACGCCCGCCTGTGGCGGGAGGGCGCTTATACCGCCGCACAAGGGGCCACACCATGCTGAAAACCTTGCAGCTATTGCTGGGCCCGCAGGCGCCGCTGCTGCGCCGCTATGCCTGGATGGCCGCCTTGTACGGCGCGCTGTGTGGTTTGTGTACCGCCCTGCTGCTGCCGCTGATGGCCCAGCTGCTGCAAGGCCAGTGGCAAGGGGCAGGCCGCTGGTTGCTGGCGCTGTTGGCCGCCGTGGCGGCGGCCTGGTGGTGGCGCGGCCGAGTAGAGCAAGCCGGGGTGGGTGTTGGCGTAGCGATCTTGCAAACCGGCCGCCACCGGCTGGGCGCCCATGTGGCGCGCTTGCCGATGGGTTGGTTTAGCGTGCAGAACACGGCTCGCGTCAGCCACCTGGTCACCCAGGGGATGATGGCCGTGGCCCAGCTGCCGGCCCATGTGTTTACGCCTGTGATCAGCGGTGTGGTGGCACCCCTGGTGGTGCTGGCGCTGCTGTTTGCGCAGGACTGGCGCCTGGGCCTGGTGGGCTTGCTGGCCTTGCCGCTGCTGCTGGGCGTGCTGGTGCTGACGGGCCGCATGGGCCGCTGGGCGGACGCCGCCTTTCAGCGCGATTTTTCCCAGACCAGCCAGCGCATGGTGGAGTTTGCGCAAGCCCAGTCAGTGCTGCGCGCCTTTCAGGGCGAAGAAGGCCAGAGCACCCGCTGGGTAGCGCAGGCGATTGACCAGCAGCGCCAGTCGGCCGGGCGCTTGATTGCGGTGTCCGCGCTATCGTCCGTGCTCAATGTCTGGGCGGTGCAGGCCGTGTTTGCGGCCTTGCTGATCGCCGTCGCCATCGGCCTGGACCAGCAGGCGGGCCTGGCGCTGGCACCTGCACAGGTGGTGGGCGCCGTGCTGTCCATGCTGCTGATCAGCCGCTTTGTCGAGCCGCTGTTGGAGGTGGTGGGTTACGCCGATGCGCTGCGCAGCGCAAAGGGCCAGCTGGAGGCCATGGATGCACTTTTCGCGCAGCAGCCCTTGCCGCAGCCGCAGTTGCCTCAGCCGCCGCGCGATGCATCGATCAGCTTGCGCGATGTGCATTTCTCCTATGGCGCAGACCAGCCTGCTGTGCTGCGTGGGATCAACCTGTATGTGCCTCCGGGCAGCATGACGGCCTTGGTGGGGGTCTCCGGCTCCGGCAAAAGCACCCTGGTGCGGCTGATGGCGCGCTTTTGGGATGTAGACCAGGGATCCGTGCTGATCGGCGGGGCCGATGTGCGGCAGATGGACGAGGCGCAGCTGGCCGCGCAGATCAGCCAGATCTTTCAGGACAGCTATTTGTTTGCCGGCAGCATGGCCGACAACATCCGCATTGGCCGGCCCGGTACCAGCGATGCCGAGGTGTGGGAAGCCGCTCAGCAAGCAGGCGTGGACAGCATTGCGCAGCGCCTGCCTGGTGGCATAGACAGCCCGGTGGGCGAGGGCGGCGCGCAGCTGTCAGGCGGCGAATGCCAGCGCATTGCCATCGCCCGCGCGCTGATCAAAGACGCGCCCATCTTGCTGGTGGATGAGGCGACCGCCGCGCTGGATACCGAGAACCAAGCCCTGATTGCGCAGACCCTGGCACGCCTGCGCGGCCAACGCACCCTGGTGGTCATTGCGCACCAGCTGTCGACCATTGCGATGGCCGACCAGGTGCTGGTGCTGGAGGGTGGCCAGGTGGTGCAGCAGGGCACACCTGCGCAACTGGCAGCGCAGCCGGGCCGCTACGCGCATTGGCTGGCCCAGCGGGCCCAGGCCCAGGGCTGGCGCATGGCGGCAGACGGGGAGCAGGCCTGATGCGCTTGCGTTGGTTGCTGGGCTTTGGGCTGCTGTGCCTGGCGTCCCTCTTGGTGGGCGCGCGCCAGATGGCCTGGTCGCAGCTGTGGAGCCTGTCGGGCGATGCCTGGCTGACCTTGACGGCCAGCCGGCTGCCGCGCCTCGCCGCGCTGGTGCTGACCGGTGCAGGCCTGGCCGTCTGCGGCGTGATCCTGCAGCACATAGTGCGCAACAAGTTTGTCGAGCCTGGAACCTCGGGCGGGCTCGATGCCGCCAAGCTGGGCATCTTGATTGCGATGACTTTGGTGCCCTCTGCCGGCGCGCCGGGCCGCATGGCGCTGGCATTGCTGTTCTGCTTTTTGTCCAGCCTGCTCTATGTCGCCATCATCGCGCGCATACGCTTTAAAAACACTGTCCTGGTGCCCGTGATCGGGCTGATGTACGGCAGCGTTCTCAGCGCCGTGGCCGAGTTTTATGCCTACCGCAACAACATCCTGCAAAGCATGCAGGGCTGGCTGCTGGGCGATTTTTCGCGCATCGTGCAAGGCCATTACGAGATGCTCTACATCATCCTGCCGGTGGTGGCGCTGGCCTATCTGTATGCGCAGCGCTTTACGGTGCTGGGCATGGGTGAGGAGATGGCGACGAGCCTGGGCATGGGCTATGCGGCCACTGCCACCTTGGGGCTGGTGCTGGTGGCAGTCACCGTCTCGGCCACCGTCATTGCCGTGGGCGCCATTCCCTTTGTCGGCCTGGTCGTGCCCCAGCTGGTGGCCTTGTACAAGGGCGACCACCTGGCGCGCACCTTGCCGCTGGTCGCCGTGGGCGGGGCCAGCCTGCTGCTGGTTTGCGATATCGCTGGGCGGCTGCTGATCTACCCGTTCGAGGTGCCCATCGGGCTCACCGCAGGGGCCTTGGGCGGCGTGGTGTTTCTGGTCATGATTCTGCGGGGGCGGCGATGAAGCGCCCGATCGCCATGAAGGCATTTGCCGCCAGCCATGCGCTGTGGCTGGGCATCGCCGTGCTGGCCTTGGGCTTTGTGCTGCTGGGCTCAGGGCTGGACATGGGCTATGTCATCCCCCGGCGTTTGCTGCGCCTGGCGGCCATTGCGCTGGGCGGCATGTGCGTGGCGGTGTCGGCCATCGTGTTCCAAACCTTGATGGGCAACCGCATCCTGACCCCCGCCATCATGGGCTACGAGGCGGTGTTCTTGCTGTGGCAAGCCTTGCTGCTGCTGGTGCTGGGCACGCAGGGCATGGGCATGTTGGGCGAGCGGGGCAACTTCTTCGTGTCGGTGGCGCTGATGCTGGTGTATTCCTGGGGCCTGCAGCGCTGGCTGCTGCGCCGGGGGCAGGGCGATGTCTATGTGCTGCTGCTCGTCGGCCTGGTGCTGACCATGGTGATTGGCACCTTCACCCAGTTTGTGCAGCTGCGCATCAGCCCGGGCGAGTTCGCCGTTTTCCAGGGCATGAGCTATGCGTCCTTCAACCGCGCCCGGCCCGATACCTTGGCCTATGCCGCGCTGGCCGTGGGCGCTGTCTGCCTGGTGCTGCACAAAACCCTGCCGGTGCTCGATGTGATGGCGCTGGGCCGCGAGCAGGCCATCTCGCTGGGGGTGCCCCATGCTCGCCACATGCGGCTGTACCTGGCCTTGGTGGCGGTGCTGGTGGCGGTCTCCACCAGCCTCATCGGGCCGACGGCCTTTATGGGCATCTTTGTGGCCAACATCGTCTACGCGCTGGCACCGCAATGGCGCCACCGCAGCACCTTGCCCATGGGCTGTGGGGTAGCCATCGCCATCTTCCTGGTGGCGCAGCTGCTGGTGGAGCATGTTTTTAACTACAAGACCACCGTCAGCATCCTGGTCAATCTGGTTTGCGGTGCTTACTTTTTGGCGCTCACGGTGCGCGGCCGGGCTCTTTCATGATCATTGTCAGCAACCTCCATAAATCCTATGGCAGCCGGGCTGTGCTGTCGGATGTCAGCACCAGCTTCCCGGCCGGGCGCATCACCTCACTCATCGGCCCCAATGGCGCCGGCAAATCTACCTTGCTGATGATGGTGGCCCGCCTGCTGGCGCCCAGCAGTGGCGATATTCAGTTGGATGGCCGCAGCATTGCCACCATCTCGGTGGCCCACTATGCGCTGCGCATCGCTACTCTGCGCCAGTCGCCCGGTTTTCAGATGCGGCTGACGGTAGAAGAGCTGGTCGGCTTTGGCCGCTTTCCGCACCACCGGGGTTCGATGACCGCAAAAGACCAGCAAGCGGTGGATGAGGCCCTTGCCTTTTTGTCGCTGGAGCCCCTGCGCCATGCCTATATCGACGAGATCAGTGGCGGCCAGCGGCAGATGGCGTTTTTGGCGATGACCATTGCCCAGCAAACCGATGTGCTGCTGCTCGACGAGCCCTTGAACAACCTGGACATGAAGCATGCCGTGCAGATCATGCGTGCGCTGCGCAGGCTGTGCGACGAGGCCGGCCGCACGGTGATCCTGGTCATCCACGACATCAACTTTGCCGCCAATTACTCGGACCACATCGTCGCGCTCAAAGGCGGAATGCTGCGCTTTAGCGGCCCCGCCGATGCGGTGCTGACAGAAGCCAATCTGTCGCAGCTCTATGAGCTGCGGTTTGACATCACCCGCACCGCGCAGGGATGCCTGTGCAACTACTTCAAGACCTAGGAACCTTTGCCATGAAACGCCCAAGCGCCCCTTGGCGGCCCTTTTTCCCCGCCTTCCCCGCCTTCGCTGCCGTCGCCGCAGCCACCATCGCCCTTGCGCTGAGCGGCTGCGACCGCGCATCGACGTCTGCTGCAGACTCGCCATCATCCTCAGCCACGACAAGCCAACCGGCCGCCGCGCCCATCACCGTGCAGCACCAGCTGGGCAGCACCGTCATCCCCCGCACCCCGCAGCGCGTGGCCGCGCTGGAGATGAATGAGGCCGATTTTCTCGACCAGCTCGGCGTGCCGATTGCCGGCATGGTCAAAGACTATGTGCCGCACTTTCTGGCCAAGTACCAGGCCGACCCGGCGGTGCAAGACCTGGGCGCCATCGTGCAGCCCAACCTGGAGCGGGTGCATGCGCTCAAGCCCGACCTGATCCTGATCACGCCCTTGCAGGCCAACCACTACCAGGCGCTCAGCGAGATTGCGCCGACCCTCCACCTGGATGTGGATTTCAAAGACAGCCATGCCAAGCACATCGCAGTCGTCAAAGACCATTTGCTGACCTTGGGCCGCATCTTTGACAAAGAGGCGCTGGCCGCGCAAAAAGTGGCCGCATTGGATGCCAAGCTGGCCCAGGCGCGCCAGCGCATTGCCGGCAGCAACGACAAGGCCTTGATCGTGCTGCACAACAACGGCGCCTTCAGCTCCTTTGGCCCGCAGTCGCGCTACGGCTTTGTGTTCAGCGATCTGGGGGTCAAGCCCGCCAGCACCGATGCCGAGGGCAGCCTGCATGGCCAGCCCATCTCCAGCGAGTTCATCCAGCAGGCCAACCCCGACATTCTTTATGTGGTGGACCGCAGCGCCGTGATGGAGCGCCACGCGGTGATGACCGCCGAGCAGCTGGCCAACCCCTTGCTGCGCGAGACCAAGGCCTGGAAGAGCGGCCGCGTCGTCTTTGTCGATGCCGACGCCTGGTACACGACAGGGGCCAGCCCCACGTCGCTCAGCCTGCTGATCGACGATGTGCTGCGCGGTTACCCAGGCTGATCGCCAGCCGGCCACCCCATCCAGCTTCTTTTTTCTCTCCTGTTGTAGCCAGGTTCCGACCCAGCCAAAGGCCCTGCGGCGTTGCCGTGCTCCACGCACCAACGCCTGCCAGGGCCACCCCTTGCTTTTCAGTGCTTTTCACCTTCAAAGGAACCAGGCATGTCTCAACGCCTTCAACCTACCCGCCGTGCCGCCAGCGCTTTGCGCAATGCCACGCCCGCCACTCCTCAACCGGCGCCCTATGTGCTGCGTCGCAGCGCCATCAGCCCCCAGGTGCTGCTGGGCCTGACCATTGGCGCCATGCTGGTCGCAGCGCCGCTGGCCAACGCGCAAACCAGCAGCGCGGCAGAGCCGGCACCCGCAGGGGCTGACAACGCCGTCACCCTGGCGCCGATAACGGTGCAAGATAAAGCCGCCCAGGTCGCGGCGCCCTATGCCGGCGGCCAGGTCACCACCGGCGGCCGCGTGGGCCTGTTGGGCGACAAAGACTTTATGGAGACGCCGTTCAGCACCATCGGCTACACCGAGAAGTACATCGAAGACCGCCAGGCGCAGAACATCACCGATGTGATTGCCGCCACCGACCCGACGGTGTTCAGCAACGGCGTCTCTGGCGCTTGGGCCGAGAACTATTCGATCCGGGGCTTCTCATCCAGCTCCACCGACATGACCTTTGGCGGCCTCTACGGCATGGCGCCGTACTACCGCACCTCGCCGGAGATGTTTGAGCGCATCGAAGTGCTTAAGGGCCCATCGGCGTTGCTCAACGGCATGCCGCCGGGTGGCTCAGTAGGCGGAGCCGTCAACCTGGTGCCCAAGCGCGCCGGCAACGATCCGCTCACCCGCCTAACCACCACCTATATGTCCGATTCGCAGGTTGGCGGCCACCTGGACATGGGCCGCCGCTTTGGCGACCGCCAGCAGCTGGGTGTGCGCTTTAACGGCGTGTACCGCGATGGCGATGGCTCCATCAAAGACCAGCAGAAAAAAGTGCAGCTGGGATCGCTGGCGCTGGATTGGCGTGGCGACCGCACCCGCCTGTCGGCCGATTTGTATGCCAGCGATGACCGGGTCAATGGTGTCAACCGGGGCATCAGCCTGTCCCCCGGCTTGCCTATCCCCAAGGCGCCCAAGGGCGATACCTTGCTGAACCCCGATTGGTCCACCGTGCGCACCAAGGACAAGGCCGCCATCCTGCGCGGCGAGTACGACCTGAGCGACCAGGTCATGGCCTATGCCGCCTTTGGCATGAGCAAGACCGACTACCAGTACAACGGGGCGATGTCGGCCCTGGTGCTGAACACCGCAGGCGACTTTCGCACAACGATGGGCCAGCTCGCCTTTGATGTGAAAAAGCAGTCGGGCGAAGTCGGCATAAAAGGCCGCACACAGACAGGGCCGGTCGGCCACCAGTGGGCCGTCAACGCCACGCACTACGCCCACAAGCAAAACGACTACGGCCGCCGCAGCGTGCCGGGCGCCGACTGGACCACCAACATCTACAACCCGGTATGGGGCCCGGCTGCCGACTTTGTCGCACCCCACATCTCGCACACCGAGGTGCGCCTGGCCAGCTACGGCGTGGCCGATACCTTGTCGATGGCGCAAGACCGTGTGCAGCTGACCTTGGGCGTGCGCCGCCAGCAGGTGATCAGCGACAGCTACAACATCACCTCGGGCGCGCGCACCTCGCGCTATGACGAAAGCGCCACCTCGCCCGCCGCTGCGCTGCTGGTCAAGGCCAGCGACCAGCTCTCGCTCTACGCCAACTACATCGAAGGCCTGAGCCAGGGCGCCACCGCACCGATGACCGCCGCCAACGCCGGCGAAGTGTTTGCCCCCTACAAGAGCAAGCAAAAGGAAATGGGCCTCAAGCTCGACCTGGGCGACTTCGCCCACACCGTCAGCCTGTTTGAAATCACCCGGCCCAGCAGCTACACCGACCCTGTGACCAACGTCTACTCGTTCGGCGGCGAGCAGCGCAACCGAGGCATTGAGTGGAGCTTTTTCGGCAACGTCATGCACGGCCTGCGCCTGATGGGCGGCGTGGCCTACACTGCGCCGAAGCTGACGCAAACCGCTGGCGGCGTCAACCAAGGCAAGCTCGCCACCGGCACCCCCAAGTGGCAAGGCAAGCTGGGTGCGGAGTGGGATGTCCCTGGCGTGCAGGGCCTCGCCCTCAGCGCCAACGTCACCGCCGTATCCCGCCAGTACATCAGCGCCGACAACAGCCTCTGGGCCGCTGGCCGCACCACCTACGACCTGGGCGCCCGCTACAGCACCAAGGTGGCCGACAAGCCTGTCACTCTGCGCGCCTCTGTTCTGAATGCCACCAACAAGTCCTACTGGGGCATGCCCCAGCTGTCCAGCCTGGCGCTGGGCGCGCCGCGTACGTTTGCGCTGTCGGCGTCGGTGGATTTTTAATTTATTTAGAGCCGGTAACACGACCCAGCAAACCGAAGGTTTGCGGTTGAGACGAGGCATCAAGCCGCAGACAGTACAGGCGTACGGCAAGGCTTGAGGCGGCCGGCTAGGCAACGACGTATCAAGGGTTGTGTTAGCGGCTCATAGTTGCTAGCCCGCTGCAGCGCTTGCCGTTGCGGTGGGTGTGCTGAGTGAGCCCAGGTTGCTGCTGCCGTTGGCGGGGGTGATCTGGGCTTTTTTGTTGGGCTGGGGCGGTTTGAAGCGCGCAGAAGCAGTCAACGCGATGCACTGTGCAGACGCAAAAAACATGCCGTTGGCATGTGTGTAGACAGAGAGAGATCAGGGGGAGGGTGGACAGAAGGCCTGGCGGTGCTTGCTTGCCAACCGTTGGTGGCTAAGGGCAAAGGCGCTGTCAAAGACTGGATCGCTGCGCTGCAATGGCGCTATCGAAGCCGGTGTTCATCGCAAAAAAATGCGTGGCTAGTGTGAACCATTGGCTGGCAAAAACGACTTCCGGACAGATCCGGTAAGTCGCCCCACGATGAACCTTGGAGTAGCCGCAATTGCTACGCCATGGGTGCAGTATACGCTCAATTGAGAATCATTCGCAAATAAGCTTTGGGGTTGTGGGGGATTGGGGCTTCGACCGATAGCTGGGAATTTTGAAGCGTGAATCTAAGGAAGCTAACTTGGATGCTGCGTGAGCAAGTGCATTGCTAGCGTGGAGACGGCAGTGATGACGAGTGGTTGTCGGCGTGCAACTTCTTTCATGTGCTGACTGCCGTGCTACGGGTTAAATTGGACGATAAACTGTACTCATTGAGCAGTAGGCTTCGAGAGATTCCGACAAACTCGAGGCGATATGCAAGCAATTTCACTGATCGCCTTCGTTTTCGTGGAAAATGGATCTTAGAAGTCAGGAAATTACTTTATGAGAACAAACGAAAATTCGGTGCAGCAGGAATGCATTCAAACTGTCCCGAGGACTGGAAGCATAGATACATCATTGATGTATGAGGAATTTCGTCGGCAATTTCAAACCTCGAAGTCACCAGTTAATACGGATTTTCGTGCGTTGGTTAGTTGGGTAAAGGTCGGCGACCAAAAAACTCACCTCATTCACTCCTATCCGGCAAAACTCTTAGCACATATCGCTCATTTTTTCGTTCACGCGAGTGCTCTGTCAGGAATGGGCGCGCGCGTGTTGGATCCTTTCTGCGGGTCTGGAACAGTGGCCCTTGAAGCGACCTTGAGCGGACGCCAGGCATTGGCTGCCGATGCAAATCCAATGGCGCGATTGCTTACGCGAGTTAAAACAACTCCATATTCTACCGACCGCCTTCTCACTGAGGCTGTAAAAATACTTAAGCGAGCGCGTAGATACAGGACGGCACCAGTAGTTGAAATTGTGAATAGCTCACTCTGGTATTCAACGTCAAGAAAAAAGGAGTTGGAAATACTACGCCGGGCAATTTTGGAAATTGAAGAGGATGAAGTACGCGATTTCTTTCTCGTGTGTTTTTCAGTCACTTGCCGAAAACTTAGCTACGCTGACCCTGCTATATCGGTACCTGTGCGTCTTAAGCAAAAGGTCGGACGCACTGCTGCAGCAAACGAGGAAATAGTAGAGCGACTAAGGAAAATTGAATCGGCAGACCATATCGAGGAGTTTGGCAACATTTGCCTTGCCAATATTCAAAGAATCGTAAAAACAAACGCTGAGTTTCCTGATCGGGCCATGGCGCAATGGGTGGGGGTCGATGCGCGAAGTTTGGTTGACAAACTAGGGGCGCCTTTAGCTGCATGTAGTGTCGACCTAGTTATTACATCGCCACCGTATGGAAGTGCACAGAAGTATGTCCGATCAATGAGTTTGTCTTTGAATTGGCTAGGACTTGCATCACCAGCTCAGCTCTCTTCTATAGAGCAAAAAACAATCGGAAGAGAGCATCTTCCTAAATACATTTCTGCAGCTGAGAAACCCCCGAAATTTAGCCGTTCATTTGAAATGTTTTTGGCGAAAATCTCTAAAGTGCATCCGCTTCGCGCGCGGATAACTCGCACTTATTTGTGTGAGCTAAAGAGCTCGCTGAGAGAAATTTCACGTGTTCTCAAATTCAATGGATATGCAGTAATAGTTATTGGGAATAATACAGTATGCGGTCATGTTATGGCTACAGACAAATTTATCGCCGAATGTATGAGTGAGTTCGGAATGTTATTGGATCTTCATCTCACTGACTGCATAAAATCACGCGGTCTTTTAACGAAGCGAAATGGTGGAATAGTGGCAATCGCGCGTGAGAGTATTTTGGTGTTTAAGAAAGCTTCGCTATGCCTTTAGTCGAATGTGAAAGACGACTCCGAATTCTAGCGGCTCAGGCATGGGATGACGAGATAAAATGGTCAGATATATCGGCTTGGGCCGATAATTTTACCGGTACAGCACCACCTTGCAAAGATGAAGCAATACATGCATTGTTTGCACTGAGTCGCTTTATGTATTTCAGCCGTAGGCTAACGAAGGAAATGCTGAGGGCGCTTTATCGGGATCATTTCGAAGCGCCAACAATGCAGCGAATTCGGCGTAATTTTAAAGGTACTAAAGATATTTCATTGCTGCGAAAGCAATATCAGGATCAGTTGTCTGGGACTCGGTTTATCGGTTTGGGAAATCCTGCCGAAAGTGGCGCGCATTTATTATATGTATTCCGACAGGTGAATTATCTCTCCAAGAACTATTTTGCTGACTTGTCATCAGTATTTGCAAGCTCTTCCAGTCGAACACGCAACGGAGAAATTGAATATAAAATACGTGATGCATCTGTAAATAGAATTGTATTCTTTGATGATATTGTAGGATCAGGCACACAGGCAAGGCAATATCTCTCTGAAGAACTGAAACGAATTCGTGCGGGAGATCCTAACTTTGAACTTAGCTTTCTTGCTTTATTTGCTACGACCGAAGGCCTTGAGCGACTAAACGCCCCGGAGCTTTTTAATGGCCGCGCAACGTGTTTATTTGAATTAGATTCTTCATTCAAAGCATTCAGTGTAGACGCTAGATACTTTGCCGATTCGCCTAAATGGTTTGATGCCACGAACTTTCAAGCAATGGCGCGACAGTATGGACGCAGTCTCCAGTCACGAATGCCAGTTGGTTACAAGGATGGTCAACTGCTTCTGGCATTTGCTCATAATACGCCAGACAACACATTGCCAATCTTTTGGGATCAAGGGACCCAGATGCCTTGGCATCCTATCTTTCCCCGGTTTGACAAGAAGTACGCCTAATGAACAATCTAGAGCGTCAGAATCCATTTGACCTAGTTAAGGCGTCAGACTTTAGTGACGCTCAGATCCACGAGCTTTGGGTCGAACTGGGTGCCCCCATGATCAATAAGATCATTGAACCCCAACTGAGAACGTCTAAGTATATCCTTGGTGGCAAAGGTACAGGAAAGACGCATCTGTTGCGATATCACTCGTACCCAGTCGCAAGACTGAGGTATCCGAATGAGTCTGGTCTTAAGATGGTAGCGCGACAGAAGTATCTGGGTATTTTCATTCGTGCTGCGAACGTGGATCCAGGACGATTTGAGCCTGACCCCGCAGAAATGGCTAAATGGCAGCGGCTTTTTGGCGTCTATTTAGAACTTTGGCTCGCTGAGCGATTGCTTGAAGCTCTGATCGATATTAAAACTACATCTCCACTTTCTGAATTCAATGACGATGCAGTTTTGGCCATGATTGCTCGTAATCTGCATGGCGCAGTGAGCGAGGAATTTAATTCTTTAGCGCAATTTTCAGATTGGCTGCAACGCGAGCGCCGGGATATCGATCATGCTGTTGATAATGCCGCCTTCAGTGGGGTGCTTGACATTCGAGTCTCATTCTCGATTGGAGGGCTCTGTGCTCCTTTAGGGCGTGCATTGCGGAAGTGGCATCCAGATTTCGAAGATGTTTCACTTATCTTCATGATTGATGAAATTGAAAACTTTTCTGCATTTCAGCAAGAGGTACTTAATTCTCTGATTCGCTATGCAGAGGGTGTTATCACATTCAGAGTCACAGGTCGCCTTTACTCAATAAAAACAACTGCAACTATGTCTAAGGGCGAGGAGAACAGAGAGGGCGCAGAATTTAAGACTACAACTCTTGACGATTTGCTGAGGGACTACAGCGGTTACACAAAGTTTGCGAAGTCTTTCGTTAAAAGACGGCTGAGCGTTGCAAATCTTGTCACTGGTAACGGTATAGAGAGTCTAGGATTTTTCGATCCGACTGAGCATCTAGAAGACGTCGACTCCAACGATTTTTATCAGAATGCCATTGTAGCCCTTGGTATAGAGCCTGCACCACAAGATCTTACTCGCCGCCTCACGGCAATTCTCACCAATGCAGATCCGAAGTTAAAGCTGAGCAACGACGATGCTCATCGGGTTTCTGATCTCCTCATCTCGGGTCTACCTTACCTTATTCAACGATTGAACATCCTGTTATTTTGCAAGAAGTACCGTAAGTCGGGGACGGCGATTAGCACTGCAGCGGAACTACGTGATGCTGCTGAAATACTTGTAGCATGTAACGGTAAAAGTGCCGAAGGAACTTATGCTACTGCATATCAGCACTACTCAAAAGATTTATTTGCGCAGGTATGTCGAGAGTCCAAAATTGGTGGTCCTATCTATGCTGGATTTGAGACCTTTGTGAAGATGTCCTCTGGAAATCCGCGGAATCTACTAATCATTCTAGGGCGGATGCATGAGATAGCAGCTTTCAGGGAAATGAAGTTCGCCAAGGGAGAACGGTTATCAGTGAGGTTGCAAACTGATGCAGCGATTGAGGCTGCACGATTCCTTCTTGAAAGTGATATGAACTATGGGGGAATGGCCGAGCAGGCCAGAGATGCCGTCACTAAGTTGGCTTTGACGTTGAGGACAGCCCGATTTTCGCTGAGTATTCCAGAAGTGTCTCCACTCGCAGTGAGCTTTGCCATCGAGGATCTGAATGATGAAGCTAAAGGAATTTTCAATTCCACACTCAATTACTCTCTGTTATTTGAAGTTCCCAATGGGCGTCCAGATCGCAACAGTCAAAAAGTCTTAAAGAAGGCACAAATAAATCCGCTACTTTCACCGAAGTGGGGGTTGTCGGTCAGCCGGAGAGGGGACTTGTCACTTGGGGAATCTCTTTGCAGCGTAATTTTTGGCTCTGATTCTACAAGTGAGTTTGATACACTATTAAAAGTGCTGGAATTGCGTTGGAATAATCCTTTTAAAAAACCAGAATCTCATTCTCAGCCTACTCTGTTTTGACTATGTTGGATTATTCTATTTTTTACCGACGACCAATTAGAGTTGATAGAATTAGCTCAGAACTTAATAAATTCGACATTTTTGTGTCGGCATTTAATTCTAGTGATCGAATTAACTGCGTTTTTGCAGACGTCCGTGCAGATCGAAAAGTATGGCTCATTCATCCTGAGTATCAGTATTCTCCAATAGATTTTCCTAATGGCCAAGAAACAATAATTCCGAATAGTGTTGATGAAGTCGTTCAGGTCAATGCGCTGCTTGGTAGATTGGGTGAACTCCAAGGGAAATCGCTATGTATAGATGCGACTGGCTTCATGCGGCACGTCCTCGCGTTCTTAATTCCAAAGCTCGCAAGCATTGGACTAACGGAAGTTACTGTATTGTATTCGGAGCCTCAGGCGTACAAGAAGCAAGAGAATACTGCATTTAGTACTAAAACTTCTGGCGTAGTCAGACCAGTTAGGGGGACCGGTGGTAGTCCAGATCCAGCTGCTCGGAATGTACTTCTTATTGGAGTTGGATATGACGCCAAGCTCATATCTGAGGTTGCCGCTCATAAAGATGGTGCCGAAGTCTACCCGCTTTTCGCGTTTCCTTCACTCAGTCCTGATATGTATCAGCAGAGCGCTATTCGAGCAGCGTCCAGTGGGGAAGTTGCGGTGCCAGAGCAATGGATTACAAAACGGCGATTTGCCCCTGCTAACGATCCTTTTTCGACAGCAGCGGCTGTTCGATCAATCGTTCAAGAGATTGATCGGCAGGGCGCTGCGGCAAATATTTACCTATCACCGTTATCAACTAAAGTTCAAACCCTGGGGTTTGCTCTTTACTGGCAACTCGAGGGTAAGAATCGTGGTGGGGTTTCAATACTTCTTCCTGAATGCATTACTTATTCGAGAGAGACCACAATTGGGCTCAAACGTTTGTGGAGCTATACAATCGAGTTTTGAGATCATGAAGTTTAAGGCTTTGCACAATACCGAGGTATGCGTACGTTGAGGAGGCAGCTCGTGCGTTTATATCATTTATGGATTGCTTACTGATAGAGATAGATTGGAGCTAAATCATTAAGGTTTAATTGGGTAAATTAATGCTAATGTCTATAGACTGTTTGAACGCTGAATCATGAGAGCTACCGCGACAGGTCTCGCTAATTAACTTATTGGCAGAAGGCTTTATGTCCGATAGTTGTTCACAAGAAAATAGGTGTTGAAGTAGCTATGAGCAGTAGCGCACCAGTCGCAAGCAAAGGTCCGTCGTCGGTTTGCTAAATTTCTAGTCCGCACTGACGGCGCCCAGCGGGTCGGCCAAGCAGGAGACCATGCACACTAGGACAGAAAACCCAAGGCTATAGCCGATGACAAGCAGCGCGATGGCAACGACAAAGGCTTCGGGACAGCGCTGTATGGAAATGCCAATGGCGAGGGCATTGGCTTTAATACCTTCATTGCCCGCGTAGCCCACTCCAATTGCCAAGCCCTGGGACAGTTTGTGCCAACACTCGAAGCTAGTTGTGGCGAAGCTGTTGGGTGGGGTCAATCGCTTGAGGGCCTTACCTATTAGCGCAGGCAATTGTTATTCCAACTCGCCTCGTTTCATGTTGTGACTCCTGGAGAGTTAGGCTGCTTAGCCACCCATGCCATATACAAAGTCCCCAGGACGCAAAGAATCAGCGCCGGCCAGCCAACAACAAACACTCCCAAGACCCCTTCAACGAAAAACAGTAGACAGATCCATAGCTGTATAGGCCTGAACCGTCGCAGCGCTTGTTTGGGCACGCGAGCATCATCCTGCACATCCACTGTAGAGCCAGAGGGATCAAGCACTTGAGCTTCGATACGGTCTTCACCCAATGAGCTTTGGCCGACTGCTTCAACGGTCACGACGAAGGGCTTGTGCTCGTGCTCCATAGAGATGAATCCATTTAGGTTGATGCATAAACGCGGACTCGCGAGTGGCCCGCTTGCAAGCATTCAGAGGGCGGTTGGGGTAAGGAAATAGTCCATTTATGACTATTCCAGAACGGACTTTAACTTGTGCGCAGTTTTATGTCCACGCACCATGTACCGCTCCACCCACAATCCCAACTACCAGCTCTTACTATCTGTTCTCACCGCCACGCGCAAGCGCATGGGTGTGTCGCAAGTGGAGCTGGCACAGCGACTTGGCAACACGCAGACGTTTGTGTCCAAGTGCGAGCGCGGCCAGCGTCGCATTGATGCTGTGGAATTGGTGGAGTTCGCCGAGGCTCTTGGTGTGCCACCGTTGGAGATCCTTGCTGAATACCTCGAAAGACGGGATAGCAACCTATTCTCAGCTAGCAAGAAGACGAGAAGCCGAAGCTAAAAGAACCAGGTAACTGCCTGCCTGTTCAGTTGTAGAGACCTGTGCCTGCGAGGGGCGTACTAGCGGGGGTGTGGAGCAAGATGGATTGGCAAGGCGTTTGAGGCGTCGCTGCTTATCTACATCGCGAAACAAGAAATGGTGACTCCACAGAATGAAGTCTCTGGTCACATCGCATTCGGCGTAAGGAACGCATGATGAATCTGTCTGATTCGAAACAAGAGATCCGTCGAAGGCTTCTCCTCGCTGCGGTCAGCAGGGGGAACATTGCGCCGCAGTTCGGCTACCAGATTTGCCCTGGTTGCGGTGGCCGAGGATCGGTCTGTGTGGAGCGGTCTCAGAACGGCGTTCGCATGGCAACATTCGAGTCATGTGCGAATTGCCAAGGCAGCAAAATCGTGCCTGTTTAGACAGTGAGACTAGATGCATAGCCGGGCAAGAAACGAAACGACAGACAGCACCATGCACCGTGACCACAAATCATGACCCTGCTGAGATGCATATGCCGATAGGTCGCGATAGCGGCCAGCCATGATCCGCATCGATCACTGCACAGGCCCATCAAAACTCAGTTAGCAGTAATCTAGATAACGAGGTGTACAAAGGGCACACGTGCATACCTAGCACGCCGTAGCTCACCCCCTCACCCCAAAGCCGTATCCAACACCATCATCAAAACAAACCCCACCATCAACCCCGTAGTCGCAAAAAACTCATGCCCCTTGCGGTGCGATTCCGGGATGATTTCGTGGCTGATGACGAAGAGCATGGCGCCGGCGGCGAAGCCCAGGCCCCAGGGCAGGAGCAGGGCGGAGCTGCCGATGATGGCGGCGCCGGCGACGGCGCCCAGGGGTTCGACCAGGCCGGAGGCGATGCCCAGCAGGACGGAGAAGCCTCGGCTGTAGCCGACAGCGAGCAGCGCGGCAGCGACGACAAAGCCTTCGGGCACGTCCTGGATAGAGATGCCGATGGCCAGCGCATTGGCGCGCATGCCTTCATTGCCGGCGTAGCCGACTCCAATGGCCAGGCCCTCGGGCAGGTTGTGCAGGATGATCGCAAACACAAAGAGCCAGGTGCGGCGCAGCTGCTGGGCGCTGGCGCCTTCGCGGCCTTTGATGAAATGTTCGTGGGGCAGCAGGCGGTCCATGGCGAGCAGGGCCAGTCCCCCCAGCAGGATGGAGGTGCCAACCACGCCGCCAGCAGCCCAGGCGCTGCCGCCCATCAGGTTGGAGGCGCGCGCGGCATCCAGTGCGGGGATGACCAGCGAGAACGCGCAGGCGGCCAGCATCACGCCGGCGCCAAAGCCAAACAAGGTATCGCGTGTACGTTCCGACGGGCGCTGGGCCAGCAGCACGGGCAGGGTGCCCAGGGCGGTGGCCAGCGCGGCCATGCAGCCGCCCAGCAGCGCGTTGCGTACCGAGGGCTGGTTTTTGAGGCCATCCCAGATCAGGGCGGCCAGCGCAAATACCCCCAGGGCACAGATCAACAGACCGATGCGGGTTCGCAGCTTGAGCGCCGGTTTGGGCGCAGGGCTGGCGGTGCTGCGCGATGTGTCGTCGCGCGGATCGGGCTGGTTGTCCATTTCCATCGGTTGGTTGCCTGGGGTCATGTGCGTGCTCGCGTGCTCGAAGATGGGAGTGACTTACTTGCCAAGCGCTGCGGCGTACTTGCGGGCAACGGTGCCCCAGTCCACCACATTGTAAAAAGCGGCAATGTATTCAGGGCGGCGGTTCTGGTACTTCAGGTAGTAGGCGTGCTCCCACACATCCAGGCCCAGGATCGGGGTGTTGCCCGAGCCAATGCCCAGCATCAGCGGCGAATCCTGGTTGGCGCTGCTTTCCACGGCCAGCTTGCCTTGTGGCGTCACGGTCAGCCAGGCCCAGCCGCTGCCAAAACGGCTCAGTGCAGCCTTGGTGAAGGCATCTTTGAAGGCCTCAAAGCCACCCAGGTTGGCATCGATGGCCTTGGCCACATCGCCTTGGGGCAGGCCGCCGCCGGTGGGGGACATCACTTCCCAGAACAGGCTGTGGTTGGCGTGGCCGCCGCCGTTGTTGCGCACGGGCAGGCGCAGCTTCTCGGGCAGCGATTCCACTTGGGCCACCAGCGCTTCGATGGACAGGTTGGCGAACTCCGTGCCTTCAAGCGCCGCATTGAGGTTGTTCACATAGGTCTGGTGGTGCTTGCTGTAATGGATCTCCATCGTCTGGGCGTCAATATTGGGCTCCAGGGCATCGTAGGCATAGGCCAGCTTGGGCAGGGTATAGGACATATCGTGTGTTAGTCGTTGGGTAGAGAACAGGGAGGTCAATGCCGGTGCGGCGGCTGTCAGTGCAGCAGCGTGCCCGGCGGCGGGTTGCCCGAAGGCATGGAAACGCTGTGGGCCTGCCGCTCCATCGCATCCTCGCGCTCGCGGGCGGCGCAGCGGTTGTGGTGCTCGGTCAATGCGGCAAAGGTGTGGTGCAGGTGCTTGCAGGCGGCCGATCGCAGATCGGCGCTGGCATGGTCGTCGCGCGTCAAGGCCAGCAGTTGGTGGTGGGCGCAGTTGATGCACTCGCCCGCCGATACCGGTTGGCTCAAGGTGTTGAAGCAGTCGGCCAAGTTCAGGTGCGCCACCACAAAGGCGGCCAGGCGGTCATCGGCGCAGACACCGGCCGGTGCATCGTGGAACAGCTGGTGCGCCACGCGCAGTGCATGCTCGTGCCAGGCCAGCGCCTGCTCGGGGCGGTTGTCGCGGCTGGCTTCTACGCCGGTCTGGGTCAGGCGCTCCCATTCGCGCAGCAGCAGCGGGCCGGATACCGACGACGGAAAGCGTGAGCTCATGGCAGCTCCTTGGCGGGCACGCTGGCCGCCGTCAACACCCAGGCGTGCGATGCCTTGGCGGTTTCTGTGGGGACAAAGGTCTTGGGCTCTTCCAGCAAGCAGGTTGTGCCCAGGCGCTTGCACTGGTCATGCTCGCGCCAATAGCCGCCGTGGCTGATGCAGCCGGTCTGGCAGATCACCAGGTTGGCGGCATGCTGACCCAGCTCTTGCAAATAGGCATCGGGTGGGGGCGGGGGCACGGCCACTACCTCCAGGGTCGCAGCCGGGTCCACACAGCGGCGCACCGCTGTTACCGCTGCGCGGTTGGCGATGGCCGACAGGTGCAGCAGCCGGTCCTCGCGCTCCCAGATCAGGGCGCTGTCGCGCATGATGACCTGCGCCCGCAGCCGGGTGACCTGCATGCGCAGGGAGGCGACTTCGGCACGCAGAGCATCGACCTGGGCCGTGCAGCGCGCTTGCAGCGCAGCATAGTGGCGCAGCATCACACCGTGCTCCTGCACCAACGGGTGGATGTCACTGTCTGGGTTTGGCACGGTTGGCTCGCCTCCACGGGATAAACGGTAAACACTTTGCAAGGCCTAAGGCGTCATCAAATAAAAAACATAATAAATGAGAATCGTTTCTATTCGCAAACGCATTTGCTTATAGCCTGTCTGCAAACAGTGGATTAGTGCTATCGCCCCCGCCTGGCCCTGCGCAAGGGTAGGGGAAGCGCTGCGCCGTTAAAATAGCTGTATAAAAATACAGATAGACTATCGCCGCCACCCCCTGACACGAACCCCCATGCTGGCCCCCCACCGCTACTATTACTTGCACAACTTCGAGCGCGCGCTGCAGTGGCTGGGGCAGCGCTATGGCGATGTGCTGGATGCGCAGGAGCAGCAGTTTTTGGCCGACTTTGCGCAGGCCCCCATGCCGTCGCAGGCGCTGATGGTGCGCATGCTGATGCGACGCGGGCCCTGGTTCCGGGCCGACAAGCTGGTGTATGACGAGATCCCCGATGTGCCTGCCGCCGCCCAGCCGCTGCTGGCGCTGGGCTGGATCGATGCCGATGCTGACATGGCATTGACGGAGCTGTTTGCGCTGCACACCAAGCCCGAGCTGCTGCAGATATTTGCCAACGCCGGTTTGGCGCGCTCGCTGCGCAAGGCGGACATGCTGGCGCAGCTGACTCAATTGACGCAATTGGCGCAGCAATCTGACCCATCCACCGAGCAAGAGGTTGAAGAGCAGCTGCAGCCCTACCGCAGCTGGCACCCGCAAGCCGAACATGCCGCCTGGCGCGTGACGGTGGGCGAGCTGGCCGAAGGCCTGCGCCTGATGTTCTTTGGCAATCTGCACCAGGACTGGTCGGAGTTTGTGCTGGCCGACCTGGGCATCTTCAAGTACGAGACGGTGGCCTTTGATGCGCAGTCGCGCGCCTTCCAGACCCGTGCCGATGTGCAGGGCTACCGCCAGCTGCAGCAGTGGCGCCAGGCGGTGGATGAGGACGAAGACCGCCAGGCCTTGATGGACGCGCTGGCCGCCTGGGGCAGTGCCAACCCCTGGCTGCAGCAGCGCCATGCGAAGGTGCTGCTGCGCCTGGGCCAGGCCTGCGAGCGCAGCCAAAGTTGGGCCCTTGCCGAGCAGGCCTATGCCGCCAGCCCCTACCCGGGCGCCCGCCACCGCCGCATGCGCGTGCTCGAACGCATGGAGCGCTTTGACGAGGCCCTGGCCCTCGCCAGCGCTGCCGCGCAGCAGCCCGAGAGCGATGAAGAAAGCCAGCGCCTGGCCCGCATGCTGCCGCGCCTGCGCCGCCACCTGGGCCAGCGCAGCGCCAGCCGCCGCGCGCTCAAACCCGAGGTGGCGCAGCTGCGTGAGGATGTGGCGCTGGATCGCGTGCTGCGCATGCCACGCATGGCGCCCGATCTGGCGGCGATGGATGCGCTGAGCGATGCGGCTGCCCTAGAAGCCGCTTTGCGCGCTGGCGAAGCGATGAACACCGCCGAGGCCAACGAAGGCCTGCGCCTGATGGCCGTGGAATACGCGCTCCGAGACCACTGGCACCGCGAGGACGCGCCGGTGTTCTATGTCGAAAACGCGCTCGTCAATTCGCTGTTTGGTCTGCTGTGCTGGCCGGCCATTTTTGCGCCTTTGCCGGGGGCGTTTTTTCATCCGTTCCAGGCGGGGCCGGCCGATGTCTATGCGCCCGATTTTGTCGCGCGGCGTGCGGCGCTGTTTGATGCTTGTCTGGCGGCCTTGGACGACGGCAGCTACGCCGAGGTGATCCGCCAGCGCTTTGCCGACAAGGCGGGCCTGCAGTCGCCCTTTGTGTTTTGGGGCACGTTGACCGATGCCCTGCTGGACCATGCGCTGGCCTGCATACCGGCGGCCCACCTCCAACTTCTGTTCCAGCGCCTGCTTGGCAACCTGCAGGCCAACCGCACGGGCTTTCCGGACCTGGTGCGCTTCTGGCCGCAGGAGCGGCGCTACCAGCTGGTGGAGGTCAAAGGCCCGGGCGACAAGCTGCAGGACAACCAGATCCGCTGGCTGGAGTACTGCGCCGCCCATGGCATACCCGTGGGCGTCTGCCATGTGCAATGGCGCGAGGCGGGGGCATGAGCTACACCGTGGCGGTGCGCGCCTTGTGCGAGTTCACGGCCCGCGCAGGCGACCTGGATTTGCGCTTTACGCCTGCGCCATCGGCGCTGGAAGGCATTGAAGGCCATGGCCTGGTGCGCGCACGCCGGGGCGCCGGCTATGAGTCGGAGTTGCGCCTGGCGGGCAGCTTTGAAGACCTGCAGGTGCGCGGCCGCGCCGATGGCTTTGACCCGGGCCTGGGTCAGCTCGAAGAGATCAAAACCTACCGGGGTCAGATCGACAGCGTGCGCGACAACCACCGCGCCTTGCACTGGGCGCAGGCCAAGGTCTACGGCCATCTGCTGTGCCTGGAGCGGGGCCTGCCCAGCTTGAAGGTGGCGCTGGTGTACTTTAACGTCGGCACGCAGCAAGAGACGGTGCTGGTGGAGCAATACAGCGCCGCCGAGCTGCAGGCGTTTTTTGAGCAACAATGCCGTTTGTTTTTGGACTGGGCGCGCAGCGAGGCCGCGCACCGCAGCGCGCGCGATGCGGCCATGGCGGCGCTGCGCTTTCCGTTTGCGCAGTTCCGCACGGGGCAGCGGGCCTTGTCGGTGGCGGTGTACCGCACGGCGCAGGCGGGCTTGCAAGGGGACGGCGGCAGCTGCCTGATGGCGCAGGCACCCACCGGCATTGGCAAGACGGTGGCCACCATCTTCCCCATGCTCAAGGCCAGTGCGGAGCAGGGGCTGGACAAGCTGTTTTTTCTGACCGCCAAGACCACCGGCCATCGGCTGGCCTTGCATGCGCTGGGCCTTTTGCAGACGGCGCTGCAGGCCCAGACGGGCGCGGTGCCGCTGCGCGTGGTTGATCTGCAGGCGCGCGACAAAAGCTGCGAGCACCCGGACAAGGCCTGCCATGGCGAATCCTGCCCGCTGGCCCAGGGCTTTTACGACCGCCTGCCTGCGGCCCGCGCCCAGGCCTTGGCGCAGGAGCCCATGCTGACGCCCGACAAGGTACGCAGCCTCGCCCTGCAGCACCAGGTCTGCCCCTATTACCTGACCCAGGAGCTGGCGCGCTGGAGCGATGTGGTCGTCGGCGATTACCACTACTTTTACGACAGCGCCGCGATGCTGTATGCGCTGACCCAGGCCCACCAGTGGAAGGTGGGCGTGCTGGTGGATGAGGCCCACAACCTGCTCGAACGCGCGCGCCGCATGTACACGGCCGAGCTGCCGCAGCACACCTTGGCTGCGGCGCGCAAGGCCGCCAGCGGCCCGGTCAAAAAATCGCTGGATGCCTTGAACCGGCAATGGACGGCCCTGAACAAGGCCCAGCAAGAAGGCGGCCAGGACTACCAGGTCTACGCTGAGCTACCGCCCGGCCTGCTGGGCACCGTGCAGCGCGCCGTGGCCGCCATTGCCCAGGCCCAGGGCGACAGCCCCATGCTGCCCGGCGATGCGGTGCTGGGTTTTTACCTGGAGGCCCTGTCCTGGCTGAACCTGGCCGAGCAGCTGGGGCCGCATGCGCTGTTTGATATCAGCCTATGGGGCAATGGATTGGGCAGTGCTATGTCGGGCCGCCGGGGGGCCATGTCCACGCTCTGCATCCGCAACGTGGTGCCCGCGCCGCACCTGGCCGCGCGCCATACCGCCGCCTGCGCCACGGTGCTGTTCTCCGGCACCCTGGGGCCGCAGGCCTTCTACCAGGATCTGCTGGGCCTGCCACCCGCCACGCAGTGGGTAGAGGTGCCCTCACCCTTCCAGGCCGCGCAGCTGCAGGTGCAGATTGCGGGGCATATCTCCACCCGCTACCAGGACCGGGCGCAGTCGCTGGCGCCGATTGCCGAGCTGGTGGCAGCGCAGTTTGCCCGCCAGCCAGGCAACTACCTCTGCTTTTTCAGCAGCTTTGATTATTTGCAGCGCGCTGCCGAATGCATGCAGCGCCTGCACCCGCAGCTGCCGCTGTTTTGCCAGACCTCCGCCATGGATGACGCCGGGCGCGCCGCCTTCTTGGCGCGCTTTGACGAGGCCGGGCAGGGCATTGGCCTGGCCGTGCTGGGTGGGGCGTTTTCGGAAGGGGTGGACTTGCCGGGCAACCGGCTGATAGGCGCCTTTATTGCCACCTTGGGCCTGCCCCAGGTCAACCCCATCAACACGCATATGCAGCAGGCCATGGCCCAGCGCTTTGGCGCTGCCAAGGGCTATGACTACACCTACCTCTACCCGGGGCTGCGCAAGGTGGTGCAGGCTGCCGGGCGGGTGATTCGCAGTGAGGACGACCGGGGTGTGGTGGTGCTGATCGATGACCGCTTTCACCGCGCCCAGGTGCGCGCGCTGCTGCCCAGCTGGTGGGAGCCGCAAAAGCTGTAGCGCAGAGCGCATTAGGGGCTTATGTACCAAATTTCCCATAGCGGCAGGCGCTGTAAGAAAATAGCGGCCTCTATGCCGATCCAAGCCTTTTCTTTCTCGCCCCTGCGCCCCGTGGCCGGGGCTGCTGCGCTGCTTTGCGCCTTGTCCGCCGCTGCACAAACGCCGCCAGCAACACCGTCCACCCCCGAGACCACGCAGGCACCCGCTGCCGAAGCTACCTTGCCGACGGTATCGGTGCGCTCGGCGGTAGGCACTGCCGATCTGCTGCGCCTGCCAGCCTCAGCCAATGTGGTGGAAGGGCGCGAGCTGCAGGATCGGCAGATGCAGGTCAACCTGTCTGAAGCGCTGGGCAGCGTGCCCGGCCTGACCCTGAACAACCGCAACAACTACGCCCAGGATTTGCAGCTGAGCGTGCGCGGCTATGGCGCGCGCTCCACCTTTGGTGTGCGCGGCGTGCGCCTGTATGTCGATGGGATCCCCGCGACCATGCCCGATGGCCAGGGCCAGACCTCGAATGTCGATATCTCCAGCCTGGAGCGGGTGGAGGTGCTGCGCGGCCCCTATTCGGCGCTGTACGGCAATGCCTCCGGGGGCGTGATCAGCTTCTACACCGAAGACCCGCAAGGCCCCTTGAAGCTGGAGACTGGCGTGAGCGTGGGCAGCGATGGCCAGCAGCGCTACAGCCTGAAGGCCAGCGGCCAGACCGATGGCGGCATGGGCTATGTGCTGAGCACCAGCCGCTTTATGACCGATGGCTACCGCGAGCACAGCGCGGCCGACCGCAACCTGCTCAATGCCAAGCTGGTGATTCCGCTGGCGCATGACGACAAGCTGACCCTGGTGGCCAACCACACCCAAGGCGATGCGCAGGACCCGCAGGGCCTGACCATGGCGCAGTGGCAGGCCGATCCGCGCCAGGCCAGCAGCGTGGCCGACCAGTACAACACCCGCAAATCGCTGGAGCAGCAGCAGCTGGGCGCCACCTATGACCTGCGCATCAACGCCCAGCAAAGCCTGAGCCTGTCGGCCTACTACGGCCACCGCAGCATGCTGCAGTACCAGTCCATCCCCAAGGCGCCGCAGCTGGCGCCGGGCCACGCCGGCGGCGTGATCGACATGGCGCGCGACTATGCCGGCGCCCGCCTGGTCTGGGTGGGCGAGTTCGATACCATCGTGCCGCTGCAGCTGAGCGCGGGGCTCGATCTGCAGCAGATGACCGAAAACCGCCAGGGCTACGAGAACTTTGTCGGCGACACCTTGGGTGTGCGCGGCCAGCTGCGCCGGGATGAGAAAAACAAGGTCAGCAGCACCGACCCCTTTGTGCAGGCGCGCTGGCAGCTGGCTCCGCGCTGGAGCCTGGACACCGGCCTGCGCTACAGCCGCGTGCGCTTTAGCTCGGACGACTACTACATCACCCCCGGCAATGGCGATGACAGTGGCAGCAGCCGCCACAGCAAGCTGCTGCCTGTTGCCTCGCTCTCCTACCAGCTCAGCCCGCAGCAGACCATCTACGCCAGCGTAGGCCGGGGTTTTGAGACGCCGAGCATCACCGAGATGTCCTACCGCAACAGCGGCTCGGGCCTGAACACCGATCTGCGGCCCACCAGCAGCACGCAGTGGGAGCTGGGTTACCGCCAGCAACTGCGTGGCGATGCGCTGCGCGGGCTGTGGAGCGCGGCGCTGTTCCAGTCGCACAGCAGCGACGAGATCGTGACCGACCAAAGCGCTGGCGGCCGCACCACCTACCGCAATGCCGGCAAAACCCGGCGGCAGGGGCTGGAGCTCTCGGCCCAGCTGGATTTGATGCGCGACTGGCAGCTGCGCGCGGCCTACACCTGGCTGGATGCCCGCTTTCGCGAGGATTCAGGCAGCGGCACCGCCGGCCAGCGCCTGCCCGGCCTGGCACGCCACAACGCCTACCTGGGTGCTGACTGGCGCTTTGCCCCGGCCTGGACGGTCGGCATGGGCGTGCAGGCCAGCTCCAATGTGCAGGCCAACGATGCCAACACCCAGGCTGCCCCGGGTTATGCCACCACCGCCCTCAGCCTGGGCTACCGCGCGCAGATCGCCCCGCGCTGGACCTTGGCCGCCTTTGCTAGGGTCAACAATGTGTTCGACAAGAACTACATCGGCTCGGTTATCGTCAATGACGGCAACCAGCGCTATTTTGAAAGCGCCATGGGGCGGAATTGGGCAAGCGGCGTCAACGTCAGCTACCAGTTCTAAGCGCCACTAACACGACCCTTGATACGTCGTTGCCAAGCCTTGCCGTACTAAAGTACTGTCTGCGGCTTGGCGCCTAGTCTCAACCGCAAACCTTTGGTTTGCTGGGCCGTGTTAGCGGCTTTGAGCGTCCATCCACCGCCCCGCCGGCGCTCCTGGCTTGCTGGTGCATAGCGCGGGGGCATAGGGCCAGCCGGTAAAATCCCCGGTTTTGCGGGCTGGCCGCTGGCTGTAGGTGCCAGGCCCAGCGCTTGCCGCAAACCCCATTTTTAAAACCACCCGCCTGCGCGATGCAGCTGTCCCGGCCCTGGCCGCGCAGCCCCCAGCGTCCTGGCGGGTGTCTGTTGGTGCCTCCATGAACAACACCCCCCCATCCTTTCTCAGCCGCATCGCCATTGCGATCGGCAGTTTTTTCGCCATTCTGGGCAATGGCCGCCTGGCAGGCGATGTGCAGCGCGTGCGTGGCGGCGAAAGCCTGGCAGCCGATGTGCCGCCGAAGGAAGTGCGGGTAGAAGTGCCGGTCGAGAAGATCGTCGAAGTCCGCATTGAAGTACCGGTCGAGAAAATCGTTGAGAAGCGGGTTGAAGTGCCGGTGGAAAAGCTGGTCGAGAAAGTGGTCGAAAAGACCGTGCAGCTGCCCACCGAGACGGCAGCACTGCAGCTGCTGGGCCTGCTCCAGCGCGAGGCCCGCTTTGTCGACTTTGTGCAGGAAGACGTGGCGCCCTACACCGATGCCGAGATTGGCGCGGCGGCCCGCGTGGTGCACGAAGGCTGCCGCAAGGTGCTGCGCGAGCATTTTGCGCTGGCCCCTGTGCGTAGCGAGGCCGAAGGCAGCCGCGTCACCCTGCAGGCTGGCTTTGATGCCGCCGCCGTGCGCCTGACCGGCCATGTGGTGGGCGAGGCCCCGTTCAGCGGCACCCTGGGCCACCGGGGTTGGCAGGTGACGGAGGTCAAGCTGCCCCAGCTGACCGACACGGCCGCCGCCAAAGTGCTGGCCCAGGCCGAGGTGGAGCTCTAAACCATGCAAGCACCCGCACAATTCAGCATCGGTATCGACCTGGGCACCACGCACTGCGCGCTGTCTTATGTGGACAAGAGCGCCAGCGATGGCGACAACCTGGTCCAGCATGTGCTGGCCATCCCCCAGCTCACGGCGCCCGCCAGCATTGAAGCGCGGCCCTTGCTGCCCTCGTTCTTGTACCTGCCCCATGAGAGTGAGCTGAGCGCCGCCGACATGGCGCTGCCCTGGGGCGCGCAGCAGGATTTTGTCGTCGGCGAGTTTGCCCGCGCACGCGGCGCGGCCACGCCGATCCGCCTGGTCTCCAGCGCCAAGAGCTGGCTGTGCCACCCCGGTGTGGACCGCCGCAGCCCGCTGCTGCCGGCCGACGCACCGGCCGAGGTGCACCGCATCTCGCCGCTGACGGCCTCGATCCGCTACCTGTCGCACCTGCGCTGGGCCTGGGAGCAGGCCCACCCCGAGGCGCCGTTTGATGCGCAGGACATCACCGTCACCATCCCCGCATCCTTTGACCCGGCCGCGCGCGAGCTGACGGCCGAGGCCTGCAAGGCGGCCGGCTTTCAAAAGCTGAGCCTGCTGGAAGAGCCGCAAGCCGCGCTCTACAGCTGGATCCAGGCCAGCAGTGGCGACTGGCGCAAGCAGGTGCAAAGCGGCGATGTGATCCTTGTCGTGGACGTGGGCGGTGGCACCACCGACCTGTCGCTGATTGCGGTGCTCGAGCGCGATGGCAACCTGGCCTTGCAGCGCGTGGCCGTGGGCGAGCACATCTTGCTGGGCGGCGACAACATGGACCTGGCCCTGGCCTATGCCGTGGCGCGCAAGCTGGCGCAAGAGGGCAAGCAGCTCGACGCCTGGCAAACCCGCGCACTGGCCCATGGCTGCCGCGCCGCCAAGGAGCAGCTGCTGTCCGATGCGGCGCTGCAATCCGTACCCGTGGTGGTGCCCAGCCGGGGCAGCAAGCTGATCGGCGGCAGCATCCGCACGGAGGTGACCCGCGCCGAAGTGCTGGCCACCTTGGTCGAAGGCTTCTTCCCCCAAGTGGCTGTCAGCGACAAGCCCATCAGCCGCGCGCGTGGCGCGCTGACTCAGCTGGGTCTGCCTTATGCGCAAGATGCTGCGGTGACCCGTCATCTGGCTGCCTTCCTGTCGCGCCAAGCCGGCGTGACCGAGCAGATCGACGGCCTGCAGGGCACGCAGCCCGAAGGCGCCAGCTTTCTGCACCCCACCGCCATCCTGTTCAACGGCGGCGTGCTCAAGGCCCCGCAGATCGAGCAGCGCATCACCCAGGTGCTGAACAGCTGGCTGGCCGCCGAAGGCGCTGCCCCCGCGCGCCTGCTGGATGGCGCCAACCTGGACCTGGCCGTCGCCCGTGGCGCTGCCTACTACGGCCATGTGCGCGAAGGCCGGGGTGTGCGTATCCGGGGCGGCACCGCGCAGTCCTACTACGTGGGCGTCGAGTCCAACATGCCTGCCATCCCAGGCATGGAACCACCGATGTCGGCGTTGTGCCTCGCACCGTTTGGCATGGAAGAGGGCAGCGAGGCCGTGCTCGATACGCAGGAGTTTGGATTGGTGGTTGGCGAGCCCGTGCGCATGCGCTTCTTTGGTTCCAGCGTGCGCCGCAGCGACACCGTCGGCACCATGCTCGATTTCTGGGGCCCCGAGGAGCTGCTGGAGCTGCAAGAGATTGAGCTGAACCTGCCCGCCGAAGGCCGCGCTAATGGCGAGGTCGTCCCCGTCACCCTGCAGGCCCGCGTGACTGATATTGGCACCTTGGAGCTGAATGCAGTGCCGGTGGGCGGCAGCGAGCGCTGGAAGGTGGAGTTTGATGTACGGGCGCAGGTGGCGGCGGAGCAGTAAGCTGCCCATCGCCGCGATTCAGCGGCGAGTTGCCCCATAAAAAATGCCAGTCAGCACAATACTGACTGGCATTTTTTTCTTTGAGGCTGGATCAGCGCTGGCGTCTACGGATCTGGCCCAGGCCGAACATGGCCGCCATGGATGACAGCAGCAACAGCGCCCAGGCCTGCAGCGTAGGAACCGCCTTTGGCGTGGGGGCCACATCGGGCACTACGGGCGGCACAATCTTGGATTGCAGGTACCAGTTATTGCCGACCTGCACCAGCTGGTAGCGGAAGCCACCCACGTCGATATAGCCGGGTGCAGGCAGCGCAAAGGCGTTAGCAGCTGACGACCCGCCTACCTGCACTACCAGGATGCCATCACCACTGGTGGCGGCACCTGCACCGCTCAGGTTGGTGATGGCCAACGTGGTGGGGCCCGCATCGGTATTGCCTTGCACCACCAGATGGTCGGCGGCCGAGCTGCTGTCGCCCAAAACCACATCCAGCGCCAACGTGCCACCGCCGGCATAGTCCCCGCTGACGGTCAATACATCGCCTGTGCGGCTGTTGTTCAAAGCCACCTGGCCTTTGTTGCTCAGGTCGCCGGTGACAGAGAAGGCGGCATCTTGTAGGCGCAGGGTGCTGCCTGCATCCACCACCAAGCCCATCGCTTCACCCGCCAGGACACCGCTGCCGGTGGCGATCGCGTTGCCGGTCAAGGTCAAATCGCTGTTGCCTGTCAAATTGATGCGTTCCCAGTTCAGAAACTTGGCAGCGGGCTGGGGGCCGTTGATGCCCGCCAAGCTCAGGCGGTCCACAAAGCCGTCTGCCGTCGAGGTGTCATCCCCACCGTCGATCAGCGTGATCTGGCTGATATCGGTGCCGTTGATCGTCAGGCTGTCGGAGCCATCACCCAGCACGATGCTGCCGCTCACCAGGGCGGCGCTCTCTAAGATGACGCTGGTATTGCCATTGCCGGGGCCGTCAAAGATCGCTCGGCCTGCGCTGGCCGTCAGCTGCCCTGCCTGGATGTGGATGCTGTTGGCAGCAGCTGGGGCGTTCACGCTGATGGCATCTCCGGTAGTGGCCGTTACGCTGCCGCCTTGCATCTGCACCGTATTGCCAGCCGGGGCCGTGGCCTGGATACCGTTGGCGCCCTGTACCGTCACTGCCTGCGTGCCGATGCTGATGAGGCTGGTGTTTGCGGCAGGAATGGCTGATGTCAGCGATGTATTGCCTAGGGCAACCTGTCCACCTGTGGCCAGAATCGCGGTCCCGCTCGTGCTGGTGATGGATGCCGGGACAGGCATATCGACCGTACCGGCCGAGATGTTGATGGCTGTGCCTGCGGTGCTGTTGATGCTGGCGGGTTGCCCTTGCACCTGCACCAAACCGGCGGCGTTTAAGATACCCGTTGCGGCCGAATAAATGGTCAGCCCATTGCGGAACAGATTCGTACCCTCGGTTCCGCTTGAGCCGCTGTTGCGGATTCCGTCCACGGGGGCCGCTGCAGTGGTCGAGGCATCTGCACCGATGCGCGTACTGCCCACGACCTCAATCACACCGCCCGTGTTCTGTATCACAGCGCCGCCCGCTCCCAACGAGCGCATAACCACCAAGTTCCCGTCCACTTGCAGCTTGGAGCGTTGACTGGTGGCATTTTCACCACCGTAGACGTAAATGCCTCGGCTATTGGCTCCGCGCGATGTGACGCTCAGGTTTCCGAGGCCATGCACCAAGGCAGCTGCGGGTTGCTGACCAATACCTCCAATGTTCATGCCTCCCGAGCTCAATGTGTAAGTCCCGGAGTTGCTGAGGGTTGTGATAGTTGTGCCCGCAAGGAGGTTCAATACCGATCCGTTTTCATAAGCGCCAGCGATATTGTTGCCCGTGTAGGCGGTGAAGCTGGCATTGCAGGTACTCCCTGCGGAGGCTGTCACCGCCGGGTTGCCCGATGCTGCATCACTGCAGGTGGCCCAGCTGCCCGAGGCAAAGGTGGCCATCAAGGCCGCCAATAGTACGTGGGGGGAGGCGGATGGACGGAGAGCGGAGCTGATGCAGATCATGGGGTTCCTGGGAATCGTTCACTGACTTGGGGAATGTAATTGATTCTGTTAAACACGCCACATTTTGTAAATTCGTTTGCAAAAATTAACGCTCACCACTGATGTGGTCCAGCCCCGCAGCCCCTCAAAACACCCGCCCTTCCTCCAGATGCGTCCGCGTGCCATTCAGCACAAAGTCTCCCACCACCCGGGTCTTGTGCAGCAGCGGGTTGTGGCTAAAGATGGTGCGCAGGTTGCGCCAGTGGCGGTCCAGGTTCAGCTGGCGCGAGGTAGCTGACGCGCCGCCCACTTCAAACAAACGCTCGCCGGCATTCAGCGCCAGGCGGCTGACGACCAGCTGGGTCTGGGCGGTAGCCAAGGCCCCCTGCAGCACCACATCGTCGGCAGTGGTCGGGGCGTGCACGATGGCGTAGGCGCCCTGGTCCAGCTGGCGCGCGTTGGCGGCGACCAGCGCATCAATGGCATAGCTGGCAGCAGCCAGCTCGCCGACGACGGCTTGCACAAAATGGTCGTCGCGTGAGCGCTCGGCGGGGCTGTGCATGGCGGGCCGGCCCAGCTGCAGCACATAGTGGCGGGCATCGGCCAGGATGTTGCGCACAATGCCGGCGGCAGTGGCCACCAAGATCAGCTGGCGCAGCGCAGAGGCATGGCGGCCTGCCAAATGGTCGCGGGCGCCGGGGCTGATTTCGTCGTCATAGACCAGTACGTTGTTCAGCTCCAGGCTGCCGCTGGCGGTCAGCCGCTGGCCCATGCCGTCCCAGTCGTCAAGCACGCGCACGCCTTCGCGCTGCACGGGGATCACGGCGTTCAGGGCCTGGCCCTCGTCATTGACGGCAAAGATATTGAAGTAATCCGCATAGGCGGTGCCGGTGGCGTAGTACTTCTTGCCGTTCAAACGGTGGTGCGCGCCATCGCGCAGCAAGGTGGAGGTGCTGATGCCGGCGCGGGCGGTGCCCAGCTCGGTAAAGGCACCGCCAAACAGCTTGCCCTGCAAGGCCCAGGCGCTTTGGCGCTGGGCCAGTGCTGAGGGCTTGGGCTCCAGCCGCAGCAGCTCGGTGGTGTTGAAGTGGGTGCGCAGCGCATGGGCCACATTGGAATCCGCTGCGGCCAGGGTGCTGACCACCTCGATCACATCGGCCACCGATCCTCCCGGCCCGCCTTGTTCGCGGCCAATGCGCAGGCCGCCCAGGCCTGATGCACGCAGCAGATCAAAGGCGGCCCAGGGCGGCTCGCGCAGCAGCTCGCGCTGTGCGGCGCCTTGGCCGATATCGGCAGCGAGCTGGGGCAGGCGGGCCAGCAGGTCATCGCGGCTGGGGTGGCGGGAGCGCAGGGGAGGAACCGAGGCATTCATGGCGGTGGACCTGTTGGGTTTAAGCGGCCGCTGGCGTGGGCGTAGCTGCTACATAGGGCACACGGCCTTCGACCGGGTGGCCGGGGTCGGTAAATCCCAGGGTCGAGGGGTGGCCGGCCGCAACCAGGCGGTTGACCAGGGCCTCGTCATCGGCGGTGAACTGGTAGTCCAGCGCGCGAATATAGCCATCCCATTGCTCTGCAGTGCGGGGGCCGGCAATGGCGGCGGTCACCAGGCGGTTGTTCAGCACCCAGGCCAGCGCAAAGTCCACGGTGCTGATGCCGCGCTCGTCGGTGTGCTTTTTGATCTCGGCGGCAATGTCGATGGACTCGGGGCGCCACTCGGTCTCCAGCATGCGCTTGTCCAGCCGTGCGGCGCGCGAGCCGGGCTCGGCCGCCTCCACATTCGGGTACTTGGCAGTCAGCACGCCCCGGGCCAGCGGGCTGTACGACACCACGCCCAGGCCATAGGCGGCGGCAGCGGGCAGCTGCTCGGCCTCGGCCGTGCGGTTGACGATGTTGTAGAGCGGCTGGCTGGCGATGGGGCGGTCAATGCCTTCGGCGTCCGCCAGGTGGGCCACCTCGGCAATGCGCCAGCCGCGAAAGTTGGACAGCCCAAAGTAGCGCAGCTTGCCCGCACGCACCAGGTCGCCAATGGCACGCACCGCCTCGCCCAATGGCGCATCAAAATCGGCGCGGTGAAAGTACAGCAGGTCGATGTAGTCGGTGCCCAGGCGGCGCAGGCTGTTATCGACGGATTCGATGATCCATTTGCGCGAGGTGCCGCTCCGGTTCGGGCCCTCGCCCAGCGGGTTGCCAAACTTGGTGGCCAGCACCCAGTCATGGCGATCCTTAGCCAGTGCCCGGCCTACCACCTGCTCGGTCACGCCCTTTTGGTAGACGTCGGCCGTGTCGATGAAGTTGATGCCCTGGGACTTGGCCTTGGCAATGATGGCGTGGGCGGTCGCCTCATCGGTCGGGCCGCCAAACATCATGGTGCCCAGGGCGAGGCGGGAGACTTTGAGGCCGCTGCGGCCGAGATAACGGTAGGTCATGTGAACAAAGACGAAGGGTTAGTGGACGAAGGAGATAACGGAGGTCTGCGTGGCAGCGGTCAGCGGCGGCTGCGGGTGGTGGCAGGCCACCAGATGGCCGCCGACGCTGTCGCTGAGCAGGGGCTCTTGCTGGGTACACAGGGCGGTGGCGCGCGGGCAGCGCGGATGAAAGCGGCAGCCGCTGGGTAGGTTCTGCGGGCTGGGCAGGTCGCCGCCCAAGGGGGCGGCCTGGCGGTGGCGGGTGGGGTCGGGCACGGCATCAAGCAGCGCCTGGGTGTAGGGGTGGCGCGGGCTGCTCCACAGGCTGCGGCGGTCGGCGCTCTCCACGATGCGGCCCAGGTACATCACCAGCACCCGGTCGGCAAAGTACTGCACAACCGATAAGTCATGCGAGATGAACAGATAGGACAGGCCAAACTCGCGTTTCATCTCAACCAGCAGGTTCAGGATCTGCGCCTGGATCGACAAATCGAGCGCAGAGACCGGCTCGTCGCAGACCACCAGGTCGGGCTGCAGCATCAGCGCTCGGGCAATGCCCAGGCGCTGGCGCTGGCCGCCAGAGAACTCATGCGGGTAGCGGCCCAGGGCGCTGCGCGGCAGGCCCACACGGTCCAGCAGGCGCTCCACCTGGCGGCGGCGCTGGGCGCGGTCCCCCAGGCCATGCACTTGCAGGGGCGTCTCCAAAATCGTGCCGATGCTGTGGCGCGGGTTGAGTGACGCAAACGGGTCCTGAAAAATCATCTGCATGCGCTTGCGCAGGCTGCGCAAGCGCGCGCCTTGCAGCGGCAAGATGTCCTCGCCATCCAGCGCCACTTGGCCGGCCGTGGGCGTCTCCAGCCGCAGCAGGCTGCGGCCCAAGGTGGATTTGCCGCAGCCCGATTCGCCCACCAGGCCGACGGTCTCGCCCTTGGCAATGCTGAACGACACCCCGTCGACGGCGCGCAGCACGCCCTTGGGCAGTTTGAAGTGGGTCTGTAGATCGCTGACAGTCAGCAGGCTCATGGCGGTCCTAGGCAAGTTGGGCGCTGCGTGCAGACGCAGGCAAGGTGATGGGGCAGGCGCTGAGGCGTTGGGGGCCTGCTACTTGCAGGGGCGGCACCACGCTGTGGCAATAGGCCTGGGCGCGCGGGCAGCGCGGCGCAAAGGCACAGCCGGCCTGGCCAATGGCCGAGCTGATGCTGCCGCGAATCTCGGTCAGCGGCCCATCGAGGTAATGCGCGCCGGGCTGCAGCCGGGGCGATGCCGCCAGCAGGCCCTGGGTGTAGGGGTGCAGGGGATCGTCAAACAGCGGGCCGGGGCGGGCTTGCTCCACCTCGCGGCCGGCATACATCACCACCACGCGGTCGGCCCATTGCGAGACCACGCCCAGGTCGTGGGTGATCAGGATCAGGCCCATGGACAAGTCCTTGCGCAGCCCGTCGAGCAGGTCCAGCACCTGGGCCTGGATGGTTACGTCGAGGGCGGTGGTGGGTTCGTCGGCAATCAGCAGGCGCGGGCGGCAGGCAATGGCCATGGCAATCATCACGCGCTGGCGCATGCCGCCCGAGAGCTGGTGCGGAAAATCGTCCACCCGGCGCTGCGGATCGGAGATGCGCACGGTATCGAGCAGCTCGATGGCGCGCAGGCGGGCCGCCTTGGCCGACAGGCGCTCGTGCTGGCGCAGCACCTCGGCAATCTGCCAGCCAATGGTGTAGACGGGGTTGAGCGAGGTCATCGGCTCCTGGAAGATCATGCCGATCTCGCGCCCGCGCAACTGGCGCATCGCCGGCTCGCTCAGGTCCAGCAGGTTTTGGCCATTGAACCAGACCTCGCCCTGCGCAATGCGGGCGGCCCGGGGCAGCAGGCGCATCAGCGCCAGCGCGGTGAGCGATTTGCCCGAGCCGGACTCGCCGACGATGGCCAGGGTTTCGCCAGCCTGTACTGAAAAGCTCAGCCCGCGCACGGGATCGAGCTGGGGGAAGCGGATGCTCAGCCCGCGCACATCAAGCAAGGGGGATGGGGACATTCAGCGCTCCTGCGACAGACGGGGGTTGAGGGCGTCGTTGAGGCCATCCCCAATCAGGTTGAAGGCCAGCACGGCAAACACGATGGCCAGGCCCGGTGCGGCAGTCAGGTACCAGGCGGTGCGCAGCAGGTCGCGGCCCGAGCCGATCATGCTGCCCCAGCTGATGACGTTCGGGTCGCCCATGCCCATGAAGGACAGGGCAGATTCGAGCAAGATGGCGGAGGCCACCATCACCGACGAGGTGACGATGATGGGCGGCAGCGCATTGGGCAGCATTTCGCGAAAGATGATGCGGCTGTGCGAGTAGCCCAGCGCGCGGGCGGCCAGCACAAACTCCTTGTGGCGCAGCGCGCGGAACTCGGCCCGCACCAGGCGCGCCACTGTTGGCCAGGTCACCAGGCCGATCGCCACCACGATGGTGCCGATGGCGGGCTGGGCAATCGCCACCAGCACCACCAGCAGGATAAAGCTCGGAATCGTCTGGAACAGCACCACCACGCGCTGCAACAGGTCATCGACCCAGCCGCCAAAGTAGCCGCTCACGGCACCAATGCCAATGCCCAGGCTCAGACCGATCAAGGTGGCCGACACGCCGACCAGCAGCGACACCCGCGCGCCGTGGGCAATGCCCGCTGCCACGTCGCGGCCCATGGAGTCGGTGCCCAGCAGGTAGGCCGCATCCTGGCCCGGCCAGACAAAGGGCTGGGCCACCATGTCCAGCGGATCGCCGGGAAAAAGCCAGGGTGCCGTCAGCGCCAGTGCCAGCACCGCCAGCAAAAAGGCGCAGCCCAGCATGGCCGTGGGGTTGCGCAGAAACACGCGCAGCGCGCGGTAGCCCTGGCTGCCGCTGCCGGCGTTGGCGGCGCTGGTGGTCGTGCGCACCGCATCGGGCGCATGCACGTTGGGCCAGGGCAGAGCATCGGGCTCGGCGCTGCTGGTGCTGCTGTGCGCTGCTTGTGCGGCAGCCAGCGGGCGGGCGGCGGCCGCGGGGATCGGCAGCGCTGGGGTAGAGGAAGACAAAGACATCAGCGCACCTCGATTCGGGGATCCAGCCAGGCATGCAGCAGATCGACCAGCACATTGGCGGCGATCACGAGCAAGGAAGAGAGAAACAGCACACCCATCAGCACGCTGAAATCGCGGCTGAGGACGGCCTCAAAGGCCAGGCGCCCGAGGCCGGGCCAGCTGTAGACGGTCTCGACGACGACGGCGCCGCCCAGCATGCCGCCCAGGTGCATGCCGGCCATCGTGGTGACCGGCAGCAGGGCATTGCGCAGCACATGGCGCAGGGTGATGCGCCAGGGCGAGAGCCCTTTGGCGGCGGCGGTGCGTACAAAATCTTGCGACTGCACCTCCAGCATCGCCGCGCGGGTGAGGCGGGCATAGATCGCCACATAGAAGAGCGCGAGCGAGGTAGCGGGCAGCACCATGTAGCGCAGCTGGTCAAGCACGGCGGCCAGGCCGCTCAGCTGCGAGCCGATGCTGGCCGAGCCGCCACTGGGCAGCCAGCCGAGCTTGACGGAGAACAGCACGATCAGCATCAGCCCGGTCCAAAAGCCCGGCACCGAATAGAACAGCAGCGACAGCACGGACAGCAGGCGGTCCGGCAGGCGGCCCGCAAAATAGGCCATCGCTGTGCCCAGTGCAATGCCCAGACTGAGCGCAATGGCCAGTGCCAGGCCCATCAGCAGCAAGGTGCTGGGCAGGCGCTGGCCAATCAGCTCCATCACCGGCATGTTGTAGCGCGGGGAGAAGCCCAGGCTGAAATGCGCCAGGTTGCCCAGGTAGGCCTGCAGTTGCTCCAGCACGCTCAGATCCAGCCCAAAGCGCGTGCGCAGCGCCGCCAGGGTCTCTGCCGTGGCCGCGCCGGATTCACCGGCCATCACATCGGCCGCATCACCGGGTGTGAGCTGCAGCAGCAAGAAGTTCAGGATCGCAACGCCCAGCACCGTGGGCACGGCGTATTTGGCATTGAACCAGAGCGATCTTAATAAACGTGGGGTGGTACTCATGCGCATTATGGGATGTGGGGGAACCCATTCATGATAGGAGTGTTAATGCGCTAAGGCGGGTATTTGCAGCATTCCATTTCATATATAGGAAGCCAAAAAACAAATAACAAATATGGGTATCTGATTTTTATAGGTTGGTAATTGCTTGCTTATCTTTATAGGGAGCTTTGTTCGGAAATCTTCATATTTTATTTGCCATGCTGCATATATCCACAAGCTATATGGCGCAGCACGCCGGGCAGCGCAGTGCGCCACCTTTCGGTTTGCGCAGCCATGGCTGATTTTTGAATATGCAAATGCAAAATAGGCGCAAGAGCGGCTGCATGGTTTATGTGATTATCGAAGGGCGCGGTGGTGTTTGAATAACCGGTTTGTGTTGGGGCCGGATCGCCATCCTTTGTTTTGACCCTTTGGCTGATCTATGAACTCTGCAATACCCCTGGATACGCTCGCTGATACAGAGCGCTTCGCATCGCCGCTGGATTTTCCGGACAGCCCGCTGGCACAAGCCTTTGCGCAGCCGATTCTGCTGGGCCTGTTTCTGCCGATCCAGGCGGGAGGCTGGAGTGCCTCGACCCTGCCGCGCAGCACCGACTGGCGTTTTGACTACAACAAGGACCTGGTGCTCAAGGCCGAAGACCTCGGGTTCGATCTGGTGTTTGCGCTGTCGCAGTGGTTGCCCAAGGGCGGCTATGGCGGCGTGTTCAATGGCGAGGCGCTGGACTCTTTTGCCACCACGGCGGCGCTGACCTCGGTCACGAGCCGCATCATGCTGATCTCGACCATCCATGTGCTCTACGGCCCGCTGCACCCCTTGCACCTGGCCAAATGGGGCGCCACCCTGGACCATATCTCGGGCGGGCGCTGGGGCATCAATATCGTCACCGGCCACCGCGAGGTGGAGCACAAGATGTTTGGCTGGGACCAGATCGAACATGACCGGCGCTATGACCTGGCCTCGGAGTTCATCGAGGTGGTGCAGCGCCTGTGGTCCTACGACGAGAACTATTCGTTTGAGGGCCAATCGCCCTGGAAGCTGGGCGGCGGTTTTGTCAGCCCCAAGCCCCGCTTTGGCCGGCCGGCGCTGGTTAACGCCACCGGGTCTGACGCCGGCATTGCCTTTGCGGCCAAGCATTCGGACCTGGTGTTTATCACCAGCCCCGGCGCATCGGACTTTGCCCGCGCCATCGAGGTGCTGCCCGCCCATGCGGCCCGCGTCAAGCAGATAGCGCGCGATGCGGGCCGTACGGTGCGCACCTTGCTCAACCCCATGGTCATCAGCCGCGAGACCGAGGCCGAGACCTGGGCCTACCACGACGCCATCGTCGCCCACCAGGACCAGCGCACGCCTGAGGGCTTTAGCAGCTTGAAGAGCGATGCCCATGCCTGGCGCGGCCGCACGGCGCTCGATGCCCCCAAGCGCCGCGCTATCGGCGGCAATATTGAAGTGATCGGTACGCCCGAGCAGGTGGTCGAGCAGTTTGTGCAGCTCAAGCGCGCGGGCATCGATGGGTTGCAGCTGAGCTTTTTTGACTTCAAGCCCGACCTCGAATTTTTTGGCGACCGCATCTTGCCGCTGATGAAGCAGGCGGGGCTGCGCTTCTAGCCGCAGCGGCCTCTCTTCACACAGTTATCCACAGCGCCTCTGCGCCGCTCCCGCTTTCTTGCGCTTTTTTGGCATTCTTTCCGCGCTTTGTCTGCGCCTTTTCTCCTGGACCACTGCCCATGCGAACTCTCTACAAAAACCTGGCCTGGGGCCTGCTGACCGTCAGCACCTTCGGGGCTGCCTATGCCCAGGCACCGGCCACGCCCGTCAAGGGCGGCACCGTCACGTCGGTCGTCGCGCAAGAGCCGACCTCGTTGGTGTCCTTTCTTGACACCAAGACCGATAACCGCGATGTCAGCGCCAAGATCACCGAAGGCCTGCTGCGCTATGACGCCAAGTTCCAGCCCCAGCCGCTGCTGGCAACATCCTGGACGGTCAGCCCCGATGGCCTGCAGTACCGCTTCAAGCTGCGCCAGGGCGTCAAGTTCCACGATGGGCGCGATTTCAGCTCGGCCGATGTGCGCTATTCCTTCCTGACCCAGAAAAAGCTGGGCCCGCGCGGCCGCATCACCTTGCAGAACCTGGAGCGTGTCGATACGCCCGATGCGCACACGGCGGTGCTGGTGCTGTCCAAGCCTGCGCCCTTCCTGATCAAATCGCTGTCATCGGCCGAGCTGCCCATCGTGCCGGCACACCGCTATGGCGATGGGGACCCGCTGGGCAGCCCCAACGCCAACGCGCCGGTGGGCACGGGCCCCTTTATTTTTGAGCAATGGGTGCGCGGCAGCCATGTGATCCTCAAGCGCAACCCCAACTACTGGCGCCCGGGCGTACCCCATGTGGACCGGGTGGTGATCCGCTTTGTGCGCGATCCGGCTGCCATCTCGGCGGCCATTGAAACCGGCGAGGCCGATGTGGCGCAAAACCTGGCCTTGGCCGACCTGGGCCGCTTGCTGCAAAAGCCCAACCTCAAGCTTGATGCCAGCTATGACGCATTCTTGAACAATGCCTCGTTCCTGGAGTTCAACGTAGAGAACCCGGTGCTGGCCAAGCCCGAGGTGCGCCACGCGATTGCCCATGCGGTGGACCGCAACTTCATCGTCAACAACGTCTACTACAAGCAGGCCGAGCTGGTGAACTCGCCCATCCCCAAGGTGCTGGGTGCTTATTACGACGACAGCCAGTTCAACTACGGCTTTGACGTGGCCCGTGCCAACCAGCTGCTCGATACGGCAGGCTACCCGCGCCAGGCCAATGGCCAGCGCTTTGCCGTCAAGCTCACCTATATCCCCGGTGCGCAGTTCAAGCAGACGGCTGAGTACCTGCGCTCGGCGCTCAACCGTGTGGGCATCAAGGTGGACATTCTGGACGGCGACCTGCCCACCTTTTTGAAGCGCGCCTACACCGCCCGTGAGTTTGACCTGAACATCAACGGCCTGGGCCGTTTGTTTGACCCCTCGGTTGGCGTGCAGCGCATCTATTGGTCCGACGGCATCAAGAACCCGCTGATCTGGATCAATGCCTCGCACTACCACAACCCCCAGGTGGACAACCTGTTCCGCCAGGCCGCTGTCGAGGTCGACGAGGCCAAGCGTGCGGCGCAGTTCCGCGAGATCCAGCAGATCGTTGGCCGCGAGCTGCCGGTCTATCCGCTCGCGACCGTGCCCTCTGCGCTGCGGGTACACAGCACCCGGGTGCATGGGCTCAACAACAGCATTGACCTGACGGCCGGAGACTTTTCTGACCTGTGGCTGGAGGCCAGCAAATGACGACCAACATCGACTTCCCCAACGAAACCACGCTCAGCGAGGCCGCAGCAGGCACCCCGCGCATCGCGCCCAGCCTGGCATTTGCCAGCGCCCGCGAGCAGCTGCAGGCGTTGGCCGATGGCCGCGTCAGCGCGGTGGAACTGCTGGAGCAGGCGCTGGCCCGCATCGAGCGCCACGATGGCGAGCTGAACGCGATCCCGGTGCGTGCCATCGAACAAGCCCGGCGCGATGCCCGGGCGGCTGACGAAGCCTTGCAGCGGGGCGAGCGCAAGCCGCTCTTGGGCTTGCCGATAACGGTGAAGGAAAACTTCGATGTCGCCGGCCTGCCCACCACCGTGGGCAACCCCGACTACCGCAGCAATATCGCCCGGCAGGATGCGCCGGCAGTGGCGGCCTTGCGGGCGGCGGGCGCGGTGCTCATCGGCAAAAGCAATGTGCCGCTGGCGCTGAGCGATCTGCAAAGCTACAACGCCGTGTACGGCAGCAGCAACAACCCCTGGGATTTGCAGCGCACGCCGGGTGGCTCATCGGGGGGCAGCGCCGCGGCCGTGGCGGCGGGCTTTGTGGCGCTGGAGCTGGGCACGGACATTGGCGGCTCGGTGCGCATCCCCGCGCACTTCAACGGTGTGTTTGGCCACAAGACCAGCTATGGGCTGATCTCGATGCGCGGCACGGGCGCGCCGCAGGGGCGTTTTAGCGCGCGTGATCTGTCGGTGGCCGGGCCGCTGGCGCGCACTGCGCTGGATCTGGAGCTGGCGCTGGAGCAGCTGCTCAACCTCGATCCGCTGCAGGCCAAGGGCTGGCAGGCTAGCTTGCCACCGCCCCGCCAGCAGCGGCTGCAGGATTTTCGGGTGCTGGTGCTGGGTGCCTGGCCGGGCCAGGAGGCGAGCCTGTCCGAGCAGCTGGTGATTGAACGCGTCGTCACGGCCTTGCAGGCCCAGGGCGTGCAGACCACGCAGTGGCGCGATCTGCCGCCTGCGCAGCGCCCCGACCTGAGCGAGCAGCACCGCACCTACCGCAGCCTGCTGGGCTCGTCCGTCGCCAATGCGGCCCCGCTGACCGAGGCGCAGCAGCAGCGCCTGGCCGAGCTGGAGCCCGATGACCGCAGCGCCGAGGCCGCCTTGCTGCGCGCGCCCAGCCTGCCCCATGCCACCTGGCTGCAGGACAACGAGCACCGCCATGCGCTGAGCCACCAGTGGGAGCAGCTGTTCAGCGCCTTTGATGTGGTGCTGACCCCCGTGGCGCCGACCCCCGCCTTTGTGCACCAGCAGCAGGGCCACAAGGAGGCGCGCCGCTTTCCCGTGGCCTATGCCGATGGCGTGCGCGAGATCGGCTTTCGCGAGCTGTTTTACTGGGCCGGCTTGCCGGTGCTGCCGGGCCTGCCTGCCACCAGCTTCCCGGTTGGGCTAGATGACGAGGGCCTGCCCATCAGCGCCCAGGTGGTCGGCCCCTACCTGGAAGACCGCACCACCATCGCCTTTGCCCATGCCTGGGAGCAGGCCCAGGGCGGCTTTGTGGTGCCGCCCCGCTATGCGCAGGGGGATGCATGAGCGCCGTGCTGGAAGCGCTGCAGCAGCCATTGGACACGGCCACCACAGCCCCAGTCTCAGGCCCGGCCTTGGACGAGGCCAGCTTGCTGGCTCGCGCCCAGGCACTGATCGGCGAGCTGGCGGCACTGGCCGAGGCGCATGACGCCAGTGGCGCAGCACCCGCGCCGCAGTTTGCGCTGCTGCATGAGGCCGATCTGCTGCGGCTGACCATTGCCCGCGAGGCCGGGGGCCATGGTGTCGGCCTGGCCAGCGCGCGTGCGGTGGTGGGTGCCATTGCCCAGGGCGACCCGGCGGTGGCCTTGATTTTGGCCATGCACTACAGCAACCATGCGGCCATTGCCCGCTCGCAACGGGCGGGGCAGGGCGAGTGGCCGCCAGCGCTGGCGGCAGAGTTGATAGCGGCCAGCCTGCAAGGCCCCGCCTTGCTCAATGCCGCCCAGGTGGAGCCGGAGCTGGGCTCGCCATCGCACGGCGGCTTGCCGGCCGCACGGGCCAAGCGCGTGGCCGGTGGCTGGCAGCTGAGCGGCCACAAGGTCTATGTGACGGGAGGGCCACTGCTGGCCTGGATCAGCGTGTTGGCCGTGACCGATGAGCCCGAGCCGCGCCTGGGCAGCTTTGTGCTGCCGCGCGATACCGCCGGTGCGCGCCTGGTGGACACCTGGAACCCCATGGGCATGCGCGCCACGGTCAGCCACGACCTGGTGCTCGACGGCGCCTGGGTGCCCGAGGACCATGCGGTGGGGCTGCGCCCTGCCAGCCTGGGCCTGCAGCGCGAGGCCCATGGCATTGCCTGGTACTTCAGCTTGGTGGCCAGTGTGTATGACGGCGCAGCGCGCTCGGCCCGCGACTGGCTGGCCGCATTTTTGAACCAGCGCCGCCCCAGCGCCTTGGGCGGTGCCAACCTGGCATCGCTCGCCACCGTGCAGGAAAAGTTTGGCGAGATCGAGGTGCTGCTGCAGACCAGCGACTGGCTGCTGGACAGCCATGCCCGCGCCTACGACAGCGGTACGGCCCCCGATGGCCTGGTCGCCGTGGCCAAGCATGTGGCCGTGGACAACGCGCTGCGCGTGGTGCAGCTGGCGCTGGAGCTGGCTGGCAACCACGGCCTGGCGCGGCGCAATGCGCTGGAGCGCCATTTGCGCAATGTGCTGTGCAGCCAGATCCATTCCCCGGCCAACAGCCTCATCCGCAGCAACACCGGCCGCGCGGCCTTGCAAAAGCGCCAGGCCGCTGCCTGAGCGCCGCCCCTGTTTTTACCCTTGGTACCTCGCATGTCTATTGATTCCGATTTCTCGCTCGCCTCGCGCCGCCACTTTATGCTGGCCGCTGCTGCCACTGGCATCGGTAGCGCCGTCCCCAGCCTGGCCTGGGCGCAGGACAAGCCGCAAAAAGGCGGCACCCTGAACCTGCTGCTGTTCCCCGAGCCGCCGACCCTGACGACGATTGCCCACACCGCTGGCTCATCGGTGACGATCTCGGGCAAGGTGACCGAGGGGCTGCTGACCTATGACTTCAACCTCAACCCCCAGCCGCAGTTGGCCGTGGCCTGGTCCATCAGCCCCGACGGCCTGGTCTACCGCTTCCAGCTGCGCCAGGGCGTCAAATGGCATGACGGCAAACCCTTTACCTCGGCCGATGTGCTGCACTCGATCGGCCTGCTCAAGGAGTTCCACCCCCGGGGCCGCGCCACCTTTGCTGGCGTGGCGGAGGTGCAGGCGCCCGACGCGCACACCGTGGTGCTCAAGCTCAGCCGCCCCATCCCTTATCTGATCACGGCGCTGGCGGCCTCAGAGTCGCCCATCGTGCCCAAGCACCTCTATTCCAGCGGCCGGGCCGATACCAACCCGGCCAACAATGCGCCGGTGGGCACGGGCCCCTTTGTGTTCAAGGAATGGGTGCGGGGCAGCCATGTGATCTACGAGCGCAACCCCCATTACTGGGATGGCGACAAGCCCTATATCGACCGGCTGGTGGTGCGCTTTATCCCCGATGCCGCCGCGCGCACGGCGGCCATCGAAAGCGGCCAGGTGCAGATTGCGCCCAGCTCGCCGGTGCCCTTTGCCGAGGTCGATCGCCTGCGCGCCAAGCCGGGCCTGCAGTTCGAAACCCGGGGCTACGAGTACATCAACAGCGTCTACCGGCTGGAGTTCAACCTGGAGAGCGAGCTGCTCAAGGACCTGCGCGTGCGCCAGGCCATTGCCCACGCGCTGCAGCGCGAGAACCTGCTCAAGGTGGCCTGGTACGGCCAGGGCAAGCTGACCACCGGGCCCGTGCACCCGGCGCTGAAAAAGTTCTATGTGCCCGATCTGCCGGTGCTGCCCTACGACATCAAGCGCGCAGAAAAGCTGCTGGACGACGCCGGGCTGATGCGCGGCAAGGCCGGCGGCCAGTGGCGCGCGCGGCTGAACCTGACCCCCATCCCCAATGAGGGTGGCCAGCGCACCGGCGATTTCCTCAAGCAGGCGCTGGGGCGCATCGGCATCGATGTGCAGATCAACAGCCAGGACTTTGCCACCTACATCAAGCGCATCTACACCGACCGCGCCTTTGACCTGCATGTGAGCGCGATGAGCAACACCTTTGATCCGACCGTGGGCATCCAGCGCCTGTACTGGTCCAAGAGCTTTCAGCGCGGGCTGCCGTTCTCCAACGGTTCGCACTATGCCAGCCCTGAGGTGGACCGCCTGCTGGAGTCCGCCGCCGTCGAGATGAACGAGGCCCAGCGCATCCGCGAGGTGGCCGAGTTCCAAAAGCACATCGCCACCGACCTGCCCGACATCACCTTGGTCGCCCCCGACATCTACACCATTGCCGACAAGCGCGTGCGCAACCACACGGTGGGCGCCGATGGCGTGGCCGGCAACCTGGCCGGCGTCTGGCTGGCCGCGTCCTGATCCCTTTCCACCAGGAGAAACCCATGACAAGCCTTTCCAACATTCCCAACGAGCAAGCTGCACAAGCCGCACAACCCAGCTCGCTCTGGTACACCCGTTGCCCTGTTCCATCCCCGCTGGGCATTGCCGCGCAGCACGGCTGGCTGCAGCAGGCCTTTGCGGCGCTGGGCATTGGGGTCGAGTCCATCTTTGACTCCAAGGACCGCAAGGTGCGCGAGAGCCATTTTGACCACAGCCTGCCCTGGTCCTTTCGCCAGGGCGGCAATATTCCGCCGATCTGGGCGCGGGCCAAGGGCAGCGATACGCGCTTGGTGGCCATTACCTGGACGGACGAGTTCCAGGCGTTGGTGACCTTGCCGGGCCGGGGCATCGACAAGCCCGAGGACCTGGCGGGCAAGCGCTTTGGCGTGCCCCATCGCGTCAATGACCTGATCGACTTCCACCGCGCCACCGCCCTCAAGGGCCTCGTCTCAGGCCTGTCGCTGGTGGGCCTGCAGCACAGCGATGTGCAGCTGGTGGACCTGGTGATCGAGGAGTCGGTGATCCAGCAGCACGGCACGCCCAGCCTCTTTGGCCTGCGCCGCCGTCACCCGTATTTCCGCGAGGCGGAGGCCTTGGTGCGCGGCGAGGTCGATGCGATCTTTGTCAAAGGCGCCGAGGGCCTCTTGGTCGCCAACCTGATTGGCGCGCAGCTGGTGAGCGAATTTGGCCGCCACCCTGACCCGCGTGTGCGCATCAACAATGGCACGCCCCGCACCTTGACGGTGGACGCCGCGCTGGCTGACCAGCGCCCCGACCTGGTGCTGGCGCTGCTGCGCGTGGTGCAGCGCGCCGGCCACTGGGCGGAGGCCCATCCCGACGAGACCCTGCGCTTTGTGGCCCGCGAGATCGCCACCAGCGAAGAGGCCATCCTGGCCTCCAACGGCGCCGATGTCCACCGCCATTTGGGCATCAGCCTGGAGCCCGAACTGGTCGATGCGATTGGCTACTTCAAGGACTTTTTGCTGGAGTGGGGTTTTTTGCCGGCCGATTTCTCGGTCGCCGACTGGGTGGATGCCCGGCCGCTGAACCGCTTGCTGGCCGAGAATGCGCCTGCGCAAAGCGCGGCGCAGCCAGAGGCGCTGCGGGCATGAGTGCGAACCAGCATCCCCGCGTGCTGGTCTGTGGCGCCAGCGGCCGCCTGGGCCAGCTGCTGGTGCCGCGCCTGCTGGCCCGGCAAGCACGGCCCCGGGTGCTGGTGCGCCAGGCCGCCACCGCGCAGGCGCTCTGGGGCGATACGGTCGAGATAGCGCAGGGCAGTTTTGAGTACGCTGCCGCCTTGGACCAGGCCCTCGTTGACATAGACCGGCTGTTCCTGCTCTCTCCGATCACCCCGGCGCTGGCCGAGCAGCAACTGCGCGTGGTCGAAGCCGCGCGTGCTGCCGGTGTGCAGCACATCGTCAAGCTCTCCGGCTCGGACTGGACCATTGACCCGCCTGGCCATTCGCTGTCTGGCGATGCCCATGGCCGCATCGAGGAGGGCCTGCAGGCCAGCGGCGTCTCGCATGTTGTGCTGCGCCCCAACGCCTGGATGCAGGTGGGCCTGTCGCGCATCGCGGCTGATTTGCGCAGCGGGGATGTGCTCCGCTCCCAGCACCTGGGTGCAGGTGTCTCCTACATCGATGCCCGCGACATTGCCGATGTTGCTGTGGAAGCGCTGCTGAACCCCGAGCCTGCCCAACAGCGCCTGGGTGCACCCGGCCCCTGGGTGCTGACCGGCAGCCAGGCCCTGCGCCCACAAAAACTGGCCGAGATTGCGTCGCGCCTGCTGGGCCGGCCCATTACCGCCGCCGCGCCAGTGACTGCCGCCGCCGCCGACCCGTTTATCGCGCAAGTGCATGGCGAGTTTTTTGCGCTGATGCGCGCGGGGCATGCGGCTGCGGTGACTGCGACGGTGCGGCAGGTGCTGGGGCGTGAGGCGCGTACGGTGGAGGGGTTTTTGGCGGAGGAGCTGGGGGCTTTGGCTGTGGCGGCTTGAGGGTGTAGTGGGCTGGGGTATCTGTGGTTAGGATGGCGGCTTTCGGCCGGGAGCCGTCGTTCGAACATTGACCTTCGGTGTTTACTACAGACTGGAATCCTGAAATTTTAAGGTTTACTTAAAAGGGTATCGTCTGCTCGTTTACTATCAATGCTACTGGTGAATTCATATCTATCTGAGCGATAAATGAGTTTGCTGGTCAGCTAAATTTGGTGAAATTTTTTCAATCGAGGAAACCCATGTCTTATACATCAGATTCAATAGTTCGTGTTGCTCAAGCCGGAGGCGGTCCTTTAATCATCGGTGAAGGCTTCACAACAGACTCTGTGATCCGAATTATCATGAGTACCTCTGCGCCGGTCACGGTTAAGGCCGGAAGTTTCACCACCGAATCCTTGATTCGCATTGTTCAAGCAGGCGGCAAACGCGTGACCATTGATTTCAGCTGAGAATATAAGCTCTGCCCAGTACCCAGATCAGCCATCGGCGTCGTTGAGGGTGATTCAACAGGTGCTGTTTTGGCTATCTTTACCCTTGCCGGGGCAAGTTCAACTAGAATTGTCAATATTGATAATAATACCAATACCCGAGGATGATGTGAGCGCATCATCACTTTGATATTATCGCCAACTATGCGTATCGCCATCCTTTCTTCTGTCCCTCTGGGAACAGCGAGTATTAACGATGCCGGTAGCGAATTTATAAATCGATGCTAAATGCAAGATAATCCTGATATGCAGATCTGGCCACTCGCGTGGCACGAGCGTATATATCATCGCGATGCACTGCGCGTCAGCCGCTACGCTGCTCTCGCAGATGCGGAAGGCTTTGAAGCTATCTGCTTCGCTGTTGAGGCGCTTGGACTGCGCCTTCACGGAAGCAAGAAAAATCTTGGGCAATATGAGAAAGCGCTTTCAGAATTGGCACAGTCATCAGTTGTGCTTTCGCAGTTGTCTAGCGCTTATGCCGGTCGTTTTTCAAGCTTCTCCGCACTATTTAGCACAGTAAAAAATGCTAGAAATGACGTGATGCACTCTGGTGTATTTGCGCGGCATGCGACCGCCGCGGCCATCGAGCTATGCATTGGACTGGAAGAGGCACTTATGACAGTTACACACACATCGCAGAAGAAGGTCAAAGACTTCATGGTGAAGTCGCCCGTTGTTTTGGAACCGTGGCAACCTGTTGCACATGCACGGCAATTGATTCTGACACACTCTTTCTCCTTCCTTCCTGTCTATATTCAAGGATGGAAACTAGTGTCGGAGTATGGGCTGGCTAGATACCTGCGAGCCGACACAAACTGGGCGAAGGCGCTTTCGCTAACTATTGATGCTGCTGCGGAAAAGCTCCAGCTCATAAATGCAAAAGTAATTAAGCCAGACGATGAGGTTGAAAATCTGCTTAAGGGAGATGCAGATAAAGAGACCCGACTATGGCTAGTTGAAGAGCTGCCAGGCAGGCTCTGCGGTGTTCTGTCACCGTTCGAGCTTATGTAGCTAAAACAGTTGCTTATAGTTAAGAATAGACCGGCATCAACTGGAATATGCGAACGGCTGTTAAGGGTAATTCTGTGGCAGCTGCAGAATGGCGAGGAGCGGTCACCTGAAAATTTGCTCTGTAACAGATGTTCTCTCAGCAATTTACGATGAGTTGGAATTTCTATTTCGTCCGAAATTATGGAAAGATAAGTGCGTCAGTGCACACTAGTTAGTTACTGGGAGAGAGTATGGAATACCTGCTTAGCGTTTTTTCTGGCGGAATCAGTGGAGCAGCATTAGTCTGGCTTGCTAAAGGCTGGATTTCAGAGAGGTTGAAACAATCCATTCAGCATGAATATGCTGAAAAATTGGAAAGCTATAAGACGGAATTGAATTCTAAGGTTGAAGGAATTAAGCACGAAAATCAGGTCGTACAACTTCGCACATCGCTGTTTTTCGATCACCAAAGAAATGCATTCGCAGCGCTAATAGCAAAAATTGCCCAAATTAATACAGAGTGGATAGCTCATTACGAGCCTGAAGAGGGGTTGTATGAGCCTGTTCCTGCGAACAGCCGCAGAGAGTTTGAAGGCTTGCTGAATCAGCATCAGTTGTTTTTGGATGAGGAGTGCTTGATGGCCTTGTCATTAGTTTCGGATGCTTACCGCCGATCTCTTCCACATGACGATGGAAGCAGTAATCCTTTGTATCAAAATGATTCTATCGAGTATGTTTCTTATATAGAATATCTGCAGCCGCGAATAGCTTCAATATTTCGCGGAAAAATCGGCGTGGCTTCTGATCCTCAGCATCTAATAGATCTCGCTATTTTATCAGCAATTGAACTTGTAAATGGCTACCATTTTTCGGAAATAGGTATTCCTCCAAAAGGAATTTTGTCAACTGGAAGAATTAATAACGCTGCCGATAAAGTGGCCATTGGTTTGAATAATATAGATGAGTTAATTGCATTGCTTGGAATGTTTGATGGATTTTTGAGTCGTGATGGTGGGTGGATTCATGAGGCTCAGCTGAAGGTAAAGCAAACTTTGAATGTTCTAGCGAAATGTATACGTGTCAAAAATCTCTGATGCAGTGAAGTTGCGTCGGTGTAGTAAGTCCGCGGTCTTTGATTCATACAAGCATTTTTTTAACGCGAGTTCGATATTACGGTGCATTGACCAGTTGAGTTCACAGCCAGAAGGGGTTCTTCTGCATCCCGAGTTGAACGATTACTTCAGATTTAACGGGTAAACCTGCTTGACTTCAGCAAATCTACGGATGCGTGATCGAACCATTGGCTCAACAAGCATTGGTTGGTCTTGCTTAGTGCCTAAGACACATATGTAGAACTGTGTTGCGAGGGGGTAATAATTAACAAGAATATAAGTCGCCACGTTAGTGTAAACGTATGAGTGGCTAGAACGTGAAGGATTAAAATGACAATGGATTATCCAGTCGACCAGGCTGCGACTACCGCATCTCAAGCATGGGATATGCTTTGCAAAAGGGGGCTTGAGATACCAGGGAGAGATGATGATCTGGCGGATTTGTTGTATCACGCTTTAAGAGAGAGTCAAGAACAGGATCGAAAATCAACGTTAGAAAAAATGTTGCAGTCGGCATCTTTGGAAGAGTTCATTCGGGCATTTTTCCAGTCAGCCACGCCATATGTTGATATGCTCAAGGACATCCTAAGATGGTTCGAGCACGCGGACGCAAAGAAGGGTCCGAATGGCTGGAAGTTGGCATGGGATGGTGGAGATATTCAGGAGCTGAAACATTTCCAAGAATCATTGAGGAAATGGGAAAAATGCACTGCGATGGTGGAGCTCCCGGTTATCTCCTTAGATAATTGCTGGAAACTCATTGAGCACTTGGAAAAGGCACCGAGTGCTCAACGTGCGCGCGAGCTGGTATTCGATGGAAACTATCAGTCTCTGCCGAAGTCAGCGCAGAACTTCGCGTATTTCTATAAATATGCTTTCGATATTTCTCAGATTTCGCCATTAGCAGTATCTTGTGATTCGTGGTTGAAAGATGTCTGGAATATTATTCGCTGTGCGATCCTTCAGTTAAATCAATTAGGGATTTCAGGTCAATTAAAGGCTCGCGAAAACGCGCAAAAGCTGAATTACGCAACAACAGAGCAAGATGGATTAGCTGTTGATAGCCTATGCAAGAACGAGACAGATTTTTGGCTGCTGCAATTAATAGCATGTGCGTGCGCTATCGTGGATTCTCACACTGAGCAAAAGTTGATCTGTGAGGAAATGGAAGCGTTTTTCGAATCAATGGAGCGCAGGAGCTTTGTTACTGAGGTCAGCGTCGAGTCTTTCACTACCTTTCTCGATCTTCCTCTTTGGCAACACAGGCACGAGTTCTTTTCTGCATGGATCGCCTCCAAGATCATTGATGCTTGCGGTGAGCATGAGCTAGAGTTGTTACATGATAAGGGAGTCATCACTCTTCCATTCAGATGCACCGAGGTTGCACGCGTCCTGACGGCTAATCCCGTACGAACCTTGTACTCAGAGCGGCGATCACCTTTGAGCAATCCAAAGGGAAAAGGTAGATCGCAAAACGTCCAACCTGACTTCAGCATCTGGCGCTCCACGTCCGCAGGTGATTTGTGCGACCTAGTTGTAGAAGTGAAGCATTATCTGCGTCCCTCTAAGACTAGCTGGGCTCATGTCATCGAAGATTATGCAGATGCTCATCCGATGGCAACCATCGTTTTGGTCAACTATGGGAAGCCTGGAAACGCGATGAGCGCGGTCCGCTTCGATGTCATGAGCCGCTGCCAGCTGATTGGTAATCTTAGACCAGGGCAGCCTTCTGCGATTGCAAAGCTGTCCGATCTGGTTAAAGGAACAGTAGGTCGTGTATTTCGAACTGCTAAGCAGGGCGTGAAGTGTACAAGTGCCACGTCCAAGGCAGTGATCCTTGATCGATCCTTTTCGATGAAGCTGGATCTCGATTCACGGCGCGAAATTATCACGCGGCAAGTGGACGTATTTGGTGCCTCGCATGTTGGTGTTGCAACCATAGACGCCAATGAAGTTTGGCAGGCGAAAGACTCTGGGGTTGATGCTGTTGCCGAGTCTCATGGCAACAGTGAAACGCGATTCACCGAGGTCATTTCTAGTTTTCTAGACAGCTTTTCGGAAGTAATCTTCATCACCGACGATGAAGGAAGTGCCTACCTTGATCGAAAAGTATTATGTGTTTGCGAGGTAACGCCAGCTAAGGAAGACGTGCGCGTGTTGCAAATCGCCTTGCGTCAGGTCAAAAACGAAACTTCTTAAAGTAAGCTCGCGCCGAGCCAATTAAAGAGCAGACTGCAAAAGTATTGAATGACCCAGAAGCATTTGACGCTAGCTTCAGACGGACGGCTGTCTTACTAATATAAAGATAAAGGCTTTGAAGTCACGCAACGGTCTCAAGGGAGTTCTGAAATAAGGGGAGGAGGAATACTAGGGAAAGGTCAAGCGTAAGTATGGCAAAAGCTCCCCCATGGAAGGGGGAAAGGATCACCAGCTTCAGTAGTTAAGCAGACGCTCAAAAATACATCAAGACTTTTGCTCAGGGTCGACAGCACCACTTCAACCCATTCCAAAACAGCCATTCGGCCTACGTAAGTTTCCGGTGACAGCTGAGAGGCATAGAGCCTGGCTTCAACGCAGACTAATGGAAATGACTGCTTGAAGCAGCTGCGCCTGGCAGCAAGTTGCATACCTTCAACGGAATGAATCCAAAATACGTTGAGCGGCGTATAGCGCACATGCCCATTTCTTCCAAACTCTCCACCCCCATGAGCCGCCGCCTAAGCCTCATGGGCATCGGTTCCGCTGTCGCAGCGCTGCTGTCCGGCTGTTCTGGTGCCCAGGTACTGGACCACTTGGTGGCCCATGACACCTACCACGGCCCCACGGGCGTACCCTATGGGCCCGATCCACGGCATTTGCTGGATGTGTACCAGCCGCAGGCCAGCACGGCGCCGGGCAATGCACCGGTGGTGCTGTTTTTTTACGGCGGCAACTGGACCAGCGGCGAGCGGGCCGAGTACCGCTTCGTCGGCGAGGCGCTGGCAGCCAACGGCATCATCGCGGTGGTGGCCGACTACCGGCTGAGCCCCCAGGTGCAGTACGACGGCTTTCTGGGCGATTGCGCCTTGGCGCTGCAGTGGACCTTGGGGCATGCCGCCAGCCTGGGGGGTGACCCGGCGCGGGTGATGGTGATGGGCCATTCGGCCGGCGCTTACAACGCCGCGATGCTGGCCTTGGACCCGCGCTGGCTGGCCCCTTTGGGCCTGACACCCAGTCGCCTTGCGGGCTGGATAGGGCTGGCCGGGCCCTATGACTTTTTGCCGATTGTGGACCCCCAGGTGCAGGTCGCCTTTAGCTGGCCGCACACCCCCGCCGATTCCCAGCCGATCTTCTACGCCGACGCCAAGGCCCCCCGCACCTTGCTGCTGGCCGCACGCAATGACAAGATCGTTGATACGCAGCGCAACACCGTCGGCCTGACAAACCGCTTGCGGGCTGCCGGTACCGATGTGGACATGCGGATCTTTGAGCACCTCAGCCACGTGACCACGGTCGCCGCGCTGGCCCGGCCGCTGGACTGGCTAGCCCCGGTGCTGCCGACCGTGGTGGACTTTGTACGCGGGGATCCGAGACCTGTGAGAAGGTGATCAGAGCCGTGGCCGGGTGTGTGGCGGCGACAAGCTTGCTTTGCAGCCTGTCCCTAGGTTGATCCATCGTGGCAGGAGTCGCATGGTGGCGGGCTGCTGCCGCTAATATGGCGCTTTCGGCCAGAACCGGCCTTTAGCCATCACCGCGCAACGGTGCCAGCCAGCGCTGCTGTCTACCGCTTCCATGAATCACCTCTACACACACCCCTACAAGGGCAGGTTTGGCAATGGCCTGGCCAAGCTGCTCAATTCGCGTCGCTTTGCCAGCTATCGGCGAGCCGTCATGTCTCGTCTGCCCTTCATGACCTTGGACAGCGATGTGGTGGATGTCGTCTACATGACATGGCTGGTGGACGAAACCCTCGCCGCGCCGTTTGCCCCACCGGGCGCGCGCCTCTGGTCTTACCAGGGCCGCACCCCTCTCACGGTGCTGACCTATCGGCATGGGCATTTTGGTCCTCGATGGATGGGGCCGTTGAGGCGGTTTATGCCTTCGCCGTTGCAGAGTAACTGGCGCCTTTACCTGGCAGAGCCGCTGTCTGACGCGCCGCCCATTCCCACCGTCGCCTTTGTGTACAACGTCATGGACAGCCTCGCCCACGTGGCGGGGACGCGCTTGTTCAGTGATGCCTTGCCCTCCCATTGGCCAGCCCGCTTCGATTTCCGCGTGACTCCCGATGAGGCCATCGTCAACATAGCGCCCGGCGATGGAAGCGCGCCACGCATGGCGGCTAGGGCGGCGAGGGCGGGGGACGCCGTTTTGTCGCCCCCGTGGTCCGGGATGTTCAATGGCTGGTCGGATGCTGTAGTTCGCCTGGCCTCTCAGCACGCCGCTGTGGTGGAGGTTCCGACGGCGGAGGGCGCCCCTGGCAGGTCGGCATTGGCGACGATTGACTTGCCCGTGGATGTTGCCTCGGTGCAGCCCTTGCTGCTGGACACGCACACCCTCGACTGCCCATTGCTGCAGAGGCTGAATGCGGACCCGGAGGCCCTCTGCTTTCTGCTGCCAAGCGTGCGCTTCTCTGCCTTGTCCGAACGGCTTTTACGCGCTTCGGCCTGAGGCGGGCCCGCTGCAGCAGCGTGGTTCGCCCATCAAAACCGGGCGCTTGACGCCAACCAATCAACTAGTAGAATGGCTCATCTCCGAAAGCGCTACTGATTGACCCGATGACTGTTGAACTCTCCCCCCGCGCCACTGAATTGGCGGAACACGCCCGGCAACTGCTGGCCGCTGGCGGCTACAACGGCTTCAGCTATGCGGATCTCTCTGAAAAGGTAGGGATAGGAAAGGCCAGCATCCACCACCATTTCCCCAGCAAGGCGGACTTGGTGTTGACGGTGGTGCAACGGCATCGTCAGCAGTCTGTAGAAGGCTTGGCAGCGATGCAGCAGCATCTTGGCGATGACCCACAAGCCCAACTGAGCGCTTACGTCGATTACTGGGCGCGATGCATACGCGACGGCTCATCGACGATGTGCATTTGCGCGATGTTGGCCGCGGAAGCGCCGATGATCCCGCCGGAAATTGCAGCTGAAGTGCGCGGCTATTTCCAGGATCTGAGCGAGTGGCTGGCAGCGGTCATCTCGCAAGGCCAGGCCAAAGCGCAATTCAAGTCAGAAGTGAGTGCGCCGGTAGAAGCGCTCGCATTGATGTCCACCGTGCACGGCGCCATGCTGACGGCCCGTGCATTGGGTGATCCCGAGGCTTTCCAGACGATCGTGCGCGCGGCGATACATCGGCTGGCAGCTTGAGCGATGGCCCGACCAACTAGGTCGTCGGGCCCTCTATTTTTTGCCCATGTAACCAATCAACTAGTCGGTTGTTTTTAGAAAGACCACCCCATGCCACATCCCATCTCGACGCTTGGCGCCTTCCATACCGCCATCAGTTTGCTGCCGCTCGCTGCCGGCTTGTACAGCTTTGTCCGCTACCGCGCCATTGAGCCGGCCAAGCGCTCGGGTCAGCTGTACCTTGTGGGGTTGTTGCTGTCCGTCCTGACTGCTTTCGGCCTGTCCAGCACCGGAGGCTTCAATGCCGGCCATGCCTTGGGCATTCTGGCGCTGTTGGTGATCGGCGGGTCATTGCTCATCCGGCAGATGCCGCTGTTCCCACGCCTGGTTCCCTACCTGTCGCAGTTCGGCTTTTCGTTCAGCTTCTTTCTGTTGTTGGTGCCTGCCATCGGCGAAACCTTGACGCGTCTGCCCGTCGCCCATCCCTTGGCCTCAGGGCCTGAATCGCCTTTGGTGCGCGGCACGGTGCTCGCGTGGCTGGCCATTTTTGTGGTGGGAGCCGGATTGCAAATGTGGTGGATGCGGTCGCAACGCAAGCGCTGAATAGGCAAAGCATTTTTTGTCTTGCGATGGCCAGGTCCACCGTTGCGACCGCCATGCTTTCTGCGCCCAGACCGGAAAAGACAGCATTTGGCTGACAGACACCGCCATCGCCTGGTGCTGAAATAGTTGCCGACTCATCCAATTCAGCGGCCCTAAGAACCTGTTCAAAGTCTCCTCGCGCCGCGACAGTGTCTTTGCGGGATGGGATGCGAGGCGCAACACCGCAGCAATAGCCATGCTATTGCGAGGATTTGCAACGACGCAGACCGCCCGCAAAGCCACTGTCCCTACGGGTTGGAGTGAAATCGGGCGATTTCTGCGCGCTGGCCCTTGCTTGCACCCCGGTGCAAGCTGCGGACCATCCCTTCGAACTCATCCCGATTGCACTCCAACGCGGCTGCGTAGAGACTTTGAACAGGTTCTAAAACTCGAATGTTTAGCGACTGCTCCAGTGGGTAGAAGTCTTCCGTTCAACCTTGGGCCCGATGGCCTGAAAGTGGAAGCAATGACGCAATCGCATGGCAAACCCATCGCTAGAAACATAACGGTAGCGATCCTGGTCCTGGTGACCTTGTTTTTAGTGGGGGGCGGGGGATGGCTGATCGCGCTGGGTGGCTCGGCCTACTACCTGGTCGCAGGTCTGGTGCTGGCCATCATCACCTGGCTGTATGCGCGCGATCGCGTAGCAAGCCTCTGGCTGTATGCCGTGCTGCTGTTCGCCACGATGGCATGGGGCATCTGGGAGTCGGGGACGGATTTCTGGGCGCTTACGCCGCGACTGGATATCTGGTTTGTGCTGGGGCTGTGGCTGGTGCTGCCTTGGGCCAGCCGGCGGCTCAGCCAAAGCACGGCGGCTAAATCGCTGCTGTCTCTCGGTCTGGTAGCGGTGCTCGCCTTGCTGGGCCTTAGCTGGTTTAACGATCCGCAAGAAGTCAATGGCAGCCTGGCGCGCGCACCGTCTACACAGCGCACGCCGGTGGCGGGCGTGGCAGAGGGCGACTGGCCCGCTTATGGGCGCACCCAGGCGGGTGTGCGCTACTCGCCGCTGGCGCAGATCAACGACAGCAACGTGAACAAGCTCCAGCTGGCCTGGAAGTACCAGACGGGCGACTTCAAGGGCGACGACGACTCGGGCGAAACAACGGCGGAGCTGACCCCTATCAAGGTGGGCAACCGCATGTTCATCTGCACGACGCACCAGTTCCTCGATGCGCTGGACCCCGCAACCGGCAAGCGCCTGTGGCGTTTTGATCCGCAGCTGAAGGCCGACCGTACCTTCCAGCATCTGACCTGCCGAGGCGTGTCTTACTACGACAGCGCCAACGCGGAGGCCAACAGCACCAGCGTGCAAAAGAACCTGACCCAGGCCTCTGCCGAGTGCCCCCGCAAAGTAATCCTGCCGGTGAACGATGGGCGCCTGTTCGCGGTGAATCCGGACACCGGCAAGCCTTGCAGCGACTTTGGCAAGGATGGCCAGGTCGATCTGCAGGCCAATATGCCGTTTCCCTACCGTGGCGGCTACAACCCGACCTCGCCCCCGGTGGTGACCGGCTCGACCATCGTGATTGGCGGCTCGATCACCGACAACCTCTCCAACTCGGAGCCCTCGGGCGTGATTCGCGGCTATGACGTCAACACCGGCGCGCTGCGCTGGGTATTTGATACGGGCGCCGAGGACCCGAACCAGATGCCGGGCGACAAGGGCGAGTTCGTGCACAACTCCCCCAATGCCTGGGCGCCGTTGGCCTATGACGCCCAGACCGATATCGTCTACGTGCCGACCGGGGTGGGCACGCCCGATATTTGGGGCGGCGACCGCACCGCGCTCAAAGAGCGCTATGCCAACTCGATGCTGGCCTTGGATGCCAGCACCGGCAAGCTGGTCTGGAACTTCCAGACCACCCACCATGATCTGTGGGACATGGATGTGCCGGCGCAGCCCTCGCTGGTGGACCTCAAGCGCCCGGATGGCACGACGGTGCCCGCCATCTATGTGCTCACCAAGACCGGCCAGCTGTTTGTGCTCGATCGGCTGAACGGCGAAGCCATCCTGCCGGTGACCGAAAAACCGGTGCCGCAAAGCGTCAAGCACGGCCCGCAAACCAAGGGCGAGCATTATTCGCCAACGCAGCCCTTCTCGCCCTTGAACATGGGCCCGCACGAGAATTTGACGGACAAGAACATGTGGGGCGCCACCATGTTCGACCAGCTGATGTGCAGGGTGATCTTCCACCGTCTCAACTACGAAGGCATCTACACGCCGCCGTCGGAGAATGGCACCTTGGTGTTTCCGGGCAACCTCGGGGTATTTGAATGGGGCGGCATGTCCGTGGACAGTGATCGCCAGATTGCATTCATGAATCCCCTGGGTCTGCCCTTTGTCTCGCGCTTGATCCCTGCAGACCCGAACCGCCCGCGTACGGAGAAAGGCGCAGGCACGGAGCAAGGCGTGCAGCCCATGTACGGCACACCGTATGGCGTGGAACTCAATGCCTTTTTGTCGCCGCTGGGCCTGCCCTGCAAGGAGCCCGCATGGATGACCGTCGCCGGCGTTGATCTCGCTACGCATGAAGTCGTGTGGAGAAAGCGCGTGGGCACCATCCGCGACAGCCTCCCCAAGCTGATGCAGCTGCCGCCCATCAAGACGGGCGTGCCTGGCTTGGGTGGCCTGATCTCTACCGGCGGCAATCTGATGTTTATCGGTGCGACGCAAGACGACTACCTGCGCGCTTTTAACGCCAGCAATGGCGAGCTGCTCTGGCAGGCGCGCTTGCCTGCGGGCGGCCAGGCCACTCCCATGACTTATGACATCGGCGGCAAGCAGTACGTGGTCATCATGGCTGGCGGGCATGGCTCGTTCGGCACCAAGATGGGCGACTCGCTGATGGCCTATGCGTTGCCGGATTGATGCTGCGACGACAGGATAGCGTGCTGTGCCGCACCAGGAGCACAGCCTAGGTCTTTGCAAGAATTGTTACGATTCACCTACCCGGCCATCCTTGGCCGGGTTTTTGCCGTCTCGCTTGGCCGTTTATGAATTCCTTGTCTCCCTCCTATGTCATTGGTATCGATCTGGGCACCAGCCACACGGTGGTGGCCTATGCGGCACTGACGGCGGCGGGCGACGAGATTGCGCTGCTGACCATTCCCCAACGCAGCAGCGCAGGAGAGGTACAGGCGCAGACCTTGCTGCCCTCCGTGCGCTACCAAGCGGCAGCCGGCGAGCTGGGCGATGCCTGGCAGCAGCCTTGGCCGCCGCAAGGCGCAAGCGACGACGCACCTGCGGTGGTCGGCCGCTGGGCGCGTGATTTGGGCACCGCCGTGCCCAACCGCCTCGTAGCCAGCGCCAAAAGCTGGCTGTCGCACCCAGGCGTGGACCGCAGCGCAGCCATCCTGCCCTGGGGCGCGGGCGATGAGGTGGCCAAGATATCGCCCCTCGCGGCATCGGCCTCGTACCTGGCGCATGTCAAGGCGGCCTGGGAACAGGCGCATCCGCAGGCGCCGCTGAGCGCGCAGATCGTGGTGCTGACGGTGCCCGCCTCGTTTGACGAGGGCGCGCGGGCATTGACATTGGAGGCCGCTCAACTCGCGGGCCTGCCCCAGGTGCATTTGCTCGAAGAGCCCAAGGCCGCTTTCCACGACTGGCTGGTGCTGCAGGGTGAGCAATTGGCTGCGCAGCTGGCAGATAGCCGGCTGGTGCTGGTGGTGGATGTGGGCGGTGGCACGACAGACCTGACCTTGATCCAGGTAGAGCCCGCTGCCGATGGCGGCCTGCCCAGCCTGACGCGCACCGCCGTGGGCGAACACCTGATGCTGGGTGGCGACAACATGGACCTGGCCCTGGCCCACCAATTGGAGCCCCAGTTTGCGCCCGAGGGCCAGCGCCTGCCCGCTGCCCGTTTTGCGCAGCTGGTGCAGCGCTGCCGCATCGCCAAAGAGCAGTTGCTGGCGGCCAATGCGCCTGAGCAGGTGGCGGTAACCCTGCTGGGCGGGGGCAGCCGGCTGCTGGCGCAAAGCAAGACCGCCAGTCTGAGCCGTGCCCAGGTGCAGCAATGGGTGGTTGAAGGATTTTTACCGCTGGCCGAGCGCAGCGCGGTGCCCAGCAAACGCCAGGGCGCCTTGCGCGGCTTTGGGCTGCCATATCCGGCCGATGCGGCCATTACCCGGCACCTGGCGCAGTTTTTGGCGCAGCACGCGGGCAGTGGCGGTGCGCAGGCGCTGCCCGATACCGTCTTGCTCAATGGCGGTGTGTTCCATGCGCATGCGGTGGTGGAGCGGCTGACGCAGCAGCTGTCGGCCTGGCGCGGCCAGCCGCTGCGCGTGCTGCACAACCCGCACCCCGACTGGGCGGTGGCCCGGGGCGCGGCCGCCTATGGCCTGACCCGCTTTGCGCCCGAGCAGGAGCATGCTGCAGCGGTACCCGCAACAACGGATGCTGCAGTGCCACCTGCGGCCAGCCTGCGCAGCCGTTTGCCGCAGATTGGCGGCGGCTCGGCGCGCAGCTACTGGCTGCTGCTGCCCGGTGCCAAGGGTTCAGCACCCCAGGGCCTGTGCCTGCTGCCAAGGGGCACGCAAGAAGGGGTGCGGATTGTTTTATCGGGCCGGCGCTTTGCACTCAAGCTCGGCCAGGCCGTGCGCTTTGATCTGCTGGCCAACAGCCTGCCCAGCCTGCCTGCCCAAGCGGGGCAACTGGCAGCGTTGCAGGGGGAAGGTTGGGTAGAGCTGCCGCCACTCGCCACCGTGCTGCCCGTGCCCGAGGGCCAGCACAAGGCCCAGATCGAGGTGCAGCTGCAAGCCAGCATGACAGAGGTTGGCACCTTGGAGGTGCGCTGCCTGGCGGTCGATGACCCGAGCCAGTCTTGGCTGCTGCCGCTCAGCCTACGCGGCGCAGTGCAGGCGGTGGATGACAGCGCGGCCACCAATGACAGTGCCGACGATGCACGGGCCAGCGCGCGCCGGGAGCAGGCCATTGCGCAGATTGACCGAATTTTTGGCAACCAGGCGCAGGCGGTGGATGCCAAGGAGGTACGCCAGCTGCGCCAGGTGCTGGAGCGGCTCTTGGGCCCGCGCAGCAGCTGGGATCTGGGGTTGCTGCGGGCCATGTTTGATGCGCTGCTGGCACGTGCCAAGCGCCGCCGCCGCACGCCCGAGCATGAGCGCGCCTGGCTGAACCTGGCCGGCTGGTGCCTGCGCCCGGGGCTGGGCGCGCAGCTAGATGCCTGGCGGGTGGAGCAGGTCTGGGCGCTGTACCCGCAAGGCCTGGGCCATGGCAAGGAGCCGGGTAACTGGACCGAATGGTGGGTGTTTTGGCGCCGGGTGGCTGCAGGGCTGAACGAGGCGCAGCAGATGGAACTGCTGGAAGACGTGGCCGGCCATATGCAAAAGACCGTGCAGCAAACCGCCCGCAAGCGCACCGATGGCGCTGGCGGCAAAAGCAGCCATGGCAGCTATGACGACATGCTGCGCCTGTTTGCTGCGATGGAGGCTGTCCCTTGGCAGTACCGCCAGGAGATGGGCCAGTGGATGCTGCAGCGCTTGAAGCGCGAGGGCGAAACGGTGCAGACCTGGTGGGCCATTGGCCGCCTGGCCGCACGCCAGCCGATGGCCGCCAATGCCCACCTCGTCATGCCGCCTGCCGCTGCCCAGGAGTTTGTGCAGGCCACCTTGGCTCAGGACTGGCGCCGCAACGAGACCGCCATGTTTGCCGCACTGCAGATGGCCCGCATGACCGGCGACCGCGCCCGCGATCTGCCCGATGCGCTGCGCACGGACGTGCTGGACAAGATGCGCAGCAGCGGCGCGCCCGAGCGCTGGATCACCATGGTCAGCGAGGTGGTCGCCATGGACGCCGAAGACCAGCAACGCAGCCTGGGCGACAGCCTGCCGCCGGGTTTGGCATTGCTATAAGCGCCTGTTCAAGCGCTGCGCGTGCCGCGCACGTGGCCTGGAGCAGGCTTTCGCCCCGTATTTGGGGGCTGGCCTCTGCTGCAATCGCGATGTGTGGGCAGGCCTGGCGCGGCATTCTGCGCCCCGGCCAGTGCAACAATGGCGGCTGCGCCGCGCGGGATTGCCGGCCTATGCCCCATTACTGGAGATATTGCGATGATGTTTGACACGACCACCCCTTCCGCTTGCTTGCCGCGCCGTGCTGCGCTGGCTGCGGCACTGACCGTGGTGCTGGCGGCCGGCGTGCTACCCCAGGCGTGGGCACAAGGCAGTGCTGCCAGCAGCGCCAACTGGCCGAGCAAGCCCATCACCTTTGTCGTGCCCCAGGCGCCCGGCGGTGCCAATGATGTGATTGCCCGCGCGATTGCGCAGGGCCTGGGCCAGTCGCTGGGCCAGCCGGTGATTGTGGAGAACCGGGCAGGGGCCAATGGCAATGTGGGCACCAGCCAGGTGGCGCGCAGCGCGGCCGATGGCTACACCTTTTTGGTCACGGCGCAAAGCGCCTATACGATCAATCCGGCGCTTTACAGCACGGTGCCGTTTGACCCGATCAAGGATTTCACGCCGGTGATGCAGCTGGCAGTTGCCCCATACCTGCTGGTGGTGAACCCGAACTTTCCGGCCAAGAACCTCGATGAGCTGGTGGCCTATGCCAAGCAGCACCCGGGCAAGGTCGAGTACGCATCGGCTGGCAATGGCACCTTGAACCATTTGCTGGGCGAGATGCTGAAAAAGCAAAAAGGCATTGATCTGCTGCATGTGCCTTACAAGGGCGCCTCGGCCGCCGCCACCGATGTGGTGGCCGGCCAGTTGCCGATGACCTTTGGCAGCTTTCCCGGCGTGATGCCCTTTGTCAGCAGCGGCAAGCTGCGGGTGCTGGGTGTGGCCTCGGACAAGCCCACGCAGCTGGCGCCCGAGATTGTGCCGCTGGGCAAGGGCCTGGCTGTCACCAGCTGGTACGGGCTGTTTGCGCCGGCCGGCACGCCCGATTCCGTCGTCGTGCGCCTGCATGCCGCCATCACCAAGGTGCTGGCCACGCCGGTGATGGCCGAGCGCTTGAAGAACCTGGGCGCTGAATCGGTGATCTCGACACCGCAAAGCTTCAAGGCCAGCCTGCCGGCCGAGCTGGCCTACTGGAAGCAGGTGGTGCAGGATTCGGGAGCGCATATTGACTGAGCCCCAAGACGCGGCGCTGCTGGCCGCTTGCAGGCAATTGCCGGTGGTCGGCCTGCTGCCAGCGGGCCCGCGCAATGCGATCACCGATGTGGCCGGCCTGCGCCTGGGGCATTGCACGGTGGCCGATGGCGATCTGCAGACCGGTGTCACGGTGCTGATCCCGCCGCTGGACAACCCGTTTTTGCACAAGCTGCCTGCGGGCCTGGCCGTTATCAACGGCTTTGGCAAGAGCGCTGGCCTGGTGCAGCTGGCCGAACTGGGCCAGATCGAAACCCCGATCGCACTGACCAATACCTTTGGCGTCTCTGCTGTCGTGCAGGCGCAGATTGCGCAATGCATTGCCGCCAACCCCGAATGCGGCCGCAGCCTGCCCACCGTGAATGCGCTGGTGCTGGAATGCAATGATGGCTACCTGAGCGATATCCAGCGCATGGCTGTGGGCCCGGCGCACTACCAGGCAGCGCTGGATAGCGCGTCAAACGAAGTGGTGCAGGGCGCGGTGGGCGCGGGCCGGGGCATGTCGGGCTTCCAGCTCAAGGGCGGCATCGGCAGCGCATCGCGCCAGGTCGTTGTGGGCGAAGAGCGCTATACCTTGGGCGCGCTGGTGCTGGCCAATATGGGCAGGCTGGCGGATCTGCGCTGGGGCGGCCAGGCGGTGGGCGCGGCGCTGGAGCGGCGTCTGCAGGCCAAGCTGGCGGCTGGTGTACAAGCTGGCAGCGCAGCGGGCGACGGCGTGGACAAGGGCAGCATCATCATGCTGCTGGCCACCGATGCACCGCTGGACAGCCGCCAGCTCAGCCGCGTGGCGCGGCGTGCCGCTGCCGGCCTGGCCAATACGGGCTCCTGCTACGGCCATGGCAGTGGCGATATCGCGCTGGCGTTTTCTACCGCCTACACCCTGCCGGCCGATGCCACTGCACCGATGCCGGCGCTGGCGATGCTGCATGAAGCGCAGTTGGACCCGCTGTTCCGCGCGGCGGCCGATGCGGTGGAGCAATCCATTTTGAATGCGCTATGGCATGCCCAAGGCATGCAAGGGCGCGACGGCCACCAGCGCTGGGGGCTGCAAGAACTCTGCAAGGACTGAAGCGATGAAAGTACTGATTTCTGTCGATATCGAAGGCGTGGCCGGTGTCTACCACCCCGAGCAGGTGCGTGCGGGCAACCCCGAGTATGAGCGCGCGCGCCGCCTGATGGCCCAGGAGGCCAATGCCGCCGTTGAAGGCGCTTTTGCCGCCGGCGCGCTGGAGGTCTATGTCAATGACTCGCATGGTGGCTTTCGCAATATGCCGCCCGATCTGCTCGATGCGCGCGCCCAGGTCATCCAGGGCAAGCCGCGCTACCTGAGCATGGTGGCGGGGGTGGAGCTGGGGGTGGATGCGGTCTGCATGGTCGGCTACCACTCGCGCGCGCAGGGGCGGGGCATTTTGGCCCACACCATCAACGGCTTTGCCTTTGCCAGCATCCACATCAACGGACAAGAGGCCAGCGAGGCCAGCATTTACGGCGCCTTGGCCGGTGCCTATGGCGCGCCGGTGGTGATGCTGGCCGGTGACGATGTGCTGCGTGAGGAGAACCAGGCCATCTTCCCCCATGCGGTGTTTGTGCAAACCAAGCGCGCCACCGGCCAGGCCAGCGGTATCAGCCTCTCCCCCGAGCAGGCGCAGCAAGCCATCCGCGCCGGGGTAGAGCAGGGCCTGGCCGGGCGTGCCCGCTGCCAGCCGCTGCAAACTGCCAGCCCGGTGCAGGTGCAGATTGCCGCCACCTCGCCCGGCATGGCCGATCTGTTCTGCCAGTGGCCCACCCTGGAGCGGGTCGATGGCCGCACGGTGCGTTTCAGCGCACCAGACATCGAATCGGCCGTGCGCATGACCAATTGCCTGTCGGCCATGTCCAGCATGCTGCGCTGAGCGGCCTGGGGGCAGGGCCCCGGCCGGCATGGCATGAAACCTGCTGGGGATAGCGCTCAACATCGGTGGTGCGCGTTTATGAAGTCTTCCCTGCATTTTCTGGTCGCTGCCCGCCAGCATGAGATGGCTGCGCTGGAGCAGCTGGGCGAGGCCTGCGCGCTGGTGGTAGCCATGTCGGGCCTGGTGCATGCGCTGCAAAAGGAGCGCGGGCTGTCGAACATGGTGCTGGCCAGTGGTGGCGCGCAGGGCGCCGAGCTGCTGGCGCCCCAGCGGCTGCAGGTGGATGCGCAGATGGCCCAGGTGCGCGATGAGCTCGATCGCCTGGGCCCGCACCCCTCGGGCGGCAGCGGTGCACGGCTGTGCAATGCCATTGCCTATACCTTGCAAGGCGTGGCGGCGCTGCCTGCGCTGCGCGCCCAGGTGCAGGCCGGGCGGTTGACGCCGCCTGCCTGTACCGACGCCTTTGCGCGCTTGATTGCCGGCTGCCTGGCGGTGGTGTTTGAGGCGGCGGACAGCGCCAATGAGCCGGAGATATCGCGCATGCTGGTCGCCCTGTTCCACCTGATGCAGGGCAAGGAGCTGGCCGGGCAGGAGCGTGCTTGTGGCACCAGCGCCTTTGCCTCGGGCCAGCTGCAGCCCCCCGCCCGCGCGCAGTGGCTGCATTTGATCGAATCGCAGGAACGCTGTTTTGAGGTATTTGCCAGCCTGGCCAGCGCCCGCGTGCTGGCGCTGTGGCAGGCCAAGATGGTGGGCGATGCCGATATGGCGGCCGTGGAGCGCATGCGCCGGGTAGCGCATACGGCAGCGGGCGCTGTGCTGGAGCGGGCCTGGAGCGCGGACTGGTTTGCCGCCTGCAGCCACCGGCTTGACGCGCTGCACGGCGTAGAGACCCTGGTGGCGCAAGAGCTGCAGGTGCTGTGCCTGCACAAGCTGCAGGCACAGCAGCAAGCACTGGCGGTCTTGCAGGCGCTGCCGCCGGGGGCAGAAGGGGTAGAGGGGGCGGCTGACGGGGGAATGGCTTTTTTTGAAGCTTCGGCACCGCCCGATGCCTGGTCCTTGGATGCCGTGGGCGCGCCGGCGCTGGGGCGCGATATCTTGTCGCTGGTGCAGCAGCAGTCCCAGCGCTTGCAGACCATGCAGACCCAGATTGATGAAGCCAGGACGGCCCTGCATGAGCGCAAGACCCTGGAGCGCGCCAAGGGTCTGCTGATGGCCCAGCACCAGCTGAGCGAGAGCGATGCCTACCAGCTGCTGCGCCAGACGGCGATGAACCAGAACAAGCGCATGCTGGAGGTGGCCGAGGCGGTGCTGGCGATGGCGGCCTTGGTGCCCGCCGTGCCTACAGTACCTGCAGTACCTGCAGTACCTGCTGCCGCCGAGCGGCGCTGATCCTGTCCTCTACAAACACGCTCCGCGCACCAAAGCATGGCAGCCATTGGGCAGCCAGCTGCTGCAATGCACCATTGCAGGGATCGGGCTGCGCTTGGGGGCTGGCGCAGGCCTGCTCTCCAGAGGGACGCACTGAATTTTTTGAATTGGCATGGAATATGCAAAGACTTGCTTAACCAGGCCAAAGGCGGCCTGTTTCCGGTAATCGCGAGTTATTTCGGGACAACGGCGTCCCTTTCCTGATGGTGCAAGCCATCAGCGGAAGGACGCCGTTTTTTGTTTTTGGAATCTGCAACGCCTTCGATGGAGTTTGACAAGAATGACGATACGCCCCACCACCGACACCGACACGGCGCCCGCCACTGAGGCATCGCCCGCGCTTGCGCCGCTGGCCGGCCGCCGCCAGTTTTTGCGCCACGGCGCCCAGGCAGCGGCCGCCACCTTTGTCTACAGCGCGCTGGGCCACCAGGGCGTCTGGGCGGCGGGCTCGGATGCGCCCGAGAAAAAAGAGGTCAACATCGGCTTTATCCCGCTGACCGACTGCGCCAGCGTGGTGATGGCCTCGGTGCTGGGCCTGGACCAGAAGTACGGCGTCAAGATCATGCCCAGCAAGGAAGCCAGCTGGGCCGGCGTGCGCGACAAGCTGGTCAATGGCGACCTGGACTTCGCCCATGTGCTCTACGGCCTGGTCTACGGCGTGCAGCTGGGCGTGGGCAGCCCGCAAAAGGACATGGCGGTGCTGATGACGCTCAACCGCAATGGCCAGGCGATTACCTTGTCCAAAAAGCTGGCGGACAAGGGCGCGGTGGATGCCGCGTCGCTCGCCAAGCTGATGGCGGCCGAGAAGCGCGAATACACCTTTGCGCAGACCTTCCCCACGGGCACCCATGCGATGTGGCTGTACTACTGGCTGGCCAGCGCGGGCATCCACCCGCTGAAAGACGCCAAGGTCATCACCGTGCCGCCGCCGCAGATGGTGGCCAATATGCGGGTGGGCAATATGGATGGCTTTTGCGTGGGCGAGCCCTGGGGCCACCGCGCAATCATGGATGGCATCGGCATAACAGCAGTGACCACCCAGGACATCTGGCGCGACCACCCGGAAAAGGTGTTGGGCTGCACGCAGGACTTTGTCAGCCGCCACCCCAACACCGCACGCGCCGTGACCATGGCCATTTTGGAGGCGGGCCGCTGGATTGATGCCAGCCTGCAAAACAAGCAAAAGATGGCTGAGACCATTGCCGGCAAGGCCTATGTGAACACCAGCGTGGATGCCATCAACCAGCGCATTCTGGGCCGCTACCAAAACGGCCTGGGCAAGACCTGGGACGACCCCAACCACATGAAGTTCTTCGCCGATGGCGAGGCCAGCTACCCCTATCTGTCCGATGGCATGTGGTTCCTCACCCAGCACAAACGCTGGGGCCTGCTGAAGAACCACCCCGACTACCTGGCCGTGGCCAAGAAAATCAACCAGACCGCCCTGTACAAAGAAGCGGCTGCGCAGCTGAAGATCGCTGTTCCCAAGTCGGACATGCGCAGCAGCCAGCTGATCGACGGCAAGGTCTGGGATGGATCGGACCCCGCCAAGTACGCCGACAGCTTCGCGATCAAAGCCTGATAAGGAGGACCCCATGCCCGCTGCATTGCGAGAGAGTGTTTCGCCCCTGCCCACGCCCACCCCGGCCGAGCGCAAGGTGTTGTCCATCCATGAGCACATGGCGCGGAGTTTGCCCGTAGCGGTGGCTGCGGCGGGTCGTCCGCCTGCTGCGGCCGTACCTGCCGCTGCCCCGCGCGATCTGGCCGCTGTCTGGCAGCAGCGCTTTGGCGCGCTGGTGCAGAACCTGCTGCCTCCCGTGCTGGGCTTTGGCTTGCTGCTGGTGCTGTGGTCCATCGTGGCCCAGAGCAATCCGGCCATCCCCAGCCCGCAGGAGACTTGGGTGCAGGCGCAGGAGATCTTTCGCGACCCCTTCTACCGCAACGGCCCCAATGACCAGGGGGTGGGATGGAATGTGCTGGCCTCGCTGCAGCGCGTGAGCATCGGCTTTGGGCTGGCGGCGCTGGTCGGCATTCCGCTGGGCTTTGTCATTGGGCGTTTTGACTTTCTCTCGCGCATGTTCAACCCGCTGATCAGCCTGCTGCGCCCGGTATCACCGCTGGCCTGGCTGCCCATTGGCCTGCTGGTGTTCAAGGGTGCCAACCCGGCGGCGATCTGGACCATCTTTATCTGCTCGATCTGGCCAATGGTGATCAACACGGCAGTCGGCGTGCAGCGCGTGCCGCAGGACTACATGAATGTGGCGCGGGTGCTGAACCTGAGCGAATGGAAGATCGCCACCACCATCCTCTTCCCCGCCGTGCTGCCCTACATGCTGACGGGTGTGCGCCTGGCAGTCGGCACCGCCTGGCTGGTGATCGTGGCTGCCGAGATGCTGACCGGCGGCGTGGGCATTGGCTTTTGGGTCTGGGACGAGTGGAACAACCTCAACGTCAAGAACATCATCATTGCGATCTTTGTCATCGGCGTGGTGGGCCTATTGCTGGAGTGGGCGCTGATCCGCCTGGCCACCGCATTCACTTTTGAGGAGGTCAAGGCATGACCATCAACCCCATCACCGCGCCCATCGCCCCCAACGCCAAGTACATCGAGGTGCAGCAGGTGGCGCAAAGCTTCAAAACCGCCAAGGGCATGTTCCAGGCGCTGCAGGGCATCAACCTGGAAATTGCCCAGGGCGAATTTGTCAGCCTGATCGGCCACTCGGGCTGCGGCAAATCGACCTTGCTGAACCTGATTGCCGGGCTGGCCAGCCCCAGCGAAGGCACCTTGCTCTGCGCCAACCGCGAGATCAAGGGCCCCGGGCCGCAGCGTGCCGTCGTGTTCCAGAACCATTCGCTGCTGCCCTGGCTGACTTGCTGGGCCAATGTGCACCTGGCAGTGGAGCGGGTGTTTGGTGGGCGCGAGCGCAAGGCCCAGTTGGCCGCACGCACCGATGCCGCGCTGGCGCTGGTAGGCCTGACCCATGCAGCACAAAAGCGGCCCGGCGAGATATCGGGTGGCATGAAGCAGCGCGTGGGCATTGCCCGGGCCTTGTCGATGGAGCCCCAGGTGCTGCTGATGGACGAGCCCTTTGGCGCCTTGGATGCACTGACCCGCGCCAAGCTGCAGGACGAGTTGCTGGAGATCGTTGCGCGCACGCGCAGCACCGTCGTCATGGTGACCCATGATGTGGACGAAGCCGTGTTGCTGTCCGACAAGATCGTGATGATGACCAATGGGCCGGCTGCGACGATTGGCGAGGTGCTGGCGGTACCGCTGGCCCGCCCGCGCAACCGCGTGGCGCTGGCCGAGGATGCGCAGTACCAGGCCTGCCGCAAGGCGGTGATCGACTTTCTCTACACCCGCCAGGTGCATGTGGAGAAGGTGGCCTGATAAATCCTGCTTAGCTGGCCAAAGGCGCTCCACAGGGAGCGCCTTTTTTATGCACGCAAATGAGGCAGGGCGGCATCTAAACAGCACAAAAAATGTGCGCAGGCGATATGCGGCTGCGGGCGCGCGTCGAAAGCCAACTTGGTATGGAACTTGCATAGCTCTTGGCGTGGCCATGGCGGCCACCGGGCGGCAGTGCAAAGTGGCACCGCTGCCCAAAGACAAAGACGTCTAAGCGCGCATGCCTGGCATGCGGCGCCTAGACGTCTTTTTTTGTGCTGCCCACGGGGAATACGATGAAAAAAATCAAGTTGGTCATGGTTGGCAACGGCATGGCCGGGGTGCGAGCGCTGGAAGAGCTGCTGGCCCTGGCGCCGGATCTGTACGAGATAACGGTGTTTGGCGCGGAGCCGCACCCCAACTACAACCGCATCCTGCTGTCCCCGGTGCTGGCGGGCGAGCAGACCCTGGATGACATCGTCCTCAACGACTGGCGCTGGTACGAGACGCATGGCGTGCGCCTGCACACCGGCTGCACGGTGCATGCGGTGGACCGTGCCCGCCGGGTAGTGCATGCCCGCAATGCCGATGGCGAGGCGGTGACGGCCGACTACGACCGGCTGATTCTGGCAACGGGCTCCAACCCTTTCATGCTGCCGATTGCGGGCAAGGAGCTGCAAGGCGTGCTGGCCTACCGCGATATTGCCGATACCCAGGCCATGATCGATGCCGCTACCCGCTGGCGCCATGCGGTGGTGATTGGTGGCGGCCTGCTAGGGCTGGAGGCGGCCAATGGGCTGATGAAGCGCGGCATGCAGGTGTCGGTGGTGCATGCGGGCGAGTGGCTGATGGAGCGCCAGTTGGATGACCAGGCCGGGCAGCTGCTGAAGAAATCGCTGATCGAGCGGGGCATGCAGTTTTTTATGCAAGCCCAGACGCAGGAACTGCTGGGCAATGCCGAAGGCCGCGTGCGCGCACTGCGCTTTGCCGATGGCCGCGAGATCGAGGCCGACCTGGTGGTGATGGCCGTGGGCATCCGCCCCAACACGGCGCTGGCCGAGGCCATGCACCTGCATGTGAACCGGGGCATTGTCGTCAGCGACACCATGCAGACCATCACCGACCCGCGCATCTATGCGGTGGGCGAGTGCGCGGCGCACCGAGGCATTGCCTACGGTTTGGTGGCACCGCTGTTTGAGCAGGGCAAGGTGCTGGCCAACCACCTGGCCGAGCTGGGCATTGGCCGCTACCAGGGCTCGCTCACTTCCACCAAGCTCAAGGTCACCGGCATTGATCTGTTCTCGGCCGGGGACTTCCAGGGCGGGGAGGGCACCGAGCAGATCGTGCTGAGCGATCCCTACTCGGGCGTCTACAAAAAGCTGGTGATCAAGGAAGACCGGCTGGTGGGCGCCTGCCTGTACGGCGATACGGTCGATGGCAGCTGGTACTTCAAGCTGCTGCGCGAAGGCCGCAGCGTGGCCGATATCCGCGACAAGCTGATGTTTGGCGAATCCAATTTGGGCGATGCCGGCCACCAGGGCCAGAACAAGGCCGCCGCACTGGCCGATGGCGATGAGGTTTGCGGCTGCAATGGCGTGAGCAAGGGTGCCATCTGCAAGGCCATCAAGGACAAGGGTTTGTTCACCCTGGATGACGTGCGCAAGCACACCAAGGCCAGTGCCAGCTGCGGCTCCTGCACCGGCCTGGTCGAGCAGATCATCATGTTCACCGTCGGCGGTGATTATTCGGCATCGCCCAAAACCAAGCCCATGTGCGGCTGCAGCGACCACGGCCACCAGGCGGTGCGCGATGCCATCCGCCAGCACCGGCTGCTGACGACGGACAGCGTGTTCCGTTTCATGGAATGGCGCACGCCCAATGGCTGCGCCAGCTGCCGCCCTGCTATCAACTACTACCTGATCAGCACCTGGCCCAAGGAGGCGCGCGACGACCCGCAAAGCCGCTTTATCAACGAGCGCAGCCACGCCAATATCCAAAAGGATGGCACCTACAGCGTGATCCCGCGCATGTGGGGGGGCGAGACCACGGCCGCCGAGCTGCGCCGCATTGCCGATGTGGTGGACAAGTACCAGATCCCCACGGTGAAGGTGACCGGCGGTCAGCGCATCGACTTGCTGGGCGTGAAAAAGGAAGACCTGCAAGGCGTGTGGAACGACATAGGCATGCCCTGCGGCCACGCCTATGCCAAGGCGTTGCGCACGGTCAAGACCTGTGTGGGCAGCGAATGGTGCCGCATGGGCACGCAGGACAGCACGCAGATGGGCAAGGACCTGGAGCGCGCGATGTGGCGCATGTATGCCCCCCACAAGGTGAAGTTTGCCGTCAGCGGCTGCCCGCGCAACTGCGCCGAATCGGGCATCAAGGATGTGGGCATCATCGGCGTGGATTCGGGTTGGGAGATGTACATCGGCGGTAACGGCGGCATCAAGACCGAGGTGGCGCACTTTCTGACCAAGCTCAAGACCGCCGAAGAAGTGCTGGAGTACACCGGCGCCTTTATGCAGCTGTACCGGCTGGAAGGCTGGTACCTGGAGCGCACCGTGCATTACCTGAACCGGGTGGGGCTGGACTATGTCAAGCGCCGCATTCTGGACGATGCCGCTGGCCGCCAGGCGCTCTGGGCTGAGCTGCAGCAAGCACTGGAAGGTGAGCCCGATCCCTGGTTTGAGACCGACAAGGCGGCCGTGGATCTGCGCCAGTTCCAGCCGCTGCCGGTACTGCCCGCGCTGCCGTCCCTTTCTGCCCCCCTCACCACCGCCGGCGCATGATGCCGCGCCACCAGGAGTCCGATATGAATGAATGGATCACCATCTGCGCCATTGATGAGATTCCGGTGCTGGGTGCACGCCGCGTGGCCCGCGCCCAGGGCCTGGATGTGGCGCTGTTCCGCACCGCCAGCGGCGAGGTGTTTGCGCTGCTCGACCGCTGCCCGCACAAGGGCGGGCCCTTGTCGCAAGGCCTGGTGTTTGGCAGCAGCGTGGCCTGCCCGCTGCACAACTGGACGATCGCGCTGGCCACCGGCGAGGCTGCTGCCCCCGATGAGGGCTGCACACCGCGCTTTGCGGTGCGGCTGGAGGGCAGCGCGGTGCAGCTGCGCGCCGATGAGCTGGCCGGGCATGCGCTGGCACAGACCCGGCCGCTGGCAGGGCCGGCGGGCCTGGGGCGCTGCGGTTCTGCCGCCTCCAGCTGCAGCCCGTCGCCATCCACCGTGGCCGCTTAAGGCCGCCCCACCGGCCGGAGCCGCCCATGCAAGAGACCCGATCCACCTGTCCCTATTGCGGCGTGGGCTGCGGCGTGATCATCAGCAGCGATGGCCAGCAGATCACTGCCGTGCGTGGCGACCCGGCGCACCCCGCCAACCTGGGCAAGCTCTGCACTAAGGGCAGCAGCCTGCACCTGACCGCAGCGCCCGCGCTGGCGCGCCAAAGCCGCTTGCTGCAACCGATGCAGCGCATGCAGCGCGGGGGCGAGCCCGAGGCCCGCAGCTGGGACACAGCGCTGGACAGCCTGGCCGCCCAGCTGCTGCAGATCCGTGCCGACCATGGCCCCGATGCGCTGGGCTTTTACCTGAGCGGCCAGCTGCTGACCGAGGACTATTACGTGTTCAACAAGCTGGTCAAAGGCTTGCTGGGCACCAACAACCTGGATACCAATTCGCGCCTGTGCATGAGCAGTGCGGTGGCCGGCTACAAGGCCACCCTGGGGGCGGATGCGCCACCGGCCTGCTACGAAGACATTGACCTGGCCGGCTGCCTGTTCATCAGCGGCAGCAATATGGCCTGGGCGCACCCGATCCTGTTCCGGCGCGTGGAAGAGGCCAAGGCGCGCCACCCTGAGCGCAAGATCATCGTCGTCGACCCGCGCCGCACGGAGACCGCCGAGCTGGCCGATCTGCACCTGGCCCTGCAGCCGGGCACGGATGTGATGCTCTGCCATGGCCTCTTGCACATCATGCTGGCCGAGGGCTGGACTGATCCGGCCTTTGTCGATGCGCATACCAGCGGCTTTGCGCAGCTGCAGGCCGTGGTGCGCGAAGCGACCCCGGAGCGGGTGGCCCAGATCTGCGGCCTGGCGCTGGCCGACCTGTACCTGGCGGCCCAGTGGATCGCCTGGGGTGGGGCGGATGCGCCGGGCAGCAACGGCGAACGCCTGCCCTCCCTCAGCCTGTACTGCCAGGGGCTGAACCAAAGCAGCAGCGGCACGGCCAACAATGCGGCGCTGATCAACCTGCACTTGGCCACCGGCCAGATTGGTAAGCCGGGGGCTGGCCCCTTGTCTTTGACCGGCCAGCCCAATGCGATGGGCGGGCGCGAGGTCGGGGGCCTGTCCAACCTGCTCAGCGCCCACCGCGACATGGCCAACCCACAGCACCGGGCCGAGGTGGCCCAGCTGTGGGGCGTGGACGCGGTGCCGGCACTGCCGGGCAAGTCGGCGCTGGAGATGTTTGAGGCGGCGGCCGATGGCCAGATCAAGGCCTTGTGGATTGCCTGTACCAACCCGGCGCAAAGCCTGCCCGAGCAGGCTATGGTGCGCCGCGCGCTGGAGCGGGCCGAGCTGGTGGTGGTGCAGGAGGCCTTTGCCCAGACCGAGACGACGGCCTACGCCGACTGGCTGCTGCCCGCCACTACCTGGGGCGAAAAGCTGGGCACGGTGACCAACAGCGAGCGCCGCATATCGCGGGTGCGCGCGGCGGTGGCAGCGCCCGGCCAGGCGCGCCATGACTGGCAGATAGGCGTACAGCTGGCCCAGCGGCTGGAGCGCCATCTGCGGCCCGGCCGCCCCAGCCTGTTTGCCTATGACACAGAGCAGGCCGAGCGCGGCTGCGAAGCCATCTGGTCTGAGCACCGCGACAGCACGCGCGGGCGCGACCTGGACATCACCGGCCTGAGCTGGGCGCTGCTGGAGGCGCAAGGCCCGCAGCAGTGGCCGCTGCCCAGCGGCGCGGCCCAAGGGCGCCAGCGCCTCTACAGCGATGGTGTTTTTGCCACCGACGATGGCCGTGCCCGCTTTGATGCCCAGCCCTGGAAGCCGGTGGCGGTGCCACGCGATGCGCAGTTCCCCTTCAGCCTGAACACGACCCGCCTGCGCGACCAGTGGCATGGCATGAGCCGCACCGGCCAGCTGGGCCGTTTGTTTGCCCAGGCCAGCGAGCCCAGCCTGCAGGCCCACCCGCAGGACATGCAGCGATTGCAGTTGCAAGACGGCGACCTGGTGCAGCTGCGCAGCCGCTACGGCAGCCTGGTGCTGCCGGTGCAAGCCGATGCCGGTTTGCAGCCTGCGCAGCTGAACCTGCCAATGCACTGGGGTAGCCAGCACCTGAGCGGCAGCACCGTGGACGGCCAGCGGCTGGCGGGCGTAAACGCGCTGACCACACCCGAGCGCTGCCCGCGCTCCAAGCAGCCCGAGCTGAAGCATGTGGCGGTGCAGCTGGAAAAGGCCAGCCTGCCCTGGCATTGCCTGGGCATGGCCTGGCTGGATGACGAGCAGGTGCTGGCTACCCGCCAGGCGCTGGCGGCTTTGATGGGTGCGTTTGACTTTGGCAGCTGCGTGCTGTTTGGCCGGGCCGTGCCGCTGGATGGCGCTGCCGGCCAAGGGCGCAACGGCGTGCAGTTCCGCGCCGCCGCGCGCCAGGCCCCGCCTGCAGCCTTGCTGGCGCGTTTGCAGCAGCTGTTGCAGCTGGGCGGCCCGCAGACCCTGCGCTATGCCGATGCGCAGCGCCAGTGCAGCCGAGCCATCGCCATGGGCGAGCAAGCGGGCGAGCCGGTGCTGCAGGCCTTCTTGCTCTGCGGCGATACCAGTGCCGGCCAGTGGCTGGCGCCGGTGCTGCGCGACGAGCAATCGACCCGCAGCTTTGGTCGCCTGCTGCTGTCCTCGGGCAGCCAGGCACCTGCCGCTTTGCCCAGCCGTGCGCGCCAGGTCTGCGCCTGCATGAATGTGGACGAGGCCGCCATTGGCGAGGCCCTGGCCCGCATCGACGGCGCGCCCGAGCAGCGGCTGCTGCAGCTCAAAAACACGCTGGGCTGCGGCACGCGCTGCGGCTCTTGCATTCCCCAACTCAAGCAGCTGGTGCAGCGCGTAGCCCCGGCCGCGCTCGCGCCCTCTGTCTGATGCTTTTGAAAGGTCTTGCCATGCATGCCATTGCCACCACCCCCTTCGCTGCCGGCCGCTGCTACTTGGTAGGCGCCGGCCCCGGCGACCCCGAGCTGCTGACCCTGCGCGCCTGGCGCGCGATCCAGGCGGCGACCTTGCTGCTGGTGGATGACCTGGTCTCCGCCGATATTGTGGCGCTGGCGCCTGCCGCTACCCGCACCATCTATGTGGGCAAGCGCGGGGGCCGGGCCAGCACCTCGCAGGCCTTTATCGAAAAGCTGATGGTGATGGCCGCCCGCCAGGGCGAGACGGTGGTGCGCCTCAAAGGCGGCGACCCTTTCATCTTTGGCCGGGGCGGCGAGGAGGTGGCGCACCTGCAGGCCCAGGGCGTGCAGGTGGAGGTGATCAACGGCATCACCTCGGGCCTGGCCGCCGCCACCAGCCTGGGCGTGCCGCTGACCCACCGCGACTATGCCCACGGCGTGGTCTTTGTGACCGGCCATGCCAAACCGGGTGGCGGGCCTTTGGATTGGCGGCAGCTGGGGGCTACGGCTGAGGCGATGTCGCTCAGCTTGGTGGTCTATATGGGGGTGGCTGCGGCGCCTTTGATTGAGGCCGGTTTGTTGGCCGGGGGGCTGGCGCCGGATACGCCGGTGGCCTTGGTGCAGAACGCCAGTTTGTCTACGCAGCGGTCGGTGTTGACGTCTTTGTCTTGTTTGGTGAGCTGTTTGCAGGGGAGTGGGTTGGGGAGTCCTTGCATGATGGTGATTGGTCGGGTGGCTGGGTTGGCGGATGCTAGTTTGTTGTGGCAGGGGTTGGTGGAGCCTCTTGAGCGGCAGGCTTGATGGGTTTTTATTGACGCTGTTTACTACTGGCGTAGGGCGGTCGGCCGGGTCTCGCCCCGGCGGGCGAGGTACTTTTCTTGCGCGGCCAAGAAAAGTACCCAAAAGAAGGCCGCCCCTGCTGACTGCGTCCCTTCGCGTTGCGAAGGGCAACCTGTGTCGTGGCGTTTGCGGGGTGTGCCGCGAAACTCACTACGCGCCGTAGGCGCTCCGTTCAAACAGACGCGGCAAGCTAGTTGACGATGCACTGGCACTCTGCGGTGCCAGTGCCACCCCACAAACACCACGCCCCAGGCGCATGCAAAAGGGGGGATGCTGAA
>JAVWTB010000003.1:205851-288054 GCA_036667955.1 Comamonas sp.
ACAGCCAACAGCCAACAGCCAACAGCCAACAGCCAACAGCCAACAGCCAACAGCCAACAGCCTTCGGGCCATCGCTGCGCTCGGCCGGTTTTGGGTGCCGAGCGCAGCGATGGCACACGTCTGCTCAGTTTCCCTTCTGAATGCGCCGAGGAGCACAGGGTATGGGCTGGGCAGTTGCACCGAAGAGTGCAACTGCTTCGTGAACTGACTCACCGCGTCTGTTTGAACGCAGCGCGAAGCGCGTAGTGAGTTTCGCGGTGCAGCCCATACCCGAGCACCACAGGTTGCCCGCAGCGAAGCGAAGGGACGCAGTCAGCAGGGCGACCTTCTTTTGGGTACTTTTCTTGGTCGCCAAGAAAAGTACCTCGCCCGCCGGGGCGAGACCCGGCCAGCAGCCCTACGCAGTAGTAAAAAGCGCCTATTAAAAGGCGCTGTTAACAGCCAGCAGAAAAGCGCAAATCAAGAAGCGCAGTTCAGCGCAGAGCAGCGACCGGTCACTTGACCGGAATAACAGTAGCAGCAGGCACCGCCACCGCCGTCACACTGTTCTGCGGCGAACCCTCAATCACCTTGTCGGAGTACGTCATGTACACCAAAGTATTGCGCGCCGCATCCACCATCCGCACCACCCGCAAACGCTTGAACAGCAACGAGGTCCGCTCGCTGAACACCTCTTCCTGCTGCTTCAAAGGCTTCTCGATACTGATCGGCCCCGCCTGCACACAGGCAATCGAGGCCTCAGAACGGTCCTCCGCCAGGCCCAGTGCGCCCTTGACACCGCCCGTGCGGGCCCGCGAAACATAGCAGGTCACCCCCTTGACCAGCGGGTCGTCATAGGCCTCGACAACGATCTTGTGGTCGGGGCCGATGAACTTGAACACCGTGTCCACCGAGCCGATGGTGTCCGGCTGGGCCCAGGTGGCCGTGGCGGCCAGGCAGCCTGCGGCGACGAGGGCGCGGCGCCAAGAAGAGATGGTCAGCATGGAGGGAGTCCGTAAGAAGAGAGGGGCTGCACCGGCGCGGTGGCCGGTGCATGCGGGGGCCTGGATCAGGCCTGGGCAGCGGCTTGCGCCACGTGGCGCTGCAGGTGCTCCAGCGCCTCTTCGACCTGGTCCACCAGAACGAGGCAGAGATCGCCGGGTTGCAGGCGCTCCAGCGCGTGGTCGATGGCGATGAACTCGCCGTGGATATCGGTCACGTAGCTGGTGCGGCTAGCGCCTTGCAGGCCTTGGCGCAGCAGCGCGATGACTTCGCCGTCGGCGCGGCCGCGTTGGGCGGCATCCTGGTAGAGGATCACGTCGTCAAAGGCCTCGCCCAGCATCTCGGTCTGCACGCGGATGTCTTCGTCGCGGCGGTCACCGGCACCGCTGATGACCACGCTGCGCTTGTTGGCGGGCATGGCTTCCACGGCCTGGATCAGCGCGCGGATGGCGTCTGGGTTGTGGCCGTAGTCGGCGATGATCGTCGCGCCCCGGTAGTCCATCACATTGAAGCGGCCCGGTGCGTTGTCGCTGTCGTTGACAAAGCCTGCCAGGCCTCGGCGGATGGTCTGCCATGGCAGGCCGGCGGCCCAGGCTGCGCCGATGGAGGCCATGACGTTCTCGACCTGGAAGGTGATCGCGCCATTGCGGGTGATGGGGATCTCGCGCAGCGCGATGGACTCGCGCCAGGAGCCTTCGGCGGCCACGATGCTGTCGCCGTCGACATAGACGACGCGGCTGCCTTGGGCGCGGTGCGTGGCCATGACGGGGTGGTGGCGGTCAGCGGCAAAAAAGATCACCTTGCCGGGGCAGACATGGGCCATGGCGGCGACCAGCGGGTCAGCGGCGTTCAGCACGGCGTAGCCGGTGGGCGCCACGTTCTGCACGATCACGCGCTTGAGCACGCCCACATCTTCCTTGGTGGTGATGAAGTTCAGACCCAGGTGGTCGCCTTCGCCCACGTTGGTGACCACGGCCACCTGGCAGCGGTCAAAGCCCAGGCCTTCGCGCAGAATGCCGCCGCGTGCGCATTCGAGCACGGCGGCATCGGTCTCGGGGTGGGCCAGGGCGTTGCGCGCGCTGCGCGGGCCCGAGCAGTCGCCGCTGTCGATCTGGCGGCCGTTGACGTAGACGCCATCGGTGTTGGTCATCGCCGTGCGCCAGCCGTGCGAGGTGAACAGATGGGCGATGACGCGGGTGGTCGTGGTCTTGCCGTTGGTGCCGGTCACCGCTACCAGCGGGATGCGGCCGTCGTTGCCGGCGCTGAACATCTCATCGACCATGGGCACGCCCACATGGCGGGGCTTGCCGAACGAGGGCGCCAGGTGCATGCGCAGGCCAGGGGCGGCGTTGACTTCGACAATGCCGCCGCTTTGCTCTTCCAGGGGCTTGAGCATGGTCTCGCAGACCACGTCCACGCCGCAGATGTGCAGGCCAATGGTTTGGGCCGCTTCAATCGCGCGGGCTGCGATTTCGGGATGCACGTCATCGGTCACATCGGTGGCGCTGCCGCCGGTGGACAGGTTGGCATTGTTGCGCAGCACCACGCGCTGGCCTTGGCCGGGCACGCTGTCGGGGGTCATGCCTTCGCTGGCGATACGGGAGATGGCGATATCGTCCAGGCGGATCTTGGTGAGCGCCGTGCCGTGGCCGGTGCCGCGACGCGGGTCCTGGTTGACCAGGTTCACCAGCTCGCGGATGGTGTGCTGGCCGTCACCCAGTACCTGGGGCGGCTCGCGGCGGGCCGCTGCCACCAGCTGGCCGCCCACCACCAAGAGGCGGAAGTCGTGCCCGGGCAAGAAGCGCTCGACCATGATCTCGTCGCCAAACTCGCTGGCGGTTTTGTAGGCGGCTTCCAGGCCTTCGCGGGTGGTAATGTTCACCACCACGCCCTTGCCCTGGTTGCCATCCTGGGGCTTGACCACGACGGGCAGGCCCACTTCCAAAGCCACTTCCCAGGCCTCGTTCACATCGGCGACTGGGCGGCCCATGGGCACGGGCACGCCGGCGGCATGCAGCAGGCGCTTGGTCAGGTCTTTGTCTTGTGCAATGGATTCGGCGACGGCGCTGGTCGAATCAATCTCTGCCGCCTGGAAGCGGCGGGCTTTGGAGCCCCAGCCCAGTTGCACCAGCGAGCCGCTGGTCAGGCGGCGGAAGGGGATGCCCCGGGCGACGGCGGCATCCACAATGGCGCCGGTTGAGGGGCCAATGCGCTCGTCTTCATCGAGCTCGCGCAGCGCGACAATGGCGGCGTCGGCATCAAAAGGGCTGTCGTTCACGGTGGCATGGATCAGGGCTTCGGCCTTTTCCATCGCCAGCTTGCCCACGGCCTCTTCGGTGTACTCGACAACGACCTGGTAGGTGCCGGGCTCAGTTGTCACATGGGTGCGGCTGAAGGTGACCGGGCAGCCGGCCTGCGCTTGCAGCGACAAGGCTGCGACTTCGAGCACATGGGCCAGCGACAGGGCCTGGTCCGCACCATGGGGCTGCAGCGGGGCGATATTGGGGAAGCGCGCGCGCAGTTTTTCTTCAAAGCCGGGGATGGTGCTGTAGCGCTGTTCGCTGTCTTCACAGCGCACGATGGTCTCGATGGCGGTGCTGCGGGTCCAGAGGTTGGGGCCACGCAAGGCACGGGTGCGGGAGAGCTGCATAGTGTTTCTTTCAGATGGAGGGCCCGCTGAAACAGCGGGCCGTGCATGCTTGTCGTCGTGGGGAGCCGTGTCAGGCGTTGTACTCGAAGGTCTTGATACCGGCACCGATCAGATCGGGGGTGATATCCAGCGCCCAGGCCGTGGCGATGGCGGCCAGCAGCGCCGAGGTGTCCGGCTTCTTGCCGCCCGGTAGGCTCAGTGCATCGAGCGTGCCCAGCACGCGCTCTTGCGCGCCGGTGGCCAGCACCACGTTATTGCCCTTGACGATGACGGCGCGGCCGCCTTCGTGCTGGGCTTCGGTGTTGGCGCGGTGGGCTGCCACGGCTTCGTTGTCTGCCTGGGTGGCGTACAGCACGACTTCGCCATCGCAGAGCTCGGCCAAATCAGCCACTTCGACCAGGTCGGCATTGAGCACGCCAGCGCCATCGCTCAGCACCACATCGATCTGGGTGCGCATCACGCGGCGCATCTGGCCCGCTTCGAGCACATCATGGTCGGCCAGCGTCTCGAAGCCTTCCATATCGGTCACCACGCCAACCAGGCAGCGGTCATAGGCCAGGCCTTCTTCCAGGATGGAGCGCGCCGTGGTCTGGATCACCGCTGCTTGCGCCAGGCGGTTGGTGAGCAGGCGGTGGGCGCCGGCCCAGTTGGCGGTATTGGTCTTTTGCGTTTGGCGATTGGACAGGAACATGCCCTCGTCGCTGGCCACGCCGGTGAGCTTGCCCGACAGCTGCAGCAGCCAGCCGACCAGGCGCGCGATAAAGGCGTTGTTCTGGGTGCCGACAATGCCCACCACGGGGATACGGCCTGCGCCGGCACCGTCTTCACGGGGGAAGAGGTGGTCTGCAATGGCCATGCCGACCGGGCGCGGCGCGCCGCTGGTGGGCTTGAGGTGCATCAAGAGGCCGGGGCCGGCATTGACTTCGAGGATCGCGCCCTGGCCCTGCATGGGCTGGGACACATCCTTCAAGATCATGTCCATGCCAGCAATGTCCAGGCCGACGATCTTGGCTGCCAGAACGGCGTAGTAGGCCACGTCCGGGTGCACGTCATCGAGGCAGTCGATGGCCATGTTGCCATTGCGCTGCAGCAGCACGCCCTGGCCTTGGGGAATGACCGAATCGGGGGTGACATGCTGGCGGTTGAGTTCGAGCTTGACAGCGCCCGCATCGAGCTTGATCCAGTCGAGCGGGTATTCCTGCTCGGGGCCACGGCGTGGGTCTTCGTTAAGCACGGCGACCAGCTCGCGCAGGCTGGACTTGCCATTGCCGTAGACGCTGACGGTTTCGCCCTTGGTGGCAGCGACGACCTTGTCGCCCACCACCAGCAAACGGTGCTCGACGCCGTCGATGAACTTCTCGACGATCACATCCGAGCCTTCAGGCTGGGCCAGGGCGAAGGCGGTTTTGATATCGGCCTCTTGCGAGAGCTCCAGGGTCACGCCCCGGGCATGGTTGCCATCCGAGGGCTTGACGGTGACCGGAAAGCCGATCTCTTGGGCCACTGCCCAGGCTTCTTCGGGGGTGGCCACGATCTGGCCTTCGGGCACCGGCACGCCGCAGGCGGTCAGCAGGCGCTTGGTGAAGTCCTTGTCCTGGGCAATGCCTTCGGCAATCGCGCTGGTCTGGTCGGACTCGGCCGTCCAGATGCGGCGCTGTGCCGCGCCATAGCCCAGCTGCACCAGGTTGCCGTCATTGAGGCGGATATGGGGAATGCGGCGCTCACTGGCGGCATCGACGATACAACCGGTCGAGGGGCCGAGGTAGCGGTCATTGATGGCCGTCTTGATCGCATGGACCGCCGGCTTGATGTCGTAGGGCTCGTCGTTGATGGCGGCCATCAGCAACTGGTGGCCATGCTCCAGCGCGACGCGGGCCACGGCCTCTTCGGGGCAGCGGAACACCATGCGGTAGACGCCGCGCTTGGAGATCTCGCGCGTTTGGCCGAACTCGGCGGGCATGCCGGCCAGGTTGAGCAGCTCGATGACCACGTGTTCCATCACATGGCCCATCCAGGTGCCGCCTTCGAGGCGCTGGATAAAGCCGCCGCGCTCACCGACGCCGCAGGTGTGCTCGATGAGGTCGGGCAGCCAGGTGGTGAGGCGCTCGTTCAGTCCGGGGATCTTGTTCGAGGGATAGTCCTCCAGCTCTCCGAGGTCCAGCCAGACCTCCAGTACGGGGCGGTAGGTCCAGACGCTGGGGCCGCGCAAAAACGTGGTGCGCAAGAGTTGGATGGTATTGAATTTCGCCATATCGATCAACGGATAAACATAAGTAACAATTCCAACGGGAATCGCCGTAGATGGGAAAGCATTGTGCGCCCAAATAACGCACATTAACCTCTGTCAGCCTATTGGACGTGTCAGACGTTAAAGACAGATGAGGATGGATCAGCCTGAGCTGTTATTCGTCACAAGTTATTCGCCACAATACTATGCGGTTGTTCACCGGACAACAGCCACCGCCGAGTGCGGAGAGAAAAAAACGCCATATGCAACATCAACATTCCGCGGACGCGTCAGCATTCTTTGCGGGCCCGCTCGGAACCCCCTTGCGGGCCAAGCTCCATACTTTGGAAAACGTGCTTGCCGTCACTCCGGTTGACCTGACGGCGGATTTGCGTTTTGGCAGCGGCCAAGTGGTCTTGACGTCCGAGCGCCTGCTGGCCTTTGATCCAGGCAGTCAGCAATGGAGTGAGTGGGCACTTTCCTCCGACTTGGCCTTGCGTTTTTTTGACCATGGCGGCATCGGCAGCCTGGAGCTGCACGACAGCACGCAGCGCCTGGGTTTGTGGCGCATCACCTTGGCACACCAGACGGCGGTGCTGGGCCTGGTGCAGCAGTTTGAGCGCCAGCGCGAGCGCTTGCTGAACAACCAAGCCTACGAGGCGGTGGCCGACGAGCGCGCGCTGTGCCCGGTGTGCGCCAGCGTCTTGCCCCCTGACAGCGAGGAATGCCCGGCCTGCGCGCGCCAGCAAAATGCCCCCACCTCCAGCTGGGTGCTGCTGCGCCTGTGGCGCTTTGCCCAACCTTACAAAATGCAATTGTTGTTGGGTTTTATGTTGACCTTGGGCACCACGGCGGCCCAGCTGGTGGCGCCGTACCTGACGATTCCGCTGATGGACAAGATCCTCATCCCGTTCCAGAACGGCGAGAAGATCGATGCCGGCCTGGTGCGCTTTTACCTGGGCGCGCTGCTGCTGTCGGCGCTGGTGGCCTGGTTGCTGGGCTGGGCGCGCACCTTTGTGCTGGCCCGGGTGTCCGAGCGCATTGGCGCCAACCTGCGCACCACCACTTACAACCATTTGCTCAAGCTGTCGCTCGATTTTTATGGCAGCAAGCGTACCGGCGACCTGATGGCCCGTATCGGCGCCGAAACCGACCGCATCAACCTCTTTCTGTCGCTCAACGCGCTGGATTTTGCGACCGATGTGCTGATGATCGTGATGACCTCGGCGATTCTGTTCTCGATCAACCCCTGGCTGGCCCTGGTCACCCTGGTGCCGCTGCCCTTTATTGCCTGGATGATCCACACCGTGCGCGACCGGCTGCGCACTGGTTTTGAGAAGATCGACCGGGTCTGGTCCGAGGTGACCAATGTGCTGGCGGACACCATTCCGGGTATCCGCGTGGTGAAGGCCTTTGCGCAAGAGCAGCGCGAGGCCGACCGCTTTGCCGCTGCCAACCAGGTCAACCTGGAAGCCAATGACCGCGTCAACAAGACCTGGTCGCTGTTCACGCCCACGGTCACCCTGCTGACCGAAATCGGCCTCTTGATCGTCTGGGCCTTCGGTATCTACCTGGTGGCAGGCGGCTCGATCACCGTCGGTGTGCTGACGGCCTTTATCGCCTACATCGGCCGCTTCTACACCCGGCTCGATTCGATGAGCCGCATCGTGTCGGTGACGCAAAAGGCCGCCGCTGGTGCCAAGCGTATTTTTGACATCCTCGACCATGTCAGCAACGTGCCCGATCCGGTCAACCCGGTCAAGCTGGGCAAGGTACAGGGCGCCATCACGATGGACAACGTCGGCTTCCGCTACGGCAGCCGCACCGTCATCAAGGGCTTGAACCTGCAGATCCGCCCCGGCGAGATGATTGGCCTGGTGGGCCACAGCGGCTCTGGCAAGAGCACCCTGGTCAACCTGATCAGCCGCTTCTACGACGTGACCGATGGCTCGATCCAGCTCGATGGCGTCGATGTGCGCCGCATTGCCGTGTCTGACTACCGCCGCAACATCGGCCTGGTGCTGCAGGAGCCGTTTTTGTTCTTCGGCACCATCGCCGAGAACATTGCCTACGGCAAGCCCGATGCCACGCGCGAAGAGATTGTGGCCGCAGCGCGCGCCGCCCATGCGCATGAGTTCATCTTGCGCCTGCCCCACGGCTATGACTCGCTGGTGGGCGAGCGCGGCCAGGGCCTGTCGGGCGGCGAGCGCCAGCGTATCTCGATTGCGCGCGCGCTGCTGATCGACCCGCGCATTCTGATCCTGGACGAGGCGACCTCGGCCGTGGATACCGAGACCGAAAAGGAAATCCAGCGGGCGCTGGACAACCTGGTGCAGGGCCGCACCACCATTGCCATTGCCCACCGCCTGTCGACCTTGCGCAAGGCCGACCGCCTGGTGGTGATGGACCGGGGCGAGATTGTCGAGGTGGGATCGCACGACGCGCTGATGGCCCAGGAGGGCGCCTACTGGCGGCTGTACATGGCGCAGGCGCGCCGTGCCGAGGAGGATGCAGAAGCCGCTGGCGTGGTGACTGCGCGCGCCGCAGGCGTGACCTATGACATCCAGCCTATCCCCAAGGCGCATGTGGATGCGTCCGATGACAACCGCTGATCTGCAGCCCAGGAAAGACTTTTCATGACAACCATTTCCTCTCCGCTGGCGCTCAGCCGCAACACCTTTGGCCGCCTGGTGTTCCTCAAGGACGGCACAGCGCATCAGGTCAATCCCGTGCGCGCCTTTCCGCTGTCGGCCCCCTTGCTGGGCATTTCGCTGGTTGGTGAAGACGGCAAAGAAGTGCTGTGGATCGCCGATATGGAGGCGGTAGACCTGGCGGCCCGCGCGCTGCTGGAAGAAGACCTGGCCGCGCGCGAGTTCCAGCCCTTGATCGAGCGCATCGTCAGCGTCTCCACCTTCTCGGTGCCCAGCATCTGGACCTTGGAGACCGACCGGGGCCCGGTGAACATGACCTTGAAGGCCGAAGAAGACATCCGCAAGCTGCACGGCCGCCAGAACCTGCTGATTACCTCGGCCGATGGCGTGCACTACCGGCTGCCGGATACCAGCCGGTTGGACAAGGCCTCGCGCAAGCTGCTGGAGCGCTTCTTGTAATCCTCCCGCTTCGCAAGATGCCGCACAGGGCCCGGTCTTCCGGGCCCTGCCTTTTTCCGGGCCTTGTCCGCTCTGTGCGGTTTTACCTGGCATTTACAGGCATAATGCAATTCATTTGCAATAGTGGCCATCCTCTGCGGGGGCCACTGGTTTGATTGTCTGCCCGGCCTGTGTCTTCCCTGCGCGCTCTCCATCCCCTGTCTGTCTCGGCGCCTGCGCCGAGGCCGCTGCGTGGCTGGGCGATGGCGTTGCTGTGCTGGCTGTGCCTGGCGCAGCTCTGCCTGCCGCTGCTGGGCAAGCTCCATGACATCAGCCACCTCTATGCCCGGGCACTGCAGACGGCTGCGGTCAGTGCCACGGCATCGGCTGCCGAGCGCGACAGCAGCGATACCGTGGTCAGCAGCGGCCATGGCGCGCATGACCTGTTTGGCAAGCACTCCGAAGCCGACTGCCAGGGCTTCTCCCATATGGCCCTGGGCGCAGGCCTGCTCAGCCATTCCTTGCAGGCACCCCTGCTGCGCGCCGTGCAAGAAACGGCAGCGACCGTGCTGGCCATCTTGCTGCGGCAAAGCCCGGCGCTGTTCTTTGCGCGTGGGCCTCCTTCTCCTACCCCCTCCTTGTTCCAGTGACACGGCTGCCCGCGCGCGCTTCTTCATGATGGCGCGCAGCATGTGGGTGATGCCGGTCTGTCTTGTTTTTTCCGCGTAGCCGCAGAAGCGCCATGGCGCTCGGCGGGTTCAAGCCGCTGTGCTGGGCTGCGCGTGCACATGCTGTACAGGCATGTGCTTTTCGAGGGGTAGACCATGGGTTTCCATGCACAACAGGCGCAGCCGCTGGTGGCGCGCACAGCAATTTTTCGGCCTACCGTTTGGGACTTGCGCCCGGTGGCAGCCGCTGTGGCCGGCCTGCTGCTCAGCAGCGCGGCAATGGCACAGAGTGCAGAGGGCGCAGCCCCGGCCACGGCCACCACCTTGCCCGAGGTGACGGTATCGGCCAGCGGCACCAACCGCACGGTCGACGACATGACCACGCCGGTGACCGTGCTGCAGGGCGATGAGCTGGTGCAAAAGCGCGGCGCCAGCCTGGGTGAGACCCTGGCCAACGAGCCCGGCATCCAGGCCACGCACTTTGGTGCCGGTGCGAGCCGCCCGGTGATCCGGGGCATGGATGGTGCGCGGGTCAAGGTGCTGAACGACGGTGCGGTGATCCAGGATGCCTCGACCATCAGCCCCGACCATGCGGTGGTGAGCGAGCCCATGCTGGCTACCCAGATCGAGGTGCTGCGCGGCCCCTCGGCACTGATTTATGGTGCCGGCGCGATTGGCGGCGTGGTCAATGTGCTGGACAACAAGATCCCCACCAAGGTGCCCGAGAAAGGCTATGAAGGCCAGGTCGAGGTGCGTGCTGGCACGGGCGCCAACGATGCCGCGACCGCGCTGTCGTTGACGGCGGGCTCGGGCCCCTTTGCCTTGCATGTAGAGGGCATGGCCCGCAATGCCGATGACTACCGCGTAGGCAGTGGCTGGGGCCTGGGCAACAAGGTGGACGGCAGCCGCGCGCGCAATGCGGGTGGTAGCATTGGCCTGTCCTGGATCGGTGACAGCGGCTATGTGGGCCTGGCCTACACCCGCACCCAGGCGCGCTATGGCCTGCCCGGCCACAACCACAGCTTTGAGGGCTGCCACACCCATGGTCTGCACCTGCACTGCGGCGGCCATGACGGCCACGACCATGGAGACGACGACCATGACCACGACCATGAGGAAGAGGGCGTGCCGGTGGTGGACATGCACAGCGAGCGCTATGACCTGCGCTCCGAATGGCGCAAGCCGTTTGCCGGCGTCTCAGCCATCCGCCTGCGCGGTGGTGTGACGCGCTACCACCACGACGAGATCGAGGGAGGCGAGATTTCCACCAGCTTCAAGAACCGCGCGCATGACCTGCGTGTGGATGTGCTGCATGAGCCGATTGCTGGCTGGACCGGTGTGCTGGGCTTTGAGGCTGCGCAGCGCCGCTTTAGCGCGACCGGTGAGGAAGCCTATGTGCAGCCGACCCGCACGCAAAGCCAGGGCGTCTACCTGCTCGAAGAGCGCCGTTTTGGTGATTTTGGTGTGGAGGCCGCAGCCCGCCACGACTGGCAAAGCGTGTATGCCAACGACGACGGCCTGGTGCGAAAGCACAAGGGCAATTCGCTGTCGCTGGGTGGCAGCTGGCGCTTTACGCCGGGCTACCGCTTAAGCGCCCATGTCACCTCGGCCAGCCGCCTGCCCACGGCCGAAGAGCTGTATGCGCGCGGCCTGCACATGGCCACCTCGACCTATGAGCTGGGCAACCCCGATCTGCGCAAGGAGCGCTCCAGCAATATCGACATTGGGCTGGCGCGCACGGCGGGCGACACGACCTTCTCGGTCAATGTCTACCGCAACCGGGTGAACAACTACATTTACGGTCGCACCGTCGATGAGCACGACGGCCTGCAGCTGCTGCAGTATGCGCAGCAGACCGCCACCTTCACCGGTCTGGAAGGCCAGATCCAGCACCGCATCGATGCGAACTGGACGGTGGGCGCTACCGGTGACCTGGTGCATGCCAAGCTGGAAGACGGCAGCAAGATCCCGCGCCTGGCCCCTGCCCGCGTGGGCTTGCGTGTGGCCGGCAAATGGGCCAACTGGCGCAGCGAGGCGCAGTGGCAGCTGGTTAAGCGCCAGAACAAGGTGGCCGACTATGAAAGCGAGACCCCCGGCTACGGCATGCTGAACTGGCGCGTTAGCTACCACCAGACCTCCAGCGATGGCACCCCATGGCAGATCTACCTGAAGCTGGACAACCTGACCAACAAGCTGGCCTATGTGCACACCTCGTTCATCAAGAACGCAGCGCCGTTGCAGGGCCGTGCGGTTTCTCTGGGTTTTATCAAGCAGTTCTAAGAATCTGAAAACCCAGGCCTGAACGCTAAAGCCGCTGTCTCCATCAGGAGCCAGCGGCTTTTTTGCGCCTAGGTTTGGCTGAGGCGATCAGAGGTTGGAGATACCGCTGCTCACATGGCCAGCTGGCACATGGGCGGCGGCGCTGTTGACATGGCCGGTCTGGTCGTCAAAGAAGAAATCGGGCTCGAACTCGCGCAGAAATTCGCCTTTGGCCAGGCCGCCGAGGAACATGGTTTCATCGACGCCGATGTTCCAGTCCATCAAGGTGCGGATGGCGCGCTCATGGGCCGGGGCGCTGCGGGCGGTGACCAGGGCGGTGCGGATGCGCATCTGGCTTTGCGTATCTTGCTGCAGTCGGTGCAGCGCGGCCAGCAGTGGTTTGAAAGGGCCATCGGGCAGGGGCAGGGAAGCATGCTCAATCTCATGGCGCTGGAAGGCATCCAGCCCCTGGGCCTGGAAGACGCGCTCGGCCTCGTCCGAGAACAGCACGGCATCGCCGTCAAAGGCAATGCGTACTTCGTCGGGGTTGCTGTCTTGCGCCTGGGCCGATTCAGTCAGCACGCGCGCGGCAGGAAAGCCCAGTTGCAGCGCCTGCTGCACATCGGTGGCATTGGCGGACAGGAAAAGATGGGCGCCCAGCGGCTTGAGGTAGCGGAAGGGGTCGCGCCCCTGGGTGAACACGCCCCGCTGTATCGAGTCAAGCCCATGGGCCTTGCAGCTGCGGAACACCCGCATGCCGCTGACCGGGTCATTGCGCGACAGCAGCACCACCTCGACCTTCTGCACGGCGCTGCTATTGAAGGCCAGCAGCTTGCGCACCAGCGAGAACGCCACGCCCGGCGGTGCGGGCGTCTCCAGCCGCTGCAGCTGCAGCTGGGCATAGGCCTGGTCCTTGTCCTGCTCGAAAACGCGGTTTTCTTCTTCAAAGTTGAACAGCGCCCGCGAGGAGATCGCGACCACCAGCTTGTTTTCGAGAGTGGCAGCCATGGCCGTCCTTGTTGCTGAACTGAGGGCCAATATAGCGCAGTGGCTGCGCTGTTCTTGACTTAATACCAAGCCTGGGAGAACTGCGAGATCACGCGTCCCAAATGCTGCTGCATCGCCTGGCGCGCCTGCGCGGGCTGGCGCTCGGCAATCGCCGCAAAGATGGCCTGGTGGTCCTTGAGGCTGGCCTCGCGCAGCTGCTCGGAGTGGAAATGCTGCTCGATCTTGTCCCAGCGCGGGTCCTGGCGGGCGTTGTCCCACATGGCCTCCACCATGTGCTGCAGCACGCGGTTGCCGGTGGCCTCGGCAATGGCGAGGTGAAAACGCCGGTCGGCGGCGTCATAGGCGTCCTTGTCGGCCAACTGCAGGCGCATGGTGGCAAGGGCGTCGAGCATGCGGTCCAGGTCGGCATCGCGCCGCTCGCTGGCAGCGGCGGCGGCTATCTCGGCCTCGACCAGCACGCGGGCGCGCAGGGTCTCGAGCGGCCCGGGGCCGGTGGGTACATCAAAGGCGGGCAGGCGGCTGGGGCCATTGGCACCACCGGCGCCGCTGGGCTGCAGGTAGATGCCCGAGCCCAGGCGCACTTCGACGAGGCCTTGCACCTCCAGCGCAATGATGGCCTCGCGCACGGCAGTGCGGCTGACGCCAAACATATCGGCCAGCGTGCGCTCCGACGGCAGGCGCTGGTCAGCCGCCGCGCTGTCTGCGGCGGTTTCTTCCAGGATTTTTCTGGCGAGGTCCTGGTAGGACCTGACACCGGTGGTGCGGCTGTCGTCGTCAACCGGAGGGACCAGCTTGTTGGGCATCTTGCGCGTATTCCGTTCATCGGCCGATCCGCCAAAACCGGAAGGCCAGCAGCAGTGTAAGCCGCCGTCTGGCCCAAATGCGGCAAATACCGGACATAGTGGTAAACCATCAATCTAAATGGTCTAGCCAGTTTGTAGAATTGGTCTAACCAGATTTTTGATTGCAGCAAAAGGTTTTCCATGAAGATGTCGTTTCGTTGGTTTGGCAGCGCGGACCCGGTGTCCCTGGCCTATATCCGCCAGATCCCCGGGGTCACGCATATCGTCTCGGCGATCTATGACGAGCCGGTCGGCGCCGTCTGGCCGCTGGCCAAGATCGAGGCGCTCAAGCAGCAGATCGAAGACGCGGGCCTCGCTTTTGAGCTGGTCGAATCGGTGCCGGTGCACGAGGACATCAAGCTGGGCCGTGACAGCCGCGACCAGCTGATTGCCAACTACCAGCAAACGCTGCGCCACTTGGCGGCAGCCGGTGTGCAGGTGGTCTGCTACAACTTCATGCCGGTGTTTGACTGGACCCGCACCGAGCTGGCCAAGCAACTGCCCGATGGCTCCACCTGCCTGGCCTTTGACAGCCGCATGGCCGACAGCATCGATGCGGAAAAAGGCATCTCCCTGCCGGGCTGGGACAGCAGCTACCGCCGCGATGAGTTGCAAGACCTGCTGCAGGCCTACCGCCAGGTGGATGCCGAGCAGCTGTGGCAGAACCTGGCCTATTTTCTGCAAGCCGTCATCCCGGTGGCCGAGGAATGCGGCATCAAGATGGCCATCCATCCCGATGACCCGCCGCGCCCCATCTTTGGCCTGCCACGCATCGTCAAGAACCGTGATGACCTGGCCCGCATCGTCGACCTGATCGACAGCCCCGCCAATGGCCTGACTCTGTGCTCGGGCTCCCTGGGTGCCGGCCCGCAGAACAATGTGGAGGCACTGGTGCGCGAGTTTGGCGGCCGGGGCCGCATCCACTTTGCGCATATCCGCAATGTGAAGGTATCGCCCGAGGGAGATTTCGAAGAAACCGCTCACCTCTCGACCTGTGGCTCGCTCGATATCGCGGCCATCGTCAAGGCCTACCACGATGTGGGCTTTGAAGGCTATGTGCGGCCGGACCACGGCCGCATGATCTGGGGCGAAACCGGCAAGCCCGGCTATGGCCTCTATGACCGGGCACTGGGCGCCGTCTACATCAATGGCTTGTGGGAGGCGGTGGACAAGTTCTCGCCCGCGCAGGAAGACATGGCAGCGCCTGCTGCACTCTGATTTCACACCAAGGAGACATAACAATGACGACCAAGACACAAAAGCCCGCCATGCTGCGCCGCAAACTGACCCTGGGTCTGGCGCTGGGAGCCAGCCTGCTGGGTGCGAGTGCGCCAGCGCTGGCGCAAACAGCCTACCCGACCAAGCCGGTGACACTGATGGTGGGCTTTCCACCAGGTGGTCAGACCGATTTTGCCGCCCGCGTGCTCAGCAACAGCCTGGCGGCCAATCTGGGCCAGGGCGTGGTGATCGAGAACAAGGCCGGCGTCAACGGCAACCTGGGCTCGGCGGACATCATGCGCTCGGCCCCAGACGGCTACCGCATGCTGGTGGGCAATGGCTCGATGACGGTGACCCCGCATGTGTTCCCGACCTTGGGCATTGTGGACCCGACCAAGTTTGTGCCCGTGGGCATCTTGCTGCAGTCGCCGCTGGTGCTGGTGGTGCCCGCCTCGTCGCCGGTGAAGGACTTTGCGCAGTTCTCGGCCCTGGTCAAAGAACGCGCCAAGGCCGGCAAGGGCGTGGACTATGGCACGCCCGGAGCTGGCTCGCTGGTGCATGTGACCACCGAGCTGATGCGCGAGCGCCTGGGCAGCCCGGCGATGAACCATGTGCCCTACAAGGGCAGTGGCCCGGCCGTGATCGACCTGATGGCCGGCCGTATCGAGGCCATGTTTGATGCCACCTCGGTGTTTGATCCCTATATCAAGTCCGGCAAGGTGCGCCCCATCCTGGTGACCAGCAGCAGCCGTGTGGCGTCGCTGCCCGATGTGCCTACCCCCGCCGAAGTGGGGCTGAAGGACTTCGAGATCATCTCCTTTATCGGCATGTACGGCCCCCCAGGCACCCGCCCTGAGGTGGTGCAAAAGCTCAATGCTGCCATCAACACGGTGCTGAAGGAACCTGCGGTGATCCGCAGCTTTCAGGAACGTGGCGACCAGCCTGGCGGCGGCACGCCCCAGCAACTGGATGCGATGACGCGCGCGCAGTACAAGCTCTGGGGCGATGTGGTCAAGGCCAACAAGATCCACGCGGAGTGAAACTTGGCCCCGCTAGCCTGGCTGGGCCAAGCGGGGTCAAACCGGTTGTTTAACGCACAAACTGGTTGAGCTGGATGATGGGCATCAACACGGCCATCACGATGATGCCGACCACGATGCCCATGCCGACGATCAGCAGCGGCTCCAGGATGGTCGCCAGGCGCATGGCGCGGCGCTTCACATCGCCAGCGAGCTGGTTGGCCACGCGCTGCAGCATCTGCGGCAGCTCGCCGGTCTGCTCGCCCAGGCGGGCAAACATCGACAGCAGCGCAGGGAAGCGCTTTTTTTGCGCCAGGGCCGATGCGAGCGGGGCGCCCTCGCGCACCTGGTCCAGCGCATCGATGGCATCCTGGCGCATGGCCTGGTTGGAGACGGTCTCAGCGGCGGCCTGCAGCGCCTTCAAAATGGGCACGCCTGCATTGCTGAGCATGGCCAAGGTGGAGGCAAAGCGGGCGGCGTTGTAGTTGCGCGAGAGCTTGCCGACGACTGGCAGCTGCAGCCAGCCCGCATCAAAGCGCTGGCGAAACGCCGGCTGGCGCAGCGACAGGCGCAGCATCACGGTGCCGACGAAGGCCAGGCCGGCGCCCAGCCACCACCAGTGGCGGATCAGGTCGCTGAAACCCAGCATCACGCGGGTGAGCAGCGGCAGCGCATGTTTGGTGCCCGAGAACACCTCGGCCACCTGGGGCACCACATAGCTCATCAGCACCATCACCACGACAAAGGCAAAGCAGGTGACGATGGCCGGGTAGAGCGAGGCACCGATGAGGCTGTTCTTGAGCTGGTCGCGCTCTTCCAAATCATCGGCCAGCCGCGACAGCACCTGGTCCAGGTGGCCGCTGTGCTCGCCCGCATCGATCACGGCGCGGTAGATCTGCGAAAAATCACGGGGGTAGAGGGCCAGCGACTTGGCAAAGGTGGAGCCGCCATTGACCTCGGCGCGCAGGCTGGCCACCAGTTGGCGCTGGGGCTCGCTGTCGATCTCTTCCATCAGCGCGGTCAGCGCGCGCTCCAGCGGCAGGCCCGAACTGATGAGGCCGGCGAGCTGGCGCGTCCATACCGCCAGGCTGGTGGCGTTGAAGACCGCACGCCGACTGCGCACCATGCTGGCGCCGTTGTCGTCAACATCGCCCAGCGGCTCAACCGCCAACGGCACCATGGCCTGTGCACGCAGCAGGCTGCGCGCGGCCTTGGCGCTATCGGCTTCGATCATGCCCTTGCGGGTCTGGCCCTGGGCGTCTAGAACTTCGTACGAAAAAGCGGGCATGGGCAGGTGGATAAAACAAGGTGGCTCGACGGCCACCCGGGGCTATTGTGCCCCATCCACGTGGCACGCTGATGGCACAGCCCCGATCAGGCTGCCGCAGCGCCGGGCATCTCGACGGGGCCATCGAGCGTGTTGGCACGCTGGGCGGCAGGGCGTTGCAGCAGCGGCAGCGCATAGTCCTGGAAGGCAGGCAAGCTAGGCAAGCTGCCTTCCTGCATGCTCCAGCCGATATAGCTGGCCAGGTACAGATCGGCTGCCGTGAAGTGGTCGCCGCAGGCATAACGCTTGCCGGTCACCGCCAGCTGCAGGCTGCGTAGCACATCGTCAAAGCGGCCAAAGCCTGCCGACAGCGCCTGGCGCTCGGTCTGGTTTTGCAGCCAGCCTTCTGCCTTGGCGGTAGACACTGCCTCGACGGGGCCTGCTACCAGGAACAGCCAGCGGTAATAACTGCCGCGCTCGGCGCTGCCCAGCGCCGGTGCCAGCTTTTTCTCGGGATAAAGATCGGCCAGGTAGGCCAGGATGGCGCCCGTCTCGGTCACCATGGTGTCGCCATGCTGCAGTGCCGGCACCTTGCCCATGGGGTTGAGTGCCAGGTAGTCGGGCGACTTCATCGTGCCGCCAAACTCCAGCCGCACTGGTTCGTAGACGGCATCGCACTCTTCGAGCATCCAGCGCACCATGCGGGCACGGGACTGGGGGTGGTAGAAAAAGCGCAGCGGGGCGTTGTTGGGGGTCATGTCATCTTCCTGTTCAGGGCTTGGCAAAGTCGCCATGCCTTGCAGGTTAGACAGGGAGGCTGACAGAAACTGTCAGCAGCCGAGCCAGGTGACGAACTGGCGAGCGCTATCTACGACCAGCCACTCAAGGTGTAGCCCGTCTCCGCCAGCCAGCGCTGGATCAAGCTGTGGCGGCTTTGCGGGTAGCGCTCCTGCAGCTCCTGCATCGCATGCACCCGGTCGGCACGAAAGTGGCGAAAGCCCTGGCGCAGCTCGCACCAGGCGGACACGACCCGGCTGCGGTCGAAATAGGCCATCGCAAACGGCCAGACCAGGCGCTCGGTCAAGCTGCCGTGCTGGTCCCGGTAGACGAGCACCACCTTGTGCTCGGCACGGATGGCGCGGCGCAGCGCCGTCTGCCAGGGCTCGGGCTGGGTAGTGGGCTGCATGTCGGGCACCATCAGGCCGCTGGTGTCCACCGCAATGCGCAGCTCCAGCGGCAAGGCGCTGCGGATGCGGTCCATCGCGGCGCCAGCGGCACTGGCCAGCTGCGGGTCGGCCTGCAGGCTGGCCCAGCGCGCGCCCAGCAGCAGGGCTTCGAGCTCATCGGCATTGAACATCAAAGGCGGCAGCAAAAAGCCGGGCCGCATCTCAAAGCCGATACCCGGATCGCCCTCGATGGCCGCGCCTTGCTCGCGCAGGCTGGCAATATCACGGTAGAGGGTGCGCAGGCTCACCTCCAGGGTCTGGGCCAGCGCCGGGCCGGTTTGTGGCTGGCGCGCGCGGCGCAGCAGATCGAGCAGTTGGAGCAGGCGGGCAGGGCGGGACATCGCGCAAGCATAGCCGGTCTGCCAGGGCTGCCCGCCCTGCAATCGGCTCAGCCGGGCGCTTTTTGCCCGATCTCGAAGTTGGCCTGGATCTCCAGCGCACGTACCAGGCCGGAATGGTCCCAGCCTGCGCCGCCATGGGCCACGCAGCTGTTGAACAGCTCCTGCGCCTGAGCGGTATTGGGCAGCGACACACCCAACTGGCGCGCACTGGACAGCGCCAGGTTCAGGTCCTTTTGGTGCAGCGCGATGCGGAATCCCGGCTCAAAAGTTCGCTTGATCATGCGTTCGGCATGCACTTCCAGAATCTTGGAGGATGCAAAACCGCCCAGCAGCGCCTCGCGCACGCGGGCCGGATCGGCGCCTGCGCGTGATGCAAACAGCAGGGCCTCTGCCACCGCCTCGATGTTGAGGGCCACGATGATCTGGTTGGCCACCTTGGCAGTCTGGCCATCGCCGTTGCCGCCTACCAAGGTGATGTTCTTGCCCAGCGTCTTGAACAGCGGTTGGACCCGCTCGAAAGCCGCCTCTGGCCCGCCGACCATGATGGACAGCGTGGCATTCTTGGCGCCCACTTCGCCCCCCGAGACGGGCGCATCCAGGTACTGGGCACCCAGCGCTTCGATGCGCTTGGCAAAGTCCTTGGTCGCGACGGGCGAGATGGAGGACATGTCAACCACGATCTTGCCGCTGCTGCCCTTGAGGCCGGCGGCCAGCCCGTCTGGGGCAAACAGCACTTGTTCGACGTCGGGCGTGTCGGGCACCATCACAAAAATAATGTCGGCCCGCTCGGCCACGCCGCGCACGGTGGTGCACTGGGTGGCGCTGCTCTCGGCGATATGGGCTGGCAGCTTGCCGCGGGTGTTGACGAAGAGCTGGTGGCCAGCGGCGATCAGGTGGCTGCACATGGGCGCGCCCATGATGCCCAGGCCGATGAATCCCAGTTTGAGGGGCGTTGCATGCATGAAGAGATCTCCTTGGGTTTTCTGAATGAGCGATGTTGCGCGTGCCTGGCGCGGATCAAGCGGTGGCTGCAGCCCTTTTCTGGCCCGCCACGGTCTCGATCCAGTGCAGCCCGGATGCCGTGTCCTTGGCCGGCTTGTATTCGCAGCCCACCCAGCCGCTGTAGCCCAGGCGGTCCAGGTGCGCGAACAGAAAGGGGTAGTTGATTTCGCCCGATCCTGGCTCGTGGCGGCCCGGGTTGTCGGCCAGCTGCACGTGGCCGATGCGGGCCAGGTGCTTTTGCAAGGTGGCGGCCAGCTCGCCTTCCGTGCGCTGGGCGTGGTAGATGTCGTACTGCACAAAGGCATTGGCGGCGTCCACTTCATCCAGAATGTCCAGCGCCTGGTCCGTGCGGTTCAGGTAGAAGCCGGGAATGTCGAAGGCATTGATGGGCTCGATCAGCAGGCGCAGCTTGGCCATCTTGAGCGCCGCTGCGGCAAAGCGCAGGTTGTCCACCAAGGTGCGGCGCAGGGTAGCGGCATCCACGCCAGCGGGCGCCTTGCCCACCAGGCAGTTGAGCTGGGGCACGCCCAGCGCGTGGGCATAGGTCACCGCCTTGGCTACGCCAGCGCGGAACTCGTCTACCCGGCTGGGGTCGCAGGCGATGCCGCGCTCGCCCGCTTCCCAGTCGCCGGCAGGCAGGTTGTGCAAAACAATCTGCAGGCCGGTGGCATCGAGCCGCTCTTGGATCTCTTCGACGGTATGGGCGTAAGGAAACAGAAACTCCACGGCCTCAAAGCCGGCCTGGGCGGCGCGCTCAAAGCGATCAAGAAACGGCACTTCGGTAAACAGCATGCTGAGGTTGGCAGCAAAACGGGGCATGGTGTATCTCCAATAAAAAAGGGAACGATCAATCCAGCAGCGCAAGGGCGCTGGGGGCATCGGCCTTGTCGGCAGCCAGGCTTTCAAATTCGACAACGTTGTCGATCTCGGTGCCCATGGCGATATTGGTTACCCGCTCCAGAATGCATTCGATGACGATAGGTGTGCGGTGCTCGGCCATCCAGGCCTCGGCTTGCTGCATCGCGGGAGCGAATTCTTCGGGGCGGTGTACGCGGATGGCCTTGCAGCCCAGGCCTTCGACGACCTTGACATGGTCCACGCCATAGCCACGAGCGGCCTCGTCCTCGGCCATGTTGATGTTGTCGAACGCGAGCTGCACGCAGTAATCGATGCTGAAGTTGCGTTGCGCCTGGCGGATGAGGCCCAGGTAGCTGTTGTTGACCAGTACATGGATGTAGGGCAGCTTGAACTGCGCGCCCACGGCCAGCTCCTCGATCATGAACTGGAAGTCGTAGTCGCCCGACAGGGCCACGATCTTGCGCTGGGGATCGGCCACGCGCACGCCCAGCGCGGCGGGTGTCGTCCAACCCAGGGGGCCGGCCTGGCCACAGTTGATCCAGTTGCGGGGCTTGTAGACGTGGAGGAACTGGGCCCCTGCAATCTGCGACAGGCCGATGGTGGAGACATAGGTCGTGTCGCGGTCCAGCGCACGGTTCATGCACTGGTAGATGCGCTGGGGCTTCATCGGCACGTCGTCAAAGTTGGTCTTGCGCAGGTAGTCGATGCTGTTCTTGCGGCCCTGGCATTCCGCCACCCAGGCACGGCGGTCTTGCAGGCGTCCGGCAGCCCTCCATTCCTGGGCCACGGCAAGAAATTGCTCTAGCGCGGCCTTGGCGTCCGAGACGATGCCGTAGTCGGGCGCGAATACGCGGCCAATCTGCGTGGGCTCGATGTCGACATGGATGAACTTGCGGCCCTTGGTGTAGACATCGATGGAGCCGGTATGGCGGTTGGCCCAGCGGTTGCCGATGCCGAACACAAAGTCCGATGCCAGCATGCTGGCGTTGCCGTAGCGGTGGCTGGTCTGCAGGCCACACATGCCGGCCATCAGCGGGTGGTCGTCGGGGATGCTGCCCCAGCCCATCAAGGTGGGGATCACCGGCACATTCAAGGTTTCAGCCAGCTCGACGAGCAGGCCGGCCGCGTCGGCATTGATGACCCCGCCACCGCAGACGATCAAGGGGTGCTCGGAGGCGTTGAGCATCGCGATGGCTTTTTCAGCCTGCTTGCGCGTGGCGGCGGGCTTGAAGGCGGGCAGGGGCTCGTAGGTGTCGATGTCGAACTCGATCTCGGCCAGTTGCACATCGATGGGCAGGTCGATCAGCACGGGGCCGGGGCGGCCTGAGCGCATCAGGTGGAAGGCCTGCTGGAAGGCGCCGGGCACCTGGGCGGGCTCCAGCACGGTGGTGGCCCATTTGGTCACGGTCTTGGCGATGGAGGCAATGTCCACGGCCTGAAAGTCTTCCTTGTGCAGGCGAGCGCGCGGTGCCTGGCCGGTGATGCACAGAATCGGTATCGAGTCGGCGCTGGCCGAGTACAGGCCCGTGATCATGTCGGTGCCGGCCGGCCCGCTGGTGCCGATGCACACGCCGATATTGCCAGCCACGGCGCGGGTATAGCCCTCGGCCATGTGGCTGGCGCCCTCGACATGGCGGGCCAGGATATGGCCGATGCCGCCGTGCGCCTTCATCGCTGCATACAGCGGATTGATGGCAGCGCCGGGCACGCCGAACGCCACGCTCACACCTTCTTTTTCCAGCACGCGGACTGCGGCTTCGATCGCTTTCATTTTGGCCATGGGGTCTCCTTTACAGTTGGAATTCACTGTAGGGAAGACAAGCCCTTGCTGGAAGGCGCAGGCAGACCATAAAATTTATTCCGCCCAGGAATGGATAAATGTGTTCTGCTTAGATCGCCGCGCCCTGCGTATCGTCGATTCAGAATTGCCTGAGGCATTGCGCGCAATCCATGCACGACATTTCCAGGAGACAAAACCATGGACCGACTCGATGCCATGCACATGTTTGTGCGCGTGGTGGAAACGGGCAGTTTCACCAAGGTGGCGCATGAGTTTTCGACCACCCAGCCCACGGTGACCAAGCAGGTGGCGGCGATGGAGGCGCGGCTCAAAGTGCGCCTGCTTAACCGCAATACGCGTGGCGTGAGCCTGACCGAGGCGGGCGCGCTGTACTACGAAAAATGCAAGTGCATCGTCAGCGATGTGGCCGAGGCAGAGAATGTCGTCAAGGTGCGGCAGACGCAGGTGCAAGGCCAGCTGCGCATTGGCAGCTCGGTGGCGTTTGGGCGGCGCGTGCTGATTCCGCTGGCCATGGAGTTCATGACGCACAACCCGCAGGTACAGGTGGACCTGAGCTTTGAGGACCGCTACACCGACCTGGTGGCCCAGGGCATCGATGTGGCGCTGCGCCTGGGCAAGCTGGCTGATTCTTCGTTGGGCGCACGCATGCTGGGCGTCAATCCCTGGGTGCTGGTGGCGTCACCCGCTTACCTGCGCAAGCACGGCACCCCCCGCAGGCCGTCTGATCTGAAAGAGCATTCCGCGCTGATCTACAGCAGCGTGCAGGGCAACGATGTCTGGCGGCTGCGCAATGCCAGTGGCGAGTCGGTGTCGGTGCCCGTGACGGGGCGGCTGCGTTCCAACAACCTCTCGGCCTTGCTGGCCGCTGCGCGTTCGCACATGGGCGTTGCCGCACTGCCGCGTTATGTGGCGCATGAATCGCTCAAGGCGGGCCGCGTGGTCGAGGTGCTCAAGACCTGCCGTCTGCCGGAGCAGGAGATCCATGCGGTCTACCCCTCGCCGCGCTTGGTGCCGCAAAAGGTGCAGTCCTTTATTGCGTTTTTGCAAGGCAGCTTTGACACCGCTTGGTGGGAGAGTCTGCACCAAGGGGGATAGGGGCGGCCGGGGCAGGCAGCCAACATCACAGCACCAGGATGGCGCGGAAATCGTTGACGTTGGTGTGCGTGGGCCCGGTCACCACCAGGTCATCCAGTGCACCGAAAAAACCATAGGCATCGTTGCGGTCCAGGTGGTCGCTGAGGCGCAGTTGCTGCTCGGCCGCGCGTTGCAGGGTGTCGGGTGCCACGCGGGCGCCGGCATTGTCCTCCACGCCATCGATACCATCGGTATCGGCCGCCAGCGCCCAGACACCGCTCTGGCCCTGCAAGGCCTGCGCCAAGCCCATGCAGAACTCGCCGGCGCGGCCGCCGCGCCCCTTGGCGGCACCTGGCTGGCGTGGGCGGATGGTGACGCTCGTCTCGCCGCCCGAGAGGATGACGCAGGGCTTGGTAAACGGCGCGCCATGGCGGGCTACGGCACGCGCCAGCGCGGCATGCACCTTGCCGACTTCACGCGACTCGCCCTCGATCTCGTCCGACAGCACATAGGCGGCGATACCAGCCGCGCGTGCGGCCGCGGCTGCGGCGTCCAGCGACTGCTGGGGTGTGGCGATCAGGTGGACTTCATGGCCGGCAAAGCGCGGGTCGCCGGGTTTGGGCGTCTCCAGCCGGCCGTCTTCCAGCGCGGCGCGCACGCTGTCCGGCACGCTGATCTGGTAACGGTTCAGCACGGCCAGCGCATCGGCACAGGTCGATGCATCGGGCACCGTGGGGCCGCTGGCGATGACCGAGGGATCGTCTCCTGGCACATCGCTGATGGTCAGGGTCACCACCTTGGCGGGGTAGCAGGCAGCGGCCAGACGCCCGCCCTTGATGCGCGAGAGGTGCTTGCGCACGCAGTTCATCTCACCGATGGCAGCACCGCTCTCTAGCAGTGCCTGGTTGATGCGTTGCTTTTCCTGCAGGTCCATGCCTTCGGCGGGCAAGGTCAGCAGGGCCGATCCGCCGCCCGAGATGAGGCAGAGCACCAGGTCGTCGGCCGTCAAACCCTCGGTCAGCGCCAATATACGTTCGGCAGCAGCCAGGCCTGCGGCATCGGGCACGGGGTGCGCGGCCTCCACCACCTCCAGGCGCTGGGCCAACCCTTGGGGGCGCGGCGGAATATGGTCGTAACGCGTAACGACCAGGCCTGATAGCGGCGCGTCCTTTGGCCACAAGGCTTCGAGCGCCTGGGCCATGGAGCCGCCTGCCTTGCCAGCGCCCAGCACCACCGTGCGCCCTTTGGGCGGCTTGGGCAGGTACTGCGCCAGGCTGTGCAGGGGCTGCGCGCGCAGCACGGCGCTGTGGTACAGATCCAGAAGAAACTGCTGGGGATTGCGCCGGGGATCGGCCAGCGCTGCTTGTGGTGTGTGGCTCATGCTGTGGTGTCTCCGCTGGCCATTATGAAAGCAGCCCGCAGGTGGGGGTGGAATAGGCGTTATTCCTGCGGGTGGCTGTACACACGGCGGATCACCCGGGGCTAACCCGGTGGGGTGCGGTTGCCCCAGTCGGTGTAGAACACACCGCCGCCATCTTTGCGGATATAGACATAGGCCGGGCCGCCATGGGTGTCGCCATGGGCATGGGCCTTGTCGGGAATGCGCCAGTAGTAGACGGTGCCATCCAACTCGGCAAACTGGCCCATGTACTGCAGGTCATCGGCACGCACCGGGTCGGTGCTGCCTAGCGATTGGCCCAGCTCCATGCGGATATAGCGAGGAACCGCGCGCTCTTGCGCATCGCTGAGGCCGGTGCTGCCCAGCCAGGCAGCGCTCTCTTGCACGTCGGCCTCCACCTGCAGCTGCTCTTGCTTGGTGCGGTACTCGCGGCGGAACTCGGGCGTTTGCATGTGCGCGGCCAAGGCCGGGTCTTCGCTGCGGGCGCTGGGTTGGGGCTGCGCGGCAGACGTAGGCGGGGCCACAGCCGGTGCGGCCTCCTGGGCTTGGGGCGTGGGTGGGGGGGGATCGTCGGGGGGCTGCTGCATGCAGCCGGCCAGCAAGCTGCAGGCCGTCAGTGCCGCTGGCAGGGTGGTTCTATAAGGGACAGACATGGCACAAGCATAGCCTGGGTGAGACGGGATCGGCGCCGCTTTTGCGCAAAAAGGGCGCTGATCCCGCAGTAAAGGCCGTGTTTAGGCGGCGTAGCCTGCCCGCAGGGCTTGCGCCGCAATATCGAGCGAGCGCAGACGCAGGTCGCCATCAAAGATATCGCAGACCAGCATCAGCTCATCGGCGCCGGTGTGCTGGGCCAGTACCTTCAGGCGCTGCTGCACACGCTCAGGGCCGCCGATGGAGGCTACGGCCAAAAAGCCTTCGATGGCCTGGCGCTCGGCCATGTTCAGGCCCTCCATAAAGCCTTCGACCGGGGGCGGCAGCAGGCCGCGCTTACCCGTGACAATGCCCAGCACGCGCTGGTAGGTGCTGCTGGCGAGGAACTCGGCTTCGCTGTCGGTGGGCGCTGCAATCACCGGCGCGCCGACGATCACATAGGGCTTGTCCAAGCTGGCCGAGGGCTTGAACAGATCGCGGTACAGCTGCACCGCTTGCTGCAGCATGCGCGGCGCAAAGTGCGAGGCAAAGGCGTAAGGCAGGCCCAGGTGCGCAGCCAGCTGGGCCGAGAACAGGCTCGACCCCAGCAGCCACAGCGGCACATTGGTGCCAGCGCCCGGCGTGGCCACCAGTTTTTGCCCAGGCTGGGCGGGGGCCAGCAGGCGCTGCAGCTCCAGCACATCGCGGGGGAAATCCTCTTCTGACTCCACCCGGTCGCGGCGCAGTGCCCGCATCGTCATGCCATCGGTGCCCGGCGCGCGGCCCAGGCCCAGGTCAATACGGCCCGGGTACAGCTCGGCCAAGGTGCCAAAGGCCTCGGCCACCACCAGGGGGGCATGGTTGGGCAGCATGATGCCGCCCGAGCCCACACGGATGTGCTGGGTGGCACCGGCGACATGGCCAATCAGCACGGCCGTGGACGAGCTGGCAATGCCCGGCATATTGTGGTGTTCGGCCATCCAGTAGCGCGTAAAGCCGAGCGACTCGACATGCTGCGCCGTGCGCACGGCCAGTTGCAAAGCCTGGGCAACGGTGCCGCCTTCGCGCACAGCCACCAGGTCCAACATCGAAAGCGCGGGGGGTGTTTTTGTCTCAGTCATGCGGACATTCTTGCCTAGGCAAATATCCTTTGCTGACTGTGGGTATGGTGGGCAGAGGGCGGCCAGCGCCCTGTTTTTGCCGATGAACCGGGGTCGTATAAACAGGTTCTTAGCGCCGCCGAATCTCCCGCGCGCAGCTGATGCCCACCAGAATGCCCCAAAGCAGCACCAGCAGCGCAGTGGCCAGGTAGTGCTCGCCTTGCTGCATCGCAAACCAGGAGATGCCCAGTGCCATCAGGCCGGCGATGCGCATCAGCCGGCGCAGCAATGCGGTGGGCATGCGTGGCTGGAAGTGGCGCAGCACCGCCAGGCTGGCGATGGCCAGGACCGTGAGCCAGAGAAACAACATGCCGCCATACGGCGCGACGAGGGTATTGAGCGATTCCAACATGGGGCGATTGTGTCAAATCGCCAATACCCGTTGGCGCGGGCTGCGCCTACGGGGTATTCGGAAAATCATGGTCAATCGCGGGTGACCCGCACGACTTCTTCTGCGCTGGTGATGCCTTCGCGCACCAGGCGCTCGCCGTCCTCGCGCATCAGCTGCATGCCGGCGGCCATGGCCTGCTTGCGGATGTCGGCCTCGGGCGCCTGGGCATGGATCTGCGCGCGGATGGCCTCGTCCACCACCAGTAGCTCGAAGATGCCGGTGCGGCCCCGGTAGCCGCTGGGGTCGCTGTCGTCGATGCGGCGCACCAGGCGCTGGGCCAGCACGCCCAGGAGCGACGAGGACAGCAGGAAGGGCTCGACGCCCATGTCGGTCAGGCGGGTGATGGCGCTGGTCGCATCGTTGGTGTGCAGGGTAGCCAGCACCAGGTGACCGGTGAGGGAGGCCTGGATGGCGATCTGCGCGGTTTCGAAGTCGCGGATTTCACCAATCATGATGATGTCCGGGTCTTGGCGCAGGATGGCGCGCAGCGCTTTGGCAAAGGTCAGGTCGATTTTGGGGTTGACCTGGGTCTGGCCGATGCCCGAGAGCTCGTACTCGATCGGGTCTTCCACCGTCATGATGTTGCCCTGGCTGGCATCGAGGCCGCTGAGCGCCGCATACAAGGTGGTGGTTTTGCCCGAGCCGGTGGGGCCGGTCACCAGCACGATGCCGTGTGGCTGGGCCACCAGTTTCTCAAAGCGGCGCAGGGTCTCGCCCTGCATGCCTACCGAGCCCAGGCTGAGCTTGGATTCGCTCTTGTCGAGCAAACGCAGCACGGCGCGCTCGCCATGGGCGCTGGGCAGGGTGGAGACGCGCACATCGATGGCGCGGGTGCCCAGGCGCAGGCTGATGCGGCCGTCTTGGGGCAGGCGCTTTTCCGAGATATCCAGGTCAGCCATGATCTTGAGGCGCGAGATCAGCGCGGCATGCAAGGCGCGGTGGGGTTGCACCACTTCGCGCAGCGAGCCATCGATGCGAAAGCGCACGCTGGAGTGGCGCTCATAGGGCTCGATGTGGATGTCGGAGGCGCCGTCGCGCGCTGCTTGCGTGAGCAAGGCGTTGAGCATGCGGATGATGGGCGCATCGCCTGCCGATTCGAGCAAATCCTCGACGGCGGGGATGTCCTGCATCATGCGCGAGAGATCGGTGCCTTCTTCGACCTCGCTGATCACGGTGGCGGCATTCGATTCGCTGTGCGAGTAGGCGGCGCTGATGCGCTGGGCCAGTTCGGCATCGCCCAGCTGGGCCAGGTGCTGCACGGGGTACTTGCGCAGCACCTCGGACAGCGCCGAGCCCTGGGGCTGGGCGCCGTGCCACAGCAGGTGCTGGCCGGCATCTTCTTCGAGCAGCAACTGGCTGCTGCGGGCAAAGGCATAGGGCAGGGGGTGGCGCATGGGATCCGGTCTCTCTGGGCGCTATCAGGGCTCGAAGCGCATGCCTTGCGGCGTCACGGTCAGGGGGCGCGACTCGAGCACCGGGGTTTCGGAGTAGCCCAGTGGCGTTCCCGATACCTGCTGGCCCAGCGGTGTGATGATGGACGAGTCGTTGATCGGCACGCGGCTGCTTTGCTCGGGCTGGGCGGCAATCTGCGCGCCGCGCATCAGCTCATAGCGGTCCATGCTCACCTGCTGGGTGGCGGCGGCATCGCGCATCACTACGGGGCGCAGGAAGACCATCAAATTGGTCTTTTTGCGCGAGCGGGTATCGCTGCGGAACAGCGCGCCAATGCCGGGGATATCGCCCAGGTAGGGCACTTTCTGCACCGAGCCGGAGTACTGGTCTTGCAGCAGGCCACCGATCACGATGACCGAGCCGTCGTCGACCAGCACGGTCGATTCAATCGAGCGCTTGTTGGTGGTGGGGCCATTGGCATTGGTGGTCGTGCCGTCGAGCACGTTGGAGGTCTCTTGGTAAATGGTCAGCTTGACGGTGCCATTGGCATTGATCTGCGGGCGCACGCGCAAGGTCAGGCCCACATCCTTGCGCTCCACCGTGGTGAAGGGGTTGACGGTGCTGTTGCCGGTGCTGTTGGCGTAGGAGCCGGTGACAAAGGGCACGTTCTGGCCGACCAGGATCTGCGCTTCCTGGTTGTCCAGGGTCAGCAGGTTGGGGGTGGCCAGCACATTGCCGTCGGCATTGGACTGCAGCAGGTTGGCCAGCGCGCCCAGCACATACTCGCCGTTGTGCTTGAAGGCCAGGCCCGCGTTCATGCCAGCGCTGGGCAGGGTGCTGTAGGTGCCGTTGGCAATGCCGGCGGCCAGGTTGAACAGGTTGGCCCCGCCCACGGTGAAGTTGTTGCCGATGACGCCCACCACGTTGTTGCCTTGGCCCAGCAGGCTTTGCCACTGCACGCCAAACTGCGCGGCCTTCTCGGCGCTGACTTCGACAATCAGGCTCTCGACCAGCACCTGCGCGCGGCGGCTGTCGAGCTGGTCGATGACGGCGCGGATCTGGCGGTACAGCGGCTCAGGCGCGGTGATGATCAGCGAATTGGTGGCCGTGTCGGCCTGGATGATGCCGCCGGTGGCACTGCCGCTGTCGCCCGAGCTGCCCAGCGAGGTGCCTGTACCCAGGCGCGTGCCCGAGCCCAGACCACCTGCACTGGCACTGCTGCCCGAGCCGCTGCCCAGGGTACCGCTGGTGCTGCCGCCCAGTGATGTAGCACCGCTGCGGGTGTTGCTGCTCAGCCCGCCGCTGCTGCCACCGCTCGATAGATTGGTGGCGGGGCTGGCACTGTTGCTGTCCTGGCCGGCGAGGGCGGCGCGCAAGGTGGTCGCCAGCGCGGTGGCATCGGCATTGCGCAGGTAGACCACATGGATGTTGCCTGAGGCATTGGCGCCTCGGCTGGGGCTGTCGAGCTTGCCGATCAGCATCTTGGCCTGCGACAGGCGCGCCGGGTTGGCCGCGCGCAGCAAGATGCTGTTGGTGCGCGGGTCGGCCAGCACCGAGGTGCGGTAGGCATTGTCGGACTGCGCTGTAGCTGCTGCGCCAGCCGTGCCCGTGCCGCTGCTGGCCACGGTCTGGCCGCCTTCCAGCAGGCGTTGCAACAGTGGCACGATATCGGTAGCCACGGCATGCTGCAGCCCCACCACTTCCACATCACTGGCGTTGGAGACATCCATCGACGCGATGATGCGCGAGAGGCGCTGCAGGTTGTCGGCGTAGTCGGTGATGACCAGGGAGTTGTTGCCCGGGTTCACATTGATGGTGTTGTTGGGGCTGATCAGCGGGCGCAGCACCGGCACCAGGTTGTTGGCACTCTCGAAGTTGAGCTTGAAGATCTGGGTGACGATCTGGCCGCCACCGGCGACCTGGCCACCGGCGCCGCCCTGGGTGATGCGCACCGTGCCGCCTTGGAGCTTGGCATCGGCCTCGGGCACCACCTTGTACAAACCGGCGGCCTCGACCACCGTGTAGTTCTGCAGGCGTAGCGCCGCCAAGAACTGCTCAAACGCAGCCTGGGGCGAGACGGGCCTGTCGGTCACCAGGTTCATCGTGCCCTTGATGCGCGGGTCCACCACCACGCTCTTGCCGGTGATGGTGGCCATGGTGCGCGCGATGGACTCGATGTCGGCATTGGCAAAGTTCAAGGTCACCGGCTCGCCGGGGCGAATACTGGCCGTGCCGGTGCTGATGGCTGTCTGCGCAAGCGCCGCGCCGTTGCCGCCCATTAGAAGGACGCTCGCTGCGATGGAGTGCAGCGCAAATCGATAAATGGGAGAGTGGTATTGCATCATATGTTCAGCCAACCGTGAGCAGCACGCGGCTTCCGCTGCGCTGCCCGATCATAGTCAATAGATTTGCGAGAGCGGCCTCACGCCCTTCGGCGGCCCAGGCTTCTCCCTGAAAACGCAGGCGCTGGCCCACCCATTGGCCCTGGCCTTTGAGCTGGAGCGCGCCGTCCAAGGTGGACAGCTGCAAGCTGGTGCTGTCACCGCCTTGCAGTTGCAGCCGGTAGCTGCCCAGCGGCTGGATCGTGGACAGGCGGGAGGTGACCGCCATCACATCCAGGTCAGCGCCGCCCTGCACCTGCAGGCGCCCGGCATTGAGCGCCAGCGACAGACCACGGGTTTTGAGCAGCAGCTGGCCCTGGGGTTGCAGGGTGTTCCAGGGCGTGCCCAGGCCCACTAGCAGCGATGCCGGCCAGCGGCTCTCATGCGTGGCCAGTTCTACGCTGGCACCGCCCCAGTGGGGCTGTATGCGGATGGGCATCGGCGTGGCCATGCAGCAGCTGGCATTCCAGCGCATGTTCAGGCCCGTGATGCCCGGGCGCAGGGCCCAGTCCACCCGACCGGGCAGGGCCATCTGGTCGCGGCTGGCCTGGCCGCCGGTAAATACCCATTGGGCTGAGCCGTTCCAGACGGTGCCGCGCGGCTCGCGCAGCTGCAGCTGGCCCTGGCTGGCCCAGGCCAGCCCTTGGGCCAGCCAGTGCGCCGGTGCAAACAGCACCAGCGCTGCCAAGCCGCCGGTGCAGGCGCCCAGCACGGCCCAGCGCCAGGGCGCACGGGCACCGCTGCTGGCAAGGGGAGAGGTCAAACGCTGCTGGGCCATCTTGGTTTGCCGCTTACTGAGCAGGCAGCTGCAAAACGATGTTGCCCGACCAGGTCGGGGCGGCAGCAGGCGCCGCGCCCTTGGCCGGTTCATCGCGGGTCAGGCGCAGCTCGGAGGCAATCGCATGCGCATTGGCGCGCACCTGGCCCAGCCAGCGCTGGGTGGAGGCGGCCGAGGCGCGGCTCAAGGTAACGGTGACGCGCTCGCCGAGCACGGCCAGCTTGGCGCTGGTGCCCAGCTGCTGGGTGAGCGAGGCTTCGAGCTGCTGGCGCGCTTGTGCGGTGCTGACCTTGGTAGCGGATTGCAGCTGGCGCGCTTCGGCCTGCAAGGCCTGCATGCGGGCGAGTTGCTGGTCGAGCTGGGCGTGCGCGGCGGGCGCGCTGCGCCAGGTTTGCAGCACCGGCGCAATCGCCAGCCACCACAAGAGCGCGATCAGCACCACGCCAGCGGCTATGCTGACGGCCCGGCGCTCACGCGCATCCAGCGCGCGCCAGCGTTGGCGCAGCAGGCTGGCGGCGGTGGAGGTGGCCGTGGCCGAAGGGCGGGAGGTGTTTTTCTTCATGGCTGGGCCTGCGCGCGGATGACCCATTGGTCGTTTTGCATCTGGGCCTGCAAGCCCTGGGCTTGCAGTTTCTGGCGGAAGGCCTCAAAGCCATCGGTGGGCAGGCCGCGCAGGCGCAGCTCGCTGCCGCTGTACTCGACCGTACTGGGCACCGTGCCAGCGGGCAGGCTGGACAGGGCTTGGCCCGCCGCTGCGAGCAAAGGCTCGGCATCGGTGGGCGAAAGCCCGCCGGAGGCCAGGCGCAGGTTGGCGACTTCGCGGGCCATCTGCACGGGGGCATCGACCACGACCTGTACGTTGGGGAAGGCGGTGGTCAGGCTGCTGCGCACCAGCGCGGCCTTGGCCTGCAGCTGCTGGCGCTCTTGCCAGGCCCAGATATTGGCGCCTACCAGGCTGAGCACGAACAAGGCCAGCACGGCCCAGCGCGCCGGTCGCCAGGCGGGGGCATGGAGCACATCATTGAGGCCGCTGCCCAGGCGCCGCTGCAGGCGGTTGCGCCCACTGTTGGCAAATTCCAGCTGTGCCAGGTCCCAGTCGCTGCGCGCGGCATCGCGCAGGGTTTGCGCAGGGCTGTAGAGCTGCACGGGGCGCTGTAGCCAGTGCTCAGCCGTGCTGGCCACGGCGGGTTCGGCATGGACGATGCTGTCGGGCCCGAGCGCGGGCAGCAGCGCTGCGCTTTCGCGGGTGACTGGCAGCACCAGCACCGCATCGGCGCCATCGTTACCGTACACCACGGCTTGCGCCAACTCGGGGCTGCCGGTGACCAGGATTTGTGCGCCATCTGGCGAGGGCTCGCCCGGGGCATGGCTGGGTACGACGCGGGCCACGGCACGGCCTGCGGCTTCCAGCGCCTGGAGGTGGTCGCGCAGCCACTGGCGCGGGCAGCAGGCGACCCAGATGGGTTCGCCCTGGGCGGTAGCGCGGGTGTCGGGCTGCAACGCAAAGTGCAATTGGGCGGGGTCGTCGAGCAGGCGCTCTTCCAAGAGGCCTTCGAGCACCGCACGCAGCCGGGGCGAGCCCGGGCCTACGCCCTGGGGCAGGATTGCCCGTTGCCAGGACAGCATCGCAGCCGGCACGACGGCCACCACCTCGCCAGTGCGGCCCGGCTGGGGCAGCAGGCCAGCGGTGGTGCTGCCTTGCTGGCTGATGGCCACGCCATCCGGAGACAGGGCGTAGCTGTAGCTCCCGGCCGCGCTAGGCGCCGTGTCCGGCCCAGGGGGCAGCGGCAGTGAAATCAGTAAGGTACTCATGGGCGTGTTGTGCGCTGCATTGTAGAGGTCTCGGGTTCACCGATCTGCAATACGTTTGTCATCATGTTCTTGTTCAGGCACAGGCGCCTAGTTGGCGGCGCCGTCTCCCATCAGGCTGGTAGCCAGCGCGGCACCGCGCTCGCGCACCACGGTTGTTACATTCAGGCCCTGGCGGTAGACCAGGGATTTTTCTTGCACCACCAGGTCGTCAAAGCGCAGGCGGGCCCAGACTTCGAAATAAATGGATTTGACATCGAGCAGCGCGTTGGCGTTGGTGAGGGCCGTGTTGTTGGGGAAGCGTTTTTGCAGATCGGCCACGTCATCAAAGGCGCGGCTCAGGCGCATCTGCGCTATTTGCTGGGCGGTGGCAAAGTCCAGGCCTTCCACCGCTGCCCAGATGACGGTGGCCGATGCGGTGTTGACATTGACCTTGCTCTCCTGGGGCAGCAAGACCATATAAGGCTCCAACCGGGCAAGCGTGCCGGGTGACAGGCCCCACCAGGCCAGCTCCTTGTAGGTGCGGGGCAGCAGCGGTGCATTGGCGGCCTTGCCCTCGGTGCGCAGCGCGGCCTGCGCTTGCTGGCTGAGGACGGTCAGCTCGGCACTGGGCAGGCCCAGGCGCTCAAACAGGCGCTGGAACTGGCGCAGCGCCACGGGGTTGATCTGGCCTTTGTCGACCAGGTTGCGGATGTTGAGCCGCGCCTGGGCATCGACAATCGCACCCGACAAAAAGGCCTGGGCGGCATCGATGCTGCTGTCGTCGGCATTGCTCTGGTTGTTGGAGGCCTGCAGAAAAGTGGACAGGCGCGCTTCGGCCAGTGGTACCGACCAGGGCTCGGACAGTGAATCGGGGCCGCCCACGCGCGCATCCTGGCGCAGCACCTGGCGGGAGAAATCCAACCCACCCAGCAGCAGCCAGGCGGCCTGCACGCGGGTGCGCTCGGCGCCTTCCACCTCCAGATTGCGCCACTGCTGCCAGACGGCGCTGGCGGCAATCGTGGCCACCAGGGTGACGGTGAGCATGGCGGCCAGCAAAGCTGCGCCGCGCTGGCCGCTGCGGGAGTGGCGGAGCCGGCTCATGATTTGTTGCCCGACATGATGGGATTGACCCAGTCATTGGTGATGACCCCGGACAGCGCGCCAGGCGCGGGCAGCTCCAGGCGCAACCGAATGCCATCGGGCAGTGCCACCGTGGTGGGGTTGTTGGCATCGGTCTGGGGATTGCTGCCCTGGCTGGACAGCGGATTGCTCCAGCTGTTGCCCCGGAAATACAGCAGCTGCCAGCCGCTGAGGGGCATCAGCACGGTCTGCTGCGGGCCGCCATCGGCATTGGTGTTGGTCAGGGCGCTGTTGGTGACGGCGTGGGCCGCCATCTCCCAGGCCTGCTGCCATTGCTGCAGATCACGCACGGGGGTGGACTGCCAGCGCACCCAGTAGTCGCGGTTGCCCAGGCTGCGCTGGGCCCAGCTGACCACGCGCAGGCCTTGTTCGTTGATGTCGCTGCTGCGGCGGGTGAGGCGCAGCACGCGGCCATCCCAGTCCACCGGGGTGGTGGCGGCGACGCGCTCGATGGCGTTCAGGTCGGTGTTCCACTGCGACAGCGCCGCTTGCACCACCATCACCTCTTCGCTGTAAGCCTGGGCTTGCTGTTGGGCGCGCACCATGCCGTCGATGCCGCGCCAGCTGGCGATGGTCATCACCGCCAGGATGGAGATGGCGATCAGCAGCTCGATCAAGGTAAAGCCCTGGGGGCGCTGCTGCCTAGAACGGGGGGGGCGCGGCATCAGTACCTCCCCACGATGGTGCTGAGGCGCAGCAAGGGCGCGCCGTTGCCAAACACATGGGCATCGATCCGGCGGAAATCCGGGTTGGGCGTGGCAAACACGCCCACGCGCACATCAAACATGCGGCCCGCCTGCTCGCAGGCCACGCTGGTGTTGCCCAGGCCGGGCAGCTGTTGCGACAGGCGTGCAGCAATCAGCTGGTTCTCGGCGCAGATCTGCGCGAGCATCACATCGCTTTGGCGGCCCGCTGTCTGCGTCAGCGCGTTCATCGCCTTGCCGCCAGCCAGTAGCGCGATCGCGACAATGGCGAGCGCGACCAGCACCTCGATCAAGGTGAAACCGGAATGGGGGGAGGGCTTGCTGGGCACGCGAGGCGGGTGGGGAAAAGGTTCAGGGCGCTTGCAAGGCAAACGGGCGCACACCGTCGGTCGCCACCGCAATGCTGGTGGCACGGCGACCGGGGTAGGCCAGCAGCACCGTCTGGGGGCCAATCAGCGCCTCGGGCCCGAGGATGATATCGCCGCTGCTGCGCACTGCCACGGGCGGATGCAGCCAGGCGCCCTGGCGGGAGCCGCCTTGCAGGCCCTCGATGACAAAACCCTGGCTGTCGGCACGCCAGCGCACCGGCTGGCCACTGGCGCGGGACTGGGCACGCGCGGCTTCGAGTTGGGCGGCGAGCCGTTGGCCTTCGCGCTGGAGCTGGTCCTGGCTGTTGTCGCCCATCGCAAACACCACGCCCGCGCTGGCCAGCGCCATCAAGGTGATGACGACCAGCAGCTCCATCAAGGTAAAGCCGCGCTGGCGGCGCGGCTGGGCGGTGGGTGGATGGGCGCGAGGCATGGGGCCTGAAAGCGGAGCAGCGGGAAAAGGCAGAACGCAGCAGTAAAGCTGGCTTATTGCCAGCTGCCGATGTCGGCGTTGTTGCCTTCACCGCCGGCCTGGCCATCGGCGCCAAAGCTCATCACATCGACCTCGCCTTTGACGCCGGGGTTCAGGTACTGGTAAGGGTGGCCCCAGGGGTCATTGGGCAGCTTTTCCAGGTAGGGCTTCCAGTTCATTGGCGCGGGGCCGCTGCTGGGGCGGTTGATCAGCGCGGCCAGGCCTTGCTCGGCGGTGGGGTAGCGCTGGTTGTCCAAGCGGTAGCGCTTGAGCGCGCCGCCGATGTTGGTGATATCGGTGCGTGCAGCGGTCACGCGTGCTTCGTCGGCAGCGCCGATGACATTGGGCACGATCAGCGCGGCCAGCACGCCGATGATGACCAGCACCACCATCAGCTCGATCAGGGTAAAGCCGCGCTGGATGTTGGCTTGGATGCGGCGGGCAGCCGACTGCGGGCGGAAGGAAAACATCATGCTCTCAGGTCAAAGGGGGTCAAAGTGATGAAACTGACATCTGGCTGCATCATAATCTGCGAATGGTGACACTATCACGCAACCCCTGGTCTCCTCGGCTGGCGGCCGGCTTTTTATGGGCTGGCGCTGCGGCATTGGCAGTGTTCTGGGGTCTCAAGCTGTCGGCACCGCGCCAGGTGCTGGCCGTCCCGCAGGCCGGTGGCCCGGCTGCCGTGCAGGTGGATGGTGCCGCCATGGCGCGCCTGTTTGGTGTGCAAGAGGGTGCGCCCGTTGCCGCCCCGGCTGCACCGACGCGCTGGCGTTTGCTGGGCGTCATGGCAGGCAAGAACAGTGGCGGCGGCGCAGCCGTCATTGCCGTCGATGACCAGCCTGCCAAAGTATTCCGGGTGGGCGCGGTAGTCGCCGATGGCCTGGTGCTGCAATCGCTGCGCAGCGATGCACCACGCGCCGTGACGCTGGGCGCTGGCGTGGATGGCCCGGCTGCGATGACCATTGCGCTGCCTGCGCTGCGCCCGATCGATGCAGTAGCAGCCACGGCGCCCGCGAGCCCGGCCGCACCGCCAGTGCAGGCCGCTGTGCCCGTGCCCACGCCTGCTCCTGTCGCAGATACCGCCGCCAATGTGGACCGCAGCACGGGTTCGCTGCGCGACTGATCGCACAGCCCAAGCTTAAAAATGAGGTAAAGGTTTGTTCAGCTGTTGCTGAGCAGCGGCAGCCGGAGCCATTCCCCATAAGCGAGTTTGACCGACGGCCAGTCCTTGGCCAGCGGCAGCCTGTCGCCCCGGGTCAACAGCCAATGCGCGCATTGCGCCACACCGGCATGGCTGATCCAAAGCACCGGCTGGCCGGTCTCCAGCGTCTGCTGGCGCGCCACATCCAGCGCACGGGCGACACGCCGCATCATCGTGCCCAGCGATTCGCCGCCGCCTGGTGCGTAGGCCATAAAGTCTGCTGTCCAGGCCTGGATCTCGTCGCGCGCGATATCGTCCCAGCGCTGGCCTTCCCAGGCGCCAAAATCCATCTCTGCCAGGTCGTCGCAAACTGCCAGGCTGAAACCCGGCGCATGCGCCTGCAAGGCCGAGGCCAGTTGGGTGCAGCGTTGCAGCGGCGAATGCCAGACGGTGCCGGCCTGCAGCAGCTCAGCAGCCCAGGTGCTGTGCAGGGCCAGCGCTGCAGCGGCCGTGGCCTTGTCATCGGCGGGCATATTGCTGCGGCCATAGCACACCCCGGGTGCCACCAGCGGCTGGGCATGGCGCTGCAGCCACAGCGCGCTCATGCCAGTGCCTTGGCCAACCACACCCCGGCGGGGCCGAGCGACAAGGCCGCGCCCAGGTAAAAAGCGATTTCGCTGACCTGCTCGGCAGCGCCCAGGCCGTCGCCGGTAAAGCCTTGCAGGCGGCGCTTTAGCCACTGGCGCATCCAGACAGCTGCCCCGGCGCTGAGCACCAGAGCCAGCATCAAAGGGGCCCAGCCCTGGCTCAGGCCCAGCAGCAAGGCGGCGGGCAGGGACCAAAGCAGGCAGCAGACCAGGCCTTGGCGGCTGATGAATGCCGCCAGCGGCTTGCTTTTGGAGCTGGCGCTGTCGCCCACATGGGGCAGGCTGCGTACCACCAACATGGGCCAGAGCCGGGCGATGACATGGGCGGCGACCAAGCTCGCCATCGCCAGCGCCAGGCTATGGCTGGCGAGCAGGGCGATAAGAGCCGTCTTGCTGAGGACGGCCAGCACCATGGCCATCGCGCCATAGGCGCCGATGCGCGAATCCTTCATGATCTCCAGCGCGCGCTCGCGCTGGTGGCTGCCGCCCAGGCCGTCGACCACGTCGCTGAGGCCGTCTTCATGAAAGCAGCCGGTGAGCAGCACGGTGGCCAATGTGCTGAGCACGGCGGCGACCAGCGGGCTGTAGGCATTGGCAGCGGGCAGCAGCAGGCTGCTGGCGGCCAGCACGCCAGCGGCGACCAAACCGACAATCCAGCCCACGCCCGGGAAATGGCCGGCGCTGGCGCGCAGCATCTCGGGGCTGTAACCGACCCAGTCACCCAGCTTGCCCGTGATGGGGATGCGGGTGAAAAACTGCACAGCCAGCAAAAAATGGCGTAGGGCTTGCATGGCGCGGGCGGCCGGTTGAGAGGCTTTAAGCCCGCAAGAACAGGCGGTAGGCCGGGTTCTGGGTTTCTTCGACCCAGGGGTAGCCCAGGTTGTTGAGGAACTGCTCAAAACTCTGCGAGTCTTCCTGGGGCACTTGCATGCCCACGAGGATGCGGCCGTAATCTGCGCCTTGGTTGCGGTAGTGGAACAGCGAGATGTTCCAGTTCGGCGCCATCAGGCTCAGGAACTTGAACAGGGCGCCGGGCCGCTCGGGAAAGACAAAGCGCAGCAGGCGCTCATCCTGCGCGAGCTGCGAGCGGCCGCCCACCATGTGGCGCACATGCTCCTTGGCCAGCTCGTCAAAGGTCAGGTCCAGCGCGTCAAAGCCGTTTTTCTGGAAGTTGCGGCAGATCTTTTCCGACTCGCCCTTGCTGTTGGTGGAGATACCGACAAACACATGGGCGCGCTGGTCATCGCTGATGCGGTAGTTGAACTCAGTCACGCTGCGCGCGCCGCCCGGCAGGTTGCCGATGACTTCGCAAAAACGCTTGAAGCTGCCGCGCTCTTCGGGGATGGTGACGGCAAACAGCGCTTCTTTCTCCTCGCCCACGTCGGCCCGTTCTGCGACAAAGCGCAGGCGGTCAAAGTTCATGTTGGCGCCACTCAGGATGGCGGCATAGGTCTCGCCCTTGGTCTTGTTCTTGGCGACGTACTGCTTGATGCCGGCGACTGCCAGCGCCCCCGAGGGCTCGACGATGGAGCGGGTGTCGACAAAGATGTCCTTGATCGCGGCGCAGACGGCATCGGTGTCGACGGTGATGTATTCATCGACCAGGCCATGCGCCACGCGGAAGGTCTCCTCGCCCACCAGTTTGACGGCCGTGCCATCGGCAAACAGGCCCACATCGCTCAGTGTCACCCGCTTGCCCAGGCGGGCAGACTGGACCATCGCGTCCGAATCATTCATCTGCACGCCGATGACCTTGATCTCCGGCCGCACGGCCTTGATGTAGTTGGCCACACCGGCAATCAGGCCGCCGCCGCCAATGGCGACAAACACCGCGTTGAGCTGGGAGGAGCCGATTTTCTGCACCTGGCGCATGATCTCCATCGCGATCGTGCCCTGGCCGGCGATCACATCCGGGTCGTCAAAGGGGTGGACAAAGGTGAGGTTCTGTTCCTTTTGCAGCTTGAGCGAGTGCTCATAGGCATCGCTGAAGCTCTCGCCGGCCAGCACCACTTCACCGCCCAGGCCTTTGACAGCATCAATCTTCAGCTGGGGCGTGGTGGTTGGCATCACGATGACGGCGCGGGTGCCCAGGCGGTTGGCCGACAGGGCCACACCTTGCGCGTGGTTGCCAGCGGATGCGCAGATCACGCCGGCCTTGAGCTGCTCGGCCGTCAGGTGGGCCATCTTGTTATAGGCGCCGCGCAGCTTGAAGCTGAATACCGGCTGCTGGTCTTCGCGCTTGAGCAGCACTTTGTTGTGCAAGCGGCGGCTGAGGTTCTTGGCAGGATCGAGGCCCGATTCAATGGCCACGTCATAAACACGCGCAGTCAGGATTTTCTTCAGGTAATCGGCCGGCGTGAGCGCGGCAGCAGTCTTGGAAGGCATAGGGGATGCACGCTAGAGAAAAGAGGCAACAGGAGGGTAGCGCATGCGGGTGGCGCCTGGCTGATGCGCCAGCCCGCAAAGCATGCGCGGGTGGCGGCATGGGCGGGGTGGCGTGCATCAGGTGATCGAGAGACCGATGCACTATAACCGCTGGCGTTCACTGGAGCGGGCCAGCGGTGGTTTTGGCGGCGCCAGGCAGAAAAAAAGCCCCTGATGTGAATCAGGGGCTTGAAACCACCATTTGAGAGGTGGAGGAGACAACTTGCAAGCTGACATCCACTGGGTTTGGCTTGGCCAGGCTGTGGAGCAGCAGATGATCCCAAGTATAGCGATGTTTCTGTTGCGATGCAGCAAAATAATGTGCGCAACCATTTTTTTCCCCAATGGTGTTGATAGACAGCAACAAATGGCAGGGGTCAGGGGAGATCTGCCACACTCATGCTGTCTGATTTTTGGAGTGTTGCAATGGAATGCACGGTAACGTGGACAGGCGCCAGCGGCGCGCGTTCGGGAATGGGTTTTGTGGCTGAAACCGGCAGCGGCCATGTGGTGGCCATGGATGGCGCGCCCGACGCAGCCAACCCGGCCAACGGCGGACAGAACCTGGCTGCCCGCCCGATGGAACTACTGCTGGCCGGCACCGGCGGCTGCACCGCCTATGACGTGGTGCTGATCCTCAAGCGCGGCCGCCACGATGTCAAGAACTGCACCGTGGCCCTGAAGGCCGAGCGCGCCGAGACCGAGCCCAAGGTGTTCACCAAGATCCATATGCAGTTCACCGTCACCGGCAAAGGCATCCCGCCAGCCGCTGTGGAGCGTGCGATTGCCATGAGCCACGAGAAATACTGCTCGGCCAGCATCATGCTGAGCAAGACGGCCGAGATCACCACGGGTTTTGACCTGGTGGAGGCTTAAGGTCTCGGTGTTGCAGAACTGCTGCACCCGCTGAGCCGCCGTCTGGGCGGCTTTTTCATGGTGTGCTTCCGGCGTGTATAGCGGTTGTCAGGCTTGGCTTTCCTGCTGCCGACATTTGCGTCTTATATATGGTGGGCGGTGGCGGTCATCACCTTGGAGGCGATCTTCATCAGCACCCGGGCGGGCAGGGGCACAGGCAGGGCGCCCGCATCGACTGCGGCGGCGGCGTGGCGCTCTTCGTCCGCCTTCATCTGGCTGACGACGGCCCGCGACGGAGCATCTTGCGCGGGCAGCAGATCCAGGTGGGACTTCAGATGCAGGGAAACCTGGTTTTCCGTCTCCTCGACAAAACCCAGGCTGGCGCGGTCGCTGACCTTGGCCGCCACGGTTCCAATCAAGAACGCCCCGGCAAACCACAGGGGGTTGAGCAGGCTGGGGCGTTCTCCCAGGTCCTGCAGGCGCTGGTGGGTCCAGGCGAGGTGGTCCATCTCTTCCTGGGCGGCTTCCAGCAGGTGCTCGCGCAGATGTTCATCCCGCGTCACCATGGCCTGGGCGGTGTAGAGCGCTTGCGCGCAGACCTCGCCCACATGGTTGACCCGCATATAAGAAGCAGAAAGTTTTTTCTCCTCCGGGCTGAGTTCCGCCTCGGGGATGCCTGTGGCCGGCGAGGGATGCGCCGCACGGGGTGTTGCGAACAGGGTACGCAGCGCAGTATCCGCCGCGCTAAGGAGTCGATCTTGCATAGGGTCTGATGCTAACCAGTAGAATACACCCCGCTGCAAACATGGCGAATCTCCTCTGAAACGGCTTGTGTTGCAGCAAATTTTTGTCGAAAAATAGGACGGCTGCTGACATTCGTTAAACGTTGCACTCAAGCAACGATTTACAGCGAATAGGTCTTCATGTGGGGGAATTTGTTTGCGCAACCGCCTGCGGTCTGTTGAAATAGAGAGAACTTCCACACTAGGAGGTTGGCGCGGGAGCAGGTAGAAGTTGTGCAGAACCGTGAGGCTGACATTAACCCCCCCGTACCAGCGCCGTCTGTTAAACCTTGGAGTAACTCGCAATGAAAAAATCTCTTGTTGCCTTGGCAGTGCTGGCCGCTTCCGGCGCCGCAATGGCTCAATCTTCCGTGACCCTGTTCGGTATCGTTGATGCTGGCGTAACCTACGCTAAGACCAGCGGTGGCGAAAGCAACTACGGTCTGACCAACTCCGGTAACGCCACCAGCCGTCTGGGCTTCCGCGGCGTGGAAGATCTGGGTGGCGGTCTGAAGGCTGGTTTCTGGCTGGAAGGCGCAATCCAGAACGACAGCGGTACCGCTTCCGGCGGCGGCGCTGCAGGTCCTGGCTTCGAGTTCAAGCGTCGTTCCACCGTGTCCTTGATGGGCAACTTCGGTGAAGTGCGTCTGGGTCGTGAACTGACCAGTGCTTACAACGTGGTTTCCGGCTACGACGTGTTCGGCCAAGTTGGTATCGGCCAAAACTTCAGCTTCGGCAACGGCACCTACGGCTTCGGCGACCCAGTTCGCGTGGGCAACATGGTTTCGTACTACACGCCTAACATGTCCGGCTTCACCGCTGGCGTGAACTACGGCTTTGGCGAAACCGCTGGTGACAGCTCCGCTAAGCGTTATGTTGGCGTGACCGCTGCCTACAACAACGGCCCTCTGAGCGCCGGTATTGGCTTCGACCAACAAAACGATCCTACCGCCAGCTACGAAAAGGCACAAAGCCTGGGTCTGGGCGCTGCTTACAACTTCGGCGCTTTCAAGCTGTCGGGTCTGATCCGTCAAGTGCAAAGCACCCCAGTGGGTGGTGGCAGCAAGGCTAAGTTCCAGTCCGCTGGTCTGGGCGCAACGGCTGCTGTCGGCGCTGCTGGCGAAGCACGTCTGGCTTACAACTACTACGACAACAAGGAAATCGAAGGCAAGGCTCACCAGCTGTCGCTGGGCTATGTCCACAACCTGTCGAAGCGCACCGCTCTGTACGGCACCTACGCTTTCCTGAAGAACCAGAAGAGCGAAACCATGAGCCTGTCGGCTAATGGCCTGGGTATCGATCCAGCTGGTGCTGGCAAGAACCAAAACGCTATCACCGTTGGTGTGCGTCACGCTTTCTAATGAATGGCTAGGGTTTCCTAGCTACTCAACCTGAAAAGCAAAAAGCCCGTCGCAAGACGGGCTTTTTTTATGCCTGTTCGTGGCAAGCAGCTCAGCGGTGTTCAATGCAAGTTGCATTCATCGTTGCCGCAGAACCCGTGTTTGCGCTCGCGCCTGATTGCCGACGGCCAGATGCGGAGGCTGAGCCTTGGACCTGCTTTAAACCGATGGCCGCTGCAACGCTAAGGGGTTGCTGCCGCGCGCCTTGTGGCAGTCTTCATACATGCAGTAACCTGTATCGCCGCTGATAGGCCCCAAGATGCGGCTGTATCGCTTTTTTCTGGAGTTGGAGCGCAGCGGTCGGTGCGGTCTGGCGATGCTGGCGTTTCCCTATTTGGCAGACGAAGCTGCGTTTTGCCCGACAAAACACCTGCTTTTGCCCATCACATAACAGAAATAAACAGGACTCGGGAATATCCCCGCCCTGGGGGAAGCACCATGCGGAAGATCGGTTCCTTGCGGCATAGTGAAGCACTACTATTCTGCGAGGACTTATGAAACAGCCTTCTCTTGCTCTGGTTGCGATAGCGGCAGCCGCCGTTTTGTCAGCTGGCGTGGCCCAGGCCAAGCCCTTCAAGTGGGCCAGCCAGGCCGATGTCGCCAGCTGGGATATCCATGCGCAAAACAATGGCCTGCACAACGCCATTCATCCCTACGTCTACGAAACCCTGGTCACCTACAACAGCAAGACCTTCGCGGTTGAGCCGTTGCTGGCCACGTCGTGGAAGGAAGTCAGCCCCAAGCAGATGCGCTTTGCCTTGCGCCAGGGCGTGAAGTTCCAGGATGGTTCGAGCTTCACCGCCGATGATGCTGTGTTTTCGATCACCCGTGCCATGGCCAAGACCTCCAACTATGGCCCCTTTGTGCAGGGCATCGAGAAGGTCGTCAAGGTCGATGACGGCACCATCGATATCTTCATGGTGGACCCCAACCCTGTGCTGCTGCGCCAGATGACCGAGCTGCGCATGATGAGCAAGGCCTGGTCGGAGAAAAACAAGTCCACCGAGCCGATGGACATTAAAAAGGCCGATGAGAACTTTGCCCACCGCAACGCGATGGGCACGGGACCTTTCATCCTTGAATCGTGGCAGCCCGATGTGCGCATGGTGCTCAAGAAGAACCCCAACTGGTGGGGCCAGATGCCGGGCAATGTAAGCTCCATCACCTACACCCCCATCAAGTCGGCGCCGACCCGTATGGCGGCGCTGCTGTCGGGTGAAGTGGACATGGTGCTGGACCCGACCCCGCAAGACCTGAATCGCCTGCGCGCCAGCCCGGAGCTGAAGATTCTGGAAGGTCTGGAAAACCGCACGATTTTCTTTGGCATGGACCAGTTCCGCGACGAGCTGCCCGGCTCCAGCGTCAAAGGCAAGAACCCACTCAAGGACCAGAAAGTGCGCCAAGCGCTCTACCAGTCCATCGATATCCAGGCCATCACCAAGACCATCCTGCGTGGCCTGGGCAAGCCCACCGGCACCTTGGTGGCGCCGCAGGTCAATGGCTGGACCGAGGCGGTGGGCCAGCGCCTGCCCTACAACCAGGACGCCGCCAAAAAGCTGCTGGCCGAGGCCGGCTACCCCGACGGCTTTGAAGTGGACTTTGCCTGCCCCAACAACCGCTACATCAGCGACGAGGCCATCTGCCAAGCCGTCACGGCGATGTGGGCCAAGATTGGGGTCAAGGCCAAGCTGCGCACCCTGCCGATGGTCACCTACTTCCCGATGATCCAGCGCAACGAAGCCAGCATTTACATGCTTGGCTGGGGCGTGCCTACCTTCGACTCGCTCTACAGCCTGCAGTCGCTGGTGCGCAGCGTCGGCAAGGGCGGGGACGGCAACTACAATGTCGGCCGCTACAGCAATGAGCGCATGGATTACCTGGTCGACCGCGTCAAGACGGAAACCGACCAGCCGGTGCGCACCCGCATGCTGACCGAGGGGCTGCAGCTGTCCAACGACACGGTCTCGCACCTGCCGCTGTATGACCAGGTGATCCCTTGGGCGATGAAGAAAAACATCGACCTGGTGCACCGTGCGGACAACCGGGTGGACATCAAACTGGTGACCGTCCGCTGATCAGCGCAAGAGCGGTTTGCAGGCCTGCTACCCGTTGCGGTAGCAGGCCATTTCATAAAAAGCGATAGAGGATAGGCAGACAACACGGGTGCTAGGGATCCTCTGCAAAGGGTCCCTAGAGCACCTTCCCTATGTTTGTCACGATGAGAGTCAGCCATGTTTGCATTTATATTGCGCCGATTGATACAGGCGGTGATCGTGATGATCGCCGTGGCGTTCATTTCCTTCATGTTGTTCCAGTATGTGGGTGACCCCGTCACCTTCTTGCTGGGTCAGGACGCCACCCCACAGCAGATTGCGGAATTGCGCAGTGCCCTGGGGTTGGATAAACCATTTTTCGTGCAGTTCTGGCACTTTTTGCTCAATGCCGCCCAGGGCGAATTCGGTATCAGCCTGCGCCAGGGGGCCAAGGTCTCTTCGTTGATTGCTGAGCGCTTCCCCGCCACCTTCGAGCTGGCCATGGTGGCTGCCTTGCTGGCCTTGGTGCTGGGGGTGCCCATGGGTGTGTACGCGGCGCTGCGCCGGGGCAGCTTCATGAGCCAGATGTTCATGACCTTGTCGCTGCTGGGTGTGTCCCTGCCCACCTTCCTGATCGGCATCTTGCTGATTTTGATTTTCTCGGTGCACCTGGGATGGTTCCCCAGCTTTGGCCGTGGCACCACCATGCAACTGGGCTTTTGGAGCACGGGCTTGCTGAGCGCCAAGGGCTGGCACCACATCATCCTGCCGGCCATCACCCTGGCCATTTTCCAGCTCACCTTGATCATGCGCCTGGTGCGCGCCGAGATGCTGGAGGTGCTGCGCACGGACTACATCAAGTTTGCCAAGGCCCGGGGCCTGAGCAACCGCACTATCTACTTTGGCCATGCCCTCAAGAACACGCTGGTGCCGGTGATGACCATCACCGGTCTGCAGCTGGGTGGCCTGATCGCCTTTGCCATCATCACCGAGACCGTGTTCCAGTGGCCAGGCATGGGCCTGCTGTTCATCCAGGCGGTGACCTTTGCCGATATCCCGGTGATGGCCGCCTACCTGTGCCTGATTGCCCTGATCTTTGTGGTGATCAATCTGGTCGTCGATCTGCTGTACTTTGCCGTCGATCCGCGTTTGCGCGTCGAGAAGTCGGGAGGCCATTGAGATGCCACGCCTGCCTTATAGCGCCAGTTCGCGCGCGTTCTCCCACCTGGCGCAGATCCATCCGGAGTTGACGGCTTTCCGCCGCGACCTGCATGCCAATCCCGAGCTCGGCTTTGAAGAAAAATACACCGCCGCCCGCGTCAGCGAGGCCTTGCGCCTCTGCGGCGTGGACGAGGTCCACCAGGGCATTGGCAAAACCGGTGTCGTAGGGGTGATCCGTGGCCACAAGCACGGCAGCGGGCGCATGATCGGTCTGCGCGCCGACATGGATGCGCTGCCCATCACCGAGCAGGGCAACTGCAGTTGGCGCTCGGGCAAGCAGGGGCTGATGCATGCCTGCGGCCATGATGGACACACCGCCATGCTGGTGGGCGCGGCGCGCTACCTGGCCGAAAGCCGCAACTTCGATGGCACGGCCGTACTGATTTTTCAGCCCGGCGAGGAAGGCTATGCCGGTGCGCGCGAGATGATCCAGGACGGCTTGTTCGACCGCTTCCCGGTGCAGTCGATCTATGCCATGCACAACTGGCCGGCCATGCGCCAGGGCATGATTGGCGTCAACCCCGGTGCCATGATGGCGGCAGCCGATCGCATCCAGATCAACATCAGCGGCAAAGGAGGGCATGGCGCCCATCCTTACCAGACCAATGATGTGGTGCTGGCCTCGGCCCACCTGATCACGGCCATGCAATCCATCGTCTCGCGCAATGTGCGCGCCATTGATGCGGCCGTCATCAGCATCTGTGCGCTGCAGTCCGGTGACCTGGGCGCCTTCAGTGTGACGCCAGGCACGGCCACCTTGGTGGGCACGGTGCGCACCTTCAACCCCGATGTGCAAAACCTGGTGGAGCGCCGCCTGGGCGAGCTGTGCCAGGCCCTGGGCCTGGCCTTTGGCGTCAACGCCCAGCTGCAGTACGAGCGCTCCTACCCGGCCACCATCAACACGCCTGAAGATGCCATCTTTGCAGGCGATGTAGCCGCCGATCTGGTGGGCGAGGCCCTGGTGGTGCGCAATATGGACCCCAGTATGGGGGCGGAGGATTTCTCCTTCATGCTGCAGCAAAAGCCCGGTGCCTATCTGCGCCTGGGCCAGGCCGTGGGGGACGACATCATCCCGCTGCACAACAACCGCTACGACTTCAATGACGATGTGTTGCCGCTGGGTGCGGCCCTGCACGCCGGCATCATCGAGCGTGGCATGCCGCTTGCTTTGGTTTGAAACCGCAGCACCCGGCCCGCCAAGGCTGGAATTTACAAAAAAAGGGAAGAACGATGAAACACATGATGTGCAAGACCTTGCTGGCCTCGGTACTGGCTGCGGCCTATGTGGCAGCCGGCGCGCAGACCGTGCGCATTGGTGCCCAGGGCGATGCCCTGTCCATGGACCCGCATTCCTTCAATGAGACCGTGCAGCTGAGCGTCACCGGCAATGTCTATGAGCCCCTGGCCGGCCGCAACAAGGACCTGAGCCTGCGCCCGGTGCTGGCCACCCAATGGGAGCAGACCTCGCCCACCGTCTGGCGCTTTACCCTGCGCAAAGGTGTGCAGTTCCATGACGGCACGCCGTTCACCGCCGATGATGTCGTGTTTTCGATGATGCGCACGCAGCTTGAGGGCTCGGACATGAAGTCCTACACCAACCCCATCAAGGAGACGCGCAAGGTCGATGACTACACGGTGGACATCGAAACCAAGGACCCGGCACCCATCCTGCCGAGCATGATTTCGCAGGTCTACATCATGAGCAAGGCCTGGTCCGAGGCCAACAATGCCGTCAACCCGGTGGACCGCCGCAAGGGCATCGAGAACACCGCCTCCTTCAAGGCCAATGGCACGGGCCCCTACCGGGTGCGCGAGCGCCAGCCCAATGTGCGCACCGTCTTCAACCGCAGCGCCAACTACTGGGACAAGATCGATGGCAATGTGCAGGAAGTCGTCTACACCCCGGTGGCCAACGATGCGACCCGCGTGGCCGCGCTGCTCTCGGGCCAGGTCGATGTGATCGACCCCGTGCCGGTGCAGGACCTGGACCGGGTGGGCAGCACGGGCAACACGCGTGTGGTGTCTGGCCCCGAGTTGCGCGCCATCTTCATGGGCATGGACCAGAAACGCGATGAGCTGCTGAACTCCAGCGTCAAGGGCAAGAACCCGTTCAAGGACAAGCGCGTGCGCCAGGCCTTCTACCAGGCCATCGATATCGACGGCCTGCACAAGCAGGTCATGCGCGGGGCCTCGGGCAACCTGGCCACCTTGATCGGCAAGGGCGTCAATGGCTACCCCGACGACATCAAGCGCCTGCCCTACGACCCGGCAGCGGCCAAGAAGCTGCTAACCGAAGCCGGCTACCCCGATGGCTTCTCACTGACGCTCAACTGCTCGAACGACCGCTACATCAACGACAGCCGCATCTGCCAGGCAGTGTCGGCCAACCTGGCCAAGATCGGCGTCAAGGTGCAGCTCAATGCAGAGACCAAGGGCACGTATTTCCCGCGCATCATGCGCCATGAAACCGCCTTCTACATCCTCGGCTGGACGCCATCGACCTACGACGCCCACAACCCGCTGCTGGCCTTGATGAACTGCAATGACGGCAAGGGCGCCGGCGCCTTTAACTACGGCAACTACTGCAACCCCAAGGTCGATGCCTTGACGCGGCAAGTGCAGTCGGAAACCGACACCACCAAGCGCAACCAGGCAATCCATGAAGCGCTGCAGACCGTGGCTGACGATGTGGGCTACCTGCCCCTGCACCAGCAGTTCATGAACTGGGGTGTGAGCAAGAACGTGGAGCTGGTGCAGATGGCCGATGGCTTCATGCCCTTCAAGTGGATGACCGTAAAGAAGTAAATGCCCTGGGCTGCTGCGCTGCAGCGGCCCGTGACAAGAGAGAAAACCGATGACGATGAAAAACCGACTCAGGCGCTGGATGGATAGCGATGTGGGCTACAGCTTTCGCAAATCGCCCACAGCCATCGTGGCCGCCATCATTGCTGCGATATGCGTGTTCTGCGCGCTGTTTGCAGGCTGGGTGGCGCCGCACAACCCCTTTGACTTGACCACCTTGGAGCTGAGCGATGCCCGCATCCCGCCGGTGTGGAGCGAAGAGGGTGGCTGGAAGTACATCCTGGGCACCGATGACCAGGGCCGCGACATTCTGTCGGCGCTGATGTATGGCGCGCGCATTTCGCTGATTGTGGGGCTGGCCTCGGTGATCTTGTCGGTGGTCGTGGGCGTGGGCCTGGGCTTGCTGGCGGGGTTCAAGGGTGGCTGGATCGATTCGGTGCTGATGCGCCTGTGCGATGTGATGCTGTCCTTTCCGGCCATCTTGGTCGCGCTGCTGATTGCCGGCGTGGGCCGGGCGCTGTTTCCCAATGCCAATGAATCGCTGGCCTTTGGCGTGCTGATCATCTCCATCTCGCTCACCGGCTGGGTACAGTACGCGCGCACGGTGCGCGGCTCCACCATGGTTGAGCGCAATAAAGAATACGTGCAGGCCGCCCGCGTCACCGGCGTGGCGCCGCTGCGCATCATGGTCAAGCATGTGCTGCCCAATGTGCTGGGCCCGGTCATGGTGCTGGCCACCATCCAGGTGGCGACGGCCATCATCACCGAGGCGACCCTGTCCTTCCTGGGCGTGGGCGCGCCGCCCACCTCGCCATCGCTGGGCACCTTGATCCGCGTGGGCAATGACTACCTGTTCTCCGGCGAATGGTGGATCACCATCTTCCCGGGCCTGATGCTGGTGCTGATTGCGCTGTCGGTCAACCTGCTGGGTGACTGGCTGCGCGACGCCCTCAACCCGCGCCTGCGCTGATGGCGCGGACACAAGACGAATAAGGAACAACCACGATGTCATTGTTGGAAGTTAAAAATCTGGTGGTCGAGTTTCCCAATCGCCATGGTGTGCTGCGGGCGCTGGACAATATCTCCTTCTCCATTGCCCCCGGTGAAATCCTGGGTGTGGTCGGTGAATCGGGCGCTGGCAAGTCGCTGACCGGTGCGGCCATCATCGGCCTGCTGGAGCCGCCAGGCCATGTGGCATCGGGCGAGATCCTGCTCGAAGGCGAGCGCATCGACAACCTGTCCGCCGACAAGATGCGCCATATCCGAGGCCGCCGCATTGGCGCGATCTTCCAGGATCCGCTCACCTCGCTGAACCCGCTCTACACCGTGGGCCGCCAGCTGATCGAGACTATCCAGGCCCACCTCAAGCTCTCGGCGCGCGAGGCCCGCGAGCGCGCCATCCAGCTGCTCAAGGACACCGGGATTCCGGCGGCCGAAGAGCGGATTGACCATTTTCCGCACCAGTTCTCTGGCGGCATGCGCCAGCGTGTGGTGATTGCACTGGCCCTGGCCGCCGAGCCCAAGCTGATCGTGGCCGATGAGCCGACCACGGCGCTGGATGTGTCGATCCAGGCGCAGATCATCAGCCTGCTCAAGAACATCTGCCGCACCCGCGGTGCGGCCGTGATGCTGATCACCCATGACATGGGCGTGATTGCCGAGACCTGTGACCGTGTCGCGGTCTTGTATGCCGGCCGTGTCGCAGAAATCGGCCCGGTGCATGAAGTGATCAACCACCCCGCACACCCCTACACCCGGGGCCTGATGGCGTCCATCCCGGACATGGAGGTCGACCGCGAGCGCCTGAACCAGATCGATGGCGCCATGCCCCGGCTCAACGCCATCCCCAAGGGCTGCGCCTTCAACCCGCGTTGCCCGCAGGTGTTCGACCGCTGCATGGAGCAGCGCCCCGACCTGATGGCCGCGGCTGCCACCCAGGCGGCCTGCTGGCTGCATGCACCCGATTACCAGCCCAACGTAGCGGCCACCGAGGACACGGTATGAGCGAGATGGCAACCATGACGAACAAGAACGCAGCGCCGCTGCAAAGCGCACAAGGCGCGGGCGACAAGCAGCCGCTGGTGCAGGCGCGTGACCTGGCCAAGACCTTTGATGTATCGGCACCCTGGCTCAACCGGGTGCTGGAGCGCAAGCCGCGCAGCCTGCTGCGCGCCGTCGATGGCGTGAGCTTTGACATTGAAAGGGGCAAGACGCTGGCGCTGGTGGGCGAATCGGGCTGTGGCAAGAGCACGGTAGCGCGGCTCTTGGTGGGCCTGTACGGCCCCACGCGCGGCACCTTCACCTTTGATGGCCAGGATGCGCATGCGGCTTTCCGTGACCCGGATGCACGCGCCATGCGCCGCCGGGTGCAGATGATTTTCCAGGATCCCTATGCCAGCCTGAACCCGCGCTGGTTGGTCGAGCAGATCGTTGGCGAGCCGCTCAAGGAGCATGGCCTCATCACCAATACCGAGCAGCTCAAGGCCCGCGTGGCTGAGCTGTTGGTGCAGGTGGGTCTGGCGCCCATGGACATGCTCAAGTACCCGCACCAATTCTCGGGCGGGCAGCGCCAGCGCATCTCCATCGCCCGTGCGCTGGCCACCGAGCCGGAGTTTCTGGTCTGCGACGAGCCCACATCGGCGCTGGATGTGTCGGTGCAGGCCCAGGTGCTCAACATCATGAAGGACCTGCAGAAAAAGCGCGGCCTGACCTATCTGTTCATCTCGCACAACCTGGCCGTCGTGCGCCACGTCAGCGACCAGGTGGGCGTCATGTACCTGGGCCGCTTGGTGGAGCTGGCCGACAAGCAGACCTTGTTTGCCTCGCCGCGCCATCCCTATACGCGCATGCTGCTCGATGCCATCCCCAAGATGCACGACACGGGCAAGGCCCGCACCCCCGTGCAGGGCGAGGTGCCCAATCCGCTGAACCCTCCAACCGGCTGCGCCTTCAACCCACGCTGCCCGCTGGCCAATGAGCGCTGCCGCAGCGAGCGCCCGCAGCTGATCGATGATGCTGGCGTGAAAGTGGCCTGCCATGCGGTCGAAGAGGGGCGTATTCCGGTGCTGTAAAGCACCCACTGCTGCCCGCGCCATGTGCGGGCAGGCACCTCACAACCGGCGTCTCAGGCGCCGGTTTTGTTTTGGGCAGGCCGCTGGCAAGTCCCTTCATGCTTACAGTAAGTCACATCTACGTCATCAAGCAGACAAACCATAGAGTCCTTTGTCAAAACGGAGAGAAGAATGGTTGCAGTGTCAGTGCGAGAGGGATCGCGTCGGGTGATGGTGTGGGCCGTGTGTGGCGTGGCGGCAGCCGTGTTGGCGGCTTGCGGTGGCGGGGGCTCCAGCGACAGTGAAAAAGACGATGTGCTGACGATCCTGCACATCAATGACCACCACTCCACCTTGGCCAGCAAGACGGCGACCTTGCAGTTGCCGGTGGACGGCAAGACCACGGCCGTGACCGTGGATGCTGCAGGTTTCCCCCGGGTGACGGCCGCCATTGAAGCGATGGCCGCGCAGTCGACCAACGTGCTCAAGCTGCACGCCGGTGATGCGGTGACGGGTACGCTGTACTTCAACCGTGCAGGTGCCGACGGCGAGGCCGACATGGCCATGCTCAACACCGTCTGCTTTGATGCCTATACCCTGGGCAACCACGAGTTCGACAAGGGCGACACGGGTCTCAAGGGCATCCTCGATCGCCTCAAGAACGGCAAATGTACGACCCCCGTGCTGAGCGCCAATGTGCAGTTTGGTGCCAGCTCGGCGCTGAAATCGGCCAACCTGGTTTCCCCGTCCACCGTGGTGGAGCGTGGCGGCCACAAGATCGGTATCGTGGGCCTGACCATTGCGCAAAAGACCAAGGCCTCGTCCAGCCCGGACAAGGACACCTTGTTCGAAGACGAAGCCGTCGCTGCACAGCGCGAAATCGACAAGCTGCAGGCCCAAGGCGTCAAGCGCATTGTGCTGCTCAGCCACATTGGCTACGACAACGACCGTACCATTGCGAAAAAGCTGCGCGGTGTGGATGTGATCGTTGGTGGTGACTCGCACACCCTGCTGGGCCCGAACGCGATAAAGACCATCGGCGTGGGCACGCCAGGCGGCGCCTACCCCACCAACACCACCGACCTCGACGGCAAGCGCGTCTGCATCGTGCAGGCCTGGGAGTACTCGCAAGTCGTTGGTGAGCTGAAGGTCAAGTTCGACAAGGACGGCGTGGTCAGCCAGTGCGAAGGCACGCCCCATGTGCTGATCGGCGACGACTTCAAGATTGCCGGCACCGCCGCGACCGAAGCCCAGCGCAAGTCCATCATCAGCAGCGTGAATGCTGCCGGCTTCCTGCGTATCACCGCGCCTTCGGCCCAGGCTGCCGCCGTGCTCAAGCCTTTCAGCGACAAGGTCGCCAGCTTCAACGTGACCAAGGTCGCCTATGCACCGCAAGAGCTATGCTCGCGCCGGGTGCCAGGCGGTGTAGGCAGCACCGACTACAGCCGCTCCAGCGCGGCCTGCAACACCGAAGGCAGCGTCAGCCTGCGCGGTGGCGATATCCAGCAACTGGTGGCCCAGTCCTACCTGGAAGTGGCCAACCGCCAATATGGCGGCGCAGACATCTCGCTGCAAAGCGGTGGTGGTGTGCGTATTCCACTGAACGGCGAGGTCACTGCTGCCAATGCCATCCAGGTGCTGCCGTTCGGCAACATGCTGTACCGCCTGGATGTGACGGGTAGCGAAGTCAAAGGCATGCTCGAAGACGGCCTGGAAGCCGTGTACGGCGCGGGCGGCTCGACCGGCCCTTACCCTTACACCGGCGGCATGCGCTTTGACGTGAATGCCAAGGCCGCCTTTGGTAGCCGTGTCACGGGTATTGAAGTGCGCGACACCACCAGCGGCCAATGGGCTGCGCTGGAGCAGGGCAAGACCTACCGCCTGTTTGTGCTGAGCTTCAACGCCAATGGCGGTGACGGCTACAAGACCTTGGCCTCCGTGCCCGCAGCGCGTCGCCTGGATATTGGTGTGCTCGATGCCGATGTGTTCTTCAACTACATCGAAGCGCAGCCTAAGGATGCCAGCACCGGTCTGCCAGCGCTCAAGCGCCTGTCCACCGACCTGTACAGCACCAAGAGCTTTGTGGATGTGCGTTAATCACTAACGCAAACGCAGCATGACTACGGGGCAGCCTTGGCTGCCCCGTTTTTCGTTCTGTCCAGGCAGATGCGCCCTCAGGTATAGCGCTTGGCGTGCAGGTTGTCCTTCATCTGCTGCAGCACCGGTTGCAGCGGCTCGCCGATGCGCAAGGCGACGGTGGTGGCCAGCACATCCAGAATCAAGAGGTGCAGCAGGCGCGAGACCATGGGGCTGTAGCGGTCGTAGCCCTCGGGGTGGTCGGCGGCCAGGTGGATATTGGCTGCGCGTGCCAGCGGTGAGCCGCTGGCGGTGATGGCAATGGTGGTGGCGCCATTGCGCTTGGCAATGTCGGTGGCGTCCATCAGGTCGCGGGTGCGGCCGGAGTTGGAGATGACGATGGCGCAGTCGCCCGCGCCCAGCATCGTGGCGCTCATCACCTGCATATGGCCATCGCTGGTCGCCAGGCTGGTGACGCCCAGGCGGAAGAACTTGTGCTGCCCATCCTGCGCCACGATGCCGGAGTTGCCCACGCCATAGAACTCGATGCGTTTGCCCGCCTGCCAGGTGGCCACGATGGCGTTGGATGCCGCCTCCAATGCCATGGTGCTGGCGGCATTGCGGTAGGCCAAAAAGGCCGCTACCGAGTTGTCCACCACCTTGACCATGACGTCGCCGGTCTTGTCATCGGCATCCACACTGCGGTGGATAAAGGGCACGCCTTCGCTGACGCTGCCGGCCAGCTTGAGCTTGAAATCGGCCAGGCCGTCATAGCCCATGCTGCGGCAAAAGCGCACCACGGTGGGCTTGCTGACATGGGCCAGCTCGGCCAGCTCGCGCACCGGGCGCGATGCAAAAGCGCGCGGATCGGCCAGCACCAGGCGGGCAACGCGCTGCTCGGCGGGCGCAAGCGATGGGAGGGAGGCGGTGATGCGGTCTAGCATGGGGATCCCTTGGGGGTGTCAGCGGTGCTCAAAACTCTTCCATCCAGCTGTGGCCATCGCGGGCCACCAGCGCACTGGCGGCGCCCGGGCCCCAATGCCCTGCCACATAAGGGCGGGGGGCTTCGCCCCGGGCGTTGGCCTGCTGCCAGGTCTCCAGAATCGGCTCCACCCATTGCCAGGCGGCCTCTTGCTCATCGGCGCGCACAAACAGGTTCAGGCGCCCGGCAATCACATCGAGCAGCAGGCGCTCGTAGGCGCCCACGCGCTCGCTGCCAAAGCGCTGGTCAAAGTCCAGGTCCAGCGCGGCAGGCGACAAGGTCTGCACACCGCCGGTATCGGCCTGGCTCTGGGCCGCAGCCATCAAATGCAGGGTCAGGCCATCCTTGGGCTGCAGGTGGATCACCAGGCGGTTGGCAGCGCCTAGGGGCGTGCGGTAGATGGCATGCGGCACCTGGCGGAAATGCACGACGATAGAAGCCTCGCGCCCGGCAAGGCGCTTGCCGGTGCGGATGAAAAAGGGAACGCCCGCCCAGCGCCAGTTGCTGATTTCGGTGCGCAGCGCGACAAAGGTTTCAGTCTGGCTGCTGGGGGAGACGCCGTCTTCCTGGCGGTAACCGGGCACCAGCTTGCCGCCAATCTGGCCGGCCGCATATTGGCCGCGCACCACATCGCGGTTCACGGTCTCCGGTGTCCAGCGCTTGAGTGACTGCAGCACCTTGAGCTTTTCATTGCGGATCGCATCGGCATCAGCGCTGATGGGCGGCTCCATACCAATGGCGCAGAGCAGTTGCAAAGCATGGTTTTGCACCATGTCGCGCAGCGCGCCGGTGCTTTCGTAGAACTCGCCACGCTTTTCCACGCCCAGCTGCTCGGCCATCGTGATCTCGATGCTGGCGATGTTCTCGCGCCGCCACAGCGGCTCGAAGATCGCATTTCCAAAACGCAGCGCCAGCAGGTTTTGTACCGAGGGCTTGCCCAGGTAGTGGTCAATGCGGAAGATCTGGGTTTCGGAGAACACCTCGCGCACGGCGGCGTTGATCGCGCGGTTCGAGGGCAGGTCATGGCCCAGTGGTTTTTCCAGGACCACCCGCGTGCGCTCGGTGGCCAGACCGGCAGCGCCCAGCTGCTCGCAGACGGTGGTAAACAGCGATGGGGCCGTGGCCAGGTACATCACCACCGTATCTGCATTGCGCGCCTGCAGCAGCGCGCGCAGCGCGGCGTAGTCGGCCGGCTGCGACAGGTCCATGCGCAGGTAGTGCAAATGCTGGGCAAAGCGGGCGAACTCCGCATCGCTGGGCCGCTTGTCGGCCTCGACCTCGGCCAGCCGCTGGGCAATCAGCGCGCGGTACGCGTCATCCGTCATCTCACCACGGCCGACGCCAATGATGCGCCCGCCCGCAGGCAAGCTGCCATGGCGGAAAGATTGAAACAGCGCGGGCAGCAATTTGCGCCAGGCCAGATCGCCGGTGCCACCAAATAAAACCAGATCAAAACGCATGAAACTTCCTGAACATCAAGGCAGGGATTAATGTAACTCAGTTTCATGGTCGAGGAGAAGCCGTAGAATGTAGCCACCCTCAAACCGGGCATAAGTTCGGTTAAGCTTGGGCGGCCCTCGTGTTTGCCGCAGCAGGCCATGGGAGACAAGCGCGGCAAATCGGACATTGACCAAGAGCAGACCATGAACCAACTCGATGCACTCAAAGCGCTGACCACGGTGGTGGCAGATACCGGTGACTTTCACCAGCTGGCGCAGTTCCAGCCGCAAGACGCGACGACCAACCCGTCCTTGATCCTCAAAGCGGTGCAGAAGGCCGATTACGCGCCGCTGCTGAGCGAGACGGTGCAAAAATTCCGAGGCAAACCGCTCGACGAGGTGATGGACCGCCTGCTGGTGCGCTTTGGCGCCGAGATCCTGTCCATCATTCCGGGCCGTGTGTCGACCGAGGTCGATGCCCGTTTGTCCTTCGACACCGATGCCACGGTGGCCCGTGCTCAGCGCATCATTGCGCTCTACGAGGCCGAAGGCGTGCACATCGACCGTGTGCTGATCAAGATCGCCTCGACCTGGGAAGGCATCCAGGCCGCCAAGGCGCTGGAAGCGCAAGGCATCCACACCAACCTGACCTTGCTGTTTGCCCAGTGCCAGGCCATTGCCTGCGGCCAGGCCAAGGTGCAGCTGATCTCGCCCTTTGTGGGCCGTATCTATGACTGGTACAAAAAGCAGGCCGGCAGCAGCTGGGACGAGGCCGCGATGGCAGGCGCGAATGACCCGGGTGTCAAATCGGTCAAAGCCATCTTTGATTACTACAAGCATTTCGGCATCGCCACCGAAGTGATGGGCGCGAGCTTCCGCAATATCGGCCAAGTCACCGCGCTGGCGGGCTGCGATTTACTGACCATCTCGCCCGAGCTGCTGGCCCAGCTGGCCGCTGCCGATGCACCGCTGCAGCCGGCCTTGAACGCTGAAGCGGCCAAGGCGCTGACGCTGGAGCGCGTGCAGTATGACGAGGCGGGCTTTCGCTTTGCACTGAACGAAGACGCCATGGCCACCGAGAAGCTGGCCGAGGGCATCCGCGCCTTTGTGGCCGATGCCATCAAGCTCGACAAGTTGTTGCAATCTGCCTGATCGGGTGGCTGCCAGCTGGCCTGGCAGCCCCGTGCAGCCATCTACACTGCCCTATGAACCGAGAATGTGCGACACAGCGCAAGCGCTGCGATGAAACCCCCGCGTGGCAAGAACTGCAAAAGTACTACGACGCTGAAGGCCGGAGCCTGGATCTGCGCGCTGCGTTTTCTGCCGATGCAGAGCGGCTGGACCAGTTCAGCCAGCAAGCGCCCCATCTGTTTGCCGACCTGTCCAAGAACCTGATTGACCGCCACAGCCAGCAGTTGCTGCTGCAGCTGGCGCATGAGTGCGGGCTGGAGCAGGCCCGTGATGCCATGTTTGCCGGTGCGCAGGTCAATGCCTCTGAAGGCCGCGCCGCCATGCACTGGCTGCTGCGCCAGCCCGCCCAGGGCCTGGAAAACTGGCTACCGGGCAGCGCCGCCGAGGTGCATGCGGCGCTGGCCGATGTGCACAGCAGCCTGGCACAGATGCTGGCGCTGGCCGAGCAGGTGCGTGCCAACCCGCAGATCACCGACATTGTCAACATCGGCATCGGTGGCTCGGACCTGGGTCCGGCCATGGTGGTCAATGCGCTGGAGGACTGGCGCATTGCCGGCAAGCGCTTCCACTTTGTGTCGAACGTGGACGGCCATGAGCTGGGCCATGTGCTGGCGCAAACCAAGCCCGAGAGCACTTTGTTCCTGGTGGCCTCCAAGTCCTTCACCACCTTGGAGACCATGGTCAACGCGCATTCGGCGCGGGACTGGTTTATTGCCCAGGGCGGCAGTGAGGACCGCAGCGCTGCGCTGTCGATCTCCAAGCATTTCTGGGCGCTGACCACCAATACCGAGGCGGCAGCCGCCTTTGGCATCGACACCACCCTGGGCTTTTGGGACTGGGTCGGTGGCCGCTACTCGCTGTGGTCGGTGATTGGTCTGCCAATTGCGATTGCGGTGGGGGCTGAATCGTTCCGTGCGCTGCTGCAGGGCGCGCATGACATGGATGTGCACTTCAAGACGGCACCCCTGGCGCAGAACCTGCCGGTGCGCCTGGGCCTGCTCGATATTTGGTACCGCAACTTTCAGGGTTTTGCCACGCGCTGTGTGGCGCCGTACAGCCACGGCCTGCGCCGACTGTCGGCCTATTTGCAGCAGCTGGAGATGGAGAGCAACGGCAAGGGCCGGGATGTGCACAACCAGCCGCTGCCCTATGCAACGTCTCCCGTCGTCTGGGGCGAGCCGGGTACCAATGGCCAGCATGCCTTTTTCCAGATGATCCACCAGGGCCGCGATGTGATCCCGGTGGAGTTCATTGCCGCGCGCGAGGGCGGCAAGAACCTGGCCAGCCACCAGAACAATCTGGTGATCAACGCCATTGCGCAGGCGCAAGCGCTGCTGGTGGGTCGCACCGAAGAGCAGGGCCCCAAGTACTGCCCAGGCAACCGGCCCAGCACGTTCTTGCTGATGGACAAGCTCACCCCCACCTCGCTGGGCGCGTTGATTGCCTTGTATGAGCACCGCGTCTTTGTCAGCGGTGCGCTCTGGGGCATCAACAGCTTTGACCAATGGGGGGTGGAGCTGGGCAAGCAACTGGCCAAGGACCTGTTTGCACGCCGTGACCAGGGCGACTGGCAGGGCGTGGATCCTTCGACGGTGGCCCTGGTCAGCCGACTGGCACCTTAAGCGCTGTCACCCCTGGCGTTGCCGGATACGGCAGCGCAGCATGGTGTTTCCAAAACAGCAACACATGCTTCGGAATACGCGCTAGGGATTGGCGCGACTCTCTGGAATACTCGGAGTCTGGATGCGCTGGCGCAAAGCCAGTGCGTCCAGTTCGTTTTAATTAATAACGCGCGCGTGCGCGGCGCGCCATAACCAGCGCAATCACAAAGCTGGTAGGGTAGTGAAGGCCTAGTGCCTGGCTGCCAATTCGTAAATTCCAAGGAGTACACAATGAAATTCAGCATCAAGATGGTTGCTGCGGCGGTGGCTTTTGCCGCAGGCGGCGCGGCGTTTGCGCAAAGCACCTTCGACAAGATCAACAGCAGCGGCAAGGTGGTGGTGGGCGTGCGTGAGAGCTCGGCCCCCATGGCCTATGCGATTGGCTCCAACCAGACCTTTGGCGGCTACCACGTGGAGCTGTGCGAGCGCGTGCTCAAGGAAATCGCGCCCAACGCCAAGATCGAGTACATGGCGCTGACGGCCCAGAACACCATGCCACTGGTGCAAAACGGCACTGTCGATATCGGCTGCGGCCCCACCACCAACAACCTCAGCCGCCAAAAGCAAGTGGCCTTTGCGGTGACCACCTATGTGAGCCAGGTGCGCGCAGCCGTCCGTGCCGATTCGAACATCACCAGCGTCAAGCAGCTCGATGGCAAGACCGTGGCGGCCTCGGCTGGCACCACTGCCGTACAGCTGCTGCGCAAGTTTGCCAAGGACAACAGCATCAACCTGCCCACCACCCTGGGCAAGGACCACTTCGAAAGCTTCATGCTGCTGGAATCGGGCCGCGCCGACGCCTTTGTGCTCGACGACAACCTGCTCGCTGGCGTGATCGCCAACTCAGCCAATCCGGCTGGCTTCAAGATTGTCGGCGAGCCGCTGGGATCGGAGCCGATTGCACTGCTGTTCCGCAAGGACGACCCCGCTTTCAAGAAGGCCGTGGACGACAGCCTGAGCAAAATGATGAAGTCCGGCGAGCTGGCCAAGATCTATGACAAGTGGTTCATGCAACCCATCCCGCCCAAGGGCCAGGCGCTGAACTTGCCCATGAGCGACGCCCTGAAAAAGCTGCTGCAAGAGCCGAACGACAAGCCATTGGAAGCTTACGCCGACCAGTAAGCTGCAAGCTTGTGCGACCCCAACCCAGCCTCGGTTGGGTTTTTTTATGCCTATGTGCCGGTGCCTGCAAGCTGCTCCGGCGCTCCTATCTCACGTTGTGCGTAATTGGAATAATTTGCCGCGCTATTGTCGTTTGACCTGGAACAAGCCTCTGCCTAGCATGACGCGCAGTGTTGTCTTGGTGCCGAGCCGCTTTTTGGCTGGCTGCCAAGGCCTGGTTTTCTCGTTTTATTAGCTTTTGATCTGGTACCCCCGATGACCCACTTTGTGCACCCCGATGAAGTCCGTTCGCGCTTCTCCCGCGCCATGTCCGATATGTACCGCGACGAAGTGCCGCAGTACGGCAGCCTGATGGCGCTGGTGGCCCAGGTCAATGGCGAGGTGCTGAAGACCCAGCCCGCGCTGGAGCGCGCGATGGAACAGGCCGATGAGCTGGAGCGCCTGGATGTGGAGCGCCATGGCGCCATCCGCGTGGGTACCAAAGAAGAGCTGTCCACCCTGCGCCGCCTGTTTGCCGTGATGGGCATGGAGGCCGTGGGCTACTACGACCTGTCGGTGGCTGGCGTGCCGGTGCACTCCACCGCGTTCCGCCCGGTCTTGGGCAGCTCGCTCAACCGCAACCCGTTCCGGGTGTTCACCTCGCTGCTGCGCCTGGAGCTGATTGCCGATGCGGCGGTGCGCGAAGAAGCCGCTGCCATCCTGGCCCGCCGCCAGATCTTTAGCGAACGCGCGCTGGCGCTGATTGCCCAGTGCGAAGCCGCCGGTGGCCTGAGCGACGCGCAGGCCGATGAATTTGTGCGCGAAGCGCTGGAGACCTTCCGCTGGCACAGCGAGGCCACCGTGGATGCCGCCACCTATGACAAGCTGCACAAGGCCCACCGCTTGATCGCCGATGTGGTCTGCTTCAAGGGCCCGCACATCAACCACCTGACACCCCGCACTTTGGATATCGACGTGGCCCAGGCAGGCATGCCCGCCCATGGCATGGATGCCAAGGATGTGGTCGAAGGCCCACCGCGCCGCGCTTGCCCCATCCTCCTGCGCCAGACCAGCTTCAAGGCGCTGCAAGAGCGGGTGCTGTTCCCCGGTAGCGATGACCAGGGCACGCACACCGCCCGTTTTGGCGAGATTGAGCAACGCGGCGTAGCGCTGACGCGCAAGGGCCGCGCGCTGTATGACAGCCTGCTGGCCAAGGTGCGCAGCATGGGCAATGCCGGCAGCGCCAGCGCCAACTACCAGGACCGCCTGGAGTCGTCGTTTGCGGCCTTCCCCGACAGCCATGACGCCATGCGCCAGCAAGGCCTGGCCTTCTACCGCTATGTGCTGCAGCAGCCGGTGGGCGATGCCTCGGCCGATATCGAGACCCTGATTGCCGACGGCGTGGTGCGTGCCGAGCCTATCGTGTATGAAGATTTCCTGCCGGTGAGCGCAGCGGGCATCTTCCAGTCCAACCTGGGTGGCGAAGAGCAAAAGCACTACGAGGCCAACCAAGCGCAGCAGGCTTTCGAGGCCGATCTGGGCACCCAGGTGCATGACGAGATCGCGCTGTACCAGGCCATGCAGGATGCATCGTTGCAAGCGGTGCGTGAGGCGCTAGCCCAAGCCGCTGTGGCAGAAAGCGTGGCCTGAGCGATGGCCGCCGCTGATATGGACAACAGCGAACTGCTGAGTGCACTGCAAGCCATCGTGGGCGAAGTAGGGGTGCTGCAAGGCGCCGATATGGCTGCCTACGAAGAAGGCGCGCGCTACGGCCAGGGCCGTGCGCGCCTGGTGGTACGCCCCGCCGATGTGGCACAGGTGCAGGCGGTTGTGCGGCTCTGTGCCGAGCGCGGCCTGGCGCTGCTGCCCCAAGGCGCCAACACCGGCATGGTGGGCGCCAGCACGCCGGACATGAGCGGCACCCAGCTGGTGCTGAGCCTCTCGCGTCTGCGCAGCCACTGCGAGGTGGATGTGGCCAACCGCAGCGTGGTGGTGGATGCAGGGGTCACCCTGCAGGAGCTCAACGACAAGCTTGAACCGCATGGCCTGTGGTTCCCCATCGACTTGGGGGCCAACCCTTCGATCGGCGGCATGGTGGCCACCAACACTGGTGGCACCCGCCTGATCCGCTATGGCGATGTGCGCTCCAACCTGATGGCGCTGCAAGTGGTGCTGATGGATCCGCCCGGCGAAGTGCTGGAGCTGGGCCGTGCGCTGCGCAAGAACAATACCGGCGTGGACTGGAAGCAGTTGTTTGTCGGCGGCTCTGGCTCCGGCGCCATCGTGACCCAGGCCACCATCCAGGTGCATGCCCGCCCGACGCAGCGCGCCACCGCGCTGGTGGTGCCCGCATCGGACGAGGCGGTGATGGAGCTGCTGCAGGCCTTTGAGCGTGACCTGGGCGATTGGCTGGCCGCGTTTGAAGGCATCTCGGGCAATGCCATGCAGGCGGCCATCGACCATGTGCCCAACCTGCGCAACCCCTTTGCGCCGGACGATGCGCCCGCGTTCGCCATCCTGGTCGAGCTGGAGGCCAACGCCGCTGCCAAGTACAGCCAGCTCGATCTGCAAGAAGCGCTCAACAGCTTTTTGGAAGACCAGTTTGAGTCGACCATCGTCAACGCGGCCTTGGGCAATGCCACTGAGCTGTGGCACCTGCGCCATAGCATCAGCGAAGGCGCGCGTGCGCTGGGCAAGCCGATTGCGTTTGATGTGTCGGTGCCGCGCTCGCGCATCATGGAATTCTGCCGCAAAGGCCGTGAGCTGGTGGCGCGCGACTACCCCTTCCTCACCGTCGTGGACTTTGGCCATATCGCCGATGGCGGCGTGCACTTCAACGTCATCTGGCGCAAGGATGCTCCCGAGCCCTACGACCCGGCCGTGGTGCAGCGCCTGCGCGATGCCATCTACGGCATGGTGGTGGAAGACTTTGCTGGCAGCTACAGCGCCGAGCACGGCGTGGGCCCCCACAACCTGGCCTATTACCAGCGCTTTACGCCGCCGCTGCTGCAGCAATGGGCTGATGGCTGGCGCGACCGGCTTGATCCGCAGCATTTGTGCGGCACGGTGGATTTGGGAACTGCCAAAAACTAAGCACCGGCTGTGTTTGCCTTGGCAAGCATGGCCAATAACAACGACCAGAGACAACACAGCGAGACAAGGCCATGTCTTTTTTTCAATTCACGCCCGCATTTGCCAACCCACAAGGCTCGCCCATCCGCGAGCTGTTTCCCTACCTCAGCCGGCCCGGCATGATCTCGCTGGCGGGTGGCTATCCGTCGCCCAGCTTGTTTGACCAAGAGGGATTGGCCGCAGCTGCTGCGCAGGCCATGACCACGGGTGCTACCGCGCTGCAATACGGTGCCACCGAAGGCGCACCCGCGCTGCGTGAGCAGCTGGCCGCCCAGTGCCAAGAGCGCGGCATCCGCTGCAGCGCTGCCGATGTGCTGGTGACGACCGGATCGCAACAGGGCTTTGACCTGCTGCTGCGCGTGCTGATCCAGCCCGGTGATGCCGTCTGTGTGGAGACCCCCGCTTACCCCGCCACCATCGCGGCGCTGCGCCAGGCGGGCGCCAAGATACTGAGCACACCGGTGGATGGCGACGGCCTGGATGTGGAGGCGCTGGCCGCCCTGCTGGCCGCGCTGCCCGTGGCCGAGCGCCCCAAGCTGCTCTACACGGTGCCCAACTTCTCCAACCCCTGCGGCACCTTGCTGGTGCAGCAGCGCCGCGAGCGTCTGGTGCAGCTGGCGCTGCAGTATGGCTTTGTCGTGGTGGAGGACGATCCCTATGGCGAGCTGGCCTTTACCGATGCACGGCCCGCACCCGTCTATGCCGCGGCCCAGCAGCAGGTGGGCGAGGCTGAGAACCCGGTGGTGTACCTGTCGAGCCTGTCCAAGACCGTGGCCCCCGGCCTGCGTGTGGGCTGGATGGTGGCCGACCCGGCGGTGCTGCGCCGCTGCACCGTAGCCAAGCAGACCAATGACCTCTGCACCTCGCCCTTGGCGCAAGCCGTGGCGGCCAGCTACCTGCAATCCGGCCGCTATCCACAAGCGGTGGCCAAGGCCTGCGCAGAGTACCAGCGTCGCATGCTGGCGCTGACCCAGGGCCTGAAGGCCCGCCTGGGCGACCTGGTGCAGTTTGTGCAGCCAGCGGGCGGCATGTTTGTCTGGATGACCTTCGATACAAGCATTGACCCGCAAAAACTGTTTGATGCCGCCGTTGCGGCCAATGTGCTCTTTGTACCGGGCAAGGCCTTCTATGCCGACCGTGCCAATCTGCATTCGATGCGTCTGTCTTTTGCAGCGCCCGATGTGGCGCAGATCGAGCAGGCGGTCGATAGGCTGACAGAAGCATTTCATAAAGCCAGCTAAGCGCTAGCCAAGCCATAGCACCCGAGCCCGTTGGTATGAAAGCCAACGGGCTTTTTTATGGACGCTCTGTGCTTGGCTCTGGGGCCTTCTGCTGCCATCTCCTGCTTTTTGCACATGTTGCTTTGGTAGGTTGTTGTTAATTCAGCAGATTTTTTGAAAGACTCAGAACAGAATGAATCTGTCTTGGACGCTATGCCGTGCAGGATCTTAGGTTCAACAGGAGGAGGGCAGAGGGGCATGGGTTGCATACCCGCCGGTCCTTGTCCCAGTACTCCAATCTTCGGGAGAAACTCCATGGCTGCTGCTCTGTTTTCACGCCGTTTGCTGATGGCCGCTGCTGGCTTGCTGGCTTGCACCGCGCACGCGGCCTACCCTGAAAAACCCATCAAGATCATTGTGCCCAGCGTGGCCGGCAGCAGCCCCGACGTGCTCACGCGCCTGATCGGCAATGCGCTGTCGCAGCAACTGGGCCAGCCGGTGGTGATTGAGAACAGAGGCGGGGCGGGTGGCAACATCGGCATGCAGGCGCTGGTCAGCGCGGCGCCCGATGGCTACACCCTGGGCTACGGCAACAATGCCACGTTGACGACCAATGCGTTTCTTTTCAGAAAACTCCCCTATGACCCGCATAGCCTGGTGCCGGTTGGCGGCATGGCGACCACCAGCAGCTTTTTGCTGGTGAGCAACCAGGCTCCCGTCACCACCGTCGAGGAGTTGGTGACCTATGTCAAAAGTGCGGGCAATCTGGTGCAGTATGGCTCAGGCGGTATTGGTACCACCAGCCATTTGGGGGCCGAGCTGTTCAAGACGCGGATGGGGCTGGAATCCGCGCAGCACATTCCCTACAAGGGCTCACCGCAGGCACTGAACGATCTGGTTGGCGGCAATCTGCACTATTACTTTGAGAACATCGTCACCGCTGCCCCACAGCTGCAAGCAGGCAAGGTGCGTGCGCTGGCTGTGACGAGCGCCAAGCGCAATGTCCAGTACCCCGATCTGCCCACCATGCAAGAGGCCGGTGTGGAGGGTTTTGTGATGAACGCCTGGGGAGGTTTGCTGCTGCCCCCCGGCGCCCCGCGTGATGTGGTGATGCATCTGAACACGGCCTTGAACCAGGTGCTCAAGACGCCCACGATCAGGGTGCAACTCGAAAAAATGGCCTACACCCCGCTGGCGGGCATGCCAGAAGATTTCAAAGCCCTCGTCGACTCGGAGCGCGCGCACTGGGGTGCAGTGGTCAAGGCCAGTGGTGCCAAGGTGGACTGACCTGGCCATGGCTGCCCCTCAACCGATGCCATGCAAGGAGGCCAGATGCAAACGCAGGTATTTGATGTGCTGATCCGTGGTGCCGAGGTCATCGATGGCCGCAAGCGCCCTCGGTTCAAGGCCGATATTGGTATCCGCGGCACGGTGATTGCGGCCTTGGGCGACTTGTCCGCTGCGCAGGCCGACAAGGTGGTCGATGCCAGGGGCAAGATCGTTGCACCGGGTTTTATCGATGCCCATTCGCATGACGACCAGGCCCTGCTGCTGCAACCCCAGATGGGCTTCAAGCTCTCGCAAGGGGTGACGGCGGTGGTCACCGGCAACTGCGGCATCAGCGTGGCGCCGCTCCACCCGGATTCGCGGATGCCCGCGCCGCTCAACTTGCTCAGCGATGCAGCCACGCGCTTTTCGACCTTTGAGGCCTATTTGCAAGCGCTGCGCGCATCTCCGCCAGCGATACATGTGATTCCGCTGGTGGGCCATACCACCTTGCGGGTACGGGCCATGGCCGATCTGGACCGGGCCGCCAACCCGTCAGAAATGGCCGCCATGCAGGCCTTGCTGCGCGAGGCGCTGGCGGCCGGGGCGGTGGGCTTGTCATCGGGCACCTACTACCCGCCCGCTGCCGCAGCCAGCACGCAGGAGCTGTGCCAGCTGGCCCAGCCACTGGCCGAATTTGGCGCGCTCTATGTGAGCCATATGCGTGATGAGGCAGCGCACAGCCAGCAGTCCATTGCGGAGACCTTAAAGATCGGGCAGCGCGCGCAGGCCGCCGTGCTCATCTCGCACCACAAGCTGCAGGGCCAGGCCAACTGGGGGCATTCGGCCCAGACATTGCCGCAGATCGAGGCGGCCATGCGCCGCCAGTGTGTGTCACTTGACTGCTACCCCTATCACGCGAGTTCGACCATCCTGCACCTGCAGGAGGAGCGTTTGAGCGGCAGGATCGTGATTGCCGACAGCGCCAGCCACCCCGAGCTGCAAGGCCAGGAGCTGGGCGATATCGCCAGACGCTGGCAGGTCTCGCGTGCCGAGGCCTCCGCCCGCCTGCAGCCGGCCAGCGCCATCTACTTCAACATGGATGAGCGCGATGTGCAGCGTATCTTGCAGTTTGGCCCCACCATGATCGGCTCGGACGGCGTTCCCTCCAACGAGCGCCCACACCCGCGCCTATGGGGCACCTTTCCCCGCGTGCTGGGCCATTACAGCCGTGATCTGGGCCTGTTTCCGCTGGAGACAGCGGTCTGGAAGATGACGGGCCTGACGGCCGAGGTCTTTGGCATCGACAAACGCGGTGTGCTGGCCGAAGGCCACTACGCTGACCTGTGCGTGTTTGACCCCCAGACCGTGCGCGATACCGCCACCTTTGATGACCCCAAGCAGGCCGCTGCGGGCATTGACTGCGTCATCGTCAACGGGGCTATTGCTTACGAACAGGGTGTTTACATGGGTAGCCGAACCGGCACCGTGCTGCAGCGCACGGTGCCAGCCAAAACAAGCCCGGGCTTGCAGGCGCTGCCAGACCCAGCAAGCAGCCTGTGAGCGGCGCATCGGCCTTCGACATCGCATTCGAAAAGCGATAGCAGACCTTCGTGCAAAAGCCCGTAGCCTGCCCAAGGCTGCGGGCTTGAGCGGTCGCCGTCAGGATGGGTGCGCTGCATGAGTCCCCGACCCAGATCCACGCTATGGTGACCCATCAAAAGTCGTAACGCATGCCCACATTCACGCTGCGCGGCGCGCCCCAGGTGTAGAACAGGCCGATGGCGCTGAAGTTGTTCACGCCAGCTTTGTAGTGCTTGTCCAGTGCGTTGTTGATGTTCAGACTGAAGGACAGTTGTTTGTCGACCTGGTAGCGGGCCATCAGATCCAGAACCGCGTAGCTGCTTTGTTCCAAGGTGGCAGCGCTGTTGCTGACAGAGGTCTTGTCTTGCCAGCGGGTGGAAGCGCCGACGGTCAACCCGCGCAGCGCGCCTTGGTCAAAGCGGTAGGTGCTGCCCAGCTTGAACTGGTACTCGGGGTACTGGCTGGTGTTGCTCAGTGAGCTGTTCTGACGCACCAGGCTGCCCTGGGCTTGCCAGCCACGTGCCAGCTCGCCCGACAGCTCCAGCTCCCAGCCATGGCGGGTGGCAGAGGTAACGGAGCGGTAGGCGGTGTCGCCACCCGGGGTGAGGCCGCCGGTTTCTTCGGCGGTGTTCTTGGTCTTGATCCAGTAGTGGCTGATGCTGGCGTTCAGGCGCTTGTCAAAGAACTCGCCCTTGATGCCGACCTCATAGGTGTTGCCTTCTTCGGGCTTGAGGGTGCGGCCTTGCTCGTCTTGCGAGGTCTGCGGCTGGAAGATGCTGGCATAGCTGGCGTAGGCCGACATATTGGGGTGGAAGTCATACACCAAACCAGCGTAGGGCGTGTAGACCGCGCTCTCGTTCATGTCGTAGTTCCACCAGTAGGGGGTGGTGTCGCGCTCTTCAAACTTGGTCACCCGCAAGCCGGCAATCAGCTGCAGCGGGTCGCTAAGTTGAAAGCGGCCTGCGGCATAGGCGTAGCGCTGCTTTTGGCTGAAGCGGTTGTCGCCATAGGTCCAGCTGCTGGTGTCGGGCTCGGGCAGGTAGGCACCGCCTTGGTCGTAGCGGGTGCCCAGGCCATCGAGTGGCAGCAGGGTCAGCGCGTTCAAGGGCAGTTTGACGCTGCTCTGGAAGCGCGAGATGCCGATACCGGCGAGCAGCTCGTGCTGGCGGCCCAGCAGGCTGAAGGGGCCCTTGATGTCCAGGTTCACGGTCCAGTTGTCATTGCGCATATCCGTCCAGCGGCCGTAGTTGACCCGGTCCTGGTCGTAGAGGTAGCCGGCAAACATGTCGTCCATGCGCACCTGTTGGTGCGAGAACTTGAGGCTGCTCGTCCAGCCATTGCCCAGGCGCTGCTCCAAGCTGCCAAACAGGGTGAGCGCGTTCTGGTCATAGCCACCCCAGGGCGCGCCGGTGTTGAAAGAGCGTGGCCGGTCGGGCGTTTTGATGCCGGCACGGGTGTAGCCCTGTATGGGTTGGGTGGTGCCGATGCCATTGGCCGCACGCTGGCGGTAGGTAAAGCCGACGTTCAGCAAGGTGTCGGGGCTCAGGTCGGCTTCCAAGGTGCCGAACAGCATCTTGCTTCTGCTGTCTTCATGGTCGCGAAAGCTGCCAGCATCCGTGGCCGATGCGACCAGGCGGCCGCGCAGGGTGCCCGCTTCGTTGAGCGGGCCGCCAATATCGGCCTGGGCGCGGTAGCTGTCCCAGCTGCCAGCGCTGGCCTGCACGCTGGCCTGGAAGTTGCGCGTAGGCCGCTTGCGCACCATGTTGACGGTGGCGCCGTATTCGCCTTTGCCCACCACCAGGCCCGATGAGCCCTTGAGCACATCGATGTGGTCGATCTCGGCCATGTCATCGAGCGAGAATAAGGTGCTGGTCAGGTAGTACCAGCCGCTGCGCACCTGGGCCATGCCATCGGTCTGCAGATTGACCGAGGTGCCGCGCGCCTGGAAATCGGTGGCATTGCCCTGGCGGTAGGTGCCGATGCCCGGGGTCTGCTCCATCACATCGGTCAAGGTGTCCAGCTTGAAGTCGTCCATGCGCTGGCGCGTCATCACGCTCACCGACTGCGGCGTCTCGCGCAGGCTCAGACTCAAGCCCGTGGCCGTGGCGCTGGGGCCGCGCTGGGTGTAGCTGCCCGTGCCTTCGGTGGCGCCATCGCGCTGGGCGTCGGCCGTCACGGTGACGGTCGCCAGGGTCGCGCCTTCCTCGCCCGGCGATGCGGCCTTGATGACCACGGCCTGGCCTTCCACGGTGGCCACCAAGCCGGTACCCGCCAGCAGGCGGTCCAGGGCCTGGTTCGGCGTCAAGGTGCCGATGATGGCTGGGGCCCGCTTGCCGGCGACCAGGCCTTGCTGGGCAATCAGCTGGATGCGCGTTTGCCGCGCCCAGTCATTGAGCGCCTCGGCCAGCGGCTGGGCCGGGATGCTGAAGGCCAGCGGTGTAGCGGGCAAGGCGGCGCTTTGCGCATGGGCTGCCACAGTGCCGAAGGCCAGGGCTAGGGCCAAAGCCAGCGGAGCGGGGCGCAGAAGGGGGTACGACATCGGGATCCTCAAAGTAGTCAATGCAAATCATTCCTACTGAGGTAGACGCACGAGCGGCGAGAAATACGGTAGTAGCAGCGAAAATTTATAAAAGAATTTTGCGGGGGCCAGCGATGTCAGCGCGCAGCGCGTATCTCCAGGCCGCCTGCCCCCTGCTGCAGCCGCACCGGCAGCGCATGGGGCAGCACCTTGCGCAGGGTCTGGGTGTCGCTGGGGTCAAAAGTGCCGCTCAGGCGCAGCGCGGCAACTGCCGGGTCGCTGATCGTGAGGCCTGTGCTGCCATAGCGCTCAAACTCCGCCAGCGCCTGGGCGAGCGGCGTGTTGACAAAGCTGATGCGGTGCTCGCGCCAGGCAGCAATACCTTCTGCGGCGACCTGTTGGACGGGGGCCAGGCTGCCTTGGGCATCGGCCGTAATCTGCTGGCCGGCAGCCAAGGTCTGGGCCTCGGCGATCTGCGCCAGCGCGGGGCCGGGCGCTCCATCGCGGCGTACCACCCGCACCTGGCCTTCTTCCACCGCTACCCGCACGCCATCGCTGCCGGCGAGCCCGGGGGTATAGCGCACTGAGAACCGCGTGCCCACCACGGTGATGCCGACCGGGCCGCTCAGCACATGGAAAGGGCGTTCTGGGTTGGCCTGCACGCTGAACACCGCTTGGCCCTCGTGCAGTACCACTTCGCGGCGGTCGCGGTAGTAGGCCACCTCCAGCCGGGTGGCGGTATCCAGGCGCAGCTGGCTGCCATCGGGCAGTTGCACTGCCAGCTGTTGGCCGCGCTCGGAGACGTAGGCTTGCGTAAACAGCGGCTGCGCCTGCCAGTGCTGCCAGGCCAGCAACCCTGTGCCGGTGGTCATTACGATCGCAGCGGCCATGCCCAGCGATGGCAGCACCCAGCGGCGGCGCAGGGCCGTGACGGCAGTTGCAGGACGAAGTGCAGGCGGCTGCGCTGCTGCCAGTTGCGCCTTGTCATGGGCCAGGTTGCGGCGCAGCTGGGCGAGCGCGTCGGCGGGGATGGCGTCGATCGCGGCCGAATGCTGCTCCCATTGCAAGTAGGCCGACCGATGGCTGGCATCGGCCTCCAACCACTGCTGGAAGGCTTGCTCGTCCCCTGCATTCCAGTCCTCACGCTGGCGCCGCACACACCAGTCCAGCACCTGCTGGCGCAGGCCGGCGGTGTTGTCTGGTGGCAGGGGCGTTGCGTTCATCTCGTGGTCAATTCTGGATTCTGGGGGCGGACATGGGCGGCTCATGGTTGCGCGCGTTTGCTGCGCTTGCGTTCGCGGAGGGGCGGCTGCATGCCATCGAGCCGGTCCTGGCAACGCCAGCAGGCCTCCATCGCGATTTGCAGCTGCATCTCTACCGTGCGGGTCGAGATGCTCATCTGCGCTGCGATCTGGGCATAGCTCAGGCCGTCGAACTTGTAGAGCATAAAGGCTTCGCGGCAGCGCGGGGGCAATTGGTCGATGGTGGCGACCAGGGCGGCCAGGCCTTCGCGTGAGGCCAGGATGGTCTCGGGCTCCAGGCTGCGCGGGCCCGCCAGTTGTTCCAGTCCGGATGCCTCATCTGCCGATGCAGGTGATGTCTCCAGTTCAGCGCGGATGCTGCTGCGCCGGTGCTGGTCAATGACCAGGTTGCGGGCGGTGCGGTAGAGCAGGGCGCGCGGGTCTTGCACGGCCTGGCCGGTTTGCTGGGCCGCCAGCACGCGGGCATAGCTTTCCTGCGCCAGATCGGCCGCCGTCTCACGGTCCTGCACGGATCGGGACAGAAAGTTCAGCAGTTCGCGGTAGTAACGCTCAAACACCAGGCGGCCGTTGCAAAGGGGGAAAGGAGGTCTTCGCAGCCGGTGGATACCGTCGTCGCAGTTGGGGACTGCACGGAGTAATACACGCAAATGGGAATTGTTTTCATTATCGTTGATTGCGCAGCCCCGTTTCCGGGCGAGGGTCCTGCAGATGATCCCTAGTGTTTTTACCAGTGCGTAAAATTTTATTCAGGCTTTTAATAGGTTCATAAGCGCAGCGAAAACAGCAGCGCAGTGAAGATAAAACACCCACGATGAGGGCCTGATGAACCCTCCCTGGTTGGTGCAGCTTTGGCGGTGAATGGATTGCTCGGCAATGCCATTCGCCGGACCGGTTGTAGATGCAGTGGCGCGGTCGCAGGCGGCACACCCTAGGTGCCGTTCGCACTCGCGCTGGTAACCCAGTCGAGGAGGATGAGTCATGAACGGACCCAAGGGATGCGGTGTGCGCGCAGGACGGCTTGGCGCGGACCAATACGCTGAAAATTTCTCGGATGCGCACCCGCCGCTGACATGGGCGCAGGCATCGATCGAAGCCGAGCGCTGTTACTACTGCTACGACGCACCCTGCGCCACGGCTTGCCCGACCAGCATCGATGTGCCCAGCTTCATCGCCCGCATCGCGCAGGACAACATCCGGGGCGCTGCCAAGACCATTCTCGAATCGAACCCGCTGGGCGGCATGTGCGCCCGGGTGTGCCCGACCGAGGTGCTCTGCGAGCAGGCCTGCGTGCGCAATACCAATGAAGACAAGCCGGTGGAAATTGGCGCGCTGCAGCGCTATGCCACCGACCGATTCATGGCGGCAGGCGGCGCGCCCCTGTTCAAGCGGGCCGAGCCAACGGGCAAGAAAGTGGCGGTGGTGGGGGCTGGCCCGGCCGGGCTGGCCTGTGCCCACCTTTTGGCCTTGCAAGGCCATGATGTCAGCCTGCTCGATGCCAAGCCCAAACTGGGCGGCCTGAACGAATACGGCCTGGCCAACTACAAGACCACCGACGATTTTGCGCAGAAGGAAATTGACTGGCTGCTGTCAGTCGGTGGCATTGCCCCGCGCAACAACCAGCGGCTGGGCCGTGACTTCAGCCTGGACAGCCTGCTGGCCAGCCATGATGCGGTGTTTCTGGGCCTGGGCCTGGCAGGGGTCAATGACCTGGGCATTGCCGAGCCGGCGGCCCAGGGCTTGCGCAATGCGGTCGATTTCATTGCCGACATCCGCCAGGCTCCGGACAAATCCACCGTAGCTGTGGGCCGGCGTGTGGTGGTGATTGGCGGTGGTATGACGGCCGTGGATGCGGCCGTACAGGCGCGCTTGCTGGGCGCAGAAGAAGTCACCATCGCCTACCGGCGCGGCCAGGATGCCATGTCGGCCTCCGCCGTGGAGCAGCAATGGGCGCAGACCCATGGTGTGACGATCCGCCTGTGGGCAGCGCCGCAGGAGGTGCTGGTGGACAACGGTGCCGTCAGCGGTATCCGCCTGGCGGCCACCCAGCAGGTGGATGGCAAGCTGCAACACACCGGCGAGACCACGGTGCTGGCGGCGGACATGGTGCTCAAGGCCATCGGCCAGAGCTATATCGCCGAGCCTGCGGGCGCGCGCATCGCCCTCAAAGCAGGGCGGATTGAGACGGACGAGGACGGCCAGACCAGCCTGAAGCGGGTCTGGGCGGGCGGGGACTGCCGATGGGGCGGGCGTGACCTGACGGTAGAGGCCGTGGAGCACGGCAAGCGCGCCGCAGCCGCCATGCACCGCATGTTGATGCGCGAAGTGGGCGTCAGCGCCTGAAGGCCTAGCCCAAGCCCCCCATTCACCGAACCAAGGAATCGCCATGGCCGATATTCGCAGCAATTTTCTGGGCATCCGCAGTCCCAATCCGTTCTGGCTGGCATCCGCGCCGCCCACCGACAAAGAGATCAACGTCACCCGCGCCTTCGAAGCAGGCTGGGGAGGTGTGGTCTGGAAGACCTTGGGAGAGGACCCGCATGTGGTCAACGTCAACGGGCCGCGCTATTCCACCCTGATGTCGCAGGACCGGCGCGTGGTGGGGCTGAACAACATCGAGCTGATCACCGACCGTCCTCTGCAGATCAACCTGGAGGAGATGACCCGGGTAAAGCGGGCCTGGCCGGATCGCGCGTTGATTGCCTCGCTGATGGTGCCTTGCGTGGAAGAAAGCTGGAAGCGCATCTTGCCGATGGTGGAAGACACGGGTGCCGATGGCATTGAACTGAACTTCGGCTGCCCCCATGGCATGAGCGAGCGCGGCATGGGCGCGGCCGTGGGCCAGGTGCCCGAGTACATCCAGATGGTCACCGAGTGGTGCAAGCACTACAGCCGGCTGCCGGTGATTGTGAAGCTCACGCCCAATATCACCGATGTGCGCTTTCCGGCGCGTGCCGCCAAGGCGGGTGGCGCCGATGCGGTGTCGCTGATCAACACCATCAACTCCGTGATGGGCGTGAACCTGGATACCTTGGTGATGCACCCCAGCACCGATGGCCAAGGCTCGCACGGCGGCTACTGCGGCCCGGCGGTCAAGCCGATTGCGCAGAACATGGTGGCCGAGATCGCACGCGATCCGCAGACCGCAGGGCTGCCGATCTCCGGCATTGGCGGCATCACCACCTGGCGGGATGCGGCGGAATACATCGCGCTGGGCTGCGGCACGGTGCAGGTCTGTACTGCCGCGATGGTCTATGGCTTCAAGATCGTGCAGGACATGTGCGATGGCTTGTCGCAGTACATGGATGCACATGGCTTCCAGACCATCGAAGACTTCCAGGGCCGCGCCGTGCCTACCGTCAGGGATTGGAAGGACCTGAATCTCAACCACATCGACAAGGCCGTGATCCACCAGGACAGCTGCATCCAGTGCGGGCGCTGCCATGTGGTGTGTGAGGACACCTCGCACCAGGCCATCTTCTACCAAAAGGGCGATGCCGGCGAGCGCCGCTTTGAGGTGAACGAGGCCGAATGCGTGGGCTGCAACCTCTGCGTGTCGATCTGCCCGGTGCCCGACACGATTTCGATGCGCAGTCTGCAGCCCGGCGAGGTGGATGCGCGCACCGGCAAGACCGTCAACGGCGAGTACGCCAACTGGACCACCCACCCCAACAACCCGTCACGGGTGGCCGCGCAGATGTCACCTTAAATGGTGGGCGCGCTATCCCCCCAGATGGCGCGCTTTTTGCATGACCCGATGTGCTACAGGATGGAGCGCAAGACTTTGGATTCGGATTTTGATTTGGACGCTTAGAACCTATTGATAACACCTCTCAAGGAGTGAGCCATGTCCCATGACGCGCAAGCAGGGGGTGCCACTGGCAGCGAAGCCGGTGGCCTTTGGAACGACGACCTCGCACCCACGCAGGCATCGCAGCGAACGTGGACCTGGTACCACTTCACGGCATTGTGGATAGGCATGGTGATGTGCATTCCCGCCTATACCTTGGCCGCCAGCCTGGTGGAAGGCGGCATGTCGGCGTTCCAGGCGGTTATGACCGTATTTGTGGCCAACCTGATTGTGTTGGTGCCGATGCTGCTGATAGGGCATGCGGGCGCCAAATACGGCATTCCCTATGCGGTGCTGGCCCGCGCCTCCTTCGGCACCCGGGGCGCCAAGCTGCCTGCGGTGCTGCGTGCGCTGGTGGCCTGCGGCTGGTATGGCATCCAGACCTGGTTTGGCGGGCTGATGATCTACACCTTGCTGGGCGTGATCCTCGGCCATCCGCTGGAGAGCGAAAAAATTTCTTGGCTGGACATCAATGTGGCGCAGCTGGTTTGCTTCCTGGTCTTCTGGGCCATCCAGTTCTATTTTGTGGTGCATGGCATCGAGTCCATCCGCAAGCTGGAGACTTATACGGCACCGGCCAAGATCGTCATCTGCTTTGTGCTGCTGTGGTGGGTGTATGACAAGGCGGGCGGCTTTGGCCCGATCCTGAACAAGCCGTCGGCCTTTGCGGCAGGCGAAGCCAAGGCGGGCCAGTTCTGGGGCACCTTCTGGCCGTCGCTCACGGCGATGATTGGTTTTTGGGCCACCTTGGCGCTGAACATTCCCGACTTCACCCGCTTTGCCAAGTCGCAGCGCGACCAGGTGCTGGGCCAGGCCATTGGCCTGCCGGTGCCCATGGGGCTGCTCGCGGCCTTGGCGGTGATCGTCACCTCGGCCACCGTCGTCATCTATGGCAAGGCGCTGTGGGATCCTGTGGATGTGGCCGCGCGCATGACGGGCGCCGCGGTGCTCATCGCCCTCATCGTGCTGCTGGTGGATACGGTGAGCGTCAATCTGGCCGCCAACCTGGTGGGCCCCGCCTATGACTTTTCTGCGCTGAGCCCCCAACGCATCAGCTACCGCAGCGGCGGCTACATCACGGTGGCGATTGCCATCCTGATGATGCCCTGGAAGATTCTGGAGTCCACCCAGGGCTATATCTTCACCTGGCTGATCGGCTACTCCGCGCTGCTCGGCCCGATCGCCGGGATCTTGATGGTTGATTACTTTCTCATCCGCCGCACCCAGCTGGATGTGGACGAGCTCTACCGGGAAGGCGGCAAATACAGCTATTCCAATGGTTGGAACTGGGTGGCCGTTGCCGCGTTTGTTTGCGGCGTGGCGCCCAATATTCCGGGCTTTCTCAATGCCGCGTTTCCTGCCACTTTTCCCAACGTGGGCGCCCTCTTCAAAGACCTGTATGCCTATGCCTGGTTCATTGGCCTGTTCATTGCCGGTGTCGTCTACCGCATAGGGATGGCCAGCCATGTGGTGGCCTCACAGGCCATGCTGCGGCGCGCTTGAGCGCGGCAGCTGCCGTTTTTGAGACCTGTACAAAGGAGAGACATGATGAGCACAGCCAGCCACCCCCTTCTGATCCGTGGTGGTACCGTCGTGAATGCCGACCGCGAAGAGCGTGCCGATGTGCTGCTGGTGGACGGCAGGATTGTGGCCGTGGGTGAGGGGGCTGCGGCCCAGGCGCCTGCTGGCACCGAGACCCTGGATGCCAGCGGCCAGTATGTGATGCCTGGCGGCATTGATCCGCACACCCACATGCAGCTGCCCTTTATGGGCACGGTCACGGCGGACGACTTCTTTACCGGTACCGCCGCAGGCCTGGCCGGTGGCACCACCAGCATCATCGATTTTGTCATTCCCGCGCCGCAGGAATCGCTGATGGACGCCTACCGCAAGTGGCGCGGCTGGGCCGAGAAGTCGGCGGCTGACTACTCCTTCCATGTGGCGGTAACCTGGTGGAGTGAGCAGGTGCGCGAGGACATGGGCCTGCTGGTGCGCGACGAGGGCATCAACAGCTTCAAGCACTTCATGGCCTACAAGAACGCCATCATGTGCGACGACGAAACCTTGGTGAACAGCTTCAAGCGTGCGCTGGAACTGGGTGCCATGCCCACCGTGCATGCCGAAAACGGCGAGCTGGTCTACCTGCTGCAGCAAGAGGTGGCGCGCATGGGCATCACCGGCCCGGAAGGCCATCCGCTGTCGCGCCCCCCCATGGTGGAGGCCGAAGCGGCCAACCGCGCCATTGCGATTGCCGATGTGCTGGGCGTGCCCATCTACATCGTGCATGTGAGCTGCATCGAGGCTGCGGATGCCATCGCCCGCGCCCGGGCCCGGGGCCAGCGCGTCTACGGCGAAGTGCTCGCGGGCCATTTGACGATTGACGACAGCGTCTACCGCCACCCCGACTACGCCACCGCCGCTGCCTATGTGATGAGCCCGCCTTTCCGCCCCAAAGAACACCAGGAAGCGCTGTGGCGCGGCCTGCAGGCCGGGCACCTGCACACCACGGCAACGGACCACTGCACCTTCTGCGCCGAGCAAAAGGCGGTGGGCAAGGACAATTTTGCCAAGACGCCCAATGGCACGGGCGGCGTCGAAGAGCGCATGGCCGTGGTCTGGGATGCAGGGGTGAACACCGGGCGCCTGACGCCCAGCGAGTTTGTCGCGATCACCTCGGCCAACACGGCCAAGCTCTTCAATGTTTACCCGCGCAAGGGCTTTATCGGCGTGGGTGCCGATGCCGATGTGGTGCTCTGGGACCCCAAGGCCACCAAGACCTTGTCGGCCAAGACCCAGCACTCCAAGGGCGATTTCAACATCTTTGAAGGCCGGCAGGTGATGGGCCTGCCCAGCCACACCATCAGCCGCGGCAAGATCGTGTATGCCAATGGCGATCTGCGGGCCGAGAAGGGTGCAGGCCAGTATTTCAAGCGGCCGGCCTTTGGCCCCAACTTCCAGGCGGTGCAAAAGCGCGCGCAAGAGACGGCGCCCACGGCCGTTGCCCGCACGCAATGAAACAAGGAGATCGAACATGGACACGAAAGTGAAGACCGATACCAGCCAGCTGCGCATCAATGGCGACCGGCTCTGGGCATCGCTGATGGAGCTGGCCCAGATTGGTGCCACCGCCAAAGGGGGCGTGTGCCGCCTGGCCTTGACCGATCTGGACCGCCAAGGGCGCGAGCTGGTGACACGCTGGGCGACGGAGGCGGGCATGACGGTCACCATCGACAAGATCGGCAATGGTTTTATGCGCCGCCCGGGCCGCAACAACAGCCTGCCGCCGATCATGACCGGCAGCCATATCGACACCCAGCCGACGGGCGGCAAGTTTGATGGCAACTATGGTGTGCTGGCCGGCATCGAGGTGGTGCGCACGCTCAATGACCATGGCATCGAGACCGAGGCTCCCATTGAGGTAGCGTTCTGGACCAACGAGGAGGGCTCGCGCTTTGTGCCGGTGATGATGGGCTCGGGCGTGTTTGCCAAGGCCTTCAGCCTGGAGCATGCCTATGCGGCCAAAGACACCGACGGCAAAAGCGTGAAGGACGAGCTGGAGCGCATCGGCTATATCGGCCCGCAGGAGCCGGGTGAGCACCCGATTGGCTACTACTTTGAAACCCATATCGAGCAAGGCCCGGTGCTGGAGGACCATGACACGACCATTGGCGTGGTGACCGGCGTGCTCGGTATCCGCTGGTATGACTGCACCGTCACCGGCATGGAGGCGCATGCCGGCCCCACGCCGATGGCGCTGCGCAAGGATGCCTTGCAGGTCGCCACCCAGGTGATGCAGGAGGTGGTGGCCTGCGCGCACCGCCACCCGCCGCACGGGCGCGGTACGGTGGGCATGGTGCATGTGCATCCCAACAGCCGCAATGTGATTCCGGGTGAGGTGAAATTCAGCATGGACCTGCGCAATGCCGCCGATGCCGACTGCGAGGCCATGGACCAGGACATCCGCGCGGTGGCTGCCCGCATCAGCCAGGAGACCGGTCTGCCGATCAAGATCGATCTGGTGTCCAGCTACACCGCGCAGCCCTTTAACGCTGACTGCATCGATGCCGTGCGGCGTGGCGCGCAGATGCTGGGTTACTCCCACATGGATGTCGTCTCCGGCGCGGGCCACGATGCCGTCTATATGGCACGCCTGGCGCCTGCGGGCATGATTTTCATTCCCTGCAAGGATGGTATATCGCACAACGAGATTGAAGATGCCAAGCCCGAGCACATCACGGCGGGCTGCAATGTGCTGCTGCATGCGATGCTGGAGCGCGCGGGCCGTTGATCCTGTGCGGGACGGCATAGCCGCAGGAAGTCTGCCGTGCGGTGCGCTGCCATGGTGCGGCGCCGCAGCTGTCCACGAGAAGGCTGTGTTGGGCGCCTTTGCCAGACACGATAAAAAACCCGGCCACCTTTGACGGTGCCGGGTTTTTTGGTGTCTGGCACCAAGCCCACAAGGGTTCTTGCGGACTTGGTAGGCGCTATGACAGCCGTGGCAATTACATGCCCATGCCGCCCATACCACCCATGCCGCCCATGTCAGGCATGGCAGCTGCGCCTTCAGCCTTGGGGGCTTCAGCAATCATGCACTCGGTCGTCAGCAGCAGCGAAGCCACGGAGGCCGCGTTTTGCAGTGCGGTGCGGGTCACCTTGGTGGGGTCCAGGATACCCATTTCCAGCATGTCGCCGTAGGTGTCGTTGGCAGCGTTGAAGCCGAAGTTGCCCGTGCCCTTGAGCACGGCATCCACCACCACCGATGGCTCGCCACCGGCGTTGGCCACGATTTCGCGCAGAGGCGCTTCGATGGCCTTCAGGATCAGCTTGATGCCGGCGTCCTGGTCGGCGTTGTCGCCCTTGATCTCGCCCACGGCTTGCTTGGCACGCAGCAGAGCCACGCCGCCGCCGGCCACGATGCCTTCTTCCACAGCAGCGCGGGTAGCGTGCAGGGCGTCTTCCACGCGGGCCTTCTTTTCCTTCATTTCGACTTCGGTGGCAGCGCCAACCTTGATCACGGCAACACCGCCGGCCAGCTTGGCCACGCGCTCTTGCAGCTTTTCACGGTCGTAGTCGGAAGTGGCTTCTTCGATCTGAGCGCGGATTTGCTTCACGCGGGCTTCGATTTCAGCAGCTTGGCCAGCACCGTCGATGATGGTGGTGTTTTCCTTGCCGATTTCGACGCGCTGAGCTTGGCCCAGGTCTTCCAGAGTCACCTTGTCCAGGGCCAGGCCGACTTCTTCAGCGATGACCTTGCCGCCGGTCAGGATGGCGATGTCTTCCAGCATGGCCTTGCGGCGGTCGCCGAAGCCAGGAGCCTTCACAGCCACAACCTTCAGGATGCCGCGGATGGTGTTCACCACCAGAGTTGCCAGGGCTTCGCCTTCGACATCTTCAGCAATGATCAGCAGGGGACGGCCAGCCTTGGCAACTTGCTCCAGGGTAGGCAGCAGGTCGCGGATGTTGCTGATCTTCTTGTCGAACAGCAGCACGAAGGGGTTGTCCAGAATCGCGGCTTGCTTTTCGGGGTTGTTGATGAAGTAGGGCGACAGGTAGCCGCGGTCGAACTGCATGCCTTCAACGACGTCGAGTTCGTTGTCCAGGGACTTGCCTTCTTCCACGGTGATCACGCCTTCCTTGCCGACCTTGTCCATCGCGTCAGCAATGATCTTGCCCACGGATTCGTCGGAGTTGGCGGAGATGGAACCGACTTGGGCGATTTCCTTGGAGGTGGTGGTGGCCTTGGATTGCTTCTTCAGCTCTTCCACCAGGGCAGCGACAGCCTTGTCGATACCGCGCTTCAGGTCCATGGGGTTCAGACCAGCGGCGACGTACTTGGAGCCTTCGCGCACGATGGCTTGGGCCAGCACGGTAGCGGTCGTGGTGCCGTCACCAGCGATGTCATTGGTCTTGGAGGCCACTTCCTTCACGAGCTGAGCGCCCATGTTCTGCAGCTTGTCCTTCAGTTCGATTTCCTTGGCCACGGACACACCGTCCTTGGTCACGGTAGGGGCGCCGAACGAGCGCTCGAGCACCACGTTGCGGCCCTTGGGGCCCAGGGTCACCTTGACGGCGTTAGCCAGAATGTTCACGCCTTCAACCATGCGTGCACGTGCTTCACCGCCGAATACTACGTCTTTTGCTGCCATTTTTAGGCTCCTAAATACTTGAAAACTTGAAATGAGAATGAATGCTCGGGAGAGAAAGCGTAGCGAGCAGGTGTCAGGCTAGGCGCACGGAGCACAGCAACCGGAACGTACTTGGGTACGTGAGGATTGCGAGCACCGCGCAACGACGCATGACGCCTGCGCAGTAGCTTTATTTCTCGACAACAGCGAAGAGGTCTTCTTCTTTCATTACCAGCAGCTCGTCGCCATCGACCTTGACGGTCTGGCCAGAGTACTTGCCGAACAGCACGCGGTCGCCGACCTTC